>CAVRJV010000010.1:0-62596 GCA_963721485.1 uncultured delta proteobacterium | reverse complement strand
TGATTTGACGCTGTAAGCGGTCTTTGGCGCAGATCCGCCAGTTTGTCCATAAAGGCCATCGCTGTTCTGGCATGGAAGTACAAGGAGGTTCGTGTGATTGATAGCAAGACAATCGGCGATCATTAGATGGATGGCGCTCTGTGTCTTCAGGAATCGATCCAGATTCGAATCTCCCCGCCGTGATCCTGGAATTGGCGAGGATCATTGACAAATTTAAGAAGCCTATTTGTGGCTTCTACAGCGAGAAGAAAATAGCGCTGGTTAATGTGGTCTGTGAGAGCGATGAACGGCGGACGGCCCAATTCACAAATTGGAGAACTTCGTGCGCTAGATACTTGGAAAACTCCCTGCGTCGCTTCCGGGGGAAATGCCCAAGAGCCTCTCGGAGAAAAGAAATGGAGCTGAGACCCCATCCGGTCTAATGGAACCGTCGACGCTAGAGGTATGAAGGTCAGAAGCCCTTGCACATACGAGACAACATCGTTCGCCGACGGCAAGACCGAGGACATCGCGTTCTTCTGAACCAGCGTCGCGGCCTTTTCGAATCCGAATTGCCTTGCCATATAGGCAATCTTTGCCAAGGCTACTATCCCGTACTGTTCTTCAACCGATATCTTTAGGGGCGCAACGCGTCCAGCATGCAATCTTTTGTGCATGAACGGCAGAAACTTCTCGGCCAAAGCCCGCCTTAACCGATCTGGTTCCTCGAAGAAAAAGCGATGATGGATTTCTTGAAACTCGGAGAGAAGACCAAAATCACTGAACAGGTTTATTGTTTTCGGAGGTTCAGGCCTCCACTGTTCAAAAGTGGATAAGTAGTTTTCAACAAAGTTTGTAGCCGTGCTCTCATATGATTCAGTGCCCAAGGGGATAGGTTTGGATGTCTGAAGCAGCGGCTTAGGGCCGGACAAAAGCTGAGGATCATCAGCTGGAATAATCCAATCATCCCCTTCGCGCACTACTGCGTACCCGGTCAGCTTCCTAATATGCTCTGCACCCGAGCCGCGAGACGATCGGGCCAAACCGGGTATTCTAACGGGCTTCACGTCGCGCTACGCAGCTTCGCGCTCGGCTCCGACGAATGACGGTTGAAAGAAAAAAATCGCCTGGCCGGTGCCGATTGCGGCTTCGTATTTTCCAAACTGCTCGCCGCGCCAGGTCCACGAGTCGCCGCCCATCGCGCCCGCCATCGTGATGTAATGCGAGAAGCGGCCTTCGGGCGAGCAATGGGTGCGGTAATCGTCGGCACAGGCGAGCACACTGTCATGCCGCCCCTGCTTGAACCATTCCATGATGCGTTCGTCGTAGAGGCGGTTGGCGGTTGACGCGATGTCTTCGGGCGACGCCGATGCGCGGTCGAGAATGTGGTCGTAGTCCCAGAACTTGTGCGACATCCCGCCCGACGCGACGAGCACGACGCGCCGATTCGATTTCCAGATGGCCTGTCCGATCGCGGCGCCGTACGCCAAATCGTTCTTGACCGACGCCGTCTGGCAGACGCTCAGCGAGAGGACGCGGCGGCGCGCCTCGTGATTGAAATAGTGCATCACGTTGAGCGTCGGATAGTGAATCGGCAAGTTGGTATGCGCCGACGCGACCGCACGAATCCCGCGCTCCCGTGCTTCTACCTCAACACTGCGCGCAAGTTCGGCATCGCCCTGATAGTCATATTCGAGGCCGTGCAGCATCGCCGGCAGCTCTTCGGAGGTATACACACCGGACAGCCGCTCGTGAGCATTGAGTACGTACTCCAAAGTAGAAAACCAGTGAGTATCGATTAGTAAGAAAGTATCGAAGTCGAGATGGCGGAGGCGTTCGCGCTCGAGCTTCGGCATCGCGTCATAGAAGGTGGTCACGTTGCGGCCCATGTACGCGCGGCGCGCGACGGGGTCGGTAATCATCAAGCGCGGCACGTGTGTGGTGAAGACGGTGGCGACGACTTTACCCATCGTGCTTCTCCCCGACACCGGGGCATCGCGCGGAGCCGGCAATGTACGGTTTCATTTTCGATTTCGCTCGCATCTGAAGTCTCGTTGATTCGCTGAAACATAGCAAAACGGCGCGCCAGTGGTATCTATCCGCCGCTCAACCTTGACGGCTGATCGTAACGTCCCTAACCTGCCAACAGGCGCCGGCTGTAATCGTGGCTGCATTACCAACCATCATTCCGATCTTTCCGCTGCCGAACCTTGTGCTGTTTCCCGGGTTGAGCGTGCCGCTGCATATTTTCGAGCCGCGGTATCGCGAGATGATAGCCGACGTCGCCGACACGCACGGCATCGATCGGGATGGCGCTGCTGAAGGGCGACTGGCAGGCCGACTACCACGCGTTTCCCGATATTTTCGAGGTCGGATGCGCGGGCAAAATCGGCGGACTCGTCAAGCTGGCCGACGGGCGCTACAACCTGGTCGCTCGAAGGCATCGGTGAGTTCCGCATCGCGCGCGAAATTCGCGAACGCTCGTATCGGCAGGCGCAAGTGACATGGTGTCCAGTGCGGCCCGAAGCGCTCGATTGCGACGCCGAGACGATGGACGGGTTGCGCGAGATGCTGTTCAGCTACCTGGGCGAGGCCGCGCACGAGGCCTGGCGGACGATCGTCGAGCAGCGCGGCCTGCGCGGCGCAGAGCTGATAAATTTCCTGTGCTTTCATCTCGACATCACGCCGCTGGAGAAGCAGACGCTGCTCGAGGCGCTGGCGGACAGGGTCGATTGCCTGCTCGACGTGCTGACCTTCAAGGTCGAGGAGCGCAAGCACGGTCCGGCTGGGCCCGCGCGGCGGGTCCGGATACCGTTCAGTAGCGGTATTTCGCGGAACGCAATTGGCCGAATTTGTCTGTCGGGCCCCGAATCTGCTTTCCATATCGTCGCATAGCGTCCTAGCATCTCGGCGTGAAGTGCAGCCAGACTATGGCATCCGAGCGACATTTTGCGGGCGGTGTGTGGCCAAATCGTAACGCAGTGTCGCAAATGAGTCAGCGCGCGCACAAGCGAGGCGTGATTCGCAAAATGCGGAATGATTTGCGAAAAGATGGGGATATCGGGAATTTCGTCAACAGTTCACGCAGCCACAGTTTGACGTTCATCGTGCCTTAACATGCTAGCGTAAATTGTATTAGGGGCAGTTGCTGACAAATTCGGCATGATCATTGCGTATTCGTCGGTCGAACGACCGAAAACTCGAGAATCCCGGCATCGACTGCCTGACCCGCGCTAGTCGGTGCAGGCATGAGTAGGGTGAGGACAAGACAATGGAATGGGAAAATAGCGCTCTCGGAAATCTCTTCGTGCCAGACGTTCTGACGCCTGAGCAGTTTTATGACAGCCGGCGTGACGACAGCACGATCCGTCCGGTCAAGAAGCTGATGATGGCTATCCTGGAGGATGCGCTTCGATGCTTCCAGAATAATGCGGACGCCAAGGGCGGACCGCGCAAGCGTCTGTTCAGCGAAGCCGAGCAGTGGCTGATCGGCGAAGGCGGCGAAGGGCCGTTCTCGTTCGAGACGGTGTGCGAGACGCTTGGGAATCGAGCCGCAATTTCTGCGGCGCGGTCTGCGCGACTGGCGCACTCAGCAGCTTGCGGGCGTATCGACGCGGCGCCTGGCGCGGCGTTCACCGGTGGTCCGCAGCGGCCGTATCAGCGCTCCGGCGCGTCGCGACGCAAAACGCACAGCGACGGCCAACGCTCGCTAGATCATATCTGCCGGCGCGAGTTCGCGCCGGCCTCAAAATTCCGCACAAATAGAAAAGGCGGCGCGGCATCTCTACGAGATGCCGCGCCGCCTGATTTTTATCCCCGTCGACAGCATCGCCCCGCGCCGCATGCGCGCGAGCCAGTCTACGCCTCTCAGGCGGTATCATTGAGGGGCTGGAGCAGCGCCGCTGGAGCGGCGAGCCTTCGCGGCCATCGCTCCGCCGGGCGGAGGAGGCACGTAGCCCTTGGGCTGCGCCTGAACCCACTGCTCGCAAGCGGGAATGTCCTGCTTCCTCGAGCGATTCCTGCTGCATAATCTGCTCATCCGTCCAGCCGTGCGTCTTCTCCCAGTGCACTCCGGGACACTTGACGGCCAGGTTGAAATTTCTTGCGGTTGACGTCTGCCGCGGCGGCGGCGTCGCGCCGGCGCCGAACCGCCGCTGCTGCTGCCTACCTTGACTCGAGCAACCGGCGACCAACAATGCCAGCCCCGTAGCCAGCGCCAATCCAATCTTCCGTTTCATGGCATCCTCCTTCAATCTAGGGACCCCTCCACTAAACCGAGCTAACATCGCGTCATCCGCCGTTCGTTTAAGCAGGGCCAAAATACACCGTTCGGAAAAATTAGCAAACCCCCCTGTAATCGCTGTCATAACGCCTGGAACACGGTTTGTTCACCGCGCTCGCGAGCGGCGTGCGCGGCCTTCAAAACAGGCAAGTTCCGAGGTGCGCGAGGGTTTCGAAAGTCGCCGCCATCACGTGGAAAATTGGGCCGTTCCTCGCCGCCGAATACCTGTTGCGCAATCTCGAACGCAGTCTGCGGCGCTTTGCGTGTCAAATCGAGCATTTCGGCCTCGCGATAGCGATGATGCTCGATCAACTGATTCGCGCGATGACGATGGTCGTGATAGACGCCGCCGTGCGCCGGCAAAACCAGCTCGACGTCGAAATTCTGTACCTTCAGCTGCGACGCGATGAAATCGCCGAGCGGATTGGTGCCCGTCGGCGTCGGGATAGATTCCCACGTGTGGCGTGATTTTGGGCAACAGGTGATCGCCGACGATCATCACCTTCTCTTTGCGCAAATAAATAACGTTGTGACCCGGCGAATGCCCCGGCGTCCAGATCACTTCGAACTCGCGGTCGCCGATTTTGATTACGTCCTGATCGCCGATGTACTTATCGGGTTTCGTGACCGGGGTGTACATCGAGGTTCCCATCCACGCCGGCCGCATGCCGGTGGGCGAGAACTGATCGATCGGAAATCCGTGCTTGGCGAAAAATGCGCGCGACTCGGGACGATCGTGCGGCGCCATTTTCCCGAACTCGATCATGCGGCCCGCGCGCTCGGCTTCGAGGCGATGAATATGCGTGGTCGCATGACTGCGGCGGCGGATCTCGCCGGACGCGCCGAAGTGATCGATGTGATGATGGGTCGCGACGATCGCGTCGAGATCCTCGACCTTGATTCCAACTTCAGCGAACGCTTCCTCAAGTGCCGCGATGCTCTCTGGGCGAGTTCATCCCGGTGTCGACCAGCGTCCAAGCGCCGTGACAGTCGAGGAGATAGACGTTGATGATCGTTGGCCGCATCGGCAGCGGCAAAAAAATTTCGTAGATACCCGGATGGACCTCAACTATTTTCGCCATCGATTACTCTCAGTGGCTGGTTTCGCATGACTGGGAAGTCCTTGCGCTCCGCCGCTTGCTTCGTGCGCGTATCTCAATCGATCACTCGTGCAGCTCGTCTTTCACCTGGAAGGTCACCTTGATTCTCACTTTCCATCGCATGACTTTGTTGGCCTCGACCAACGCGTCGATGCTTTCGACGTGAGCGGTGTGGATGCCTTTGATCGTGACGCCGGCGCGCGAGATTGCCAATTGCACGGCGTCCTCGACCGAGTTGGCCGAGATGCCCGTAAGGTCGATCGTTTTTTCAACCATGACGCTCAGCCGCTCCTGGGGGCGCGATATGCGCGCGCGATTGTTTGACGCTCCCGCTCGCGCGGCGCTACGATCGCCCCGCACAGTGGTTAGCGCACGGCGAGAAGCGAAACAAGGTGACATCGCGCAACTTGCTCTGCGCCAGCCTGAATAGAAGCGCCTGATTGGTCAGTCGGCCGGGAGAGTTTGTAGTTGTCAGTCAAAATCGAGTCGCCGTCGGGAGAGCAAGCCCTCACCGAGTTCGTTCTTTTTCAGCATCGGGTCTACGAATACCGCAGCGCGCGATGGGCCGCGATGGTCGCGGTGCAGTTACCGATCCTGATGGGCGAAGGACCGTTCGCGGCGGGCCGCAAGATTCGGCCGTTCACGGCGCGCGTCGACGGCAGCATCGTGGCGCGCGCCGTGGCGATAATCGACGGCCACTATCAACATCACTGGAACGAAACGCTCGGGCATATCGTGATGTTCGAGGCGATGCCCGGAGCGCGCGACAGTGTGAATCAGATGATGGACGCGGCGTGTGAGTGGATGAAGGCCAACGGTGCGACTGCCGCGCGCGCCGGCTACGGATTGCTCGAATTTCCGTTCGTGATCGACGACTACGAAACCCTGCCGCCCGACATCTCGCGCCAGAATCCGGCGTACTACCACGCGCTGATCAAGGACGCCGGCTTCGAGACCGAGCGCGGATGGGTCGACTACAAAATCGAGGTTACGCCGGAGCTGGTCGCGCGCTACGAAAGCGCACTCGAAGCATGCCGCGGCGGCGGATTTGAAATCGTCGCGCTGAGGGATGTGCCCGCCGCGCGCCGCATCCGCGATTTCGAGCACACCTGGAACACCGCGTTCGCGCGTCATTGGGGCGCGACGCCGTTCACGACCGACGAGCTGACATTCCTGTTCGATTTCTTCGCAATGTCGGGCGCGCTCGACACGTCGGTGCTCGCGTACCGCGACGACCGGCCAGTCGGCGCGCTGATGGTCACGCCGCCGAATGCCGACGGCGCAATCCTGAAGCCCGGACGCAAGCTCGGCGAACACGAGAAGCTGAACTTCCTGGGTATTGGCGTGCTGGAAGAAGCGCGCGGGCGCGGCGTGAACCTCGCGATGGCGTCGTACTCGTATCTGCACCTGATTCGCAACGGATCGAAGTACCTCAGCTACACGCTGGTGCTCGACGACAACTGGCCGTCGCGCCGCACCGCGGAAAAACTTGGCGCTAAGGTCTGCGCGAACTACGTCACGTATCGCCGCAACTTCTGAACTGAATCTGCCGCCTAGGATTCGTGGCGCGGCTCCCGTATATTGCGTTGACAAGCAGTGGACGGATGAAAGGGAGAATCGATGCGATGCGAGCGATCGTAATCTCGCTTCTCGCTGTCGCGACGGTACTGACGGTCATTGGATGCACCCTCAAGGAATCGCCTGAGCAGCAGCCGAGCGCGCAAGCGAGTTCAAACTCGTCACCTCTCCCGGTTGAGAGATCATGCAAGTCGCCGGGTGTGCCTCCTGCGAACGTCGCCCGCAAACCGGGGTACCGGCAGTTCGATGTGTCAGTGACCAATTCCGTAGGGTGGCCGGTTCCGGGACTCGTGCAGCAGGATTTCGTCTTGTATGCAGGATCGCAAACCTTTCCTGTCGCCTATTTTCGAGAGCACAAGAATGACGAACCGGTTGCGATTGCGCTGGTAGTGGATTCATCGGGCAACATGGCGCCGAAGTTGTTGACGGTTAAGGAATCACTGGGCGGATTCCTGGAGAACCTCAATTCATGTGACGAAGCCAGTTTGTTTGCATTCAATAGTGAGGTGTACCAGCTACAACCATTCTCCACTGATCATCAGACGGCCGCTGGGAAGATCGAACTCCTCAAATCGTATGGTGAGAGTGCGCTTTACGACGGAACCAACGCCGCGCTACAGCGCCTCGAGCGGACGGACTACCCCAACCGAAAGCTCGTTCTGATTTCCGATGGTATCGACAACTCCAGCACCGTTACCCTGCAGGCGGTAGCAGCCCGCGCGGCAAAAGACGGCATCCCGATTTACGCGATCGGTATCGGCGATCCGAATGCCCCGGAAAAATCCGGTATTGCCATCGGCCCGCTTCATATGGCGCGCGAATCTTATACACCCTCGGGCGAACCTATAGCATTTGGCCCTTCCGACATACCCGTATATCAAGCTTACGTAGCTGGGCCGCAATCGGCCTGGCCAGCCACGGATTGGGTGGACGTCAAAACAATCGAAAGTCTTTCGAACGCGGGCGGTCGAAGCTTCATCGTGCCCATGAGGGGCGAGGCTGACGGTTACAGCTTCGAGACCGCAATCCTGGCGATCGTAGACAATGTCGCAAAGGGTTACACGATCGGCGCGATTGTCCCCGACGGCATAAATCCATCAACGGTCAAGGTGTCTGTCGTGAAGCTACCGGGCCTAGACGTTCAAGCCATTCCGATCCCGGTGGCGCACTAGTCGGCGACAATTATTGTCACTCGGTTGCCCAAGTGGCCTGCGATGCTGTAAGACGAAACCAGTAGCGCGATCGCTCGCCAACCCCTGTCTTCGAAGGAGGGATCTTTCGATGGCCGATTTCGATATTCATATCAAAGGTGGAACCGTTGTCGACGGAACGCGCGTGCCGCGCTATCGCGGCGACGTCTGGATCAAGGACGGCAAGATCGCGCAGATCGGCGGCCGCGCTCCCGGCTTCGCGAAAAAGACCATCGACGCCGACGGCCTGATCGTCGCGCCCGGCTTCGTCGATCTGCACACTCATTACGACGCGCAGATTCGATGGGACCCGTACTGCACGATCTCGGGATGGCACGGCGTCACCTCGGTGGTGCTCGGCAACTGCGGCTTCGGCTTCGCGCCGGTCAAGCCGGAATTCCGCGAGCGCTCGATGCTCACGATGACGCGCACCGAGGCGATTCCGTACGAGTCGATGAAGGCCGGGATGAAGTGGGACTGGGAAACCATTCCGCAGTACCTCGACTCGCTCGATCGCACGCCCAAGGGCGTCAACTGCATCCAGTACATGCCGACCGCGTCGCTGATGACCTACGTGATGGGCCTCGAGGCGGCCAAGACGCGGCCCGCGACCGAGGACGAGCGCGCCGAGATGCGCGCGCATGCTCGCGGAGGGAATGGACGCCGGCCTCTGCGGGTTCTCGATCCAGCGCCTGGGACCGAATTCGACGCAGGCCGACTTCGACGGCTCGCCGATGGTCACCGACACGATGTGCGACGAGGACATCCTGAATCTCGCGCGCGTGCTGCGCGAGCGCGACGAGGGCTTCATCGAGATCACGCAGGCGACCGGGCATATCAAGGACGACCTCGCGTTCGTCGAGAAGCCTCGCCGCAGAGGCGCAATCGTCCGATCCTGCACAACGCGATCGCGCCCGCGCGCAACGATCCGACGGTCCATCAGCAGCAGCCTGCGCGTGGCTGAAGCGATGCCGCGAGAAGGGTCTGCCGATCTTCGGCCAGGCGGCCACGCTGCGCACCGGCTTCGCCTTCACGCTCGAGAATTGGAACCTCTACGACGCGAGCCCGGCGTGGCGCGCCGTCACCACCGGCACCAACGAAGAAAAAATCGCCAAGATGAAGGATCCGGCGCTGCGCGAGGCGATCAAGCGCGAGCACGACGAGGCGAACAAGCAAGCTCGAAGCGATCCAGGCGGGCGTCGGCGGACCGATTCGTCATCTGATCGTGCACGTGGGCGGGCGACAAGCCGGAGCTCGAGAAGTACGTCGGCAAATCGCTCGGCCAAATCGCGCAGGAAGAGAAGAAGCACGAGATCGACGTGATGCTCGATCTGTCGATCGCCGGCGAACTCAAGGCCGAGTTCCTCGGCCCCAATCGCGGCTTCAACGCCGAGTACTACGCCGAGATGATCAACGACTCGCCGTACACCATTCCCGGGCGTGTCGGACGGCGGCGCGCATACCAAGTTCTTCACCGGCGGCGCGTACACCACCGATTTCCTCGGCTGGCTGGTGCGCGACGAGAAGCGCGTCACGCTCGAAGAGGCGCACTATCGCCTGTCGGCGCTGCCCGCGCATGCGGCGGGCTTCCGCGATCGCGGCATGCTGCGCGAAGGGCTGGCGGCGGATGTCGTCGTTTACGACCTCAAGCGGCTCGGCGTCGAGCCGGATTGGGTCGGCGAGATCGCGCATGACTTTCCCGGGCGGCGAATGGCGGCGCGTGCAGCATGCGCGCGGCTATCGCGTCGATCATCGTCAACGGCGTAGAGACCTGCGACGACGGGCAATGCACCGGCGCGACGCCGGGCAAGCTGCTGCGCGGCGGCCGCGGATAGTAGCGACGATGGCCGTACAAATCTACAGCATGACGTCGGTGGCCGACGCGGTCGCGACCGCCGAGGCCGGTGCAGATCTGATCGGCCTCGTCGTTGCCGAACCCGGTGTCGTCGACGAAGCGATCGGCGCCGACGTTGGCACGCGAGATTCTCGGCGCAATTCGTCCGCAATCGCGCGGCGTTGCGCTGTCGCTGTCCGACGATCGCGACGAGATATGCGCGATGGTCGACGCGGTGCGGCCCGATGTCCTGCACATCGTCGCGCGCGAGATCGAGCCCGAAGACTGCGCGTGGATTCGCAAGCGCATCGCGCCCGTCATGCTCCTGCGCGCGATTGCCGTGCGCGCCGGCGAGACTCTGACCGAAGCCGACGCGCACCAGGACTGCGTCGATTACTTGATGCTCGATTCGGGCGCCAAGGGTCCGCCCGTTTGCCGGCGCGACCGGCGAAACGCACGACTGGTCGGTCAGCCGCACGGTGGTCGAGCGATCGCGCATCCCGGTGATCCTCGCGGGCGGACTCTCGGCTGAAAATGTTGCCGACGCGATCGCCACCGTCAGGCCATGGGGCGTCGATTCGTTCACGCACACCGATGTTCCCGGTCATCGCGGGAAAAAAGATCCGGCTCGTGTTCGCGCATTCGTCGCCGCGGCGAAACTTGCGTTCGCGAAAAATCAGAAAGCCTAGTTCTCCGGCCGCTTCGCCAGCAGCGCCGCCGCTCCTTCTCGACGCGCTCGTCCGTGATCAGCCAGTTCGGGCACGTCGACATGCCCGATGCCGGGCAACTTCGTTACTGCTGACATGCGCGGGAAGGGCTTCGG
The DNA here is from genome assembly GCA_963721485.1 of uncultured delta proteobacterium. GTDB lineage: Bacteria > Desulfobacterota > Binatia > Binatales > Binataceae > Binatus. The sequence continues at coordinate 51,810 of CAVRJV010000010.1, read as the reverse complement.
GTTAGGTTTCCCCCTCAGGATCGCACGCGCCGACAGTTTAGAATCCATCCCTTTCCGACACGCGCAAACGTTCGTTTCCACCCGGCACGATTTCCCCGGGAGGGCAAAGTGATCCCGATTCGCTACAACTTGCGCAGCCTGATGGTTCGGCGCGCCACCGCCGCGATGACGGCGTCGGTCGTCGCGCTGGTGGTGATGCTGCTGTTCATCCTGTCGGGATTTGTCGCCGGCCTGCGCGCGACGGTGATGAAGCAACGCGCTGCCCGACAACTGGATCGTGCTCAGCCGCGGCACCACCGACGAGGGCAGCAGCTTCATCACGCACGAGCAATACGAGATCATCAAGAGCCGCCCGCAAATCGCGACGACCGCCGACGGACAGGCGCTGATATCGCCGGAGATGATCACCGGCTTCAACGCGAATCCCGACTGCGCCCCCGTCGCAATCGCTATTCACGTTCCTTCGCGGCGTCTATCCAATCGCGTACCAGGTGCATCGCGGGATGCGATTGGATAGCGGACGTTGGCCTAACGGCGGCGCCGCCGAAATGGTCGTGGGCCGCAAGCTGGCCGCGCGTTTTCGCAACCTCGCAGTCGGCAGCGATTTCAAATTCGGACCGCGCACTTTCAAAATCGTCGGCATCTTTTCCGATCAGGACAGCGCGCACGAGTCGGAAGTGATGACCGATCTCGGCATCCTGACGCAGGACGTCCACGTCGCCAACGGCTTCGACGTGCTGCACGTCGTGCTCAAGCCCGGCACCCACGACGATTTTGCCAAGTCGCTGACCACGGACTCGAGGCTGCGGGTCGATACGATGTCGGAGCAGGAGTTTTACGCGAAGCAGACAGGTTTCATCGATCAGTTGCGCGCGCTCGGATTGATCGTCGCGCTGATTCTCGCAATCGGATCGGTATTCGGCGCGATGAACACGATGTACTCGGCGGTCGCGCGCCGCACCAGCGAAATCGGCGTGCTGCGAGTGCTGGGCTTCAGCCGCTTCAACGTGCTCACCAGCTTCGTAATCGAGAGCATCGTGCTCGCGATCGCCGGCGGCATCCTCGGCGAAATACTCGGTGTGCTCGTCGCGTATTCGACCGGCCTTGATAGCCAGCTCATGAACGTCGGCGAATTCATTTTCAGATTTCGGCTGACGCTGGGCGCGTTCGTGTCGGGACTGGTCGCGGCAATCCTGATCGGCGGGCTCGGCGGATTATTGCCCGCATGGCGCGCCTCGCGCATTCGCCTCGTCGAATCGCTGCGATCGGTCTGAACGGGACACATGATGTTCAACTGGATCAAATTGATCGAACGCAACATGCGGCGGAATTTGCGCCGCACCTTTCTAACGATCCTCACCATCGCGCTCGCCACCTTCATCTATACAGTCCTCGTGTCGGTGCCGGCCTCGATGGATCGCGTCGTCAAGGACGCGTCGGGCACGCTCCGCCTCATAATCAATAACAAGACCGCGCCGTGGGAGGATTTGCCCGCGCGTTACTGCAACGACATCGACAAGATGCCGGGCGTCGCCGCGTGCGTCGCGATCACCGGATGGCCGGCGACCTGGCGCGACGTCAGCGACCCGGTCTTCGCGGTCGGCGCCGGTCCCGAGATAGGCGACGTGTTTCCCGACTACGCGCTTACGGGCCAGGAGCGGCTGGAGACCTCGAAAGAGAAGCGCGGCGCCATCGTTGGCGAAGTCCTGATGCGCAAGCACGGCTGGAAAATCGGCGACACTGTCACGCTACGCAGCACCGACGCCGATCACATGGAGATGACCTTCATCATCATCGGCCATATTTCCTCCAGGCGTTATCCCAACACCTTTCTAATGCGCCGCGACTACCTGATGGCGGCGCGCAAGGCGCATGGCCTGCCCGACGAAGACATCGCATGGAACATAATCGTGCGCGCCACCAGCAACGACACGATGGCCACGCTCGCAAAGCAGATCGACGAGCATTTCGCCAACTCCGCGCCGAGACGCGCACCATGACGGAGAGCGACGCGCTCTCGTCCGGCCTATCGGCCATCGGCAACATTCGCGCAATCGTCTTCGCGCTATGCCTTGTAGTATTGCTGACAGTCCTACTCATAGCAGCGAACTCGACAGTCATGATGGTGCGCGAACAAATCAGCGACGTAGCCGTGATGCGCGCGCTAGGCTTCAGCCGAACGGCGCGATAGCCGTCCTGCTATTCGGCGAATGCGGCGCGATAGGACTATTGGGCGGGATCATGGGAGCTGGCAGCGCCTTATGGATGTTCTCCGGCGGCATCACACTAGGCGCAGCGCTAGGCGGCAACGGCGCGCTTATGGGTAACTCCCGCGCAAACACTCAACGCGCTGATCGCGGCATTGGCAGTAAGCCTCGTCAGCGGAGTCGTGCCGATCTTCGAAGCAGTCCGACTGCCGCCGGCGCTGGCCTTCCGCAAGGTGGTCTAGCTGCACGATATCCTAACTTCCACTTGTCCGGAAAAGCTTTGCACAAGATAGCAGGACGCCATTTATTTCGTCGATTCTGTATTATTGTGACTGAGGCGACGGAATAAATTCCGTCCTACCACGCTAGATAGTGTCCGATACGCCCGGGATGAACAGCGGTTCCATCGCGTAGTGCTCAACGTCGGCTTCCATCTCCGCGCGTGCCGGCAGAGTCGCCTTCACGCTCGCCGCGTCGAGGATGTCGCGCAGGAATCGTCGCGTCGCTCGACGTGTTCAGGAACAGCCCCGGCTGGCTCAGCACGAAATGCACGCCGCGGCGAATCGCCTCGCGATCGCGCAGCGGTTCGTACCAACTGAATTTTCGGCCGTCGCCATTTTGCCATCGGCGGCGCGCAACCGACTTGATCGTCTGCGTCGCGACTCCGCGCTCGCGGCAGATTTTCAGCAGCGCCTCGACGTCTTCCTCATATGATTTGATATCGAGCATCGTGAAATTGTACGGGAACAGCACCGAGTCGAACGCGAACCGCTCAAGGCTGCGGCGATGCATCGCGGCCACTTGCGAGCCGTGGCCGGTAACGCCGATGAATCGCACCAGCCCCTGCGCACGCGCCTCGACCAACGCCTCGAACGCACCCCCCGCTCCCAGAGCTGTCGCCCATTCATTCTCAGCGACCAGGTTGTGCATCTGGATCAGATCGATCTGATCGACGCGCAGCCGCTCGAGTGAACGATGGAGGCTGTCGCGCGCGCCTTGATAGGTGCGGTCGCCGGTCTTGGTGGCGAGAAAAACCCGCTTGCGATGCTCCCGCATCCACGGCCCGATCCGCAATTCCGACTCGCCGTACGACGCCGCCGTATCGATATGATTGATGCCGTATTCGAGCAGCACTTCGAGCACGCCGTCGGCCTTGTCCTGCTTCATCCCGCCCAGCGCGGCGGCTCCGAAAAGAACGCGCGTACTCTGGTGCCCGGTTTTCCCAAAAGGACTCGTTTCAATCACGACGTCACCTCGGCGAATTTCGTTTGAGCCGCAATCATACCGCGAACCGCAAATCCTGGCGACGGCGAACATCGTTCACGAACAGATAATACGCACGAAACCTCGCAAAACTCTTGCGCTTGCTCTATGTAAATGACGAGATCGAATTGAGGAAACAAAGGTAGATGGGTCCAACAGGCAAAGCTATTTTTCTGACCAAGGGCGTCGGCAGGCATCGCGAGAAACTCACGTCGTTCGAGCTCGCGCTGCGCGACGCGCGAATCGCCGAGTTCAATCTCGTGCGAGTCAGCTCGATTTTCCCGCCCGGCTGCAAAGTCGTTTCGATCCAGGACGGGTTGAAGACGCTGACTCCCGGGCAAATCGTTTACACAGTCATGTACGACAATTCGACCGACGAACCGCATCGCCTGATAGCCGCGTCGGTCGGCCTCGCGATTCCCGCCGACAAGGATCAGTACGGCTACCTGTCCGAGCATAAGAGCTTCGGGCAGACCGACGAGAAGGCCGGCGACTACGCCGAGGATCTCGCGGCCACGATGCTAGCGACAGCGCTCGGCGTGGACTTCGATCCCAACGTCAGCTACGACGAACGCAAGGACGTGTGGAAGCTGTCGGATAAAATCGTGCAGACGCGCAACATCACGCAGTCCGCAATCGGCGATCGCGACGGCCTATGGACGACGGTCGTCACCGCCGCGGTATTCGTGAACCTGCCGGACAAACAAGCGGGATGAGTACCAGCGACCTCGAAAAGCGGATCACGGCGCTCGAGGACATCGAGGCGATCAAGAAGCTCAAGGCCCGCTACTGCGCCATCTGCGACGAGGATCACAACCCGGCGAAGATCACGGCGCTTTTCGCTCCCGACGGCGTCTGGGAGGGCGCCGGCGTCGGCCGGCATCAGGGGCATGACGCGATTCGCAAACTCTTCCAGGGCTTCCAGGAACGGATCAGCTTCTCGCAGCACAACGTGATGAATCCGATCATCGAGGTCGACGGCGACCGCGCCACCGGTATCTGGTATTTTCTCGGGCCGTTCACGATGCGCAACGGAAATCGTCCGATGTGGCTCGGCGCGCGCTACGAAGACGACTACGTCAAGCTCAACGGAGAGTGGAAGTTCGCGCATCTGCGCGCGATCGGCAGGATGTCGGCGCCGTACGAAAAGGGCTGGGCGAAATAACCGCTACTTCGAGCTGAACAGTTCGAGTCGCGCGCTGACCACATCTTTCACTGCGGTAAGCGCGCGCCTCAGTATCTTGTAGGGCGCCACTTCGTTCGGCTCCGCCTTCAGACCCGCCTCGACTCCGCGCCGCCATGCGATCCGGATTTCCGTATTGACGTGGACGATCGTCATGCCCGCCTTGATCGCGCGCTTGAAATCGTCGTCGTTGGTGCCCGACCCGCCGTGCAGCGTCATGAAAATCTTCGCCGCCGCTTTGATCTCCGCGATGCGCTCGATGTTGAGCCGCTTCTGCACGTCGCCGTGAACCATGCTCGACAGCATCCCATGCATGTTGCCGACGGCCGGCGCCAGCACGTCGACCTTGGTCGCATCGACGAATTGCCGGGCCTCTTCCGGTGTGGTCAAGACGCCTACGCCCTCCGGAACTTTGTCGATCACGGCCGATGACGATCCGATCCAGCCGATCTCGCCCTCGACCATAATCGCGGAGTTGATCGATTTGATCGCCTCGATCGCTTTCTTCGTCTGCTTGATATTTTCATCGAGCGGGAGCGCCGAGCCGTCGAAGATGATTTCGTCGAAGCCCGCCTTCGCGGCCTCCTCGGCGTGCGCGATCGAGTGAGTGTGATCTGCGTTCAGGAAAATCGGGTAGTTGTATTCGTCGCGAATTGCCTTCACCAGCGCAGCCGCCTGGCACACGCCGGTAAACTCGCGCTCGCCTTCGGACACGCCGACCATCACCGGCAGTTCCTTGTCGCGCGCGGCGGCAACGATCGCGTTGAATCCCACCAAATCCGAAAAATTGAAATGGCCGACGGCGACTCTGTTCGCTTCGGCCCGTTCCAGTACGTCACGCAGCGACATCATGAATTCAATCTCCATTTGCGGCCGTCGCGTTTCAGTAGATCGTCAGCCGCGCGCGGTCCCCATGAACCCGCGGCATAGTCGGGAAAATCGTATGTCGGGGTCTGTTTCCACGCTTCGAGGACAGGATCGACGACGCGCCATCCGGCGTCTACCGTGTCAGCGCGCTGGAATAGCGCCGGATCGCCGAGCATGCAATCGAGCAGCAGCGTCTCGTAACCGACGGCCGGGGCCGAGTGAAAGTAATCTTCGTACTTGAAGCTCATGTCGACGCCGCCCAGCGCGACGACGGGCCCCGGAATCTTGGCGCTGAAGCTGAGCGAGATGCCCTCGTTCGGCTGAATGTGCATGACCAACTCGTTCTGCTCGAGGTGTTTGACGCCGGTCTCGCGGAACAGCAGCGCCGGCGGCGCCTTGAACTTGATCGCGATTTCGGTGACGCGCTTCGCCATCCGCTTGCCGTGCGCAGATAGAACGGCACACCCGACCATCGCCAGTTGTCGATAGCGAGTTTCAGCGCGACGTAAGTTTCGGTGCTCGACTTCGGATCGACTTGCGGCTCCGCGCGATAGCCCGGCACCTGCTTTCCGTCGAGACTGCCGGGTCCGTACTGGCCGCGCACCGCCCACTTGGGAATGTCGTCGGGCTTGAGCGGACGAATGGCGCGCAGCACCTTGGTCTTCTCGTCGCGCACCGGTTCGGACTCGAACGAATTCGGCGGCTCCATCGCGACCAGCGATACCAGCGCCATAATGTGATTCGGCACCATGTCGCGCAGCGCGCCGGTCGCTTCGTAGAAGGCGCCGCGATGCTCGACGCCGACGGTCTCCGCCACCGTGATTTGAACGTGGTCGATGTAGCTGTTGTTCCACAGCGGCTCGAAGAAACCGTTGCCGAAGCGGAACGCCATGATGTTCTGGACGGTCTCTTTGCCGAGATAGTGATCGATTCGATAGATCTGATTCTCGTGGAGCACGCGCCGATTTCGCGATTGAGCGCGTTGGCCGATTCAAGATCGTGGCCGAACGGCTTCTCGATGATCACTCGGCGCCAATGACCGTCGGCTTCCTTGGTGAGTCCCGCGCCGGCCAGTTGCTTGACGATCTCGCCGAAGAAACTCGGCGACACCGCCGTGTAGAAAAGATAGTTCCCCGGCGTGCCGTGCTGCTTGTCTGCGGCGTCGAGCGCGGTCTTCAGTTTCTGGTACGTCGCGGGATCCCTGAAGTCGCCCGACATATACGAGATGCGCTGGTCGAACCATTTCCACAGCTCGGGGCTGACCTTGGTCGTTGCGAATTGACCGATCTCGTCGCCGAGCTGCTTGCGGAAATCCTCGGAGCTCATCTCGACGTTGCTGACGCCGACGATAGCGAACTTGTCAGGCAGCAGTTTGTTGGCGAGCAGATTGTACAGCGCCGGCATCAGGAGCCGCTTGGTCAAGTCGCCGGTCGCGCCGAAGATAACGAACACGCAGGGGTCGCCCGGCCGTCCCGTGCGACGGATGCGCTCTTTGGTTCCGAGATTCGGCATCGCGGTCACCCTTCAGGCTTTCTTCTCGATGTGGCCGCCGAACTCGTAGCGCATCGCGGACAGCAGCTTGTCGGCGAAGTCGGCGGCGCCGCGCGAGTCGAAGCGTTCATAGAGCGCGGCGGTCAGCACATGCGCGGGCACGCCCTCGTCGATCGCCGCGTCGATCGTCCATCGGCCCTCGCCCGAATCCGACACGCGCCCGGCAAATTTCTTCAGCTCCGGATCGCCGAGCAGCGCGTCCGCGATCAGGTCCAGCAGCCATGACGCGATCACGCTGCCGCGCCGCCATACTTCGGCGATGTCGGTGAGATTCAAGTCGTACTGGTACAGCTTGGGATTGCGCAGCGGCGTCGTCTCCGCATCGACCGCGTGGGTCTGCTTGCCGACGTTGGCGTTCCTCAGAATGTTCATCCCTTCCGCGTACGCCGCCATGATCCCGTACTCGATTCCGTTGTGAACCATCTTCACGAAATGGCCGGCGCCGTTCGGTCCGCAATGCAGATAGCCGTGCTCGGCGGTGCTGCCCTTGACCTTCTCGCGGCCGGGAGTGCGCGGGGCGGAATCCATCGGCGGCGCGAGCGTCGCGAAAATCGAATCGAGATGCTTAATCACTGGCGGCTCGCCGCCGATCATCTGGCAGAAGCCGCGCTCGAGTCCCCACACGCCGCCGCTGGTGCCCGAATCGACGTAGTGAATCCCCTTGGCCGCGAGCGCTTCGGCGCGACGGATGTCGTCGATGTAGTACGAATTGCCGCCGTCGACGATGATGTCGTCGCGCTGGAAGCGGCTCGACAAATCCGCGACCGTCTGCTCGACGACGGCCGCCGGCACCATCATCCACGCGACCCGCGGCAGCTTGAGCTTGGCGGCGAAGTCGTCGAGCGACGACGCACCGATGGCGCCCTCCTTGGCCAATTCCTTGACCGCATCGGCGCTGACGTCGAACACCACGCATTCGTGACCGCCGCGCAGCAAGCGCCGCACCATGTTCGCACCCATTCGGCCGAGGCCAACCATTCCCATTTGCATGTGTAGTTCGCTCCTTGTTGAACGGGACCTGTATCGAAACAGTCTACCGCATCGCAGATGTTATGGCTTCCGTGAAAGTCGCGCGAAAAGGAGCTGATTGTGAGTGCGAGGAGCTTGATGGTAATGGGCACGGCGTCGGACGTCGGCAAGAGCGTTGTCGTCACCGCGCTGTGCCGTGCGTTCGCACGCGCCGGCGTCCGCGTCGCGCCCTTCAAATCGCAAAACATGTCGAACAATGCGGCGGTCTGTCGCGGTGGCGGCGAGATCGGACGCGCGCAGGCCGTGCAGGCCGAAGCATGCGGACTCGAACCGACTGTCGATATGAATCCCGTGCTTCTGAAAACTCAGTCGGACATGATTTCCCAGGTAGTCATTCGCGGACGCGCACGCTTTCAGATGGGCGTGAATGACTATGAACGATATCGAACTGAGGCTTGGCCCGAGATAGTAAGTAGCTATAGCAATCTCGCGCGCGAATTCGAGCTGATAGTAATCGAAGGCGCGGGCGGTGCGGCCGAGGTCAATCTGCGGCACCGCGACATCGTCAACTGGAAAATCGCCGAACTGGCTGACGCACCCGTGCTGCTGGTCGCGGATATCGACAAGGGCGGAGTCTTTGCCTCGGTCGTCGGCACGATCGATCTGCTCGCGCCGGAGGAGCGGCAGCGCATCAAGGGAGTGCTGATCAACAAATTCCGCGGCGATCTGAAGCTGCTCGAGACGGGGCTTCGCTTTCTCGAAGATCGCACCGGCATCCCAACAATCGGCGTGCTGCCATGGCAGGAGAATCTGGGCGTGCCGCAGGAAGACGCCGCGATGCTGGCAGAGATCGCGAGGCCTGCCGCCGATGCGCCACTGACTATTGGAGTGATACACCTGCCGTGCATCTCGAACTATACGGATTTCGAAGCGCTCGACGACGAACCGGACGTCGCCGTTCACTACTTGAGCGATCCCGCCATAGCGCCGCACCTCGACGTTCTGGTTATTCCCGGGACCAAGAGCACGGTGGCCGACTTGAACTGGCTGCGCACATCCGGCTGGGAGAACTTCCTCGCGCGGCACCGACGCGCCGGCGGATGGGTGCTGGGAGTCTGCGGCGGCTACCAGATGCTTGGACGGCGCATCATCGACACTGTCGGCGTCGAGAGCGTTGCGGCCGAAACGATAGGGCTCGGCTTGCTCGAAATCGAAACGATCTTTCAGGGCGAAAAAATCACCGATCGAATACGCGCGACTCATCTGGCGACGAACCTGCCGGTGTCCGGCTATGAGATTCACGCCGGGCGGATTACCGGCGTCCCGGAATCACGCGCACTGTTCAGATTGACTCACAGGGACTTGAGCGCGGTGAACGAATTCGAGGGCGTCACGTCATCTGAGGGACGAGTGATCGGTACTTCGATTCACGGCCTGTTCGACTCGACCGGCTTTCGGCGAGAGTTTCTCGACCAGGTGCGGACTTCGATCGGTCTCGCCCCGCTCGAATCCGTCGGGCAGGTTGATGCCGACGCCAAACGCGACACCAGTTTCAACCAGCTCGCCGACGCACTTGAAGCGTGCGTCGATATCTCGCGGATTGCTGCGCTCGCCGGCGTTTCGCTTGGGCCTCGGCGAACATCACAACGCCAATAGAATTTCGTGGGTCAATCAAATTCCTCGGCCGCCGCGACAATTGGTGCTTCGGGCAGCGTCAAGCGCGGGCGCGTCACTTGCCATGCCATCAGCGTCGAGCCTGCGATCATCAGCGCCGCGAGCAGGTACGGCGCGCCGGGCAGATGCCAATCGCGATTCGCGCCGATGAAGCTTGCAAATACGTTGGTGAAGACGAGCGGGCCGATCATGAACGCGATTCCGCGCAGACTGCTCAATGCGCCCTGAAGCTGGCCCTGCTCCGACGAACCGACGTGGCGGGTCATCATGCTTTGCATCGGCGGTGGAGAGAGTCCCCACAGAGCGTTGACCGGAAGCGCGGCCCAAAAAACTGCGCCGGTTGTAGCTAGTCCGTAAATCGCGAAGCCCGCGGTGCCGAAGATCATCCCCGCGAGCATCGTGCGCCGCTCGCCGAATCGAGCGACTACCGGCTCGACCATCCCGGCGCCGACGACCGCCGAGCATACGCCGACCGCGGCGATCGCGAGACCGACCGTGCGCTCGCTCCATCCGTAGCGATACATCGCGTACAGCACGAACGTGGTCGGCAGCGCCTCGTGCGCGATGCTGCCGAGGAAATTGACGAGCGCAAGTCCAAAGAGTTCGCGATGTGACCGCAGCAGCTTGAGCGATCCCATCGGATTCGCGCGGCGCCACGAGAATCGCTCGCGGCGCTCAATCGACAGCGACTCGGGCAGCACCAGCAGCCCGTATCGTAGTTCAGGAAGCTAAATCCCGAGGCGACCCAGAACGGCAGGCGCGGATCGATATTGCCGAGCACGCCGCCGATAGCGGGCCCCACGACGAAGCCGAGTCCGAACGCCGCGCTCATCATGCCGTAACCACCGGCTCGCTTCTCCGGCGGCATCACGTCAGCGATGTATGCGTACGCGGTCGAAGTGCTCGCCGACGTGATGCCCGAAATGACGCGGCCGACGAACAGCCAGCCCACGCCGGGCGCGAGCGCCATCACGATATAGTCGAGTCCCAATCCGAAGTTGGAAAGCAGAATCACTGGACGGCGCCCGAAACGATCGGAGAGCGCGCCAAGCACCGGCGAAAATACAAACTGCATCAGCGCCCACACCGTGCCGAACAACCCGTAAATCTCGGCCGCGCGCGCCGTATTGCCGCCGACGAAGTCTTCGACCAGTTTCGGCAGCACCGGCACGATCATCCCAAGTGCCAGCATGTCGAGCACGACCGTGATGAAAATAAATGTCAACGCGGCCCGTCGTTGAGTCGCGATTTGATCGGGTTCAGCCACGATAGCTATATAACCAAATCGCGCGCGCGAAAGTTACGGCCAACACAATCACCTGCGCGGTGGGCGGCAGGGGTGACCCCTGCACCCTGTGACTCATTCTTTCAAACCGGTTCGCGATAGTATGATAACTTCGATCCAGCCGATTTGGAGGAACGCCCGCGATGCCCGATAAGAAAGCGTGGACCGCCGATGACATACCGGATCTTTCCGGAAAGACGATCGTCGTAACCGGCGGCAACAGCGGCATCGGCTACGAAGCGGCGCTCGAGTTCGCGCGCAAGCGAGCCGATGTGATTCTCGCATGCCGCGATCTCGGCAAGGCGCGCACCGCAGCCGCGCAGATTGCCGCGTCGGCGTCCGGCGCCAATGTCGCCGTGATGGAACTCGATCTCTCGAACCTTGCCTCGGTGCGCGGATTTTCCGACGCATTCCATCTCGAGCGTCAGGCACTGCACGTGCTGGTCAACAACGCCGGCGTGATGGCGATTCCGTATCGGCAGACGGCCGACGGCTTCGAGATGCAGTTCGGCACCAATCACCTCGGGCATTTCGCGCTGACGGGATTGCTGCTCGATCGATTGCTCGCGACCGAGGGTGCGCGAGTCGTCAACGTCAGTAGCGGCGCGCATCGCATGGGCAAGATTCGCTTCGACGATCTGCAATGGAAGAACGGCTACCGCAAATGGATGGCTTACGGGCAAAGCAAGCTCGCCAACCTGCTGTTCACGCTCGAGTTGCAGCGCAAAGTCGATGCGGCCGGTAAGAAGTTGCTCGCCGTCGCGTGCCATCCCGGATACGCGGCGACGAATCTGCAGGCCGTCGGGCCGAAGATGTCGGGGTCGTCGCTGATGGAATCGCTCTCGGAGTTTGGCAACAGAGTCTTCGCGCAGAGCGCCGCGATGGGCGCGCTGCCAACCGAGTATGCTGCCGTCGCGCCCGACGTCCACGGCAACGACTACATCGGTCCCGACGGGATGGGCGAGTTTCGAGGACATCCCGCCAAGGTGGGTCGCAGTGGAGCCGCGCAGGACGCCGCGTCAGCCGCGCGACTGTGGGAAGTATCGGAGCATCTCACCAACGTGCACTACGCGTTCTGAGCGGAGCGCGTCGAGCTGACAACTACGACGTTCGAGCGATTACGAATTTCCCGATCTTGTCGATCGCCTGCTGCCCTTCCGGCAGGATCTTCGCAAACACGTGCCAGACATGGGGCATGTCGTCCCACACTTCGAGCTCGACATCGACGCCCGCCAGTTTCGCACTCCTGGCAACGCGCGTCGAGTCGTCGAGCAGAATCTCCGCATCGCCGACATGGATCAGCATCGGCGGTAGGCCGCGAAAATCCGCGTGCACCGGCGACACCAGCGGATCCTTGGGATCGTGCGTGGCATAGTACTGCTTCGCCGAGCCAGCAAGATTCTCCTGCGTGACCATAACGTCCTTCGCCGCGCGCGTGCGCACCGATTCTCCGGTACCTTCGAGGTCCGTCCACGGTGAATATCGGAACAGCGCCGGCGGGCATCGGCAGTCCCGCATCGCGAATCGCGAGCAACGCCGCAAGCGCCAGTCCTCCGCCTGCCGAATCGCCCGAGATAACAATTTTGCTCGGTTTGTAACCTTGCGCGAGCAGCCAGCGGTACGATGCGATCGCGTCCTCAACCGCGGCGGGAAACGGATGCTCCGGCGCGAGTCGATAGTCAATCGCCAGTGCGCGCGCGTCGGACGCTCGCGCAATCCTGGAGACCATCGCGCGATGCGTATTGATCGAGCCGAGCACGTAGCCGCCGCCGTGCAGATACGGGATGACTCGATCCGCCGCCGCGCCGGGCGCCGCGATCCACTCCGCGCTGACGCCATCCGCGTTGACCTTCTCGCAGGTCACGTCAGCGGGTACGCGCTCGCTTATCCGCTCCATCCCGGCGCGCCGCGCGTCGAGCGACGCGTTCGGATTCTGCGGCTGCGACTTGATGCGCTCGATTACCTTGCTCAGTTGCTCGCTTGCCATACTCCCTCCGTCTCGATACGTGGGTTACAGCGACGGCTATATCACGAAATGGCGGGCGATGGCTTGCCGGGTCTTCGGGAAAATTGCGGGACGGAAACGCGGATGGGCCCGCCGAGCATCATGCGCAACAGGCCCAACCAATTCCGCTAACTGAAATTTCGAGTTGCCGGGCTATGAGCAAGGCTCGATCGTAAAGCTCCCGCCCTTGAAAGCTTGCGCGCATTCTTTTTTGAACGAGTAGCTTCCCTTGATTTGGTCAATGGTGCCGGTGCCGCTCGCGCTGATCGCGCATTTGGAAGTGGCAGTACCTTTGAAGCCGAAGCCTTTCGACTTGACTGTGCCCTTTATTATCGGGCCTTCCGCGTAATTGTCTGAATTCCAATACACCTCGAAACTGCTGACGTTCGCTTCGAGTGATGTCCCGTCCTGCTCCAACTCAAGAGTGATGGTGCCCGTCCCTTTTTCCTTGTCGTGGACCTTGCCCAACCAGCAGCCTTGAACATCGAGCGGAGGCTTGGCGGTCTTGGGCTCACTCGAATCCGGCGAAGTGTTCTCATCCGCGCTCCAGGACCCAGCTTCCGGATCGCCACCTCCCGCGTCCTGCGCATACGCATGACGCGTCGATACCATCGCCCCTCCGGACAGCAAGCCTGCGCACGCCACAATTGCAAATGCCTTATTTAACCTCATATCTTGTTCTCCCCTTTCGGATGTTCATGACACAAATAGTTAGGCTAAATGACTATGGGTTCATCTTAATCGATTCAAGCATTGGAGGATCTGAGACGGCTGATGCCTGCGAGGGAATACGGCTATGGGCACCCTGGCGTGATCGTAAAGGTCACGTCCTGGAATAGCGTCGCGCAGGTTCCTGCGAACTCAAATGTTCCGGTCAACGATGTGGCGTCACCCGCGCCGCTTCCGCTGATTGTACAGTTGGCGCCTGCGTTGCCATTGAATTTTATCCCGGTCGAACTTACCGAGCCCTTGAGAGGTCCCTCCGCAAATGCTGAGTCAGGCCATTGGAAATTAAAAGTCGTACCGATCACTAATTTCTTTCGATTCGAATTCTGTTCGAACTGGAAAGTCGCCGTTCCCGAACCATCGCCGCCGTCATCTACTTCGCCGGACCAGCATCCCTTGATATTCATCGGACTGGCTTTGGCCTTCTTGGCATCGGGAATCGCACCGTCGGAATCGGGCGCACCCCAGCTACCAGCACTCTGATCGCTTTGGTCCGCGTCCTGGGCGTACGCGTGCCGCACCGAGCCAACGGTGCCGACGACCAACAGGCCTGCACAGCCCACCACTAACAGTGTTTTCGCTAGTTTCATCATCTATTCCCCTGTATAGGCCTTGGGAAGCACAACCACTAAAGTAGGATTTTTAATCATTTTGTTCAAACGATGCAAGCTTTGCCGCCCTTTGACCATATATGGCGCGCAAATACTCGCGATTTGAGGCCCGAATAGCCGAAAAAGCGGAACGCCCGCCGCGCTAAAGTTACGCGACAGGCCCCTCGCTTACGGTTGCAGTTTCAGGCTTACGCGACCCGTTAGGTCGCGCGTGGTGGGAGGCCCGCAGCCCGATAAACGTCGTCGATCACGCGCATATTGACGATTCCCTCGGCGCCGTCGGTGGGAAATTTGGCCTCGCCGCGCACAGCCTTTACGAACGCGCGCAGCTGATGGGTGAAGGTCGAGTCGCCCGGCACAGTCTCAGCCTTTTCGCCGCCGCCCGTGTTCACGGTGAGCTGATGACCCCGATGCGGTGCGATTGGATTGATTACGCGAAACTCGCCGCGCTCGCCGCGCGCCATGAACGTCGCGTTGATTACCGAATCCTTCTTCATCGCGCAACTCATTTTGGCCGTCACGCCGGGCGCAAGCTCGAGGTCGACGTCCATCGCGATGTCGATATTCTTCGGTCCGGTCTCCGCAGTGGCGCGAACGACGCGCGGAGTCATGCCGGAAAAATAACGGATCATGTGGAGCGGGTAGCATCCCAAATCCATCGTGGCGCCGCCCGCGAGATTCCAGTCGAAGCGAATGTTGGTTTCGGGAATCGGCACCGAAAACTGGCCCTCGACGTGAAGCAGGCGGCCGATCGTCCCGTCGTGTCATCAAGCGCATGGATTCGATCCGCCAGCGGATGATAGCGGTAGTGGAACGCCTCGCCGAGAATCTTCCCGCTCTCCCGCGCCGCTTGCGCCATCCGCTCAGCCTCGACCGCATTGGACGCGAGCGGCTTCTCGCACAACACGTGCTTGCCCGCTCGCAACGCCGCAATCGACCATTCGCAGTGCAGCGAATTCGGCAGCGGATTGTAGATAACGTCGAGGCCGGGATCATTGACAAGATCGTCGTAGGTCGCGACCACTCGCGGGATCCCGTTAGCGTCGGCGAATTCGCGCGCCCGCTTCGGATCGCGCGCCGCGACCGCGACTACTTCAGCCTCGGGCACATTCTGCGCCGCCTTAATCAATGCGTCCGGCGCAATCCGCGCCGCACCAAGAATTCCAAACCGAAGTGGACGTTGTTCTGCCATCGAACGATCCTCCAGCCTGCTATCGGTCTGATGCCGTGCGGACCGCTGGTTCAACGCTTTCTCCGCCGCCATCTTGTAGTTGTCCGGCCTCTTCCATTCGCGAGATCGCGTAACGGTATGGCTCGTTGGAGATCGTGACAACGCCCTGGTAGGGATGCGCCAGTTCCAGGATCGCGAGAATCGTCATGCCGAGCAGGACGGAAAAGAATCCGCACATCAGCACCTGCGCGCGAAAAACGTTACTGCCGAAGAAGTAGCTGAAGCCGATCGTCATCAGGCATCCAAGATAGATCACCGTCCACACGACCGACGGCAGATCTTGTTGGTAATAGTTATATCGCCGGCTGCGCGCCTGGCTGATCAGGTTGAGCTGGTCGATCGACTTGTCGATCAAGGTTTGCTCGCGGCTGTCTGGCGGATGATACGACGAGCACCGTCGACCAGAGTTCCATGGCGCCCACCTTTCCGCCTTGAAAAGTGTTGTCGGCCATCTCAGGCCACTCTTTGTCGATCACGCGGTGCGAGTATTCGAGGACCTGCGAATCGAGCTGGGTGCGCATCGGTTCGGAGAATGCCGCGCCGAATTTGTAGAGGCTCTCCAGCGCCGTCGCTTCCGAAATCGCGTAGGTGTTGGCGCATTCGAATCGTTCCCACGCAGCCACGATAACGAAAGCCAGGACCAGGCCATAAAAGCGCCCAGCACCCCGAACGTCACACCCGCCACTTCGTGGTTCTTCTGCAGCCGGTCGAGCGGAACCAGCCATCGTGACGAAGCATAAGACCCGCGATACTGCCGCCGCCGAACACCGCGATGACGAATATGATCTGGGCGGCGGCTCCCCAGTACAGTAGGAAATTCATTTCCCGACTCCCTCCGCAAGCTGTGCCGTAACGAAGGCCCCGGTTGACAGATTAGCGGTTAAGAGTCGACCCGCGCCATTGAGGTAAGGTGTTTGCGAACGGTGACCGTCCGGGTGACCGGCATCAGGCGCTCCACTATTCGTGGACGCTTGTCCGTCTCGACCTTTTCGAGGTCGGCCCTGGCCCGGGTCGCGATTCTCGGAGTTTTCGACCACCTGCGCGATCGCACGGAGCAACGTCGATTTCTTTACCGGCTTGCTGACGTGCAGATCGCAGCCGGCCTCACGCGAGCGCTGCACGTCGCTTTCCAGCGCCGACGCCGATCAGCGCGATGATCGGCGTCCGCCGAGCTCGTTCGCCGCCTCCCACAGGCGAATCTTCCGCACCGCGCCGAAACCGTCGAGCACCGGCATCTGGATGTCCATCAGGACCACGTCGTAGGCGCGCGTCATGAAGCGGTCCAGCGCCGCCTGCCCGTCCTCCACCTGGTCGAGCACGTAGCGGCTTTTCTTCAGATAGGCCGCGATCAGCATCGCGATTGTCCACCGAGTCGTCCGCCAGCAGGATACTGAGTGGACGGTCGAGCATATGCGCACGCGGAACCGTTGAGCGTCATTTCGTGGCGAGGCTCGACGGCGGTCGCGCGGGCGCGGCACCGCCGCCATCGCGTCCGAAACCGCGGCGTACAATTCGTGACGCTTGACCGGCTTCACCACGTAATGATTCACCCCCAGCTCCCGCATCGCATTCGAGCCGGTCGAGTGAGGCCGCTGGAGGTCACCAGCATGACGATCGGCGCATTTGCATTCGGCCCGAGCCGCATCCGCCGGATCATCTCGAAACCGTCCATCGTCGGCATCTGCGAATCGACCACCAGCAGGCCGAACAGCGGCGCGGTCGCGATTGGCGGCGTCGAGTGCGAGCAGATCCTTCAGCGCCGGACGCGGCGCTCGGTAGCGACCGCTCCTTTGGCAACCAGCATTTCGCTGACGATCGATCGAACGGTCGCGTTGTCATCGACGACCAGCACGCGAACTCCCGACAGCTCGACGCCGTGCGATCCTCGAGCTCGCTTTCGTTGTCGTTGGCGACGCGCCGGCGGCAAGCCCAGCTCCGCGGTAAAGCAAAAGATGCTGCCCACGCCGAGTTCGCTTTCGACCCAGACTCTGCCCCCCATCAGCGCGACCAGCCGCTCGACGATCGTCAGGCCAAGTCCGCTGCCGCCGAATTTTCGCGTCGTCGACGAGTCGGCCTGGGTGAAGGCGGAGAAAATGTTGCGCAGCACGTCGCGCGGCATGCCGATGCCGGTGTCGCGCACCGAGAATAGCAGGCTGCCGCGATTCGACCCGAGCGGATTGAGCGCGACATCGATCGCGATCTCGCCGCGCCGCGGTGAACTTGATCGCGTTGCCGATCAGATTGATCGAGTACCTGGCGCAGCCGCAGCGCATCGCCCACCAGCATCGGCGGCAGCATCGTGCTGAATCGCACCGCCAGCTCGATTCCCTTTTCGTGCGCGCGCACCGCCAGCGTATCCGCCACCTTCTCCGTCAGCTCGACCACGTCGAACGCGACCGCCTCCAGGTCCAGCCGCCCGCTCTCGACGCGCGCCAGATCGAGGATGCCGTTGATCAGCTCGAGCAGCGCGTTGCCGTTGCTGATGATGGTGTCGAGGTAGCGCCGCTGCTCCGCGTCGAGATCGCTTTCGCCCATCAGGTCGGCCATCCCGAGAATCGCGTTCATCGGCGTGCGAATCTCGTGCGACATGCTCGACAGGAATTCGGTCTTGGCCGTCGACGCCGCCAGCGCCTTCTGCCGTGCCGCCTCGAGGTCGGTGATATCGCGCGTGATCGACAGCGAGCACCAGTTGCCGCCGAGCTCGATCGCCACCGCCGAGACCAGCGCCGGAAAAACAATCCCGCTGCCGCCGCAGAAGGTGGCCTCGAAGTTGCGCACCTCGCGATGCTCGAGCAGGGTTTCGATGAAGAGGTCGAGCCGCTCGCGGCTTTGCCAGACATTCAGCTGATCGAAGCGCTTGCCAATCAAATCCGCTTTTGCGATTCCGAGCGATCGCACCATCTCCTTGTTCACGTCGATAATGGCGCCGTTGGTCAGGCTGGTCA
The DNA here is from genome assembly GCA_963721485.1 of uncultured delta proteobacterium. Classification (GTDB taxonomy): domain Bacteria; phylum Desulfobacterota; class Binatia; order Binatales; family Binataceae; genus Binatus. The sequence goes on along the minus strand of CAVRJV010000010.1, from coordinate 33,293 downwards.
GCGCGATATTGTCGACGCTCGAGTCGAATATCTCGCGCAGCATCGCTTCGCTGCTTTGCAGTTTCAGCTCCTGCGCCTTGCGCTCGGTTATGTCGCGCGCAATCGTTACCACCCGCTGCTCGCCGCCCAGCTCGACCACCACCGACGACAGCAGCACCGGAATCTCGACGCCGCTCTTGGTCGCGATCGTCACTTCGAAATTCCGCACCTGGCCGGTCGTTTTCAGCGACTCGATGTATCCCGCCGCGTACGTTGTTGTCGGAGACCTGCTCCGATGATCTCCTGGCGCGAGTATTCGCTGAGCCGCATGAACTCGTCGTTGACATCGATAAAGTGCCCCTCAAGGTCGGTGATCGACAGCGGATCCAGGATCGAGTCGAAAATTTTGCGCAGGCTGGCTTCGCTGTCGATGAGTCTTTTGTTCCGCCGCCACCAGGTCGCCGATGTTGCGCGTAATTGTCAGGCAGCTCAGCTTGCCATCGAGCTCGAGCAGCACCCCCGAACATCAGGCACGGAATGAGGTGTCCGTCTTTGGCGTAGAAATTCGCCCGCATGTTGCGAACTTCCCCGCTGCGGGTCAGCGCCGCCGCAAAGTTGTCCGCTTCGTCGCGGCTCGGCCAGACGCCGACCTCCCAATACAGTCTTGCCCAACACCTCTTCCCGGCTGAAGCCGGTGGAGCGCGAGAATTCGGATTGACGTCGGTGTAGCGCCGCGTGATCGGATCGCTGGTCGCCACCGAATCGAGATTCGCGTCGAAGATCTTGCGCAGCGTGGCCTCGCTGTTGCGCAGTTTCCGCTCCGCTTCCTTGACGTCGGCGATTTCACGCACGACGGTAATCGCGCAGTTCTGATTGTTCAGCCGGACCACGACCGCGGATATCAGCGCAGTCATCGGACGGGCATAGCCGATTCCATTGAGTTGGACCTCGAGGTTCTGCACGACGCCGCTCTCGCGGAGTTCCTTCATGAATTTCTCGCGGACTGCGAGACTCCGCAAAAAAATTGAACTCGACATCGCTGTGTCCCAGCGACCAGCTCGCGCGGCACGCCGCTGCGCTTGACGAACTGGTTGTTCACCTCGAGGATCGCGCTGGTCTCGAGGTTGCTGACCACCACCATGTCGCCGCTCTGCTGGAAAATCTGCCGAAACTTTTCCTCGCTCTCGCTTGAGTTTCTGATCGCTGCTGCGCAGCGTGTCCGAGGTTTTGCGCAATTTCGCGCCGACTCGTCGCCTGGATATAGACGTTGGCCTGGGCCAGCCCGACCGCAGTTGCCAGTCCCAGCCAATGCATCCCGGGATCGGAATCGACGATTCCGTGCGCACGCGAGAGCGCGCAAAAGCAAACTATCCCAACAGCATTGATCGCCGCCTGGCAACGCCAGTCCCACGGCGCCAGCGTCCCTGCTGCCGACCACGATGACACAGATGGAAACGAACAGCGGCTCAATCCGCATCGATATAGCGGCAATCGCAGACGACGTTATCAGCAACGCGAGGCATACGAGGACACTGATTTCGCTCCAATAGCGCGGCATCGCGGCGGTAAAGGTCGACAGAAAAAACGCGACCCCGATCGCGATGTTGGCTGCAAATGCAGGCTGAAGGTCGCGTCGAACGTCGGCGCGGAGGTGTAAAACTGCTCGGCTGCATAACTAGCTGGAAGAAGACAATCAGCATCGCGCCGGCCCGCAATAAACCCGTGACGTTCTCATCCGCAATCTGCCGCGCGCGCGCCAACTCTCCCGTCGTTAACGCTTCGACCTGCGACCGCTCTTGCTCGGTTTCCTCTCGCTCGAGGCCAGTCATGTGGATCAACTGTTCTGCTTGGGCGAAGCGCCCATCCGATTTCCTTCCCGTCCCTGGCTGGCGCAGGGATCCAATGATCACAGCAAGACCAATGCCCGAAATTCTGTCCCATATTCGTGAAAATCGACTGCGATCGCCCATCTATCAGCCCAGCCTGCGGCTCGATTCAGACGCGAGTGTCCCATTTTGGGATTCGGCCGCGCCGACGATCAAGGCGTTTGTGAACTGCACTTGAATTCTGCGAGAATCCGTAATTCCGCACTGAGGTTCATTCACATGGGCGCGACCGTTTCCATCCATCAAGGCAAACTCGAAGGCGACGACCAGGGCGGACTTTTCGTCTTCAAAGGAATTCCGTTTGCGGCGCCGCCCGTCGGCGCGCGGCGATGGCTCGCGCCGGAGAAAGCCCGCGTCGTGGACCGGCATTCGCGACGCTCGTCGCTTCGGCGCAGTCACTCATCAGAACAAGGTGATGCTCAGCGCGCTGTCCGCGTTCGTGATCGACGGCGAACAATCCGAGGATTGCCTCACGCTCAACGTCTGGACTCCCGCGCTCGACGGCAAGCGCCGGCCCGTGATGGTCTGGATTCACGGCGGCGCCTTCACGATCGGCTCGGGATCGCAGGCGCTGTACGATGGCTCCGTCCTCGCGCGGCGCGGCGACGTCGTCCTCGTCACCATCAACTATCGCCTCGGGCCGCTGGGATTCCTGCGCCTGGCCGACGTGACCAACGGCAAGATTCCGTCAACCGGCAGCGAAGGGATGCTCGATCAAGTCGCGGCGCTCGAATGGGTCCGCGACAATATCGCGGAGTTCGGCGGCGACCCCGGCAACGTCACAATCTTCGGCGAATCGGCCGGCGGCATGAGCGTCGGAACCCTGCTCGCGATGCCCGCGGCGCGCGGCCTGTTCCACAAAGCGATACCGCAGAGCGGCGCCAGCCATACCGGCGCGCCCGTCGCGCGCGCGAATCACACGGCAGAGCGGGTCTTGTCGAGACTCCGCGTGAACGCCACCGACGTCGCCGCGATCCGCGCACTGACGCCGGCGCAATTGCTCACCGGCACGCTGCTCGATGACGGCATAACGCCCGACCCCGAACTCCCGATGGCGTATCAGCCATTCATCGACGGAACTCACGTGCCGCGCGCCGCGATCGAGATGGTGGCGGACGGCAATGCGTCGGGCGTGGCCGTGATGGTCGGTTCGACGCTCGAAGAATGGAAATTGTTCTCGCTGATGGATCCTTCGCTGCCCAAGCTGGATCGCGCCGGCCTCGGCGCGCGCATCAGCCGGCGCTTGACCGCTCCCGCCGCCGACGCGCTGATCGATAGTTACGAAAAGGCGCGCGCGCAGCGTGGCGAGCCCGTCACGCCCGGCGAATTCTTCACTGCAATCGAGACCGACCGCATTTTCCGCATCCCGGGCGTGCGCCTCGCACAAACCCAGCGCCGCCACGACTCGCGCGTCTACAGCTATCTCTTCACGTGGCCGTCGCCCGCGATGGGCGGCGTGCTCGGCTCATGCCACGCACTCGAGCTCGGCTTCGTCTTCGGCACCAACCAAATCCCCGGCATGCCCGCATTCGCAGGCACCGGACCGGCCGCAGAAAAGCTCGCCACTCAAATGCAGGACGCGTGGCTGGCATTCGCCCGCACAGGCGACCCGAGCAACGAGAGCGCCGGCAAGTGGAAGCCTTATGATGAAGCGAGCCGCGCAACGATGGTCTTCGGCGCAAACACCAAGCTCGAAGATGCTCCGCGCGACCAAGAACGCCGCGCATGGGACGCAGTACCAGACCGCATCTTCGGCTCGCTCTAACTGTCCGTGCGATTGTCCCCCTTCCGTCGAGAGAAGGGGTTCCTTTCTCATCTCGTCCCCCTTCCCACAGGGGTTAGGGGTTAGGTTGCAGGACATCACTCCAACGTCAAATCGACGCGCGTCGTCTTGCCCTGATCCTTGATCCCGCTCGCGTCCAGCTTCGGCGCGATGATAAACATCCGCGCCGCTTCGACCTGCTTGCTGCTGAGATACGCACGCACCGCATTCGCGCGCGCATCCGCCAGATGCTTCATGTTCTGATCAGTCACGGCAGTATTCTCGCAGATCATTTTCTTCATCTCCTCAGGCGGCAGCGTCTTCGCCATTCCGATCGCGTTGCGCGGCTTTTTGAAATCGCCCGCGCTGTAAACCTTCGCCAGGTACTTGTTGTAATCCGCGGTGGACAACGGCTTCGGATTCGGATCCTCGCTGTCGCCCTCGGACCTGTTTCGCAGCACCTGGATACTGTGGTCGAGGGCCGCCTCGCGATATCCGTCCTTGTCGAATTTCGGATCGATGCGTCCCTGGATATTGAGTTTCAGCGCAGTGCGATCCGCCAGCGCCTTCGCAATCGTATCCAGTTTCTGCTGACTCTCCGGCGTCAGCGTCGAATATCCCGGCTTGAACTCGATATAGCCGAGGTCCTGCTGCGCGCCGCCCCCGGTGACGCTGCCGAACGCCGACGCTATCAGCGAGAACGGCGCCGTCGCCGCCTTGACGATCAGATTCATGAACGCGCCCAGCATGATGCTGCCGATGCTGAATTGCGGATCCGACAGCGACCCCGATATCGGGATGCGCACGTCGATCTGCCCCTTCGAATTCTTGAGCAGCGACACCGCGAGCCGAATCGGCAGATTGGTCGCGTCGGGACTGTCCACGTGATCGCCGAACGTCAGTTGATCGATGAAGATATGGTTGTCGGCAGTCAGCTTCCCCTGGTCGAGCAGGTAATGAACATCGACCGTCAGCGTGCCCTTGATGATCGGATAGCCGGTGTACTTGGTCGTGTACGGCGAGAGCCCGGTCAGCTCGATCGCGTCCGCCTTCGCCTTGATATCGACGAACGCCGTCGGCGCGAGCGGATTTATCGATCCGTCGATATTGATCGGCGAGCTGCCGTTGACTTTTCCATCGAGTGAAACGGGCGCCGGTGTCGTCGACTTCGTCCCGAACGCACCGACGCTGCCCTCCATGTCGGTCAGGTTCGCCGTGTAGTTGGGCTTGATGAAGTTGTCGGTGTAATCGACCTTGCCGCCCTTGAGCGTGATCTTGCTCAACTCGACGTCGGCGTTCATCGGCTTGCCCGGTACGGTTGCGCGGGACTTGCGCCAGCCGCCGGACTGGCTCCAGGAGCCGTCGCGGCAACGGGTCGGCGCGGCTGCCGGAGTCGGCGTCGAGGTCGGCGCGACTGGAACCGCGCCCTTCGATCCCGGCGTCTCCGGTCGCGCGCGTCAGCGACGTCGGCGCTTCCTGCGGGTTGGCCGTGATGTCCTTCAGATTCAGCTTGCCGTTGCTGTTGAGAATTATCCTCGAATAAAAATCGTTCAGCGCAATCAGCCCCGACGTGTACCTTCGGCGGACCCTTGCCGAGCGCGAAATCGATCCGGTTCACGTTGAGCGCCGCCATCCTGAAAAACAGATCGTTGGTCAGCTTGTCGAGCATCCGCACGCTGCCGAGCGACGCGTCGCCCTTGTAGCTGACGAGAAAATCCTTTTTCACCTGCTCCAGCCCGACCGCGCCGTCCATCGTCAGATTCGCGCTCGTGATCTTCGCGTTCATCCTGCTGCTCACGTACGGATCGGCGAAGGTCAGGTCGAGCCGTTTCGTCGCGACGCGCAGGTCGGCCTTGAGCGGCGCGATCGCCGCCGTGCCGGTGACTTTGAAAGTGCCTTTTCGATTCAGCGTGCCGTCGATGTCGACGCCGAACGGCTTGGTGAAGTCGCTCGACACATCCTTCAGATGCAGATTCAGCGGCGCGACCGCGACCTTGACCGGATTCGGCGCGCTTGTCGTCCTCGAAGGTCGCGTCGGTCCTTCCATCGCCACCGACGCGACCTGGAATTGAAAACCCGGCGACGGCTGGCGGCGGCGGCGCCGCGGGCTCGATCGCGCTTGCGCTCGACGCGGCGGCGCTCGCGCGGCACTCTCCGCGTTTCGCGCGCAGACTGCGCGCTCGGCGCGCGGCGGCGGCGACGCCGGCTCCTGACCGCGCATCAGCGACTCGAGGCTCAACTTGCCGTCGCGCCCGCGGCGAACGAACAGATGCATCCCGTCGCCTTTCACTTCGGTGACCGTCGCCTGACGGCTGCGCCAGGTCGAATTGCCCGACCGCGACGCTGAAATTTTTCCACTGCGACCGGCTTTTCTTTTTCGTGCGGCGCATCGACTTCGAAGTTGGCGATCGCGGCGCTCGCCGGCTCCGCGTGCACGTTGAAATGATCGCTCGCGAAATGCGTCTGCACGTTGGCCTTCGCGCTGAACTTGCCCGACGCGATCGTCGCCGCCAGAAACGCCTGCGCGAACGGCTGCAGCGCCGGCAAATCGACCTGGTCGATCGATACGTCGGTGGTGGTCTGCTTATCGCCGAGATTCAGCGCGCCGGTAACCGCGATCGATCCGCCGCTGCGAATATTGCCATTCAGATAGTAAGTCGCCGGCGAGTTCCCGAGCGTCCGAAAATTCTTTAGTCCAACTTCGAGCGCATCCAGCGCCGCGGTCGTCGGCGTCGCGATCGCGTTGTCCTGCACCTGCACTCCGCTCTTGGTGAGCACGAACGACTCCAGCTGAAAATCCATCGGCGGTTTCGCAGTCGACGGTCCCGCCACGGGCACCGCCGCCTGCGCCACGTTGCCGGCCGGCGCAGGCGATGGCGCCGGAGTGCTCGCCGCGGCAACTTGCGCTGGAGGACTCGCCGGCGCGGGCGCAGCTTGCCGCTCGCCAGCGACGACAGGTTGTTGGTGCCGTCGGGATTCAGCCGCACATTCACCTGCAGCCCGTCGATCCAGATCGATTCCAGGTAGACGACCGCGCCGAGCGGCTCGACGTCGGTCAGCTTCACCTCGGCATGCTTGAACGCGACCAGCGGCGCGTCGGCATTGTCGCGCACGTCGAGCTGATCGAGCGCCACAACTCCGTTCAGTCGAATCAGCGGCTGCGCTTCCGCCTGCACGAAATGCAGGTATACGTCCGCCGACAGATGCCCCGCTCGGAATTTTCACCGGCAGCTTCGTCGGCACGTAGCTGACGTATAGCGGCAGATCGAGCCGATGCATTTTCAGATCAACCACCGAGTCGCGCGTCGCCGTAAACGGCTTGGCCACGCCCGCAATTCGCAGCGGACTGCCGTCGATCACCATCTGCACCAGCGGCTGCGACGAACACGTCGAGCTTGGACGGCAGGTTCGCGATAAACGGTACGTTGATCTGAATCTTCTCGATCTTGTGCTGCTTGCCGAGCACTTGATCGTCGATCGTTATTTCACCGTCGCGCAGTTGAATGTTCGAAACCGCGAACTTCATCGGCGAGCTCGGCGCCGCCGGCTTCGGTTTCTCGCGGCGCGGGCGCGCTCTCGAGCAAATCGGAAAAATTGAATTCCTGCTGCGACTCCCGCACGACGTGAATCTGCCGGCTTCTCGACCATGACTTCGCCGATCACCGGCGCGAATCTGAACAGCGAGGTCCATGAAACCTTCACCGTCAGATGCCCCAAATCGACGAACGGCTTCTGCGGATCGTCGCGCTCGCCAACGTGCAAGTTGGTCAAGGTCGAGTTTCAGCCGATAAAGATTGAAGCGGATTTTGCCGACGCTGACCTCGCGATGGATGCTGTTGGCGACCGATCCGGTCAGCACGTGGCGCAGTATTGGCGGAACCGCGATGTATGTCGCGAGGCCGAGGAACAGCACGACCGCGAGCGCGATCACGCCGATTTTGCGCACGCGTCGCGAACGCCCGAACTCCCGGGTGCGCGCGACCCACGGCTTGCTCGGATGAAACGCCGCCCTCAAATGTCCGAGCGCGTTTTCGGTTGACTCGATCGCTCTTTTGAGAAAGCCCGCCATGTTGCCCGCAATCATCGCTAAAGCCCAGCAACCGGGAAAGGCGACATCGGAGCCGCTTCTCCAGATACTGGGTCGAGGGATCACCCCTCGCTGACGCCGCCAGCGTGAGCCGTCGCCAGCCAATAGTCAATTGGCCGCGATCACATTAGATGCAGCTATTTATTGTGGATACCCAGCCAGCGCCGCCGATCCTCGACGATCGGGCGCCGGCTCTTCAGGATCGCGTACGCTTCGTCAATCGTCATGCCGCGCTTCGTTTTCAGAAACCACGCAACCACCAGCGGCGCGCGCTCGCATCCTTCCTCGCAATGCACCAGCACACGATGCCCCAGCGCGAGCTCCTCGTCGATCAACGCGGCGGTCTTGTCCAGCGTCACGACGCCTTCCGCAAGGAACGGCATCTGGATCGCCTGCGGCGGTTCACCCTCAGGCAGGTCAGGCAGCACGTGATAATCGTGCCGTCGAACTTCTGCGCGTCCTGCAAATCGCCGACGAAAAGCCCCGCAATTATCTCACTCTCCTGCCAGCTCGCGGCCATATCGATGCGCAGCTTGACGGGCGAATGGCCATTGCGTCAACCTCGCGCCATGAATCTGCCACGACTGCATATCGAAGGACGATGGTTCGTCGACGAACACGGGCGTCGCGTCATCCTGCGCGGTGTCAACCTGGGCGGCGATTGCAAAGTCCCCTACCCGGACGGCGGCACCAACTTTCCCTCCGACTTCTCCGACCATCGCGAAGTCTCATTCATCGGCCGTCCGTTTCCGATTGCCGAAGCCGACGAACATTTCTCACGCCTGCGCGCGTGGGGCTTCAATTGCCTCCGCCTGCTGACCACGTGGGAAGCCGTCGAGCATCGCGGCCCGAATGACTATGACACTGAGTATCTCGATTACTTCGCCGAATTGTGCCGGCTCGCCGGCGACTACGGCTTCTATGTATTCGTGGATTTTCACCAGGACGTATGGAGTCGCATGACCGGCGGCGACGGCGCACCCTGCTGGCTATTCGAAAAAGTTGGAATTGACTATCGGCGAATCGCCGAGTCGGGCTCCGCACATGTAATGCAATATCTATATGATTACGCGCGCGGCGGCCGCCAGGAAGATCGCTACCCGACGATGAGCTGGTCGGCGAATTCGCGCCGCCCCGCCAACGGCATCATGTGGACGCTGTTTTTCGCCGGCCGCGACTTCGCTCCCGGACTTACACATCGACGGCGTCAACGTGCAGGACTACATGCTCGAGCATTACCTCGGCGCGATGCGCGAGATCGCGCGCCGCGTCCGCGATTTGCCCAACGTCATGGGCTTTGACTCGCTCAACGAACCCACTCCCGGATGGATCGGCCAATCGCTCACTTATCGCCATCTCGGTCCGAGCGAAACCAACCCCAACCGCGCGATGCCGGGTCTGGCGTGGTCGCCGCTCGACGGCTTGCTCGTTTCGCGTGGAGTTACGCGCTCGGTGCCGGTGCTCGACTTCGATCCGGCGGCGAAGGCCGCCGTGCACAAACGCGATCAGCACCATCAATCCCGAGCCGCATCTCGATTTGGGCCGAAGGTCGCACCGATCCGTTCGAGCAGGCGGGTGCATGGAAGCTCAATAAAGACGGCACTTTCGACGTTTTTCGCGACGACTTCTTCCAGCGCGTCGGCGACCGCAAGGTGAATTTCATCGAAGACTACATGGGACCGTTTTTTGCCAGCGTCGCCGAGACTATGCGCGAGATAAATCCCGACTGGATTCTTTTCGCCGAACTCGATCCGATGGCAGGCTTCCTCGGGCCGGGATTTCCGGCCGATACTCCTCCCAACACCGTCAATGCGGGCCACTGGTACGACGTGGTGACGCTCGCGACCAAAACTTTCAGCCCGAACTTCAGCCTCGACGTCCTGACCGGCGAAATTGCGACCGCCGCCGAACAGATCCAGCAGCGCTACGAACGCCAGCTCGGCAAATTCGCCAGGATGTCGGAAACGGTGAATGCTGGCGCGCCTACCTTGATCGGCGAATGCGGAATCCCCTTCGATCTGAACGGCGCCGAGGCCTACCGCGCTTTCAAGGCCGGCGACCGCAGCGACACGCCATGGACTCCTCATATCGTCGCGCTCGACCTGATGTATAACGCACTGGATACTCTGCTCATCAACAGTACTCAGTGGAACTATACTGCATCGAATAGAAACGATCTGGCTATTGGCGACGGATGGAACCAGGAGGATCTGAGTATCTTCTCTCGCGACCAACAGACTAATCCCGCCGACATCAACAGCGGCGGCCGCGCACTCGCCGGCTTCGTCCGCCCTTATGCGATGGCGACGCAGGGTACTCCGCGTAAGATGAAATTCGATCGCATAACGGGATTGTTCGACTACACGTTCGACGCCGCTCCATCGGCAAGCGGCGCGACTGAGATCTTCATTCCAAGACTTCAGTATGCGAGCGGATGCGAGGTCGAAGTGATCGGCGGCATCGCCGAACTCGATCTCGACCACCAGCGTGCCATCGTCAAGGCCGAGCGCGCCGGCGAAGTCCGCGTCGTCATCTGTCGCAAACCGTGAACGGGAGTATTTCGCGATGATCAAGGGAAGCTGCTTGTGCGGTGACGTGGCCTTCGAGGCGAGCGATCCAATCGAGCTGCGCAACTGTCATTGCTCGCGATGCCGCAAAGCGCGCGGCTCGGCCTTCGCGGCCAACCTGTTTGTGCCGGCAAAATCGTTCCGATGGCGTCGTGGCGAAGATCTCGTGAACACGTATCGGCTTCCGAACACCCAGAGATTCGGAAATTCATTCTGCCGTATCTGCGGCAGTCCGATGCCGCGTGCGGTTCCGACTCGCGACGTTGTGCTGATTCCGGCCGGCGCGCTCGACGACGCCCCAAAGCTTCGCACGAACTATCACATCTACGTCGGCTCGAAGGCCCCGTGGCACGAGATTACCGACGACTTGCCGCAATATCCCGAGGGCCCGCCGCCCACTTAGTCGACTAGCTGTACTTCCGCTCCTGCCACCACGGAAAGTACACGGGCATGTCCTTCGAGACCTTGTCCGGAAATTTCGCCGGACGTTTCTCGAGGAATGACGCGACGCCTTCCTTAACGTCGGCCGACGATCCGCGCGCGAAAATTCCGCGGCTGTCGATTTTGTGCGCTTCCATCGGATGGTCCGCGCCGGCCATCTTCCACAACATCTGCCGAATCAGCGCGACTGACACTTGCGACGTGTTGTCCGCAATCTCGCGCGCGAGTGTTCGCGCCGCCGGAATTAGTTGATCCGGTTTGTAGATCTTTTTGATCAGCCCGCCTTCGAGCGCTTCTTCCGCCGGGAACACTCGCCCGGTAAAGGTCCACTCAAGCGCCTGCGAGATACCAACGATCTTCGGCAGGAACCAGCTCGAGCATGCTTCGGGCACGATCCCTCGCCGCGCGAATACGAAACCGAAGCGCGCGTTCTCCGACGCGAGCCGCACATCCATCGCGAGTTGCATCGTCACGCCGACGCCCACCGCGGGACCGTTCACCGCCGCGATCACCGGCTTCAGGCAGTCGAAGATTCTCAGCGTCAGTCGGCCGCCGCCGTCGCGAACCCCTTCGTTGCTCCAATCGACGCTGCCGTCAGGCTTGATCGCCGATCGCCGCTCCGGCCGATCCTCGCGCGTCGAGTCGAACGTCCGCGGCCCCGCCGACAGGTCGGCGCCCGCGCAGAACGCGCGCCCCGCACCGGTGACGATTACCGCACGCACGTTGTCGTCCGCGTCGGCCTTGTCAAACGCGTCGATCATCTCGTTCATCATGATGCCGGTGAAGGCGTTGAGCTTCTCCGGCCGGTTGAGCGTGATCGTCGCGATATTGTCCGCGACCTCGTAAATGATCTGTTCGTACGCCATTGACTAATCTCCGCCTACTTCACGAACAGCATCAGGGCTTCGTACACGACCGCCGGCTTTTGCGATCCCACGACCTGGATCTCCGTCTCGCGCGTGAGCATCGTGCCCATCGGCCGCGGCTCGACCGCGATCAGCCGCGATCGCGCGTGCACGCTGGCACCCGCCGGCACCGGCGCGACGAAGCGCAGCTTGTTGGCGCCGTAGTTCACGACGTTGCGAAATCCCGTGATCGTGTATTCGTCGGTGTTCTTGAACGCAGGCAGCAGGCTCAGCGTCAGAAATCCGTGCGCGACCGGCCCGCCGAACGGACTCTCCTTCTTGCACCGCTCGATATCGATATGAATCCACTGATGGTCGCCGGTCACGTCGGCGAACTGATTGATCTTTTCCTGCGTCACGTGAATCGGCTCGCTCCACGGCCCGAACTCCTTGCCGATCTTCGCCGTGAGCGCCGGTATATCGTCAAACTTGATCGTCTGCATCGTCGTTCCTCTCTCCTGTTTTTTCGATTGCAACGCACATCATGAAAGCTTCCTCGGTTCTAGCCGAGTCCGGTTTCATAGTGCAACTGAATCACCCGGGGAGCACGCGATGCTTTCGTTTCATATTCCGTGGACGATCGCGCCGAACACGTATCCAAGCCCGATGAAAAGGAGAATCGTCATCCAGAATCCAAGGGAAAAAAACATCTTCGCCATGGCCGTCCTCCAGACGGATCGTACGAGCACTTTCCATGCCCGCACGAAACCGCTGGAAAATTCTGGACGGCCTGCGCCGCGAGAACCGTAGAATTTACAACTTGCCGAAAACCGCGAGACGGTAACTCTTACCGCCTACTGATTCGCCACCTCGAGCTCGATCCGGTCCGCGTATTTCTTGATCGCCGCTTCGCGCAGGCGCGGGATATGCTGGGTCGGGAACAGGCCGTCGGTCGCTTTGTAGTCGCGCAACACCTGCCGCGCGAGCGTGATCTTGTGGACCTCGGTCGGCCCGTCGGCCAGTCCCATGTGGAAGCTCTGGATCACCTGCTCGACGAATGGCATCTCGCCGGTCGCGCCGAGTGAGCCATGCAGATGCAGCGCGCGCGCCGCCACGTCATGGAAAACCTTCGGCATCAGCGCTTTCACCGCCGCGATATCCTTGCGCACTTTCAGGTAGTCCTTGTAGCGATCGATCTTCCACGCCGTGCGCAGCACCAGCAGCCTGAACTGCTCGATCTCCATCCACGAGTCCGCGATCTTCTCCTGCACCATCTGCTTGTCGGCCAGCCGCGATCCCTGCGTCGTGCGCGACAGCACCCGCTCGCACATCATGTCGAACGCCTTGCGCACCTGCCCAATCGTGCGCATCGCATGATGGATCCGTCCGCCGCCGAGCCGCGTCTGCGCGACGACGAACGCGCCGCCGCGCGGACCGAGCATGTGATCCTTCGGCACGTGCACGTCTTCGTATCGGATGTACGCGTGACTGCCGCCGCGCTCATGCGTGCCGACGCCGAGGTTCTTCAGAATGTTCACGCCCGGCGTTTCCTTCGGCACGATGAACATCGACATGCGGTTGTATTCCTTCGCGTCGGGATCCGTCACCACCATCACGATCAGGAACGACGCCAGATGCGCATTCGACGAGAACCACTTCTCGCCGTTGATCACCCAGTTGTCGCCCTTCAGCTCCGCGTGAGTCGTGAAGACTTTCGGATCGGCGCCGCCCTGCGGCTCGGTCATCGAGAAGGCCGACACGATTTCGTTGTCGAGCAGCGGCTGCAGATATTTTTTCTTCTGCTCGGGCGTGCCGTAATGCGCGAGAATCTCGGCGTTGCCCGAATCCGGCGCCTGGCATCCGAAGACGATCGGCGCATAGGTCGCGCGCCCGAGGATCTCATTCATCAGTCCGAGCTTGACCTGCCCGTAGCCCTGGCCGCCGAGTTCCGGCCCGAGATGGCAGGCCCACAGCTTGCGCTTCTTGACCTCGGCCTGCAGCGGACGCACGAGCGCGTTGCGCTTCGGATCGCGCACGTCATAGGGATGGCAGTCGAGCACGAACTCGAGCGGCTCGACCTCCTCGCGCACGAATTTTTCGATCCAGTCGAGCTCCTTCTGGAACTCGGGCTCAGTTTCAAAATCCCAACTCATGATGATTGATTCCTCCGTGGTAGGGTGTTGTCCCGCCGACGCTATCGGCTGGGACTCACAAATCGGATTCTCGCCAATGCGCGACGCATTTACCAGAGCGAGTTAATACTGGGTGCAGGGGTCACCCCTGCCCAAGGAGGTGCGGAACCCACGGTGGGTTCCGCATTAAATGAAGTGATTTACCCTTCCCGTTGCGTCAGTGACCGGGAGGCTTCTTGGCGTTCTGCTTGTCCTGCTCTTCCTTGTAGACCTCGTCCATCTTCGGCTCGAGCGCCTCGTAGAATTGCTTGATATGCCCGACATTGGCACCGAGGTCGCCGGGGAAGTAGCGCAGCATCGAGGTTACGTCGGGGCGCGCCAGCCCGGAGCGCGAGCACACTTCGATATCGCCCGACGGATCGACCACGATCCTCACGTCATCCTCCAATTTGAAGTAGCGCGACGTGTAGATGCAATCGAGGGTGTAGGTGCCCGGACTGGATTTCGCGATCCTCCATTCGCCGAGCGAATTGACGGTATCAGTGGAGAGTTTGATACAACATATCGCGCGAGATTCCCGGATATCCGCGCCGAATCAATTCGGGGAATACATCGTCGAGCGGCGCCGGCGCCGCGTTGGTCACGTCGTTCCGGGTCATCTGCGGTTCCGCGGGGACTTCTTTTTTGACGGGCTTCTTGTGCGCCGCCGTTGCGGCCTCGATCGCCGCCGTTTGAGGTGGATTCTCCATCACGCAAGTCACCGAACCGGACCCCGTCGAGCTGGCTGCCGCCGAGTTCATCGTGACGAACCGGACGACGCGTTGGCCCAGGCCGGGCCGTTCGAAAATCGTTTCGTTGTTCAGGATCATCGTAACCCCGGCCGCTATCACCGCGACGGCTACGAAAAACACCGCCAGGCGGATAATCAGTCCCAGTAGACGGCGCAGGATCGGAATGAAGACGAATGCGGCGAGGACGACGACGGCTATTACGACTTCGGGCGGCGTGAACATAGATGATGAAATTCCCCGGAGAAATCCTGCCGGTTATAGGATACCGGCGCAAGCGGTACGCAGGCAGTTCTATCGCGATGCGCCTTTTAGACGCAGAAAACGCCCAAAAAGTACGTCGGCGCGACCCTGGTTCGGATCGCGCCGGCATTTTCGAAAGCTATGGAGAATTTGCGTCGCTTACGCTGGAGCCCCGGCAAATCCTTCGCCGCCGTCGCCGCGCAGAATCGCGTCGAAGCGCTTGCCGCCAAGATAGAAGCGGCGCGCCTCGTCGTCGGTCACGGCCGCGCGTCGGACGTCGCGCCGGCGAATCGGCCATATCCCGCCGACCATCGGATGCCGTCCCTGGCGATAGCTGAAAAAATAATAGGTGAACTGCCGCAGCACGCCCTTGCGCGCTTCCGCGTCGAGTCCACGGCCCGCGCACACGGTGAACATCGTGTGCAGGAAGCGCGGGATCGAGTAGAAGCCCGTGTACGCGTCGCGATACGCGCCGAGCCAGCTTTCCTTGTCGAGCTTGTCGTGCTTGAGCGTGACGTGCTGCGAATCAAGCTGGTTGAAGTCCCAATCGATAATCGAGCCTTCCTTGGTGAAACGCACCTGGTCCTCGGTGCCCGGCAGCGGCGTCATGATGAAGAACGACACGATGTCGAAGCCGATCTTCTTCAGCGTTGCTGCGGCCACGCGTCCGCAATCAGGCCCGTCGAACGGGAATCCCAGCATGTAGCCCGCGTGCACCGACACGCCGACTTTATGCCAGTTGTCGACCACGCGCCGATACTTGTCGATCACGTGCGCCCGCACCGCTTCGAGCTTGCCCTTGCCTTGGCGATCGTCGGTGTTCTGATACTTGGTCGCGAAGTTCAGATTGTCGGGATTGAGCGACTCGATCCCGACGAACGCCTGGTAGCATCCCGCCGCTGCCGCCAGCTCTATGAAGCGCTTGCTCCGCCGATGCTTCGCCGTTTCGGTCTCGCCCTCGGCGACGTTCGCGTAGCACGATGCGTCGACGTCCACCTGCATCATGAAGGACAGCTTGGGGATACTCTTTCTTAACTTCGACCAGACCGGTGAGAATCTCCTCCCATCGCGGCGATCGGAAAAAATCGTCATCGACCAGGAACAGCGACTCGATCCCGTGATGCTGGCATGCGTCACGCACCCAGCGCACGACGGCGTCCGGCTCGCGCGAGCGCATCGTGCGGCCCATCACGTTCTTCACGCTGCAGTACGAGCAGGTGAACGGGCATCCGCGCGAGGTGTCGAGCGTGGTCATCGTGTCGTTGAAAAATCGCGTCAGGTAACGATCGTCGAGCACCGGCAGCAGCGACTCGGTGATCAGCGGCACGATGATATCTTCCTGGCCGGTCTTCGCGCGAATCCCTTGCGTGACCGAGTAGCTGATCTTCAGCTCGCCTTTCAGAAAATCCTCGACGATATCGCCCCAGATATTTTCCGCCTCGCCAACGACGGTCGTGACGCCGCATTCGTTGAGGAACTTGCACGACTCGGGAAAGCCGCTGACATGGAATCCGCCCATCATCGTGGGCATGCCCTCGGCGACGAACTGCAGCGCGAGGTCGCGACCGCGCGGATACTGATTCGATTGCACGCCCGCCAGTCCGATCAGCAGCTCGACGCCGTCTTCACGCGCCTTTTCCTTGATCGCCTTGATTGTCTCGGGGCTGACGATGCCATCGCAGATTTCGTCCCAGATGACCGTCTCGAGGCGGACGTTGCGCTCGACCGCGTACCGCTTGTTGAACGCCTCGTTGAGCGCCGCCATCACCGTCAAGGTGTTGTTGGGCTGGACGCCGTAGCGGAAGTACTGGACGTAGCCGTCCTCGTCATAGCGCGACGGCTTGATGAAATAGACGCGAACAGTACGGCACGGCTCAGGCTTTGCCGCAGAATCGGCCGTCGCCCCCTCGCGCGCGGTAATTGGAGGCGCCGCCGGACGGTCCCCGCCATAGCGATGGGTCCCCAAGAGCCAATAGAGGACAGTTGCTGCGAAGATCAGAAACGCGCCTAGAGAGATAAGTAGTACCATCAATAGATCCTCTGCTTTTGCCGCCTACCCACCACCCAACATGCCCATAATACCCGAACTCGGGGGCGAACGGTATCTAACCGCTCGGTCAGAAACAGTAAACTAATCCAGACCGGGATTGTCAACTACCCCGATTGAACCACTTAATACCGTCAATGTCGAGGAATTAGCCACGGTAATTCAGAGCAGAGGGTACCTAACGGTACATCTCGACCAGATTGATTAGCCCGAGGTCGCGGTAGCGCTCGACCAGGTATCCCTTGATCTCCTGCACGCTGGCCATCTGCGAGCGTCTCGCGGGCGATCAGGCGAGCGGTCTGATAGTCGACCTCGCGGATGAGCTTGCGCACGACCGGGATGAACAGCGGGCTCAGGCTGAGCTCGTCGAGGCCCATCCCGACCAGCAGCAGCGTCGCCAGCGGGTCGCTGGCCATCTCGCCGCAGATGCAGACCTCTTTGTCGGCGGCGCGCGCGACGTTGACGACCTCGGCAATCGCCGAAATCACGGCGGGATGCAGCGCCTCGTACAGATGCGCGACCTTCGGATTGTTGCGGTCGGCGGCGAGCAGGTACTGGATCAGATCGTTGGTGCCGATCGAGAAAAAATCGACCTCGCGCGCCAGCCGCGGCGCCAGCCACACCGCCGACGGCACCTCGACCATGATCCCGACCTCGATATTCGGATTGTGCTCGAGGCCTTCGTTGAACAGCTCGGCCTGCGCCTCGGCCAGCAATTCCTTGGCGCGGCGCAATTCCTCGAGGCTCGAGATCATCGGGAACATGATGCGCACGTTGTGCTTGCGCGGCTGCGCGCAGAATCGCGCGCAGCTGAACCTTGAACAGGCCCGACATCTCGAGCGAGATGCGAATCGAACGCCATCCGAGGAACGGATTGTCCTCGCGCGGCACCCGCATGTACGGCGGATACTTGTCGGCGCCGATATCCAGCGTGCGAATCGTCACCGGCCGCTTGCCCAGCGCCTCGAGCATCCTGCTGTACAGCGCGATCTGCTGAGTCTTCGTCGGGAAAATCCTCGTAGGTCAGGAACGAGAACTCCGAGCGCAGCAGCCCGACGCCCTCGGCGCCGTAGTGCAGCGCCAGCGTGGATATCGTCGAGCAGCGCGATATTGGCGAGCAGCATCACGCGATGGCCGTCGCGGGTCGCGGCCGGCTCGTTGCCGCTCTTCGATCAGCTCGCGCTTGAACGCCTCGTAGCGCTTGGACAGGCTGACGTAGTCGCGCTCGATCTCGGTGCCTGGATTGACGTAAACGATGCCCGAGTTGCCGTCGAGCACCAGCGTGTCGCCCTCGACCACCGATTCCATCAGATGCTCGACGCCGACGACGGTGGGGATTTCGAACGCGCGCGCCAGGATCGCCGCATGCGAGGTGACGCCGCCCGATTGCAGCGCGATGCCCGCCAAGCTTCTCGTGGCTGACCAGCGTCAACTGCGAGAGCGTCAGCTCCTCGGCCACGATGATCGTCGGCTTGGTGAAGGGCGCGCGCTTCTCTTCCTGCCGCAGATGCCGCAGCACGCGATGGCCGACGTCGCGGAAGTCGGTCGCGCGCTCGCGCAGGTAGTCGTCCGCGACCGCCAGCATCGACGCGCTCAGCTCGTCGATCACGCGGAACAGCGCGCTCTCGGCCGCGTACCCGTTGGCGATAGTGTCGCGGATGCGGCCGACGAACTCCTCGTCCTCGAGAATCATGCGATGGCCGTCGAAAATCTTGAGATCGGACTCCGCCATCAGCGGCGCCATCCGGATGCCTGCAGCGTCGCCAGCTCGGCCAGCGAGCGCGCGAGCGCCTCCTCGAAGCGCTTCTGCTCGACCTTGGGGTCGCGCGCACTTCTGATTGCGATCGACGGTGCTCAGAAATGTGCCGACGACGTGCGCGTTACCCTGCGCAAATCCCGGCGCGGCCGGCAAGCCCCGACCAGGCGCGGGCGGCGAATCTTGGCCGGCGCGGCATGACGCGTCTTGCCGCCGACTTTCTCGTAATCCTTGAGCTGGCGATTCGCCTCGATCATCCGGCGGCTTGTATTCCAGCGCGCTCCTTTTCCTTGGTCGCGAGCGTTTCGCGCAGCCGGAAATGAGACAGAATTTGCGCGACCTGGTTGGCCGCGGTGCTTGAGCAGGCGGATTTCGTTCTTGTTGAATTTGCGCCGCTCGAGCGTCTGCACGACCAGCACGCCGAGCGGCTTCTTGCGGCCGTCGCGAACCGGCACGCCGAGAAAGGTATGGTAGCGCTCTTCGCCGGTCTCGGGAAAATACTTGTAGCGCGGATGGCTGATCGCGTCGGGCACGTAAACCGGCTCGTCCTGCTCGAGCACCAGCCCGACCAGCCCCTCGCTCAGCCGCATCGAGACCTTGCCGACCGATTCGCGATCGAGCCCGACCGTGGCGCGCAGCACGATCCGCTCGCGCTGCGGATCGAACAGGTACAGCGAACAGACCTCGGCCTCCATCCCGGAGGCAATCGCAAAAGCCACACGGTCAAGCGTCTCGCGCAGGTCGTCGGAATGCTCGCCGCCAATCGAAGACAGATGCTCGATCAGAGCGAGGCGATCCTTGTTTGCACTCATTGGTTAAGGTCTCGGGTAAAACAGCAGCGCGAAAATTTTATCGGATTGCTCACATCGCAAACAATGCCACGAGAGACTAATCCTCGTCGCGATCCTCGAAGCCAGGCGGAAGCGCGGTCCGTCCACTTGTCGTCTTCGAACGCCGGTCATTAATTCGTTCGACCAAGCCCGGAATCATCGCAGTGAGTTCGCCAGGCAAAGCTTTGATCGCCACATCGTCAAACTTCAAATTGAAGTAGTCGAGCGCGAGCTGCACCACCGCCTCTGCCTGATGGAGATCGCGCTTGCGCTTGATCGGATCACGCGTCGGCTGAAGCGAGACCCACAGCTTGTGCAATGCGAACACGCGCGGCTCAGGCACAACAAATCTGACCGGGAAACCATTGTCGGCGATCACGATTTGGGTCATCAGCGGCAACGCTGTGAGCCATTCGAGGCCGCGCAACTGTTCCGCGACAAGATCGTGTCCGCTGCCGCCGATACTGGTGAGCGCGAGCCCGCCAGCCTGATCGATCGGCGCTCGAATCAGATCGACCATGAAGCCCTTCGCATTGACCGCTCGAAATGATCTCTTCCGTTGAGGCTTGAAGGTCGCGTCGACGTTCTGAAGGATTCCAAGCAGTCCCGCGCTCCGTATCGATCCGGCCAGTTCGATTTCAGCCTTGGTGTTCAGCAGCGTGTCGAGATCTTCGGTTTGCAGAAGCCCAGCTTTGAGCTGCACGCCCGCCGCCATCTCGTAGGCATACATCGCATGACTGCCGAGAATAATCAGATGACTGCCGAGCAGCCCGCTCGAGTCCAGCGATCTCACTATGTCCGCCGCAAGCCGCGGAACTCGATTGACCGACGCGGCCACGCAAAACTTCGCCTGCCGCGCGACCTCCTCATTGATTGATTGGATCCTCGCACTGAGGTCGCGTTTCGTCTCAGTAAATTCCCGATAAGCTTGCTCCGTCTGTGGCGAGCGCGGGCCAAGCGAGCGATTGCCACCCTTGCGGTCTGTTATGCGCACGAGATATTCGTGGCCGGCGACATGTTTCCAATACAAGCCGCCATTGAGCTTTTGGCGTTCTGCTTGAAGCTCGATCAGATGCTGGTAAAGCTGCGCGGTATCGACGGCGATTCTACGCTGCTCCGCAGAGAGTCTCTTTGAGTTTTGAAGACATTTTCCTTTCAAATTCATTATGACGCTAATTTGAAAGGAAAATATAACATAATAGCGATATTTTGACGAGCAACCGGAGCTAACTCGAAGCAAATTTCCTTTCAAATATAAACATACTAGAAATGAAAGGAAAAAGCTTTAATTTTGGAGGCTTTTAAACGCCTTAACTGCCTTAAGCCGACGGCTCGAACGGCGCTAGCGCGCTCTTCAACAGCCCCCGCCCCGCGCGGCATCGCTTCCTACGAATCGCATCTATCAACTCGCGCTCGTCCTTGATTGGACCTTCGAGCAGCGTCGTCACGCATCCGACCGAGCCCGCCGAATGCGAGTCCGATCCCGCGACCTCCGCCAGCCCGAGATGACGCGCGACCTTCAGCGCGAACACGTTCTCGTCCTCACCGCACGCGCCGTTGAGGACCTCGATCGCATCGACCAGCTCGAAAATTCTGAGCTTCGCCGCGCGGTCCGGATACGTCGCATCGATCGGTTCCGAGTCCGGGTTGATGAACGAAAAGCGCGGGTCGAGTTTGTAGCGGAACGGATGATTCGCGATCAGTATCCCGCCTTCGAGGTCCACGACGCGCCGCAGTTCCGCCAGCTTGTAGATTCCGCCGACATAGCGCTCGAGCCCGAACGCGCCGACGTGACCCATGTCGGTCGTCACTTCCATCCCGCGCAGAAATATCACGCCCGAGTCCGACGCCATCGCCGCGATCTCGCGCGAGTCCCACATGTTGTCGTGCTCGGTGATACAGACCGCGCCGATTCCGATCGTGCGCGCGCGCTCGACCAGGTCCTTCGGCGCCAGGTTCGAGTCCGAACTGCCGCGATTGGTATGGAGATGCAGGTCGACCGTGAAGTAGGGCCCCGCTTGCTTCGTCATCAGACTAACATGAGCGACGCTCCGACCTGTGTCATCCTGACGATGGGAGCGTTAGCGACGGGAGGAACGGACCTCGGACAGCTTCGCGCGAGCGAAGCCGGTTCCGGTTTCTCTGTCGCCCGCCTTGGGCGGCCACCTTACTTGGGCGGCTCCTTCGCGAGCGTGATCTTCTTCATGTGGTCGCCCTTCTGAATCTGATCGACCGCGTCCATCCCTTTAATCACACCGCCGAACACGGTGTATTGCCCGTCGAGTCCCGGCTGCGGCTCGAGGCAGATGTAAAACTGGCTGCCGCTGGAATTGCGTTGCGGATTGACCTCGTCGCCAGTGCGCGCAGTCGCGACGCTGCCGCGCAGGTGCTTCTCCTTAATCTCGGCCGGCACAGTGTATCCGGGGCCGCCTGCGCCGGTGCCGTCAGGATCTCCGCCCTGGATGACGAAGTCCGGCACGACGCGATGCCACGTCAGGCCGTTGTAGAAGCCCTTGTTCACGAGCGTCTCGAAATTCGCCACCGTCTTGGGCGCGGATTCGGGGTAAAGCTCGATTACGATAGTGCCGCGCTCGGTCTCGATAATTGCGTAATGACCTGTGTTTCTCACTGGGAGTCCATCCGTTGCGCCCTTGCAGGCCGAAGCGAACACGAGCATCGCCACGACGGCAAGACACGACATTGTAAAGGAGTTGCGTTTCATTTTTATTCCACTCGCATTCGCACGAACAGTCAAAGGTCCATGCAGATTAGTCCGAAGTTCCTGTATGGAAGTATTCGACGCAGCGCGAATCCGCAAGTGATCTTTACCTCGCCCGTTTTACGGGAGAGGCAGCCGCCCGCAACGCGGGCGGCAGGTGAGGGTTCCGCGATTCCACCGACCAGCCATCTCTCCTACCCCTTAACAAACTTCACCACGCTCGCAGCCAACTTCCCCGGCTCCTCCAGCGGCATCATATGCGCCCCGCCATCGACCAGATGGACCTTCGCGCCGGGAATACCCTTGCGGAATTCATCCGCATAGACCGCGGGCAGCAGCTTGTCCTCCTTGCCCCACACGATCAGCGTCGGCGCCGCGATTCGATGCAGCCTCTTCCGCAGCCCCTTGTCCGGTATCGGCCACATAAACTTGCCCGTGCATCCCAGCGCCCACGTGATTCGAATGAACCCCTCCTGATCTTCGGGGTTTAACGTGATCCTCTTCAACGACGGGTGATGCTGATCCTTGAACAACAGCGCGGGCAGCTCGGTCTGCGGCGTCACGATGTAATTGCGAATCGGCGAATCGTCGCGCCACAACCCCAGCGGGCTTATCAGCACCAGCTTGCCGACGCGCGTCGGATCGGTCGCCGCGATCTCGCCCGCAATCATCCCGCCGAACGAATGCCCGACCACCGCCGGCGACTTCAGCCCGAGCTTGTCGAACAAGTCGTAGTAGTAGAGGACGAGGTCCCACATATCGTCGAGCGCCTTGTAGGAATCCTCGTCGCCCGCCGTTATCCCCGGATGCTCCGGCGCATAAACCGTGAAGCTCTTCGCCAGCTCGTCGAGCAACTCAGCCTCGATCGGCCCATACCCGCCATGCAGATAAACGACGGGCGGCCCATCACCAAGAATCCGGACCTTCGGATGAACCTTGTCCCCCCACACGCTAACCGTCTTATCTTTTGAAGCCGCCATATCAATCCTTCTAACTAGGTTCCGACGTCCCCGAGAGCGAAAGCGCGTCCGCGCGATTTCGCGATTTCCTTTTAACCCTAGGTGCAGGGGTCACCCCTGCCGCCCGCCGCGGAGGCGATTAATTCTTTCTTCCCGCCTACCGCGCCGCCGCGCGAACTCCGTTGGTCGCGATCTTCGTCCGCGGCCCCTTCAGCGATTCCGGCCACCACTTGTTCTCCCATTCGCCGTCCCACACGCCGCGGAAATGCGGCAGGACCTCGCTGCAGAACAGGTCGATATTCTTGATCGTCAACTCATGCGGCATCGATCCGATATGCAGCAGCACCATCAGGTTGCCGACGCGTAGTTTCTTGACCGCTTCCATCAACTGCTGCCGCACGGTGGCCGGCGAGCCTGCGATCACGAACTGGTTATCGACGAAGTCCTTGTACTTCCACGTCGGTATCTTGTTCATCAGGTCGAACAATTGCGGATTCAGTTTGGTGACGCTGTTGACCAGGCTCTTGTAGTCCTGGTTGCCGGCGACGGGAAAATATTCCGGCAGGATGTGCAGGCACTTATCGTAAAAATATCGGATGTGCTTGTAGTAGTCCTTTTCGGCCTGCGCGTCGGTCTCCGACACCGCGACCAGTTGCAAAAATCCCGCGCGATACGGATTGGGATCGTGATTTCCCTTCGCGACGAAATCCCAGAACCCGTCCATCACGCGCTTGCCGAAGTTGTTCCCCCAGTACGACAGGAAGCAGTAGCAGTGATTCTGCTTCGCCGAAAAATCCCAGGTCGACAGGCTGCCGCTGCCGGGAATCCACACGGGCGGATGCGGCTTCTGAATGGGCCGCGGCCAGATATTGATCATCGGCAGTTTGAAGTACTTCCCGTTCCACGCGAAAATTTCCGGCGACGTCCACGACTTGATAATCAGATCGTGCGCCTCGTAGTACCGCTCGCGCTGCTCGATCGGCGGGATTCCATAGCACAGGTTCACGTCCTGCGACGTCCCCAGCGGCATCCCGGCCACCATCCGGCCGCCGCTGATACAATCGATCATCGAATATTCTTCCGCGATTCGTATCGGCGGATTGGAGGTCGGCAGCGTCGCGCCCATCTGCACCACGGCGACGTCGGTGCCGTTGGTCGCGCGTGCGAGGATCGATCCCATCAGGTCGGGATTCGGCATGAAGCCGTAGGCGTTCTGATGATGCTCGTTGACGCAGATGCCGTCGATGCCCTTGTCGGCCGCATGAATCAGCTCGTCGAGCGTCCAGTTGTAGTACTGCCCTACCTTCACCGAATCGGCCAGCTCGGCGTACGGCGGGTCGACCCACACCGAGTGATACTTCTGCGCAAAGTCGTCCGGCAGATCGCGATACGGCATCAGATGGAACATCGAAATCTTCATCGTCGCCCTCCAGCACGCACCAGCTTTTCATTTTCCCAATACCACGCTACCCCGCAATTCCCCAACTGGTCGGCGTTGCGGATGTCGGCGCGGTGCTGATTCTACTGTCCGCTGTGAAGTTGCTTCTAGCGCTCGGCATCGCATCGACCCTGCTGTGTGTAACCATCGCCCGTGCCGATCCTTCGCCCCGGCTTTTCGTTGGCAACTTCATCGGCAACGACGCGACCGTCGAGAACTACCTCTCTATCTCCGGCGGCGCTCGATCGCGCTGCAGAACTCCGAGTCCCTCGTATCTAGAAAAAGCTATCTCGCCGGAGTCCAGCTTCTCGCTCTTCGGCAGGCTACCAGCGCCTCGAGCAGGAAGGCGAGGACGAGAGTCTCAGCGGATGGAGCAATCTCGGTCTCGGCTACAAGCACCCCTCTTGCCACTGCCCGCCACGAATTCCGTGCCTACGCTAATCCCGACTTCGAGCTGCCGGTTGGCGACCGCAATGTCGGCCGAAATCTCATACTCGCGCCGGCGGCGATCGTGCTCTCTCAAAAGGGTTCGGCGACCTGCCCGATTCGCTCGTGGATGTTGCGGCCCGCGGCCCTCGAGGGCGACCTGCGGATTCGATAGCAAAGTCACCGGCGCCCGCGACGACTTGCTCGAATGCCGACCTCGAGCTCGAATACTCACTCGCCTATCTCGACGCGAATGTCGCGACCAGTCTCGTGCCTCACGCGCTTCGCGACTTCACGCCGCATCTCGACTTCGACTACGCGCAATACCTGAGCGCTCATAATAATTCTTCAGCGCCGGACTTCGAGCTGACCCCGGCAATCGCATGGATGAATTACACCTTCGAGATGAACCTTGGCGTCCACGTCGGCGTCAATGACGCGGCATCGGCCGACCGGCGCCGTCGCTTTCGTCTGGATTCTCGGCGTCGCATACGATCAACTGGTGCCCGCGCTCGGATGGACCCTTTTCAATAAATTGACGACCCCGTCCGCGGTAGACAACCCCCTCAGACGAAGTAACAATGCCCGGCTATGGAATCGTGGTTTAACAAAGCAAGATTCGGGATGTTCATCCATTGGGGGCATTGCAGCCAGCGCGGACTCGAGTTGTCGTGGCCGCTGGTCGGGGTGTCGGCGCACTGCCCAACGGCCAGAGTGTCGGGGTGGACGAATACCACTCGACTGCCAAAACCTTTAATCCGACGAAATGGGACGCCCGCGCCATCGCGCGAATGGCCAAACGCGCCGGTATGCAGTATGCCGTTCTGACCAGTAAACATCATGACGGCTTTTCGATATTCCATACCAACATTCTGACTATTCGATTGAGTATTCGCCTTTCAAGCGCGATATAGTTCGCGAATATACAGAGGCGTTCCGCGCGGAAGGTCTGAAGGTCGGACTGTACTACTCACTTATCGACTGGCATCATCCTGACTATCCAGCTTTTCTCGAATCCGACAAGCCCTACAAGTGGGGCGACTGGCGTCGCTCGACGCCCGAACAGTGGAACCGGTTCATCGATTTCATGTTTGCCCAGATGCGGGAGCTGCTGACCAACTACGGCAAGATCGATCTGCTCTGGTTCGACGGCGGATGGGAACGCACGCCCGAAGAATGGAAGTCGCGCGAATTCGTCGAGATGATCCATTCGCTCCAGCCCGAAGTCGTCATCAACGATCGCATCCCGGGTTACGGTGACTACCAGACGCCCGAACAGGCCGTCCCGCCGAAGCCGCCGGAAGGTCCCTGGGAGACCTGCCTCACCATCAATAACAGCTGGGGCTACAACCCCTCCGACAAGGACCTCAAATCGACGCGCTCATTGATTCATACGCTGTGCGAAGTGGCCGGCAAGGGCGGAAACCTGCTGCTCAACGTGAGCCCGATGGGCGACGGCGCGATCCCGCCCGAACAGGTCGAGCGGCTCGATGCGATCGGCGAATGGATGGGGCGCAACAACGAGGCGATCGTCGGCACCGACCCCGGCCTCGAACCATGGCAGTTCTACGGACCCTCGACCCGCCGGGGCAATCGCGTCTACCTGCACGTACTGGCGAAGCCGTACGAGTCCGTCTCGGTGCGCGGCGTCAAGGTCAAGCATATCGGCGACGTTCGTCCACTGGCGAGTACGATTACGCTCAAAGTCCGCAAACGAGTCTCCGCCGCCGATAGTCTGTTCAATCACGATCCTGTTGGCGAACTCGTGATTGCAACGCCCGACAGCGCACTTGATTCGATGGCGACGATTATCGCGGTCGACTTCCAGCGCTAGTCAGTCGTTCGATCACGGTGCCGCCGTGAAGCTCCAGGTGTACGATTCGCCGTTGACTGTCATCTCGACGCGATAGCTCTCGCCCGGCGCGAGCGCCTCCCGCACCATCATTACTACTTCGCCGAAAGATCGCAGGACTTCGCGAGCGCGCGCCTGGTCGCCCGCGTTCGGATTCGTGTAGCCGTCTGAATCGTAAACGCACGTGTCGACAATCGTTCCTGCCGCCGCGCCGCTCGTCTGCGTCAGATGTGCGTCGGTGACCTTCGCCGCTACGTTGATCCCGAGGTTGAGCGTGATCGCCGGCGCCTGTGACGGATACCGGGACACGACGACACGGGACTCGGCCATTCACCGCCGAAGCCCGGCGTCTTGACCGTCGCGCCGTCCGGCGGAACCTTGATCGGCGCTGCAAACATCCGCCCACCGATCGTCGCGATCGGCGCGTCACTCGTCGTGTTCATCGCCGACACGCATCGCGCCCCTTCGCAGTACCGCCCAAACCCAACCCGCTTGAGTTCGGGGTTCACGAGTTGCGCGCGATGGAACGGCCCCGAAATCCACCACTCAATCGCCTGCGCCATGAGCTGGCCATCGGTCATCTTGCCCCGCGGCTGGAACACGCGTTGCTTGCTCGCGCCGCCTTGAGCCCTGCCGCCGAATATCCCGGCTTCGACGCGTCCTCCTCGTGCATCAGAATCCCGAGGCCCTAAGCGCCGCCGTAGTTCCTCGCCAGATACTTCGCGTGCGCGAGGCAGCCTTTGCTCAGCGCCGGATCTTCCTCGATCGTCGGCAGATTGAGTCGCGTGCGATATCTATTGAAGACCGCAAGCCAGTTCATGCTTGAGCTGACGGCTGCCGGCGTCACTTCCGCCGTCGCCGTCGGCGACGACGATGGTCCCGCGGCCGCGTATTCTTCAGGTCCGCTCATCGACGCCATCGCTTCAGGCGCCGCAGTCTCGTGATGCGCGCTCGCAGGTGGAGGCGGCGGCAACGCTCCCGTCGCCGACGGCTCCGTCATCGGCTCTGCGGCTGTCGGCGCAGACGCTGGTAACTTCGCGATCGCGGCAAACGTCGTAGTGTCCGCGACCTTAAAGCTCCATATACATGGAGCTTTAAGGTCGCGGACACTACGACGTTTGCCGCGATCGCGAAGTTACCAGCGTCTGCGCCGACAGCCGCAGAGCCGATGACGGAGCCGTCGGCGACGGGAGCGTTGCCGCCGCCTCCACCTGCGAGCGCGCATCACGAGACTGCGGCGCCTGAAGCGATGGCGTCGATGAGCGGACCTGAAGAATACGCGGCCGCGGGACCATCGTCGTCGCCGACGGCGACGGCGGAAGTGACGCCGGCAGCCGTCAGCTCAAGCATGAACTGGCTTGCGGTCTTCAATAGATATCGCACGCGACTCAATCTGCCGACGATTGAGGAAGATCCGGCGCTGAGCAAAGGCTGCCTCGCGCACGCGAAGTATCTGGCGAGGAACTACGGCGGCGCTTACAAGGGCCTCGGGATTCTGATGCACGAGGAGGACGCGTCGAAGCCGGGGATATTCGGCGGCAGGGCTCAAGGCGGCGCGAGCGAGCGACGTTGTGTTCCAGCCGCGGGGCAAGATGACCGATGGCCAGCTCATGGCGCAGGCGATTGAGTGGTGGATTTCGGGGCCGTTCCATCGCGCGCAACTCGTGAACCCCGAACTCAAGCGGGTTGGGTTTGGGCAGTACTGCGAAGGGGCGCGATGCGTGTCGGCGATGAACACGACGAGTGACGCGCCGATCGCGACGATCGGTGGGCGGATGTTTGCAGCGCCGATCAAGGTTCCGCCGGACGGCGCGACGGTCAAGACGCCGGGCTTCGGCGGTGAATGGCCGAGT
Organism: uncultured delta proteobacterium; assembly: GCA_963721485.1. Classification (GTDB taxonomy): domain Bacteria; phylum Desulfobacterota; class Binatia; order Binatales; family Binataceae; genus Binatus. Next base: position 4,683 of record CAVRJV010000010.1, on the reverse strand, counting down.
CCCGTGTCGTCGTGTCCCGGGTACCCGTCACAGGCGCCGGCGATCACGCTCAACCTCGGGATCAACGTAGCGGCGAAGGTCACCGACGCACATCTGACGCAGACGAGCGGCGCGGCGGCAGGAACGATTGTCGACACGTGCGTTTACGATTCAGACGGCTACACGAATCCGAACGCGGGCGACCAGGCGCGCGCTCGCGAAGTCCTGCGATCTTTCGGCGAAGTAGTAATGATGGTGCGGGAGGCGCTCGCGCCGGGCGAGAGCTATCGCGTCGAGATGACAGTCAACGGCGAATCGTACACCTGGAGCTTCACGGCGGCACCGTGATCGAACGACTGACTAGCGCTGGAAGTCGACCGCGATGATCGTCGCCATCGAATCGAGTGCGCTGTCGGGCGTTGCGATCACCAGCTCGCCGACGGGATCGTGGTTGAACAGACTATCGGCGGCGGAGACTCGCTTGCGGACTTTGAGCGTAATCGTGCTCGCCAGTGGACGAACCTCGCCGATGTGCTTGACCTTGACGCCGCGCACCGAGACGGACTCGTACGGCTTCGCCAGTACGTGCAGGTAGACGCGGTTGCCGCGGCGGGTCGAGGGTCCGTAGAACTGCCATGGTTCGAGGCCGGGGTCGGTGCCGACGATCGCCTCGTTGTTGCGCCCCATCCATTCGCCGATCGCATCGAGCCGCTCGACCTGTTCGGGCGGAATCGCGCCGTCGCCCATCGGGCTCACGTTGAGCAGCAGGTTTCCGCCCTTGCCGGCCACTTCGCACAGCGTGTGAATCAATGAGCGCGTCGATTTGAGATCCTTGTCGGAGGGGTTGTAGCCCCAGCTGTTGTTGATCGTGAGGCAGGTCTCCCACGGGCCCTCGGGCGGCTTGGGCGGGACGGCCTGCTCGGGCGTCTGGTAGTCGCCGTAGCCCGGGATGCGATCGTTGATGACGACGTTGGGCTGGAGCTTGTGAATCATCTCGACGAACTCGCGCGACTTCCATTCTTCGGGCGTGCGCTCCCATCCGCCGTCGAACCAGAGCAGATCGATCTTGCCGTAGTTGGTCAGCAGCTCGCGCATCTGGGCGAACATGAACTCGATGAATCGATTCCACTGTTCGGGTGTCGAACGGCGCCATGCGCCCCACTTGTACGGCTTGTCGGATTCGAGAAAAGTTGGATAGTCGGGATGATGCCAGTCGATAAGTGAGTAGTACAGTCCGACCCTGAGGCCTTCCGCGCGGAACGCCTCTGTGTATTCGCGAACTATATCGCGCTTGAAGGGCGAATACTCAATTGAATAGTCAGAGTGTGTGGTGTGGAATAGCGAATAGCCGTCGTGATGTTTACTAGTCAGAACGGCGTACTGCATACCGGCGCGTTTAGCCATTCGCGCGATGGCACGGGCGTCCCAGTTGGTGGGATTAAAGGTTTTGGCGGTCGAGTGGTATTCGTCCACCCCGACTCTCTGGCCGTTGGGCAGTGCGCCGACACCGCCGACCAGCGGCCACGACAACTCGAGTCCGCGCTGGCTGCAATGGCCCCAATGGATGAACATCCCGAATCTTGCTTTGTTAAACCACGATTCCATAGCGGGGCATTGTTGTCTTCATTTGAGGGGGTTGTCTAGAGAGGACGGAGTAGTCGTTTATTGAAAAAGGTTGCGGCCGAGGGCGGGGACCAGTTGGTCGTAGGAGACGCCGAGGAGCCAGACGAAGGCGACGGCGCCGGTGCCCGATGACGCGTGGTTGAGGGCGACCTGGACGCCGAGGTTCACCTCGAAGGTGTCGTTCATCCATGCGATTGCCGGGGTCAGCTCGAAGTCCGGCGCTGAAGAATTATTGTGCGCGCTCAGGTACTGCGCGTAGTCGAAATCGAGATGCGGCGTGAGATTGCGCAGCGCGTGAGGCACGGGGCTGGTCGCGACATTCGCATCGAGGTAGGCGAGTGAGTATTCGAGGTCGAGGTCGGCATTCAGCAAGTCGTCGCGGGCGCCGGTGACTTTGCTATCGAATCCCGCATCGCCCTCGACACCCGCGGGCCGCAACATCCCGAGCGACTCGGGCAGGTCGCCGAAGCCCTTTTGAAAGAGCACGTCGCCGCCGGCGCGCGTATGCGTTTCGGCAACATTACGGTCGCCAACCGGCAGCTCGAGAGTCGGGTTGATCGTAAGAACGAACTCGTTGGCGGGCAGTGACAGGAGCAGGTGCTTGTACCCCAAACCGAGGTTGCGTGAAGCCGCTGAGACTCTCTCCTCGCCCTCCTGCTCGAGGCGCTGGTAGCCTGCGAAGAGCGAGAAGCTGGAGCATGAGGAGATAGTTTTTTCTAGATAGAGGGACTCGAAGTTCTGCGCGCGATCGACGCCGCCGGAGATAGAGAGGTAGTTCTCGACGGTCGCGTCGTTGCCGATGAAGTTGCCAACGAAAAGCCGGGGCGAAGGATCGGCGCGGGCGATGCTTACACACAGCAGGGTCAATGCGATGCCGAGCGCTAGAAGCAACTTCACAGCGGACAGTGAATCGCACCGCGCCGACATCCGCAACGCCGACCAGTTGGGAATTGCGGGGTAGCGTGGTATTGGGAAATTGAAAGCTGGTGCGTGCTGGAGGGCGACGATGAAAATTTCGATGTTCCATCTGATGCCGTATCGCGATCTGCCGGACGGATTCGAGCAGAAGCTACCACTCGGTGTGGGTCGACCCGCCGTACGCCGAGCTGGCCGATTCGCCGAAGGTAGGGCAGTACTACAACTGGACGCTCGACGAGCTGATTCACGCGGCCGAAAGGGCATCGACGGCATCTGCGTCAACGAGCACCATCAGAACGCCTACGGCTTCATGCCGAATCCCGACCTGATGGGATCGATCCTCGCACGCGCGACCAACGGCACCGACGTCGCCGTGGTGCAGATGGGCGCGACGCTGCCGACCTCGAATCCGCCGATACGAGTCGCGGAAGAATACTCGATGATCGATTGTATCAGCGGCGGCCGGATGGTGGCCGGGATGCCGCTGGGGACGTCGAGGACGTGAACCTGTGCTACGGGATCCCGCCGATTGAGCAGCGCGAGCGCTACTACGAGGCGCACGATCTGATTATCAAGTCGTGGACGTCGAAGGAAATTTTCGCGTGGAACGGGAAGTACTTCAAACTGCCGATGGTCAATATCTGGCCGCGGCCATTCAGAAGCCGCATCCGCCGGTGTGGATTCCCGGCAGCGGCAGCCTCGTCGACCTGGGATTTTTCCGCCAAGCACGACCACTGCTACTGCTTCCTGTCGTACTGGGGGAACAACTTCGGCAAGCGCGTGATGGACGGGTTCTGGGATTTCGTCGCGAAGGGAAATCACGATCCCAATCCGTATCGCGCGGGATTTTTGCAACTGGTCGCGGTGTCGGAGACCGACGCGCAGGCCGAAAAGGACTACTACAAGCACATCCGATATTTTTACGATAAGTGCCTGCACATCCTGCCGGAATATTTTCCCGTCGCCGGCAACCAGGACTACAAGCAGCCTGGTCAACAGCGTCACCAAACTGAATCCGCAATTGGTTCGACCTGATGAACAAGATACCGACGTGGAAGTACAAGGACTTCGTCGATAACCAGTTCGTGATCGCAGGCCCTCGCCGGCCACCGTGCGGCAGCAGTTGATGGAAGCGGTCAAGAAACTACGCGTCGGCAACCTGATGGTGCTGCTGCATATCGGATCGATGCCGCATGAGTTGACGATCAAGAATATCGACCTGTTCTGCAGCGAGGTCCTGCCGCATTTCCGCGGCGTGTGGGACGGCGAATGGGAGAACAAGTGGTGGCCGGAATCGCTGAAGGGGCCGCGGACGAAGATCGCGACCAACGGAGTTCGCGCGGCGGCGCGGTAGGCGGGAAGAAAGAATTAATCGCCTCCGCGGCGGGCGGCAGGGGTGACCCCTGCACCTAGGGTTAAAAGTAAATCGCGAAATCGCGCGGACGCGCTTTCGCTCTCGGGGACGTTGGGACCTAGTTAGAAGGATCGATATGGCGGCTTCAAAAGATAAGACGGTTAGCGTGTGGGGGGACAAGGTTCATCCGAAGGTCCGGATTCTTGGTGATGGGCCGCCCGTCGTTTATCTGCATGGCGGGTATGGGCCGATCGAGGCTGAGTTGCTCGACGAGCTGGCGAAGAGCTTCACGGTTTATGCGCCGGAGCATCCGGGGATAACGGCGGGCGACGAGGATCCCACAAGGCGCTCGACGATATGTGGGACCTAGTCCTCTACTACTACGACTTGTTCGACAAGCTCGGGCTGAAGTCGCCGGCGGTGGTCGGGCATTCGTTCGGCGGGATGATTGCGGGCGATATCGCGGCGACCGATCCGACGCGCATCGGCAAGCTGGTGCTGATAAGCCCGCTGGGGTTGTGGCGCGACGATTCGCCGATTCGCAATTACATCGTGACGCCGCAGACCGAGCTGCCCGCGCTGTTGTTCAAGGATCAGCATCACCCGTCGTTGAAGAGGATCACGTTAAACCCCGAAGATCAGGAGGGGTTCATTCGAATCACGTGGGCGCTGGGATGCACGGGCAAGTTTATGTGGCCGATACCGGACAAGGGGCTGCGGAAGAGGCTGCATCGAATCGCGGCGCCGACGCTGATCGTGTGGGGCAAGGAGGACAAGCTGCTGCCCGCGGTCTATGCGGATGAATTCCG
>CAVRJV010000009.1:0-82337 GCA_963721485.1 uncultured delta proteobacterium | reverse complement strand
TCACCGACAGACACGCGCGCGCGCTCCGAGGGCAGCGTCCAGCGCGAGGTGAGGCTGTGAATCGAGGGAAAGTTGACCCCTTCGCCAAGACCGAGCAGTACCCGAGCGGCGAGCAGGCGGAAAATGAGGCGGCGGCGCGATCGGCGTGACGAAAGTCGCAACCGACCATATCGCGACGCCGGCCGCCAGCACGCGATGGCCGCCGAAGCGATCGGCCATCCATCCGCCGAGGAGCTGCGTCCACAGGTAGCCCCAGAAGAAAGCCGACAGCATGAGGCCCTGCGCGGCGGCGTCGTAACCGATTGGTGGGCGAGCGGGATTATCGCGACCGAGATGCTGACGCGGTCGACGTAGCAGAGCACGGTGCCGACAAAGAACAAAGCGACGACGGTGTAGCGCTGCGGCCATCGCGGGTCGCCAGCGCAGTATCGCGCGATCGTGCGGGCTCGCCCTGATGCGGCGAGCTTAGGCTGCGCGATGCGGACTTTACCATACCGCGGATCTCGACGCGTGAGAAATAGAGCGGGATACGCGGAGGTAATGCTCCCGCGTCCCGGTTGAATCATTGCGGACGCCGACCGCTAGCTGCCGACAGCGTGACGCACGGTGTTCAGGATGTAGATGAAGTCGCGCGGGGAACGCACTTCGCCCAGCACTGCGACCCGCGACAGCACTCCATCTCTTCATTGCTGATGTTGTGCGCGCGCCGGAGCGCTCGTTTGCCTGAATTCTTCCCAGGCCGATTCGGCGGTGGGCCGCCTGCGGAGTGAGCAGCGCCTGCGCGCGCGGATTGGCGAGGAAAAACAGTTCGCGGCTATCGAGTCCCAGAACCTCGCCAGGCGCGTAACAATCTTGTCCGAGGGATGGCGTTTGCCGGACTCCAGGTGGCCGACATACGGAGTGGAAGTCTTGATTCGCGGGCGACCTCTTCCTGGGTGAGATCGAGTTGCCGTCGGCGCTCACGAATCACTTGTCCGAAGAGCGTTCCTTGATGCGTGCCATAGTATCCTCTTCCCCTTTATTTTTCTGCCGACTCTGCGCGATCCTTAATTAGATCGCCACGTCCACCAAAAAGGTGGTATTCGACACTTACAGTTAGTACCATCAAAGCGACTTAAAGGCAAACGTACATCCGACGGATTTGTCGATGCACGCTCAACCGCGCCCTACGTCTCACAATCGCAACCCTACAAACTGTTTAGACTGCACGACTGGTCTCAAATATTCAGCTGAGATCTGCTTATTTCACGGATTAGTCATATTTCATGCCGCGACGGCTGTTTTTCACTCAATTGCCGTAAGGATTTCGGCCGTGATTGAGATAAATCGAGAAATCGGCGACGCCGTCGTCGGGCCGCGGCGGACTCTTGAAATGCGCGGCCGCGCCTGGCGCAGACCGTCCACCGAAACGATATCCTTGCCGATCGGATGGCCGTCGCGGTCGAAATAATGGACCTCCGACCTGGAGCGGGCCGGTATCGTCGCCGGTATTGCGCACTTCGCCTTCGACCGAGCACCTGGTCGCCGCTGCGCACCAGGCGAGTGTCGGCCACCTTGACCGGCTCCGCGCCGACCAGCGAATAGAACACGTAGCCGGCGAAGCACACCGCGCCCAGCAGAACGATGATCGCGCTCTTGCGCATTCGGTCGCGCCGCTAGTACGAGCGCGGCAGGCCCAGCACGTGCTCGCTGATCGAGTTCAGCACCATCTCCTGCGACACCGGCGCGATCTTCAGCAGCCGGCATTCGCGAAAATATCGCTCGACGTCGTATTCGCGCATGTAGCCGTAGCCGCCCAGCGTCTGCACCGCGCGATCGCAGGCCTCGAACGCGGCGTCCGCGGCGCGCAGCTTGGCGATGTTGGCTTCGGGGCCGCAGGGCTTGCGATTGTCGAACAGCCACGCCGCCTTCATCATCATCAGCTCCGCCGCCTCGAGCTTGGAGTACGCATCGGCGAGCGGATGGGCGATGGCCTGGTTCTGGCCGATCGGGCGGCCGAAGACGACGCGTTCCTTCGCGTAGCGGACCGCCTTGTCGACCGCGGCGCGGCCGATCCCGATCGCTTCCGCGGCGATCAGGATGCGCTCCGGATTCAGTCCGTCGAGCAGGCAATGAAAGCCGCTGCCTTCGCCGCCGATCAGATCCGACGCCGACACCTTGAGGTTGTCGATGAACAGCATGTTGGTGTCGACCGCGGCGCGGCCGAGTTTGTGCAGCTCGCGAACTTCGACCGCCGCACGGATCGAGGTCGGCGAAGAACAGGCTCATGCCGTCGGTCTTTTTGCTGACCTGCTCGAACGGCGTGGTGCGCGTCAGCAGCAGCATCCTTTTGGCTTCGCGCGCCTTGGTGGTGAAAACCTTGCGCCCGTTGATGACGTAGTTGTCGCCCTCGCGGCGGGCGGCGGTCTTGATATGCGTGATGTCGTTGCCGGCGTCGGGCTCGGTAACGGCGAACGCGGCGTGCATCTCGCCGCTGACCACCTTCGGCAGGTAGCGGAGCTTCTGCTCCTCGCTGCCGTGGAAGACGATCGGGCTGACGCCGAAGATCGACAGATGGACCGCGCTGGCGGCGGCCATCGCACCGCCCGAGCCGCGACCTCGCGCATCACCAGCGCGGCCTCGGTGATTCCCAGGCCGCTGCCGCCGTAGCGCTCGGGAATCGCGACGCCCAGGTAGCCGGCCTTGGCGACGGCGGCAAAGAAATCGTGGGGAAATTCGGCGCGGCGATCGTGGTCGCGCCAGTACTCGTCGGGGAAGTTCGCGCATAGCGTGCGCACCTGCCTGACGATCTCTTGCTGGGCCTCGGTTAATTCAAAGTTCATATCTTGAGACCTGCTCGAAATTCTATGGTTATTTCCCGCGTCGCGAGATGTGGATGATCTAATCCACATGGACATTCAGATCAAGGGGTTTACCTGATTAACTGCGCGGCAAATGCGATCTCATACGGGCATCACCGATGTGGCGCGAGGAAGCCGAAATTCCTTATTTATTCAAAGGATTTTCGGCCTCGGTCACATTATTACACCGGTATGAATCTTGTAACCAAGCAGCCGGTTCATCACCGTAGCCCGCTACGTGTGGGCGCAGGAAGCCGCGGCTAAGAGCCGCGCATCTCGGAGGGAGGAGATAGTGAACAGAAGGAGAACGATCCGGGGCGTTGCCTGGATTCGCTTGGTTGCCGGCGTCGCATTGCATTGGATTGCTGTGCAACGCGAATGCCTGGGCGCAAACGACACGACCACAACCACCACGACGACGAAGAAACGTCACCACCACCACGCGGTCGCCGAGACCACCACCACGACCGCCACGAGTCCCAGCGAGGAGCAGCGGCTCAATGCGTTGTCGGGTCAGGTCGATGCAATCTGCAGAAGCAGATCTGACGACACAACCAGCGATATCAAGCAAGATAGAGAGCAGCGATGGTCGTCGCGCTGCCTGCGCCAGCCGATACGCGTCGCCGGCCACCATTGGCGAGCACGTCGGCGTGGCCGAGATCGAACATCGCGGCTATCCAGAAGAATCTGGCGGATAACCTCGGCATCAGCCGTTCACGCGATGGTCGATGCGGGCTACGAGCACAACTTCAATCAGCCCAACGGCAACGTCAACACGTTCCGCGCATGGGATGAGGACGGATTTCAGCTCACGCAGGGCAACCTGCACATCGAGCGCGATGGCACGGTCGGATTCGTGACCGACATCAACGTCGGCCAGGTCGCGAACTCGATTTCCGCCGGCACGCACTACTCGAACGTGGCGCAGTCGGTGGCCAGTGGATCGATCCGACGCAGTACTACCTGACCTATACTGCGCCGTTCGGATCGGGTGTGAGTTTTGAAGCCGGACGCTTCGTGACGCTGCTCGGCGCCGAGATCATCCCGGTTTACAACAACCAGAACTACAACGAGAGCCGCGGCCTGCTGTTCACCCTTGGCGAGCCGCTGACTCATACCGGAATCCGCGCCAGCTATACGTTCAATGACTACGTATCGGCCACCGCCGGTCTGAACAACGGCTGGGATGATCCGCTGCCAACATCAACGGCGGCTCCGAACTACGAGGGCGAGCTAACGCTCAACAACAAGGACAAGTCGCTGAGCCTTGTCGTGAACGGCATTTGCGGGCCGAATGCCGTCCCGGGGCCCAATGGCAAGCAGGTATCGAATTCCACAGCTGGGCGCGATCGATCCGATCGCGACGTGGAAGCCTTCATTCGTGCCTAACCTGACGCTGCAGGCCGAATACCTGTATGCATCGCAGGAGGGACCTGTGATCAACGGTCACAGCGCTTCGTGGCAGGGTGCGGCAGGTTACGTGGTCTACGATTGGACGCCTGCGGTCGAGCTGGCAACGCGCGCCGAATTCTTCGACGACATGGACGGTGCGCGCACCAACGGCGAAGCACAGACGCTGTGGGAAATCACGCAGACGCTGAGCTACAAGGTGCCGGAAGTCACGGGACTGATCGCACGTCTGGAATACCGGCACGACAATTCCAGTCAGAACTCGTTCACCAACAACAACTTCGTCGACCCGACGACTGGCGCACAGCATCTGTGGCACGGCCAGGATACGTTGGCGGCGAACTTCATCTACGCCTTCTAACACTCGGCGGATGAGCTAACGCGCAGCGATGCGCCAATAGCGGCGGGTCCGTACAAACGGACCCGCCGCTTTCATTTTTTGATTCTGAAGGCTAAACCATCCTCGTCGAGCGAGTTGCCTGATAGTCAGAATGTCAGATATTCTGACAACGATGGAAGCATTGGCCAGCAGAGTCGGCCGCCGCGGCACCGTGGTGCTGCCGGCCAAACTTCGCCGTCGTCTAGGAATCGAGGAGGGTTCGTTCGTGGTCGCCGAGGAGCGGGAGAATGGAATCCTGATCCGGCCAGCGACTGTACTCCCGATCGAAATTTACACTCCTGAGCGAAGAGCCGAATTTCTGCTGAATAACGCGGCCAGCGCAGATGACTACCGCCGGGCACGAGCCGCCGTGAAGCGCATGGAGCTCGATCCCGATCGGATCAAGCACCATCGGCCATCGAAGCGACGCGGATAGTTCGCTTGAGCGTGGCTTCCCTTTGGATCGGATCTTTCTAGACGCTAACGTTCTGTTTTCTGCCGCATATATGGAAAATTCCGGTCTGGCACGGCTCTGGCGGCTTGACGATGCTGAGCTGCTGAGCTCGGACTACGCCGTCGAGGAAGCACGACGGAACCTGGCGTTGGATCGGGCATCGGCGCTGGCCCGTCTCAAACGACTCACCGCTGCGTTGACGATCGTCAGTTTCCCGCAGATTCCGAAGCTGCCACCGGACATACGAATCGACTCGAAGGACCGGCCAATACTGCTTGCTGCGATTCTTGGTAAGGCAGATTACCTGCTGACCGGCGATGGCCATCACTTTGGACATCTCTATGGCAAGCGCATAGAGGGCGTGATGGTGCTGCGGCCGATGCAGTACTTCGAACGCCACGGAAAACCGTAAACCGCTCCGATGAATCACACTTATGCCCTTGTAATCCTCGCCTGCTGCTGTTCGGTCCGCTCGCCGTTGCGAAGATCGAGCACAATATCGAGCTCTATTGCCTCGCGCTCGGCGTGCTTGCGACGCTGCTTGGCACCGGCTTCACGCACGACCTGGTTCTCGAAGCGCTGCACGAACCCATCGCTATCAGCATCGCCGTGATAGTCGCAGCGCTGATCTTCGGATGGACGCGGCCCTGGCTCGACCTCGCACTTTCGAGCGGCTGCGCCAGCGCATGTCGCGCGCCGGTGCTGACCGCGGCGTCGGTCTTCGTGATCGCGTCCATCTCGAGCATCATCACGGCGATCGTCGGCGCGCTGGTGCTGGTCGAGGTCGTTCGGCCTGCTGCATTTCACCGGCGACAAGCGGGTGCGGGTGACGGTCGCCGGATGCTTCGCGATCGGCATGGGCGCGTCGCTGACGCCGCTGGGCGAGCCGCTCTCGACGCTGGCCGCGCGAGCGCTCGACTTGCATTCATTGGACTGTTCCAGTTGCTGGCGCCGTGGGTATTTCCCGGCGTGCTGGCGAGTTCGATCGTCGCGGGCACGTTCGCACGCGGTGAATACGAAGAGGCGCCCGCGGCGCGCATGTGCAGTCAAGCCTACGGCACGATTTTCGTTCAGGCCGGCAAGGTCTTCGCGTTCATCGCGGGACTCGTGCTGATCAGCCATGCCTACGGCCCGATCGCCAACGAGTACGTCAGCAAGATGAGCAACGACCTTCTGTTCTGGGCCAACACCGTGTCGGCAGCGCTCGATAATGCGACGCTGGTCGCGCTCGAGGTCCACAGCATGACGCTGCCGCGCGCGCGCGAGGCGATTCTGTCGCTGCTGGTTTCGGGCGGGATGCTGATCCCGGGCAACATTCCGAACATCGTGAGCGCCGGCGCGCTTGAGAATCGGGAGCGCGCGTGGGCGAAGATCGGCGTGCCGATGGGACTGGTCATGCTAGGCATTTATTTTGCTGTAATCAAGTTGGTGGGCTGATTATTGGGGAGAAATAGTTGCAGAATGCACGAGATCCTTCACGGAGAGGCGCGAGTAGTCCGCATGATGTGGACGCTGCTTGAGTACGCGTCAACTGCCCGTTTGATGGCGCGCGTTTGCGTTAGGAATGCGTTCGTGACAGAAAACGAGATCACGAGATTGATCGATCGACGAGCTACAAATATGCCGCCCCGTAAAGCGGCCAGGAGGGTTACGCGTTCGATGACGCCAAAACAAGTTCTGCAGATGATCAAGGACAAGGGCGTGGTGATGGTCGATGTGAAATTCATCGACCTGCTCGGCACGTGGCAGCATTTCACTGCCCCGATCACCGAGTTCAAGGACGAAGCGCCGTTCGAAGAAGGACTGGGCTTCGACGGCTCGTCGATTCGCGGATGGCAGTCGATCGACAACAGCGACATGCTGGTGATCCCCGACCCGGACACGGCGGTGATGGATCCTTTCACCAAGGATCCGACGCTGAGCATCATCGGCAACATCTCCGACCCGATCACCCGCGCCGACTACACGCGCGACCCGCGCAACGTCGCGCGCAAGGCCGAGGCCTACCTGAAGTCGACCGGCATCGGCGACACGGCGTTCTTCGGTCCCGAGCCGGAGTTTTTCATCTTCGACGGCTCCGCTACGACACCAACCAGAACTCGAGCTACTACTACATCGATTCGAACGAAGGCATCTGGAACAGCGGCAAAGAGGGCGCGTCAAGGAAGGCGCGAACCTCGGCTACAAGCCAAGCACAAGGCAGGCTACTTCCCGGTGCCGCCCAACGACACCCTGCAGGACATCCGCACCGAGATGGTGCTCGAGATGGAGCGCGTCGGCATCCGCGTCGAGAAGCAGCATCACGAAGTCGCGACCGCCGGCCAGGCCGAAATCGACATGCGCTTCCAGTCGCTGGTCAAAATGGCCGACTGGCTGACCTGGTACAAATACATCTTCAAGAACGTCGCGGTGCGCCACGGCATGACGGTGACCTTCATGCCCAAGCCGATCTTCGGCGACAACGGCTCCGGCATGCATACCCATCAGAGCATCTGGAAGGGCGAGACGCCGCTGTTCGCGGGCAACGGCTACGCTGGGATGTCGGAGACTGCGATGCACTACATCGCGGGCATCCTGCATCACGCGCCGGCGATCGCGGCCTTCACCAATCCGGGCACCAACTCGTATCGCCGGCTGGTGCCGGGCTTCGAAGCGCCGATCAACCTGGCGTACTCGTCAGCCGCAACCGCTCGGCCTCGGTGCGAATCCCGATGTATTCGCCGTCGCCCAAGGCCAAGCGAATCGAAGTGCGTTTCCCCGACCCGACCTGCAATCCGTACCTCGCGTTCTCGGCGATGCTGATGGCGGGCATCGACGGCATCCAGCGCCGGCTCGATCCGGGCCAGCCGCTCGACAAGGACATCTACGCGCTGACGCCGGCCGAGCTGGCCGAAGTGCCGAGCATGCCGGCGTCGCTCGAGGCGTCGCTCGACAACCTCAAGAAGGATCACGAGTTCCTGCTGAAGGGCGACGTCTTCACCGAGGACCTGATCGAGACCTGGATCGACTACAAGATGTCGAACGAAGTCAGCGCGATTCGGTTGCGGCCCCATCCGTACGAATTCGCGCTCTACTACGACGCGTAAGCACACCACTTCGCGCCGAAAATGCGAAAGCGGCGGGCCTAACGGCCCGCCGCTTCCTTTTTGTTGTGTCACGACGCAACTCAGGCTGGCTTGTCCCGCGACAGCGCCTCGATCTTCTCCAGCCGCTCCTGCAGCTTCTTATTGTCCTCGCGCAGCTTGTCGATATCCTCGCGCAAGCGCTGGCCTTCCTCGACGCGGCGGCGGCCCTCGCTGATCGACGCGATCGCGTCGTTGGCGTGGCGCTGGATGCGGCCGTCGAGGTCGCGATCGGCCAGCCGCCGCAGCGCCGGCAGCGCGCGCTGGTCGCCGATCTCGGCGAAAGCCGACGGGATGCGCATCCGCACCATGAACTCGCGATCGTCGACCAGCGGCGTCATAAAATCGAGGATCTCGACGCGCCGGTTCTCCTTGAGCGCCGCAAATCGCGCCAACGCGCCGATCGCGGCGACGCGCGCGCGCGGCGGCCGGCCATACGCCGAATAGTCGCGCGCGATGTCGATTGCGCGCTCGTCGCGCAGCTCGGCCATCCCGGCGATCGCGTGGGTGCGTATCACTTCGAGGTACGAGTCGCGCTTCAGCGCTTCGGTCAGATGCGCGAACGCGCGCTCGTCGCGCGTCTTGCCGAGCGCGAGCACCGCCTCCGCCTCGACGAAATAGCTCGCGTCGCCTTTCTTGACGACATCGGCCAGCGCCGCGGCCGCGCGCGCATCGCCGCGGAAATTCCCGAGCGCGCGAACCACAGCGCGCCGCGCCTTCGGATGCGGCAGCTTGAGTCCTTCGATCAGCGCGTCGCAGCGCGGCGGTCGTGCGAATCGTGCCGAGCGCCGTCGCCGCGTCGGCCTGCACGCCCCAGAACTTGTCGTTGAGCATCGCGTCGCGCAGCGCCGCCGTCGCCTGCGGACTGCCCTCGATGCCGAGCTCGCGCGCCGCCGTCGGCGCGGCCGATCGCCTCGGGCGCGTGCTGCAGCGCCGTTTCGAGCGCCTCGCGTCCGCGCTTGTGCTTGAGCGTTTTCAGCACGTCGTGCTCGGGATCGAACGCGCACCGCCTTGGGCGCCTTGTCGAGCGCGAAAGTGAAACCTTGCTCGCGCTGCATTTATTTCGACGCGATGCCGCGACTTCATGGCCGTCGGCATCCATCAGCGCGATCGTCACCGGAAAAGTGAACGCAGCTGCAATCGTGTCGCCGGTCTTGTGCGTCTGCTTGACGGTGACGCTGAGCAGTTTCTGTCTTGTCGTCGAACGAACTCGACACTTCGATTTCCGGATGCCCTTCCTTGTAGACCCACTGGTCGAAGAAGAAATCGAGATTGCGGCCGGTCGTGTCCTCGAACGCGCGCTGCAGGTCCTGCGTGATGACGTTGTCGCCGCGATGCCGCGTGCAGTAGAGGTTGAGCGATTTGAAAAACAGCTCGTCGCCGGTGACGCGCCGCAGCATGTGCAGCACCAGGCTGCCCTTCTCGTAGAGATGGCGATCGAACAATTCGATCGGCGCGCGATAGCGGTTGCATACGATCGGCCGGCGATAATGATTGGAGTCCTCGTCGAGATACGCCTTCGCGATCCTGGCGCACGTTCCACGCGAACTCGTCGGCGCCCAGATTTTCCTCGCACCACAGCGCCTCGAAGTAAGTCGCGAAGCCCTCGTTCAGCCACGCGTGCGCCCAATCGCGGCAGGTCAGCAAATCGCCCCACCATTGATGCGCCAGCTCGTGCGCGACCAGCGGATCGCTCTTGAAGTCGAGATGCGCGCGCGCGTCGTGCAGCGTGCTGTCGGTCTGCGTCGTCGCCGAAGTGTTTTCCATCCCGCCGAAAATAAAATCGGCGACCGCCACCTGCGCATACTTGGCGTACGGATAAGGCACGCCGATCGCGCGCTCGAAAAACTGGATCATCTTCGGCGTGTTGCCGAACGCGCGGCGCGCATCGTCCTCGCGCCCGGGCGCAACGTAGTAGGTGACCGGCGTGTTGCCGGCGCGCTCTTCGATCATCGCGAACTCACCGGCCGCCAGCGTCATCAGATACGACGAATGCGGCACGTCGTGGCGCCAATGAAAGGTGCGCGTCTTCGCCGGCGCGCATTCGAGGTCGTGCCGATCAGCGCGCCGTTGGAAACCGCGGTGAATTTTTCCGGCACCGTCGCGATGACTTCGCTGGTCGCCCGATCGTTCGGATAGTCGTAGCAGGGAAACCAGTAGCGCGAGTCCTCGTCCTCGCCCTGCGTCCACGCCTGCCGCGGCTTGTTCGGATAGCCGGCGTCGGGTCCGACGAAATAAAGTCCGCGTCGCGGCTGGCCCGCATAGTCGATCGCGATTTCGATCTCCTCGCCGCGCCGAGCGCGCGCGGCAGCGCGATCCTCAGCTTGCCGTCGCGAGGTCTCGAAAGTCGCGGGCTCGCCACCCGCGCGCACCGCGTTGATCTCGAGCTCGGCGGCGTCGAATTCGAGCCGCTCGAGCGGACCGGTAATCGCGGACAGCCGATGCGTCGCGGTGCCCGAGATTTTCTTCGCGTCGAAGTCGAGCGCGACCTCGAGCTTGATATGCTTGATGTTGACGGCGCGGTCGCGCGCCCATTTCGGCTCGACGTGTTGCGGTTGAAACGCGCGGCGTCCACGGGCAAACGCGACGGTGAACGCCTCGTCGATCGCCAAGGTCCATCGCCAATTGATCGAGAAATCGCGGCTTATGCATGGCCGTGATGTTATGAACCGGCGCCACCGCGCGCAATCGGGAAGTTACCTTTTCACTTCGTTTCCACGATGACGGCTTCGTTCGGTGCGAGCGTCAGTGGCGACTTCGCTAGATTCGCGCCGCGCGAGCGCAGTGCTCAACAGGATTTTGCCGCCGGCCAAATCGATCTCGCGCGGCTCGGCGGTGAAATTCAGCGCGACGACGAGATGCTGCGCGGCCGTGTCGCGATGGAACACGAGGCAATCCTCCGGCGCGCCCTCGAACGGCGCGATAGCTTCCCTCGATCAGCGCCGGCGTCGACTTGCGCAGCTCAATCAGCCGCCGATAGAGCGAGAGCATCGAGTGCGGATCGTTCAACTGCCGCGCGACGTTGACCGCCTTGAAGTCGCCGCACGGCAGCCACGTCTTGGCGTTGGTCGAGAATCCGCCGTTGCGCGCGTCCGACCATTGCATCGGCGAGCGGCATCCGTCGCGCCCGACCGGATCGCGTTTGCTGCCGGCCGGGATTTCGGCATCGCGCATGCCGATTTCCTCGCCGTAGTAGATGAAGGGCGTGCCGCGCAACGTCAGCAGCATCACCGCCGCGACGCGGGCGCGCGCTCGGCGTCGCCACGCGCGCGCGTAGCGCGTGATGTGACGCGGGAAGTCGTGATTCGACAGCGTCCAGGTCGGCCACGCGCCCGGGCCGAAGGATTTCTCACGTCAGCTCGATCGCGGCGCGGAAGCGGCGCGCGTCATAGCGCGCGAGCAGAAAGCGGAAGTTGAAGCCGAGCTGCAACTCGTCGGGCCGCAAATAATCCGCCAGCCGTTCCTGCTCGCGCGGCCACGTCTCGCCGACCATCATGCGATCGTCGTAGCTGTCGATGACGCGGCGGAACCCGCGAATGATTTCGTGAATCTCGGGCCGGTCCGAGCTGTAGAGCGGATCCTGCGAGCCCTCCGCGTACCACGGGATGTCCGGGTCACGCATGGCGCGCAAGGGATTGTCGCGCAGCTGGTCGTCCTTGATCATCCCCTGCGACCACGTCGATGCGAAAACCGTCGGCGCCGCGATCGAGCCAGAAGCGGATGACGCCGTGAATCGCCTCGACCACTTCGGGATTTCGAAAATTCAGGTCGGGCTGCTGCTCGAGAAACATGTGCAGGTACCACGCCGCGGTCGCGGGGTCGTACTTCCACGCCGCTGCCGCCGAAGTAGCTCTCCCAGTTGTTCGGCGGACGATCGGGCGGGCCGGGAATCCAGATGTACCAGTCGCGTTTCGGATTGGTGCGCGACGAGCGCGACTCGACGAACCATGGATGCTGATCCGAGGTGTGATTCGGCACCAGGTCGACGATCGACGCGGATGCCGCGGCGATGAGCCTCCGCGACCAGCCGATCGAACGCGGCCAGATCGCCGAGGTCGGGATGGATGCCGCAGTAGTCGCTGATGTCGTAGCCCCAGTCCTCGAGCGGCGACGGGTTGATGGGATTCAGCCAGATGGCGTCGATGCCGAGCGACGTCGAGATAGTCGAGATGCGCGGTGACGCCGTCGAGGTCGCCGATGCCGTCGCCGTTAGAATCGGCAAACGAGCGCGGATAGATCTGATAGAAGACGCGCGCGCTGCCACCATTGAAGAGCCATCGTCGAGCGTCGCGATCAGCCGACGCGCGAGCCCATCATCTCGGCATAGTTGGTCGTGTAGAAGCGCTCCTTCGCGGCCTCCGACAGATTCGGCGTCGACAGCTCGAAACGCTTGAGCGGATTGCGCCCGCCCTCGATGTGCGGGTAGTCCGACGAGAACATGCACAGCTCCGGCCCGGCCTGCTCGACGATCCATCCCACCGGCTCGTGCGGATACGGCGTGAAGCGCAGGTTGCGCCGCACGTAGTCCGACGCCTTCATCGGCAGGCGCAGATATTTTTCCGACTTCACGAACGTCTCCTGCGAAATGTCGAGGCGGCGCAGCCACGGCACGATCCACATCGCGCCCTGCTCGATGCATCCGCCGCGCAGCCGCGGAAACTGCTCGAAGATGCCGTCGAGGACCATCGTCGAGAGAAAAATTTCCGGCATCACGTGGATCGTCATGAAATCTTTCGAGCGGATATTCTCGCCGCCGCCGAGGAAGTCGGTCACCGGGCGATCGTTGTTGTGAAATGCTTTCGGGATCGGCCGGCCGCCGCCGCCAACGTGCAGCATGAACGGAACGTCGGCGTCCTGCAGCCGCGCCCACACGCCGTTGTAGTCGGGATGGCGTCGGCGACTTCTTGCCGGGCGGCAGCGAAGGCAGATGAATCGCGGCGCATCCGAGTCGGATCGCCTCGTCGATTTCCTTTTCGGCAAGCTCGGGGATGTCGAGCGGGATGAAGCCGACTGCGAGCAGGCGCTTGTCGCCGCGGCAGAAGTCCGCGATGGCGCGGTTGTGCGCGCGCGTGCCGCCGTAGAGGACCTCGGGCGTCGAGCGAACCTGGTCGAACTCGCCCCAGAAATGCGTGATCGCGAAAGTCGTGAAGACCAGCTGCGAGTTGAAGCCGAGCAGATCGAGCGCGTGGCGGCGTTCGTCGGGATCGAACGCGCCCAGCGCTTCCCATCCTTTGCGCAGCATCAGGTTCTGCTCCGCATCGTGCGACCGCGGCGGGATCGTTATGGCGATCGTCCGCGTGCGCGATCGCCTTTTCGACCATCTGCCGCCCGATGCCGATCGCGAGCGGATGCAGCTTGGGCGCGGATGTCCGGGTCGGCATGCGAAATCAGCCAGTCCCGAGTCTCCATGATGTGACTGTCGGCGTCGTTGAAGATTCGGCCTTCGGCGTATGGCATCGCGATAACCTCGGAGCTGCGATGAATTCGCGCGGCGCACATCACCTGCGCGTTTCGGGTTCAAGATAGTGCAGCAGAAGCGCCTCGTACAGAGCAACCGTGGCGGGAGCGATCCTGACTTCTTGAAGCCCAGATCGCGCAGGCATTCGATCGCTTCATTGGCTTTATCCGCGTAGACCATCAGACGAGCGGGGATGTAATGTCCGCCGCCATATCCGATACGAGACGCGTTCTCGTCGAAGATGAAGCTCTCGATCTGCGCTGATTCAAGAGCATCGCTTGCGATCGAGACCAGCGTAGGATCGAAAGCCGAGAACACCTCGATCAGTTTGTCCAGATCCGGACTTAGGAAGTTCACTTGCCTCGCGCCAGGTCTTACTTCTCCGTGAAGCCGAGATCGTTCAGGCGGCTGCGCGCGTCCTTGGCGGCGTCGCGATGCACCATCAGGCGCGTTGGCACTGCGGCTGTCGTGCCGAGCAGCCGCGACGATCCCGCGTCGAACACAAACGACTCGATGCCCGCCTCGTTGAGGTAGTCATGCGCCATTCGCACCGGCGTCGGATCGATACTGGCGAAAATTTCCTCGAGCTCGGATGGATCGGGCATTTCTTTGTCGGGCATTAGTTCCTTTCGATGGCGACGCGGTCAGTTGGCAGCGGCCGACGACGACCTCATTCCCTTTACGCGATTGTAGAGGAGCAAGGCGCCGCCCACGACCAACAGTACTGCGATCAAGGCGTCGAAGCGATGGAAGTACGGCGCGAGATCCTTCCAGTGCTGGCCCAGTTTCATCCCGATGTACGCCAGCGCGAGGCACCAGATGTACGATCCGAGCAGCGTGTAGATGGTGAACGGGAGGAGTTTCATCCGCGAGACCCCGGCGGGAAACGCGATGAACGTGCGGACCACCGGCAGCATCCGGCTCCAGAAGACGGTGTGCGAACCCCATCGCGCGAAAAAGTGGTCCGCGGTTTCGAGTTCATGCTCCGCGATCAGCACGTACTTGCCGTAGCGCTCGATAAACGGACGTCCGCCGCACGAGCCGACGAAATATGCGACGTACGATCCGAGCAGGCATCCGACGGCGCCCGCAATCGCGACCATGTTGAGTCCGAAGCGTCCGGTCGCGACCAGGTAACCCGAGAACGGCATGATGATTTCCGAGGGCAGCGGTATGCATGCGCTCTCGATCGCCATCATCAGGACGACGCCGCCGTAGCCGAGCGTCGAGATGGTCGCGACGATGAATGCAGAGAGGGCGGAAATTATCTTGTCGAGCATTCGGGACAGAGTGGCACGGCGCGAAGGCGGTTGCGAGAGTGGCGGCGGCTTCGCGCGGCGAGAAGAACTTAGTCGTAGTGAAACCCGCGGTGGGTTTCACGCTTCCTTCGGCAGGGCTGAGCCCTGCACCCAGTGTAAAGCGCGAAATGTTGAGGACAACCTTTCGCTCTCAGGTTCTGTTGCCGGTGTCGAGCTTCAGGATCACTTGCTGGCCGGCACCGGGCGTAATCGTCGTCCAGGTTCGGCCGCCATCGGTGGTTGAACTCAACACGTTGTCCGCGAGCATCCAGCCCTGCGCGGGAGTGACGAAGCTCAAGCGCGTGCCGCACAAGGGAGAATCGTCGGAGTTTGAGCCGTTATCTTTGCCAGCGTCGACGGTGGCTCCCGCCTCGACGCGGAGAAGCACAAGATGACCGTGCTGCTGGACCGGAGCTAGCCAAACGGAATCGACTACAGTCGATGAGTTGCACGATCCAGCAAAATTCCTGAGCGTCCGATCCGCTTTCCACGTTCGTCCTCCGTCGGTGGTCGCGAACAGCACCGTCGTGTGCGCCGCATCAGGAGCTCTGAACCTTGCTTCGTGTGCGCAATCTACCTCGAAAAACCCGTGCTTAGGATCCTGAAACACGGGTGGACCGTGCACATCACAATCATCCGACGCCAAGCTTTCCGGCGGCCTAACCAATATTTCGGGCAATTTCTCGCGGCTATCAGCCTCGGATAGCGATGCCGATAATTCCTGCCAGGTTTTGGTGCCGTCACGGGTTACAAACAGGCTATTGGGAGTGCCGTCGGGCGCGACCGTGCCAAATACCCATCCCTCGATCGGTGTGACCAGGAGCATGTCGGCAAAATTCGGATCGGGATAATTGATCGCCTTTGTCCAAGTTTTACCTCCGTCTGACGTTACCGCCAGAAGACTTCCGTGACCGTGCATCCCAATCCAATACGAGAGTTGCAACCATCCATGAACCGGATCCGCGAACGCAATCCCGTTTACGTCAATTGAATTGAGGTATGAAAGGTTTTCGTTTAGGAAGTAGTCCTGTAATGGCAGAGTGAGCGACTTCTTTGACCAGGTCGCGCCCGCATCGGTAGTGGCGGCGAGAACGAGTTGCAGCTTGCTTCTCTCCTCCTCTGTCACCGACGCGCGAAGCCATCCCGAGCGCTGCTTCACAGCTTGACCGAAGGTCTGAGTCTCGTCCTCTGACCGCTCGAATATTGCCCAGCCATGGTGGGCGTCGAGAAAAAAGAAATCAGACAGATCTTCCTTTGGAGTGATGGGTGGAGTGATGTTTCTCCAGTGCTTACCGTTATCCGTAGTCCAGTATAAGGCCTCGTCAATTTTAGGCGGCGAATCGTCCGGTGAATCCTGGCGAACGGCGTGATTGGCCCATCCGATTCCGGGGGCGAGCATTTTCATGCTCTCAACGTCAGCATCTTCCTGCGGCGCCGGTTTGTGCAACGGAACATCCGATGCTTTTGGTTTAGTCGCAGCAGAGGGTGAAGCGGAGGGAACTTGCGCTTGCGCGGGCACGCACAGCGCGAGCATCAGAAGGGCGACTAACAGAAAGCGCTCGATTCGCATGGTGATGGCTTTTCCAAGGATCATCGGAATGTCTGAACAGCGCAACCTCGCGGAGGCCTCGGCACTGGCGGGCGGAATGCCGGCGCTCTGAATCGCGGAGAAAGAATCCGGGATTCTTCGCCGCGGTGGGGCTGAATGGCAACGAGAATAGAGCTGGCATCCCAGACGACGGAATAAATTCCGTCCTACTTGGACATAAGGTGGCGTATACTGTATTTATGTTGAACAAAGACATCATACAGAAATCGAGGGAACGTCGATGGCAAACAATACGCTGACCATCACCGACAATCGGACCGGGAAGAAATACGAGCTGCCGATCGAAGAGGGCGACGTAATTCGCGCCGCGGATTTGCGGCAGATCAAAGTTGGCAAGGACGACTTTGGCCTGATGTCTTACGATCCGGCGTTTACCAACACCGCGTCGTGCAGAAGCCGCATCACGTATATCGACGGCGACAAGGGGATCCTGCGCTACCGCGGCTATCCGATCGAGGAGCTGGCGGAGAAGAGCAACTATCTCGAGACCGCTTACCTGATCGTCAAGGGCGAGTTGCCCGACCGGGCGCATTACGAGCGCTGGGAGAACAACATCAAGATTCACACGATGGTGCATGAGAGCATCAAGAAGTTCATGGAGGGGTACCGCTACGACGCGCATCCGATGGGGATGCTGCTCGGGACGGTGGGCGCGCTGTCGACGTTTTATCCCGACGCCAACGATATCAACAACCTCGAATCGCGCCGGCTGCAGACGCGGCGGCTGATCGGCAAGATGCCGACGCTGGCGGCGTTTGCCTTTCGGCATACGCGGGGTCTGCCCTACGTCTATCCCGACAACGACCTCAGCTACACCGGCAACCTGCTCTCGATGCTGTTCAAGATGACCGAGCTTCGCTACAAGCCCGATCCGGTGCTCGAGCGCGCGCTCGACGTGCTGTTCATCCTGCATGCCGATCACGAGCAGAACTGCTCGGCCAACGCGATGCGCGCGGTGGGCAGCTCGCAGCCCGACCCGTACGCATGCGCGGCCGCCGCAATCGCGGCGCTCTACGGCCCGCTGCACGGCGGCGCGAACGAAGCGGCGATCCGGATGCTGATGGAAATC
Organism: uncultured delta proteobacterium; assembly: GCA_963721485.1. Classification (GTDB taxonomy): domain Bacteria; phylum Desulfobacterota; class Binatia; order Binatales; family Binataceae; genus Binatus. The sequence goes on along the minus strand of CAVRJV010000009.1, from coordinate 64,698 downwards.
GGCTCGGTGGCGAACGTTCCCGCGATGATCAGGAAGGTGAAAGAGGGCGAGCGCCGGCTGATGGGTTTTGGCCATCGCGTGTACAAGAACTACGATCCGCGCGCGAAAATTCTCAAGGAGATGGCGGCGCAGGTGTTCGAGGTGACCGGGCGCAATCCGCTGATCGATATCGCGATCGAGCTGGAGCGAATCGCGCTGCAGGACGACTACTTCATCTCGCACAAGCTGTATCCCAACGTGGATTTCTATTCGGGGATCATCTACCAGGCGATGGGATTCCCGATGACGATGTTCCCGGTGCTGTTCGCGATTCCGCGGACCTCGGGCTGGATGGCGCAATGGGCCGAGATGGTGCGCGACCCGGAGCAGAAGATCGCGCGGCCGCGCCAGGTGTACGTCGGCGAGGGGACGCGGCACTATATTCCGCTGGATTCGCGGCCGGTGCCGACCCAGCGCGAGGACGCCGTGAGCGAAGCTATCTAACGATAGTTAGATAATGCTGAGCCGTTTCGTCGCTGCGGCCGTTGGCAATTTCGCGATCTTATGGTTGGCCTAGGTCGCAAATCCCTGCTATCTGTAGTGCCGGCGCCTCGATGAAGCTTCGGGGTTGCTTAATTCAACCAGGAAGGCGGTGCTGCGATGGGTAAGAACGGCGGCGAGCCGACGGACACTATCTTGACGCTGGAAGAAGCGCTCAGGCGCTTCAAGCGCAAGATCGGTGAAGTTGGCGCACAGAACAAGAGACGAAATCGTACCGGGTTCCAACGTTCACCACGCGGATTTTTCGGCGACGGCAAAGCGTGCGGACGAGAGGACCGCGGAAAGCGACCTCGAGTCGGCAGACCAAAGCGCGAGTGCCTCCGACCATCGCGACGATAGCGAGCGCCGAAATTTCGGCGTGCGAAGACATCGTCGCGGTGATCGATGGCATTCCACGAACCTTCGAACAGCTTGAACAACTCGCCGCCGCCGACAGGGCCTACGCGGAAGATTTCCCCGAGACTGCGCCCGCCGCGGATGCCGGTATCGAGGATATCGAGGATGATGCGGAGCCGCTCGACGCTGAACGTCTGGCGGCTGGCGAGTCGCCATGCACTCGGCGCGACTACGCGTTCACCGCGATGGGCGCGGCGTTGATGGTGTTGGTCGCGGTGCTGGCGACGCGCGTGCCAATCGTCGAGCAACCGGCCGACCCTGGTCGCGCAAAACGTCCCGACGCCGGCGCTGAAGGCCTCGTCGCTGATGAATGTGGCTGACGACCTCATATCGACGTTGGTCATAGTGCCGGACATCGCCGTCGATACGGCGGCGCACAACGTCAAGCCCGCACAGCTTGAGGCGCAGATCAAGGACACGCTCAAGCTGCGCGCCTTTCCTGATATTGGCGTATCGGTCTCGAAGCAGGGCGACGCGTACCTGGCGGGCGAAGTTTACAGCTTGGACGAGGCCCGCAGGATCACGCAGATCGTTCATCGCGTGAACGGCGTGAATGGGGTTCATTTTCTGCATCCGAACGTTCGCGCCGCGCAGGGGCCGGCATTTTTCGGCGTGACCACGGCGTCGGCGCCCGTCGGTCTGGGGCGCGAAGGTGAAGGCTGTGCTGATCGGATCACCGGCCGACAAAGCGGGGCTCAAGTCGGGCGATGTGATCAGCGAGTTCGACGGCAACACGATTCCCGACGGCAAAGCGCTTGACGACCTCGTCGCGCAGTATTCTCCGGGCCAGCGCGTGCAAATCCGCGTATGGCACGACGGCCAGCCCGAGTACCTGGTCGCGCGGCTGAGCGAGGTGACGACGGTCGCGAGCCGGTAGAATCACAGAAACAGAGAATCACAGGCTGAAGCCTGTGCTACTTCATTGAGGGGCGGTTCTATCGAACCGTCCTTTTTTTGCCCCGACGGAATAAATTCCGTCCTGCTATTTTTTCGGGCGCACGGAGCTTCACGAATAATTCAGGCGCGCGGGGCGTAGCGTGGTTTGCGCTTTTCGAGGAAGGCGCGGGCGCCCTCCTCGATGTAGCCGGCGCGGACGCATAGCACCTGGTTGCGATCTTCGATTGCGACTGCCTGCTCGAGGCTGCCGGCGTCGATGCTCATCGAGAGACATTCCTTGGTGAGGCGCAAGCCGAGCGGCGACGTCTCGGTCATCTCGAGCGCAAGCTTGGCGGCGGCGTCGTCGACTTCGGAATCGGGCATCAGCTCGGAGACGAGGCCGGTGGCGAACGCGCGCTGCGCGTTGATGAAGCGGCCCGTCAGCATCAGCTCGGACGCGACCGAGCTGCCGACGGCGCGCGGCAGGAAATAACTGACGCCCATGTCGCATGCAGTCAGGCCGATGCGGATGAAGGCGGCGTTGAAGCGTGCGGACTCGCCGGCGATGCGCACGTCGCATGCGAGCGCGAGGGCGAAGCCGCCGCCGGCCGCCGGTCCGCGGATCGCCGCGATGAACGGTTGCGGCGCGCGGCGTATGGCGACGACCAGGTCGCTCATCCGGCGCTGACTCTCGACGGTGTCAGTGGTCGAGGCGCCGAGGCCGGTGCCGCCGCGATTCTGTTCCTTGAGATCGAGCCCCGCGCAAAACGCGCGTCCCGCGCCCTTCATCACGACGACGCGCGTCTCGGTCTGCGTCGGCAGCCGATGCAGGAAGTCCTCGAGCTCTGCGACCATCTGCGCGCTGAGCGCGTTGAGATTGTGCGGGCGGTTGAGCGTGAGCCACGCCACCGCGCCGTCGTTCTTGATTTCAATCGCCTGGTATTCCATCGCAGTCGCCTCCTGACGCGGGGCTTTGGGTTCTTCTGCCCGTCTTTCGCCAACAATAACGCAACATGACTCAGCTTCGCCAAGATTCGCAATCTCTAGCGGGCGCGGATGGTCAGTATTGACTTAACCGTGGCACGGTTAGAGGCTGGACCGCAGCGTTTCGTGCGGCATTCAGCGGTAAGGCTCGTCAAAAGGGAACGCACAAATACTCCCACAGGGGAGCTTGGCGCTACGATGGCACCCGCGGAAGACATCCTTACGATCTCGGAGTTATCGGCGCATCTTCGCGTTCATCCGACGACGATTTACCGCCTGCTGCGCGAGGGACGAATCCCGGGCTTCCGCGTCGGGAGCGCATGGCGATTCAGCCGCGCGGCGATCGAAGTGTGGGAGCATGGGCAGGGCGGTCCGATCGAGGGCGAGTCGGCACCGACGCGCAAGGCCAAGGGCCGCAAGCCACGCAAATAGCCGCACGAATTTTCGGCGCGCGCGCTTTTCTGTCATCCTTGCGAAGTGGCTTCGAGCGAACCTTCAAGGCGCGCACCTTCAAACATAGCCGAGTACTTCGGGCGGCTGGCCGACACATACGGCGATGGCGCTTACTACGGGAACCGGCGGCGGGCGGTGATCGAGGCGATCGCGGGGGAAGTCGCGGAGGCGCGCGACATGCTCGACGCGGGATGCGGCAACGGCGCGTATCTGACGAAGTTTGTCGAGGCGGCGGGAAGTCGCACAGTCACCGGCGTCGATTTGACGTTCGACATGCTCGCGTCGGCGCGGATTCGGGCGGGGGCGAAGTGCAGGCTGATCGGCGGCAACGTCGCGCATCTGCCGTTCAAGGCGGGGGCGTTCGATTTTATCTTCAGCAGTCACGTGCTGCAGTTCGTCGCGGATGTCGAGGGGGTCGTCGCGGAGATGGCGCGATGCCTGAAGGCGGGCGGCGTGTTGATTGCGACGGGGCAGCGTGATGACGGCGTGCGGCAGACGCTGGCTGCGATACTCGGCGACGAGCGATGGCGCGAATATCGCGAAGTCATTTTCCGGCGGGCGGCGCGGCGCGAGGCCGATGCGCGGCCGAAGGATCGGTATCAGCAGGCGTTCGTGAAGGCGGGACTGCGGGTCGAGGAGCGCGTCGCGGAGTTTGCGGTGACGTGGGTGGAGATTGCGGAGTGGATCGAGATTCGGTGGAGGCCGCTGATTCCGGAGGGCGAGCGGGAGCGGGCGGATGAGATGATTGCGGAGCTGGCGAAGATTGGGGCGTCGCAGACGATGACGCAGCGGGAGCCGTTGATTATTGGGAGGCGGCCGTAGCTGAAAGGAGCGCTGCGCAGTTTTCGGAGACCGGTACCGGCTTCGCGTGCGCGAAGCTGTCCGAGGCCCGTTCCTCCCGTCGCTAACGCTCCCGTCGTCAGGGTGACAATCAAATGCGCAGCTGTCTGAGATCCTCCATCTCCTCGCGATGCTCGCCTCGACAGGATGACAAATTTTGCGGGGTTTGACGGGGGCGCTATCAACCTAGTAGCTAACGCACAAAAGCATGTGGCGGAGAGGTTTGCAGCCGATGGCTACGCAGACGAAATATACCGACGTTAAGGGATACGCGACTTACTACCACTACAGCGGGGCGACGACGCTGCCGGATGTGGTGCCGGATTTTTCGCGCGGGCGGAAAATTCTATTCGTGCATGGCGCCGGGTCGAACGGGCACACGTGGCATCGGCAAATCGAGGCGTTCGGCGGCAAGCATAGTCCGATTGCGCTCGACCTGCCGGGGCACGGGCGATCGGCAGGGGTCGAGGGGCTGCGGACTGTCGGCGACTACGCGGATTTTGTCGCGGCGTTTCTCGATGCGCTGAAGATCAAGTCGGCGGTGATACTGGGACATTCGATGGGCGGCGCGATTGCGATGGAGCTTGGCTTGCGGCATGCGGCGCGCGTCGAGGCGTTGATCCTCAGTTGCACGGCGTCGAAGTTCAATCTCACGCCGGATCGAATCGAGGGACTGCGCGCGATCACGATGGGGCGGGCGCCGCAGGCGTTCAATGCAGATGGGTATTCGCCGAAGACTGCGAAGGAGAACTTCGACGTCATCCGCGAGGGGTGGATGGAGCAGATCAAGACTGATCCGCGCGTGAGGTACACGGATATTCTGGCGTGCGAGAAGGTCGATTTGCGCGAGGCGATCGCGAAGATCGACAAGAAGACGATGGTGATCGCCGGCGCGGACGACAAGGGCACGACGCCGGCAGAGGCGGAGCTTATCGCGGGCAAGATTCGTGGGGCGACTGCGAAGATAATTGCGGACGCGGGTCATTATGCTCCGCGCGAGCGGCCGGCGGAGTACAATGCCGCGATCGAGCAGTTCGTCGATTCGTTGAAGGGATGAAGAGAGAGCTTTGCGTAAGATCGCCGGACAGAATCAGAACGGGAGCAGAATCTTGAATCGCGCGCGAAGACGCGCGCTGTAAAAGGACCCTCACCTTCGATCCTCTCCCTTACAGGGAGAGGGGAAGAGGCAGACGGAGAAGAACGTCGGGCGAGCTGGGCGAAGGTTTCCTTGAAGAGGAATTCGAGATGAGTTTAAGCCGCAAGACTGCAGTGGCCGGGGTGTTTGAGCATCCGACGCGATTTGCGCCGGACAAGAGCTTGTTTCAGATCATGGCGGAGAGCGTGCGGGGCGCGCTCGACGACGCGGGGTTGACGATCAAGGACGTGAACGGGTTGTGCACGACCGGGATCGGGATGAGCGGGATGGGGATCGTGGGCTTCTGCGATTACCTGAACCTGACGCCGAATTTTGTCGACTCGACCTCGATCGGCGGGTCGTCGTTCGTGGCGCATACGGCGCATGCGGCGGCCGCGATTCATGCCGGACTGTGCGACGTCTGCGTCGTGGTTTACGGCTCGACGGCGGCGTCGTCGCGGTTCGCGATCGGCACGGGCGGTGGCGGTGGCGGCGGCGGCGATCCGTGCGACCAGTACGAGATTCCGTTCGGGCCGACGACGGTCGGATCGTACGCGATGATCGCGCAGCGCCATATGCATGACTACGGCACGACCTCGGAGCAGTTGGCCGAGATTGCGGTGACGATGCGGCTGCATGCGTCGATGAATCCGGCGGCGAAGTATCGCGATCCGATCACGGTGGAAGACGTGCTGGCGTCGCGAATCATCTCGTCGCCGCTGCATCTGCTCGATTGCTGCATCATCAGCGACGGCGGCGGCGCGCTGGTGATCACGTCGGCCGAGCGCGCGCGCGATTTGAAGAAGAAGCCGGTCTATATCCTGGGCACGGGCGAGACGGTGCGGCATGCGGCGCGCGGGCAGCGCGATTTTCTGGAGATCGCGGCGGCGCAATCGGGGCGGCTCGCGTTCGAGCGCGCGGGCGTCGCGCACAAAGATATCGACATGGCGATGATCTACGACTCGTTCACGATCACCGTGCTGACGACGCTCGAGAATCTCGGCTTCTGCAAGCGCGGCGAGGGCGGCGCGTTCGTGTCGGGCGGGCGGCTGCGCTTCGACGGCGAGTTCCCGATCAACACCGACGGCGGCGGCCTGTCGTCGAACCATCCGGGGATGCGCGGAATCTTCCTGGTGATCGAAGCGACCAAGCAACTGCGCGGCGAATGCGGTCCGCGGCAGGTCAAGGATTGCAAAATCGCGCTCGCGCACGGGACCGGCGGCACGCTCGGCACGCGGCATTCGGGCGCGACGCTTATTCTCAGCAATCAGTAAGAGGCGACGGAAAAATCATGGCGGAACAGACGCAAGCGAAAAAATACTCGAAGCCGTTGCCGCATCTCGACGAAGAGAATCGTCCGTGGTGGGAGGCGCTGCAGCGGCACGAGCTGTATATCCAGAAATGCGGCAACTGCGGCGACGTGCGGTACTATCCGCGCGCGCTGTGCACCAATTGCCTGTCGTCGGATACGCAATGGATCAAATGCAGCGGGCGCGGCAAGGTCTACACTTTTACGACGACCTATCAGAACCAGGCGCCGGGGTTTCGCGAATCGCTGCCATACATCATGGCGTATGTCGAATTGGACGAGGGCGTGAAAATGCTCACCAACCTTGTCGACTGCAAGCCGGATCAGGTTAAAATAGGGATGCCCGTCGAGGTCGTATACGAGGACGTCACGCCCGAAGGTGACGCTCGCGAAATTTCGCCCGGCGAGGTGAGGGCACATTCCTGGTGAGTACAATCCTTGATCTGCACACGCATAGTGAAGCATCGGAAGACAGCCGCGCACCGGTAGAGGCGTACCTCAACTGGATCAAGCTGCGGCGACGGAGCGGCCGGTCGACGGAATCGTGCTGACCGAGCATCGCCAGTTCAATCGCGACGCCGACTACCGCGCGCTCGAAGACAAGTTCGGCACGATGGTGCTGAGGGCGTCCGAAGTCGAGACCGACTACGGGCACATGCTGGTGTTCGGCGTGAACGACGACATGACGGCGCGCTTCGATTTCGCCAACGTGCGGCTCGACGCGCAGACGTTGATCAATGAAGTGGCGCGGATGGGCGGGATCGTCGTGCCGTGTCATCCGGGGCGCCCGAATGTCGGGATGTACGAGCATTATCAGAACAAGCCGCCGCTGGAGAACGTGGTCGCGGTCGAGGTGCTCAACGGCGGATCGCGCAAGGGCGAAGACGAGCGCAGCGCGGAGCTGATCGCGAAGTACGGCTTTCGCGGCGACCGGCGGATCGGACAGCCATCTGGTGAGCCTGATCGGGTTGTGCGCGACGAAGTTCGAAGCGTATATCAAGACGATCGACGACCTGGTGCGGGAACTGAAAGCGGGCAATTACGAGCCGGTGGATTTCCGGCCGCAGCGCAAAGCCGGTGCCGCATGCGGTCGCGATGGATCGCGGAACCCAGGCGAAGGCAACGATGGCAGTCGAATTACGATCCGGCGCTGATCAACAAGGTTTTCGAAGTGACCGAGCCGGTCGAGGTCAAGGCCGAGAAGATCAAGCGGTTCTGCGCGGCGCTCGGCGAGACCAATCCGATCTACACCGACGAGGAGGCGGCGAAGACAGGGCCGTACGGCGGAATCGTCGCGCCGCCGTCGTTCGCGGTGACGTTTCGCAACGGGCGGCATTTTTTCGAGAACGTGCCGCGCTTCGGACGGCGCGGCTTCGACGCCGGCAAGGACGTCGAGTTCGTCTCGCCGATAAGGCCGGGCGACCAGATCACGCTGAGCTCGCACGTCAAGGAGATTTACGAGAAGACCGGGCGCACGGGCACGATGGTCTTCGTGGTGATTCGATCGACGCTGAAGAATCAGAAGGGCGAAGTGGTGGCGCATATCGACCATCGCTTCATGAACCGCACGTGAGCCAGCTTTGACGAAATCAATATCGGCGACACGCTCGGCCCGCACGAATTGTTCGTGAGCAAGGATCAGTGCCGCGCGTACGCCAAGCCGATGGGGATGGGCGACGTCCCGGGCGCTTCACCGACGACGAAGCGGCGAAGAAGGAAGGCCTGCCCGGGATGATCCTGCCGGGCAACATGAGCCTCGGGCTGCTGTCGAAGCTGGTGACCGATTGGATCGGGTCGAGCGGCGCGTGGCTGGCGCGGATGAGCACGACCTATCGCGTGCCGGTGCAGCCCGATCACACGATCACGATTCACGGATTCATCACCAACAAGAATCCCGCGGATCGCACGGCCGAGATCGACGTCTGGATGGAGAACGAGGACGCCGAGCGCCTCGTGACGGGGACGGCGACGGTCGAGTTCAGGAAAACCTGACCGGCGCTACTTCATACCGCCCATACCGCTGATACCGCTAAGACTGCCCAGGCCGCTGTAACCGCTCGACCCGGTGAGCGTGGTCGGACCGACGCCCTCGCCCCTTATCGCTAAGGCTGGGTTCACCGGATAGGGCGTGACGTCGTCGCGCATCTCGGGGTTGGTCGGGAACGTAGGTTCCTGTCCGGAAGGAGACGCGCCGAGCGGTTTGGTCTGCGCCATCTGCATACACCATGGATGCGGATCGCCGGCGGTGCATGCCTGGCGCTGCTGCACGGTCTGGCTGCCGTTCGATGAGCATCCGGCGACGAGCATCAGGAGCGATATCGCGATCGTCGCGATTACCAATTTCTGCATCACTTCACCTTCCCCGACTTGCGCTCATGTCGGGATCGGCGGCGTGGACTCGCACACGGTCACAACTAGTCGTCGTCCACTGGGGACGCAAGCATAGATCTAACTAGGGAGTGCCGCACAGAGTGCCGTTGATGTCGCATTGAGGCTTGATGCCGCGGTCGCGCTGATGCGCATTCAGTGCGGAGATCGCATTGTTGGTTTTCGCGCGGGTTCCATTCGCATAGCTGGCTCGCGCAGCAACTGCAGCCGAGCCGCGGTTTCGGCTTTGACGATTTCCGAGATGTCGCACCGGCGAGTCCGCGCATGCGGGGCTCAACAGATCGCGGTCGTTGCATTCGTCGGTGCACAGTGTCGCGTCGCAGGTATAGCCGGCCTGCTCCCACCCGATTGCAGGCAACTGTGGTACTCGTCGCAGACCTTTGCGCAGTCGACGCCGCTGTCGGGCGGAAGCATCGTGACGCCGGGGACGTACAGCGGGCATCCGACGCCGCCGGGCGCGTCGGGCAGGCATGCGGGGGGACTGGGAACCGCCGCCGGAACCGCGATCGTCGATCGCAGAGACTGGGCGCGACAGGGTGGCGGTCGGTGTCGCCGCGGAGCATAGGCGGCCGACCATACCAGGTCGTTTCCCAGCGAACATTCCTGATCGTTCTGGCCGACCTGGTAGGGACCGTTGAAGGCCGGGCATGAGCACTGCACGATTCCGGCCTGACTAGTCTTGAAACATGGCGCGGTCATGCATCCGGCATAGGGTGTCTGCGCGCAATTGGTGAGGCCGAGTCCGTTGGTCGGGGACGCAATCGAAGCTGAAAGTCGGAGTATTCCTTAGTCCCGGAATCAGGGTGCCCTGATTGACCGTTGGCATACCGGCGCCGAATTGACGTCCCGCACCCGCTGCCGTCCACCCCGCATTTCGCGATCGTATCTTCTATACCTTGTGATTAAGGATGGCGTTGATGTCGACGAAGTAGACCCCGTACGGAATGTCGTAGCATTGGCAGTTGGCGTATTTGCCGTCCGGTGTCAGGGTGCAGGAAGGTCTTGGCGCCCGTGCTGGGTCCCGAGTAGTAGCAGAGCGCAAAGGGTCCGCCGCGGCATGGCACGAAATTGCTCGCCGCGAGGGTGATGTCGGCGTACGCGGGGCCAAGCTCGTCGTCCAGTTGGTGGGGTTGCTCCAGAACGCATGCGAGTTGGGGACGAAGTGGACGATGCCTGATGACGTGGTCGACGAATTCGAGCCGTCGCTGCCGCCGTTGCATCCGGCGAGCAAAATCGCAAGTACGACGAAATGAACTGCCCCCGAAGCGCGCCCCACGGCGGAGAGTTAAGCGGAAGTTGTGGATCGAATCCAGATTTGGATCAGCAAGAAGTGTGCTTTCGATGACAATTAGTCACGAATGCTGGAAGCGATCGGGGCGGAGAGGAAGAGGGTACGTCCCGCGTATATAATGATGATCGGCGACCTAACCCCCGGCCCCTTCCCTCGAGGGAAGGGGAGCAATCGCGTTATTCGACTAGGGACAATCGCGGGGGATTTTGCGTGCGCGTTGAAAAGGACCGGGCGATCGGGTAGCCATTCTTGTTCGATGTCGTCACGAACTGCCAGGAAATCGGCGCCGGAACCGCCGTCGATCGAGACGCTGCGGGCGCGGATGGATGAGATCGATCTCAAGATTTTGCGGTTGATATCGGCGCGCGCGAGCGTGGCGACCGAGATTGGGCGGCTGAAGCATGATAGCGGCGGCGAGGTTTATCAGCCGAATCGCGAGCGCGCGATCATCGAGAAGATGATCGCGGAGAACCAGGGGCCGCTTGACCGACGAGCAGGTCAAACGAATTTACGTCGAGATAATTTCGGCCTGCCGCGCGCTCGAGCATGAGCCGCGTGTCGCCTTCCTCGGGCCTGAAATACGTACTCGCATGAGGCGACGCGGGTGCGGTTTGGATCGAGCGTCCAGTTGATGCCACTGGAGTCGTTCGCAGCGGTCTTCCAGGCGATTGAGAACGGGCGCGCGGATTTCGGCGTGGTGCCGGTTGAGAACTCGACCGAAGGGTCGGTGACGCTGACGCTCGACCTCCTTATAGATACGTCGTTGGTGATTGTCGGCGAGGTGCTGCTGCCGATTCGGCATTCGATTATGTCGATCAGCGGCGACGCGGGTGCGGTCAGGCGAATCGTGTCGCATCAGCAGAGCCTCGCGCAGTGCCGCGGCTATATCAGCGCGCATTTCCCGAGTATCGAGACAGAGGCAGTCGCGTCAAATGCTCTGGCGGCGCAGCGTGCGGCGGCGGACGCCACGATTGCGGCGATCGCGTCGAAGGCGGCGGGCGAGGCGTATGGGCTCAAGACGATCGCGTCGAACGTGCAGGATGTGGCGGCCAACACGACGCGATTTCTCGTGATGGGGACGCGGCCGATCGAAAAATCGGGCAAGGACAAGACGACGCTGCTGTTTGCCGTGGCGGATCGGGTGGGCACGCTCAACCAGGCGCTGAACCTATTTGCACGCAACGCGATCAATATATCGAAGATCGAGTCGCGGCCGCTGCGCGCGCGGCCGTGGGAATACCTGTTCTTTGTCGACGTGATGGGGCATCGCGAGGATCCCAAGCTGGCGCGCGCGCTCAAATCTTTGTCGAGCAAGGCTCTGTTCTTGAAGGTCTTAGGATCGTATCCTGAAGGAAGGTCGGCCGCTGCCTGAGCCGGGCAGTTCAAACTTATTCCGCGGCCGTTCCCTCGTTTTGATCAAAGCACAAGATCTCGTACTTCCATCGGTTGCCGCGCTTGCTCCGTATGAACCGGGCAAGCCGATCGAGGAGCTGCAACGCGAGCTCGGAATCGGCGAGCCGGTCAAGCTGGCGTCGAACGAGAATCCGCTGGGGCCGTCGCCGCGCGCGATCGAGGCGATCAAGGCGGCGCTGCCCGAGCTGAATCGGTACCCCGACGGCGCGAGCTACGAGCTGCGGGCGAAGATCGCGGCGCATCATAAGGTCGGGATCGAGCGAGTGTTCGCGGCGTCGGGATCGGTCGAGGTGCTCAACCTGCTCGCGTTCCTGTATCTGCGGCCGGGACTCAACTCGGTTTACTCGGAGCATTCGTTCGCGATTTATCCGCTGGCGACTGCGGCGGCCGGCGGGGAGCATCGCGTGGCGAAGACCCTCGATGGATTCTCGCACGATCTCGACGCGATGGCGGCGGCGATCGACGCGAACACGCGAATTGTATTTCTCGGTAATCCCAACAATCCGACCGGGACGATTTATCGGCGCGCCGAATGGAAGCGGTTCCTCGAACGCGTGCCGGAGAAAGTGGTGATCGTTGCCGACGAGGCATACTTCGAGTTCGTGCGCGATCCGCAGTATCCGGACTCGATGGAAGACCACGACGACCGGCGGCTGATAATCACGCTGCGGACTTTTTCGAAAATTTTCGGACTGGCCGGCATGCGCGTCGGCTACGCGGTGGCGCGGCCTGACATGATCCAGATGCTGCATAACGTGCGGCAGCCGTTCAACGTGACGTCGCTGGCGCAGGTCGCGGCGATTGCGGGGATGGACGATCGCGCGCATATAGCGCGGACGCTGCAAGTCAACGCCGAGGGCATGGACTACCTCGAACGCGAGTTCGCGCGCCAGGGGCTGCCGTTCGTGCCGAGTCATGCGAATTTTTTCCTGGTCGATGTGGGCGACGGGCGCGCCGTTTACGACAAGCTGTTGCGCAAGGGCGTGATCGTGCGGCCGATGCACGGTTACGGATATCCGCGTCACGTGCGAATCAGCGTCGGGCTGCCCGAGGAGAATCGGCAGTTGGTGGCGGCGCTCGGCGAAGTGATGAGCGCGAAGTCGTGAAGAATCGAAATGCAGAACGGATCGCGCAAGTGCTGATCATCGCGATGTTTGTGCTCGCGGCATGGGCGTGGCCTTCGGCGCCCGAGCAGATTCCGATTCACTGGGACATCACGGGGCAGGTAAACGGCTATGGATCGAAGGCCATGGGGCTATTGCTGATGCCGATCGTCGGGCTGGCGGGATATGTGCTGATCGGGCTGAGCGCGATTATCAAGCCGCAGCAATTCGACGGGCGGGTGATGAATGCGCTGTCTTGGTTCAGGTGCGCGTACGTGATCGTGATGGCGGGTGTGTTCGCGGTGATGGTCGCTGACATTCGCGGCGCGAATCTCAATATGAACTACGTGATATTCCCGCTGCTCGCACTTATGACGATCGCGAGCGTGAATTTGATAGTGCAATTGAGCAGGCTCAAGGCGACGAAGGCGGCGCCGCCCGGCGGTGGGATTCGAATCTGATGACGCAGCTATTTCGACAGATGACCGTGTGCGGCGTCGGGCTGATCGGTGGATCGCTCGCGTTGATCGCCAAGCGCGCGGGCGTCGTGGGCAAGGTCGTTGGACTGGGGCGGTCGCAGGCGAACCTGGACATTGCGGTCGAGCGCGGCATGATCGACGTCGCGACGCGCGACCCGGTCGAGGCGGCGCGCGGTGCGGACCTGATCGTGCTTGCGGTGCCGATACTGACGATGCGTGCGACGCTGGAAAAAGTGATCGAGCATACGGCGTCGGACGCGGTGGTCACTGACGTTGGCAGCGTCAAGCAATATGTTGTGCGCGAGTTGGAGCCGTTGATCACGGGTAAGCGATCGCTCGTCGCGGCGCATCCGGTGGCTGGTAAGGAGACGACCGGCGCAGTGGCGGCGGACCCGGCGCTGTTTCGGGACCGGCGCGTCATTCTCACGCCGTCGGCGAAGAGCACGCCCGAGGCGATCAACAAGATTGAGCAGCTGTGGGACGAGACCGGCGCGTGCGTCGAGATGATGGACGCCGCGGAGCACGACGCGATTCTCGCGCGATCGAGTCATCTGCCGCAGGCAGTGTCGAGCGTGCTGGCTGCGGCGCTTGATACTGAAAAAATTGGTGACAAGCTGGCGGCAGAATATGGAGCGGGCGGACTGCGCGATACGACGCGGCTGGCGGCGTCGTCGTGGGAGATGTGGCGGGACATTTTTGCGACGAATCGCGAGGCGATCGCGGCGGCGCTGAAACTCTACGGGCGCACGTTCGCGGAATTTCAGCAGGCGGTCGAAGCCGGCGACACCTCGGGCATCGAGAAGATTTTCAATCGCGGCCGCGCGATGCGGGAAAAGATTAGATGAGCCGCAGGGAACCGATAATCGCGATCGATGGCCCGGTCGGTGCGGGTAAATCCGTGGCGGCGCGCGAGCTTGCCCGCGCGCTTGGGTTCTCGTACCTGAACACGGGCGCGATGTATCGGGCGGTCGCGATAGCGGCGCGCGAGGCGGGTATCAGTCCTGACGATGCCGGCGTCGAGGCGCGACTGGCCCCGGTGCTGGAAGCGATTAGAATAAAGTTCGACGGCGAGAAAATATTGCTCAATGGCCGCGATGTGACCGCGATGAAAGACGATCCGGAAATAGGCGAGCTGGCGTCGCGCTTCTCTGCGCTCGGCACGGTGCGCGCGCGGATGCGTGACTTGCAGCGCGCGGCGGGTGCGGATGGCGGCGTGGTGATGGAAGGGCGCGATATCGGCACGGCGATTTTCCCCGATGCCGAGTTCAAGTTCTTTCTCGTCGCCGACGTTAAGACGCGCGCGCGCCGCAGGTTCGAGGAACTTAAGAAGAAAGGCGCGTCGATTACCGAGCGTGAAGTGCTCGAGCAGATGGTCGAGCGCGACCGCCGTGACAGCGGGCGCGAGCTGGCGCCGCTGAGGCGCGCGGATGATGCGATAGAGATAGATTCAACGAAACTTTCGATCGGCGCGGTGGTCGCGGCGATGAAAGCGAAGATCAACGCTCGAATCAACGCCGCCAAGGACTTGAAACGAGCCTAGCCCGGTTGTAAGGATTGCAGCAGCCCCGAAGTCCCGAAAGGTCCCAAGGTTCCCCCAAAATGGAGAAAGTGTTGCCAGAACAGATCAGCGGAGGAGAAAATGACTTTGAGTCGTTGATGGAAGAGAGTTTGAAGGCTCCCCGTCCCGGCGATGTGCTGGTTGGAAGAGTGCTTCTGATCACGCGCGACAGCGTCATCATCGACATCAACTACAAGTGCGAAGGGCAGGTCCCCCTCGTAGAGTTTCTTGACCATGAGGGACATCCGACGGTCAAGGAAGGCGACGAGGTTGACGTGTACTTCGAAGGCACCGAGACCGAGAACGGCACGGTGATGCTTTCGCACGCGAAGGCCGAGAAGTTCAAAGTCTGGCGCGAACTCGACAAGGCGTTCCAGGCCGAGACTCCGGTCGAAGGCGTGGTGCTTGGCAAAGTCAAAGGCGGGCTCAAAGTCGATATCGGGGTGCCGGCGTTCCTGCCGGGATCGCATGTCGACATTCGTCCGGCGCGCAATCTGGACAGGTACGTTGGACAGCGGGGGCGCTTCCAGATCCTTAAGTTCAATCGCGCACGCGGCAACGTGGTGGTCTCGCGGCGCAGCGTGCTCGAGCGCGAGCGCGCATCATTGAAAGAGCAGACGCTCAAGGTGCTCGAAGAGGGCGTGATCCTCGAAGGCACCGTGAAGAATATTACCGACTACGGCGCGTTCATCGACCTCGGCGGAATCGACGGCCTGCTGCATATCACGGACATGGCGTGGGGCCGCTTGCAGCATCCGTCGGAAGTACTGAAGGTCGGCGACAAAGTTAAGGTCGTCGTGCTCAAGTACGACGCCGAGCGCGAGCGCGTCTCGCTCGGCATGAAGCAGATCATGCCCGATCCGTGGACCAAGGTGGCGGAAGCGTATCCGCCGGGTACGCGCATCAAGGGCAAAGTCGTCAGCGTAACCGATTACGGCGCGTTCGTGGAAATCGAAAAAGGCGTCGAGGGTCTGATCCACGTCTCCGAGATGAGCTGGAGCAAGCGCGCGGTGCATCCGTCGAAAGTCGTCAATCCCAACGACTTCGTCGAAGTGCAGGTGCTCGGCGTCGACGAGGCGAATCGCAGGATCTCGCTCGGGCTCAAGCAGACCGAAGCGAATCCGTGGGAAGAGCTCGGCCTGAAGCATCCGATTGGCAGCCAGGTGAAGGGCAAGGTCAAGTCGATTACGGATTTCGGCGTGTTCGTCGAGATCGAGCCGGGGATCGACGGCCTCGTGCACATTTCGGATCTGTCGTGGACCAAGAAGATTCGGCATCCGAGCGAAGTGGTCAAGAAGGGCGACGAGCTCGAAGCGACGGTGCTCGGAATCAACGTCGAGAACGAGCGCGTGAGCCTGGGCGTCAAGCAGCTCACGACCGACCCGTGGAATACGGTGGCGGAGCGTTACCCGGTGAATACGCGGGTTCATGGCAAGGTCAGCTCGGTGGCGGACTTCGGCGTGTTCGTCGAGATTGAGGAAGGAATCGAGGGGCTGATCCATATCTCGCAGCTGAGCAACGAGCGGGTGGACAAGCCGTCGTCGCTATACAAGGTGGACGACGAGCTGGACGCGCTGGTGGTGCAACTCGATCCGAAGGAGCGGCGAATCGGGCTCTCGATCAAGGCGGTCAAGCAGCACGAAGAGCGCGAGGAAATGCAGGCCTACCTCAAGCGCGAGCACGAGGCGGCGCGATTCTCGATGGAAGATATTCTGAAGGAAGAGCTCAAGCTCGATCGCGACGACGGCGAGCGGCGCGCGGCGCGCGGCGGCAAAACCAGCTAGGCGGGGGAGCCGCTCGCGGCGGACGGTGCGCGCCGGGCGGCGAGGTCGATGACCAAGCGCGAAATCATCGAAGAACTGCTGTCACGGCGGCACCGGTTTACCCATCGCGAGTCGGAAACGATCGTGAACGCGATGTTCGACGCGATGGCCAACTCGCTGACGCGCGGCGAGCGGATCGAGATTCGCGGCTTCGGCAGTTTCGCGGTGAAGCAGCGTCGCGCGCGGCAGGGCCGCAATCCCAAGACCGGCCAGCTGGTCAGCGTTGATGCGAAAAAGATTCCATTCTTCCGGGCGGGCAAGGAACTCCGAATCGAAGTAAATGGCGCCGAAGAAGCGGCCCGTTAAGCGGCCAGGCAAGCGGCGCAAAACGGCGGACGCTCCCGCCGAGGGCCTTCGGCTGTGGGCGCCGTGGCGCTACGAATATCTGCGAGGCGTCCGCTCGGACCCGATGGCGTGCATCTTCTGTTTCGGCAAACTGTCGGAGCTTGAGCGCCACGAACGGCTGCTGCTGTTCGAGAATCGCGACTTGCTCGTGATGCTCAACAAGTACCCTTACAACAACGGGCATATAATGGTGGCGCCGCGAAAGCATGTTGCGTCGCCGGAGCTGCTCGCGCGACAAGAGCGAGCGGTGATTGCCGACGCGGTGGCGGCGTCGATAAAGCGGGTGCGCGAGACGCTGCATCCGCAGGCGTTGAACGTCGGCGCCAACCTTGGCGGAGCGGCGGGCGCGGGCTTCGCCGATCACATGCACTGGCACGTGGTTCCGCGCTGGGGCGGCGACAACAATTTTATGCCGGTACTTGCCTCAACGCGTGTGCTATCACAGAGTTTGGAAGACAGTTACGAGCAATTGCGACCGATTTTCAAAAATCTCGGCGCTGAATTATCCTAAGATAAAGAGATTAATCTGCGGGACTCCCGATGAATGAAAAATTGCTGAAGATCCGGACACTGGCCGAACTCAAGAGCGCGGGCTACCAGACGATGCCGGTGCGGATGGAGATGCGCAAGAATCTGCTCGAACGGCTGCGCAGCAAGGAACAAATCCTGCCGGGAATCGTGGGCTATGAAGAGACGGTAGTTCCGGAAATCGAGAACGGTGTGCTCGCGGGACATCACATGATTTTTCTCGGCGAGCGCGGGCAGGCGAAATCGCGAATCATCAGATCGCTGGTCGGCTTGCTCGACGAATACGTGCCGGTGGTAGCAGGCTGCGAGATCAACGACGATCCGTTCGCGCCGATATGCCGGCGATGCGTGAAGCTCAAGGAAGAAAAAGGCGACGCGCTCGAGGTCGCATGGATCGGGCGCGACGCGCGCTACGCCGAGAAGCTCGCGACGCCCAACGTCTCAGTCGCGGACCTTATAGGAGAGATCGATCCTATCAAGGTGGCCGAGGGACGCTACCTCGCGGACGAGGAGACGATCCATTACGGACTGATCCCGCGGACGAATCGCGGCATCTTTGCGATCAACGAGCTGCCCGACCTGACCGAGAAAGTTCAAGTTGGACTGTTCAACCTGATGGAAGAGAAAGACGTCCAGATCAAAGGCTACAAGATTCGGCTGCCGGTCGACGTGGTGTTCGTCGCGAGTGCCAACCCCGAGGACTACACGTCGCGCGGGCGGATCATTACGCCGCTCAAGGATCGCTTCGACATTCAGATTCGCACGCACTATCCGAAGACGATCGAGCACGAGATCGTGATCATGGAGCAGGAAGCGGCGCATCCGCCGCGCGACGGCGTGGACGTGCGGATACCGCAGTTCATGAAGGACATCCTGGCGCAGATCACGTTCGAGGCGCGGGCGTCGAATGAGATCAATCAGTCGTCGGGGGTGTCGGTGCGCGTGACGATCAACAATTTCGAGTCGGCGATCTCCAACGCGGAAAAACGCGCGGTGCGCAACTCGGAGAACGAGATCGTGCCGCGGATTTCGGATTTGCATTCGCTGTATGCGTCGACGGCCGGGAAGATCGAACTCGAGTACGTCGGCGAGGACAAGAAGGAAGACGACTTGATCGAGCGGCTGATCAATCGCGCCGTGCTGAAAGTTTTCGACAAGTACTTGAAGCTCGACGATTTGAAAAAAGTGTCGAGCTACTTCGAGCAGGGCTGGGGCGTCGAAGTTTCGGACAGCGCGCCGTCGTCGGAATACATGGAGCCGCTGCGCGAGGTGACGGGACTGCGCGAAGTGATCACGCTGCTCGGGCCGTTCGAGACGCCGGGGCTGATGGCGGCGGCGAGCGAATTTATTTTCGAGGGTCTGCATCTGCATCAGAAGCTCAACAAGGATCGCCAGGGCGGGCGCTTCGCCTACCACGCATGACGCGCCGGGGAATGGCCGCAGTAGTCGCCCGCTACACGCAGTGGGACGGGACGCAGCGCCTCAAGCTCGACGCCGACAAGGTGTTCGAGAAGCTGGCCGAGTACCTGTCGTACACCGACGATGTGCGGCAGGCGATGGACTGGATGATGCGGCAGGGCATAGACTTCGACGGCGTCAAGGTGATGGGGCTGGAGGAGTTCATTGAGCAACTGCGGCAGGAGATGCGGCAGCGCTATCGCGACTTCAACCTGAAGAGCGCGCTGTCTGAGATGGAGCAGAAGCTCGAGGACATCGTGAATCGCGAGCGCGCGACGCTGGAATCGCTGAAGGGGCAGAAGCCGGGCGTCGAGGAAAAGCAGCGCGAGCTGTCGCGCATGCCGCGGCGGCTGTCGGAGGCGATGCGCAAGCTCGAGAGCCACGAATTCGAGGACGCGCAGGCGAAGGAAGATTTCGACAAGCTGCTCGAGGAATACGAAAATATCCGCGATCTCGAAAATTTTCGCGATCGCAATCAGCACATGTTCCACGGGCCGAAGAGCCTCGGCTACGACGACGCGCTCGAGCTGATGCGCGAGATGGAGCGGATGCGCCAGCTCGAGCAGGACCTGATGTCGGGCAACTTCGACACGATTTCGATGGAAGACCTGCAGCAAATCCTCGGGCAGCAGGCGAGCAAGGATTTTCAGAATCTCAAGCAGGTGATGGTGCTGCTGACGCAGTCGGGCTACATGGTGCCGAAGGGCGACCATTTTCAGCTCTCGCCCAAGGGTGTGCGTCGGATCGGGCAACTGGCCCTGCGCGATATTTACCAGAACCTGCTAAAGGACCGATCGGGCGGGCACGTGACGGACCATCGCGGCGTCACCGAGATGCGGCCCGAGCAGACCAAGCCGTATGCGTTCGGCGATCCGCTGAATCTGAACCTGGTGGCGACGCTCAAGCATGCGTTGGCGCGCAAGGCGGGCGTGCCGCTGGAGCTGCGGCCGGAAGATTTCGAAATTTACGAAAACGATTACGCGAGCTCGTCGTCGACGGTGCTGTGTCTCGACATGTCGTGGTCAATGAGCTGGGAAGGGCGATTTGCGGCGGCGAAGAAAGTCGCGATGGCGATGGAGACGCTGATTCGATCGAAGTTCCCGCGCGACTTCTTTTCGATCGTCGGCTTCTACACACGCGCGGTGGAGTTGAAGCTCAAGGATCTGCCCGAGGCGTCGTGGAACATGGGCGATCCGTTCACGAATCTCCAGGACGGATTGCGGCTCGCGTCGGATTTGCTGGGGCGGCATCCGTCGCGCAATCAGCACATCATCGTGATCACCGACGGGCAGCCGACCGCGTACTTCCTGAACAAGCGGCTGTACTGCGAGTGGCCGCTGTCGTTCGGCGGCATCAGCATGCGCGCGGCGCAGGAGACGCTGAAGGAAGTCGAACGGATCACGCGCAAGGGGATCACGATCAACACTTTCATGCTCGACGACTCGCCGAGTCTGCGCGCGTTCGTCGATAAGATGACGCAGATCAATCGCGGGCGCGCACTGTTCACGCGTCCCGACCATCTCGGCGAATACATGCTGGTCGACTATCTCTCCAAAAAGCGCAAGCGCGTCTGAAGGAAGGCGTGCGGTAGCCTCTTGATAAACGAGCGCAATTCGTTTGAGCACCCCTGTTGAAATTCCTGTAGACTAGCAGCCCGATGGCAGCGGTTGCGGAGTTGTTCGTCTCTCGCTCTGCCCCCAAACCGCCTCTGAAGTGGGCGGGGGGCAAGCGATGGCTCGTGCCATACCTGAGCCGGCTATGGAATCCATTCCGATCTCGTCGTTTAGTTGAGCCGCTGTGTGGCGGGCTAGCGATCTCGCTGGGCTTGGTTCCCGATCGAGCCTCTTATCAACGATATTAATCCGCATGCGATAAACTTTTACCGCTGGCTCAAAAGAGGCCTGCGCATCTCGATGAAGATGCAGAACGAGAAGGCCTATTTCTACGCGCAGCGATCGCGTTTCAATCAGCTCATCCGAGAGGAAAAAGCGGATAGCAGGGAAGCAGCGAGTCTTTTCTACTATCTGAATCGCACCTGCTACAACGGCCTATGCCGATTTAATAGCAAGGGGGAGTTTAACGTTCCGTTTGGCCGCTACAAGAAGATCACCTACAAAACGGACTTCACTGAATACACATCAGCATTCGCGCATTGGAAGTTCATGTGCGTGGACTTTGAGAAGATACCTTTACAGGAAGATGATTTTATCTATGCGGATCCGCCGTATGACGTGGAGTTTACGCGATACTCGAAGGAAGACTTTGGTTGGAACGATCAAGTTAGGTTGGCGGAGTGGTTGTCGCGGCATCCAGGTCCTGTAGTTCTTTCGAACCAAG
Source organism: uncultured delta proteobacterium (assembly GCA_963721485.1). GTDB lineage: Bacteria > Desulfobacterota > Binatia > Binatales > Binataceae > Binatus. The sequence continues at coordinate 43,442 of CAVRJV010000009.1, read as the reverse complement.
CCACGGACCGAGTGCAGGAGCTATATCGGAGACTTGGTTATGTGGTCACAATCCTCAACGCTCCTCGGCTGATCAATTGCACTGGCGATAGGACTCCCGCTCGGGAAGTCTTAGCAATCAGGAATTTGTAACCTGAGAAATGACCCGCCGCGATACCGGAACTGGCGCAGTGCTAGAGCAGATGGTACTGCCCGCTCTGGAAAAGGGCGGCTACTCCTACAAGAGCCAAATTCACATTGGAAAACGCCTGGGAGGTGGGTCCCACTTTGTCGATATCGTCGCAGAGAAGGGGGATGAACGGTTCCTGATATCAATGAAGTGGCAGCAGGTTTCAGGAACGGCGGAGCAAAAGGTGCCGTTCGAGGTCATTTGTCTTGAAGAGGCGCTCAAGACCGGAGAATACCACCGGGCGTTCGTCGTGCTCGGAGGTGATGGCTGGAAATTGCGATCATTTTATGTTGGCGGGGGACTGAATGAATACCTGAAAGGCTCCGGCAACGTTCAAATCGTTACTCTTGAATCCTTCGTAGCTCGTGCCAATACGGGAAAGCTCTAGAGCGACGGAAGCGCGAAACGAATCGCGACGTTAGCGGCCGGCGGCTTGGCGTGAGTCGATTGTCGCGGGCATCGTCCAGCTACCGCCAATTTGATGCAGTACAATTCGATCCTGCTGGTCGCCGGCGGCTTTGATCAGGCGCTGCATCGGCTCTTCGAGCGGCTCCTTGCCCAGTCTGAACGTTCCCCAATGAATCGGCACCAGGTAGCGCGCGCCGGTCGATTCGAACATCGACCATACCTGCTCCGGATTCGCATGATTCCAGATCCATGGATCGTAGGCGCCTACTGAAAATATCGCCACATCGGGCGGCGACGACGCGAGAGGCGCGAAGAGATCGGTGTCGGCGCTGTCGCATGCGAGCAGTATTCGATGGCCGTCTTTTTCCAACACATAGCTGTTGAAGCCGTAGTCCTCGCCCAACGGCGGCCATCGCTTTCCCCAATGCCGCGCGCCCATCGCGCGGATTGTGACTCCATCGACGACGGTCGATTCGCCCCACTTGAGTTCGCGAACATCCTTGAAGCCGAGCGGCGCAATGATCGATGAGCACTTGTCGCACGCGACGACGACCGCGGTTTTCGGCAGAGCCTTCAGCGACGGAATGTCGAGATGGTCCATGTGCGCGTGCGTGATCAGAATCAGGTCGAGCTGCTGTAATTGCGCGGGCGCCAGCGGCGGATCTGTCACGCGCTTCGGCCCGATCGTGAACAGCGAGTCAAAGGAGAGGCCAACGCGCGAAAACAGGCTCGGGTCGGCGAGCACTCGCGTACCGAAAAAATTCATCAGGACCGTGGCATGGCCGAGATTTGCGATCGTGAGCGAGTTGTCGGGCCACGATGCGGGGGCGAGATGCGAATGATCGGGCGTCGCGTTCATATTTTGAGAGTACGACCTCGCGGCAAACAGTGCCAGCAAAAAAATTGCGACGATTGTTATCAGTCGTAAGAGAGACCGCGACCGATGCGACGGAATCGAACTCACTTCTCCTTTTCCGGCTTGAAGCAGGGCAGTTCCTTGACCAGTACGTAACTGTAAGAGCGCTCGCGCCACGTGAAAGTTCCGAGGGCTGATCCAAAGGCGCTGGTCATCGAATCGAACTGCTCACTGTCGGATACGTTGACGACGTTGCTTGGAGCGTAGGCGAGAAATTGCGGCTCGTCGGGCTTCAGCATCGTGTAGAGCGGCGGACTAAACATCAGCTTCGTGATGCCGGGCTTCGGCTGCCACGCATTTTTCGGTGAGTTCTCGGTCTGGGTGCGCACGACAATCCAGATTGGGTCGCCGCTGGTCTCGGCGATTTTCCACTGGCGCGATTCGATCACGCCGTCCTTGTTCTTGCGGACTTCCTCGACGCCTATTTGGACGCGCAGCAGTTGATCGCATGCGTCGGCGTTTTCTTCCTTCGAAACACCGCCGTTATCGCTCTTCATCGCAACCTGCGAGCCGATGACCTGGGCGCTGCCAGCGGCGACCATTGGGGCGACCGTGGTTACGATGCCGACGGCGCCGCCCGCCAAGCATCCCGCGCATCCGGCCGCGAGCACTACTCCGATCGCGATAGACGCGATCTTGCGCACGACAAAATTATTCACGGGTTCAAGGCTTGCTCGCGATCACCATCGACGAGGTGAACGGAGGGCTTGGCAGCTCCTCGTGGCGGATATCGACGAAGCCGGCATCGCCGAGCCATCGCGAGACTTCGTCAAATGAATAGTCGCGCCCGCGCGTGGTCAGCAGCAAGTACAGCGCGAAGATCGCGCCGGGCCGCGGCTCAGTGAGGTCGGCATTCATGATGTGGTCCTTGATGATCATCATGCCGCCCGGCTCGAGCGCGGAAAAGCATTTGCGGAACAGTTGAGCGTTGGCTCCTTCATCTTCACTGTGAATTATATTCGACATGAACAGGGCTCCGCATGGGCCCGGGATCTCATCATAGAGATAGTCGACACGGACCAGGTCGATGCGCGCCAGTGCCGCGGGGTCGCGCTCGGTGAGGATTCGACGGGCAACTTCCAGAGTAGCAGGTAAATCGTAAATCGCAGCACGCAGATGGGGCCATCGATGAAGCATCGCAACAGCGTAGGTTCCGGGGCCGCCGCCGATATCGGCGAACTTCGAGACCCGGCTGAGGTCGAGCCGGCCGGCGACGTAGGCCGGGTCGCCGCGGGCGCGTGTCAGGCTGTCCATCGCGCGGATGAAGCGTTCAGTCTCTTCGGGATGGCTTTGAAACATGTCGGTCGGGCGCGCCGGGGCGCCGGTGCGAATGGTTTGTTCGAGATGCGCCCAGGTTTCAAAGATCGCTTCGTCGAACAGAATCAAGCCGCCGAGGTATTCGGCGGACGAGCGCAGCAGGTAGCGCCGCGACGCCTCGGTCAGCGAATAGCGGCCGGCGCGCTTGTCGAGCAATCCGAGCGCGACCATCGAATTGGCTAGCAGAGCAGTCGCGCGGCGATTAGCCAGGATCGCGCCGGCAATCGCGGCGTCGTCGAGCGGCGCGGACTCGAGCACTTCGAAGATTCCCAGCTTGAGCGCGGTTTGAATAGCGCGCGCTTCGGCATGGCCTGAGGCCAGTGCGGCGAGTTCGGAGAATTCCATAATGCGCCCAGTCTCAGCGTACGAAATCCTGCGTGACGTAGGTGCTGCCGTCGGCTGATTGAGCGATGCCGACACCGGTCTCGGTGAATTTAGCTGAGATGATGTTGGCGAGATGCTCGGGGCTCTTCAGCCACCGATTCATCGCGCGCTGCGGGATGTCCCCGGTATTCGCGTAGTCGTCCATGTAGATATTTTCGCCGACCGCGCGGTAGCCGATGCCGACGCCGGCGATCCTGTCCGCGGGCGCGATGCCGTCGGGACTGTTATGGGCGAGGTAGTGACGCATCGCCATGTCGTAGCTGTGGCCGCGCGCGACGACCGCGAGGCGCGCGGAGAATTTGAGCGGCGCCAATCCGGCGCGAACGCGTTGAGTGTTCACCAATCCCAGGATTTCGGTTTCCTGTTCGGTCAGGCCGGATACTTTTTCGGGCGAAGGCTGCGCGGCGTAGGTCAGGTAGTAGCGGGCGATTATCGCGGCGATCAGCGAGAGCACGAGCAACCCGATTCCAGCCTTGATCGCACGGCGCCGGCGGACCACTGTGGGAGTCGGCATCCTGATGATTTTCGCCGGGCCGTTGCGAGTTCCGGACGGGCGGCGGCGAGTTGCAGATCGTGAGGCCATGGTTCGCTCAGCAGGAACTCGACGTTACGGCGGTCTATTGTTACCCGTGGCATTCATACTTGAACTTCGGGGTCACGAGATAATTTCCAGCTATCGCGCCAGTTGGCGGATGTCAACGCGAATCATTCTTGCGTCAATCGCGATCGTTTGCATTTCGAGTCCGCGGGCGAGCGCCGCACCCGATGCGGCAAACGCACTGCCGGCCGGCGCACTGAAGTCGGCGTCCAGCGCGTATCTTCGCGAGGCATCGTCGAGCGCAATTCGATGGCAGCCGTGGAGTCCGGAGACGCTCGCGCTCGCGCGGTCGTTGAATCGTCCGCTCATGATCGACATCGGCGCGGTGTGGTGCCACTGGTGCCACGTGATGGACGAGACGACCTACTCCGATCCTGCGGTGGCGGCAGAGCTAAACAGCGAATTCGTGCCGGTGAAGGTCGATACCGACGAGCGTCCCGACCTCGACGACTATTACCAGAATGCTGCGGCGCAACTGACCGGCGCGGGCGGCTGGCCGCTGACGTGTTTCACGACGCCCGACGGTGCATTGTTCTTCGCGGCCGGATACCTGCCACCGCGGCCGGGCAGCGGACCGAACGGGAGCGGCAACGAGAACTCGTCGATGCTGCCGCTGCTCAAGCGAATCTCGCAGGTGTATGCGTCTGATCGCGCGAGACTCGAGCATGAGGCGGAAGCGACCGCGGCGAAGATCAAATCCGTGCCGAGCGGAGGAGCATCGGCAAGCGGAGGACTCGCGGGACTGCGCGCGCAAATTCTCGGGGGGTTGGCAGTGTCGTACAATCGCGAGCAGGGCGGATTCGCATCAGGCGAGGGACCGCGATTTTGCGATTTTCCGGCACTCGAACTCGCGCTCGCGCATGGCTTCTACGGGCATCCGGAGTACACAGCGATGGCGCTCGATACGCTGAAGAAAATTGCGGCGGGCGGAGTGTTCGATCAACTTGGCGGCGGATTTCATCGTTACTCGACGGATGCGGAGTGGCGTGTGCCGCATTTCGAGAAGCTCGGCTACGACAACGCGATGGCGTTGCAGGCATACAGCCACGCGTACGAAGTGAGCGGCGATCCGGACTTCGCGCGGGTCGTGGAGTCGATCGCCGGCTACGTAAATCGCGAGTTGCTCGACGCGAAGACGCACGCGTTCTACTCGCACCAGGACGCCGACTCGTTCAAGGGCGACGACGGCAGCTATTACACCTGGACGGTCGCGGAGGTTAAGCGCGCGATCCCGCCGGACGAGGCGCGCGTAGCAATTCTATTTTATGGCATGGAATCGGCGCCGGCGCTCGCACCGGACGGCCGAATCGTGCTGAGGCGCGCGATGAGTCCTGAGCAACTAGCGGTTAGCCTGAAGATTCCGGTGAAAACGGCGCGCGAGAAGATCGCCAAGGCGTCGGCCGCGATGCTTGCGGTTCGGGCTCGTCGCAAAACGCCGCAGGTCGATCGTGCGATCATGACCGATCGGAACGCGTTGATGGCGGACGCGTACCTGACGGCGTCGGCGGCGCTCGACGACTCGAATCTGCAACGCGCCGCGCTGAACGATCTGGATTTCCTCTTCGCGCAAATGCGCGCGCCCGACGGCAGTTTCTTTCATGTCTGGTCGGACGGACGCGCGCAGGTGACCGGTCTCGCGGCCGACCAGGTTTACCTGCTCAACGCGCTGATCGACGCGTATCAGTTCTCTGCCGAGGAGAAATATCTCGTGGAATCGCGCAAGCTCGCTGCGATTATTCTGAAGATCTTCCGCGCCAAGGGTTCGAGCTTGCTCGTGAACCGAAATGTCGAAGATGCCAACACCGTCGTTGGGCAAGCGTCTGCGAGCGGCCAGGTATTTTTTGACATGCCGATGCCGTCGGTGCAGGCCGCGATAGCGATCGCTACGGCGAAGCTCGCGCTAATCACGGGCGACGAGAGTTATTCGAAGGAGTCGAGCGAGTTGATATCGAGCGCGCCGGCGATGGCGGGGTCGATGCTGAGCACCGTGGTCGCGACGGTCGGCCTGGAGCTGGAGTATCGCGCGAACGGTGAGGCGACGGTTGCGATTGTGGGGCCACATGGCGACGCGCGCGTCGCGGCTTTGTGGAAAATGGCGCTTGCGAGCTATCGTCCCGGGAAAATCGTGATGCGAATTGGATCGGATCGAGGCGAGGCATCGATGCCGGCTGCGGCGCGAGCGATGTTCGAATCCGGCGCAGCGAAGGGGATCCCGCTCGCGTTCGTATGCGCGGGAACCGCGTGCGCGACGCCGGTCACGACGCCGGCGAAACTCGCGTCGGTCATCCGGACATTCGGCGTGAATGGCAGCAACAAGACCACCCTGGCCAGGCCTGCGCTCGCGAGACCACCGATGTAAATGTCAGTCGAGCGTCTTGTGAAATCTGAGCGTCGCCAACGTCAGCGTCGCCGCCCCGAGAATGGCCATCGCAACCATCTGCGGCCACAGCACATCCAACCCGATGCCTTTAATGAAAGTTCCACGCAGGACGATGAGATAGAAGCGCAGCGGATCGAGATTGGTGAAGTATTGCAGGGCGGTCGGCATGCTGGTGATCGGATAGCCGAATCCGGACAGCATGATCGCCGGTGAAATATAGAAGAACGAAATTGCGAAAGCCTGCTGTTGGGTCTGGGACACCGTGGAAATCAGCAGGCCCACTCCGAGCGCGCTCGTCAGAAAAAGCGTCGTGCCGAGCAGCAGAACGAAAACATTTCCCCGAAACGGAACGTCGAACCACAAGCTCCCCAGGATTCCGACGAAGGCCACGTTGGCAAGCCCCACGATCATAAACGGTAGCGTTTTGCCGATGATCAATTCGGCCGGAGTAATCGGCGTGACCATCAATTGTTCGAGCGTGCCGATCTCGCGTTCGCGTACCACGGCGAACGCCGTCAGCGTCATCACCGATACGAGGACGAGCGTGCCGATCACGCCGGGCACAAAGAACCATCGACTCTCGAGGTTGGCGTTGTACCACGGCCGCTCCTGGAGCTCGATGTCGGGTGCGAAGGTGGTCAGCGATGGCCTCAGCCGGTCGGCCATCTCCAGTTGATAATCCTGGGCAAATCGATTTGCGATCTGATTGATGTATCCGACCGCGATTAGCGCGGTGTTCGAGTCGGTGCCATCGAGCACGGCCTGCACCGGCGCGGTTTGGCCTTTGCGCAGCAGTTCGGCAAAGCCTGGCTGGATCTGCAACACCAGCACGACGCGGCGATGATCGAGCAGCGCAGGAATTTGCGATTCGCTGTGCAGGACTTCGCGCACCTGGAAGCGGTCGCTGGCGCTGAAGCGCTCGAGGAATTCGCGGCTCTCCTGGCTGTGGTCGAAGTCGAGCACGGCGGTCGAAACGCGATTCACCTCGTAGCTCGCAGCGTATCCGAATATCAGCATCTGCAGCAGTGGAGGCACGATCAGCGAGAAGCGCGCGTGCGGGTCGCGAAACAAGTGGATGAATTCCTTGATCAGAATCTGGCGCAGGCGCTCTACCACTTCATTTTCTCATGCGAGCGACTTGTGAAATGAATGTTTAGCCAGGAACACCATGACCGACGCATAGATGACGAGTGCAATCAGAGGCCCGGCGAGGAATTCGAGACCAGTGCCGCGCAGAAATACGCTCTTGAGGATGACGATGTAGTAGCGCGCCGCGATCAGATAGGTGAAGGGCTGCACGCCTATCGGCATCTGGTCGATTGGGAAGGTGAATCCCGACAACAGAAACGAGGGCAGGAAAGCAGTCACCAAACCAATCTGGCTGGCGGCGAGCTGATGCTTGGTGGCGACCGAGATCCAGAATCCAAGGCCGAGAATTGCGATCAGGTAAATTCCCGAGCCGACGGACAGTGCGATGAGCGAACCGCGAAAGGGGACGCCGAACCACCAGACGGCGATCGCGGCGCATGCGGCGGTATCGAGGAGGCCGAGCCCGAAGTAGGGCAGCAGCTTGCCGATGATGATTTCGAGCGCCGTGACCGGCGTCGAGATAAGTTGCTCCATCGTGCCGCGCTCCCATTCGCGCGCGACGGTCAGCGAGGTGAGCAACACGCCGACGACGGCCATCACGATCGCGGCGACGCCGGGCACGATGAAGTTCTTGCTCTCGAGATCTTCGTTGAACCAGGTGCGGGCGTCCACCGACAGCGCGGGATTCACGCTGGGCGCGTTGGACTTCTGAAGATATTCGGCCTGAATAACGGCGCCGTAGGACGCGAGCACTCCCTGTGCATATCCGATCGCGAGCTCGGCGGTGTTGTTGTCGGAGCCGTCCACCAGCGCCTGGATTTTCACCGGACGACCGTCGTGCAGGCGCGCGGAGAAGTCGTACGGGATGATGATCGCGAGCTGGCATCGGCCGTCGTCGAGCGCGGCCGCCAGCGCGCGGTAGTCGGTGACGGTGTCAACGAGGTCAAAATAGTCGGACGACTGAAAGCGCTTGAGCAGGTCCTGGCTCGCCTGGCTGCCTTCCTGATCGAGCGCGAACACGCGGATGTGCTTGGTGTCGAGATTGACGCCGTAGCCCAGCGTCGTCATGAGCATCAGCGGCATCAGCAGAACGATCAGCAGGCTGCGCGAATCGCGCACCACCTGGAAAACTTCCTTGCGCGAGATGGCGAACAGCCGGCGCGGATTCATGTCGACAACTCCGACGACGGCTGAGGGGCGTGCCGGGTCGTCAATGCCACGAACGCGTCTTCGAGGCTCGGGCGAATCTGATGCAGCCCAACGACGGGGATTGCGGCATCTTCGAGCGCCGTGCGAATTGCGGGGATGACGTTGGCGTCGGATACGACCAGGTGCAGCGCGTTGCCGAAGACGGCGACGTTGCGGACGCCGTCAACGCGGCGGACACATTCGATGGCGTTGCCAAGCCGATCGCATTCCAACAGCAGCAGCGAGCCGCGAATCGAATCCAGCTTGAGTTCGGTCGGCGTCCCCAACGCGATCAATTTGCCCCCATTCATCAGCGCGAGCCGGTTGCAGTATTCGGCCTCGTCCATGTAGTGCGTGGTGACGAAGACGGTGACACCGTCGCTACTCATTTGCTGAATCAGCTCCCAGAACAGACGGCGTGAGAGCGGATCGACGCCTGAAGTCGGCTCGTCAAGAAACAAGATTGGCGGGCGATGCAGCACCGCGCATCCGAGCGCGAGGCGCTGCTTCCATCCGCCGGCGAGAGTGCCGGTAAGGCTCGACTCGCGGCCGCGCAGCCCGGCCATCTCGAGCGCCCAATCGATGCGCCCGCCCAAATCAGCCGCCGGCACGCCGTACATTCCCGCGTAGAAGCGCAAATTTTCGAGCACGGTGAGATCGGCGTAGAGCGAAAACTTTTGCGACATGTAGCCGATGTTGCGGCGAATCAGTTCGGGCGACTCGACGACGTTGTAGCCGGCCACGATTGCGCGGCCGGACGTCGGACGCAGCAATCCGCAGAGGATTCGAATCGTCGTTGATTTGCCGGAACCGTTTGGCCCGAGGAAGCCGAAGACTTCGCCCGTTTTCGTTTGAAACGAAATCCGATCGACTGCGGTGAAGTCGCCGAAGCGCTTCACCAGGTTTTCAACTTCGACCGAATTGCCGTTGGGAATCGTCATGCAGCTACGCGCGCCGAGTCCTTGCGCACGGCCTCGACGAAAAGATCTTCGATGGTCGGTGTTACGCGGACGATCTCGTCAAATGGAATCTGCCGCCCACTAAGCCGCGCGCTGAATTCGGCAATGCGCCGATCAGCGTCATCGACAAACAGATGAACCGCATCGCCGACCAGCACCACGCTCGAGACGCCTTCGGCAGCGGCGAGTTCGTCCCTGACCCGGCGCGCCGCGGACGACACGATGGATAAAACTGAACCTTGGAGACGCGACTTGAGATGCGCGGGCGAGTCGCAGAAGAGTAACCGCCCTTGATGAAGCAGTGCGACGCGATGGCATCGCTCGGCCTCGTCGAGGTACGCGGTGGAGTTGACCACGGTGACGCCCTGGCCGACGAGCGAATAGAGCATCGCCCAGAATTCGCGGCGAGAGACCGGATCGACGCCGTTGGTCGGCTCGTCGAGCAGCAACACGCGCGGCGTGTGGATCAACGCGCAGACCAGCCCGAGCTTCTGCTTCATCCCGCCGGACAGCTTGCCGGCCAGGCGTGCGCGGAACTCATTCATGCCGCACGCTTTCAACAGTTCCGTGGCGCGCGCCTCGCGATCCTTTCTGCCGACGCCAAACAGGTCCGCGTAAAATCGGATGTTCTCGTCAACCGTCAAATCTTCGTAGAGGCCGAAGCGCTGGGGCATGTAGCTGATGACATGCTTGACGCCTTCGGGGTCGGCCACCACGTCGCATTGCGCGACTGTTGCGGTGCCGGCGTCGGGCGGGAGCACTCCGGCGAGGATGCGCATGGTCGTGGTCTTGCCGGCGCCGTCGGGGCCGACGATGCCGAAGATTTCGCCGGGCGCGACGTTGAAGCTAAGGTGATCGATCGCGCGGACGCCCGGGAAATCCTTCACCAGGTCGCGGACGACGACCGTCTTGTTATCCATGAGTGTTGACGCTCTGCGTCGGAACTTGGATCGGAGGCCCGAGGTGAATGGTGGCGTCCGCGGGCATCCCAGGCTTCAGTTCGTGGCGCGGATTTTCGACGTTGATTTTGATTCGGTAGACAAGCGTCACGCGCTCCTTATGAGTCTCGACGCTCTTGGGCGTGAACTCTGCCTCCGAAGCGATGAACGAAATCTGTCCCGGATACGCCTTGTCGGGATAAGTGTCGGTGTGGACCGTCGCCGCCTGGCCCCATCGGATTCGGCCGAGATCGGTTTCGGCCACGTAAGCGCGCAGCCACACGTGATCGAGATCGGCAAGCGTAACGACCGGTGTGCCCGGCTGCATCACTTCGCCGACTCGGTCTGACGCGTGAGAATGACGCCCGAGAACGGCGCGCGCAGCGTCGTGTAGCCGAGCATTATCTTCGCGAGCTGAAGATTTTCACTGGCGTTGCTGATGTTCGCCTTGGCGACCTCGATGTCCTGCTGCGCGCTACGCTCCATCGCGCGATCGCGCTCGATCTCGGCACTCGACTCCTTGAGCGCGGTCTCGGTATGGTCGCGCGAGTCACCAGAAATAATTTTGTCGCTCCACAATTTCTGACTGCGGACGTAGTCAATATTCTTTTGCGCGAGGTCGGCGTTGTCGTTGGCGACTGTGGCGCGCGCGGCCTCGAGCTTTTGCGTCGCCGATGCGAGTTCCTGTTCCTGCACGCGCAGAGCGGCTTCGTTGATCGCGACTTGCTGGCGGTAGTCGCTGTCGTCGAGCCGCGCCAGCAGCGTGCCGGCAGAGACCCACTGTCCTTCGTCGAACGGCAACTCGACTACACGCGATTGCACCGCCTTGAAGCTGACAACGCTTTCGTGCGCCTCGATGTTGCCGGACACGAGCAGTTCGTCAGTTGCGACTTGGTTCCTGAAGTACAGCGAGTAGCCGGCCGACGCGCCGGCGCCGGCTATCATGATCAAACCAAGGAAAATGATTCGCTTACTCATGCGAGTTGCCCCGGACTTTTGAATAACTGCGCGCGACGAACGGCAGCCCGCGATGTCTTTGCCGGCTTGCGAACAGTTCCCTCAGGCTTCGCCAAACGATCTCCGAGCCAGCGCAGAAAATTAGCGCGCTGACGCATGAAGCGGGGGTCGGTCGGTTCCATGCCGTGGATGAGGCGAATGATTTGCGGCATCACGAGCGGGAACAGCGCCAGCGACAGCATCGAGATGAAAAGTTGTGTTAGATTGACGCCGCGAGGAATCGATCCCTGGCGCTGCAATACGCCGAGGCGGGCGACGGCCTTCTCGAACAGAGCGCGGCGCTCGGACTCGGCGATGCACTTTCGGCCGCCGCTGTCGATCGCTTCCCATTCCATCAGGCGCACGAAGTCCATATCGGTTCCACCGGAGAAGTAGATATGCGCGAGCACGCCGGCGAAATCGTCGGGTGTGGATTCGAGCCATTCAGAACGATTGGCGATTTTGCGCCGCAGGATTTCGCGATAGAGGTCCTGCTTGGTGCCGAAGCAGTAGTAGAGCATGCGCTTGTTGATGCGGGCGCGACGCGCGATCGCGTCAACGCGCGCACCGGCGAAGCCGCGAGCCGAAAATTCAGCGAGCGCGGCAGCAAGTATATTCTCGCGCGTGCGCTTGAGATTGCGGACAGTTGTGCGTGGACCAGTCATGTTTGAGCGTTCGTTAACCGGACAGTTAATACCACTATTAACTGATCAGTTAATTATATGTGTCAAGGGCAGTGCTGGAGCAGAAGAGCTGCTCAATTGAAGCTCAGAGGCGCACCGCTGCCACTTCTCTTTGAAACGCGCACGTCAACATCGTGCGACCGGGTCGTGCCGACGCCGATGACCGCGCAAGCCGGGACGGGCGCGAGGCCCGTCCCATCGAAAGTTCAGGCTTGTCCTATGGCGCTGCCTTCACCATCGCGTCGGTCGTGAAGAAATTCTTGTCCACCGCGCCCATGTTGATGTACCAGCACTCGCGCTCGGGAGTTTGCAGGCCGGGCAGGTAGCACATCGTCGCGAAGCCGCTCTGCACGTCAGTCGCGACCGCGCCGACTTCGAACTCGCGCTTGAATGGATAGATCGCGACCCTCGCGTCGGGCACCGGGCGATCGCGATAAGTCGGTCCACCAGATGTGATTGAGCCAGAGCTGGCCGTGCTGATCGTACTCGTCGATGTACGGCTGAACCACATCTCGGAGTCCATATAGATGACGGTCTTGCTCTGCAGCGCCTGCGAAATCAGTTCGCGGCCGCGGCGCGGCCTCGACGATATACATGTGGCGCATCTCCCACGCTTCGGGACACGCGCTGGCGCCGCCGTCAGTCGAGCACTTCAATTCGGGCGAATGCTCCGCGTGCGCGACGCCGAGCATCTCGCGCTCGCCGAGAAACTTGTAGTTGTACTCCTCGGTCTTGGCGTTGAAGCCCGAGTAGTGATCGGGATTCCAGGTTTGCGCGCTGGTCGCGGTGCTCTCGATCGACTCGTTGAGGCGGCGAACCCGGCGCGTGCCGGCGCTCCAGCTCCAATCGTCGTCGCCGCGATCGGGTTGCTCATATCGATAGCGAATGATTCCGTCGCCGCGCTCGGCCTGCGGCGAAAGCACCGGATAGAGCGCGAACAGCCACAGCCGGTTGGTCTTCTTGAAGTCGGGATCGATCGGCATCGGCTCAACCTCGGTGCGGCCAACCAGATCATAACCGGCGTAGTGGCCGATTTGGATAATACTGGATCACATTGTTGGGCTTGTTGCGGCCGCCGTACACACTCTCGCAATCGTAGAAGCGCAGGTCGTAGTCGTCGGTGTAGCAGCGGGCGGAACACGTTGTTCCACATGATCTTGGTCGCCACCTGCGGATCGTTGGTGTCGATCAGCGGGAACGGCTGCCCGGCGACGTAGCCAACCAGGCTACGATTATCGCGGCTGAGACGCACCTGCGCCGAATACTTCTCGGTCGCGTCCTTGTACGGAGGCGGCCAGTCGATTTCTCCGCGTGGGGACGATCTTCATCGACATCCCGTTCATCGACTTTGTAGTAGACGCCCGGCGAAACGAGATCCTTTACCTTCGACGCGTTAGCGGGCGTGATCAGATCACCCGGCTTCACCTCGGCGCGGGCGGCGGCTGCGATCGCGATGAACGTCAACGCAGCCAATACTGCGACGGCCATGCGAGCCGGTGCAGGCCACTCCCGATCCCTCCGGACATCCTTGCGCAAATGTTCCATGAGTTCCCTCCTCGGCGAGAAATGGAGAAGAGGAAGCAACTCGGATGCCATTTGCAGCGGGCAGAAATGTTCCTTGATGCGCGCGAAGAAAACTCAGGTGCGATTACTTTCTTGAATTCAAAAGTCAGTTGCAAATTGCCACGAAGTTGCAAAATGCGACTGAAATCGAAATCGAGAATACGCGGCGATCGCGACCTTACGGTATCAGCACCAGCTTGCCCGTCGATTGGCGCGACTCCATGAACTTGTGCGCCTCCGCGGCTTGCGCGAGCGGGAACGATTTGCCGACCAGCAGCTTCAGCTTGCCCTGCGCGATCAGCTTGAACGATTCTTCGATTCCGCGGCGCATCACCTCCGGCACGGCGGCAACCACGTATAGTGTGAAACCGCTAACCTTGGCCGCTTTCTCGAACAGCCTGAACAGGTTGAGCGGTTCTGGCGGACCGCCGGCGCGTCCGAAGAGAATCAGATGGCCGAACGGGGCGAGGCAGGTCAGTCCCTTATCGAACGTCGTCGCGCCGACCGCGTCGAGAATCAAGTCGACGCCGCGTCCGCCGGTGAGACGGTTCGCCTCGACGGCAAAATCGCTGGTGACATAGTTGATCGCGTCGTCAGCGCCGTACTCCTTGATCAACGCGGCCTTGCCGGTGCTCGACACTGTTCCGATCACGCGCGCGCCCGCAGCTTTCGCGATTTGCACCGCGACGATTCCGACGCCGCCGGCCGCCGAATGCACCAGCACAGTCTGGCCGGGTCCGGTTTGATGCGCCGTGTGCAGCATGTGCCATGCAGTCAGCACCTGGATCGGAAACGCAGCGGCCTGCTCGAAGCTGATTGAGTCGGGAACCGGAATCACTTGCGCTGCGGGCGCGAGCGCATACTCGGCGTACATCTTGCTCCCGATCGACGCGACGCGCTGGCCGCGTTTGAGATTCGTCACGCCCGCGCCGACCGCCTCGATTTCTCCTGCGGACTCCATTCCGGGAGTGTCGGGCAGTTGAGGTTGCATGAGGTACTGGCCCTGTCGGAACAGCGTATCGGCGAAGTTGATTCCGGCTGCGCGCACCTTGATCAGCGCGGTGCCCGGCGTCACTTCGGGCTTTGGCACCTCGCCGATCTTCAAGACTTCGGGTCCGCCAAGCTTGTCGAATATCACTGCTTTCATGTGAGTCACCTCTTCGCGGCGCGCGCGCGCCAAAGTACATTCGGATCTATCTCACGGATTATTTGACGATGGAACTCTCTTCACGCCATCCGCGTCAGGGCTTCCTCGACGAAGTCGAGCCGATCGTTTCCCCAGAACATTTCGTCGTTCACGAAGATCGCCGGCACCCCGAATGCACCGCGGCTGACGGCTTCGTCCATGTTCGCGCGCAGCTGGTTCTTGATATCGTCGCCCTCGATCAACGCAGGCTCGATTTCCACCTCTGCGAGGAGCCGCTGCAGCGCATCTTCCTTGCTGAGGTCCTGTCCCTGTTCCCAAATCGCGCGGAACGCCGCCGGATGAAACTGCGCGAAGCGGCCATGTTGTTGCGCGGCGATCGCACCGCGGAGCACGCGAATTGTGTTGAACGGGAAATGCGGACTGAACCGGGCGGCAAGTCCGTAGCGCCTGGTCCATCGTTGAAAGTCCGCGATGTTGTAGTTCCCCTTGCCCTGGATCACCAGCGGTCCCGCATTGCCGGCGGCCTTCATGATCGCGCCCATGAGAACCGGCCGATAAACGATCTCCGCGCCGGTCCGCCGCGCAAGCGCGGGCAATTGAGTGTCGGCGAGATAGCTGAACGGGCTCAGGTAGTCGTAGAAAAACTCGATTTGCTTGGCCATCGACGCGTCCCTTTTGCTGCAATTGAAGTTTTATTTTGCAACGCCTATTGCTACAGGCACCGTCCTGAATGCAACCCCTGGTTCTATCACCCATTCGCGAGAAAGTGTTTTCCGGGCCGCAATCTGGTAGGGTGCGCGTCTGTGAAGCCCCACCACGCTACCGATTGAAACGGTGACGGCGAGAACGCACTAGCGATTGCCGCTGGCGCCCGACGCATCGATATGAACAGACTCAGTGAAACCGAGTAAAATCCTTTCCGTTGCTCCGATCTTCAACAGCGATCCGTCGAGCATAGGTGTCGAAGTGTTGTGTTCGATCTGTGGTGAAACAGACGGTATCGTGCTGAACCTAGAAGAGCCGAGACATCTAGAGTGGCTGCGGCGAAATGACTTTTATTTCGTATGCAGACGTCACCACTACCCGCCGGATCAAACTTAGGACAGTTGCATCCGACACTTAGGACATTCAGTTTCAATTAGGACAGTACCTGCTGGCAACTCAGGTTTCAAAGTGCAACGATATTTTCCGTCGCCGGTGTTGGGGAACGCCGGGCGCGCGGAAATTTCGGGGGAGGAGTGACAGACGCCGATGCGATGGGAATCGGTCAAGGAGATGAATTGCTCGGTGGCGCGTACGCTGTCGGTGGTCGGCGAGCGCTGGACGATGCTGATACTGCGCGAGGCGTTTATGGGACGCCATCGATTCGACGAGTTTCAGCAGGGCACCGGAATCGCACGGAATATTCTGAGCTCGCGCCTGCGCGACCTGGTGCGCGACGGAATTCTCGATCGCGCGCGCAGCGAAGGCGACAGCGGCCGCGTCGAGTATCGGCTGACGCGCAAGGGACTCGAACTATATCCCGTGTTGATGGCGATGATGCGATGGGGCGACACGTGGCTGAGCGACGAGTCGGGGCCTCCGATGACGCTGATACATCGCGTCTGCGGCGCGAAGACCGTGCCCGAAATGGTCTGCTCGCATTGCGGAGATCACCTGAGCGCGCGCGAAGTCGTCGCAATTCCGCGGCGTCCAGCGCCCGCGCACGCACGGCGCCCCGATCGCACCGAACGCAAGCGTGCCGCGCGCTGAGGTCGTTCGCACCTCTGGCACCCCGCGCATCGGTGCCGCACAATATTCCTTCAACATGATTGAACTGGTGATGTTCGACGCCGACGGCGTGCTGTTCGATTCCACCGAATCGAACGTTGCGTACTACAACTGGATTTTCGCGAAGGTCGGCGAGCCGCCGCTCGACCGCGACGAGGAAATCTCGGCCGTCTCGTATGCCGCGGCCGAGGTGTTTGCCGCACGCGCGCGCGGCGACGCGGTCAAGCTGCATGCGATGCACGACGTTACGCGCAACATGGATCAGTCGCCGTTTTTCAGGATGCTGCGGCCGCCCTTGGAGCTGCGGCCTTTCATGATCGAGCTCAAGCGGCGCTACAAGCTCGGGCTGGCGACCAATCGCTCGGCGACGGTGCCTGCGCTGGTCGAGCATCTCGATCTCGGCGGCGTCTTCGACGCGGTGGCGAGTGCGCTCGACAAGGTTCGCCCCAAGCCCGCGCCCGACATCCTGCGGCTGTGCCTCGATCGCGCCGATGTTGACGCGGCGCGCGCCGTGTACGTTGGCGATAGCAGGATTGATCGCGAGGCGGCCGTGAGCGCGGGAATGCACTTCATCGGTGTCGGCACGCGGATCGAGCACGATCGCATAATAGCGACGATCGCCGACTTGCAACGAGCTATCAACGAGCTTGTTTAGAGAAGCATCTCGATCAGCGTCGGACCGGGCGTCGCAAGCGATCGTTCCAACTCGCGCGTGAGATCCTCCGCGGTCTCGACGCGCACCGACGGCACACCGAGTCCGCGCGCCAGGCTCGTCCATTCAATATCGGGATTCGCGAGACTGGTGAGCGAGCGCGCCTTGCGGCCGGGCTCGGTCACGCCCGCGCGCGCAAGCTCGACCTGCAAGATTCGGTAGCTGTGGTTGTTGCAGAGCACCGTCGTGACGTTGAGCGACTCGCGCGCCTGCGTCCACAGCGACTGCACCGTGTACATCGCGCTGCCGTCGGCCTGGAAAGCGATCACGCGTCGATTCGGGCACGCGACGGCGGCGCCGGTTGCGCACGGCAATCCCTGCCCGATCGCGCCGCCCGTGAGCGAAAGATATGTATGCGGCGGCGCCGCAGCTGACGCGGCGAGAAATGGCAGGCCGGTGGTGGCAGCCTCGTCCATCACGATTGCGCCCTCGGGCATCGTCGCGGCAATCGCAGCGCCCGCGGTCATCGCGTTGAGTTTTCCGACGGGACGTTCGGGGCGCGCAATTCTCGACGGCGTCGCGACTGAAACCGGCGCCGCGATTTCGCTCGCGAGCGCTTCCAGAGCCGCGGGGACGTCGTCGGTCGGCTCTGCCAGAATCGCCGAATTAACGCCTTCGGGAATCAACATGCTCGGGAAATGTGGATATCCAAAAAACGCGACGGGCGTTTTCGCACCAGCAATCACTATCGTGTCGAACGGCCGCAACATCTCGATTGCCTGTTCGGGAAAGTACGGCAAGCGATCGAGCGCCGGCATTCCGGCGCCTCGTTCCAATCGGGCAGGGAAAGTTTCGCAGATTAGATGACATCCCGATTTCGCCGCGATGCGCGCTGCCGCCTTCAGACCGCGCGCGCGAAGTGCTGTGCCGCCAAGAAAAAGCGCGACCTTGCCGCCTTTGCGGATCGATTCGGCCGCGCGCTTGATAGAAGCGGAAGACACCGACGGCGGCGCCGTCGGCTCGATCGGCAGGGCGTGCTTCTCGGCAGGATCCCATTGGCAATCCGACGGGATGATCAACGTCGCGACTTGCCCCGGCGCTCGGCCTGCCGCCGCAATCGCCTCGGCCGTCGCGCCCGCGAGCGATGCTGAACTGTGCACGCTGCGCACCCAACCCGAAACCGGCGTCGCCAGCGATACGATGTCCGATGTGAGCGGGGCGTCGGCGCCGACGTGCCAGGTCGCATGGTCGCCGATCAGATTCACGATCGGCGAGCGGGCGCGCCGTGCGTTGTGCAGATTCGCGATGCCGTTGGCGAAGCCTGGCCCAAGATGCAGCAGCGTCATCGCGGGCTTCTCCGCCATGCGTCCGTAACCGTCGGCGGCGCCGGTGCAAACGCCCTCGAACAATCCGAGGATCGGGCGCAGCCCGTCCGCCGAATCGAGCGCCGCCACCAGCGGCATCTCGGTCGTCCCGGGATTTGCAAAACATACTTCGACGCCGGCCGCGATTGCGGTGCGAATCAGGCTCTCGGCTCCATTCATGATCTAATCCTCGGCGGCGCGGTGACGCTCGATCTTCATAAAATCGTGGGACGGGTTCTGATGCCCAAATCTTTCTTTCGTCTGATCGATTGTGCCCGACTTCGTGTAATGCCACACCATCGCTGCGCGAATCCCGCCGGACATGTTGTCGGTCGATCGATGCATCAGGTGGCTGTGAAACACCAGCAGGTCGCCGGCCTGCATCAGCACCGGCATCGACTTCGACATGTTGTAGTCGACGATTTCCGTGTAGCCGTATTGCGCATGCGGGCGCCGGTCCGGCACGTGCTTGTGCACCGGCTCGAGATGCGATCCCGGCATCACGTGCAGGCATCCGTTGTCGAGCGTGGCCTCGGTCACGGCCAACCAGACGCCGACCTGCGGCCGCGTGCTGAAGGCGAAGTAGTACGAGTCCTGATGCCATGGCTGTCCGAGCGCGCCGTGATTTTTGAAAATGAACTGGCTGACGAAGCAGTCAAGCTCCGGACCAATCAGACCGTTCACGAGGTCGAGAACTTTCGGATCTTCCACGAGCTTCTTGAAGATCGGATCTCGATGCAACCGGAAAACCTTGCCGACGTTGTCTTCGGGGTTCTGCGCGAGCGGGTTGGGCTTCTTCTCCGGCAACACGAACACGTTCGGCACGCTCTGCCCGGCTGCGTTCAGCCGGCAAATCTCGACGACTCGCGCATGCATCGCGCGGCATTCCTCGATTGGCTCGAAGCCGCGGACGATGAAGAAGCCCTTCTCGTCCCAGTCGCGCCGTTGTTCAGTCGAAAGCATCGAGCGCGTCTCCTCGCTATGCGTTCAGCGCGACGACGGAATCCGCGATCGCAGTGCCTGCGAAAAATTCGGGATTCGCCTTCAAATGAAGTTGCGCCGGATAGGTGAAAACGAAGTCGCGATAATCCGCATCGCTCAGAAGGCCCTTCTCCACCAGTCGATGGCTCTCGAGCAGCACCGTCGAGATATCCGGCACGTCCCAGTGGCCGATGTCGGAGGAAAAGATCGGCTGTAGGCGCGTGCGCATCGGATTGGCGCGCGCGTCGAGTGCGCGATGCACGCTCAGGTCGTCGGCCTCACAACCAAAATAGAAGTTGGCGAAGATGCGCGCAAAGTCGTGCTCGTCGCGCACGCCCGTCTGCGCCCACTCGTCGCGATCGGTCGCGCGATCGTGCCGCTCGAGGCCTTCGTCGTAGGCGCGCATGGCGCGCGCCGAGTTCTTCGCACTGAATTCGGGACCGCCCCACTCGGCGAGCAGTTGATGCAAGCGCGGGCGATCGAGCCGCGACGGATCGTAGTTCACCAGGCCGGCGGTATTGCGTTTCTCCCAATGCTCTTCGAGCGAATGGAGCAGGTCGCAAGCCCATCCTGCGCCGCACTCGAGGAAGCCGAACACCAGCTTCGGGAATCGCGTCGCGACACCGCCCATCACGATCGAACGGCACAGCTCGCCCTGCTGATACGCGTGCGCGCCGATGTGATTGAACATGTAGTTGGTCGGCGAGCGGCGCCCGAGCGGCAGGTAGCGCAGGCCGACGCCGCCGTGCGAAGTGGCGGCAATCTTCAGCTCGACAAATTTGCGCCACACCGGATCGTAGTCGTGGAAGCTGTCGAGCCCGTAGCAATCGAAGTAAGCGGCGTTGGGGAAGGCGTCGGGATGCGTGCGTTCGAGTGCGGGAATCGGACGCGCAACGCCCGGCGGGATCATCGCGACCTTGAGGCCCAGCCGCGCCGCGTATTCCAGTTCGGCGACTGCCTCGCCGGGAGTGTGCATCGGGATTGCGGCGGCCGGCGCGATGCGGTCGCGGAACTGTCCGCAGATTTCCGCGTTCATCGTGTTCAGCGCGCGACATGCGATTCGCCGCACTTCAGCGTCGTGAATCGTTGGCAGTGCGAGCCCGAGCGTGGGATACAAAATCGAGAAGTCGACGCCGAGATCGTTCAGCCTGCTGTACAGCAGGCGCGGCGCCATCACCGTCGCGAGATCGTACGCGTCGTTCGAGACGCCCCACCATGCGCCGCGCATGTCGCCGGCGTCGCGATTGCCGCGCGAGCCGGTCGGATGCTCGCGGAGCTCGCGGTTGTAGCGCTCGAGCATGTCGGCGCCGCCGACTTTCTTGAGATATTCGTTAAACAGCGGCGCGGGCTCGATCAGATGCCCGTCGGCGTCGATCACGGGGTGATCGAGCCGATCGCGCAGCGCGCGGACTCGACCGATGTTTTCATTGTTCACGCTCGATCCGCTAGCGCGCACGCGCCGAGGGTGTCAAGCGCACACAGCGGATGCGTCGGATTGGCGCAGCCGCTTATCGGATCAAAATTGGAAGCGAGACGGTGCTAGCGCTTGTCGCCTTGCTGCCCGGGGACGAGCGGACTCGCCGCCGGATCGTGTATCGGATGCGTCGCCGGCGCACCGCTTTTCGCGGCGACCGCCTGGGCGCATCGCAAATGCATCGGCGGCTCGCCGGTTATCTTCGATCCGAAGCCGAAGCGGCCGTTGCAATGGTGACAGCGCTCGTCGGCCATCGCACGCATCGTATGGCACTTAGCGTGATTGCAGGATCCGCGGCATGGACCACCAGTCGTTCCGGGGGTTGGAATAATCGAGACGCTCATCGCTTTTTACCTCGCAGTAACCCTCTGCTGCAACGTGGAGCAACCCAGCCTCGCATCGAACCCAGATTAGAGCTTCTAACTGATTGTAGCAAGTCGGCCACATACAGTAGGTAGCTCTTTACTACTTTTAGCTAAAAGACTGTTTGGCTGCTCTATTTAGCTTTAAGCAACCTACCCTAGTTGATTTTCGTTTGCAAGATGCCCTGACACAGGTAAATCCGTCCAAAAGCACCAAGAGATGACTAGGATTAGCATCTCATTGCTTACTATAGCGATGCATCCGGAAAGGCTCGCCCATTAGCAGCGCCGCTAATAGATCATTCGGTCGGCAGTGTACTGCCGAGCAGGCTGCGCGAGCGCTCGAGGTGGCGCCCGATGTAACCGCGGACGTGGCGGGCGACGCTGTCGTCGGCGTGGCCGACAGCGACGGCGGTCGCGAACGCGGCCATCGATTCTTCCAGCGCGCGCCGATCCGGTGGAGTCTTCGCACTCGCGCGAGTCGCGCGCGCGAGCGCACCGCGAAGGCCGCCCTTCTTCGAGATATGCTTGTCGCCCAGTCGCTTGAGCGCCGCGAAGGTCGCGCGCAGATCTTTTATTTCAGCCGCGTCGTACGCCGGCGCCGATTCGAGCGCTGCCGCCGCATGCGCGAGCATCCCGATCGCCGACATCGCCTGTCCTTGCGCATACGGCGACGTCAGTTCCGGCATCAGTGCCTCCATGATCGTGCGCTGCATGCCGCTGATCAGTTCATTCAAAGTTGGACGTAGCATATGATCTCTCAGAGCAGTCGAAGTTGTTTGGCCAGGTCCTCGAACAGCGCCGGCAGCAACAGTTCAAGAAACGGCATCACCGCGTCGGAGGTGCGACGCTCGACGAAATCGCGGATTCCGGTGAGACAGATCGCCGCCATCTTCGCGTTGCCGAGCACCTGGTAGAAAAACAGCCGCTCGCGATCGACGCGATGCCCCGTCTTCGTTTCGTACAGGCGGTAGAATGCCTCGCGCTCCATGAGGCCGCCGGCGAATTCGTCGCGCCCCCAGAACATCATTGATGCCCAGCCGAGATCCTCCATCGGGTCGCCCAGATGCGCCATCTCCCAGTCGAGCATCGCGATGATTCCGTTCTGGTCGTACAGATAATTTCCCGATCGATAGTCACCGTGAACGATCACGATACGATCCGACACGACAAGATTGGCTTTCAGCCACGCGAATGCGGCGTCGAGAATCGGATAGTGCTCGCCCATCCGATCGCGTTCATATATTTCAGCCCAGTGCGCGGCCTGGATGCGCGCGGGATCCTCAAGGCTCTCAGGGGCCCCGAGAATCTCGAGACCGCATTCGCGGTAGTCGATCGATTGCAGTCGTGCGAGCTCGCCGAGGAAGTCGTCGGCGACTTTCGCGCGCGTCGACTCCGCTTCCGCGGCCGGGAATGCGCCCATGCCGGTTTGTCCCGCCGCGCGATGCATGATGAAAAACGGGCGGTCCATCACGCTTGCGTCCAGCTCCAGGTAAAGCGGCTCCGGGACCTTGAGGCCCGCGCGATGCACGGCGTCGATCACCTTGAACTCGCGCTCGCGATCCGATTTCAGGAGGCCACCGGTCGGATCGCGCCGCCCGATCATCGGGCGAGTGCGTTTCTCGCCGCCTTCGATCCATTCGAGGTCGAAAGAGTACGTCTCGCGTGACGAGCCGCCGGAAATTCGCTTGAGGCCGACGACGCGATGGTCGCTCGCGTGCGGCATCCGGCGTTTCAGGTATTCGGTTAGTCGATGTTGATCCAATTCAGTCAGGTTCCATTTCGCCTACGGGTTCGGCGAGGTCGGCGGCAGCGCATTCGGATTCACCGGCGCCGTCATTCCGCCCATCATGCTGCCCATCGAGGCGCGCAGCCGTTCGGCCTGCTCGACCTTGCCGTTGCGCATCAGTTGTCGTTCGACGCCAAGCGCCTCGCGTTTGGCCTGATCGATCTGATCGGGCGTCGGCGGCGCAATCGCGACCGCGGTCGCGAGCGTCTGTTGCGAAATCTGCGCCATCATCTGCGTCATCTGGATCGCAGCGGGCGAGGGTGGTGGCGCGTTCGATTGAGTGAAGTTAGCGGCGTTGCCGAGCGCCTGCGCGAAGCTGCCGGGACCGCGCGCCGTCATGATCATCTGCACTTCGTTCATGCTCGACGCCCCGTCCAGCCGCGTGCCCGACGGCGCGCTATGACTCATCGCATCGACGTTCATCACGTCGAGCGAGGGCGGCGCACTGAGATTGTTCAGCGTCATGATCGAGTCGTAGTGAATCTCGTCCGCGTGCGATCCATCGACCTCGAACGCGATCTCCGAATCGCCGTCGCTAATAGGCGAGACGTTGGTCACGTGCCCTATCGTCGCCGACGCATGCGTTATCGGATCGCCCGGTCCGAGCCCGCCGCTCGTGTCGAGCTGCGTCGTGTAGAACGACGGCTGACTCGCGCATCCCGCGAGCAGGATCGCAGCGATGAACGCCGCGCGGATTCCAAGAGTCCTACGCAAATGCCGGCATCACTTCCTTGGCGAACAACTCGAGGGTCGGCGGCGGTGCGAAGTCGCTGAAGAAAATCGTAAACGTCGTGATTCCCATCGCCACGCGCTGCTTGAGCTGCTCGATCAACTGTTTCGGTGTGCCCTTGATTCCGGTGCTGACGAACGGCTTGAGCATCTGCGCCGCCTTCCACTTCGCCTCCACTTCCGCATCGCTTGCGCCGACGCATACCAGCAACTGCTCCGAGATGTCGATTGTGTTCACGTCGCGCCCGACGTCCTTGCAGTGCTGCTTGAGCACATTGAACTTGTGCTCGAAGCTCTCGTATCCGGCCGGGCAGTTCCACCGGTCGGCGAACTTTGCGACCAGCTTCAACATGACCTTCTCACCGCTGCCGCCGATCGTAATCGGAGGATGCGGTTGCTGCACCGGCTTGGGATTGCAGATCGCTTCATTGATCTTGTAATGGCGGCCCTCAAACGTCGCGCGCTTCTCGGTGAACATCAGCTTCATTATATGCAGGCCTTCCTCGAACATCTTGAGCCGCGTGCCCATCGACGGGAACTGGTAGCCGTACGCCTTGTACTCTTCGTCCATCCAGCCGGCGCCGTAGCCGATTTCGAGACGGCCGTTGCTGATATGATCGATAGTCGCCAGCGACTTCGCCAGCAGCGCCGGGTTGCGATACGAGTTGCAGATGACCAAGGTGCCGATGCGCAGCTTGTCGGTTTTCGCCGACAACCCCGCCATCAGCGCCAGGCATTCATGATGGTCGAGGTCGGGCATCCCGCGCGTCCACATATGATCGACCAGCCAGATCGAATGGTAGCCGAGCTTCTCGCATCGATGCGCGCGTTCCTCGAGCTGATGCCACGACTGTCCGGCCTGCGGCGAGAACAAAGCGAACTGAACTTTCTTGCTCATTGAAGCTTACTCCCGTACGAAATTGGCGTGGGACCCCGAAGCCTCTGTTTCGCACGTCGCACCGCGAAGGGTCAACTACTCGGAATTCTCTACCACCGGTTGTGGCGGAGTACCGCTCGTACTACCATCGGTCGTTTCGTTCCGTAAAATTTGTGTTTTGATTCAGGAGGTCGTCGCTCAACGAATGCGGCGGAGTTTAAGCTTCCAGAGCGTTCCACACAGTATTCGTACCATGGAGCGCGCGATCCCATAAGGCTGAAAAGTTCATCCCCTGAATTTTGAGAGGCGCGCATCGTGGACTTGTGCGGCGACGGGAAATTGTGGAGAGGATTAGCCCCATGAAGATTCGACGATCCATCGTACTCGACGTATTGGCAGTTCTGTTCCTTTTCATCGCGACGAGCGCATCCGCCGCTGACTTCACTTCCGTCGTTGTGGGGCGCGAACTCAAAGGTGCGCCGGGAATTTACGAATGGAGCTTCGAAGCGCCCGTCGGCAAATCGCCGCTCGACAAAGTCGGGCTGCATCGCGTCGCCAAAGGGGCGACTCCGCCCGCGCATCCCGACGCCGTCGTGCTCTACCTGCCCGGCACGAACATGAATGGCGAGTTGGCGATCGAGGATCCGCGCTACTCGTTCCAGGTCTATCTCGCGGAGCAGGGCGTGGACGTGTGGTCGATGGACTATCGTACGCATTTTATTCCGCCGCAGACGCCCGAGGCCGATCTTGCCGAGCTGGCGGGATGGACCAACGATCTCTTTGAATCGGATATCGATACGGCGGCGAAATTCGTCAGCGAAAAATCCGGCCGCTCGAGAATCTTCGTCGCCGGCTTCAGCCGCGGGGTCGAGTTCGCGTACCTGTTCGCCGCCATGCATCCTGAGCGCGTCGCGGGAATCATCGCGATCGACGGATTCATCCCGACGCATCCGATGCGCATCGAGCAGGGGACGCATGGCCAATATGCCGTCGACATCGGTGGCAAACATCTGACGTACGACAAGCGCTACAAGCTGATGGAGATGGTGATCGAAAATCCCGAGCAGCCCGCGCCGATTCCGAAGTACAAGACCGCGCGCGAGACCCTCGAGCACGTCATGTACGATGCGGCGCCCGGCAACGGCGCGTTCGCGAATATACCGGGCGGCTATTCCGACGCGGTCGTGATAGCGAAACTGCTGATCGGCTTCGACCGCTACTGGCCGGCCGTTCAGGACGGCGAGAGTCCGTTCACGCCGGAGCTGGTCGCGTCGCTAAAGGCGTCGAAGATTCCCGTGATCGCGTTCGCCAGCACCAACTTCGGCCCGGGTTGGGCCAGCCAGGTCGAAGCGGCGTCGAAATCGACCGGCGCAGTCGACCCTTCATTCACCAAGCTCGACGGCTGGGGCCATCTCGACGTGTTGGCGGGAACGAAATCCGAGAGCCAAGTGTTCGCGCCAACCGCCGAGTTCATCAAGCAGCATGAGAAGTAGGCGGATAGTCGGGCTCGTCGGGCATTGGCGGAACGGGATGGCTCGCCGGAATAATCATGACGGCGGCGAGCGCCCACGCGCCTAGCGCGAGTCCCGCGATCGTCCATCGAAGGGCGGAGCGGCCGCGGCGCGCCGCGACGATTGCGGTCAACGGCGTGAGCGCGAGATTGATGATGATCGACGTCGCGATCATGTTCGCGGGCGGCTCGTGGTATCCCATCAGGGCGAAGCCCGACGCGAGGCCTAGAATGTGGGCGATTGTGGTCATCGGTTTGCGCGGCGCGTACCTCTATATATAGTTGAAAGTCATGGCGCCCCGCGACGATGACAACCTGATGAACAAGCTCCGCCAGATGAGCGAGGAAGGCATCTCGGGCTTTTTCAACGAGATCATGTCGAACGACAGGATGCGATCGAGCTTCGGCAAGGCCGGCGAGCGCTTCATGTCGAACAAGCAATCGTTCGACCGCAACGTCGAGCAGGTGCTGGACTTCGTCAACATCCCGTCCAAGCGCGACGTGCGCGACCTGAAGGCGCGGCTCGATCATTTGAGCTCGCAACTGCTGAATCTCAGCATCAAGCTCGATCGTTTACTCGATCACGAAGAGCCGGTTAAAGCGAAGCCGTCGATTCGTCGCGCGAAGAAGTAGAGGAGCGCTGCGCGATTTCGGAGACCGGAACCGGCGGCGCTTGCGCGCCGCTGTCCGAGATCCTTCCTGCCGCTCGCGTTGCTCGCTTCGTCGAGATGACAAACACTCACACGCCGCGGAGGCTGCGGCCGATCTCAGCGAGGTCGGCGACAGTGCGCGGTTCGCGGCCGAGGTCGGGCGCGACCATCAGGGTTGCGCCGGTGGGAAGCGAAGCGCGGAGCGCGTCGAGTGAAACTTCCTCGCGCGTCTTGAGCGCCGTGTAGTCGGCGAGATTGCGCTTCAATTTTTTCTTCAGGGCTGGCGCGATTCTGGCCGACGCCAGTTCGGCGGCGTCCGGCAGTTGCGCGAGCACTCGATTCACGACCATCGCCGAGATTCGCAGGCCGGCGTTTTCGAGCGCGCCGACAAACTCGCGCGCCTGTGCGATTCGGCTCGACTCCGCCGTCGTTACGATCACGATTGCCGTGTCTGTCGCGCGGAGCTTTTCCTGCGCGCGCGCGGCGCGGTCCGAGAAGCCTTCGTACATGCCCTCGAAACTGCGGACGAACGACTGGACGTCGCTCAGCAGCTTCAGTCCCGTCACCCGGTCGAACGCCGCGAGCACGGCGCGCGCGGCTACGTCGACCATCCGCAGTTGGCTCTTGAATAGTCCACTGGGCGCACTCAAGAGGTTGATGGCGCGCGAGTTGAGCAGTTCGAGCAGGCGGCGCGGCGCGTCGAGGAAGTCGAGCGCCTCGGTCGCGGGCGGAGTGTCGAGGACGACTAGGTCGGTCTGCGGATTGGCGGAAAGTTCGAGCAGCTTTTCCATCGCCATGTAGTCGCCGACGCCCGCGAGCGCACCCGACAGGTTGCGATAGATTCGATTTTCGAGAATCGCTTCGCGCGCCGCGTCCGACGAAGCGTAGCGCGCGACGATCGAGTCGAAGGTGCGCTTCGGATCGAGCCGCAATGCGCGCAGCCTGGCGCGATTGGATGCGCCGCCGCGCCGCGGATGCGCGATACCGTCGAGCGCGACCTCGACCGGCTCCGATGAATCCGCCTCGAGGCCGAGCGCGTCGAGCAGGCGTGGCGCAGGATCGACCGTCATCACGTCGACGGCGCACCCGAGCATCGCGGCGCGGACACTGAGCGCGGCGCTGATAGTGGTCTTGCCGACGCCGCCGGGGCCGAGGCAGATCACCAGCTTGCGCGCGCGCAGGTCGAACGGCTTCATCGGTCGAGCAGCTCGGCGTCGAGGACGCGTCCGAGTTTCTTCAGTTCGGCCCGGCCGATCGCGGCCGTGAACATCATCGGCAGGCTGATTGTCGGGATGCCGGCGCGGGCGAACCGTGGCGCGACGAGGGCGGCCTGTTCGTGCGCGGAGTTGCGGCGAATCGCCAGCCGCGCGTGACCGCCGAGCGGACTCATCGCGGCGAGTTCCGAAGTGTCGAAGAGCAAATCGGGCACGCAGTTCATTATCGCGGCGATGGTGGCGACACCGAGGCGATCGCGAATCGTCGCGGCGGTTTCAAGCGCCTCGCGCACCGCAAGGTCTTCCGGCGTCGTCGTGATCACCGCGCCGAAGCGCGTCGCGTCCGTGAGAAAGCCGTCGATCGAAGCGGCCAGCCGGTTCAGCGTGCCGGCGGGTGCGATGCCCTTCACGCCCGACGAGACCGAAAGCAGCTCGACGGCGCTGCCCGACGCCGGCGCGTCGACGACGAGATAGCGATCCTCGAGCGCCGCATCTCCCGCCATGATCCTTAGCCGCTCGAGCAGTAGGAAGGCCTCGAGCCCCGGCAGCGCCGCCGTGACGTAGCCGAAAGTCCGGCTGCGCAGCATCCGCCGCGAGATTGCGCCAATCGGTACGATACGCTTGATGAACGCTTCGAGCTCGGCGCGCGACGTCAGCGCGATCACGTCGAGCGTGTCGGTGACTTTGACGGCGGCGGAATTTTCCGGGATCGTGCCGAGTGCCGCAGCCGCGGACAGGCGCCGGTCGAGGTCGGCGAGCGTTGTCGGACGCCGGCGCGACAGCGCAAGTGCAAGCGCGGCCGCTACCGTGCTCTTGCCGGTGCCCCCCTTGCCGGTTACGAACAAGACCCGCGACAGCGTCATCGGCTAGAATGTAGGGGTCGCGGAGGTGGCAGTAAACCTTGGACACAAAGACCGAAATTAAGTCGCCGACGATCGCCTCAATGCTGATCGCGATACCGCCCGAGCAAATCGTGCTGTTCAAGTCGATCGTCGAGTCCTACGACAATCTCGCGACGCTGCGGACCGAAGATCCCGTGCGGCATCATCTGCGAATCTACTTCTCCGCCGATTCGCGCGACGAGGTCGAGGCCATGATGGATTCGCTTGCTACGCAGTTCGCAATCGAAAGGATTGGCGAAGGGTAGATCGCCTTGTTCGCGAAAATGCCCGGGGCAACGTCCCCCATCGTGGAAGACGTTGACCCCGAGCCGAGCTGGTTACTTCACCAGGTGAATCGTGCTGAGGATGTCGTTCAGGTAGAACGCGTTCAGGCGCTCGTCGATCTGGTAGGCTCTCAGAGCCTGTTCCATCGGCATGATCGCTTTCAGCGCATGCAGATAGTTTGATTCCGCGATGAGCCGGTTGCGGTCCAGCGTCAGATTCGCATTGAGCAGCTTGGTCGCTTCGGCGTCGCCGATCACGCCATTCTGCTGCGCGTTCTGGTAGTCGTCGAGCAGTTTCTTGCGCTGCTTGAGATTGTTCATGAGCCGTTCCTGGTAGGGCACGTAGATCGCCAGGAACTTGGTCTTCTGCTCGTCGTTCGAGAACTTCATGTTGGCGACGACGATTTCCTGGCGCCGGTCTTCCATCTCCTCGCGCTTGAACCCGCTCAGTACGTCGTTCTGGACCTCGGCTTGCGCGGCAGCCGCCGGCGCGGTCACGGGTCCGGGGGCCTGGGCCCGGGCACTAACTGGAAGCAGGCCCGCGGCCAGCACGAGCATAGTCACGTTTTTAGTCAATCGATTCATTTTTCGATGGTTCCTCCGCGTATCGGTTGGTCGATCGCTGCAAAAGCAGACGATCCTGTTTTTCCCCGGTCGAGATCGTACATCGCGGAACCATTGCAGCAATTGTACTTTCGTACAATACCGCATCTGCAAAGGACCGCTACGCGATTTTCAAAACCGGTACCGGCTTCGCTTGCGCGAAGCTGTCCGAGATCCTTCCTGCCGCTCGCGATGCTCGCTACGTCAGGATGACTGGGGAGGGAGGGGCGGGCGGGTGTCGGTCGCGACACGCCGCCCGCGGCATTGGGCTGGACGCTTCGGCTGGCGGGCGGACGCGCTATCGGCACATCCACCTATGATGATGGCGAAAGTAGGGATTCGCGCATGCCCATGGCCGGTAGTACTCGACGGTCGTGAAGGGGGCGGGCGCGAGGACCGGCTGAATGGCCGGCTCGACAATCAGCGGCCGCACCGGCTGGGGATACACGCGGACGATTTCAGCCGAGGCGATGGCCGGCATCGCCATCAACAGGAGTCCGAAAAGGCCAGCTATTTTGGTTCTGTTGAGTTTCATAATTGTCTCTCCTGAATCTGAATACGGACATGTCGAATGGTGGTTACGAAGGCTAAACAGCTGTTAATGCGGGAGTTTTGCGGCGTTGGTTGTACCAGCGAATGCGGCGCCGGTTTCTGAAGCCACGACGGCCGCGCATTAGTTCAATTACTTTATCGGCGGGCCATTCTTGGCTGCCTTCGGGTAGTGAAATGCTTCACTTTGTAGTATTCGTGCCACCTTTGCGCTTGACGCATTTCTGCCGCCTTGTTAGATTACGGCTCGGCACGTTGGATTTAAGTGTGTTTTCGCATCGCAATCTGTCCTTGAATGTACTCCTGTGTTGCAACCTTGCGATGCAGAAGGGCAGGTGATACGAAAGTGACGCTCAGAGCCGGACGGTGTCATAGAATTTCCGTCATTCGTCTTCGGTGAACTTTTAAGGGTTGTGTATGAAAAAGACATCCTACAGTTACTGCCGGGTCAAACCGCCGGCGCGTGCTCGAAATGCGCGCGGGCAGGCGATCGTCGAATTCGCTATGTCGGTACCTCTCATCTTGACAGTCCTCATAGCTTCGGTGGTGTTCGGGGTTGCTTTCAACAACGAGCTGACGCTGACATCGGCTACGACCACCGGTGCGCAGCTTCTTTCGATTAGCCGAGGCTCAACGTCAGACCCGTGCGCGACCACCAGTACAGCGGTGACGAACGCGGCCCCGGGCCTCACGGCGTCGAATCTCGTGTTCTCAATTG
Organism: uncultured delta proteobacterium; assembly: GCA_963721485.1. Classification (GTDB taxonomy): domain Bacteria; phylum Desulfobacterota; class Binatia; order Binatales; family Binataceae; genus Binatus. Next base: position 12,301 of record CAVRJV010000009.1, on the reverse strand, counting down.
CGTTTGGAACCGGAAGTCCGGTTACGTACGGACCTGCTTTTTCGGGCACATCGTGCGGTAGTGCAGCTACATATCTAGTGTCGGGCAATACTGCCAAAGTAACTGTTACGTATCCCTGCAACCTTACAGTCATGGGTTATAATTTCGCGCCGAGCGGCTGCACCCTTTCGGCGCAAACGGCGGAGCTAATACAGTGAAATCAAACGACGAAGCTTCTTTTCGCGACAAATCGATCGTGCGCAGGTTGCGCGAAGGCCAGCGAGGGCAAACGTTCGTGCTGTATGCAGTCGCCATGGTCGGCATTATCGGAGCGGCTGCGTTAGTGGTCGACGTCGGGCGTGCCTATTACGGCTATCAACAGCTCCTGGCTCAGACCCGAGCGGCAGCGTTAGCGGGCGGCTCGGTGATATCCAACGACGGTGAGACAGTAGCCGAGGTAGAATCAACCGCGACGAACTACAGCGGTGTAACTGGGGATACAAACGCCCCTGACAGCGATTTGCTGACCAACGTTAAGGTGACGGTTACGCCTGTGTGCCTGACAAGCGCCGCCGCCACCGCCGAGGGAGTTCCCGCGTGCAAAACCTATTCCCTAGGCGATAACGCCATCCGCGTGACAGAGACAGCCAGCGTGCCGACGACATTCGCCAACGTGCTCGGCTTCCCAAGTTGGTCAATCTCGGCGACCGCGCTGGCGAGTGCGAAGGGCGGATTTAATGGTCCTTACAACGTAGCAATTGTCGTCGACACAACTTCATCGATGAACAACCCAGACACCGGTGGCAATTGCAGTGGTTCCGAAATCACCTGCGCGTTGCAAGGCATCCGGGTTCTGCTGAACTCGCTGTCGCCATGCCCGGGGGGCCTGACAAGCTGCGGCGCGACCGAAGCCAGCTCGTTCACGGTTCCTGCGCCGGCGAGTGGCACCGAAACTGGGACTAACGTCGAGAACAACCCGATCGACGAGGTCGCCCTGTTTACGTTCCCAGGGCTGGCTGCGAGCGGGCCATCGATTGGGAATGTTCAGGATGATATAAGGTGCCCTACTAAAAACCCACCGATTACCTCCTACAACGAGTATTTCGATGAATCTAACTGCACAGGCTCGGGCACCCCGGTTCCTTGTTGCACAGGCTCGAAAGAGGGGAAGACTTGCGCCAGTGTCACTAACCCGCCCGTGTACGAGATCGTTCCGTTCTCTAGCGACTACCGCACTTCCGATACGGCGACTTCGCTGAATACCAGCTCCGCCCTCGTGATCGCGGCCGGCGGGGGTTGCAGCTCGGGCCTCGGCGCTCCGGGCGGTGAGGCAACCTTCTATGCGGGCGCAATTGATACGGCACAAAGCGCGCTCGCCACCGAAGCCGCTGCAAGGCCGAATACAAAGAACGTGATGATCATCCTCACAGATGGCGAAGCCAATGCTACGACATCCGAAGGGATGGAGGCGCCAACTCCGGCGCCATCGAAGGTTTACTCAGCTACGGGCCAGTGCGCGCAGGCAGTAGCGAGGGCCCAAGCCGCAGCGGCTGCGGGAACCACGGTATACGCGGTCGGCTACGGCTCGGAGTCAACGGGATGCACGACTGACACCGGTACCTATTCCAGCCCAGTCTGCACGATTCAAGGTATGGCAAACTCGCCCACAACCCCGGGTTCCTACGTACAGAGTAACCAGAACTTTTTCCTCGACGCCTCATCTACGAAGGCCGCCTGCGCTGCAGATGCTCGATCGGTCACTTCCTTGGACCAGATCTTCCAGGCAATCTCGAACGATCTCACGGTCTCCCGGTTGATTCCAAACAGCACGACGTAGCACGCCTGAAGCTGGACCGCTGCTCCCTACACACAGGGGGGCAGCGGCGGTCCATCTGCTAAGATTCGGGATGCGCCGACGTGGCGCCGCGATTTGCCGCGCAGCAGGCTTTTATACCAACAGTAGTATTTCTGCCCACTTTGATTTATCATAATTCTGTGGTGTAACTGTGCTGCGCTGTGATTTATTGGATTTAAGCATGTTTTCGCATCACGGTCCGTTCCTGAGGAGTGTTGTTGTTGCATCTTTGCCATACGGAAAGAGCAGTTGAGCCAACTCTGATGCGGTTGCGTAAGTCATTAGGTTATCATTTGCGTCAAAAAGTATATCAAAAGTTGACGCGCCTAGTTGGCACGTTTGGTGCGTGACGATTTCCCTGCACTTTCGGAAAAGCGCGATGACCAATCTACCCAAATTGTGTGAGGCCAAGGGGCCTCTGGACGCCAAGTCGGACGCCTCAGGACGAAGACTGGAGAAGGGTCAGGCCTCGGTCCAATTCGCTATGGTCTCGTTACTGTTCTTCTTCTTGCTGTTCGCGGTCATAGACTACGGCTACATATTCTTCGTGCAAATGAATGTGCAGCAGGCGATCGACGACGGCGGCCGCTTCGCGTCCACCGGGAATCATACGACTGTTACCACCGGTGGCACGCAGACGACTCTGTCTCGCATGCAGTCGATCATCGACTATATTCAAAACGAGATAAGTGTGCCGGGCATAAACGTCGCGTCCAACCTGGTTGTTTGCAGCACTCTCGGCGGATGCAGCAACAGCGGCGGTTCGGCGCCGGCGGGCGGCCCGGAGGATACGGTTACTATATCGCTCACGAGCAACCTGTCGCTGTTCACGCCAGCGCTTGCAGCGCTCTTTCCGGGCGGCGCTTACACCTTTACCGCGAGCACTAGTTTCAAAAATGAGCCGTTTAACCCCAGCCAGACCAACTAGGGGGTATCGGAACATGGCAATGTTTCGTGGGTCAGGCCGCGCGATGTTCGCGGCTCGCAACCGCGGTCAGGCGATTGTTGAAATGGCAATGGCGCTGACCCTGCTCCTCGTTTTGATTTGCGGATCGATCGATTTTGGCCGCGCCCTGAATGACTTGCAGACAATAGCCGATCTGACCCGGCAGGGATCCAACCTGGCCTCGCGCGGCACGAGCCTGACGGAGGCCGCGGCGGCGGTGATCTCGGGGGAATCGGGATTGGACCTGGCCAATCACGGCATGGTGATTATCACCTCGGTCACCAACAACAGCAGTGTCTTTACGATTTCCGGGCAAGCTACGCAGGGCGCGCTTTCACAAACCAGCAAGATAGGGACCGGAGTCGGAACCAACGTGACGAGCACGTTGCCAACGGCCGCGAAGAACTCGCTGCAAAACGGGCAGTCAATTTACATCACCGAAATATATTACTCGTTCACTTCCTTGACACCGATTGGAGCTCTGACGAACAGCGTCATCAACATGCCGTCGCTACTCTACGATTCCGCGTATTTCTAAGGAACGGCGGAGGAGGGTTTCTTGGTTCAAAGAGAGATTCACAAAAGCGAACGTGGGCAAGTCTTTGCGTTGCTCGCGGTCCTGATACCGCTGCTGATCGTATTCGTCGGATTCGCGATTGATTTTGGCATTGCCTATGTCACGAAGACCACCCTGTCCAAATCAGTCGACGCGGCAGCACTGGCGGCGATGCGGAACCTCAACCAGGGCCAGTCGACTGCCGCAACGGACGCCATAAATGCGTTCACGGTCAACTACCAATCAGTGCCGGGCCTCGGCACTACTCCGACTCCCACTGTGTCCTGGTTTACGACCTCACCATGCACAGCCGGCAACACTTGCGTCACGATTTCAGCCACCGCCAGCATCAGCACATACTTTCTGCGTGCATTGGCGCTACTGCCCGGAGTTGGCTCCACGCTGAATACAACCAGCATCACGGTGAGCGCGACCGCTCAACGCAACCCGCTGGTTATGTCGCTGGTGTTGGATAAATCTGGATCAATGAAGCTCAACGGCGGATCGACGGCCCTTCCGCCCGCTGTGACCTCCTTCATAAGCTACTTCGACGAAGGCATCGACAACATCGCCGACATCAGTTTCTCCTCCGTCGATTCAGTCGATGTGCCAATGACAACGTCGTTCCAGACTCCAATCAATAGCGCGGTCGAGAGCATGCCGTTCGGCGGTGGGACGTTCGCCCAAGCCGGGTTGCAAGACGGCTTTGCGCAGATTCTGACCCAGCCGGCAAATCCGAACATAATCAGAGTCGTTGTTTTCTTTACTGACGGATGGGCCAACACCGACGGACTTCCGACCAACGTAACGACTTCAACTGCTACGACCACTCACGACGTTTTGAATTGTACCGGCACTACGAAGTCACCGTCCAATACTCCAATGAACTATGGCGGATGCGCACCTTTGGAAGCAGCCGCAGGTTGGTGTAGCGGGTTTTTCTTTATGAATCCGACCACAGGCGCTACGACGACCTGTCCCAATGCCACGACATTTCCGGCGCAGGACGGAGGAGGAAACGCGCTGAGCCCGGTCGGCACTGCGCAGCAGGATGTTGCCAACGATGCGACCTATCGTACCGAACAATTAGCCAACAACATGCGCAACAGCACTAACAATATAACGATTTACTCGATCGGCCTGGGCGACAAGATAAACCAGGACTATTTGCTGGACCTCGCCAACGATCCGACCGCTCCCACATACAATTCGGCCCAGCCGCAGGGCGAGGCGGTCTTCGCGCCCAGTTCGAGCCAGTTGGACGCGGTGTTCCAGACCATCGCCTCAAAGGTCCTGTTGCGGCTCTCGCAGTAGGAAGCGAGCGGGGTCGCGGTCGTGTCGAGCGGGCAGTGGACCGCACTCTCGGCACGCACCCCTGGCCTCGTGGATTGCGAATCAGCGTGTCGCGAGGCGCGGGTGAATCCGCATGTTGCGCGAGCGCGCAGCGCTGCCTGACGGCTTCTCGATCGAGCGGATAGCGCCCAGCAGGCTGCCTGTACCGCCGAGCAGCTTGCCGGTGCCGCTCATGACCTGCGCCGTGGTCTGCCATGCCTCGTTGCTCTGATTGGAGAGGTGATCTTCAAGCTGGAACTTCTGCTGCGGCGTCAGCGAGCTGTAACTGCTCTCGTAATAAGACGGCGCGTAATTCTGGGCTGCATACTGCGGCGCCATGTTCGTGCATCCGGACAAGCATGACAGCACGAGTGCGAGGGTGAACGCCGTGAGCATCGTCGCGGCGGGATGAGCCGGAGTCACGACCAACATCGAAACCTCGCGCGCCAGGCGTTATTTCTGGATCGAATGGATTCCCCACAGCAGCACACCGGTTCCCTGCCCGAGCTGCCCGGCGCTCGACGCAACGTCGGCGGAAGTTCGCCACGCTGAATTGCTTTGGTTGGACAGGTGATCCTCGAGCTGCATCTTCTGCTCGGGGGAGAGCTGGCTGTACTGTTCACCGTTGTAGTAATTGGGCGCCTGCTGGATGGCGGCACCCTGCGGATTGAAAGCGGTGCAACCCTGCACGATGAGCACCGCCATCAGCAGGAGCAGGGCGAACACCAGCCGCATTTCCACCGCGTCGCGCACGATCGGATCCTTGCTACTCATCGCAATCCCTCCAAGTAATGTACGCCGGCTCGCCGAATTAGTTATTAACGGATAGTAAGGCGAGCATCGGAAGAAGAGAGAGCCAGCTTCGTGCCAGACCTGACCCGTAGCCCCTTCCTTCGAGCGAAGGGGAACAATCGCGATCAACGGAGCGGAGAATCGTGAAGTCGGTGCGGAGGCGTGCGCAGATGCGGCGAGGGTCGTCGCCGATTTGGTGCGCGTCGCGGGAGATTACGGAGTGTTAATCTTCTTCAGTCAGACGGCGATGGCGACGGCGTAGTCGCGGCCTTCCCAGGTGCGGGTCTCGCGCCAGTTGAAGGTGAAGCGAATCGGCGCCTTCGCGTCCGGCGCGATGTCGATGTCGACGTAGTCGAAGCCGATTGGCGTCGAGATCGACGCGGTGTCGTTGACGTGCCGCCATTCGTCATTCGACCAATGCAGCGTGAACGGCAACGTCGCCTGGATGCGCAGGCGGTCGCCGGGTGCTACCGACATGACGCGGCGGTTGGATTTCCAGACGCGCATGCGGCTCGGCTTTCGGCCGGGCGCCATGTAGCGGTCGCGGACTTCGTCGATCAAATCGAAGACGCGGCCGTCCGAGACGGAGCGCAGCAGCTTGATATACTCGGCGTGCGCCCACATCAGGGGCGTCGCGCTGCCGGTCTGGCCGCCGTACGCGAGCAATCTTCGGCTAATGTCGGGCTGATCCCAAATTTGTTCGGGCAGCAACTGCGTCGAATTGGCAAAGCGTTCCATCGCTCGGAGGTAGGGCTTCGGGTCGCGGCCGGCGTCCAGTTCGTAATGGCCGCGCTCGCCGGTCAGCAGCGGCCATGGACGTCCACGACCCCATCCGAGGAACGGGCCGCCGTCGTCACGCTGGCCGTAGCCGTCATGAGTGTAGCGGCGCCAGCACGGGCCAGCGGGGAAGTCGGTCTTGAGGACGGCGTCGATGACGCGCAGCGAATCTTCCATCAGTGGGTCGCCGGCCTTGCGGATCCCATAACGCACCAGCTCGAGGAATCCGCCGTCGACAATTTCGGCGACGGGGAACTCTGCCTGTGCGCCCGGCGCGCGATTATGAATGAGGACGCGCTTGCCCTCGATGTTTTCGGGGGTGTCGGGATTGATGATGTCGATCGGATTGATGCGGACGTAGTGACGCTTGATGCCGGGGACGAGGAAGCCCTCGTTGGTGACGGTCCAGTTTTCGACGTTCGCTTCGAGGAAATCGGCGTACTCCTCGAGAAATTGTGCGGTGACGGCGTCGCCGCGATCGCGCGCGAAGCAAGCGGCGCAAATCAGGCCGGCGATGTTGGCGGCCAGGGTCGAGGGCGAATACCCGGCGTTCTCCTCCCATCGCTCCTGCGGCGTGGGCGGACCGTTGTCGACCAGGAAGTGCGCGGCCCGCATCACCATCGGATACGGATCGAAGTCCTTGAGCCCTGAGTGTTTGTGCAGGCGCCACGCCAGCACGATTGGAAACGACACTTCGTCGAGCTGAATGCCATTCCAGTAAGGCTTGCCGTCGATCCAGAAATTCTGCGGAAAGCCGCCGTCGGGACGCTGCGCGCATGCGAGATATATGAGGGCGCGCAGAGCGGTGGTGACGTCGCCGGTGGCGGCCAGTCCGGTGACGCTGTTGACCATGTCGCGGGTCCAGACGAGGTGGTAGCCGCCGAGATCTTCGTCGCTCTTGGCCTCGCCCCAGGGGATGCTGAGCGAAGCGATCAGTGCGCCGGGATAGGTTTTGTCCTCGTGGGCGAGCAGCAGCTCGCATCCGCGGCGATAGAGTCTGCCGCCGTCGCCGGAAAACTTGTCGAGCGGCGCGATATGGCGGCATGCGCGCTCCCACTGTTCGAGAAAGCGGGTGCGATGCTCAGGGAAAGGCTCGGCGAGCGACTGATACAACGTGGTGACTGCGCGATTGAGCTCGCGGCCGAAGCCGAGGCCGAGCGTGAACGCGTAGCCTTTGCGCAAATCGATCTCGGCGGTGAGTGCGATATTGCCGTCGAGCGCGGCGGCGAACTGATAGTCCATCTTGAAGTTGGCGCTGATGTCCTGCCATCCGTCGGTATTGCCGACGTATCCGCACGAAGTCCTGAGAAACGGCTCGGTGGTTCCCAGAGCCAGCCAGACGCCTTCCTTGTTGGCGGTGAGGAATTCGTGGCCGACGATCCTGGTCAGGTATCCGTTGTTGCCCCATCCACCGACGCAGAGATGCGGGGCGAGCAGAACGTAAAGGTGGAGTTTCTTCAGCAGGTCGGCGTCGCCTTCGAGCCGCGCGTTGATGAGCAGGGTCGGCTGATGAGGATCGGTGATGACTTCCTTGTACAGATGATAGCGGCCGTCGGGCGAATGGCTGACGATTTTGACGCCGAGGCCGATCGGGCCGAGATACTCGGTGGTGGATTGCAGATGGCGGCGTTCCTCGTGAAAGAAGGTCGCGCCGTCGGTGATGAGGAACTGGAGGTCGCGGACCTGCGGCTGGTCGATGGTCGGAAAATAAATCTCGTTGAGGACGCCGGCGGAGGTGGTGAACCACAGGCGGCTTGAGGAGGCGTACGCGGTGCAGACGCTGTCCTTGGCGCTGCGGGTCCATCGCGGCGGGATGCCGGGTGCGCCGGTGGCGACGGGAGATGTCAGAATTCTTGCCATAGGTGGGCCTCTGTTCGACAGACTCCGTGCTCAGACAATTTCGGGTTGTTGCGGTTTCGGAGTTGTCGCGCTGGATTTTTCCGCGGGGTCGATGCGAAACATCCAGGCGACGCCGACGCTGATCGCATAGAGCAGCAGCAGCGGGATCGCGAGCAGGAATTGCGAGATCATATCGGGCGGGGTCAGCGCCGCGGAGACGATAAAGATTGCGAGGATCGCATAGCGCCAGTAACTCGCCATCATCTTATAGTCGATCATGCCGAGCTTGGTGAAGAAGAATGCGAAGATCGGCATCTCGAAGGTGAGCGCGAAGGCGAGCAGCAGCTTCGAGGAGAAGGCGAGGTATTCGCTGATGCGAATCGTTGGGGTGACGCCGATGCTCGCATACTGGGCGAGGAAAAACGCGTAGCCGACCTTGAATACGACGGCCCAGCAGAAGTATCCGCCGAGCACAAAGAAGATCGTCGCAAAGAAAACGAAAGGCCTGGCCAGCTTGCGCTCGGTCTCGTACAAGCCGGGCGCGATGAACTTCCAGATCTCGAAAAAGACGGCGGGACTGGCGATGAACAGGCCCGCGATCAGCGCGACTTTGATCTTGGTGTAGAACGCCTCGCCAACGCCGGTACCGATCAGAATCACCTTGCCGCCCGAGACCTCGCGAATCGGCCAGGTCAGCATGTGGAACAGCGGATCGGCGATTGCGTAGGCAACGATGAAGCCGACGCCGATGGCGATGAACGAGCGAATCAGGCGGGTGCGGAGTTCCTGCAGATGCTCGATGAGCGACATCCGCGCCTGTTCGGGCGTTGGCTCGATGACCGCCGGCGGTGTGATATCCTCGCTAGGCACGGTGCGGGATGACCAGCTATTTATTCTCAGTCGGCTCGGCAGCCGGCGGCGAGGACTTGGGTGGGTCGAGGCGCTTTGGCAGGTGGCTCCTCGAGCACGTCGGTCAGTTCGTGGAGTACGGTGTTGCTCGCGAGGCGCAGCTCGCGCAGGATTTTTCCTACGGTGCGCATAACTTCGGGCAGGCGCTCGGGGCCGACGACAATCAGCGCGATCGCGAGGATGAGAGCTATTTCAAAAATATCAGGCAAACTTCGATGACCGCCGACCAACGCAATTCGATGACTTTGCGACGCGTGGAAAAATTCCGCGCAGGCGCGTTATGCCAGTTAATCATCATACCCGACTTTGGTGTCAACGATGCTTAAAACCGGGGTGGTCTCGGATCGGCGCTACTTGAAACATTTCGGCGGCCGGGCGCATCCGGAGCGTCCGGAGCGTGCCGAGGTCATGATCGAGATGGCGGAATCGCTCACGCGGCCGGATCTGAAGTTCATGACGCCGCGCGAGGCCACCCAGGAGGAAATCGCGAGCTGCCACACGCCGGAATATGTCGCGACGGTGGCGCGGACGGCGTCGCTGGATCGGTTCGACTTCGATCCGGATACCCACAGCTCGCGCGATACTTACGAGACGGCGCTGCTGTCGGCCGGCGGCGTGCTTACCGCGGTCGAAGCGGTGATGGACGGGGCAGTAGCTAATGGATTTGCTATTGTGCGGCCGCCGGGGCATCACGCACTGCCTAATCGTGCGATGGGATTCTGTTTCTTCAACAATGTAGCGATTGCTGCGAAGTGGCTAATCGAATCGCGCGGTCTCAAGCGCGTGATGATAGTCGATTGGGACGTGCATCACGGCAACGGCTTGCAGGATATCTTTTACGAATCGCCCGAAGTGCTCTACGTATCGACGCATCAGTTTCCGCATTACCCCGGCACCGGATCGCTGCATGAGATTGGATACGGCGCGGGCATGGGATTCACGGTGAATCTGCCGATGCCGGCAGAGTTCGGCGACGCCGAGTATCTCCGCGTGTTCGATCGGCTGGTCATGCCGATCGGGCGCCATTTCAAACCCGAGTTCATACTGGTGTCGTCGGGTTTCGATGCGCACTTTCGCGACCCGCTGGCGCAGATGCGGGTGAGTGAGGCGGGATTTGCGGCGATGGCGCGGCGGGTGAAGCGGCTTGCAGCAGAATGCTGCGGCGGGAAGATGGTCGCGGCGCTCGAAGGCGGCTACGACCTCGAAGCAATCGCGGAGTCGGGGCGCGCGGTGATCGATGAACTTGGACGCGACGCCGACGAGCCGATTCGTTCCGATGAGGGGGGCGACCGGGTGATGCCGATGATCGAGCGGGCGGCGCAAAACGTCGGGCGCTTCTGGAACCTGGGCTAAAGAAGTTAGATGCCGGAGCAGATTGCCCCGAACAGCCGTCTCGTCGCATTAGGCAGTTCCCCTCCGCGAGAATACTCACTCGACAAGCCGGCAATAGCCATTGGCAGTCATCCGAAGAATGACGTCGTGATCGACGACACGACGGTCTCGCGCCGTCATGCCTCGATCACGCGCAAGGGCGCCGGCTTCGAGCTGGCAGACCTCGGATCGACCAACGGCACCTTCGTCAACGGCAAGCAGATACGCGATGCGGTCACGCTCAGGAGCGGCGACGAGATCAAATTCGGCTCTGTGCGTATGGCTTTCGATCCGGCCGCTGTGTCCAGCCGGCTGCGGTACGGCTTCGGGATAGTGACGGTGATGATGATTGTGGGATTCGCGGCAGCCCGCTATCGTGATATCGGACCCGCCATCTCGGCAATGTTCGCCAGGGTTTCATCGCGCCAGGTCAGCGCCGAGCCTTCGGCGGCTAATACTCAGTCGGCGTCAACTAACGCGCAAACGACAGTAGCTACTACGCCGGCGTCGCCGCCGATTTCCGAGTCGGCCGCACCTGAATGGCTCATCCGAGTGAACTACTACCGGGCGATGGTTAAGCTGCCGCCGATAGTCGAGGATCCTGCGCTCAGCCAGGGCGATCGCGAGCACACTGCTTACATCGTCAAGAACTACCGCGACGCGATCGAGCACGATGGGCTCGGCGGGGAAATGCATAACGAGGATCCCGGCAGGCCGGGCTTTACCCCCGAAGGGCTCGAGGCGGCCAAGTCCAGCGACATGGATGTGTGGTCGATGCGCGGCGCATCCGCGAACGGATGGGGATCGCCGGCTTGGTCGATAGACGGATGGATGGCGTTGCCGTTCCATCGGATGCCGATACTCAATCCGCAACTGACGAGCGCCGGCTTCGGACTCTATTGCGAAGCGGAAGCATGCGCGGCGGGACTCAACCTGTTGAAAGGAGCGCAGGGGAAGATGACGCGGGCCGCAGCGGAGAGCCTGCCGATCAAGTTTCCGCCGGACGGCGGCACCGTCGCGATAAGATCCTTCGACAACGAATGGCCGGATCCTCGCACGAGCTGCCCTCGATACGAAGCACCCAACGGACTGGCTATTACACTTCAGCTCGGTAACTGGATGGATACGCGCGTCAGCGAATACTCAGTCGCGCGGGTGAATGCCGACGGGAGCCGTACTCGCGTCGAGGCATGCGGGTTCGATTCGACTAGCTACTCGAATCCTGACGCATACTCACAGGATTGTGGACGCAACGTCCTGAAGTCTTACGGCACCGTCGTAATCATACCGCACGCGCCGCTCGACAAGGGCGCGAAGTACGCGGTGTCGATGACCGCGAACGGCAGGCAGTACGACTGGACTTTCGGCATAAGTCCATGATGTAGTTCCGCTCGCTAACTGTTGGTTGTCTACAGAAAGGCGGGTGACGGTGGTCTTGAGACGTGCACTGTTAGTGGCGGTGGCGATCTGGTTTTGCGGGCTGGCCGGATGCTTCGAGTGGACCGAGGACCCGCATGGCAATCTGCAATCGGTGGGCCTGCCGGGCCTGCCAGTGTGGACATCGAAGACGCCGCCCGCGCCGATGACTCCGGCGGAGATGGGATACACGCCGGAGGAAGCGGCGAAGATTAGCGGGCCCATTTTGGTCGAGCCGCCGGACTCGACGTTGAAGACGTTCCGCTACCGCTACTATCAAACCGGGCAGGACAACTGCCAGAGCGATCTTCAAAAGATGCTGGCCGCGCGCGCTGCCAGCGGTGCAACCGGCATCGCGCCGTACTGCACGGATACTGCATCCGCTTCGGCTGGGTCTGTCTCGCCTCCGGTTGCATCATCTCCATCTGAATCATCTCAACCTGCTCCGGCTCCGCCTGCGGCTCCGAGTGCGAAGGGCAATGAGTTTGTTTTCTAATCTAGCAATACGTAGTGGAACCAGTAGACGCAC
>CAVRJV010000008.1:0-46144 GCA_963721485.1 uncultured delta proteobacterium | reverse complement strand
TTCGCCAAGCTCGACGGCAAGGCCGTCAACCATCCGCTCTCCAAAGGCTTCGTGGACAAGCTCAAGGAGATGTTCGGCTAGGCTGGCGCGCGAGCACCGTCCAGCGAAGGAGCACAACGCCATGGCCTGCAACTCATGCGAAAGCAGCAACAGATTCCGGGCGAGCTATTGCGATGACTGCGAGCGCTGGACCTTCCACGTCGATAAGCGCGACCTGCTGATCGCGGCCGGCCTGCTCGCAGTCGGGGCGGTAGTCGTGCTTCAGCCGGAGCTGCTCTTTGCGCCGGCGGGATTCATGTTTGCGAAGCGCGTAGTCGGCGCCCTCGTCTGAAAAATCCCGCGCTGCTTGCCAGCTACAGCTTTCAGCATCCTTGGGTCGGTGAAAGTGACCGCCTGGCACCCCGCTGGTAGTCGTACTTTTTCGGAGCACTCATCCCGTCGAATTTAAACCTGCCTGCCCCCTTGACGTTCGACGAACAGGAATTATTTTTTTGCTCGGATAGGGGTTCCAAATTTAATTCAATAGGAGGCTCTTATGGCACTGCTAAGATATTCCCCCGATTTGGATCCTGTTACCAACCTGATCACGCTGCAGGGCGACCTGGAGCGCTTCCTGCGCAACCCCGGTTATGGGCTCGGCGTGTCAGGCTCGGGCGGTTTTCCGCCGGTCAATATTTTCGACGCCGGCGACGGAATAGCCGTGATAGCCGAGGTGCCGGGAATCGATCCCGAAGAGCATCAGCGTGTCCGGCCAGGGTCATACGCTCGACTATCAAGGGCGAGCGGAGACGCGAGACCTCGACCGAGGCGGCAGGCTATCACCGCCGCGAGCGATCGTTCGGTGAGTTTTCGCGCTCGATCCAACTGCCGGAGCAGCTCGATCTCGACAAGGCTGCCGCGAGTTACGACGCTGGAATTCTGACGGTTAAGGTTTCCAAGGCGGAGGCGGCAAAGCCGCGTCAGATAGCGGTTAAGCCGGCGTAGGAATTCAAATCAAGCGTCGACAACACTCTCAAAGGAGGAAGGCAAAATGACTGAGCAGGAAATTGCGACCAAAGAAAAGCAACCCGTGCAGGGTCAGGAGAAAACCCGCGCTGGACGTTTCTTTCTGCCCGATGTCGATATTGAAGAATTGAGCGATTCGCTGAAACTCTGCGCCGACATGCCCGGAGTCAAGCAGAGCGACGTTGAGGTGACCCTCAACAACGGCATCCTCACGATAGTCGGCACGGTGTCGACCGAGGCGTATCAGAAACTGCGCCGCTCTATACCGAGTACAACGTCGGAAACTATTTCAGGCAGTTCGAGTTGAACGAGGATATCGATGCGCAGCGGATCAATGCGTCGATGAAGGACGGCGTACTGGAATTGACGCTGCCGAAAAGCGAGCGCGCGCGGCCGCGGCGAATCGAGGTCAACGCGCGCTGAGCGTGCGGCCCAGCGCGTCGAACAAAGCCGCGCGCATCACGTCGGCCGGCGGCGGCATCCGGTTGAACAGCTTGAAAGCGAGCTCGCCCTGGTTCACCAGCATCCCGGCGCCGTCAGTCGCGCGCCGGCCGGCAGCGAGTGCGGGCTTGATGAACTCGGTGGGTTCCTGCGAGTAGATCAGATCGTAGAACAAGCAATCGGTAGGGGTCGAGTCGTAGTCGAGACGCGCGAAGCGGCCAGTCGTCAGTCCCATCGAGGTCGCATTGACGATCAATCGCGCATCGGCCAGCAGCGCGGAATCCATCAGCGCGTCCAGTCCGCGAGGCTCACCCTGCGCGCGCGCATGCCCCTGGTCGAAAAGACGCCGCGCGAGTGCGGCCGCACGAGCAGGCGTGCGATTGACGATCGCGACGCGGCTCGCGCCCAGCCGGATGCATGCGAGCACCGACGACGCCGCGCCGCCGCCCGCGCCAATCACGATCGCGAGCCGTCCGCGCAGATCGCATCCGAGATCGCGCAGGTCGCGCTCGAGGCCGCGCGCATCGGTATTGTCGCCGCGCAGCACGCCGCGCCGATTGACGACGCAATTGACCGCGCCGAGCATGCGCGCCTCGCCGCTCAAGATCCTTGATGTAAGTCGGGCCGCGGCTTGCTTGTGCGGCACGGTCAGATTTACGCCGATGATTCCGAGCGGAGGAATCGCGCGAAGTGCCGCCGCCAGATTCGCCGGCATGACGCGAAACGCAGCATAGGTTCGGTTCATGCCGAGCGCCGCGTAGGCGGCGTTATGCATCGCGGGCGACTTGGAATGTTCGATTGGATCGCCGAAAATCGCCGCGACCGCGGTGTCGCTGGTGACAGACAAGTGAAATCAGCCGGCGACGGGATGCGCGGCGCGCTCAGCGCGCACCTGTTCGGCAGTGAACACCCAGCTATACTTCAGTCCCTCGCGCGCGAACGCATCGACCGCGCCCTCGCCGCGTTCCACCAGCGTGATTGCCGCGATCACGTTGGCACCCGCCTCGCGCATCGCGGCCACCGCTTGCAGGCTCGAGCCGCCGGTCGTGTTGGTGTCGTCGATCACGGCCGTCTTGAGCCCCGGCTTGAACGCGCCCTCGACCATTTGCTGCAAGCCGTGCTGCTTGGTTTCCTTGCGCACGAAGAATCCGCGAATATCCACGCCGTTGCGATACGCCGCGGCCATGACCGCGTCGGTCACCGGCAAAGCGCCGACAGCCATGCCGCCGATTTGCTCGACGCCCGCAGCCTTTACGAGCTCAAGCACCAGTTCTCCGGCAAGGTACGCGCCACGTGGCAGGTACAGCGTGCGTTTGCAATCGAGGTAGTAATTGGACGTGCGCCCGGACGAGAGCGTAAGTTCGTCGCTCGAAGTACGACTCCCGGGCGAGCATCGCCAGCAGTTCGCGGCGATCTTCGGACTTCATAATTGGGGTGATCTTAACGGATGCTAGCGCGGGGCACAAGAGTCGTATAATATTGTTCGCGCGGGTGATAGCGTCAAACATGCCCGCCCCGAACCGGAAACTGCATAGCTCTTGACTCGACGCATCGTGTAAGGTTCGCCAGGGTATCAGAAGGAGAGGCAGCGACGTCGCCATGAGTTCCGCGACTCGGGCGCCACGCGATTATAAGTGATAAGCAACGATTCACCCCGAGTTATCGGAACCGGCACTGCGTTACCCGGCAACTACGTCGATCAGGAACAACTGACATCTCGGCTGCGCGAGTTGTGGCGAGCGGCGCTGGTCCGATCTGCGCCGCTTCGACAAAATCCAGGGCGCGCTCGGAATCACCGGGCGTCATCTCGCCCTGCCGATCGAGCAATACATCCCGCTCGACACCTTCGCCAAGACCAACGACGCGTGGCTGCGCGTTGCGCCGGAAGTCGGCAGAGCGGCGGCTGAACATGGCGCTCGAACGCGCCGGCCTGAAGCCGCGTGACGTCGATCATTTATTCTTCGTCACCGTCACCGGCATCGCCGTCCCGAGCATCGACACTCGCGTGATCAGCGCGCTCGGGATGCGCAAGGAAATCAAGCGCACGCCGATCTTCGGGCTCGGATGCGTCGCGGGCGCCGCCGGGACCGCTCGCGCCGCCGACTATATTCGCGCGTTCCCGTCTGAGGTCGCGATGCTGTTGTCGGTCGAGCTATGCTCGCTCACGCTGCAGCGCGAAGATCTCTCGATTGCGAACATCATCGCGTCGGGACTGTTCGGCGACGGCGCCGCCGCGATGCTGATCGGCGGCACGGCCCAAACGACGCCCGGGCCGCAGGTAGTCGCGACGCGTTCGCTGGTCTTCCCGAACACCGAAGAAATTCTCGGCTGGGAAATAGTCGACAGCGGTTTCAAGATCGTGCTGTCATCGAAGCTTACCGACCTCGTCCGCGCCAACATCCTGGACGAAGTGGATTCATTTCTCGCCAAGCAGAATATCGGCCGCTCGGACATCAAGCACTGGATCGCGCACGCCGGCGGCCCCAAGGTGCTTGAGACGCTCGAAGGCGCACTCGCGCTTCCCGAGGAGGCGCTCGCGCGCTCGTGGCATTCGCTGAAATCGGTGGGAAATCTCTCGTCGGCGTCCGTGATGTTCATTCTCGACGAATTGCTTGAGGATCGCGTCGCGGCGCCGGGGGACTACGGCATGATCATCGGGATGGGTCCCGGGTTTTCGGTCGAGTTGAGTGTCTTTTGAAGTGGTGATCTCGCTCCGCACTTATCTGATCATTCTCGCGCTGCTGGTGGTCGAGCGAATCTTCGAGCTCGGCATAGGCGCGCCGCAACGCGCGACGCGCATTCGAGCACGGCGCAGTCGAAGTCGGGCAGGTGCACTACCGCGTGATGGTCGCGATGCACACGCTGTTCATCGTGTCGTGTGCTGTCGAGGCGACGTTTTTCCGGCACTCACTTCCTCTCGCTGTCGCATGGATCGCGCTGTCCGCTGAAATTGTAGCACAGGGGCTGCGGTACTGGGCGGTCGCGACGCTCGGCGAACGATGGAACACGCGCATTATCGTCAGTCCCGAGCGCGCGCCCGTAACCGGCGGCCCGTACCGCTTCATGCGCCATCCCAACTACCTGGCGGTCGTGATCGAAATCGCGGCGGTGCCGATGATCGGCGGCGCTATTTTCACGGCGATCGCGTTCTCAGTCGCCAATGCGCTGATCCTGGCGGTGAGAATTCCCGCCGAAGAGCGCGCGATGGGTGGGCGCTACGCGGACGCACTCGGATCGCGCCGCCGTTTTCTACCAGGCCTGCGCCACAGCTAAAGTAGTTCCGTGTTCTTCGCGCCGTTCCTTGCGTTTTACGCAATCGTCTTTTTTCTCGTTCTCGCGTTCTTTTTTGTCCTGCTCGAAATTCACGTCATCAGTTACGCGTTCGTAGCGCTCGGGCTGTCTCCGGAGATGGCTTTCACGGCGCTGCTGGTGAGTCTCTTCGGCAGCTACATCAACATTCCGATCACACGCGTGGCCGGCGGCCAGCCCCATCCGGCCGAGATAGTTCGCAGTTTCGGTATTCGCTATCGAGTGCCGGCTCGCTACGCCACCGACTCGACTATCATTGCGGTGAACGTCGGCGGCGCGATCGTTCCCGTGGCAATCTCGGTATATCTGCTGATGCAAATGCCGACGATTCTCATGCCGGCGCTGATCGGCGTCGCGATCGTAACCGCGATCGTTCATCGGTTCGCGATGCCGGTGCCCGGGATGGGAATCGCGACGCCGATGCTGATTCCGCCGATCGTCGCCGCCGCATGCGGCTACTTCCTCGGCTCCTCGCAACATCATCGCGACGCCGTCGCGTTCATCAGCGGCGTGATCGGCACACTCATCGGCGCCGACTTGCTCAACCTCCGTAACTTGCGCGACTTGGGTGCGCCGGTCGCCTCGATCGGCGGCGCCGGCACCTTCGACGGAATCTTCCTGACGGGAATCGTCGCGGTGCTGCTGGCGTAAAAATAGATGTGATTATGAGTGTAACTCTTTCGATCAAGAATGTTCCGGTTGCGTTGGTAAAACGACTCAAGCGCAGGGCCGCAATGCAAAATCGATCACTCCAGGATGAATTGATAGCCATTCTGGAGGAGGCGACTTCGCCAGCCCGTATGACCGTTCAAGAACTTTGGGAAAAAGCGCGGCGACGCGGGCCTCTGGGTCCCGGTGACAGTACGAAGATGATTCGCGAAGATCGAGATGCCCGATGAGGCAGTTGATGCCTCCGCGATACAGTCGCCTTCGAATGAATGGGTGTCCTACTTTGGTTTCGGGTCGCTCTTCAGTTCATCGGGAACGATATCGGGGAATTCCTCGTAAAGACGTGTCGATAACTTGACCGTTGCGCCCATGCTTTCTCCGATGAACGCCGCGTACTTCTTGAATTCTTCGGCGGACACGTTTGTCTCCATATAAGTCGCAACGTAACCAAGGCTGTTACGGATACCAATGAGAAGGCCATCGATCCTCAACGCAACGTCTCGTTTCAAGATCTTACTCCAGAAAAAACCTACGCTGGCTTGAATTTCACCAGCGTGTGATCCGGCGTCACGTCGTCGAAGAAGACCTGCACCGGCATCTCGACGCGCACACTTTCCGGCGGTGCGACGATATTCGTCGTCATGCGCGGGCCTTCGGCCAGCTCGACGATCGCCAGCACGTAGGGCGCGTCGGCAAACGCGCGGCTCGACGCTCGCCGCACGACTGTGTAGCTGTAGACTTTGCCGCGTCCGCTGACGCGCTCCCACGCCAGTTTGTCCGAGAAACATTTCGGGCATCGATCGCGCGGATAGTAGACGTACTCGCGGCACGCGCCGCATCGCTGAAGCGTCAACTCGTGGCGACGCGCGGCTTCCCAGAAGGGACGGCTCGTTGGCGATGGCTTCGGAAGCGGTTTATAGTATTCGCTCATGATCGTCGCTCCAGCACGAGGCTCACCTGCTCGCTCATGATTCCGCCGTTGCCGTTGACGTAGCCGAGCGCCGCGTTTTTCACCTGCCGCCCGCCGCCGCGGCCCATCAACTGTCTTATCCCCTCCGTCACGTGACTCATGCCGCCCGCCAATCCCGGCTGGCCGAACGACAATTGCCCGCCGTGTGTGTTGCACGGGAAATCGCCGGCGTACGTCAGATCGTGCTCTGCGACGAACGGCCCGCCCTGCCCCTTCTTGCAGAAGCCCGCATCCTCGAGCGTGACGATAACGGTGACCGTGTAGCAGTCGTACGGGCAGACGAAGTCCATGTCCTTCGGCTGCAGGCCCGACATCTTGAACGCGTTCTCGGCCGCCGGCTTGATCGGCGATGTCGTGATCGACGGCGCGTACGTTATCGTCGAATGGTTGGCCGCCTCGCCCGCGCCAAGCAGCCATACCGGCGGATGCTTCGCACGCTTCGCCACTTCGGGCGACGCGACGATTATCGCCGCGCCTCCGCTCACCGGACTTACAATTTCATAGAGATGAAGTGGATCGACGATCATGCGCGAGTTGAGCACGTCGTCGATCGTGAGCGGCTTGTCATTGAACGTGGCGAGCGGATTCTTGAGTGCGTTGGTCCGCTGGTCGACGGCGACCTTCGCCATCTGCCGCGCCGTCGTGCCGTACTCATGCATATGGCGATGCGCGATCAGCGCGTAACCGCAGTTCGCGCCGATATTTCCGTACGGCGCCTCGAACTCGCGCTGTACCGAAACGACCGGCGGGCGCTGGTCGCCCACCTTGTTCAAATCGGCGACGAGACACAGGACTGCGCTGCACATGCCCGCGTCGATCGCGGCGGCAGCGCGCCAGATCATGCCGGCTCCGCTCGCGCCGCCGATATCGACCTGGTTCAGCATCCGCAGGTTCAGTCCCAGCACCTCGGCCGCGCTCGCCGGATAGATCATCCCGGGATCCGAAAACGGCACGCCCACGAGGAAGCCGTCGATATCTTTTTTCTCGAGCCCCGCGTCCGCGATCGCCTCGGCCGAGACTCGCGCCATCTGGCCGAGCGCGGTCAGGTCTCCCGGTTCCTTGAACGGTTTGAGTTCTCCGATTCCGATCGCCGCGGCTTTTCCTTTCAGACTCATAGCATCGACTCCCGCGTTTGCGTCTCGCGTCTCGAAGACGATTACCACAAATCGCGTCTCGCGAGACCGGCGCCGCGCGGTTCAATTCAGAGAAAAAATCTTATAGGTTTGTTCGTTCGAGGTGCTTTTAACCAAATGGCATTTATCATCTGTGACGATCACAACCTTGACGTTGAAGCCGATGGAGTCGACAACGCCATCGCGAAGCAACTGATGCTGACGGACGACAAGCCCGGCGCCACCCCGATCGAAAAAGAGATCATCGCGTTCGGCAAAACGCATCGCCACTGCAATATCCGGATTCTCGCCGGCTGAGTTCGGAGGGCAGGCACGGCGGCCCGCCCCACTACAGTCTGATCTGCTTTCGCACTGCGCATTTTCCGGCCTTCGATGTTGACCCGCTGACCAAGCGGCAGATACACTGCCGAGGCGGGGTGGAGCAGTCTGGTAGCTCGCCGGGCTCATAACCCGGAGGTCGAAGGTTCAAATCCTTCCCCCGCAAAATAATCCTCATTTTTGGGCGAAGGCGGGCTACCGCCATCGTTCTAAACCACCAATGAATTCGTGGCGGATTAGGTTTTGAGGAGGGCCCGCCATCAAACGGGGCCGCGTCCCGTCGGCGACTCGCTCCTTCGGGTGCGTTCATTCAAGGCGTAGTCCACCGCGCTTCGAATCGACGGATAAAAGTTCGAAGCGCCGATCCGTTCGAAGGAACCCGAGCGGATCAGTCGATCACGAACCTCGACCTTGACCCGCGCCACGGCAAATCCGATTCTTTTGCGAGCTAACTCCGACCGAATCTCTTCCAGCGCCTCGAGCCCAGTCATGTCGATCATGCTGATCGCTTCCGTGTCCAAAATGAACAAGTCAAGCGGCTGATCGAGCTTACCAATGACTTCCCGCACTCGCTTCTTAAAGTAGTCAGCGTTGAAGAACAACAATGCCGCGTCAAATCGGTAGATTATTAGTCCGGGAATGGTCTGCGCGCTCGGGTATTCGCTTATATCCGTGAAACCATCCAAGCCTGGCACTTGTCCAAGGACTGCATCGTATGGGGTAGAAGCGCGCCTCAGCAGCAAAATAAGGCTTAGTACGACGGTCAACGCAATTCCCGGCAGTACACCTATTGTTGCGACCCCCAATGTCGCAATGACTGAAAGCACAAATTCCGATCGGCTGATGTCATACATCTTACGAACACTGTGAAAATCGAAAAGCGAGGCACCTGCGAGTACCAACACCGCGCCCAGCGAAGCGGTCGGAATGTACTCGAGCGGGCCGGTACATTTCGTAAGAACCACAGCCATCACAATGGCGGCTGTTACTCCGCTCAATTGAGACCGGCCTCCGGTTAAATCGTTTATCGCGGTGCGTGAATCTGTGCCCGCAATTGGAAAGCCGCTCGAAAGACCAGATGCCATGTTTGCCAGACCCAAAGCCATGAGTTCGCGATCCGGCTTAACTTCGTAACCGTTTCGCGCCGCAAAACTCTTTGCCGTAACCATCGAACCGCAGAAACAAATCAGCGCGATGGCTCCAGCATCGGGAAGTAGCAGGGCAGCATTGGCAAGGAAATCAGCCGGCACATGAGGCCATAAGAAGCCTGCGGGAACGGTTCCAAGTCGCGCCACAGCCCATCTTTCGGAGTCCATCACCAACATCATCGCAATCCCACCGCCAACTCCCACCAGCGGGCTCGGCACACGTGGTGCGAGGCGACCCACGACATAAATGAGTAAAAGGGTAAACACTCCGACAATCAGTGTTGGGAAATGAGTCTGTCCGAGTTTCGAAACGAAATCAGTAATACGCAAAAAGAAACCAGTATCGGAGCGCACAGCAAATCCACACAACTTTCCGAGTTGGCCGCTAATGATTGTCAGGGCCATACCGTTGAGAAAACCGACAAGGACCGGACGCGAAAGGAAATTGGCAAGTGCTCCCAAGCGTAAGATGCTTCCGGCGAGGCATAAGGCTCCAACCATGACCGAAAGTGTGATCGACAGTTCCATTTGCCGAAGCGAGCTTCCGGCTGTCAGGGGCGTAAGAGCCGCCGCAACCAGAGCGCAAGTCGCCGCATCCGTACCCACAATCAGCTGCGGGGATGAGCCTGCCATCGCATACGCGATCAAGGGCAGGATGCTGGCGTAGAGTCCTACGACCGGAGGAAAGCCAGCCAGCTCGGCGTACGCGAGCGCCGTTGGAATCGCGACTGCAGCGATCGCGACACCGGCTAGAAGATCCGTGGTTCTCGGCGAAGTCCTATGCGGCACTGTTCCCTCGACGTTCATTGACACCGCGGGCCTCGATCTCGATGAGAGATGGTCAGGACGTCATTGTATTACGAAGCGTAAGCCTCCAGAAACGAACTGTTCCCGTGTCCCTGTTGGCCAAAGGAAATTCCCAAAGTCGACCGACGAACTTCCTGATAAATATTCAATATTCTCTGAGGACTCCCGCAAATAGGGACGCTTTTTCGTATGCTCCCGTCTCGGTGCTCGGTCGTAGCGGCCGCGATCATTCAGTTCCCTTGGGCGTAGAATTCAATAGCGGGTATCGCACTCAGTCCATGGGCAAAGATGCTAAGAAGCACGGTCACCATAACGGCAGAACGAATTGTCGGTTCGCTTCCGCAAATGCATTTCCTGCTCTAGATAGACCAGACCCAGAACGATCGACGCCAAGCCGCGCGGACCGAACCACCCCATGAAGACCACGCTGGCCGAGCTAAGGCCGGTGCCGATGAGCGCGATTGCCACGGGCAACATCCGCACCACGGTCAGGCTTAGAATGGCATACAACCACGATGCCATGCTGAACTGCGGCCAATCCCGCACCACTATGACGCCGAAGAGAAAGAACACGGAAAGATTGAAGAGTTGCCCCCATTCCTCGGCGAACTCGACGCTGTGCTTGCCCGCATCCTTGAATCCGACCTGCACCGCAAGGCCGGCAACAAACGATGCAATGAACATGCTTGCACCGACCAATTCGGACACCACCAGGCAGAGCAGCGCCAGCGCCACCACGCCGATTTGTTGATATGAGTCTGCGAGCCATTCCATGCGACGGGCGAATCCCATCAACCATCCGCCGCCAAGACCAATTGTCAGACCGACTAGCGCACCAAAGCCAAGCTGTTCCACAATGAATTGCGTTAGGCTCGCTGCCCCGCCTTCGATCCTGGCGGCAGCCAGAGCAACGAAGAACAGAAGGAACGGGACGGAAAGTCCGTCGTTGAGGCCCGCTTCCACGTTGAGCGCCTCGCGGATGCGCAACGGTACGCGCGAGCTATTCACAATGACCTGTCCCAGACCGGCATCGGTCGGCGCAAGGATGGTGGAAAGGATTCCAGCCTCCCATACGGAGATTTGCGGAAACACCAGACGCGCGACAACTGCTCCAAACGCGATAGTCAGCAGCATGCCGATGCTCAATAAGCGAACTGGCAGGCTTCCAACGTCGCGCAAAGTGTCTAGTTCCGTTCGGCTGGCATCCGTGAAGAGCAGCAAGACTAAACCGATTTCGGCAAGACGAAGAAAGACGGTCGCATTTAACCCGGCTCTCATTATCCACGGCAAGGCAGGAAACATCACCATTCCCGCTGCCGTGAACACCATCGGCGCCGTGACAATCGTTCCCTCAAGGCGGCGAGACACCAGACTGAAGGCGAAGAGGAGCGAGAAAAACAGGGCTAGCGGCATCATCGGGATTCGCCGCCTCTTTTACCACAGTCAATCCTCAATTGTGGTTCCTCGACCAGCCAGTTCCGCGAACTTAACCAGGACTCGCGTGCCAAAGGTATCAGGTCATAGCTGAGATCGATGAAGCTGTGGCCCTCAATACCTGATCCGCACTCTCAATCTTGCGGTTCGGAGAATCTGTCGCGGAAATCACACATCGGGTCGCTTTCAACACACGTCAGGTACAATGTTGTACCGTCGATTCTTGGGCTCGGCATAACCGTGTGACTTTTGCCGCTTTGGCAGCTTCACAGATTCTCGTGTGATCTCTTCATAGGGGATCAAGCTCAGGAGATGAGATATGCAGTTCAATCGAGCGCGCTTCTTGTCGTCGGCATTAACAATGTACCAAGGGGCAAATGGGGTGTCGGTTGCAAGCAGCATATCGTCTCTCGCCCGGGAATAGTCGTACCAGCGCCTATGAGACTCGAGGTCCATCGGGCTGAGTTTCCAGATTTTCCGCCCATCGTTGATGCGAGCCAGGAACCGCCTGGTTTGTTCCTCCTGACTGACCTCGAACCAATACTTAATAAGTACAATCCCGCTCTGAATCACCGCGCGTTCGAACTCCGGACACATCTCGAGAAAGCGAACCGCTTCTTTTTCTGCGCAGAATCCCATAATCCTTTCGACGCCCGCGCGGTTGTACCAACTGCGATCGAAGATGACTAACTCTCCTGCAGCGGGCAGGTACGGGACGTATCGCTGGATATACATCTGAGACTTCTCGCGCTCGGTTGGCGCCGGTAGCGCAACGAGACGGAAGACTCTGGGGCTGACCCTTTCTGTGATTCGCTTGATGACGCCGCCTTTACCAGCTGCGTCACGACCCTCGAAGATCACGATGACCTTAAGCCCCTTGTGTTGAACCCACAGCTGCAGCTTCACCAGCTCCGCTTGAAGCTTCGCGAGTCGTTTCTCAAAATCTTTGCGCTTTAGCTTAGCGGGTCGATTCTTTGAAACAGTAGACGGGACCTTTTGAGGGCGTTTGGCTTTCGGTGTTTTTGGCACGGATTCTGCCTCCAGAGATCACAGTTTGTGGCGCCACTCGACGTTGCTGATGTTCCATCCGACAACCAAGCGCCTCTTACTGGCCGACGACCGCAAGCAGATGCAACTATGGGTTGGACCGCCAGCGATTCTGCTGCCGCTGCGGCAAGGCCGCCCCGGTCCTAGCGAGCTTCACCAGTCGCCTCGACGTAGAGCGTGATTTTTCCGGCCTCTAATGGCGTTTGAGGTACATTCCTAATGGGGTCGTAGCTCAGGAAATATTGGACATCCAGTACCTTGTAGGATCTCCAATCCCCGGGGCCGGTAGGGGAAATCAGAATACGCTCTCCCGCGCGTGGAATAAATCTGATATGGGTCAGAGGTACCTTGGATACGACCGATTTTGTGGCCAAGTCGTATAGTTCGATAAATCCCTCGTTTTCTACGGCCATTGCTCAAGCCTCCGAATGAAGTTGTACCAGACTGCGTAGAGCGCGACCATTGTGACAATCGTTCTCGAATTTCCTTGAGCAGGCATTGGTCAGGCGCATGAAGCGGCGGGGCTCTGCAAAAAACATTTCGCTCTTGGCCTGAAACCCTCAAGGCCTGATCTGCACAGAAGGCGACCGGGTGTGTGGCGAATTATTGATTTTCCACAGAAATCAGCGAAATCGCTTTCGTGCGAGCGAGCTAATCGGCGAACTTCCCAGCTCAGCCTGGCCGCGTGTGCGCGGATCCCATTCTGGGGTTGGGCGCGGTTCGGGCATCATCAGATTTTTCGCCGTAATGATGCCGACGACCTTGCCGCCGTGGACAACGGGAAGGGCACCGACCTCGTGCTGCTGCATGAGTTCGCTAGCGTATTGCAGTGTGTCGGAGGGCATGACCGTTAGAGGGTCGCGCGTCATCGTGTTCTCGATCAACGTCGATTCGGGCAACGCTTCACAACGCCTCAGGTCGAACTCGCTTATGATTCCGATCAGCTTGCCCGCGTTGACGACCGGCAGCCGACGAAATTTTCCCGCCTTCATTTTACAGGCCACGGCAGCAAGCGTTTCGACCGGCGATGCGGTTACTACCGCTCTCGTCATCCGATCTTCGACTACAAACATCTGCCAGCTACCTCAGCGATCAAAGAATGAACTCGCCGGGGAAATGTGAGACGCACGCCATCACGTGCGTGATCGCATCGGTGTCGTATTCGTCGCCCGACCGGTACGTTTCGAAAAATGAGTTCAGTCGCGCGATGCGCTTCGGCCATGCCTCAACCGCCTGGAGACCGAGCGAGACGCCGTAGTTCGTGAATGCGAATTTGACCGAAGGCACCCCCAGCTCGCGGCAGAAATACCCCTGCGGATCGATCCACATCC
Organism: uncultured delta proteobacterium; assembly: GCA_963721485.1. Taxonomy (GTDB): domain Bacteria; phylum Desulfobacterota; class Binatia; order Binatales; family Binataceae; genus Binatus. The sequence goes on along the minus strand of CAVRJV010000008.1, from coordinate 32,532 downwards.
GATCAAGCATGGCGAGACTCCTCTCGCGATGAACGATTGCCCAACGTTCTTCCGGAAAGAAGCGCGTCATCCAGAGCATCATTCCAAGTCCGAGGTCCTGCGTGATGACAAGGTCCCGGTAGCTTCGTTCAACGATGGTCTTCATGTCTCGGATTTCGCCCGCGAGCGCGTCTTCGTCGAGGAGCCGGTACACAACGTATCCATGAAAGGGATCGAGCGCGCCGAGTCCGAAGCCCGGATACGGTGCGCTTAAATCCTCGAGCATCTTCCAGTGCACGCCGCGACCCGGAATTGCAAAGGCAGGATGAATGTCCTTGACCAATTGAATAGCCTTCGCGCGATATTCGGGAAGTATTTTGCCGAGACGCGTGAGCGCGAAAATCCACATCGCTAGATAGTGAAAATACTGGCCGTCACGATCCGCGGCTTCGCCGATTCGAAAGCCGCGCCGGCGTCCGAGCACGCGCTCGACGTTTGCGACGACCCGCTGAGCCTCTTTAATGAACTTGTCTTGCTTCAGTTCGCGATACAGCGAAACCAAGAGGACGACGCCGAAAGCATCGGTCCACAAATATCGCATGCCATTGGGCCAGATGCGCTGTTCGCGCATCCAGTCGAGCCTGGCTCAATACCTTTTTTACGTTCACGGTCATGTTGTTCAGCAGCGGCGATTGCCGAGGGTCAGACCCCGAACGGATATGTCTCCGGAACGCCTGGGGCCACGATCGATGGAAGCGGCGAGACGGCGCGCGTTTCATCGAACCAGATGTACTCGTCGAACTGCCGCGGCAGGCACGCCTGGAAATAGTGGCTCTGGAGTTCGGTTTCGGGTCGATAAATGACGCCGATTGCGCGCTCGAGGCGGGCGGCTTCCAGTTCGTCGCGAACCGCCTGTCGCACCGGATCTCTCAAGATGCAACATGAAGGCTTTCACCTCGGAGTCGTGGCAGAGCCGCTCGTAGCTGGCTTCGTGAGACGGCCGCACACGTTTAACCTCCATCGGCCCGTCCCAGTCCGAGGCGGCCGCGACGGTCCCGTGGTCGGTGCCGAAGCCAACCAGATATGCCGACTCGGCGAATCGCGCGCGCGACAGTTGCCCGACGTTATGCTCGCCGCGCGTACCCATCTCTGTAGCCGCCGCGTTACCAACGTGTGAGTTGTGCTCCCACACGATCCCCTTGCTGCGCGGGACCGTGGAACTCAAGCAGCCGCTCGAGCGTGTCGAACATGTGCTGGTCGCGTAGGTTCCATGACTCGACGGTTCCGTAGTACATCACGCGGTAGTAGCGCTCCGCAGCCGCCACCAGCCGAGCGTTCTGCGCTGCGTCGAAGAAACGATCGCCGTCCCGCTGTGAGTACTCGATCCGCCGACTCAGCATGTCGCGCAACATCGCGACAACCGCCGCTTCGCAATCCTTGTAACGTCCACTGAGCACGGCCCGCCCATAGACTGCGGGGTCCTGTTCCCACGGAGTCAGGCTTCCGTATCTGGCGTCGCGCGACCGCAGCCATCGCCGGATCGACGCTGCTCAGATAGGTTATGACCGCATTGATCGACGTGAACAGGCTATACAGGTCCAATCCATAGAAGCTTGCGCGGCGCTCCGGCTCCGATACCTCGGCATTCAAGGCGCGCAGCCATTCGACCATTTCCAGTGCCTCATGATTTCGCCACATCCAGGTTGGGAATCGAGAGAAGGCCTTCCATTGTTCCTGCCGCGCCGGCGCATGGCGCACGTAGTGATTGATTCGCGCAGCATCGGGCCAATCGGCCTCGACCGCGACGAAATTGAATCCGTGCCGCAAGATCAGTTCTTTGGTGATTCGCGCGCGCATCCGGTAGAACTCCGAGGTCCCGTGGGTCGCCTCGCCGAGCAAAACGACTCGCGCATCGCCGATCCGCTCGAGCAAAGCACCCACGTCGGCCTGCTCGATATTCGAGATTGGCGCCGCAGTCTCGCGAATCAGCTTGGCGATTGTCGCGGGACGGCTGCGCTGAATAGACGGACGCCGGCCCTTGGCGACACCGGCGTCCCAGCCCTCCGCGCCAATCAACGGAACGAATTGAACCTCGCCGAGATCTTCGTCGTCGAATTGGTCCTGGCTCGGTCCGCGTAACTCGAACCAGGCGTTGCAGTCGTGAGGTTTCGCCAACCGGAATGATGAGCCGGCCGCCAATCGCGAGTTGCTGTAGCAACGGCTTGGGCACCTGCGGACCGCCCGCAGTCACGATGATCACGTCGTAGGGCGCATGCTCGGGCCAACCCAGAGTGCCGTCGCCGTGAAGAACCTTGACGTTCGAATGTCCCAGGCTGCCCAGGCGTTCCGTCGCCAGCTTGGCGAGTTGCTCGTGCCGCTCGATGGTGTAGACCTCGCTTACCACCTCCGAGAGCACGGCGGCCGCGTATCCGGAGCCGGTTCCTATCTCCAGCGCGCGATCGCCGGCGCGCGGCTCGACGCTCTCGATCATGAGGGCGACGATGTAGGGTTGCGAAATGGTTTGGTCGGCCTCGATCGGCAAAGGTGTATCCCGATATGCGAACTCTGCGAGTTCGTCGGGCAAGAAAGCCTCGCGCGGGACACGACGCATCGCCTCGAGCACAGCAGGATTGCGCACTCCACGGCCCGCAATCTGATCTCGGACCATCCGCAAGCGTTCGTTTGTCAGGTCAAGCATGAGTGTTTCCTCGCAAAGTTGCCGGACGATTCTTCTCAGTGATCGCTTTACCTAGCTACTGCCGTGCCAAGCCTGGCCGAAGACCAAAGAAGTTAGCTCTTTCGGGATGTTTGTTCTCCGCGAAGGAGTTGTGGAGCGCGAAGCCATTCCGCACCAAGCGAAGGCCCAAACGGAGAAACCGTGATACTGATTCGAACGGACTCACACACCACGACGATAGGCTCCGTAAATGGCGCGATCGGATACAGTTGTGCTCAGCCATCGTCCCAAGTCTTTCAATCTTCCTTGGCATCGCGAGTGCCCGCGCACACAACTAGATGATGATGCCGATGTTCAGGAGACGCGGAAGTCTGTTAGCGTAACGACGATTCTTATGCTCGATCATCGGCATTTTCTGGATTGAGGTTTGACTGAGCACACCTGCAAGCCCATGGTTTCTTCGCCAATCCCCGCCACCACCCCGGCTCACGTCTCGTTTTCGCGACCAACTGACGCGACGGTGATGGTTCGGTTCACGGGCGAATGGCGCCTTCACCTCGCAGGCGTATCTGATCAGCCGATCGAAAGGGTGCTCGACACTTTACCAGCACCCGCGCGAATAACGTTCGATGCCAGCGCTCTGCGTGAGTGGGGAAGCGGGCTCGTCGCCTATATAGAAATACTTATTGAAGCCTGCGACGCGCGCTCGATTGCCGTCGATCGTGGCGGCCTGCCCGACGGCGTGCGACGGCTCCTCGATTTGGCGCGAGCGGTGCCCGAAACTGAAGGCGCGCGTCGCGAGGTCCAGCACCCGAAGATTCTCGAGCGCGTCGGCACGGTCAGTATCGGTTACGAGCGATCGGTCGCCGCCTCGCTGGATTTCATCGGAGAAGTGATCCTCGCGTTCGGCCGCATGATGCGCGGGGAGGCTCGCTTTCGCCGCTCGGACTTGATGCTCGCGATTCAGCAGTGCGGCGCGGACGCGCTCGGAATCGTGGCGTTGATCAGCTACCTGGTCGGAATCATCCTGGCGTTCATGGGCGCGATCCAGCTCAGTCAGTTCGGCGCGCAAATCTACGTCGCCGACCTGGTCGGAATCGGCGTCACGCGCGAGATGGGCGCGATGATGACCGCGATCATCATGGCAGGCCGCACCGGCGCCGCGTTCGCGGCAGCGCTCGGCACGATGAAGGTGACCGAGGAAATCGACGCGCTCTCGACGATGGGAATTTCGCCGCTCGAGTTCCTCGTGCTGCCGCGCATGATCGCGCTGATCTTGATGATGCCGCTGCTGTGCCTCTACTCGGATCTGATCGCCATCTTTGGCGGCGCCACGATCGGATCGCTGATGCTCGGCATTTCGCCGACCGTCTATTTGCACGAGACCGCACGGTCGATAACCGCGGGTTACATAATCGGCGGACTCGTGAAGGCCACCGTTTACGGAGCGCTGGTGGCTCTCTCCGGATGCATGCGCGGATTTCAATGTGGCAGCAGCTCATCGGCGGTCGGCGAAGCGACCACGTCGGCAGTCGCGACCGGAATCGTGTTGATCGTCCTAGCATGCGGCATCTTCGCGTTCGTCTACCACGCGCTTGGCATATGAAATCGGGCGGCGCATGACGAAATCGATCGAACCAGGCGCGATACCCGCGCGCACCAGCGTCGCCGAGGCGCGAATCGAAGTACGCGATCTCACGATGGCGTTCGGCGAGTTTGTAGTGATGCGCGACCTGAACTTCATCGTGCGCCGGGGCGATATCTTCGTGGTGATGGGCGGCAGCGGATGTGGCAAGTCCACGCTGCTGCGTCACATGATCGGGCTGCTCGAGCCGGCACGCGGCGAAATCCTGTATGAAGGAAAGAGCTTCACCCGCGCATCAACCGAAGAACGCCAGCGTATGCTGCGGCGCTTCGGCGTAACCTATCAGTCCGGTGCACTGTGGAGTTCGATGACGCTCGCGGAGAATATCGCATTGCCGCTCGCCGAGTTCACCGATCTGAGCGAGTGGGAAATTTTAGCGATCGCGCGGCTCAAGCTCGGGCTGGTCGGGCTCAAAGGTTTCGAAGACTATTATCCGAGCCAGATAAGCGGCGGCATGCAAAAGCGCGCCGCGCTCGCGCGTGCGATGGCGCTGGATCCGGACGTGCTCTTCTTTGACGAACCGTCAGCGGGACTCGATCCGATAAGCACCCGGCTCCTCAACGAGCTGATCATCGAGCTCCGCGACAGTTTGGGCGCGACGATTATGGTTGTCACGCACGACCTCGCGAGCATCTTCATGATCGCAAACAACTCCGTGTTCCTCGACGGGATATCGCGCCGCATGATCGCGCAAGGCGATCCGCGCGAACTGCGCGACCATTGCGATATTCCAGCAGTGCAAAAGTTTCTCCGCCCCGACTTGGAAGGCCGCGCAGAGGCTCGGACCGATGGGTAGGCGCGTGAGTCCGGCGCTGGTCGGAGCGTTCGCGATTGGCGCTGTCGCGATAATCGTCATCGCGATCGTCGCGCTTGGTTCGGGCCGCCTGTTCCGCAAGACCCGCCAGTACGTGATGTACTTTTCGGGCAGCGTGAACGGCCTGTTGGTCGGCGCGTCCGTGAAGATGGAAGGCGTGCCGGTTGGCGCGGTCAAGGAAATTCGGCTCGGCTTCAATCCGCGCGGCGAGCCAGTCGAGGAATTTCCAGCAAAGGTCAAAATCGCGGTGATCGTTGAACTCGACGAGACAATGCTGCGCGCGCGCGGCGTCCGCAACACCGATCTGGCCGACCCGCAGCATATCGAGCGCGCCGTGCAGCACGGATTGCGCGGCGTGCTAGCGATGGAAAGCCTTCTCACCGGCATCCTGTACGTAGACCTGGAGATGCTGCCCGACACCGCCGCTAACTTTGTGCAGCAGGAGAATGACGAGTACGTCGAGATTCCGACGATTCCGACCGCGCTCGAGCAGGCTCAGGTTACGGTGACGCAGATTCTCGAGCGTCTGCAGCGAGCCGACTTCGAGAAGACATTGTCAGACCTGAGCGCGACTCTGGAGGCGCTGAGAAAGTTTACGAGCTCGCAGCAGTTGCAGGATGCGGTGGCCAATCTCGCAAAGGCGTCGGCGGAGTTGGCCGCAACCGCGTCGAGCATTCGCCGCCTCGCGGACAACATGAATGCGCAAACCGGACCGCTGGCCAAGAGCTTGCGCCAGACGGCGGACAAGGCAAACGTGACTTTGGTGCAGGCGCAAGCCGCGCTGGCAAGTCTTCAAGCGACCTTCGATCCGCAGGCGCCGCTCGCCCTTCAGCTCAACCAAACTCTAATCGAGGTGTCCAAAACGGCGCGCTCGATGCGCGAGCTGACTGACTATCTCGAACGCAACCCGAGCTCGATCGTGCGCGGGAAGTAACCGAGGAGCGCGCAGCGATAGCATAAGGCGCGCACCAACCGCAGATTGTGCTGTCTTCGCGCTACCTACCCAAACCGCGCGGTCGGGCTGGGGATCTGATTACGGACGATCGCGTTGTCGATCTCGAAGCATCCGTAAGCGTGAGGGTCGGAGTCAGTCAGTATCAGCGCACGACCAACTTCTGATCGCCGTCACGTACAATTAGTAGTAATTGGCATCTCCTTTGGATGAATCTCGTCACGTTCGCTTCATGCAAATCTTGACCATTCTCCCTTGCGTTACGTGGCTCACATGGACTAAATCCGTGTTTAATTCAGCGGCCTGCTAGTTTCTGGTTTAGAGTTTGATTCGACGACAACGGGCGACATTTGGAATGAGGACCAGCGCGATCCTTGCTGTGCGTCGCACAAGGCTAACCAGCGCGGCGCGAATTATTGTATGCGCCGTCTTCGCGTTTGCGTGGTCTCTCTCAACAGAGGCGGGCACGATCGCGACCCGAGTCCTCGGGCAGCCTGACTTTACTCACGGCGCTCCCAATACGCTTTCGGCCGGCTCGCTGAATTTCCCCGGCAATCATGGATCGGGCGCGGTCGCCGTCGACGTGGTCGATGACCATATATACGTGGCCGATCCGGGCAACAATCGTGTGCTCGGATGGGAGTCGATAAGCGCACTAACTACCGGCCGGTTCGCCGACATCGTGATCGGCCAGATCGACTTCGAATCGTCAAGCGCAGGCACCAGCTCCACAACCCTCTCGAGTCCCAACGGCGTCGCGGTTGACGCTGCGGGCAACGTCTACGTCGCCGACACCGGCAACTCGCGCGTATTGGTGTTTGCCGACCCTTTCACCAGTTTTAACAGTGACGGCCAGTTCTCGCATTTTGAGGCGAGCGTCGTTCTCGGCCAGGTCGGCAACTTTACTTCGGGCTCGTGCGACGTCGATACCTCATCGCCTGACTCCGAGACGCTATGCAGTCCGCAGGGCGTCGCCGTCGATAGCGCGAACAACGTGTGGGTCGCCGACACCGGCAACAATCGCGTGCTCGAATACGCAGGCCCGGTCACCGCCGACTCGTTTTTCGCGAACCTCGTCTTCGGGCAACTTGGCAGCTTCACGGCCAAGACTGCGAACAACGGCGGCATCGGCAAGAACAGTCTCAGTCAGCCGACCGGAGTGGTGGTCGACAGCCACGGAAATCTCTACGTAGCCGATCCGAGCAACAACCGCGTCCTCGAATTCAATACGCCGCTCGCCGTGACTGCGATCGGCGGAAGCGGCGACACCACGGCCGACCAGGTATGGGGCCAGGCCGGCAGCTTCACCACCTCGTCATGCGCCAGCGAGTCTGCGAGTACGCTATGTCTCCCGACCAAGGTCGCCGTGGACCTCTCCAATAACCTTTATATCGGCGACACCAGCGACAATCGCGCGCTCATGTTCAACGAGAGCAATCCGCCGACGAATGTGACCGCCAATCTGGTCCTCGGCCAGGCCAGCGCCACCACCAACACATGCCCGGCGCCGCCGTCCGCAAGCTCACTTTGCCTCCCCAACGGAGTTGCGGCCGCGCCCTCGGGCAACCTGTTTGTCGCCGACGGCGCGGACAATCGCGTGCTCGAATACGCGGTGCCGCTCGTCTCGGGCGCCGCCGCGGTGATCGCGCTCGGCCAGACCGACTTGATTCACAAGAATCAGAACGTTGTGAATGCGTCATCGCTCGACAATCCGGCGCAGATAGCCTTCGACCCCTCGACTGGGGGCATTTACGTCGCCGACGCGGTGAACAACCGAATCCTTGGATGGCGCAGCGCGGCCGCGTTCACCGACTTCGAGCCCGCTGCGCTGGTGATCGGACAGCCGGACTTCCAGTCGAACGAGATCGATCGCACCGGCAGCGTCGGCGCGAACGGATTCTCGACGCCGAGCGGCGTCGCGGTGGACAGCAACGGCAATCTCTACGTCTCCGATTTCGTAAACAGCCGGGTGCTCGAATTTAATGCACCGTTCTCCGCGTGCGGCGGAGTTTTTCCATGCGTCGGCGGCTCGGCAAATCTGATCTTCGGCCAAACCAGCACAACCGCTTCCGAATGCAACCAGGGCGGCGACACTCCCACCGCTTCGACACTGTGCCTGCCGAGGCAACTCGCCGTCGACAAATTTAACAACTTGTGGGTCGCGGACCACAACAACGATCGCGTGCTCGAGTATTATACGCCGCTTAGTGTCACCTCGGTCGCCGGCAGCGGCGATACCACGGCTGATTTCGTGCTGGGCCAGGGCGCGGCGGGCAACAGCTTCACCACCGGGAATTGCGAAACCACCAGCGCGACCAGCCTGTGCAATCCGACCGGCGTCGCGGTCGATCAGACCGGTAACGTATGGGTCGGCGATACCTCGAACAATCGCGTGCTCGAATACAACGAGAGCGTGAGCGCCACTGTTCCGGCCGCCAACGCCACAGCCGATGCAGTTTTCGGCGAGAACGGATCGTTCACCTCGTCATCGCCACCGGGGATGGGTCCCAATTCGCTCGACGGTCCGCAAGGCGTGATCGTCGATGGCAACGGAAACCTGTTTGTCGCCGACGTGGTCCCGAATCGCGTGCTGGAATTCTTCTCGCCTCTCTCAGTGACTTCGACGTCGGGCAGCGGTGACACGACCGCCGACGTAGTATTCGGCCAGGGCGGGAACTTCGTAGCCGACGAAGGCGGCGGCAGTGCGCCGTCGAACGAAACGCTCAGCTCTGCGCTGTCGGCGATGGTCGACGCTTCGAACTCGCTCTACATTTCCGACCAAGGCAGCAACCGGATCCTCGCCTACCCGTTGCCCTACAATCCACCGGGCGCCACCAAACTGCCGCCCGCCGAGGGCGTGCTGGACGTGCGCCCAGCCTCGCTCAAATTTGCCGCCACCGCGACCGGCGAGAGTCGCACCGGAAAGGTCACGCTCGAGAACACGGGTACCACACCGATTGCACTCGGCGGTCTGAGCGCGGCAGGCGATTTCGTTCTTGGCCAGAACTGCGGCGCGATCCTCCTGCCCGGACAAACCTGCACGGTGCGTGTGACGTTCACGCCAACGGTCAAGGGACGGCGCGGCGGAATGTTCTATGTGAATGATAACGCCGGCGGCGCGCCCCATCTGGTGCGCCTTGACGGGCACGCTACGGCGCGGTGGAGGCGCAAATGAACGTGCGCCGCACGATACGAATCCGCCTCGGCCAGATCGCGGCGCTTTGTATGGCCGCCACTTTAATCGCGGTGACGATGCTTCCGGCGGCGACCGGCGACACGATCGCCGATCGCGAGTTCGGCGAGCCGGATTTCCTTCATAGCGCCGCCGTCAACGTGAACGGCGTAAGTCTGGGAACCGGCAACGGATACGGTTTGAGCGGGGTTACCGCGCTCGCAATCGACAGCGCCGGCCATCTCTACGCCGCCGACACAGCGAATAATCGGGTACTCGGATGGCATGACGAAGCTGCGCTGGTCACGGGACAGGCCGCCGATCTGGTCGTTGGGCAGGTCGATCTGTACTCGGTGGGCAGCGGCGGCGGTCCCAGCGGTTTGTCATCGCCAAACGGAGTCGCCGTCGACAGCAAGGGCAATCTGTACGTGTCGGACACTAGCAACGGCCGCGTGCTGGAGTACAACGCGCCTTACGTAGCGTGCGGCGGAGCGTTCCCGTGCTCGGTCGGTCCGGCCAACATGGTGTTCGGCCAGCGCAACGATTTTCACGCTGGCGGGTGCAACTTCGGCGCGACCACCGAGGGCGCGAGTGCCGATTCTCTATGCGTTCCAGAGGGGATCGCGGTCGACAGTCATGACAACCTCTATATCGCCGACCAGCAGAACAATCGTGTGCTCGAGTTCAACACACCCCTGACCGTTACCGCCGTCCCTGGCAGCGGCGACAACACCGCCGATTTCGTATTCGGCCAGGGCGCGAGCGGCACCAACTTCAACACCTCCGCCCTCTCCTGCCCGAGCGTCAGCGCTACCAGTCTCTGCCAACCCTACGGCGTCGCGATCGACAATGATGGAAATGTCTGGGTGTCGGACACCTTCGAGGATCGCGTACTGGTCTATGACCAGCCCGGAACGCCGCCGACCAACGCGACTGCAGATGCGGCCCTTGGTGTGCCGAGCCCGAGCGACAGCAGTTCATGCATCATCAACAGCCAGAATGGGATCTGCAATCCGTATCAGCTCGCGTTCGACGCCAGTAATGACCTCTACGTCGGCGGACGAACGGCCCGCGTGCTCGAGTTCACGACTCCGATAACCAACAATCAAAACGCAATTGCGGTTTTCGGTCAGGCCAATTTCACGACGACCAACACGACATGCAGTTCGGCCAACGTGCTGTGCTCGTCGGAGGGTGTCGCAATCGATGCGAGCGGGAATCTGCTGGTGGGAGATACGAGCGGCAATCGCATCATGGAATTCACGGCGCCGCTCGAAACCGAGAATCAATCCGCGTCCTTGGTGCTGGGTCAGGACCTCTTCAGCCATCTGCAAGCCAACACGCCGGTGCCGGAATTCCTCGCCCTGCCGATCCAGATCGCGATCGACCAGAAATCGAACCCGAGGCATCTCTACGTCGCCGACTCGTTCGACCATCGGATACTCGCGTGGAACGACGTTGCAACATTCGCTGACGGTGCGCCCGCGGATCTGGTGATCGGGCAACCGGATTTCTTCAGCAACGCTGCCAACGAGGGCGGCGGAAGCACTACGAGCAGCACGAAATCGCTGGCAGATCCGCAGGGCGCGGCGGTCGATAGCAACAGCAACTTGTACGTCGCCGATACCGCCAACAATCGAGTGCTGGAGTTCGCCGCGCCGTTTGCCGGATGCGGCAGTCTGCCCTGCGTCGACAGCGCGGGCGCAACAGTCGTAGTCGGCCTTCAGGGCACCTCGACCGCAAGTTGCTCCGGTACACCGAGCGCGATGACTCTATGCGGGCCCGGGTCGGTCGCGATTGATAGCAACAACAACCTCTACGTGGCGGATACCCAGGACAATCGGGTGCTGGAATATGCCGCGCCGCTATCGACCAACGAGACTGCGACGGTGGTATGGGGACAGGCGGGCTCGTTCACTTCAACTGACCGGAACAATCCGTCAGATTCTCCGAGCACACCCACCGCGAACAGCTTATACCTTCCCGAGGGCGTCGCGCTGGATGCGAGTAACAATCTCTACATATCCGACTTCTCGAACAATCGCGTCCTCGAATTCAACGAGACTGCGAATCCCGCGAACAATACCACCGCCAACACCGTCTTCGGCCAGAGCAGTTTCACCAACAACGGCGCCGGCGGCGGCACCACCGGGTTGACTGAGCCGCGCCAGGTGGCCGTTGATCCGTCGGGGAATCTGTATATTGCCGATTGGGGCAACAGCCGCGTGCTCGAATACACCGCGCCCGCCACGAGTAACACCACGCCGAATCGCGTCTTCGGGCAGGCCGACGATCTGAACGGATTTCATTGCAACTTCGACGGCAGCGCGCCCGATGCGGCGACGCTATGCTCTCCGCAAGGTGTCGCAGTCGACGGTCTCGGCGACGTCGCGATCAGCGACACCCTGAACAATCGCGTGCTGTGGTTCGATCAGCCGCTCGCGGCAAGTCCGACGGCGACGCCTACCGCCACTTCGACCGCCGCCACGCCGACCGCGACGCCAACAGCCACGGCGACATCGACCGCGACCGCAACTGCCACCTCAACGTCGTCTCACACCGCGACACCTACTGCCACCGCCACGCGCACCGCGACGGCGACCGCGACCACCACGGCGACTGCGACCCCATCTCCTACGGCGACCGCAACTCCCTTCCCGCCGCAGGTAATTCCCCCGACCCTGTCGTTCGGCACGACGACGCCGGTCGGCAAAACCAGCAAGCCGAAGACGCTGAACATCAAGAACACGGCGAAGAAAAAAGGTCCCTCACTAACAATCCAGATGCAAAGCGTGACGGCGGGCGCGTTCGCGATCAAATCGCAATGCAAAAAAACCCTCAAGCCGGGGAAAAGCTGCAAGGTATCGGTGACCTTTAAGCCGCCCGACACTACGCCGCAGAGTGCAACCCTGATGATCTTCGACAACGCCGCAGGGTCACCGCAGACGATCCCAATCTCCGGAACGGGCAAGTAAGGGACCTGTAGAGTCAAAATAGAAGTCCCAGTACGTTAGTTTTGCGTCGCATGACGGCATTGGTGCCTATGCAGGGTTTAGAGCTAGCTCGCGACTTTTTCTTCTCCTGGGGCTATCCTTATCTGATCGCGCAGTTTCCTCATCTGGAGAACAGAATCGCCGCCGGCCGGCTATTGGGCTCAGACGTCCTCGGTGGCGACGATGAGATTTCACGGGATCACGACTGGGGACCCCAGTTCGCTCTCTTTCTCGCCGCCGACGATTATGCGGCATTTGGTGAGCAAGTGTCGCAGGCGATGAATGCCGCGGCACCCAATCCGTGGAAGGGTTATAGACTAGCCGGCGCTGGCAACAAAAGCGTGCAGGTCGAAAGCATCCCCGACTGGTTCCGCAAATATCTGAAGATCGCGCGGCTGCCGACAACTGCGAGAGACTGGCCAGCCGCCAGCGAGGAGTCCACTCTATATTTTCTCCGGCACGGAGAAATCTGGGTTGACGGCACCGGCGAGTTGAGCAGCTGGCGGTCGGCTCTTCACGAGTATCCCGAGGAGATTGTTCGCAAGCGGCTAGCTGAAGAATCGTTTCGGATTTGGCACCACGGTGAATACAATTTCGTTCAGCGTATGGCGGCGCGTCGCGATCCGATCGCGATCGCGATCTATTTGGGAGAATTCGCGACCGGCGTGATGCGAATTGTGCTGCTTATGAGCCGCGACTTCGCACCGTATTGGAAGTGGCTCGCGTTCGAGTTTCGCAAACGCGAGGAGGCTCAGCCATACGTGCGGATGCTAGAAGAACTCGTTTCAATTCAGGTTGTCGAACGTCAGGCAGAGATCGTTCGGCACGTTTGCGCCCTGGTACATCAGCAACTCTTGGACGGTGGCTGGGTTACCGGGAAGGGTGGGAATCCTTATTTGCTGCCGCTGTTGAACGACAAACTCGAGCTTGAGAGCCCTCGCCACTGCGCCCAAGCGGCGCATGACCTGTGAATCTGCGATTATCGGCAGAGACTCCTGATCAGCAATAACATAACGCGAAGCGGCCTTGATCCTTTGCAGGGCTGAGCGATGAAATGCGCTTTATTACGTTTGCTTGGCGGATGTGCCGCTTCAGCATAACTCTCGCGCTTACTACCTTGTTGTTGGTCTCGGTCGCTTCAGGCCAACAATCAGCCGTCGCAGGCGTTCCCACGGTGCCGCGCTTCGAACCTGCGGCCTGCCCGGCAATTCCAGTAAAGGCGCTGCCCAACGCCAACTGTGGCTACTTAGTAGTTCCGGAGGATCGGAGCCAGCCGCGTGGCGGCACAATCCGACTTATCGTTGCGATCATCCGCGCCCGCGCGGCGCGGCCGAAGCCCGACCCAGTCGTCTACCTGGCGGGCGGCCCAGGCGGCATAGCCCTCAATGAGGCGGACCTGGCGGTCGCCGTCGGCCTCAACCAGGACCGGAATCTTATCCTCATGGATCAGCGGGGAACTCTGTACTCGGAGCCCGCACTGACCTGCCCGGAGGTTGACCAATTCTTCGTTCGCAGCCTCGGCCTCGCGCTGGATGCTCCTTCGACCGGGCGCCTTCATGCGGCGGCGGCGCGAGCCTGCTACCTTCGCTGGGCGGCGAGCGGGCGGAACCTCAGCGCATATAACACGACCGAGAACGCCGCGGATTTCGCTGACTTACGCATGGTGCTCGGAATCACCGATTGGAACGTGTTCGGGATTTCTTACGGCACCAATCTCGCGCTCACGCTGATACGCGAGCATCCACAGGGCATCCGCAGCGTCATCCTCGACTCGGTGCAACCGCCGTCGATCGTAAACGTGGGAAGGTACTGGGGCAACGCTCGCGACGGATTCGACAACCTCTTCCGCGCGTGCGCGCAAAAGCCCGGCTGCTTGAGCCGGCAAGCGGGCCTCAGCGAGACCTTCACCCGCTTGGTGCGTGATCTCGAATCCCATCCGGTCACTGCCAGCGTGATGCCGGAAAAGGGTAAGCCACCAGTGAAGGTCGTGATCGACGGTGGGAAGCTGGTGAACTGGCTCGTCGATATGTCCTTTGCGACCGCAGACTACCCGCATGTGCCCGAGTGGATCGGAGAGCTCGCCAGGGGAAATCCGGAGAAAATCGCCTTGTCCATCGCACAGTCCGTGTTGGCGACTCCCCAAGGCTACGTTGGCTACGGCCTGACATACGGCGTCATATGCAGTGAGTGGGTGCCCTACGAGAGCGAATCCGACGTGCTGTTGCAGGGGCGCCTTGCTTTCCCAAACTATCCGGACTCCGTCCTGGCGCGCGCCGTGCACTTTACCCATGTGTATGATGACTGCCGCGGCTGGAAGGTGCGCAAGGGATCTTTGGCGCAACGCTCGGTTACGCGCAGCAGCATTCCAACCCTCATCCTGTCGGGCAGCTTCGACGCCATCACACCGCCGGGCTGGGGAGAAATCGCGGCCCAAACGCTCCCCAATTCCACGGTCCTGGTCATCCCTGCGGTCGGACATTTCGCAGCCCACGAGTCTCCCCGCGCACAGTGCGAGATCGCATCATTCCTCACCGGTCCGAAAATAAATCGGCGACCAAAGCATTGTCCCTGATGACCCCGAGTCGGCAGATGACCACGCGGCTGCATACGCCAGCTGTAGATCTGCGCATTCCCGGGAAGACGCGCGGGTTGAGCGTAGCGTCTCAAAAGACGGAGATTTCCGATGCGCGCCCGCCGTGCTTTGCGAAGGATCGCAGGCGAATCAAAGGCGAGAGCCCGCGGACCTACGCAAATCGCGCCCGGATGGGTTTTGCCAGATGGCGATTGGCCCCGGTAGTGAGACCTATGCGTGGCGAATTGCTGATTCTCGGGGCCTACGAGGTTCCACCAGAGTCTGAAGCCCCTTGGCATCGCAGAAAAACATTCTTACGCAAATTTGAGCTTGAAAGTCACATTTGCGATGAATTAGGTATTAAGCGAGCCTATACTCGTCGTAAGAGCCAAAATCGAGGGGGTGGAAATGGAAATTTCGGTCAGGTTACCTCGAGCCCGCCTGTGGTTACTGGTTCTCGCGTTAGCTTGGCCACTCTTCGTTAGCCCCTCGAACGCCACAGCGAGCACTGATCATCGTAACAACACGGCTGCGACGGTGCGCATCCCAGGCCATGTGCTGCCCGCGTTGTCGAAAGCAACAGCGCTTTCAGCCACCGACCACGCGGCAGCATCCGGAGCACGCCGGCCGCTCACGATCACGATGGTTCTCAAACGCGACCATCAGGCGGAGTTCGACCGCTACCTGCATGAGCTCTACGATCCCCATTCAAAGAATTTTCATCGATTCCTCAATCAGCGCGAGATTGCAGACCGCTTCGGCCCTTCGCGTCAAACGTACAACTCAGTGCTTGGCTATCTGCACGGTAAAGGATTTCACCTGCTCGAAGGTTCCCAAAATCGCCTGACGCTGACGATGCGTGGCACGCGTGAGCAGGCGGAGGGCGCGTTCGATCTCAACATCGGCGACTACCAAGTCGGCAAGGCCCGGTTCTTTGCCAATGACCAGGATCCGGCAATACCGAGACAAATCGCGTCTTCGGTGGGGTCCGTGATCGGTTTGTCAAACCTTGCGGAGCTCGGACTAAGACACGGCCATATGATGGAAGGGATCAACGGGCTCAAAGGCTGTTATGCGGCGAACTCAACCGCCGATCCCAATTCTCCCTCGGGAGTCCTCGCCACTGCGTGCGGAGTCGCCTATGTCTATGCCGCGCTTCTCTACGACTTAGGTTGCCTCGATCAGCAGGCAGTCACCGCCGGGTATGAGCCGTGCAATCGAATTTCCATTCTCCCTCTCTTCACAGCGCCCGCCGAAGGCGCAAGCGCGAAAGCTCCGACGCATTTGAGTGAAGGCTCAAATGCGTCTACGTCTCTGCCCGGAACGGGCCAGACCATCGGGCTGGTGGAATTTGATTCGTACAATCAAAGCGACGTGAGTGATTTTCTCGCCCTGGTCAGCGCGCAAGCCCAGATTAGCCAGCTGAACGAAGTGAAGATCGACGGCGGCGCATCTATCGGCAGCGGCGAGAGCGAAGTCCTGCTGGATATCGACACGGTGATGATGCTCGCACCAGGCGCGAATGTTTCGGTTTATTCGGCGCCATTCACGGGATCGGGAGCCAGCTTTCAGACCGTGCTCAACAAGATGATCGAGGACAAAGTTACGGTCATCAGCAACAGTTGGGCGTACTGCGAGGATGAGACGACGTCCTCCGACGTAAACAGCATCGATATGATTTTCCAGAATGCGGCGGCGGCAGGAATCAGCGCATTTAACGGGTCTGGCGATTCCGGAAGCACCTGCCTCGACGGCAGCGCAAACACAGTTGCGGTTCCTGCCGATGCGCCGCACGCCACTGCGGTCGGCGGAAGCTCGGTAGTTGTGGGTCCGGCCGGGGAGTATGAGGGCGAGACGTGGTGGAACGGCAGCAGCTCGACGCCGCAGACCGGTCAAGGCGGCTTCGGCGTCAGCAAGTTCTTTACGGCGCCCGGCTATCAAACCGGATTGTCGACGATGCGATCGGTCCCCGACGTTGTTGCCAACGCTGACCCTGCCGCGAACGGCGTAGCGATCTGCGAGGCCGACAAAGGCGGCTGCCCGACCAATCTGCTCTTTGGCGGCACCAGCATCGCGGCTCCAATTTGGGCCGCCTTCACGGCGGCTCTCAACCAGGCTCAGGGCTCCAACCTGGGCCAGATCAATCTGTCACTTTACCCGCTCGCCGGTACCAATGCATTCCACACCGCGGCGAGCATGGGCAGTGATTTTGCGCACGTCGGGTTGGGCTCGCCGAACATCAGCGCCCTCAGTCTCGAACTACAGAGCGCCACCGTGGGAGCAGTCAGCGCCTCGATGTCTCAGGCCAGCACGTCTTCCTTCGATGTTCCCGACGATGGAACCTCGAAGGGCTATGTCGCGGTGCAATTGCGCGACGCCAACGGCAATGTAGTCTCCGGCAAGACGGTGACCTTGGCCGCCAATGGCGGCAGTCACGCGGAAATTACGCCGGGCAGCGGAGTCACCTCCATCAGCAACGGAGCAGTAATCTTTTCGGTCACGGATCTCGACGCCGAGACCGTCAACTTCACTGCGAATGACACGACCGACGGCGTCACGCTGACGCCGACCGGTTCACCGAGCCTGACCTTTGCGACGGCGCCCTCGACGCAGGCTGCGATCGGGGCGTTCCCGACGACGGTAACTGCCGACGGTGCGCATCCCACCACTATTACCGTGACGCTCGAAGACACACTCGGGCGTCCATCGCCGGGTAAGGAGATCCAGATCGCACAGACGGGCAACTCGGTCATCACCGGGCCCATTCCGCAGATCACTGACGCCACGGGCAAAATCGAGTTCACCGGGTACGACACCGACAACGAGACCGTCACTTACACGGCGACCGATGTGACCGACGGCAGTTTGGCATTTCCCGAGACCATGCAGGTGACCTTCAACAGCGGGCCCGAACCGGGATGCGGGAACGGAAATACGATGGCCGCACCGGGCTACCTCGTCACTCCGTATGTCACCGGTTTGTTTTCGGAAAACTTCTCATTCGCGGGTGGAGACTTCGGCGGATGCCCCGGCGCGTGGGGCCTCGCCTTCGACGCTTCGGGCAATCTGTACGTGGGCGAGGAGTTCAACGGCGCCATATATAAGATTCCACCAGGCGGCGGCGCCGCGAGCGCAAGCAATCTGATTGGCACGATTGGTCCCCTGCTCGGCCAACTGGTATTCGACAACGGCAACCTCTACGGGGTGCGCGGCTCGACCGGCGGCAATCTGGGTACCGGCGCTGTGCTTCAAATTGATCCGACCAGCGGCGCCGTGCTCAACACGGTGGTCGGGAATCTCAATTGCCCACTCGAGATGGCAGTCGATCCTCTCAGTGGAGACTTGTTCGTCGATGACGGCTGCGAAGGTCCCAACGGCAGCGGCGCGCTGCTGCGCATCTCGCACCTTGCAACCACTCCCACACCTTCCACCTATGCGACCTTGCCGAACCAGGGTAACTACCAGATAACCTTCGCAGCCGACGGTACTATCTATGTGTTCGGCAATGCCGGCGATGGCCAAATCATCGAGGTCGGCGGCACCGCCGGCACTCAACCGGCCCCCGTCAATGTGCTCTCCGGCCCGGTCCCGGCGGGAGAATTTCTGGCCGCATCGGGAACCGCGACGGGCGGCGGAGCGAAGTTCCTTATCTTCGGTACCGCAATCGGCACGCTCAGCGAGGCAGTCGCTACGCTGGATCTCACAACCAGCCCTCCCAGCACCGGTTCGATCCTGGTGAATAGCGGCATCGTCCCCGCAGCAGAGAACGCGACAATTCGGTCCCGACGGATGCCTATACCTCGCCAATGGCAACGAGGTGTTGCGCGTCAGCAAACCAGACGGCACTTGCAGTTTTACCAGCCTCTTGGCGCCATCGCTCGTGCTGACTCCGACGACTGTCTCGCCCAACCCTGCGCAGGGCAGCGCGCAAACGCTGAACACCAGCATCCACTATGCAGCGGTGGCCGCAGGAACGCCGGTCCTGTTCAGCGTCTCTGGTGCGAATCCACAGATCGCCAGTGTGAACACCAACGCCAGCGGACAGGCATCGTTCACCTACACCGCGGCGCATGAGGGTGCCGATACGATCAGCGCCTCGGCGGTGGTTGGCGGCAACACGACAACTTCGAACCAGGCAGTTATCACGTGGGGACCGGGAACCGATGTGACCGCCGTGAGCCTCAACCAGAGCCCAAAGGGCGCCATTCCGGGCCAAACCGTAAACCTCATCGCGTCGCTGACCGATGTCTCGCAGACTCCGCCCACCGCGCTCTCGGGCGAGACCATCAACTTCTCGGCAGGCAGCCAGCACTGTTCTGGAAGTACTAACGCTCAAGGCATCGCGACCTGCTCGATCACGGCAAGCGGCAGCGGCCTCGAGACTCTAACGGCGACTTTTGCCGGCACTTCACAACTGCTCGCGTCGGACGAATCGGACAGCTTCAACGTGCTCACGGTGGCTCCAACGCCTACCGCGACCGCCACAGCGACTCCAACTGCCACTCCGACTCCGGTCGTCGGCAAGCTGAAGATCTCACCGAAGAGACTGAATTTCGGAAGTGTCGACATCGGCGAGAGTCCGGTCAAGTCGATAAAAATCGCCAACGCGGGCAAGGTCAAAAAGAAAAAAGTCCCGCTCCCGATTTTGATCGAGATGGAATCCGGCGTGGCGAGTCCGTTCACGGTGAGCCAGGAATGCGACGATGACGACCTCGGTCCGAAATCGAAGGGCGTCGCGGCGGGAAGCTGCGAGGTCTCGGTGAAGTTCACTCCAACCGCAGCGATGAAGTACAGCGGCACGCTCGTGATCGACACCAACCTCGAGTCGCTTCCCGACAGGAGCGTCAAGTTGGAGGGCAGCGGCAAGGCGTCGAAGTAGTGTCCTTAGCGCGCTCTCAGCGTAAGCACGGGAACCGGGGAGTCGCGAACTATCCGCTCCGCCACGCTTCCGAGCATCGCTCTTTTGAGACCGTGGCGTCCGTGGGTCGGAATCACTATTAGGTCGACCTTCAAAGTTCCGACCGCTGCGAGGATTTCGTCTACCACTTCGCCGGTGCGGATCACGAACTCATGGTCAACCTTGCCTTGCAGCAGCGCCCGGGTTTGTTGCTGCAGGCTTTTTCTGCTGCCCGCTTCCACACCATGGTCCGCAGCGAAATCGGAGATCACGTTGAGCACGTAGAGTTTCGCTTCGTTCTGGAGGGCCAGGTCTTTGCTGAATTCGAGAGCGTCGGGGTAGAGCTCGTCGAAGTCAATCGGGCACAGAACGGATTTGAAAAGCTTGTTCATGGCGACACTCCTCGGCGCGCCGGGGATCTTACACTTGTGCGCCGGGAATCTTACACTTACTCCGACTCCTTCATCGCGCTCAAATGCAGCGTGCGCAGGCGCGACGACTTCTTGGACTGGTGGTCCTCCATGCGTCGCAGGATATCGTCGAGCACGCTGACCGCAGTGACGATGTGAGGTCCCTTGTTCAGCATCACGCACTCCGCACGCTCTCCCATCGCCGCGTCAGTGATTTCTGCGCGAGAGGGTTGGCCTTTCTTGGCGAGCGACTCGAGGACCTGCGTCGCCCATATTACGGGTAGATGCGCCGCCTCGCAGAACCACAGAATTTCTTCCTGAACTTCCGCCAGCCGTTCGTAGCCGCACTCTACCGCCAGGTCACCGCGCGCGATCATAATTCCCACCGGATGCTGACGCATAGCCGCGAGCATGAGCCCCGGCAAACGCTGGAAGCTCTGTCGCGTCTCGATTTTCAGCACGATTCCAAGATGACCATCAAGCTCTCGCAGTCGCGCTTGAAGTTGCAGGATGTCGCGCTCATGCCGCACGAAGGACATACCGACCAGGTCCGCATGGCGAACGATAAATTCAAGGTCCTCGCAATCCTTCGGCGTGAGCGCGGGCAAGTTGATACTCGTGTCAGGCAGATTGATTCCCTTGTCGGCGCCGAGACGCACCCCACCCAACTTGGCCTGCGTAATCTCGATGCGCAGTGCGGCCGGCTGAGCCTCCCGGACGATTCCGCCGATCTTGCCGTCGTCGAACCAGATTTGCTCACCCACTCGAACGGCGGGCAATATCTCCGGCAGCGTGCACGAGATCGTCGCGGGGCTCAGTATTCGTCCCTCTGAATCTTTCAACGGGGGTCTGCCGACGATTGGCTCCGCGGTGAGCATCAGCACGTCGCCTTTGCTCAGCCGGATTCCTTGCTCGCGCGGCAACAGGTCTCCCACGCGTGCTTCGCGCATCAAGCCGTCAGCCGAATCGACGCGCGTCAACGTGGTACCCCGAGTCAGGTACGCGGTTTGATTGCATTGCGCCCATCGACCCGTCTCGTCGCCGCCGACCACTTCGAGAACCCGGCGCTTTCCGCGAGCGTCCCTGAAGTGAATCCGCTCTCCGCTTTTGATCTCACCAAGCCACGCAGCCGGGACAGGCAGCGCTGCGTCCGCGTCAGCGGGAAGAGAGCGGCTTCCCGTTGCAGCCTGAAGCCAGACTCGCGCGGGCTTCGTCACGCATCCAAAAGTATCGCGCGTGGGATGCCATGCGATGACCCGAGGACCCGGTTCTATCGGACCGGTTCGCAGCTTCGGTCCCGCGAGATCCATCAGAACGCGGCACGGCAGGCCTAGTTCGCGGCGCGCGCGTTCCAGATGTTTGACCATCGCTTCCCAGATTTCCGGGGAGTCGTGCGCGCAGTTGATCCTCATGCAGTTCATTCCGTGGGAAAGGAGGTCGCGCACCAGCGTATAGTCATCCGCAGCCTCCGCCGACATCGTCACCATGATGCGGACTCCGCGATCAGCCGGCACCGGACCGAGCAAAGACTCGGTGTGTGCTGCGAGCAACGACTTGCCCTCGCGAAAGCCCGGCCATCCCGACTTCGGCTGCGCCTCAATCTTGCGCCCGGCGAGATGATGGAGCACCACCAGCACCGAATTCAGCGTGCTCATCACATGGGCTTCGGTCCGTCCTAGCGAGGAAAGCCCCAGAGCCGCCAGTTCGTCCTGGAGCGTCCGAACATCCTGGTGCCTAAGAGCCAGGTAGTGAATCAGATTGATTGCGCTCTTGCGGTACTCGGGATGAACGGCCGATACGCGTTCTTGCAGTTCGCTCTCGAACCTTTTCAGCGAGCCAAGGATTTCAAGAACCTTCGAGATCAGGGCTTCGAATGATTCCGAACTTGCTGAAAGTAATGCAGATTCGTTTTTCACGATTTCTAAAGCGGGTGGCCATCGACATGCGGGTCGATTTCATCTGCTCGCACTTATGGGAGCATCCGGCGCGATCCAGAAGGAAGCGCCGCAAGGTTACGGATTTGTTAATTCAAATCTGACTTTATCACATTTGCTTGCCCCACGTGTCCGGTACGCGAGCTGCTCGACGGGTCGCCTTATCAGCGGGCCGTGGCCGCGGCCGACCGGATAGCCAATCGGAATTGCCGCAGCCGTGTACCATGGATCGGGAATCGCCAGCAGCTTGCGCACTTCCGGCTCGCATTCGCATAGCAGCGTCGTCAGCACGCATCCGAGTCCTTCGGCGCGGCACGCGAGCAACAGGTTCTCGACCGCGGTGTAAACCGATCCGCCGCCGACCACCGAGACGCGGTCCTGCTTGGCGTCGGTGATCGCCATGTTTTTCGGATTGAAGCAGAACACCGCGACGACCGGCGTCTCGCCGAAATGCGCACCGAGGTAATCGCCCGCGGCGAGCGTGCGCTCGGCGCGCGCGCGCACGTCGGCCGGAGCGCTGGCGGGAATCGCGCCGCGATATTGCTTCGAGTACGCGATCCATCGCTCGTTGTAGAGCTTGCCGAGCGGCTCTTTGAGCGCGCGATCCTTGACGACGACTATCCGCCACGGCTGGACGTTGCCGCCGGTCGGCGCCCATGTCGCCGCTTCGAGCACGCGACTGCAGTACGTCGTCGGGTATCGCATCGGGCCGCAAACGCCTGCACAGCGCGCAGCGTGCGCATAGTTTCGTAGATTCCCATTTCCGCCATTGTCGATTTCTCCTTGCGTGCGCGCGCGCTCAGCGCGCGCCGAGATGACTGCTCGACATCCGATCGCCGCCAATAGCGAACAGCGCGACGTCCATCGACGCATGCGCGATGATCGACGCTTCCAGCCCGCGCCGCAAATACAAGCGCCCGAACACGACGCCTTCCCACGTCTGCGGCATCACCAGTCCGCCGAGCATGAACCGCGAGGTGCTGTGGAACATCGTGCCGGCCAGACGGCGCCAGGTGAATCATTCCGAATGCGTAGCCCTGCACAAACGTCACGATCCAAAGCGCGCCACGTCCCGGATGGCCTCGCGCGTCGCACGACATCGAGCCGCGCGATCCATCCGAGGATCGCGATACAGCACTAATCGGAACTGGATCTCCTCGCTGACCGCCGCCGCGATCGCGACCGCCGCGCCAACCAATGCGATGCGGCCTGGCGGCGCCGTCAGCATCGGCATGTTCGGGATCCTAAGACCGGCGCCGCCGTGCTGAATCAGCATCAGCGGCACGATCAGGAGCGCCAGCACGCTCGCGCCGGCTATCGCTGCGAGGAGCGCATAGCCCATCGAGACTCGCAGCAGGCTGCGAATCGAGAAATGCAATTTCTCGGCGGCGGCTTTTGCCGCGATCAACGGAGCGCCCGGCAATCCAAGCTCGCCACTGAGTCGAAGTGCGAGCGGCATCAGTGTGGCGAGCACAAGCGTAACGCCGAGAAATGGCAACGCGCGTACCGAGTTCGGATCGGTCGAGCGACTTGAGCGCGAATGCGAGCGGATACTCGATTATCGCGCCGGCGATCGCCAATGCCGCGAGCAGCACCGCCTCGCGCCCCCGCGCCGCGCGCGTCGTGAGCGCATCGCCGAAGATTTCTGCGGCGGGCTCGATCACTTGATCGTCGGGATAAATTCGGGGATGTCCTTCGACGGCTTCATCTTCCACTTGGGCTTGCGCTTCTCGACGAACGCGCTCACGCCTTCGTACGCGTCAGGCTGCTTGCCCGCCCACACGAACGCGCGCGTATCTGCCTTCTGCGCTTTTTCAGCTTCCGGCTCGGCCAGCAGGCAGTAAATCAACCGCTTGGTGATCGCGACCGATACCGGCGCCGTGTTCTGCGCGATGTCGAGCGCCATCTCGCGCACCTTCGGCATGAACTCCGCGTCGGGCCACACGTGGCTGACGATTCCGAACTCGAGCGCCTCGCGCGCGCTGATGATCCGCCCGGTCATCAGCAGTTCGTTGGCCTTGGCCACGCCGATCATGCGCGGGACGGTCCACAGGCTGAGTGCCTCCGGCACGACGCCGCGGCGCACGAATACGAATCCGATTCGCGCGCTCTCGGCGGCGACGCGGATGTCCCATTGCATCGGCAGCGTGATGCCCATCCCGACCGCCGGGCCGTTGATCGCCGCGATGATCGGCTTGCGCACGTTCCACGGCCGAATCGCAGGCGCGGGCCGCTCGCGACGCTCGGCGCGCGCGTCGGCGTCGAAGGTATTGCCGCCGCTCGACAGATCGGCGCCCGCGCTGAACGCGCGGCCCGCGCCGGTGACGACGATCACGCGCACGTCGTCGTCCTGGTCGTACTCGGCGAACGACGCGTAGAGCTCGGCGGCCATCGTGCCCGAGAATGCGTTCAGCTTCTCCGGACGATTGAGCGTGATGGTGGCGACGCCATCTTTGACTTCTTTCAGTATGTGTCCCACAAGTTTTTATTCCTCCGAGAAAATTTTGATTACTCCAGTTTTGGATTATTTGATTCGCTTCACTTCTTGGCGGCTGCGTTCTGAGCTTCCGGCGAACGCCATCATCTGAACGATCTGCTCGCGGACCTGCTCGGGATTGTTGCCGGCCGCCTTGTCGAGATCGCCGATCTCCTCGGGGACGATACCAATGGAGCTTGTCGGAGTTGTAGGCCTCCCAGACGATCTTCGCGACTTCGATCGGCTGGATAAGCCGGAACATTCCTTCCTTCGGCGCGCGCTCGGCGGCTCCGGGCGGGAGTATCGCGGTATCGATCAGGCCGGGCAGCGTGTCGGCGGCGCGCACGCCGTAGCGGCGGAACTCGATCGACAGCGCCTCGGTCAATCCCTTGACTGCGTGCTTGGTGGCGGAATAGACGGCGATTCCCGGCATCCCATAGGTGGCGGACGAGGACGAGGTCGTAAAGCAGAGCGATCCCGGCGTCGCCTTGAGCAAGCCGATGGCGGAATGAATGCCGTTGAGGACGCCGATGAAGTTGACGCGGACGACGCGCATGATGTCCTCGAACGGGATTTCGTCGAAGAAGCCGCCGACGCCGATGCCGGCGTTGTTGTAGAGGATGTCCATCTTGCCGCCGGTGGCGGCGCCGAATTCGGCGAGCGCTTTTTCGTAGTCGGCCTTGTCGGTGACGTCGAGCTTGCGCACGACGCAGTTGTCGACGCCGAGTTCCTTTTCGAGTGCGCGGAGTCCGTCGGCGTTAACGTCATAGCCGCCGATGAACCATCCTTTCTGGCGGAACAGACGCGCGGTCTCGCGGCCCATCCCGGATGCGGCGCCGGTGATGAAGATCGATTTGCGGCCGTTGGCAGTTCCCATAGAATTCTCTCCCGAATGTCGTTACTTCAGATTGAACATAGTCGAAACAGCAAGCGGCTGGTAACCTGATCGCCCTGCGCCGCGGGGAGATGCGGGGCTCCTCGCCCCGCGCCCTCGGCAGGGGTGACCGCTGCACCCAGTGAGAAGCGCAAAGTTGCGCGCGGCGCGCTACTTTGCTCCCAGGTACGATGAGATGGAGTGTTTTGTTTATGTGCTCGGTAGTTGCGGTGTCGACGGATATCGCACGTACGTCGGATGGACCAATGATCTGGAGCGGCGGATCGCGCGGCATAATGCCGGCACGGGCGCGCGATCGACGCGCGGGCGGGTGTGGTTTTTGCTGTATGCAGAGCGGCATGAGTCGCGCGAAGAGGCGATGAGTAGGGAGTGGAGGTTGAAGAGGGATCGCGCATTTCGAAGGAAGCTCACGCAGAGCGACTAGGGCTCTTGTTGCAGTCCTTGATCGAATTATGAAGCCACAATGGGCAACATTCATCTCGGGTTTAAGTCTGGCGATTCCCGTTGGGTAGGACTGCAACTGCTCTCTAACGTCGTATTTTTTCTTCCCGAGACGGCATTGACAGGCGTGTCTTGGTTTTGGATCTGCATGATCCTCCCATTCGGAACTGTCACAGCGTCGCTCGTACTGGCACAGTTCGTACCTGTGCTTATTTTCTTCGTGTGGAATCCACGGTTGTTTTCGGGTGCAGCCCGAGTCCCAAAGCGGTCGTACGCTTTGTTCGCAATTGCGACGGTGTTAACCGCAATTTATTTCCGAAACTGGTCCGATGGGATGGGGTACCAGGGCGCGAAGTACACCTACGGATACCTCGTAGCAAACATCGCATCCATCGCACCGTTGGGATTAATTTTCGTCCGGAGCTGGAAACAGAGAACCTTCGTTCAGGACCAATCTGCTGTTGCATTGGAGCTTGTTCGCATGGCTTGCATGGTTCGCATTTCCTGTCTTCGGTGCGCCGACTTGGCCCTGACCATAGGAACGAACCGCATCCTGAAATTTGGACCCTCACCCGCGCGGGAGGCGCGGCCTCTCCCTGATAGGGAGAGGCTGGGAGCGAGCGGACTTATCGGAGGGAGGCGGAATCTTGAATCGCGCATAGCGCTGTCATTGGATCCTCACCTTCGATCCTCTCCCTAACAGAGGGAGAGGGGAAGCGAGATACCTATCGCTGACTCGTTCCTTAGCTTGCTTGCAGGTAGGGATGTTTGCGGCGGTTGGGTAAGGTTGGAATCTGAATGTGCGGCGCGCCAGACAATCGCACCGCAAAGGTCCCCCACCGTCACCCTCCCCTCACGAACGGGGGAGGGAATTGGAAGGAGAGGCTATGGCCGGGGGTTGGGACCTAGGGGGTGATCTTTCAGGAAGGTCAGCATTTGGGCGTTCCAATTAGACGGCCAGTGCATGTGGTGGGAGAGGCCGCGCAGACTTGCGATGGCGCCGATTTGGCCGTTCGCCATCTCATCGGTGCCGCATGAGTTGTCGCACATATATACCCGCTTTCCCGACGTATCGATTATAACGTCCTCGACGCTGCCGCCGAGCGCGCGTACGCGGGAGGCAAACCTGAGGCCGTTGGGACAAATTCCGCCGATGTCGCAATCGTTATGCACGTGCATCAGCGGGACATGCGGATTGAGCACATGCGCCTGGCCGTCGCCGACCGGGGGCGCATCGACAGGAGTCTGGGTGCATGCGTCGAACAGGGCGGAGAAGGGGTCGGGCGCGGAGTAGACGGCAGCGGCGGCCACCCATGGCCGATTCAACGCGTACAGCAACGCCATCGCAGCGCCGTTGGACCAGCCCATCACATAGATCCGGCGACGATCGACATTGCCGCCTGCGATCATTTGATCGACGAAATGATCGATCGAAGCTGCGTCCGCGTTTTCGTCGTAAGTCGTATCGCCGGCCGCCACCGCGCCCGCGGTACTCAACTGACGGTACCAGTTGTCCCATCCCAGCGCGTTCGAATCGTAACCGGGATAGCGATGGGTCGTGTAGCGGCCCTGCGGCGCAAGCAGAATGAAACCGGGATTGCCGTTGCCGAGTGAGTCCTTGCCGGCAAGTCCGACCAAGCCAGTTAGAAGCACGGAGTAGGCGCTGGTTTCGGAGGGGTGAAGGAAAACCAGCATCGGAAGCGGCGCGCGCGCATTCGCGAGCGCACTCCCATAGGAACAGGCGTAGCGTGCGTCGCCGTTGGCGTCGGTCCACGGGCCCAACTGCGTGCCACCGGGACAGACCGAGTTGCGCGCAGTGACGAAGCGGGCGTACCAGCCGCGATCGACCTGAGCCGGGGGATCGCCAAAGGGATTGCATCTGGTGGCGGCGAAGGCGAACACGTTGAAGATCGGGAAGAATGAGACTATCAACACGATGCCGACGGCGAGACGACGATTTCTTTTGAGAAGCAGTCTTATAGACCTACAAGTCATGATCGAGCCGCGTCTCAATCCGGGATCACGCCGCGTCAGGCGGTTTGTTCCTTACTTTCTGAAATCTATTGGTTGGGCGCAGGCGGAGCCGGCGGCGTTGTAGCTGAAGACCATTTCGCCGCCTAGGTCTGCGCCTGATTGTTATCAGTCCAGCACCAGGGCCAGCAGGCCGGTAGGAAGACATAGCGGCAGCGGGTCGGCATTGGGCGGGTTGCCATTGCCCATATTGTCAACGCGCCGGTTAGGATCGACGACGCTACCATCAGGTGCTTATGATGGCTCAGCAGTTCGTCGCGGACTGATTCGGAGACCATCAGGCCCGGGGCGGCGTAGAAGCCGCTTATCAGGGCGGCGGCGGCGCCGAGGGCGCCGAGCAGTCAGCATCCACAGCGCGGTCCATTGGAGATTTTCGCTTGCCGCGATCCACGCGAGGAAATACATCAGCGCCGCGCTGTAGATAAACGCGATCGGGAAATGGACCAGCAGGGGATGGTAGTTCTGTAGCTTCGATGCGCCCGGCAGAATTCGATCCAGCACTACGCTTGTTGTTCGCGGGCGGCTATTTCACGGATTCGACGACGATGTATTTGGTGCCGTTCTTCTCGTATTCCTTGCCGGTCACCGTCACCTCGTCTTCCATCCGCGAGATTACGCTTTGCGGGAGCGGCGACGCATCCTTGTCAGGCAGCAGAATGTAGGATTTCTCGGTGCCCTTTTCGACCAGCAACACTGGAATGCCCGCGGATACGCACTTGATTGCGCATGCCTTGTGGCCTGGGCCTTTCGCGCCCATCGTAGCCGTAGCAGTAGGAGTCTTCGGAGATTGCCGGTGACTGATTGTGATGCTCCGGCGGCGGCGAGGACCGCGCCAGAGAGTCCAAGTATCGCGACGAGTCCTAGTGTAAGTTTCGACAGACGCTTCATTGTTTGCTCCTTGGTATCTGACGGAATAAATTCCGTCCTACTACGGACTACGGAAACTATTAATGCGAGGGTGAGTGGAGCATGCAGTGGGGGCCCATGCCGTGCCTGCCGCCGGTGCAGCACGACGCGCTCGGGCAGCATCCCTGCTTTTTCACGCAACATTCGGGGTGTCTGATGCGCGCGTGGAATTCGCGGAGGTCATCGCGCATGGGGCGGCGACAACGGTCGCGAGGAAGCCATCAGGGCGAATTTTTTCATGATGAAGCTCCTCTCAGAGTTTTAGTCTAACGTCGATAGCCACGGGCCTCGACGGTTGAGCCGACCTCGCCGCCGCCGAGCATCTCGCGCCATCCTTTGCGGCGCGTACCGGGAAGTCTCGCACCGATGCGCTGCAAGTGCAGCTCGAGAATCTGCTTGAGTTCCTCGTTAAGGCGCTCGATTTCGATTTCCTCGGGCATCTTGGGCCGCGGCTGCCCCTCGGTAATCCCGCCACGACGGCGGCCGTAGAGCTGCTGTAACCGCAACTCCGCCTTCGCAAACATCGCCTTATATTTGTAGTCGAGCCGGCTGACAGCGCGTCGGTCATCGCGGCCAGCGCGACGAAACGCCGGCGCATCTGCCACCACGCGAACAGCGTCAGCAACACCACGCCAAACATCACGACGCGAAAATCCCGAGGCTGACGGCGGTCGCGCGCCACCATGGCAGGAGCTTGACGCCAAGCTGCAATTCCTGGTTGTCGCCGGTCAGTTCCTGCACCTGCGTCTGGGCCGATTTGAGCTGCTCCTCGGCCGAATCGGCCTTCTGCACGGCCGCCTGCTGCTGCGCGCTCAGCGTCTCGACCTGCGCCTTGAGGTTGTTGACCTCGGTGGTGAAGGGATGCGGAACCTTCAGCACCTCGTCGACCTGCAATTCCTCGTCGGTATGAATGCGGTTGGCGTGCGCGAGTTCCTCGGGCAGTGATCCCGAACATCTGCGCGATTGCGCCAACCGAATCGCCGGGGCGAACCGTGTACGGGATGATATTAGCGGGATGATGGGCTTGACGGCCGGCTTGGGCCGATTCGTCAGGCGGACTGATCGGTGCCCTCGGACGGTATCGGTCTTCGCTCGGCGGACTGCGCCACCCGCGCAGGGCGCCGACGGAAGGCGGAATCGTGCTCTCGTTGAAGTCGGTTTGCGCGAACGCAAGTCCGCATCCGGCAATGATAAACGTCACCGCGAGGGCAAGCCTGGAGAAAATTGAGCTGAACTGTCGCGCGCGCATTGAGGGACCCTGGGCCTGCCACCCATTCCAGTATCTATCAGATCCCGCCAAGGGTCTAGGATACGGCAAATGCGCTACCGACGGGCGGGAGGATGCAGCGCGGCGTAGGCGGCGCCGACGACGCCGCCGCGGGGGCCGAGCGCGGCACGCACGATTTTCGCTTGCGCGGCCATCGCGGTGAAGGCTCGCGCGCGGACCTGGGCCGTCATGGTTTTGCGCATGTAGGGCAACGCGCCGGCCACGCCTCCGCCGATCACGACGAGCTCGGGATTGAAGGCATTGATGAACGAAGCGATCGCGATTCCGAGGTAATAGCCGGCAGTCGCGAACGCTTCGAGCGCCAGTTTGTCGCCTCGGCGCGCCTGGGCGGACAATCCGCGCACTGAGAAATTGTTTTCAGAATCGACGATTTGCTTCGGCAAGTCCGCGTCCCCGGCGTCAGCCCCAGTCGATTCTCGATCAAGCCCGCGGAGCCCCGACGCCGAAGCGTACGACTCGAGGCATCCGTGCGAGCCGCAGTCGCATGGCGGGCCGTCGGGGTTGACGGTGACGTGTCCCAATTCGCCGGCCATGCCGCTGCGGCCATAGACGAGCCGCCCGCCGACAATCAGTCCGCCGCCGACTCCGGTGCCGAGCGTGAGCAGCACGACGTCGCGACGGCCGCGCGCCGCACCGCGCCAGTATTCGCCGAGCGCCCACGCGTTGGCGTCGTTGTCGAGCACGACTTTGCGGCCGATGAGCGCTTCGAGCTTGCTGCGCAGCGGGTATCCGCGCCATGCGGCGACGTGCGGCGCCTGCATGACGGTGCCGGTGTGCACGTTGAGCGGGCCGGGCACGGCGACTCCGATTGCGCGCGGCGAGCCAAGTCCGCGGCGGCGCGCCGTGTCGAGCAGGTGAATGGTCTGCGCGGCGATATTTTCAGCGACGGCTGCCGCCTGGCGCGACGCGAGCGACGGGCCGTGCTCAATCAGCAAGACTTCGCCGGTGACGGACACGGCGGCGCATCGGATATTGGTGCCACCCATATCCAAACCGACGGCCCATGCGCGCGTCATCTGCCGGAGTCGCCCGGGAATTTCATCAGCGCGAGATATTCGCGATTTCCAGCCGCGCCTTCAATCGGCGATTCGATCGTGCCGACGACCTCGAGGCCGATCTTCTCGGCGAACTCGACGATTCCCGCGACCGCTTCTTTCCGCAGCTTTTCGTCCTTGACGACGCCGCCCTTGCCGACTTTGCCCTTGCCGACTTCGAACTGCGGCTTGATCAGCGCGACTATCTCGGCGCGCGGCGCGACCAGCGCCAGCACGGCGGGAATCACGAGGCGCAGCGAGATGAAGCTGGTGTCGATAGTCACGATTTCGGGCACGTGCGGCAGGTCGCTGGGCGAGGCGAGGCGGATATTCATGCGATCGAGCACGGTGACGCGGGTATCCTCGCGCAGCTTGAGCGCGAGCTGGCCGTAGCCGACGTCCATCGCGATGACGGCCTTGGCGCCGCGGCGCAGCAGCACGTCGGTGAAGCCGCCGGTCGATGCGCCGACGTCCATCGCGAGCTTGCCTTCGATCGACAGCCCGAAATGCTCGAGCGCGGCGATAAGTTTGTACGCTCCGCGCGAGGCAAACTGCGGCGCGCCCGCCATCAGCGCGATGGGAGTTTCGGAATCGACCTTGAGGTCGGCCTTGTAGGCCGGACGCGAATTGACGCGCACGCGACCCGCCATTATCAGGCGCTGGGCGATTTCGCGGCTGTCCGCGAGACCGCGGCGCGCCATCTCGGCGTCGAGCCTGAAGCGCGCGAGCGGCGCCGATGAGCGGCGCGTCCGCGGCTTGGGCTTCGCGCCGGAACCATTGTTAGAAGGGTGTTTCGTCGTCGTCCTTTGCGCCGGCGGGATGTTCGTCGTCTGACGATGCTTGGAAGGGCGCCGTGCGCAGTTCGCCGCCGGCGCTCCGCGTTAGCAGTTCGACCTTGCGCTCGACTTCGTCGAGTTTCCCATTGAGCGCCTTCACCAGCATCACGCCGCGCTCGAAGGCTGAAATAGATTCTTCGAGCGTGAGCTCGCCCGAATCGATCTGACTGACGATCGCTTCAAGGTCCTTGAGCTCGTCCTCGAATTTCTTTGGTCTTGGTCGTCATCTTCTAAAGGCTGCGGCCGGTGGCGCGCGCGCTGAGCCGTCCTTTGGCGAGACGGATATCGAGCTCGTCGTCGAACTTGACCGTCGCGGCGTCGAGCACCGCGCGCGAATTGCTCTGGTTGATGACGACGGCGTAGCCGCGGTCGAGAACTTTCAGCGGCGACAACGCGTCGAGCCGCCCGGCCATCGCGCCGAGCTGGCGGCGGCTCGCTTCCAGAGCCGACGCGGCGCCATGAACCAGATCATGGCGAGCCGCGAGGTGCGCAGGCGAAGTTCGCGCACAGCGCGTCGGGGCTGCGCAGGCGCAGGCGCAATTCGCGGACGCTGCAGCAGGCAGTGGGCAGCCAGAAAAGA
>CAVRJV010000007.1:0-37053 GCA_963721485.1 uncultured delta proteobacterium | reverse complement strand
GCTCTCACCCACGAAGAAGCTCGACAAGCTGCCGTTTGTGACCGAGGTCTACGAAAAAAATCTCGACTACCTGAAGTACAACAGTCCCTACTGCCAGTATCCATACGTCTCGATGTACACCGGCCGCGGATGCCCGGCGCGATGCACCTTCTGCCTGTGGCCGCAGGTCACGCAGGGACATCGCTATCGCGTGCGCAGCCCCGAGAACGTCTACGAAGAAGTCTCGGCGATGAAGGCGAAGTTCCCGAAGATGAAGGAACTGTTCTTCGACGACGACACCTTCACCGCCGATCCGGCGCGCGCGCGCAAAATCGCGCAGTTGCTGAAGCCGCTCGGCATCACGTGGTCGACCAACTCGCGCGCCAACGTCGATTACGAAACGCTCAAGATCATGAAGGAAGGCGGGCTGCGGCTGTTCGTCGTCGGCTACGAGATCGGCAACGCGCAGATTCTGAAGAACATCAAGAAGGGCGTCGGGCTCGAGCGCGCGCGCCGCTTCACCCAGGATTGCCACGAGTTCGGGCATCCTGATTCACGGCACCTTCATCCTCGGGCTGCCGGGCGAGACCAAGGACACCATCGAGGAATCGATGCGGTTCGCGCGCGAGATGGATTGCGAGACGATCCAGGTCTCGCTCGCGTCGCCGTATCCGGGCACCGAGCTGTTCGACTACGTGACCAAGAACGGCTTTCTCGCGGTCGATCCGCTGCTCGACGAGTCCGGCTATCAGAAGTGCACGATCACGTATCCGGGCCTGACCAACGACGAGATCTACGGCGCGGTCGAGCGCTTCTATCGCAGCTTCTACTTCCGCCCGAAGTACATCTTCAAATCGGTGCGCAAGATGATGACTTCGACGGAAGAGACCAAGCGGCTGCTCAAAGAGGGGCGGCAGTTTCTGTCGACGATGCGCCAGCGGCGGCATCAGACGGCGCAGCAGCAGGCGGCACAGCAGCAGGCGTCGGCCTGACGGCGAATTCCATGAGCGAATAACGGCCTTGCGCGAGGTCCGCAACAGATGTCGATGGGGTCATCTGTGCGATCAGAGTCGGGTGCGCGCGAACCATTCGATGACAATCTGGATGGCATTACCGGCGGCGGCGGTGTGCGTGTCGATGTTCTACTACGCCGCGGCCACGGTCGCCGCAATCAGGTTCGCGAGGCGCACGACTTCTCCCCTGCCGCCGCTGCCGAAGATCCCGCCGCGCGTGACGGTGCTGAAGCCGCTGCATGGCAGCAGCAATTCGCTGGCGGCCAACCTCGTCAGCTTTCTGGAAATCGCGTATCCGCGCGTCGACTTCTATTTTGGCGTCGACAACTACGAGGACCGGCCGCCGAAGTTCCGGTCGCGCTGCGCCAACGCTACCAGTACGCGAACATCACGCTGGTCGTCGGCGAAGAGCCGGACTGCAGCAATCGCAAAATCGCGAAGCTGGTCAAGATGGCGGATCGCGCCGAGAAGGCCGAGGTATTCGTGCTCAGCGACGCCGACGTATCGGTCGAGCGCGACTACCTGAAGCGCATTGTCGGCGAACTGATCGCGGACGAGAAGATCGGCATCGTGACCTGCGCGTATCGCGCGCGGCCGGGCGGCTCGTTCGCGTCGCGGCTGGAGGCGCTCTACGTCAACACCGATTTCCTGCCGCAGATTCTGCTCGCCGAAATGATCGAGCCGATGCATTACGCACTCGGCGCGACGATCGCGATCAAGCGCCAGGTGCTGGAGGCGGCCGGCGGATTCCGCGCGGTCAAGAACATGCTCGCCGACGACTTTTATCTCGGCAACTTCACCAACGCGCAGGGCTACGAGATCAAGCTGTCCGATTCGCTGGTCACGTTGACCTGCGAGGAAAAAAGTTTTCGCCGAGTTCTGGAACCATCAGCTGCGCTGGGCGCGCACCTACCGCACCGTGCGCCCGATCAGCATCGCGACCATCCTGATGCATGGCCCGTTCTGGGCGCTGGTGCTGCTGCTGACTTCGCGCGGCAGCGCGGCGGCCTTTGCGACGTTGGTGCTGGTCGTCGCGGCGCGCCTCGCGATGTCGGCGGCGATTGTCGGCACGCGTGCTCAAGATGCCCGAGATGCTGACCGACCTGTGGCTTGTTCCGATCAAGGATCTGATAATGACCGGCGTCTGGTTTACCAGCCTGCTCAGCAACAAGGTGATGTGGGCCGGCCGCCAGTTCAAAGTGATCCGCGGCGGCGCGATGCGCGAAGTGAAGAGCTGAGCCGGTGATTCTCTACCTGTTTCTTCGCGCTCGCTGCCAGCCCGCTGATGGCGCTCGGCCTGTTGATGATGAAGAGCCGCTCGGCGCATCTGCCAATGGCCACCGGCGCGAATGCGATTGGCGCGATCGTCGCATGGTTTCGCGATCCGATGTGGTTCGGCGGACTCGGCGTGCAGACCGCAGGCTGGGTCTGCTACGTGATCGCGGTGTCGCAGGCGCCGGTGTCGATGGTGGCGGTGATGAGGCAAGGCGGAATCGCGCTGTTCGTGATCGCGTCGGTTCTGATTCTCGGTGAGCGTGCGAGTCCTTCGCGAATGGGTCGGAATCGCCGCGATCGTCTTCGGGATATTGATGCTGACTCTGTCGCTCGGGGGAGCGAGGACGATGGCGCATTCGAGCCCGCCACGCTGCTGACATTCACCGCGTTGCTGACACTGCGCAGGGTTGGCTCCCATGGCCGTCGCGCGCATGAACGCTAGCGGGATGGCGGCCGCGATTCTGTCCGGCGTCGCGTTCGGGTTGGGCGCCATGTTCACCAAAGCGATGACGCTCGCGTTCTCCGCCGGCGACGCGGCCGCGATCGCCTTCCGAATCGTCACCAGTCCGTACCTCTACGCTATGCTGGTTGCGAACATCGGCGGGATGGTCTTGCTGCAAAACTCGTTTCATTCGGCGCGCGCGATAATCGCGATGCCGTTGTCGGGAGCGGTGTCGAACATCGTGCCGATCATCGGCGGGATGATCGTGTTCGGCGAACGATTGCCGGCCGGTTGGATGCAGGCCGGGATGCGCGTAGGCGCATTCGTGTTGACTATCGCCGCCGGCGCATTGCTGGCCGGATCGCGCGAGCAGTTGCCCGGCTGAGCCCGTCGTCATAGCCGCCGCCAGCGGCGGAAAGTAAAGAGCCTAGAAGTTCGCTTTCGGCACCGGCAGACCCGGCACGTCGGCGCGCGCCGCGGAAAATCGTTCCCTTGCGATTTGGATCGTCGGTGTTGTCTGCCGTCACGACGTAGAGATCGCGCAGGTCGCGACCGCCGAAGACCAGGCTCGTCACCATCGTGGCCGGCAATTTGATCCGCTTGACGACGGTGCCTTCCTTCGAGAAGTGCACGACTTCGCCGACGCGCACGGCCGCAACCCACACTCCGCCTTGCGCATCGACGGCCAGCCCGTCGGGCATTCCTGCGGGCATCTTCGCGAAGATGCGACGATCCTTGACGCCCCGCTCATGCGTGACGTCGTAAACCCACACCGCGCCTGTGGTGGAATCCGAATGGTACAGATGCTTTCTGTCGGGGCTGAAGCCGAGGCCGTTGCTGACCTCGATACCGTCCCACAGCTTCACGGCGCGGCCGGGCGGATCGATACGGAACAGGCTGCCGGGAATCGGCTTGTCGTTGCTCAGCGGATTGAAGTTGATGGTACCGGTGTAGACGCTGCCGTGATCGTCGCACGTGAGATCGTTCATGCTGATCGGCTTGCCTTCCCACGCGGCGAACAGGTCGCGGCTTTTGCCGGTCTTCTCGTCCCAATGAATCAAGGCGCGGCCGGTGAGAACGAGGCCGCCGCTTTGGTTGAAGTTCATGCCGCCGACGCCCTTGCGTTTCGGGATGAGCGTCTCGACGTTGCCGCCCGGATTGCGCCGGTAGACGCCGCCGTTGGGAATGTCGCTGAAGTATAGGCGGCCGAGGTCGTCGACCCGCGGCGCTTCGAGCAGGCCGTAACCGCTCGCGAGCATCTCGAATTCCATCGCTGAGATCCTCCTACCGCCCGTTTAACACGGTTCGCGGCGCGCGGCGAGGCTTGGCAAGAATGGGGCGCGAATCGTTCGGCGTTAGGCTGCGTCATGCGCGACGCGGTGCTGATCGTCGAGGCGCAGTCGGCGATGGCAGAGGATAGATCAATACCGGCTGCAAAATTCGCGTCAGCAACATGATCGCGAGCGCGCCTCCGATGACGACGATCGCCAACGGCTGCTGCGTCTGAGCGCCGATACGCGTCGAGATCGCCGCGGGCAGCAGCCCCAGCGCATCAACCAGGTCCGTCATCATGGTGGCGCGCAAACGGCGATCGGAACCGGTGATGATCGCCTCGACGAAGGGAAGCCCCTGCTCCCAGAGCCTGCGGATATAGAAGCTCAGCAGGATGCCGTCCATGACCGCGATTCCGAAAATCGAAATGAAGCCGACGCCGGCCGACACGCTGAACGGTGTGCCCGTGATAATAAGCGCGAGCACTCCGCCGAGGCACGCGACCGGAATCTGCGCCATGATGATGAAGGTGTCGATGAGCGATTGGGTCGCGGCGTAGAGTACGCCCGCGATCAGCAACAGTGCGAACGGCACGACGACCGCGAAACGGCGATTGGCGGCCTGCAGCTCGCCGTACTCGCCCGACCATTCCAAGTGCACGCCTTCGGGGAGATGGACTTCGTTCTTGATTCGCTGCTTGGCCTCGACGATGGTGCTCTGTAAATCGCGATCGCGGACGGAAAAGCGCACCGGCACATAGCGCTGCAGCGCTTCGCGATAGATGAACGACGCGCCTTCGGCTGTTTCGATGTTCGCGACCTGGTCGAGCGGAATCTCGCCACCGCCAGGAAGGTTGACGCGAATCTGGCGCACTGCGTCGAGGCTCTCGCGATACTCGGGCTTCCATCGCACGACGAGGTCGAAGCGCCGGTCGCCGTCGAGCACTTGCGTAACGGCCTGGCCACCGATCGCCGCCTGCACGATCGCGCCGACGTCGCCGACGTTGAGACCGTAGCGGGCGCAGGCGGTGCGGTCGGGAGTGATCTGCAGATTGGGCTGGCCCATCGAGCGCAGTACCACTTGATCGACGACTCCCGGAACTCCGCCGAGAGATTCCCTGATATCGTTGGCGATACGTTCATCGGTCGCCAGGTCAGGTCCGAAAACCTTGATCGCGTTTTCCCCGGCTTTCACACCCGAGATCGCTTCGTCGATGTTGTCTTCTATATTTTGCGAATAGCTGAAACTGACACCGGGAAACGTCCGGGTCAGCTTGTCATCGATTTGCTTGACGAGTTTGGGCTTGGTCATGCCGGCCGGCCATTGATCGTCCGGTTTGAGTTCGACCGAGAATTCGATGTTGAAGAATCCCGCCGTCTCGGTGCCGTCGTCGGGGCGGCCGAGCTGGGACACGACCGTAGTGACCTCGGGGAAGCTCTTGAAGATCGCGCGCATCTGGTTGCAAAGCTTGGCGCCGTGCTCGAGCGAGATGGTCAGCGGCATCGTCGCGTGCGCCCATATATTTCCTTCCTCGAGCTTCGGCAGGAATTGCCCGCCCAGCAAGGGAAACAGCGACAGCACTCCCGCCACCAGCAGGACCACCAGGCTCAACGTCAGCCGCGGCCACATCAGGATCCGCTCGAACATCCCGTGGTAAAAGGCGGCGATTCCCGTCCAGATGGGATTGTTGAGCTTTCGAATCCCGCGCGCAAAAAGATACGAGGACAACACCGGCGACAAGGTGACGGCCAGCAGAATCGCGGTGCCCAGCGCGAACGCGTAGGTGTGAGACATCGGCGAGAAGATCGCGCCCTCGACGCCGCGCATCGTGAACAACGGCAGGAATGCGATCACGAAAATCAGCGTCGAGAAGAACATCGGACCGCCGACTTCCTGCGCAGCGGCCAGAATTCGCAGCCGATAACTCTCGTGCGAGCGCTCGGGCGCCGTCAGGTGCCGCTCGATGTTTTCCATCACGATGACGGTGGTGTCGATGATGATTCCGAAGTCGATCGCACCCAGCGAAATCAGATTGGCCGGGGTGTTGGTCAGGTGCATCAGCGTGAACGCACCGCATAGCGCGAGCGGGATGTTGATTGCGGCGATCAGTGCGGCGCGCAAGTTGCCCAGAAAGAAAATCAGCACGACGAAAACCAGCACCATCCCGATGGTGAGATTTTCGATCACAGTGTGAAGGGTCGTATCGACCAGTTGCGTGCGGTCGTAGTACGGCACCACCTTGTAACCGGTGGGCAGGATGCCCGAGGTGTTGAGGTCGTGGACCTTGGCCTCGACGCCCTTGAGCGTTTCGAGCGTGTTGCCGTACTTGCGCATCAGAACGATGCCGGTAACGACCTCGTTCTGATTGTCCTTGCCGACGATTCCGAGCCGCGGGGCGTAGCCGACTTCAACGTCGGCGACATTGGAAACCTTGATCGGCGTGGACTTACTGCTGTTGAGCACGACGTTGCCGATATCGTCGAGGCCGCGGAAAAATCCGAGACCGCGGACGTCGAACGCCTGCTCGCCGACGCTCATGTAGTTGCCGCCGGAGTTGGTGTTCGAGTTCTGCAGCGCAGCAATAAGGGTAGAGAGCGGAACCTGGTAGTAGTTCAGCTTGTGCGGATCCACTTCGACCTGGAACTGTTTTGTTAGTCCGCCGAAACCAGAAACGTCCTCGACACCGGGCACCGTCTTGATCTGCTTTTCAAGGATCCAGTCTTCGACGGTCTTCTCGTTGGTCAGATCGTGATCGGGACTCTCGACGGTGTAGCGGTAAATTTCGCCGATCGGATTGTCGGGTGATATTCCCGGCGTCACACCCTGCGGCAGCGTGATGAACGACAGCCGATTGATCGTCTCGACGCGGTCCCAGTAGTAGTCGCTGTCCCACGAGAAGTAACAGCGAATGTCCGACAGTCCGTACAGCGAGATCGAACGCATCGCCTCGAGATCGCGCATTCCGGCCAGGCCGTATTCGGTCGGCACCGTGACCAACTTCTCGACTTCCTCGGCGCTGAGACCGTTGGGCAGCGTCAGTACTTCGACCAGAGGCTGAACCGGATCAGGATAAGCCTCGATGTCCAACTGCGAGAACGAAAAGATGCCCGCCAGCAGCAGCATGAG
Source organism: uncultured delta proteobacterium (assembly GCA_963721485.1). Taxonomy (GTDB): domain Bacteria; phylum Desulfobacterota; class Binatia; order Binatales; family Binataceae; genus Binatus. The sequence goes on along the minus strand of CAVRJV010000007.1, from coordinate 29,946 downwards.
CGCGATGCCGATAACGACTATCCGCTCGCGCAGAGCCAGCGCCATCAACGATTGGATCATCGCTTAGCCAAGGATTTCCGTTGCGATCGCTAATAACCGTCCAGTCTAGGAGCTTTCTCCGTGAGCTTCGTGCCAAAGCGCATTCACCTGCAAGGTCTCGCCGCTGACGACGCGGTCGCCGGCCTTTAGCCCGCTGACGACGCGCGCGTAACCGACCTTGCTCCACGACGCGATCGAGACCTTGCGATGCTCGAACACGCGGGGGCTGACCTCGACGAATGCGTAGTAGTTGTCGATATCGAAAACGAGCGCGTCCTGCGGGACTACCAGCGCTTCGCCGGGGCGCGTGACGATGCTCACCTTCGCCAGCATCTGCGGCTTGAGCTTGCCGCCAGGATTTTTCACTGAGCAGCGCAGTTGCAGCGTGTGTGTGTTGGGATCGACATTCGGACTGATACGGTCGATCACACCCTTGAACACTTCATCAGGAAACGCCGTCGTGACGGCCGATAGCTCCTGGCCGACGCGCACACGTGCAAGGTCGTCTTCGTAGATGTCGCCGGTGATCCACACGTCGTTGAGCGTGCCCAGCGAGAACAGCACGTCTCCGGGATTGACGGCGGCGCCGCGTTGCACCTTGTTATCGACGACGGTGCCGCTTATCGGCGCGCGCATCCAGACCGTGGGATCGGGCGCCTTGATTGCGCTGATGTCGGCCTCGCTCATGCCGAGAAATTGCAGTTTACGCTTGGCCGCGATCGACAGCGCGCCGGCGAAGTCCGACGTGGCGCCGACACCCGGCGCCGCGATCAGCTTTGAAGATTCGTGCGCCTGCAGATACTCGGATTCCGCGGTCATGAAGTCCGGGCTGTAGAGCGCGACAATTTTCTCGCCGCGCTGTACGTTGTCCCACAGCGAAACGCGCGTTTGCTCGATCCGCCCCTGCACGCGCGAAACGATCGTCGAGACGCTGCGATCGTCGTATGTGATCTGCCCCGAAGTTTCTAGAATGCCCGGCATCTCGATGTTCTGCACGTCCACCATCTTCAAGCCGGGGACGTCTGCGGCATTGAACTGGATCATCTCGACGCCCTGCTGCCGGACCAGTTGTACGACAGGCGTCGCTTCGGGGACCGCTGCGGCGGGAGCGGGCACGCCGCTGTGGCATCCACCGAGTGAAATCGAGGCTGCGAGCGCGGCCAGCGCGATGGGATTGAACTTGCGGCGGTTCATTGATGCAACGGCGCTCCGATTGCCTGCTCGAGTGAAACTTCGCCGGCGAGAAATTGATTCGCAGCCTGCAGATAATTCACCCGCGCGGCGTATTCGCTCTGCAAAACGGTCGAGAGCGTGACGAAATCGATTTTACCCGACTGATAGGCGGTCAGCGCCACTCGGAAATTCTGCCGCGCCAGAGGGATCAGCGAATCGCGGTAGAGGATCGCCGTTTCGTAGGCGTACTGCGCGCTGCGGTACAAGGTGGCAACCGCGGCTGCAGTCTGAATTTTTATTAGATTCTGATCCGACCGCGCGGCTGCCAGATTGGCCTTCGCGCGCACCACGTCTTCGTCCTGCCTGAGCCAGAAAAAGACCGGCAGATTGAAACCGATGATGCCGACCCAATCGCGCTTTTGAAACCCGCCGCCTGCCGAAGTTGGGGCGAAGCTGGGAACCAGGTAATCGTCGTACTGAACACCCGCTGTGAAGTCCGGAAGGTATTCCATCTTCGCGAGATATAGCGCCGTATTCGCATTGCGCTCGGCGAGCGCCGCCTCGAGTATTTCCTGCCGAACCGCGAAGGCGCGATCGGTTAGCGCATCGAGCGGGTAGTTTAGGGCTTCCAGCTTGAGAGTTCGATCGACGGCCAACGGCTCGCCCACCGGTCGATAGAGTTGAAGATTGAGCGCAGTCTCGTCGTTCTGAACCGCGGTCAAGTACTGGCGTTGAAGCTGGCGCGCCGCCGCGAGGTTGAACTCCGCGCTGATCACGTCGGTCTGCGGCACCGCCGAGCCGGAGTAGGCGGTCTCGGTGACTCGGACCACCTGGTCGAGGTTCTGAACGTTCTCGGCGTTGACCTCGGTCAGCGCCTGGTCGAGCACCAACTGAAAATAACCGGTCTCGGTTGCCGCACGCACGTCGCGAGCCGTTGCCGCTAACATCAGGTGCGCGATTTCGGCGGCATCGATCGCCTGATCGCGCTGGTGCAGCGCTTTGCCGGGGAATTGGAAGCTCTCGGTGAAGTTGAATTCACGCAGCGCCGCGCGTCCGACCGGACTCTTCACACTGTCGCTATTGGTGTAAGTGAAATTGGGATCGTTGGGCGCGACTGTCTGCTTGATCGAATGGACCGCGGAGTCCCATCGGTAGCGCGCTGACTTCACCTGCGGATTCGCCTCGATTGCGATTTCGACAAGCTGCGACTCAGACAGGGGAGCATCCGCGGCGCGCGCAAACGTGGCGGCAAGCGCGATTGCTGCTGCCGCAAGTATCAGAGCGCTGCCGATCCTTATCGTTGGCATGCGAGCTCCAGAGTCCAAGCCGTTCATTCAAATACGCCGCCGGCTCGATAAGGTTCCATCGCCATGATCTCGAATTCGTTGCATAAGCCACGTCAGGCCTGCAATCGGCCAACGATTAAACCGCTTTGAAGCGAAGACCAAAAGCGTCCCGCGCAACCATTGCACGATGCCAGCCTGCTCTGCCGGATACCGTCCAAGGTATTGTATTATACCTACCGGGGTATGCTATAACGAATCCGAGGCAACCCGTCAATGGCGCACACCATCAGGGATAAGAAAAAACTCATCAATCGCGTCCGCCGCATCCGCGGCCAGCTCGACGCTGCCGAAGGCGCACTCGAAAAGGAACTCGATTGCACTGTCATCATGCATACCCTTGCCGCCAGCCGCGGCGCGCTCGACAGCCTCATGGCCGAAGTGATGGAAGGTCACATCAAGCTTCATCTCGTCGACCCCGACGATCATCCGACCTCGGCCCAGGCCAAGGCTGCTCAGGACCTGATCGACGTGATTAAGACTTATCTGACTTGAGGAACAGTAGCTGAAGAAGAATCAGTTGCCGGCGACTTTGGCCTTCGCGGCTGCACTCTGCATCGATCGGATGTACATGATCACCTGCCAGCGCTGCTCGGCGGGCATTTCTTCGGCGTACGACGGCATCGACAGCACCCCATCGCGAATCGCGCCGTAGATGTAGCCGTCGGGAAGATCCCTGCTCGTCCCGGTCACCAGATTTTTCGGCGGCTTCGCCAGGAGGTGCGCGACGGTGCCGTTGCCCAGCCCCGACGTTCCATGACACGGCGCACAGTAAGTGTTGAATTGCTCCTGCCCCTTGGCCAGATTCTGAGGCGTCGGCTGCAAGGGGTTGTGCATTTTGATCGTCGCCTGCTCGAGACTCATCGGCGCCTCTCCGCCATGCACGGGAATCGTGTCCGCGGGAGTAACGCGCGGCGCCTCCGCGTACGGCTGGACCTCCGGTCCGCGGTACATGTCGATGCTCCACGGAAAACATATGGCGGGTGACGGCCGCGCCGCGATTGCAATTGCAACGGCGAGCGTCAGTCCCGCAATGCGAATCGTCCTGGCCAGCGGACCAATCACGCTTATGAAAGTCTCCCGCTCTACTTCTTGACGACGATCACTCCGACCATACCCGCCTTCTCATGCGGAAGGCAAAAGTAGCGATAGGTGCCAGGGACGGTGAATGTATAGCTGTAGTCGCCGCCCGGCGGGATGAAGCCCGAGTCAAACGCCTCCGCGCCCTTCGGCATCGAAGTGTCTTGTGGATTCTGGACATTGACCGTGCTGGTCGAGACCGAGTGCACGGTCTGGCCGCCGTTCACCCACTGCACGGTGTCACCAACTTTTATCGCGACTTTTGCGGGTGTGTAGAACGGCTGCACGTCAGCCATCTTGATTACGACGGGACTGCCCGCCGCCTTGGCGGGATCGGGCAACAGCGCGAGCGCCGCGGCGATAGCGGCGGCAGCGGCGACGATTGCGACGCGCACGAAAATTCGAGACCGCGACTTGCGCGAAGTTGCGGCTGCGATGCGGAGATCGATCGTGGAACTGGCCATCACTCATCCTCTAATGCCGGAGAATTGCCTCCGGGTACTCATGTATTCTTCGCTCGGCCTGCTTCGCACAGCTCATTAGTCAAGCTGATTATGCGATCAGACGAGCATCACACTAGCTAAAGTTTAATGGTTATTTTGCGCGAAGCAAGAGTATCCAGCGGCCCGGACGACCCGTAGCGATTCTCTTGCAAAAACAGCTATTTAAGCCGCGCTGGCGAGCGGCTGACTCAAGAATTCCAAGCCGCGGGCGCCGGCATCGACCTTGACCCGAGAGCTGTCGCGAATCTCACCAGAGAGCAGCTTGCGCCCCAGCGCCGTCTCGAGCTCGCGCTGGATTAGTCGCTTCAGCGGACGCGCGCCGTACGACGGATCGTAGCCATTCTCGGCCAGGTAGTCGCGCGCCTTGTCGGTCAATTCGAGTTCGATCTTGCGCTCCTCGAGCCGCTGCCGCAGCCGCATCAGCTGCACGTCGACGATCTGGCGCAACTCCTCGCGAGTCAGCGGATGGAAGACGACGACCTCGTCGACGCGATTGAGAAACTCGGGCCGGAAACTCTGGCGCAAGACTTCGAGCGCCTGCGACTTCATCTTCTCGTAGTCCTGTCCCTTGAACCCGAGAATAATCTGGCTGGCGATATTCGACGTCATGATCACGACGGTGTTCGGAAATCCACCGTGCGGCCGTGGCCGTCGGTGAGCCGGCCGTCGTCGAGCAATTGCAGCAGCACGTTGAAAACGTCGGCGTGCGCCTTTTCGATCTCGTCGAACAGAATCACGGAGTATGGACGCCGGCGCACCGCTTCGGTCAGTTGCCCGCCCTCGTCGAAGCCGACGTAGCCGGGAGGCGCGCCGACCAGCCGCGAGACGGTGTGCTTCTCCATGTACTCCGACATGTCGATCCGGATCATCGCCGCTTCGTCGTCGAACAGGAACTCGGCCAGCGCGCGCGCCAGTTCGGTCTTGCCGACGCCGGTCGGGCCCAGAAAAATGAACGATCCGATCGGCCGGTTCGGATCCTTGAGTCCGGAGCGCGCGCGAATCACCGCGTCGGAGACGGCCGTCACCGCTTCGTCCTGGCCGATCACGCGTTTGTGCAGATGCTCCTCGAGATGCGCGAGCTTCTGCACCTCGCCTTCGAGCAGGCGCGAGACCGGAATCCCGGTCCATCGCGCGACCACCTCGGCGATGTCTTCTTCGTCGACTTCTTCCTTGATCAATCGCTTGCCGCCGCCGTTCTTCTCGATCAGCTTTTGCTCTTCGGCGGCGAGCTCCTTCTCCAGCGACGCGAGCTTCCCGTATTGCAGCTCGGCGACCTTGTTGAGGTCGTACTCGCGCTTGGCTTTTTCGATCTGCGAGCTTGGTCTGCTCGATCTCGGCTTTGATTTTTGCGAGCTTCTCGAGGCCGCCCTTTTCGGTTTGCCACTGCGCCTGCAGGCGCGTCGCTTTGTCCTTGACCTCGGCCAGTTCCTTCTCGAGTTTCTGCAACCGATCGCGCGAGGCCTGATCGGTTTCGCGCTTGAGCGCCTGCGCGCTCGATCTCCAGCTGCATCACGCGCCGATTGACTTCGTCGAGCTCGACCGGCATCGACTCCTTCTCGGTGCGCAGCTTGGCCGCCGCTTCGTCGACCAGGTCGATCGCCTTGTCGGGCAGGAATCGATCGGTGATGTAGCGCTTCGACAGCACCGCCGCCGTCACCAGCGCGGAATCCTTGATGCGAATGCCGTGATGGACCTCGTAGCGCTCCTTGAGCCCGCGCAGAATCGAGATGGTGTCCTCGACGCTCGGCTCCTCGACCATCACCGGCTGGAAGCGCCGCTCCAGCGCCGCATCCTTCTCGATATACTTGCGATACTCGTCGAGCGTGGTCGCGCCGATACAATGCAGTTCGCCGCGCGCCAGCATCGGCTTGAGCAGGTTCGACGCATCCATCGCGCCTTCCGCCGCGCCCGCGCCGACGACCGTGTGCAGCTCGTCGATGAACAGAATTATCTCACCCGCGGCTTCCTGCACTTCCTTCAAGACGGCCTTCAGCCGTTCCTCGAACTCGCCGCGGAACTTGGCGCCTGCTATCAGCGCGCCCATGTCGAGCGAGACCAGCCTGCGATTCTTGAGACCCTCGGGCACGTCGCCCGCAACGATTCGGCGCGCGAGACCCTCGACGATCGCGGTCTTGCCGACGCCCGGCTCGCCGATCAGCACCGGGTTGTTCTTGGTGCGGCGCGAGAGCACCTGGATCACGCGGCGAATCTCTTCGTCGCGTCCGATCACCGGATCGATTTTGCCGGCCGACGCCAGCTTGGTCAGGTCGCGGCCGTATTTTTCCAGCGACTCGTAGGTCGCCTCGGGATTCGACGAGGTGACGCGCTGGTTGCCGCGGACCTTCTTGAGCACGGCCATCAGCTTGTCGTGCGTCAGCCCGGCTTCGCGCAAAATCTTCGAAGCGACGCCCGGCTCGTCAAGCATCGCGATCAGCACGTGCTCGACCGAAACGTACTCGTCCTTGAGCTTGCCGGCCTCCTGCTCTGCGCGCGATAGAACTCGGCCCAGGCGCTGCGTGGCATAGACCTGCCCGCTGTCGGCACCGCTGCCGGTTACACGCGGTACCTTGGCGAGTTCGGCGTCGAGCTTGCGGCTCACCGCGTCGCGATCGACGCCGCTGAGCTTCAGGACGGACGAGGCCAGACCCTCGTTGTCTTCGAGCAGCGACGCCAGCAAATGCTCGACGTCAACGGCCTGGTTGTGCGCGTTGAGGGCGGCGTTCTGCGCGCGTCCGAGAGCCTCTTGGAGTTTTTCGGTGAAGCGGTTGGCGTTCATGCGTCGGTGAATTTTCCCTTGTAGTTAAACTAACCACTTTCCCGATAAGGGCAAATGGAAATTCATCCGGGCATTGATGAACAGAACAGCGCCCGGCTGCATTAGTATCGCAGTCGGGCGCTGTTTCGGTTTCGCTGGCTTGGAGCGGGTTAGATATTTACGATCGGCGTCACTGCCGGGCGCACCGCACGGCGTCCCGTTCGCACCCGACGCATGGCCGCGGGCGCCGGCTCGAACGCCGGATGCAACTTGGGCTCGCGCGGAGCAGCAGCGGTGGCGGCCGCAGTGGCGGGCTTTTGCGTGGCGATGAGGATGTGCCGGCGTCCCTCGCGAATCAGCATCCCGCGTTCCGTCATCTCGGTGAGCAGCTTGCTGACCATCGGGCGCGAGCTGCCGATCATCTCGGCCAGTTCTTCCTGCGCAAGTTCCGGCAGCAGCAACGTCCCACGCGAATCGGGCACACCGAACCGTTCCGCCAGTTCGCCCAGCACTATCTCGAGCCGCTTGCGCAGCGACATTCCCAGAAAAGTAGCGTAGCGGTAAACGACCGATGACCACATCGAATTGATAGCTTCAGCAATCCCGAGCAACGCTTCCGGCTCGAGGCCCTTGAGCACTTCGGCGATCTGATGGCGCGTGAACAGCGCAACGGTGGCGTTGGTCAGCGCGGTCGCCTCGAACAGCTGTGAACGTCCGCCGTCCGCGTCGGCAAAGTCGGCGTATCCGACAATGTCACCCGGACCGGCTAGTTCGACCAGCACCGGGTCGCTGCCCGCCCGCGAGCTGTGAACCTTGACCAGCCCGGTCAGCACGGCGAAGACAACGTCGGCTGGCGAACCCATCGTAAACAGCTCGGCGCCCTTGGGGTAGCGCACGAGCATGTGACGCTCGAGCAGCGCCGTCGCGGCGGCACGCGGAAGTCCCATCGATGAGAGCCTGGTTAGCAGCCTTTCCTGAGCCTGTGCGGAAACCTGAAGATTCATAGGCATCTCCTCTGGGGCTGCACCAAGTGACGGCCGACGTTTGTAACTAAACCCTACAAACAGTTAGCTCGGATTTGCGCCTGGGTCAAGAGGCGCGGGAATACTGGTAATAAATTATCAACACCGATGGCGTTTCAGGCCCCGGCGATCGTCATCTCGGCGATCTTGAGCGTGGGCGCGACGGTGGACGATCGCCAGTTGAGATCGTTGCCGATCATCTCGATCGCCAGCGATCATCTCCTTCAGGTTGCCGGCGATGGTGATCTCCTGCACCGGGTACGCGAGTTCGCCGTTCTCGATCCAGATTCCGCCAGCGCCGCGCGAGTAATCGCCGGTGACCATGTTGACGCCGAACCCGATCGTCTCGGTCAGATAGAGGCCCTGCTTGACTGACCCGATTATCTGCTCGGGCGTGTAGATGCCGGGCTCGCAGGTACAGATTGGTGGTCGAGACGCTCGGGCGCGTCGCCGACCGAGCGCGCGGCGTTACCGGTGGGCGCGAGACCGAGCTTGCGCGCCGAATAAGAGTCGAGCAGGTAGGTCGCGAGCACGCCCTTGTCGACCACGTTCTTGCGCGAGGTTGGCAGCCCCTCGCCGTCGAAGGGCTTGGAGCCGAGCCCGCCGGGAATCAGAGCGTCGTCGACTGATCGTCACGCCGGCCGCGGCAATCGTTTTGCCCAGCTGCCCCACCAGGAACGACGCGCCTTTGTATAGCGATGGTCCCGAGGCGGCGCCGACGATCGATCGAATCAAGCCGGCCGCCATGTCGGGATCGAAGACCACCGGCGCGCGCGTCGTCTTGATTTTGCGCGCACCCGAGCCGGCGCAATGCGCGCTTGGCGGAAGTTATTCCGACCGACTCCGCATCTTCGAGCTTTCCGAAGCGGCGGTTCGACGTGTACCAGAATCCCTGTTGCATCGCGTCGCCGTCTTGCGCGATCGGCGCTACGACGAGGCTGTACGAAGTGCCCGAATACTCGCCGGCGAAACCCTGGCTGTTCGCGAACATCACCCGGTAGCGCCCCGAACTGAATTCGGCGCCCTCGGAATTCTTGATTCGCGGATCGAATCCCAGCGCCGCATTCTCGGCCGGTGCGCGCTATTTCGAGCGCTCGATCGGCATTTACGATTCCGCTATCGGGATCGGCCAATCGAAAGCTCGGGCAGCGACTTCGGATGCAGCGCCGGGTCGGGCAATCCCGCCCACGGATCGGCGGCGGACAGGCGCGCAAGCTCGACCGTGCTCGCGACGAACGCGCCGAGCGAATCGCGCTCGAGTTCGGCGGTCGAGGAGGTCGCGGACGATTGTCCGCAAAAAACGCGCAAGCCCAGCCGCCGCTCGCGCGAACTCTTGAGCTTCTCGACCTCGCCCATGCGTACGCCGGCTGCCGAGCGACTCCGCGCTGACGCACAGCACTTCCGCCGCGTGCGCGCCCTTGCGCTTGGCCTCGTCGAGCACCCAGTTGGCGAGTCGCGAGATTCGATTGTCGCCATCAGATTTTTCTCGCTATCAATTTGACTTGTCATGCGCGCGTGCCGCCGACCGTGATGCCGTCGATGCGAATCGTCGGCAGTCCCACGCCCACCGGCACCGATTGGCCGTCCTTGCCGCATGTGCCGACGCCGGCGTCAAGCGCGAGGTCGTTGCCGACCATCGAGACGCGAGTCAGCACGTCGGGACCGTTGCCGATAAGCGTCGCGCCTTTGACCGGCCGCGTCACCTGGCCGTCTTCGATCAGGTAGGCCTCGCTTGCCGAAAAGACGAATTTGCCGTTGGTGATATCGACCTGGCCGCCGCCGAAGTTGACCGCATAGAGGCCGTTCTGCACCGACTTGATTATTTCTCTCGGGCGTCGACTCGCCGTTGAGCATGAAAGTGTTGGTCATCCGCGGCATCGGCGAATGCGCGAAGCTCTCGCGCCGTCCGTTGCCGGTCGGCTCCATCTTCATCAGCCGCGCGTTGATCCGATCCTGCAGATAGCCGCGCAGGATTCCCTTTTCGATCAGCACCGTGCGCGAGGTCGGCGTGCCTTCGTCGTCAATGTTCAGGCTGCCGCGGCGATTTGGAATCGTGCCGTCGTCGATCACGGTGCATAGCTCGCTCGCGACTTGCTGGCCGATTCGATCCGCGAATGCGGAGCGTCTTCTTGCGGTTGAAATCGCCTTCGAGTCCGTGGCCGATCGCTTCGTGCAGCAGAATCCCCGGCCATCCCGGGCCGAGCACGACCACCATCTCGCCCGCGGGCGCATCGACCGCGTCGAGATTGACGATCGCCTGGCGCGCCGCTTCGAGCGCATACTCGCGCCATCGGTCGTTCTCGATGAAATAGTTCCACTCGACGCGTCCGCCGCCGCCGTAGGATCCCATCTGACGGCCCTTGCCGTCGTCGGCGATTACCGTGACGTTGAGCCGGCACAGCGGCTGCACGTCGGCGGCAACCTGCCCGTCGCTGTTGACGACCATCACGATTTTGCGCTCGCACGCGAACGACGCCATCACGTTCTTCACGCGCGGATCGGATGCGCGCACGACACTATCGATCTCGCTCAGCAGCTTCGCGCGCTCCTGCACGGGAACGTCGAGCGGCGTGCTCGGAAGATCGTACAGCGCATGACGCGCGACCGGGGCGCCGACCTGCACTGCAGCGGGCAATGTGCCGCGCTGATCGGCGATCGCGCGCGCGGCCTCTGCCGCAAGGCGCATCCGGTCGATCGTGACTTCGTCGGAGTACGCGTAGCCGGTGCGATCTTCGGCGCAGACGCGCACGCCGACGCCGTGGCTGACGCTCTTGCTGGTGTGATTCACCATCGACTCTTCGAGCCCGAGACCTTCGGCGCTGCGGTACTCGAAGTAGAGATCGGCGTAGTCGGCCTTGCGTTCGAGCGCGCTGCCGAGGATTCGCTCGAGCGCGCCGTGGTTCATGCCGAATCGGTTGAGGAAAAATTTATCGGGAGCAACAAGTTCGTTGGACATTATTTTTGCCGCCTGTGAATCAACATTATCAAAGCGCGCACTCGCCAAGAAGGCGCTTGATCCGTTACGATTCGCCAATGGCCACGCGCGAGACTCTGGCACTGGTCGATCGCCTGATGCTCGAGATGATCGCGCAGCAGGAGAACAAGGTGCTCGCGATGGCGCGCGCGATTCATCCGGGGCTGACGCCGGAGGACATCCGCAACCCCAACGACTTCGCCGACCTGATGGCGAGCGGCGAGTGGAACTTCGAGGACGGAATCCTGTCGGGCCTCAAGAGCGCGCACATGGCGCTGCGCGCGAAGATGTTGGAGAGTATCGAGTAAAGACGAAAGGCACGAAGAGAATTTCTCTTCGTGCCTTTGTGTCGTTGGTCGCGGTGTTAAAGTTGGATCAGCCGGCGGCGGCGGCTGCCCGGCGGGGACGCTCGGTCGTTGCGCCTTCCTTCTTGGCGGCTGAGCGCTTGCGCGGCTTCTTGGCCTTGGTCTGCTCTTCGTGTGCCGGTGAACTCGATCACCGACATCATGCGCCGCGTCGCCGCGGCGATGACCGAACTTGATCACGCGGGTGTAGCCGCCGTTGCGATCCTTGAAGCGCGGCGCGATCTCGTCGAACAGCTTCTTGACCGCTTCATGCGACTGCAGGGCCGCGAAGGCGCGGCGGCGCGCGGCGAGATCGTCCTGCTTGCCGAGCGTGACCATCCGGTCCGCGATGCGCCGCAGTTCCTTGGCCTTGGGATCGGTGGTCTTGATTCGCTCGTGGCGAATCAGCGCGAGCACCATGTTCTTGAACAGCGCCTTGCGATGCGCCGAGGTGCGATTGAGCTTGCGGCCCGAATTTAAGATGACGCATGCTTCTCTACTCCGACCTCTACTCGACCTTCAATAGCCTGATTCGTGCGGAATCAGGCGGATTCGCGGCGTTCCTGCTCTTCCCACATGCGGTCGAGCTCGCCGCGCGGCGGCAGATTCTCCAGCCGCATCCCGAGCGAGAGGCCCATGTCGGCGAGGACTTCCTTGATCTCGTTGAGGGACTTGCGGCCGAAGTTTTTGATTTTGAGCATGTCCTGCTCGGTGCGCTGGACCAGCTCGCCGATATACTTGATGTCGGCGTTCTGCAGGCCGTTGAAGGCGCGCACGGAAATCGGCAGCCCTTCGACCGGACGATAGAGCAGCTCGCTCATCGTGGGACGCGCCTCGCCGCCTTCGGCCGCGCCGGCGGGCACTTCGGCCTCTTCCTCGACGCCCGCGAAAATCGTCATCTGATCGCGCATCACGCGCGCCGCGTAGGTCAGCGCCTCGCGCGGGTTGATCGAGCCGTCGGTCCATATTTCGAGCGCGAGACGGTCGTAGTCGGTACGCTGGCCGACGCGCGCGTTGGTGACGGTGAAATTTACTTTGCGAATCGGCGAGAAGATCGCGTCGAGGCGGATCGTGCCGATCGGCTTCTTCTTCTTCGGTGCGCTCGCCGGGGACGTAGCCGCGGCCGCGCTTGATGACGAGTTCCATATCGAGGTCGGCGCCCTTGTCGAGCGACGCGATATGCTTGTCGGGGGTCAGGATTTCGAGGCTCGGGCCGCCGGTGATGTCGCGCGCGGTGACCTGCGGCTTCGCCCTTGACCTTGAGGGTTGCGGTAATCTGCTCGCCTTCATGCAGGCGCAGGCGGATTTCCTTGAGGTTGAGGACGATGTCGGTCACGTCCTCCTTGACTCCGGCCAGAGTCGAGAACTCGTGCAGGACGTTTTTGATCCTGACTGCCGTAATCGCGTAGCCGGGCAGCGAGGACAGCAGGATGCGCCGCAGCGCGTTGCCAACGGTGATTCCGTAGCCGCGTTCGAGCGGTTCCGCGGAAAATCTGCCGTAGGAAGGAGTGACTTCCTTCTCGTCGAACTCGACAGTCTTGGGTTTGATTAGATCTCGCCAGTCATTTTGCATAGTCTGTGCTCTTTTTTCCCGATGGATTTCCCGCGCCCACACAGGTCCACCACGGACCGGGACGCCGAATCGGTGCCTCCGCCTTATCTTGAGTAATGCTCGACTATCAGCTTCTCGCTGATCGGCATCGTCAGTTCAGCGCGCGCCGGCAGCGACCGGAGCGAGCCGCGGAATTGTTCGCGCTCGAGTGCCATCCACGGCGGCACGCCGCGGCGCTGCGCCATCTCGATTGCCTCGACGATCACCTTCTTGGTGCGGCTCGCCTCGGCCACGCTTATCACACTGCCAACCTCGACCAGGTCGAGGGAATCGTGACTTTCTTGCCGTTGACCTGGATATGCCCGTGACGGACCACCTGGCGCGCCTGCGCCAGCGAGCTGGCGAAGCCGAGACGATAGACGACGTTGTCGAGCCGCCGCTCGAGCAGCACCAGCAGGTTCTCGCCGGTGATCCCGGCCATCCGCTCAGCCATCTCGAAGTAATGCGGCGAACTGCGTCTCCATCAGCCCGTAGATGCGCTTGACCTTCTGCTTCTCGCGCAAGCCGAATCGCGAATTCGGAAAAACGCGTGCGCGCCTGTCCGTGCGCGCCGGGCGGATAGTTGCGCCGCTCGATCGCGCACTTGTCGCGTGTAGCATCGCTCTCCCTTGAGGAAGAGTTTCAGCCCTTCGCGCCGACACAGCCGGCATACCGGACCAAGGTTTCTAGCCATCTTCTATTGCCTTCTTAGCTCGCCATAAACTTCGGTTCAGACTCGGCGCCGTTTTGGCGGACGGCATCCGTTGTGCGGAATCGGCGTTACGTCCTTGATCGAAATGACGCCGAGGCCCGCCGCCTGCAGCGCGCGCACCGCCGATTCGCGGCCGCCGCCCGGACCTTTGACGTGAACGACCACCGCGCGCATCCCGACTTCCGAGCATTTGCGCGCGCACGCCTCCGCCGCCATCTGCGCCGCGAACGGCGTGCCCTTGCGCGAGCCCTTGAAGCCGACCGAGCCGGCGCTCGACCATGCGACCACCGTGCCCTGCTGGTCGGTGATCGTGACGATCGTGTTGTTGAAGGTCGCATGCACGTGCGCGACGCCTTCGGGCACGTTGCGGCGCACCTTCTTGCGGCGCGGCGCAGGAGCCGGCGCTCCGGCGGCACCGGCAGCGGCAGGCGCCGCAGCAGCGCGCCTTCTTCTCGGGCGCAGCTTTTTCTTTGATTTCTTCTTCAGCCATTTCTTCTCTTTTCAGTGAATCCTTATTTGCGATGACTATCGGGTGAAATTTCCTTAGTGTCGCGCGTTCGTACGCGTTAGCCCTTGGGCGGCGCCTCTTCTTGCCCGCTACTACTTTGCGCGGGCCTTTGCGGGTGCGCGCGTTGGTATGCGTGCGCTGGCCGCGGACCGGCAGGCCGCGACGATGACGAATGCCGCGGTAGCATCCGAGGTCCATCAGGCGCTTGATCGACTGCTGAACTTCGCGGCGCAGATCGCCTTCGACCTTGTACTCGGTGTCGATCACCTGGCGGATGTGGACCTGTTCGTCGGCCGACAGGTCGTCGGTCTTGGTCGCCGGATCGACTTTGGCCGCGGCGAGAATCTTGAGCGCGCTCGGACGGCCGATGCCGTAGATATAGGTCAGCGCGATATCCATCCGCTTGTTCTTCGGCAGTTCGACTCCAGCTATGCGTGCCATCGCGAAACCCTTCCTAGCCCTGGCGCTGCTTGTGGCGCGGGTTGGAGCAGAGGATGCGCACCACGCCCTCGCGGCGCACGACCTTGCAGTTCTTGCAGATTTTTTTTACTGACGCTCGGACTTTCATCTTTTCTCTGTTGCGGGATCCATCACGGATCCGGTACTTCATGACTGCGCCCGCTCCTAGCGCATCCGGTATGTTATCCGGCCGCGGGTCAGGTCGTACGGCGACAGTTCCACCGTGACCTTGTCGCCGGGCAGGATTTTTATGTAATGCATCCGCATCTTGCCCGAGATATGGGCCAACACCTTGATGCCCGTTGTCGAGCGTCACCCTGAACACCGCATTGGGGAGCGCTTCCTGCACCGTGCCCTGTACTTCGATCGCGTCGCCCTTAGACATTAGTTGCCAATTCGCTCAGAATTTCCGGGCCGTTGGCGGTAATCGCGATGGAATGCTCGAAGTGGGCAGATAGTTTACCGTCCGCCGTCACCGCCGTCCAGCCGTCGTTAAAGTATCTCGCAGTTCGGGGCTGCCCTCATTGACCATCGGCTCGATCGCCAGCGCCATCCCCTCCTGCAGCCGCGGATTCGGCATCCCGCGCCGGAAATAATTCGGCACCTGCGGGTCCTCATGCAGGCGGCGGCCGATTCCGTGGCCGGCGAAGTCGGTCGACCACCGAAAAACCCGCGCGCTCCGACGGTCTCCTGCACGGCGCGCGCGATATCGCTGATCCGATTGCCGGCCCGCGCCTGCTCGATTCCCGCATAGAGGGAGTCGCGCGTGACCTTGCAGCAGCTTGGTCAGCGCGATCCGGCACCTTGCCCGACCGCTACGGTGCGCGCCGAGTCGCCATAGAAGCCCTCGTATACCACGCCGAAATCCAGTCCGACGATGTCGCCCGGCTTTCAGTTTGCGGCTCGACGGGATGCCGTGAACGATTTCGTTGTTGACCGACACGCACAGCGTCTTCGGATAGACGACGTCGCCGCGGCTTGTAGCCCTTGAAGGCCGGCTTCGCGCCCTTCTTGTAGGTCAGCTCTTCGGCCAGCTGATCGAGCTCCTCGGTCGTGACGCCCGGACGCACGGCGGCCGCCAGCTCCTCGAGGATTTCGGCGACGATCTGGCTCGCCTTGCGCATCACGGCGATCTCTGCCGGGGTTTTAAGCGTAATCATGATTGAGCGCTTCCGCCGCCCGCACTGTCCTGACTCGGCGCCGCGATGTTCTCGAGGGCGGCGAGGATTCGCTTCTCGACTTCCTCGGGGCGGCCCGTGCCATCGACTTCGCGCCAGCAGTCCGAGCCGCTCGTAGTAGTCGAGCAGCGGCTGCGTCATCGCATGGTAAACCTCCAGCCGCTCGCGCACGGTATCTTCGGCGTCGTCGTCGCGCTGGTAGAGTTCGCCGCCGCATTTGTCGCAGATGCCGGTTTGCGCGGCGGCTCGAACACTACGTGATACATCGCGGCGCAATTGCGGCAGGTGCGCCGGCCGGAGATGCGCTTGACGATCTCCTCGTCCGGCAGCATTACGGCGACAACCTTGTCGAGCTTCAGCCCGCGCGCGCTCGAGCGTCGCGCCCAGCGCCTCGGCCTGCGATCACGTTGCGCGGAAAGCCGTCGAGGATGAACCCGCTGCGGGCGTCCTGTTTTCGAAACCGCTCCTCGATCAGCTTCAGCACCAATTCGTCGGGCACCAGCTGGCCGCGATCCATGTAGCTGGCGAGCCTCGCGGCCAAGCTCGGAGTCTTCGCGCACGACCGCGCGCAGCAGGTCGCCGCTGGCAATCTGCGGAATGCCCCATATCGCGTCGACGAGCGCCTGCGCCTGCGTGCCCTTGCCCGCACCCGGCGGGCCCAACAACACCAGCCGCACCAGCTAAGCGCCCCTCTTGGTCTTGACGCGGCCGCGGCGCATGAAGCCCTCGTAGTTGCGGGTCAGCAGATGGGTTTCGATTTGCGCGACGGTGTCGAGCGCGACGCCGACGACGATCAGCAGCGCGGTGCCGCCGAAGAAAAACGGCACGTTGAAGCGCGCGATCAGGATGGTCGGCAGCACGCATACGGCGCTGACGTAAATGGCGCCGCCCAGCGTGATGCGCGACAGCACGCGATCGATGTAGTCGGCGGTGAAGCGGCCGGGCCGGATGCCCGGAATGAAGCCGCCGTACTTCTTCAGGTTGTCGGCGACGTCGACCGGATTGAAGGTGACCGCCGTGTAGAAATAACAGAAGAAGACGATCAGGGCGACGTAGACGATGTCGTAATACCATGCCGCCCGGGCGTCAGGTAGCTCGAGTACGGCTTCAGGAACGGGACGAAGGTCGCCAGCGTCGCGGGAAAGACCAGCAACGACGACGCGAAAATCGGCGGGATAACGCCGGAGGTGTTGATCTTCAGCGGCAGATGCGAGCTCTGCCCGCCGTACACCCGGCGGCCGACCACGCGGCGCGCATACTGGATCGGAATCCGGCGCTGCGCCGGTCTCGATGTAGACGATACCGGCGATGACGGCGGCGGCGATCGCGAGAATAAAGATGAGCAGGAAGATGCTCATCTCGCCCTCGCGCACGAACTGCACGGTGGTGCCGAGTGCGCTCGGCAGGCGCGCGACGATGCCCGCCATGATGATCAGCGAGATGCCGTTGCCGATGCCGCGCTCGGTGATCTGCTCGCCGATCCACATGAGGAACATCGTGCCCGCCGTGACCGTGAGCACCGTCATGACGATGAAGCTCCGGGCCGGGATTGTAAACGACCGACTGCCGCCGCCGGGCGCCTGGATGCTTCTCGAGCGAGATGGCGATCATCGTGCCCTGCACCACCGCGAGCAGCACCGTGCCGTAGCGCGTGTACTGGGTGATCTTGCGCCGTCCCGCCTCGCCTTCTTTGTAGAGTTCGTCGAGATAGGGCGACGCGATCTTCAGCAGATCCAGGATGATGGCGACCGAGATGTACGGCATGATGCCGAGCGCGAAGACCGAGAAGCGCTCGAGCGCGCCGCCGGAGAACAGATTGACCCAGCCGAACAGCGTGCCGCTGGCGGCGTCGAAGAACGAGGCGAGGGCCTGGCCGTCGATACCGGGCGTGGGCACGGCGACGCCGATGCGATACACCGCCAGCATCAGGGCCGTGAACACCAGCCGGCGGCGCAACTCGGGGATGCGCGAGGCGTTTGAAAAGCCGTCAAGCATTTAGCTTTCGGCTGGCTTGACCAACTCCGCGACAGCCGCCAGCGGCGGCGATCTTGTCCAGCGCGCTTTTCGAAAACGCGTCGGCGCGCACTTTAATCTTAGTCTTCAAGTTCGCCGTCGCCGAGAACTTTCACCTTGCGTCCGGCGGGGACAAACCCGCGCGCGACCAGAGCGGCGGCGTCGATCGTCACGCCCTCGGCGAAGTCGCCGAGCCGCGACGAGATTGACGATCGCGATACTCGTCGCGTCGCGCCTGGTTCTTCAGCAGTGCGGCGAAATCCCTGCTTTGGCAAGCGCCGCTGCAGCGGCATCTGGCCGCCTTCGTAACTCGGCGGCGTGTTGCCGCGCGAGCGCGCGCCCATACCCTTGTGCCCGCGGCCGGAGGTCTTGCCGTGGCCGGAGCCGATACCGCGGCCGACGCGGCGTTTGCGATGGGTCGAGCCGGGGGCCGGTTTTAGATCCTTCAAATCCATGACTGCAATTAATCCTTGAGCTCGACGACGAGATGCTTCAGCCGCCTGACCATCCCTTCGACCGCGGGGTGCGCTTGAGCTCGCGCTCGCTGCCGACTTTGCCGAGGCCGAGGCCCTTGACGGTTTCGCGCACGCGCTGGTTGGTGCTGATCGGACTGCCGACGAGCTTGACGCGAATTTTATCTGCACATGCTGTGTTTCTCCAATCGCTAAATTCGATCAAGCTGCCGCTTCAGGCTGATTCGGCGTGCGGCCGCGGAGCCGCGTTGATATCCTGAGTGCTGCGCAGCTCGGCCAGCGCTTCGAGGGTCGCCTTGACCAGGTTGTGCGGATTCGACGAGCCCAGCCGTTTGGTCAGGATGTTGCGGATGCCCGCCAGCTCGACCACCGCGCGCACACCGCCCGCCGCGATAACGCCGGTACCTTCGGCGGCCGGCCTGCAGCATCGACCTTGCCCGCGCCGAAACGTCCGACCACTTCGTGCGGAATGGTGCCGTCCTGCAGCGGCACGCGGACCAGGCTTTTCTTGGCGCGCTCGACGCCCTTGCGAATCGCCTCGGGCACTTCGTTGGCCTTGCCGAGGCCGAATCCGACCAGCCCGTTGTGATCGCCGGCGACCACCAGCGCGCTGAAGCTGAAGCGGCGTCCGCCCTTCACGACCTTGGCGACGCGGTTGATGTGCACGACCTTTTCCTTGATTTCGAGGCCCTGCGGATCGATCCGCTGCACCACCGTGCCTTCGCGTTAGCGTTGCGTTGCCTGCCGTTCAAAATTTTAACCCCGCTTCGCGCGCCGCGTCGGCCAGCGCCTTGACGCGGCCGTGATAGAGAAATCCGTTTCGGTCGAAGACGACGTTGGAGATTCCGCTCTGGAGGCATCGCTCGGCGATCGCCTTGCCGACCGCTTTGGCGGCCGCGAGATTGCGCTTGCTCTTGAGCTCGTCGCGCAGGCCGGCGGTCTCGGTCGAGGCCGCGGCGAGCGTCCGGCCGCTCTCGTCGGAAATCACCTGCACGTAAATATGATGCAGCGAGCGGAAGACCGACAGGCGCGGACGCTGGTCGTTGCCGATCGCCTTGCGCCGCACGCGGCCCTGGCGCAGCTTGCGTTTTTCTGATCGCTCTAGAGCCATAATCGCAAACTTACCTCTAGCGCCGAGGTCGATCCGGCCGCGGCCTTGCCGGCTTTGCGGCGAATCGTCTCGGTCGCGTACTTGATTCCCTTGCCCTTGTACGGCTCGGGCGGACGGAGCTCGCGAATCTGCGCGGCGACGGTGCCGAGCAACTGCCGGTCGGCGCTCTCGAGCGTGACGGTCACCTGCTTCTCGACTTTGGCGGTCACGCCCGGCGGAAGCTGATAGACGATCGGATGCGAATAGCCGAGCGTGAGATTCACCTGCTGGCGCCTTGGCTTCGGCGCGATAGCCGACGCCGTTAATCTCGAGCACGCGGGTGAAGCCCTTGCCCACGCCCTCGACCATGTTGGCGATGAGCTTGCGCATCAGGCCGTGGATCGAGCGCTCTTCGCTGGTGTCGCCGGGGCGCTTGACCACGATTTCGCGAATCCTTGATCTCGACGGTGTAGCCGGGATGCAGCTTGATCTCGAGCTTGCCCTTGGGCCCTTCGACCTTGAGGGTCGATCCGGCGACCGACGGCCTTGACGCTCTTGTCGAGATGAATCGGCAATCTTCCTATGCGCGACATTGTTCGATTACCAAACCCTGCAAAGGACTTCGCCGCCGACTTTGCGCCGCCGCGCCTCGCGCCCGGTCATCACGCCGAGCGGAGTGGAGACGATTTGCACGCCCATCGCGCCGCGCACCTTGCCGATTTCCGCGGCGCCGGCATAGCGGCGGTTACTCGGCTTGCTGATGCGGTCGATGCCGCGGATGACGGACTCGCGCGTCGGCGAGTAGCGCAGCTTGAGCGCGAGCATTTTCTTGGGCGCCTCGCCGCCGACTTCGACGCCGCTCGAGAAAGCCCTCGGCCATCAGCACGCGGCAAATCGCCTCGCGCAGCCGCGAATGCGGCAGCGTCGAGTTCGTTGTACCGCGCGCGCATCGCGTTGCGGATTCGCGTAAGCAGTTCTGCGATCGGATCGGTCTGCGACATGATTCGTCTCTTTTACCAGCTCGCCTTGATCACGCCGGGCAACTTGCCGTCGAGCGCATACTTGCGCAGGCACAGCCTGCACATCTTGAAACGCCGATAGTACGCGCGCGCGCGGCCGCATAGCGGGCAGCGATTGTACGCGCGCACTTTGAATTTTGGTTTGCGAGCCGCTTTGACCCGCAGGCACGTTTTCGCCATCTGCTGTTCCTATGCTCCCTGCGTCGGCGTCGGCGGCGGTGTTGCTGCTGCCGCGACCGCAGCCCTCGCGGCCGCATGAGCCTGCGCCGACGCCGCCGCCTTGGCCGCGTCGGCCTCGCGCTCGGCCGCGCCGCGCATCGGCATCCCGAGCGCGCGCAGCAGTGTCAGCCCCTCGAAATCGCTGCGCGCCGTGGTCGTGATCGAAATCGTCAAACCCTTCACCTTCTCGACCTTGTCGAGGTTGAGTTCGGGGAAAATCGTGTGTTCCCGCAGGCCCAGCGAGTAGTTGCCGCGGCCGTCGAAAGCCTTGTCGCTGACGCCGCGGAAGTCGCGCACGCGCGGCAGCGAGACATTCACCAGGCGATCGAAAAACTCCCACATCCGCTCGCGCCGCAGCGTGACCATCACGCCGATCGGCATGCCCTGGCGCAGCTTGAAATTCGATATCGCCTTGCGCGCGCGGGTCATCACCGGCTTCTGCCCGGTGATAACTTTCAGCTCTTCGACCGCCGAGTCGAGAATTTTGACGTTGTCGCGCGCTTCCTGCAGCGCCATGTTGATAGTGATCTTCTCGAGCCGCGGCACGCGCATCTTGTTGTCGATCTTCAGCTCGCGCATCAGAGCCGGCGCGATCTCGTTCTCGAAGCGAACGCGCAGGCGCGCGGGCAGCTTGGGCTCGGGCGGCAGCGGCGCCGCAGCCGAGGCCTTCGCCTCTTCAGCGGCCTGCTTCTGCTGAGCCTGACGCGCCTTGCCTTCGCGCTTGGCCTTGGCGGCGGCGTCGGACTTGGCGGTCTGCTCGGCCTTGGCCGCCTGATCGGCCTTGTCCGGCTTGTCTTTTTTGTCGGCCATTAGTCGTTACCCATAACTTCGCCGCAGCGCCGGCAGACGCGGCGTCTTGGCGCCGTCGGCGGCTTCCTTGATCCCGACCCGGACCGGGGCGTTGCAGCGATCGCAAAAAATCATCACGTTCGAGATGTCGATCGGCGCTTCCTTCTCGACGATTCCGCCCGGGCTCTGCGCGCCGCGCGGCTTGGTGTGGCGCTTGACGATATTGAGCCGCTCGATCACGACGCGGCCGCGCTCCGGCAGCACGCGCATCACCTTGCCGGTCTTGCCGCGATCGCGCCCGGTGACCACCATCACCGTGTCGTTCTTCTTAATCTTGTACTTCGCCGACGCCATCACAGCACCTCCGGCGCGAGCGAGATAATTTTCAGAAACTTCTTCGCGCGCAGCTCGCGCGCGACCGGCCCGAAGATGCGCGTGCCGATCGGCTCGTGCTCCTTGTCGAGCAGCACCGCCGAGTTGCCGTCGAAGCGGATATAGCTGCCGTCGTCGCGGCTGATTTCCTTGCCGTGCGCACGATCACGGCGCGCGAGACGTCGCCCTTTTTGACCTTGGCGTTGGGAATCGCTTCCTTGACCGCGACCACGATCACGTCTCCGACCGTCGCATACCGGCGCTTGGAGCCGCCGAGCACCTTGATGCACATCACCTTGCGGGCGCCCGAATTGTCGGCGACATCCAGAACCGTTTGCACCTGAACCATGGTATCGCGCCCTACCCCGCGGCCTTTTTGAGTACGCGGCTGACGCGCCAGCGCTTGTTCTTCGAGAGCGGACGCGACTCGATAATCTGCACGCGGTCGCCTTCCTGGCATTCGCCGCGCTCGTCATGCGCCATGAACCGCGTGCTGCGGCGCACCCGCTTGCCGTAGAGCGGATGCTCGACCAGCCGATCGACCTTGACCACCACGGTCTTGGTCATCTTGGCGGAGACCACGGTCCCCTCGCGCCGTTTAATTCGCTCGCGCATTGCTTGCCTTCTTCGTCGTTCCGTCTCGCCGCGCGCCTTCTCGCCGAGCAGCGTCATGATCAGCGCCAGCTCGCGGCGCGCACGCCGATAGCCCGCGGATTGTCGAGCTGATTGGTGCGCAGCTTCAGCCGCAGGCGGAAAATTTCCTCGCGCGCCTCGCGCTCCTTGACGCTGCAAGTCCGGCGCGGTCATCTGCCTGAGTTCGTCAAGCTCCAAGGCCGCCCTCCTCGCGCTGAGATCACCATTGTCTTAATCGGCAGCTTGTGCGCCGCCAGGCGCATCGCTTCGTTCGCGGTCGCGTAATCGACGCCTTCCATCTCGAACAGAATCCGGCCCGGCCGCACGCACGCGACCCATCCCTCGGGCGAGCCCTTGCCCTTGCCCATGCGGGTTTCGGCCGGCTTCTTGGTGAAGGGCTTGTCGGGAAACACGCGAATCCACACGCGGCCGCCGCGCTTGATATGGCGCGTGAGCGCGATACGGGCGGCCTCCAGCGCGCGCGTGTCGATACGGCAAGTCTCGAGCGACTTGAGGCCGTAGTCGCCGAACGCGAGCTCGAGGCCGCGCGTTCTCGGCGCCGCGCACGCGGCCCTTCATCATCTTGCGCCATTTAACTTTTTTTGGTGCGAGCATCTTACTTCGTCAATTCGCCTGCACAGGCGTTCCTGCGCGTTTCGCGTCCGCATCTTTGCGAGTCAGAACTTCGCCGCGGAAAATCCAGACCTTCACGCCAATCTGGCCGTAGGTCGTGCGCGCCTCGGCAAATCCGTAGGCCACGTCGGCGCGCAGCGTCTGCAGCGGCACGCGGCCCTCGCGATACCATTCCTGGCGCGCGATTTCCGCACCGCCGAGGCGTCCCGCGACGTGGACCTTGACGCCCTGCGCACCCATCCGCATCGCACGCGTGACCGCCTCTTTCATCGCGCGGCGAAAGGCGACGCGGCGCTCGAGTTGCAGCGCGATATTCTCGGCCACCAGCTGCGGATCGAGATCGGGGCGGCGCACTTCATGGATATTGATGAAGGCGTCGCTTGCCCTTCATCAGCTTCTGGATATCGAGCTTGAGCTTGTCGATTTCCGCGCCCTTCTTGCCGATGACGATTCCCGGACGCGCCGTGTAAATGTTTATCTTGGCCTTGTTGGCCATCCGCTCGATTTCGATGCGCGAGATGCCGGCGTGGTAGAGCCGCTTCTTGATGAACTCGCGCAGCTTCAAATCTTCGTGCAGCAGCTTGGCGTAGTCGTGGCTCGCGTACCATCGCGAATCCCAGCTCTCGATGATGCCGAGCCGAAACCCGCGCGGATGTGCTTTCTGTCCCATCGGAGACCTCTACGACGCCCGCTCGTCCACCATCACCGTCAGATGGCTGGTGCGTTTAAGGATCGGCGTCGCATGCATATGTGCGCGCGGGAGCGAGCGCTTCCAGGTCGGCCCGGTGTCGGCGGTCGCGCGTTTGACGAACAACTTGTCCTCGTCGACGTTCTGCTGATCGCGCGCATTGGCCACCGCCGCCAGCAGAGTCTTGGAGACGAAGCGCGCCGCCTTCTTGGGCGTGAACTCGAGAATCGACAGCGCCTGATCGACTTTCTTGCCGACGATCAATTCGCACACAAGCCGCAGCTTTTGCGGCGAAATTCGGATGAAGCGGGTTCGCGATATCGGATTCCATGACTCTTACTACTTCCCCGCTTACGCCTTGGCCGCCGCCGGAGCGGCCGGCGCCGCCGGCGCTGAGGACTGTTTCACTTCGCCCTTGCGATCGCCGGCATGGCCGTGGAAGGTGCGCGTCGGCGAGAATTCGCCGAGCTTGTGGCCGACCATGTTCTCGGTGCAGTACACCGGGATGAACTTGTGGCCGTTATGCACGGCGAAGGTCAGCGCGATCATGTCGGGCGTGATCATCGAGCGCCGCGACCAGGTCCTGATGATGCGCTTGTCGCCCGAGGCGGTCGCGGCCGTGACCTTCTTCTGCAGATGCCCGTCGACGAACGGACCTTTTTTCAGTGACCTTGCCATAACTCTCTAATGCTTCCCCTTCGGCCGGCGGCTGACGATCAGATTATCCGACGGCTGCTTCTTGCGCGTCTTGTATCCCTTGGCCGGCTGGCCCCACGGCGACTGCGGATGGTTGCCCTTCGACTTGCCCTCGCCACCGCCGTGCGGATGGTCGACCGGATTCATCGCGACCCCGCGCACATGACCGCGCTTGCCCAGCCATCGCGAGCGCCCGGCCTTGCCGATCGAAATATTTTCGTGATCGAGATTGCCGACCTGGCCGATAGTCGCGCGGCAATCGGCCTGCACCATCCGCTGCTCGCCCGAGGGCAGCTTGAGCAGCGCCATCTTACCTTCTTTGGCCATCAACTGCGCCTGCACGCCCGCGCCGCGCGCGAGCTTGGCGCCGGCGCCGGGCTTCATCTCGATCGCGTGCACGACGGTGCCGAGCGGGATGTTCTTGAGCATCAGCGCGTTGCCCGGCTTGATGTCGGCGTTCTCGCCCGACTCGACCTTGGCGCCGACTTTGAGCCCGTCGGGCGCGAGGATGTAGGTCTTCACGCCGTCGGCGTAATGCAGCAGCGCGATATTGGCCGAGCGATTCGGATCGTATTCGAGCGCGGCGACGACGGCCGGAATGCCGTCGCGGTTGCGCTTGAAATCGATCAGGCGCAGGCGGCGCTTATGCCCGCCGCCGCGATGGCGCGAGGTCATGCGGCCGCGATTGTTGCGTCCGCCGGTGCGCTTGACCGGCACCAGCAGGCTCTTCTCGGGCTCCTTCTTGGTGAGCTCGGAGAAATCCGCCATCTGCATGAAGCGCTGCCCGGGCGTGCGCGGATTTAGTTGAATTACTGCCATCGTTCCTATAGACCTTCGAAGAATTCGATCTTGTCGCCTTCTTTCAGAGTTACGTAAGCCTTTTTCCAATCACTCTGGCGGCCCTTGATTGCGCCCTTGCGCCGCTCCTTGCCCATGAAGTTCGAGGTGCGAACTTTGACCACGGTGACCTTGAACAGATGCTCGACCGCCTCGCGAATCTTGTCCTTGCTCGCACCGGGCCGCACGCGGAACAGCACCTGGCTGGCCTTTTCGCTGGCCATCGTGCCCTTCTCGGTGATGATGGGCGCGAGAATCAGGCTCTCGGGACTGCTCATCTCGACTTCTCCCGCAGCGCCGTTCGAAACCGCGCTTCGATCGCCTTGGCGGTCTGCGCTCGTCATCACGAGTTCCCGGTAATTGAGCACGTCGTAAACATTGAGGCCTTCAATCGCGAGAACTTTATGCGCGGCGAGGTTGCGCGCGGCGCAGAAAAAACTTGCCGTCGCCCTCGCCCATCACGATCAACGCGTGCTCGACGCCGAGCTTGCCGAGCGCAGCCTTGGCCGCCTTGGTCTTCGGCTCGGACAAATCGAGCGACTCGACGATAAACAGCTTGCCGTTCTTCGCGCGATCGGAAATCGCGAGGCACAGCGCGGCGCGCCACGCCTTCTTCGGCATCTTGTACGAATAGTCGCGCGGCTGCGGACCGAAGATCGTTCCGCCATGACGCCAGATCGGCGAGCGCGTCGAGCCGGCGCGCGCGCGGCCGGTGCCCTTCTGCCGCCACGGCTTGCGTCCGCCGCCGGAGATGAATCCCTTGGTCTTGGTCGACGCGGTGCCGGAGCGGCGATTGGCGAGCTGCATCCGCACCGCTTCGTGCAGCAGCGACACGTCGCCGTCGCGGCCGAAGACCGCGCCCGCGACTTCGAGCTCGCCGACCTTTCTCGTGCGCGGCCGAAAACAGCGGCAGCTTGACCGGCGATTTACTGTCTGTTTTCGCTTTGCGCTCAGGCATTGGCCGCCACCTTCACATTCGCGCGGCTTGCGCGGGCGGGCCGCGTGATGGACGACGACAATGCGCCGTCGGCTCCGGGCACCGCGCCCGAAACGACCACCGCGTTGTCGTCGGCAAGAATCTCGAGCACTTCGAGATTGAGGATCGTGGCGGTCGCGTTGCCCATCTGCCCCGCCATCCGCATGCCCTTGCGCACGCGGCCGGGATAAGAACGGTTACCGATCGAGCCGCCGTGGCGGAAATATTCGTGGGTGCCGTGCGAGCCCGGGAAGCCGGAGAAGTGATGGCGCTTGATGACGCCGGCGTAGCCGTGGCCCTTGGAGACTCCGGTCACGTCGACCTGGTCGCCGACCTTGAACACGTCGGCACGCCGCGATCGGCTGCCCGAGCTTCAGCTCGCCTTCGCCGCGGCGCTCGAACTCGCCCGACTTGATGCCGGGCGCGACGTTGGCCTTGGCGAAATGGCCGCGCACGGCGCCGGTCACGCGGGTCAGCTTGCGCTTGCCGAAGGTCACCTGCACGGCGTCGTAGCCGTCAGTCGCGGCGGTCTTGACCTGCGACACAGTGCATGGCCCGAGCGTCAACACCGTGGCCGCGCGCACGCGGCCGGCGGCGTCGGTCATCTGGGTCATCCCGAGTTTTTTTCCAATCAATCCGCTCAGCATCGGCCCTACTCGAGCTTGATTTCAACGTCCACGCCCGCGGCGAGGTCGAGCTTGCCCAGCGCGTCGATGGTCTGCTGGGTCGGTTCGAGGACGTCGAGCAGCCGCTTATGCGTGCGGATTTCGAAATGCTCGCGCGACTTCTTGTCGACGTGCGGCGAGCGGTTGACGGTGAAGCGCTCGATCCGAGTCGGCAGCGGAATCGGCCCGCCACGCGCCCGCCGGTGCGCCGGATGGTATCCACGATTTCGCGCACCGACTGATCGAGCAGCCGGTAGTCGTACGCTTTGAGGCGTATGCGTATCTTGTCGTTCATCTAGAAAATACCGCGCCCGATTCGTTCAGCGCTCCGCTCCCATCATCACTGCTTCGCACTCTTCGTTCAGTCTTCGTTACTTTAAAATTTTGGAAACGACGCCGGCGCCGACGGTGCGGCCACCCTCGCGGATGGCGAAGCGCAACCCTTCGTCCATCGCGACCGGCGTGATCAGCTCGCCAAGGATCTTGATGTTGTCGCCCGGCATCACCATCTCGGTGCCCTCGGGCAGAGTGAGCACGCCCGTCACGTCGGTGGTGCGGAAGTAGAACTGCGGCCGATAGCCGGTGAAGAACGGCGTGTGACGGCCGCCCTCTTCCTTGGTCAGGATGTAGGCCGAGGCCTCGAAGTTGGTGTGCGGCGGTGATCGAACCGGGCTTCGCCAGCACCTGTCCGCGCTCGACGTCCTCGCGCTTGAGGCCGCGCAGCAGCACGCCGATATTGTCGCCGGCCTGCCCCTCGTCGAGCATCTTGCGGAACATCTCGACTCCCGGTGACGACCGTCTTGCTGGTTTCCCGGAAGCCGACGATTTCGACTTCCTCGCCGACCTTGACCTTGCCCCTCTCGACGCGTCCGGTGACGACGGTGCCGCGGCCGGAGATCGAGAACACGTCTTCGACCGGCATCAGGAACGGCTTTTCGATCTCGCGCGCGGGCTGCGGGATATAGCTGTCGACCGCCTCCATCAGGTCGAGGATCGGCTTGCAGTTGGGGCAGTCGTCCTTGCCGCATCCGCAGTTGAGCGCCTTCAGCGCGCTGCCGCGGATGACCGGCACGTCGTCGCCCGGAAGTTGTACTTCGTCAGCAGGTCGCGGACTTCGAGCTCGACCAGGTCGAGCAGCTCGGGATCGTCGACCATGTCGACCTTGTTCATGAACACCACGATCGACGGCACGCCGACCTGGCACGCGAGCAGGATATGCTCGCGGGTCTGCGGCATCGGGCCGTCGTTGGCGCCGACCACCAGGATTGCGCCGTCCATCTGGGCGGCGCCGGTGATCATGTTCTTGATGTAGTCGGCGTGGCCCGGGCAATCGACGTGCGCGTAGTGGCGCTTGGCCGTCTCGTACTCGACGTGCGCGATCGCGATCGTGATGCCGCGCTCGCGCTCTTCGGGCGCCTTGTCGATCTGATCGAAGGCGACGAACTGCGCGAGCTTCTTCGACGCCAGCACCTTGGTAATCGCCGCGGTTAACGTAGTCTTGCCGTGGTCGATATGACCGATCGTGCCGACGTTCGCGTGCGGCTTGTTGCGTTCGAATTTAGCCTTGCCCATGATCGTGTACCTCCGGTTGAGACGCCTTGCTCATGACTCGTTACGCGCGCGCGCTTCGTCACTCTCGCCGCTGCGCGCCATCAACTCCTCATAATATCTTTGCGGCACGGGTTCGTAGGCGCCGAACTGCATCGTGTAAGTCGCGCGGCCCTGCGTCATCGAGCGCAGCCGCGTCGCGTAACCGAACATCGTCGCGAGCGGCACGCGCGCCTCGATCACCTGGGCGCCGGCGCGATTCTCCATGTCGAGAATCTTGCCGCGCCGCCCGTTGAGATCGCCGATCACTTCGCCCATGAACTCCTGCGGCGTCACCACTTCGACCTCCATCACCGGCTCGAGCAGCATCGGGTCGGCCTTTTCGGCAGCCTCCTTGAACGCCATCGAGCCCGCGATCTTGAACGCGAGTTCCGACGAGTCGACCTCGTGGTACTTGCCGTCGAGCAGGATGGCCCTGATGTCGACCATCGGATAGCCCGCGATCACGCCGTTCTCCATCGCCTCTTTCACGCCGTCTTCGACCGACGGAATGAAGTTGCGCGGAATCGAGCCGCCCTTGGTGCCGTCCACGAACTCGAATCCGCCGCCCTTGGCGAGCGGTTCGATGCGAAGATCGACCACGCCGAATTGTCCGTGACCGCCGCTCTGGCGCACGAACCGGCCCTCGGCCTCCGAGGCGCGCTTGATGGTCTCGCGATAGGCGACCTGCGGCTTGCCGATGTTGGCGTCGACTTTGAATTCGCGCAGCATCCGATCGACGATGATCTCCAGATGCAGCTCGCCCATCCCGGCGATCAGCGTCTGCGAGGTTTCCTTGTTGACGCTGACGCGGAACGATGGGTCTTCCTTGGCGAGCTTCTGCAGCGACTCGCCGAGCTTCTCCTGGTCGGCCTTGGTCTTGGGCTCGATCGCAATCTGGATGACCGGCTCGGGAAACTCGATCGACTCGAGCACGATCGGCGCGGCCGGATCGCATAGCGTGTCGCCGGTGGTGGTGTCGCGCAGGCCGACGGCGCAGATGTCGCCGGCGTAAACCTCGGTGATCTCCTCGCGCTTGTTGGCGTGCATCTTGAGCATCCGCCCGATTCGCTCGCGCTTGCCGCTTGGTCGAATTGAGCAGCGACGATCCGCTCTCGAGCCTGCCCGAATAAACGCGGATGAAAGTCAGCGTGCCGATGTACGGGTCGGTCATTATCTTGAACGCGAGCGCGGAGAACGGCGCGTCGTCGCGCGGCCATCGCTCTTCCATCTTGTCGCCGACCTTGCCGATCACCGGCGGCAGGTCGAGCGGCGACGGCAGGTAATCGACGACCGCGTCGAGCATCGGCTGCACGCCCTTGTTGCGGAACGCCGAGCCGAGCATCACCGGCGTGATCGCCATCTTGAGTGTGGCGGCGCGAATCGCGGCGCGAATCTGCGCGGGCTCGGCGCTGCTTGCCCTCGAGATACAGCTCCATGATCTGCTCGTCATGATCGGCCAGCGTCTCGATCATCTTGTCGCGATATCCGGCGGCGCTGCTCCTTATTTCGGCCGGGATTTCCTCGACGCGATATTCGGCGCCGAGACGATCCTCGTCCCAAATCAGAGCCTTC
>CAVRJV010000006.1:0-455661 GCA_963721485.1 uncultured delta proteobacterium | reverse complement strand
GCGAGATTGTCAGATTTGCTGGAACGGGCGTAGGAAACGATACGGCCAGCTTGAACAAGGTGCCGAAGCCAAAGTCGCCATATGCGCCGCCGATAACGGTGGTGCCGTAGAAATTACCGTCGCTGCCTTCGATCAGCGCATTAGGGCCCTGGCCGTCGAGGCAGTCTGTAGAGTTCTGTTTCTCCTCGCTGCAGAACGAGTAGAGGGTAGTAAGCGCGCCGGAAGGGGTGAGCACGAATACCGTGCCATCGCTGTTATAGATTCCGAATTTGCCGCCTGCCCTGGTGGTGCCGTAGAAATTACCATCGCTGCCTTCGATCAGCGCGCTAGGGGCCTCGCCGTCGAGGCAATCGTTAGTGTTTGCATTTCCCTCGCTGCAGAATGAGTAGAGGGTGATGAGTGTGCCGGACGGAGTAAGCTTGAATACCGTGCCATCGTCATATGCTCCGCCGGCATAAGTTGTGCCGTAGAAGTTGCCGTCGCTACCCTCGATCAAATCGTTGGGCTCGTCGCCGTCAAGACAATTGCCAGTACTCGGGTCCTTCTCGCTGCAGAACGAGTGGAGGGTTGTGAACGTCCCGGAAGGAGTGACCTGGAACACTGTGCCGCCGCTGATCGTCGATTCGCCGAATTGCCCCCCGACGAAAGTGAAGCCATAGAAGTTGCCGTCACCGCCTTCAATCAAGCCGCTTGGCTCTTCACCGTCAAGGCAAGTGCCGTTGTTCAGGTCCTGTTCGCTGCAAAACGAATAGAGAGTTGAAAGCGCACCCGATGGAGTCAGCTTAAACGCCACGCCAGCGGGACGCGCTCCGCCAAACGCGTTCACGCCACCTTCGAAAGTGGTGCCATAGAAGTTGCCGTCGCTCCCTTCGATGATGCCATCAGGCTGTTCGCCGTCGAGGCAGTTTTCGGTCTTGGGATCCGTTTGGGCGCAGAAGGAGTAGAGAGTAGTGAGCGCGCCGGAAGGAGTAATCATGTACGCCGTTCCTGCGGTGCCTCCACCGAACTCGAAATTCGGACCACCGGAACCAGCAGTACCATAGAAGTTGCCGTCGCTGCCTTCGATCAGTCCGCTAGGTCCATAGCCGTCAGGGCAATCGCCGCGGTTCGGATCCATTTCGGGGCAGAAGCTGTGCAGTGTGGTGAGTCCGGAAGAGGTGAGCTTGAAAATCGTGCCACCGTCGGCGAAGCCGGGACCCGTAGAGCCATAGAAGTTGCCGTCGCTTCCTTCGATAAGGCCGACCGGGCCTTCTCCGTCGAGGCAATCGCCAGTGGTATGATCCAGTTGGCTACAGAAAGAATACAGGACGGCTTCGGTTACGGTCGGCGGCGGGGATTTTGCCAGTGCGTCAGCCGGCGATGCCCGTCTGGCGAAGGTGGGTGCCGCCGGAGCAACGCAAAGCACCGCGACTACGGCAACTACCCCAACGCAGATTCTTCTGGGCAACAAGCTCATCGGAGGAACAGATTACGTCTTGTGTTCTGACAATGGTATTGAACCACGTCTATAAGGCGCAGCGCTTCTCGGTTATTGAGCGGTTTCAACTCTGCCTCCGCTAACTCCCTGTTCGCATCCAAGCCCGCGTCTGTCAAGCATTTTGAAGGCAGGGGCAGTGTCCCAATTTGAAGCGGGCCTTACGGTTGAGGCCTGTCGGCCTTAGTTTTCCAATAACCACCGAAGGTACGGCTTGATCCATCTTTCGGTATAGATTCCCACCCGACGTTGTAGTCTTCTGTCGTGGCCAATATCTCGCCTTTACGCTGGTTGGCTGCGGACGCGTTTTCCAGTCGGCTTTTCTTTCGTCCGCGCGTTCGACGATCGCCAGCGTCGCGCTTTCCGCCCCACTCAGGCGAAGATTACGAAGGCTTGGAAACGTGACGAGGCGAGAGGTGCAACCCGTCGGCTCGACTTCTAATCGATGAATTTAGGGCGGTTGATTGACCGCCTCCTAATTCTTCGGCGCTTTGCCGGTCCCCGACAGCTGGACGATATACTGCACTCCCGCTATGGCGGTGTTGATAGTCAATTCTCCGGTTTGCTCGGTCATGTCGATTGGACTGAACGTCACCGAAACCTTGCAACTCTTTCCGGGTCCAGGGTCGTTGTGCAAGACTTTTTCACCGTGAATGGCGCTCCGGTCGCCTCACCGGTAATCGATACGTCGAGCTTGGATTTTTTCGAGCTGTCGTTCTTAATCGTCACCGACTTGGCCCTGCTGGTTTTTCCGACCTTGGTCTTGTCGCCAAAGCTCAGCGCGGGGGGTGAGATCGTCAGCTTGCCGGGCTTAGACGGGATTGCCGGACTGAACTTGGCAACAAAGGCATTGCTGCCGCCGTTATTCGTGCTTTGGAAGGCGTTCAGGGTTGGGAAGTTGGTCGATTCCGTAAACCCAGTGACATAGGCGTTGCCGGATGAGTCAACCGTAATGCCACTACCGGAATCGTAGAAGTCGCCACCGAGGTAAGTCGAGTAGACCAGCGACGCCGCACCCGACGCGGATGGGTTGAGCTTGGCAACGAAGGCGGCGTTGCAACCGTCGGAGCCGCCTGCGGACGGGCAACTGCTCTGGAAGGCGTTCACGGTCGGGAAGTCGAGCGATTCCGTAAATCCCGTGACATACGCGAAGCCTGCGGAATCAACCGCAATGCCGTCGCCCGAATCTGCGAAGTTGCCGCCGAGGTAGGTCGAATAGACGAGCGACGCCGCTCCCGACGCCGACGGGTTGAGCTTGGCAACGAAGGCGTTCTCAATGCCGTTATTCGCGCTTTGGAAGGCGTTCAGGGTCGGGAAGCCGAGGCAAGTGCCGGTCCCAGTGCCGGTGCAGCACGGCGCGGGAGTGCCAGAGGCCGTACAACTAAGATTGTTCACCGCGTACGTCTCGCCCGCGACATAGGCGAAGCCCGCGGAATCGACCGCAATGCCAGACGCGGAATCCCCATAGTTGCCGTCGAGGTAGGTCGAATATAGCAGCGACGCCGCTCCCGACAATGCTGGGTTGAGCTTGGCCACAAAAGCGGCGCGGCAGCCGTCGGCGAGGATGAGTGCGGATGGGCAACTGCTCTCGAAGGCGTTCAGGGTCGGAAAGTCGGTAGAGGTCGCTTGTCCCGTGACATAGGCGTTGCCGGAAGAATCGACGGCGATACCCAGGCCTTGGTCGCCGATGTCACGATTCGCGTTGCCGCTGCCGCCGAGGTAGGTCGAATAGAGCAGCGACGCTGATCCCGACGCCGATGGGTTGAGCTTGGCGACGAAGGCAGCTGCGCAGCCAATAGGGCCGGAGGCGGATGGGCAACTGCTCTGGAAGGCGTTCAGGGTCGGGAAGTTAGTCGATCCCGTATATCCCGTGACGTAGGCGTTACCAGAAGAATCGACGACAATGCCCTGGCCTTGGTCGCCGGTGCCAAGATACCCATTGCCGCTGCCGCCGAGGTAGGTCGAATAGAGCAGCGACGCCGTCCCCGACGCCGATGGGTTGAGCTTGGCAACGAAGGCGGCGAAGCAGCCGACCTCAAGGTTGGATGCGGGTGGGCAACTGCTCTGGTAGGCGTTCAGAGTCGGGAAGTTGGTCGACTCCGTCCATCCCGTGACATAAGCATTGCCCGAGGAATCGACCGCAATGCCTTCGCCCGCGCCAAAGTCGCCGCTGCCCCCGAGATAGGTCGAATAGAGGAGCGACGCCGATCCCGACACCGATGGGTTGAGCTTGGCAACGAAGGCATTCGCGGCGTAGGGGCCGCCGAGCGTGCTTTGGAACGCGTTCAGGGTCGGGAAGTCGGTGGAATCCGTATATCCCGTGACATAGGCGAAGCCGGCGGAATCGACCGCAATGCCGTAGCCGGGGTCGTAGTTGTTGCCGCCGAGATAGGTCGAATAGAGCAGCTTCGGATCGATAACGATCCGCTTGGTCCGATCGTACCGCGCCACTTTAAAACCCGCTTCATGCGCGCCGCGGAGCAGCCATCCACCCTCGACCGCGCGCCGCCTCCCGCCAATTTCCTGATAAATCTCCGGTACGTGCTCGATGAGCTTGCCCTCGCCGATGCCGACGACCAGGTCGCCGTCGTGGTCCAATGAAAGTCTCCTTTGGCCCTTGAAGCTCAGCCGGATCGCTTTCGGATCGGTGCCCGGCGCAAGCCGGAAGTCGTATTCGAGCTGGCCCTGTTCGCCGCCGCGATAGATGAGATCGATTCCCGGATAGACGCCCTCGAGTTCAACTTTCGAGTAGTTGGGCACATCGGTATGCCACTTCTTCGGGTCGTTGCCGATGAAATAGTTTGAACCGGCTGCAAGCTGGTCCGCGCCCTCGATCCGCGCATTCGGATTCGCCCCGACCAGCTTGACGCGCAGCACCTGAGTCTTTACTGCTCCCTTGGCCTCACCGCTGATGCCTCTTTCCTCAGGTGAGGCGAGCTTTCTTCCTCGGCCCTCACCAGAAGGGAGAGTGCGGCGCGCGTCGGCGAGCGCCGCGTGAGGTTCAGCGGTCCTCTGCAACGCCAGGACCGCTTCTTCCGGCGTCAGGAACAGCGTGTAGCCCTCGCCGCGCGCGAGGAACTTGACCCGCGCGTCGGTCTGGCCGTCGTTGCGCTCGAAGCGCATCGGCAGCCTGCCGAAGAGAGTCGCGACACGCATTTTGTCGGACGCGCTCGGCACTTTCGGCTGTGGTGCGGCGGCGGGCGCCTGGCCCCGTTGGTTGGCGGCCCCGCACGCGGTCGCGAAGATTGCGAACGTCATGCAGGAAACGAGAACGAAAATGACAGCGAATCTGCCGACGGAAATCCGACCGGAACGACGCGAATTCATTTTCCCCCTCAAAGCTTCAGCGCAGTAACCGGAGCCGGTCTTTCCGGTCGGTACTTCGCGGGATAACGCCGCACAGATCGCGCACTCACGCCCTCTTTGATTGGGTAAGGGCGGTTCACTAGCAAAACGGCTTACGTATGTAGGATAGCAAAGCAGCCTATCGAACATAGTGCCGCGTAGGGTTACGGCGCGCCATGACGATCAGCCAGCGAGGTCTTTTCCTCGGATCCGAAATTGATACTGATATTGAAGAGGTGAGGCCTGAGCTTTGCTCGGGTTCGAGTGCGTATACGTTGAGCTTCGCTTTGAGAGCCAGCACGCGCATCGCCGCATCGATGTGGCGCGGATCTCCATTGCTTATTCCGCGTTGCAGCTAGCGGTTTCATTGACGCCGCTCCCTAGCGCGATCATGGCGGAGGGTCCAACGGTCAGCTGCCCGTACCGGTGAGGTTTACTTTGTGGGGGCTCGACGCGTCGCCGCTCCCACTGACGGCGAGAGTCGCGCTCTCGGCGCCGTCGATGCTCGGCGTGAACTTCAACAGGTAGGTGCACGACTTGCCACCCGCGAGCGACGGGCCGCAGGTTCCACCGGTCACCGCGAAGTCTCCGGCGTTGGTCCCGCTGAGGCCCTCACTCAGCGAAATCGCCGCGCCACCGAGGTTAGCAACGGTGATCGTCCTCGCAGTTGACGACTTGCCGTTCGCCACCGTGCCGAATGCGCTAGATGCGGGAGTCACCCTCAAGTTCGCAATCCCGACTCCGGTCATGGTAACCGCGGGCGGACCACCGTTGGGATCTTCTGCAACGCCGACAGAAACGGTTCCCGCTTCCGCCGCTTCGGTGCTGGGCGTGAACGTCACCGCGTAGGTGCAGCTCGAGGGCGCCGCGCATCGCCGGATGGTTGAATCGAACAAGAAATTCGCGCGGTTCTAACAAACTGCGGTCAAAAGGCAACACGCCACTTTGCACGAGCTGGACCAGCTCATCGTCTGAAGGATCGATTCGCCGTAGCAGGTGCGGAAGTATCTTGGCGCCATTTTGAGTTACCCGGGAATCGGCTTCCTCTGGAAGTCCCTGCTCGGTGTCTCCGCGCAACAGCGACGGTCTGTCGTCGCTTATCTCCGCGTCGCGGAGGATCTCAAGCCGGTCTGATTCGGTAAGTTTAAGAATAAGTTCTCGCAATACTTGGCTTACGGCGCGACAGCTCGACAATGCGGGGGTGGGTCTTGTTGAAGCATGACCGGTTGCTGTCTACGACCGATGGAGGAGCGACCTGGACCGAGCTTAGTACCGGTACAGGTGAGTCGACACCTTTCCCACCGCAAACGGGGTACGTTTCTCCATAAGCGTCGAGGCCGAGGAGCGAAGCGCATGGCCGGCCAAGTGTGGCCCGTGCCGCTGGCTCTGCGAACGGTCGCCGGGATCGATCACCAGGTATCTGTCTGAACCGATACTGAAATCCGACTGCTTCATAGAATAATGAGACAGCAGTTGTGTTACCTGTTCATACAGGTTCCCGGTGTCGATAGAACTGAATTGCGGGTTTGTCTGCTCCGCAAACGGATCGTTGTCGTTTGCCAGATCTTCATATTCACTTTCTTCGAATAGATGAGAAGCAACATATACTCTGCCGCCAGCCGCGAGAACAGAATCGATCCGATCCTTTAGAACTGATTGCCACGGCCTGGATGGGCTGGCTTGAGCTATCAGGTCATCCGCGATCGAGAGCCCACGAGTTGGGGGCGTCATTTTCAAAATGTCGAGCAGCAGTCCATAGTCGGCATCCTTGTGACCTCCTCCATTCAGAACGATAAAAATATCGTCGCCGTGCAAGTTCTGACTAATCGCCCTGAGGCCGGCTTCGGGAAAACTAATGCTGGCTTCCCTGTCGACCGCGTGGTTCGCGTAGAGATTCCATCCACTGATGACTGAAACTGCGATCACGAATCCGTTAAGGCCGACCCAGCGTTGTTCCTTCATTATCATCCCGATACAGAATAGAAGGGGAAGCGTGCCTGGCAGCCAATAGTGCTCGGTCGCGCCTTCCCACGAAAACGCAAACCCCCACCAAGCCAGGGTCGAAAATGCGGCAAGGGCAAACAAAGGGTTATTTCGAGTCATCGACAAGATATGATTTCGGCCGCCCGGCCTTGTAAACAAAAATAGCGCCACGCCAAGAAGAGCAAGTCCTAATATCGAATAGAGAAGGAATACCTCGAACTTACTCAGGTTGTCGGCGAGACTGGTCTTCAGCCAGGAGGTCTGAATCAGCGATCCGGAAAATCCGGCGACAGCGCGCGCGAACACTGGAAGCACACCCATCTGAAAGATTTGCGGTGGATGTAACTCTTCCGCGTAGCTACTCGACCATCCTATAAGGCTGTCGTCCGGATCGATTGTTTGCCAGAACAGGACGTAGACGACGACAATCGAAAAGCAGACGGCGGCGGACCACAACAAAGATCGTAGTAACCTGGCTCTGCGGTTTTCCTCACCGTATACCGCCAAAACCACCGACGCCGGAAGTATCAGCAGGATGACAGCCTGATGAAACAACGACGCAGCGCTCAAACAAACGCCCGCCGCGACCAGGCTCAAGGTTGACGGTAGGGCGCCTTCGCGAGATGGCCAGCAGAGGAAATAGAACACCAGAAACAAGAGCGCTAGAGGATAGGGATGGTTTTGTAGAGTTACAAACCAGAACGCCGGAGTGAGCGCCAGGAACAAGACTGCGGCTCCCGCAAACAATCGGTTGTTCAAGGTCTTTTGCAGGAGCACATAGAGACAAAAGAGCACGGCACAGCCTGCGAGAATCCCTACGACCTGGAAGGTTACCGTCGATGGATGGGCAAGCGAATTTGCGAGATTGGCAATCGCCATCTGCCAGGCGTTCCAGAGAACGTGATGCGGATTTGCGTTGTCCCAGGCCTGCGGAGTAGTGGCCCACAGCCTATACATGTATCCATCGTAGTCGTACAGCGGTGGACGGAAAACGAGATAGATTAAAAGGCAGCCTGCCGCGATTGCGCCGTCGAATATCCAGTCGATCAGCCCGAAGCTTCCCGGGCCACGCTGAAGACTGTCTCCCATTCCAGATCGCGCGCGGTCCACCGATGTACGTTACGTTCTGCCGGCCAGCTAGTGCGCCGCGGCAGGTTGCTCGCAAACTTTTTTCAGCGACTCAATCGTGTAGGTGTTTTCAACGAAGGGCCGCGTATCGAAATCTCTTGCTTCTGCGATCTGCTCCAAGAACGACAGACCGCCTTCGTTTGGCAGGTTAGGATTGATTTTGTAGACAGGATCCTTGAGCGCTTCCTCGAGCGGAATCAGTTTCACTCCTTTTCTTTTCCAATCGCGCAGAATTCCATCTAAAGTCAGAGCGTCGAACGCGCCAATGTGAATCAGCAAAATCTGAGCGATGTCGCGATGAAAGAGCTTTCTCGCCATTTCAACTGAAAGGCTCAAGTAGCGGTCGGCAGCATCGTTAACGTGTGCTCGAAGCCAGTCGATCGATTTCTCATCGTGGTGGAGTAGGCATCTCCTGTATGCGTCGGTCCAGGCCCAGTCCAGATAGTCAGTAGTCACCTCGGCGATTCGATAACCATTACTGAAAAGATATCGCCGGACCTCGTTGCGCTTAGTGAGAGTACTGCCCTCCGCAAGGAATGGGTAACGGAACATCCTGCGCCTGGCGATCAAGGGAGAAAAACCGGCCAGCGAGCCCAGGATCTGATCCTGGTGGGCCATGTCGGCCGTGTAGGTGCGGACGTCGACGTTATCGAGATCGAGGTGCGAAAAGGTATGATTGCCGAGCGGATATCCCGCGCTTAGCCACTCCCTGAGAATATCCATCTCTTTCTCGTCCCAGGCTTCATTGGTAAATCCCCACGCGCCCTTAACGTTATTTTGTGCGAGCGCCGCGAGAATAGCTCTGGAGATCGCATCGCGATCGATTCCCGGAAACGGATCGCCATGAGTCGGCAGGTCATCAACTGTGATCGCAACCCTGACATCTTTAAGCGACGCAGCGGGCTGCGGTCTGGTCTGCGCGAAACCGCGACCGGACGAAACAATTATCGTCAATGCCAGGCTGACTGCCAGGATTCGGAAAAAGGCAAATCGTCCCATATTGCTCCGGCTGCTGAGCTCCTGGCTAGCAAAGAAAATCCGGAGTCCCAGATCGCAACAACTTGGCGACACTCATGCGCGGCGAGCCTCAAGTGATGCTTCAGACTGCTCGGCGAGGGCTCGCTGACCTTTCGAGGGAAGTCGCATCCTGAAGCTCGTCACGACATCTTCCCATCCATATTGGAACCGAATAAATGCCGCCAACGCGTAGAGAAGCGCCGCTGTATTCACTGACCCAAAAACAAGAAACGCATAACCGCTGTGCATGAATCCTACGATCGCGACATAGACCATCCATGGCATCGCTAACACTGGAATAAGCGTATAGGTGGCCGGAGCGGCTGTGCGACCCGGAACCTTGGGCGTCCTGATGAAGGGCGAAGGCTCTCCGGTGAATGCCTGCCGCAGCGACTTCAGCATCCCGGCAATACTCACTGGAATCAGCAGCAGGTTGAATGAGTACATGCGCAACACATCGGTCCATCGATAGCCGCAACTCTCGAGGTCGCGGGCGTAGAGTAAATAATAAGGCACAGCGGCCAGCACCAGCCAGATCAAAGGCAAGGGCCGATTGTCCATAAAGGGAATTGCAACCATGAGCGCCATCGCGATTGCCGATGAGACCGAAGTTAAGCCGTATAACCGCAGGAAGACCTCAGGCATCCGGCTCAGGCGATGGTTGGTCCTTGTCGCGTATCGGAGCAGTTTCGGCACGATCAGGAGCGGACCATTGGCCCAGCGTCGTCGCTGTATAACCAGTGCTCCGAAGTCCCGCGGGGTCGCCGAATAGGATAATCGTTCCGGATGGTTGTAGATCTGCCATCCACGAACCACCAGATCTATCGCTGACTCCGTGTCCTCGACCAGCGTGTGATCGTGAATGTATCTCTTGATCGGATAGCCGCGCTCGTGAACGGTTTCGCAGATGTCTTCGAGCGCGGCGCGGCGGAGCAGCGCGTTGGCTCCGACCCAGAACGACGCGTTGAAGTACGTCGACCCCTGGCTGGCGATCCATTGCACATCAGTTTGCGCCCCTGCCATCCGCTCGAGTGTTCCAAGGCTTCCGGGAACAGCACTGAACGGCGACTGCACGACGCCAAATCGGGCGGCCGCGGGCCGGCTCATGATGTGGGTGAGATTCAAAGCGTACTTGCCCAGCAACATGCTGTCGGCGTCGAGGGTTATAACGTAGTCGGCGTCCGGCACAACAAGCTGCGCCGGTTCATTCTCACACTCGACCAGGTGCAACCTACCCCCTCGAACAACTTCACGAAGCCGCTTTCCGAGCAATCCAAGGTAGCTGTTGAGATTCATCGCCTTGTTGGACGCGTGCGCAAGGTTCTCATACCGCTTGCGTTCAAAGCTGGTGAGGCGCGCAGAAAACAAAGCAGCCAGCCGGCGAAACTCATGCTCCGCTTCAACTGAAGAAATATCCGCAGCGCACGCATGGTCTTCCAGCGCGTCAGCTCGTTTGCGATGCTCTCCGGCCGGTTCCAGAAGAATTCGTGTCACGTAGAGCGCATCATAATGATCTTTGCTCCGGTATGCGGCGGCCTGGGATTCGAACCACAACGCGACGCTGCCATATAGCCTTGCGAGACATCGCGCTTCCAAGACGCTATCAAAGGGAAGCCGCCTGCGGTCATAGAACTGTTCGACTCCTTGACATAGAGCGTTTCCTGTTCTCGAAGCATCGCGTCTATCTCAATGGGCACCCTTCGGATTCTAGCGAGTCGTCGCATGTCGGAAGGTTCACTGGAGTGTGGAGGATCGTCGATCAGAAGTGCAATTCGTTTCCCAGGATATTCCATGAGCGCCGCAGACATCAGCGTGTGCCGAACGACTCGTTCTTCCTCCCGATATGAGGGCACCAGCACGGCCAGGGAGGGAGGCTTCTCACAGTCATAGACCGATTCAAGTTGCTCGCGCGTCAATGGGAGGTGCTTGCTCAACCGGTACAAGTAACCCAGGCGCGTCACCTGGTAGATGAAACTCCCAACCATCAGGCATGCCAGGCAAGCAAAGAAGAACAGGTCGGCCTCAATCAAGAATCTATCGTGTCGTTCAAGCCGATAGAACAAAATGCGTCCCAACCCGTTTGCAACGAAAATCGATACAACAGCCTCGAACCCGATCGCCAGCCACGTATAGACGATCTCGCGCGTGACGCTTGAATTTCGAATGATTGGTGCGTCGTGCGCTTTAGACGACGTTATACTCAGAGCCATTGACCCAGCCATGAACTAATCACTCCCCCGTTACTGCTATTTGTCAGGGTATTTGAATCTAGAATAAGTACTTCAGCGAGAGGCCTATATTCATCGAGTTCCAGCCCGGAGAATCGTTCCCTGTCCAGTAGGTTTCCAATTCAGTTCCCTTTATCAGTCGAATGCCGAATGCAATCTCACCGGAAGCTCCTGGGCCACCAGAAGGACCGTTCGACAGCTTTCCGGTCTCGCGCACAGAATCATAGTCAAGGCCAAGCTCGGTCCGCGCATAGTATTCGGTGCGATCGAAGCTCCAGGCCGCGGATAAGCCATCTGACAGCGCCTTCCGCGGCGCCCAGTAGCCGCTGTCCGGATTCATGGCGAACGTTATGTAACTGAAGCGATATCCGATCGCCAACTTGCCGAGCGGCATAGCGAACGTATAGTCAGGCGAGAAATCGATCTGGTTCGAGCTGTTGCCGTCGCTGTAGATGAGGTGATGGATCTCGGCATCGGCACTGATCTGTTCGCTCAGCTGCTGGGAAAGACTCAGCCCGAAGTCGCTTTTCCGGATGTTCTCCTTCACGGTTTGCGCCGACTCGAGCAGCATATCGCGCGCAACGCTGGCGGTCACCGATAAGCCCCTATAATCGAAATGCGACTGCAGCGATCCGACGAGGTCGCTATTCCGCATGCCGCGTGCCATTCCGAAGCCGCCCCCAATCCCCCACAACTCGGTTAACTCTCTACTGAACCCAAGCGTCGTGATTTCCGCCGCTTGCGGACCACCGAGATCGCGCGCCTGTAGCCAGTCTCTCCTTAACAATACCATGAAGCCTTGGAAGGGAGCTGTGGCGAGCGAAGTCGTCGTGATATTCACGTAATGCGAAGAGTCGGTGTAGTAATCGAAGTGCGACTCCAAAGTTGGGCGATCATCGCCCTCGACCGGGTCGGCATCGCCGGAATCATCGTCGGCGACATCAGCATCCTTCGAGCATCCGCTGTCGTCTTTGCCCTGATGTGTCGTGGCATCGGCGCTATCATGATCCGAATCTTTTTGATCGGAGTCGTCCGATTGATCGTCGCTCGAATCGGCATCATCCTTGGCCTGCTTGGCCGCCTGAGCACCGCCGCCGTTCGTACCATCGCCGGCGGCAGTGGTTTCATTGTCGCATTGTTGATGGTTGTCTGGGCTGACAACGCCGGGGACCTTGGATTTCGGGTCCGTAGCTATAGAAGCCGCGGAAGCAGGGGAACTAAATGCCGATATCGCGAGGCAAACAAAGGCGAATCCAGCGCACACCGAGGTTCCGTGCGACGTTGTAGCTTCGCGCCGGCTCAAATGTCTTGCCTTCACCCCTCGTCACCGGATTCAACTGCGCAACCGCTGACGGACTTGCCAGCCTTCAGCATTGCGATTCTCGAGAAAAATTCTTTAAAAGAGCCGTTACGACGGCGCCGATAAACCAGTTGTGGACGGGCAAGTTGATGCTTCGAGACAAATCGAAATTCCGTGAATCCACGGCTCGCGGGGAGTATAGGTAAAAAGTGCGCCAGTGTCTACGATAACGAACAGTGCGCCAATGATTCGAGACTGCCGTTCAGCCGATAGCGTGTTCATCGTGGTTTCCTTCTACTGCCCACGGCGCTACGCTTCTGAGTGCTGGCTCTATGAGAAGCGATTCGCGTGGGGTTGCTGCCTCGGCTTCGACGCCAATCGGAGCCGGGGCTTTTTGTTTATCGACCATACTGCTAATGTAATGACATTGTAGGTACAAGTCAAGAGCTATTGACCAGTATTCACAACGTCAGTACATTAGGGATATGAAGCGGAGAA
Organism: uncultured delta proteobacterium; assembly: GCA_963721485.1. GTDB lineage: Bacteria > Desulfobacterota > Binatia > Binatales > Binataceae > Binatus. The sequence continues at coordinate 442,688 of CAVRJV010000006.1, read as the reverse complement.
AACCGAAAGCAGAACGGAAAGACGAAGTGATTCAGTTGCGCGTCAGTCCGGAGCAAAAACGCACGCTGATGCAGGCTGCGAAAACCGCAGGATTGGAATTGTCGGCGTGGCTTCGATCGCTTGGATTGCGCGAGGCTGGACGCTCAGTGTGAAACCGTATCTGGCGGTGGGGATTCCCATTCCTTTGCGAATGAATTGGTGCGACCACGGTTCACTTGCTTTTGGTGATCCGCGACAATTGTCGTCGCGAGTTTCTTGACCCATTCCGCATCACGTAACTTATCTCGATAGTCGAAATCCTCACCATAGCCGTCTACTTCGGCGTTAACGTCAATGATCACATCGTCTACGAATGTGCTGATACAGCGCCGGAATCTGTCGCGGTCTGCGGGATCGCGAACAAACCTTTCCGGCTTGGTGAAAATCTCAGTAGCCAATGCGTCCGTTTCAAGAATTTGTCGTACTACGTAAATTAGAAAATACCGCGTGAGCACGTACTTTGCGAACAACGAATTGTGAAGTTTCGGGAGCGCATCGCTTATGATTTCCATTATCGTCTGACAAAGTACGATCCGGTCTGCGGTAACTTCTGGGCGCCCGAACAGTTCAGAGTGCTTATCCTCGAATACCTGGTATTTGCGGTGAGTAGCCCAAGGTTCCTTTAAGTCGAAAGCCATCAAGAACAACCCAGCATCTTCGTTTGAGATCGCCTTGCCATAGGCCAGCGGTTCCCCACGTTTGATGTCGAATACATATTCGCCATCGTAGCGTTCCTTAAACTCGTTCTGTAAACGAATCTGTATCCGGTTGTTCGCCATGAAGTCGCGCGCCTTGACCCCGTTCTGATTGTTTGAAAACTCGGTGATCTGCTTGGCGAGTGGCGATGCGGGATCGAGTTGAATGAATTTGGTAAGCACTCGCAGATTATCCGTTAGGCGCCCACGGTTACTGTACAGCGCGGTCAAACTCTGACAACCGTTCACAACGAAGCACCCTGTTGCCTTAAGATTGGCGTTATCCCGTTCGAGTCTGCGAGCAATCACGGTTATTCCATTATGGAAGAGCGGAAATAGCTTGTGACGGGCAGGTTCATTAATACTTTTCGCGATGTCGCGGTTTACCCCGGTACTTCCGAGTGATCCGCGCACGTTGTAGGCGAATAGAGACTGGTCCGCTATGCCGCTTAGTCCGACCAGCTCGGTAGCCTTAACAGGGGCTATGATCGCCTTCACATTGGCGTCCACGATGTATTCGGTGACTGGGAAACCTACGATATCGAAAGTAACTTCAGGATGCTCAACAATATCGCGAGCATCGGAAATGTAAGTCGTCTGCAATCGGCTTTTGCCGACAAAAGTTATGGTCGGGTGCGTTGCCAAAAACGCCGTACCGTTGGCATCCAATTCGATATTCGAGACAAACTCGCCACGCAGTTCGTAGGTGGCAATTTTAGTCGTCAAATCAAGACGCTTGGCCAGAGGTCCAACCTGTGCCTTCCCTGCGGTTCGTATCAAGTTGTCGATGGTTTCGGGGGTCTCAAATTGTGTCAATGTTCCTGCGAACGCTCTAAGCGAGGCATCACCAATGGTCGCATCTCTACTCTGCGATATTCGTGATTGCAGAATTGTGATCGTCTGATCATTGTCGTTAACGACAATGCCATCCACGCCCTTGTCGCCCGACTGGTCGCATACGCTGTCTACCGATTCTTGAGGATCAAATCGGTAGTAATTTTCCAGATACCAAATCAGAAACGACGCGCTCTCGGAGCGTTTGGGATCGCGGTATTGGGGAAACAGGCCCAACAGGGCCGGGTAGTCGAGATCGAGCATGCGCGATGATACTACGCTCGCTTGATTATTGTCAGACGGGAAAAAGAACACATTACGCGCTGCTGGGCGGGCCATGTGAAGCCTCAACGAGAGTCAGACAGGTGTCCGGGGTGTCCTGATTTGGGCGAATCCGGACAGTACCGAACAGTTGACCGGCAAATGGAATAGTCGGCAGGATTCGAGCGACGCCGGCGTCATGGGTCGCCCCCACGCGAGGGTGCCCGCCTAGTGAATGCAATTCGCGGGACTTGCGCTGATCTGGCCGGGTGCAAAAATGTTGGTGAAGTCGTTACGGATCCAAAGATCCGAACGGCAGTTCGGATTTTGATCGATCAGCGCGAATACATCCGATGGAGAAGCGATCGTCACGGAATTTCCAATGATGGCGTTGAATCGGCTGCCCACGCCGACTTCGATGCCGCCGCCACATTCGTCGAAGAGGGTACCGTTTTTGATGACATTGAAGGTGGAACCGTTCGACAGTCGAATGTCGGTGCCTCCGCACGAGGTATTGTCAAGATTCAAACCTGAGATCAGGTTGGCATTGGAGTTCACGACATCTATGCCATCCGGGCCACCTAAGTCGGACCCCACATCACCGCTCAAGTTTGCAAAGATATTTTCGCCTCCCCCCTCCAAATAGAGGATAGGTCCATTTGAACCGTGGTAGCTCGTATCAGCGCCTTCGAAGGTTATGTTCTTGAAGGCGCTCTGGCTCGCATTGGTCAGGGCCATACCAAGGACAGAGACCAAGTGTAGATTCGAAGCGGTTATATGATCAGCTTCTCCGACGATACCGTAGACATAGCCTTCCACGCTTCCGTTCGAAATAGAAACATTATCGGCCCCCTCCATAATCTCGATGGCGATCCCCCCGACTACACCGTATTCCGAAGGGCAAAAGGAAAAAGGCGGGCATGCAATGGAGATTGTCCAACCGTCCAGATTGATGCTCACGTGTGAGGAACTGATAACGAGGCAGTTTCCCCCTTCACCGTAGTCTTGTGTGCCCGCGGTAAGAACCAAATTATTCGTCAGGGCATAGTTCCCCGGCTGCGAGATGTTCTCACACTTCGAAATCGGAATAGGAGCTTGCGCCGCGAACCCTCTCGCGCTCAGCACGACGACAAAGAGAGCGACGGCAGTACTGACAGCAACAAGACGCATCTTTTCTCTTCCTTAACCAGCCCCCCACGAGTTTCCTGTGGCGTCGGTAGGCGTTATCGAGCGTCGCATTGAAGCGTTGCTGCATCCAGCGAAATTTAGCCCTTTATGGACTTGGCGGGGCTAGAGTTAACCAGAAAGCCGGCCACTCGTCGTATGTGAATTAAACTGCGAGGAATTGATCGTTCGTCTCGATCAATTCCATAGCGACCAACTGCCCGTCGCGATGATGTACAGCGCCAGCATCGCGTTGCTGGTCGAGTGCGCGCACACCGCATCGGAGAGTTTCCCGCGGTAGCAGGCGGCGGCGGCGAAGATCATGCCTGCAAGAATTCCAGCGACGTAGTGTTGATGGAGAATACCGAACAGTATCGACGACAGCAGAAACGCGGGGACGGTGATGCTTTGGTACGGCTCGTGTTCGAAATCCGGCGTGCTCAGTTTTCGGAGCAGGTAGCCTCGAAAAGCCAGTTCCTCGACAACAGGGGAAAGCACCACAGCTCCCGCGACGCGCGAACACATCCAGACGCAAGCCGCCACCAGCGAGATTCCTCTCAGGTTCGCCGCGAATGCCGCGTTGGACTGAGCCGAGTTCGATCGCGTAACGAGCACGATCCAAACGAGGAACACGACTGCGCCTATCGCAGCGCCGGACCAGGAAAAACCCCACAGAATTGAGCGCAGTCTATCCCGGTACCACCAAACCGCGGCGCCCGTCACGATCAGACGGACCGGGTAGGCAAGATCGAATCCGTGCGAGAATGGAACGGTGAGCAGGGCGATCGCGCTCATTATCGCGAGCGGCACCAGATACGGCGCCGCGGGATTGGGGTGAGCATCCAGGTGATCGCGTTGGATCCTGGAAAACAGCCGCATCCGACGACTCAGTACGATCAGGCCGATGGCTGTCGCATTGAAGAAAATCCAGCCGGCCACACTGTGGAAGCCTTCCAGCGCAGTCTGCTCGAGGTGCTGGCCGAGCAATATTAGAAATGTGATACGCAGAGCATTCGATGTCCAAATGACCACTATTCCGACGGGGATGAGCGCGAGCGCCGAGGGAAACCGGAGTTCCGCTCGGAAGTACCACGTATAAGCGGACAAAAACGCGCATAACAGCCCAATTCCTTCCAGTCCGGAACAGGCCGGGGCAATCTCGACCGAGAACTTCGCTGTGCCGACCAACCCGAGAGCCGGGTTCGCGACCGGATTTTGACCCAACAGGTAGAGCATCACCGCTACAGTCGAAAGCGTGTAATGTTGAAGCGGGTACAGAAGGACTCCGGCCAGGTATCCGACCACGCGTGTCAGCACGCCGACCACAGCGCCAGCGGCGAACGCTCGCCGACTGCTCTCAAACCAATTCGTCCAAAACTTCAGCGGGAAAAGCGCCAGACACCATGTAGTCACGGCGGCGAAAAATAATCCGATGCCGCCAAAGAACCACAATGTGCCGGAAATCCTGGAGAACTCGAACGTACCCGTACCGAGGATCATCCAGGCAAGTATGCCGAGCGCACACACCACATGCGCGAGGAACCACCAGATGCGACCGGACGAGGACGGCTTGCTTACCGCGGCGCGAACCTGAGGAAGAAAATCATGCCAGCTGAAACAGATTGTCGCGATGACGGCGCCGAGCGCGGCTTCTACGATCGGGCGTGCATTCCATATGGCGGGGAACCACCAACCGTGCAGGCTCGGGCTGAACTGGTACAGGACCGGCAGTCCGAAGTGGGTCAGCTCTCCAACGAGCAGCGCCCCCAAAATCACAAAGCGGGAATATTTCGCAGCGAATCTCAGGGCTCCGGATACCGAAGAGACGCGCTCGAGCTGACGCTTGCGCAAAGGGGGTTGGCTTCACTCTCGCTAAATCCAGTCTTTCTTCCACGAAGACACCCGATGGCGAAAGGCGTCAGCCAATCGTTACCAGTAATTAATGCAACCCCTGACACTAATTTGTTCATACTAGAGGTTTCGTTGGAGGCTGCTGCTAAGATTGACTATTCGTTCCCCTTCCCAAAAGTGTCCGGGCAAGCGCTTTCTAGCAGTCCCAATCTGCGCACCTTGGGCATACGTAAGCCATAAAAGCCACAATTCCCACCTCGCGTCATTTTGAACCAACTATCATCCAATCGCCGTGAAAAAACGAAAGAAATAATTTGGGCGCTCTACCATTGTCTTCGTGAAGCAGCATGTCGAATTAACCTGGAAGATGAGTGAGGTCCCAGATGAGAAACGGAAAGCTTATGCGCATCAGCTCGCTGATCCCTCTGGTGGGACTTGCGTTACTGACAGTTGGTGGCATCGCCCACGCAAATGAGATCTGCATCCCGTATATTGGTTGCATCAACGTGGGAGGCGGCGACGGCGGTGGTCATACCGGCGCACCGGAACTGGATCTAGGGATGGCTGTCAGCGGCGTAACGATGCTTGTCGCCTCTATCCTGGTGATCGTCGAGCGCCGTCGCCGACGCTGAAGCCCCCGCGGCAGCATCAAAGCGCTGGTCGTTGCTTCTTCAGAGCAGGCCACGTCAGAATCCTGAATAAATCTTGGAATTGCCGCCGCTTAGGGAGCAATGGACCCGAAGCGGAGAGGTTCGCACTCGAGTTCAGGCGATAGTTTACCTTGGTTCTGATGCGGTTCGGTGCGCCTTATCTCAGGCTCCTCCGATTCCTACTTTTTGCCTGCTTTGCCGCTACCGCTTAACCTCACGGTCTGCATCCCGCCCGACGATAGATTGTCCGTGATCATCAGGGTTCCGCTGTATTTCATTGCTTCGGTCGGCGCGAACAGAATCTCGACGGTGCAGGACCCTGCCTTTACGTGCTTCATTCTCGGCATCAACTGCTGGCACGCACAGGCTTCCTTGACTGTGAATGCGGGATTACTCGAACTCTCGCCGACGATAGTGATCGTACCCGGATGCTTCTTCTTGCTGACTTTGCCGGCGTTGGAGATGATCAGGGTTTTCTCCTTCATGCCTCCCACTTCAACTCTGCCAAAGTTCGCGTGTTTCGATTTGATCCTGATCTTGCCGGGGACAGGAGTTGGCGTGCATTCCACGGTAGCGGTCCCCGTCGGGCTGGGGGTGCCGGTCGGAGACGTGGAAGGCGTAGGAGTCATCGAGGACGAGGGCGTCGGAGTGCCGGAGGGCGTCGGACTTCCGGAAGAAGAGGTTGGAGTCCCCGAGGGTGTTGGAGTCCCGGAGGAGGACGTAGGACTCCCGGACGGCGTCGGAGTCCCGGAGGTGGAGGTGGCAGTCGCGGTCGGGCAGACGCTAACCGGCGCCAGTGAAAGTTTTGTGACGAAGGCATTGCTGGCCTGTGGGCCGGTTAAAGTGGAGTGGTTGGTGCCCTGGAACGCGCCCGCGGTGGTTGGAAAATTAGTCGACGCGGCCCCGCCCGTTACGTAAGTGAAATCACTCGAATCGAGCGCGACGCCGGCGCCGTAATCCTCGGGATGCTCGGTCTCTTTGGTGGTTCCGCCGAGATAGGTCGAATTGATCAGGCTCGAACCGTCCGTCGCCAGTTTCGTCACGAAGCCATTTGCTCCCATATTGGCGCCGGACGCGTTACTGGGCTGAAACGCACAGGGAGTGGTTGGATAGTCAGAGGAGTAGCTGGATCCCGTAATGTATGCGTAGCCGGAAGAGTCGACCGCGATGCTTGCGGCCGAGTCGATGAAGGAGCCGCCCACATAGGTCGAGTAAACCAGCCCCGAGCCATCGGTTTTAAATTTTGTCACAAAGGCGTTTGTACCTGCCAAGTAGGTGGTCTTGTTGGTGGTCTGAAACGCACCGGCTGTGGTCGGAAAATCGGTCGCATTGACGGCTCCCACCACATAGGCGTAGCCCCCGGAATCCACGGCGATCGCGGCACTAACATTATAGCCGGTGGTACCGCCCAGATAGGTCGAATAAACCAGTGCCGAGCCGTCGGTCTTGAGTTTCGTCACAAAGCTTTGAGTGTAGCTTGTGGTCGGGTCCGTAGTCTGGAAAGCGCCTGAGGTGGTTGGGAAGTTATTCGAATTGACCGATCCGGTCACGTACGCGAAGCCCATCGAATCCACCGCGATGGCCACGCTATTGTCAGACGCGCTGCCTCCCAAATAAGTCGAATAAACCAGTCCCGTGGCGCCCGTGTTCAGTTTCGTTATGAACGCGTTATACCCGCCCTCGGTCGAATTGTTCGTGGTCTGGAATGCGCCCTTGGTTGTCGGAAAATCAGTCGAGAGGGCGCTTCCCGTCACGTAGGCGAAGTCCAGAGAATCGACGGCGATGCCGGTGGCGGAGTCCCTCCCGCTGCCGCCCAGATAGGTCGAATAGACCAGGCTCGAACCATCGGTCGCCAGTTCCGTCACAAAAGCGTTGCTGCCGAATGAGGCGGTCGAGTTATTCTTGGTCTGGAACGCACCGGTGGTGGTCGGAAAATCGGTTGAGCCGGCGGTCCCCGCCACATAAGCGTAGCCGGAAGAATCCAGCGCAATGCCAGTGGCGCTGTCGCTGCCGCTACCGCCCAGATAGGTCGAGTAAACCAGCCCCGAGCCGTCGGCGTTGAGTTTCGTCACGAAGGCGTTGCTGGCGGTCGACGAGGCGGTGGATTTATTCTTGGTCTGGAACGCATCGGTGGTCGTCGGAAAATCAGTTGAGGTGGCGTTTCCCGTCACGTAAGCGAAACCGGAAGAATCGGAAGATTCGACCGCGATGCCGTTGGCCGCGTCCGTCTTGCTGCCACCCAGGTAGGTTGAGTAAGTGAGGCCCGGATCGATATATACCGCGCGGCTATGATCGTAGGATGCCAGCTCGAAGCCGACCGCATCGCCGCCGCGCAACACGCAATTGCCATTGACGGTTTCGCGCCTGCCACCGATCTCCTGATAGATCGCCGGCGCATGATGAATAACCTTCCCGCCGTCGGCGAGTTGGATTGTCAGATCGCCTTGCTGGTCGAGCGCGAGATGCTTTGCACCCTCGAAGCGAACTCCGATCGCATTGGGGTCCGCGCCCGGCGCGAGCACGAAATCATATTCGAGCTGGCGTTGATTCGCTCCGTAGAAGGCCAGGTCGACTCCCGGATAGACGCCGCGATACCAAACCTTTGAATACGAAGGAATATTGGTGTGCCACTTCGTCGGATCGTTGCCGATGAAGTAGTTCGATTTGCCCGCGAGCCGATCGTCAGCCTCGATCTTTGCGCGCGAATTCGCGCCGACCATCTCCATCCGCAGCACCTCAGCCGCGTTCTTCGACCGGGTGCGCATCGAAAGCACCGCTGCCGAGGGCGTGAGGAACAGCATGTACCCATCGCCACGCGACAGGAATTTCACTCTCGCGTCGGTCTGTCCATCGTTGCGCTCGAAGCCCAGCGGCGCGTCCTTGTACAGGTCTATGATACCGGGTGTGACGGTGGTCGCCGTTGTCCGGCTGGAGTTCGATGAGGTCGCGATAAATCCCGCGGCGATCGCCAAAATCGCCAGCGCAAGAACCGCGAAGCTCCGCCCCGCGAATGTGCGCAGATCACTTCCGCTACCGCCTACGGCCTTTCGCATTGAAACCCCTTACCCCCGACGAAAGATGGTGCGCAGTATCGCGGATGGGCGGAAACAAATGTATACGGAAATGTACGTACTCTACTTGAGCAACCGTGGGGGAGGCGAGCGGCCCGACGGCGCCATCGCGACCGCCATGGGAACGCGTGTGCCGGCTGATTGTTGGCCCGGGAGCGACCGAGATCCAGCTTCGAGAGCGTGGTCTGTCTTGAGACTCGATGGCATCCGCCTTGGCCACACGCTAAGTCTAAAATCATTGGACGCATCGGAAACCCGAATGAAGATCGCAACCTACAACGTCAACGGCATCGGTGCTCGCCTGCCGGTCGCTGCTGCGCTGGCTCGCCGAATCCAGAGCCGGATGTCGCGTGCCTTCAGGAATTGAAGGCGCCGCAGGAGAAATTTCCAGAAGCCGCGATTCGCGAGGCCGGCTACGGCGCGATCTGGCATGGCCAGAAGAGCTGGAATGGCGTCGCGATCCTCGCGCGCGGGCCGAGCCGGTCGAGAGTCGTCGCGGCCTGCCCGGCGATCCGACGACACCCACAGCCGCTACATCGAGGCGCCGATCGATGGACGTGGTCGTCGGCTGCCTTTATCTGCCTAACGGCAATCCCGCGCCCGGCCCCAAGTTCGACTACAAACTCCGCTGGTTCGATCGCTTGACGAAGCATGCCGCAGCACTGCTCGCCACGCGAAGCGCCGGTCGTTCTCGCCGGCGACTACAACGTCATCCCGACCGAGCTCGATGTCTATAAGCCGGAACGCTGGCTCGATGACGCGCTCTTCCGGCCCGAAGTGCGCGAGCGCCTTCGCTCACCTGGTCGCGCTAGGGCTGGACCGATGCCGTGCGCAAGCTGCATCCGAACGAGCGCATCTACACTTTCTGGGATTACTTCCGAAATCACTTTGGGCGCGATGCGGGCCTGCGCATCGATCATCTGCTGCTGAGCCCGTCGGTAGCCGCCCGCCTCGTCAGTGCGGGCGTCGATCGCGAAGTCCGCGGCTGGGAAAAAGCGAGCGATCACGCGCCAACCTGGGTCGAGATCGCCGACCGCAGCTGATCTTCAGACAAAGCGCGCGAAGTTCATTTCACACGCGCATCAGGTGCGGGGTTTTAGATCTTCGCACGGTCACGGCGGCGGCACGGTTGCTGCTTAATCGCCGAAACCTCCTCGATCATCAGCGAAGGAACTTTGTTTATGCTGGATATTTGCGATCAGTGTGGAAGCAGTGTCAGCAAAAGGCTGCTGCACCGCAGCGACGGGACTGCGGTCTTTCATCGCGAATGCGCCAACGGCCACAAGCTGCATCGAACGACCAGCCAGAACGATCAGCGAACAGCCGATGCGAAACGGTCCACATCCTACGTGATCGTTGAGGCATGCGACTGTTGCTAATCGCGATCCTGCGATGGAAGCGCGGATCAGGGGCTGCAAGCACCAACCGCAATCGGTGAGATGTCGGATAGAATTGACGCAGACTTTTGTCGGGCGTGTATTGGATCGCCGCGGCTTTGGAAAAGTAGGCGGACAGCGCCCTTGATGCCATGATAGGCGGCAGAGCCGATTGAACCGACGAACCCGAGATGAGGATGGCATGAAAGTCAGCATTGGCATTGGCGGCGCCGCGTCAGGTCGCAAGCGCGACTTCGACGAACAGGTCGATTACGTCGTCGAAGCGGAAAAGCTCGGGGTGGATTCGGTCTGGTCCGCCGAGGCGTGGGGGCATGACGCTATCTCGCCGCTCGCCTTTCTCGCTGCGCGCACAACTCGGATCAGGCTCGGCACCGGCATCATGCAGATAAGCGCGCGCGTGCCGGCGATGATCGCGATGACAGCGCTGACGATGGCCTCGATCAGCAACGATCGCTTCATCCTCGGGCTAGGTGCGAGCGGTCCGCAGGTCGTCGAAGGGCTGCAGGGCCGCCCGTTCAAGGCGCCGCTCACCCGAATGAAAGAAACGGTGGAGATCATCAAACTGGCGTTTGCCGGCCAAAAGATCGAATACCACGGCAAGTATCACGAACTGCCGCTGTCGGGCGGACAGGGCAAGGCGCTCCGGTTGTCACAACCCGGCAATGCCAACATTCCGATTTATCTCGCCACGCTCGGACCTCGCGCGTTGGAATACACCGGTGCTGCGGCCGATGGCTGGCTCGGCACATCGTTTACGCCGGAGCATGCCGCCGCGCATCTCGACTATCTGCGCCGGGGCGCGGAAGGGGCCGGACGCAAGTTTGCTGACATCAACATTCAAGTTGGCGGAACAGTTGCGTTCGGCGACGATCTCGATGCGCTCGTGGAGCCTTTGAAGCCGGCGATGGCATTTACACTCGGCGCGATGGGTTCTGCGACGACGAATTTCTATAACGATGCGTTCAAACGTGGCGGTTGGGAGACGGCGGCGCGCGAGGTTCAGCGTCTCTGGATTGCCGGGAAGCGTCCCGAAGCCATCGCCAAGGTGCCGCTGGAAATGGTAACGCAGGCTAATCTGCTGGGCGACACCCAGATGGTGCGTAACCGCATCCGGGCCTACAGGGATGCAGGTGTAACGACGCTACGCGTCAATCCTCAAGGGCGTGACCTCGCGGAGAAACTCACGACGCTCGGACGCGTTATGGACCTGGTGCGCGTCTAACGCCAGCCCCCCACCGAGATAGGCTCCAACGCAGAGCGCCCTCGAATGTTCTGATATATCCGTCTTTCACTTCTTCTTTTTCTGCTGCTTGCCCGTGCCATCAAGCGTGACCGATGCATTTGGCAAGAGGCTGTCATTGGTCGTGATTATGACTGTCGCCGATGCAGGTGTGGTGCTCGTTGGCATGAACACAGCCGAGACCTCGCAGCTCTTCCCCGGCTCGATCACGCTGCATGGATTTGTCACTTGGAAGGAGGGCGGCGACAGCGGGCTCACCGATTCGATCGTCACTGCAACGCCTTTCTTCTTGCTCCCTTTGTTTTGAATCTTGATTTTCTTCGGCTTGCTGGTGGCGTTGACGAGCGTGGAATTGCCGAAGTTGAGGTGCGTGGGAGTTATGGTCAACTTCTCTGCGACAGTCGGTGTCGGCGTTGGGGATGGAGTCGCGGTAACGGTTGGTGATGCCGTCGATGTGGCTGTTGGCGTCGAGGTTGGTGTCGCGGAAGGTGTGCTGCTGGTGGGCGAGGCCGTCGGCGTTGAAGTCGGCACTATCGTCGGTCCAACGGTCCCTTGCTGCACAACGATCGCATTCATCACGGCGCGGGTTTCCGCCAGCGAGCCGCCGGGCGCGAAGGTTCCAGTGGTTGGATCGAAGATCTCGGTCGAATTGACCATCGCGCCGTTGACCTCGGAGTCGAACGCGAGCTGGAGCTGCGCGGTGGTGGTGCCGCCGCCGACACTTCCGCTTGCCCCACCTATCATCATCACGTCGCCATTGTTCAAGAGAACTGCCGAATGGCCCGCGCGCGCGGTCAGCATGTTGCCGGTCGCGGTGAACTTGTTCTGCACCGGATCGTAGATTTCCGCGCTGGCGATCGAAGTGTATCCGGCCGCCGCCGAGCCGCTGATTCCTCCCGCGAACAGGATTCGACCGTCGTTAAGCATCGTCGCGCTGGCGCCGGCCCGTCCAGCGCTCATCACCGAGTTGCACGCTCCCGAGGTGGGTCCGCCGATACACGAGAATGTTCCGGCAGTGGGATCGTAGAGCTCGGCCGAAGCGATCGGCGCCCCGTTCTGATCCGAACCTCCGGCGATGAGGACGTGACCCGCGTTGGTACCTGTAGTGAGCACCAACCCGTAGTGTCCGTACCGCGCAGTGTTGAGACTTTGATTGCATAGCGGAGGACTGGAGCTGACACTTCCGACGCACGAGAACGTATTGGAGGCCGGATTGAACAATTCCGCCGTGTTGAGCACACCTGATGGGGTAAAGAAGTTGTTCGATCCGCCCGTGATCAATATTTCTCCGCTCTCCGTGCCGGAAGTCAGCAGCGTAGCGGTGTGACCGAAGCGGGCGCTGGTCATGCTCGGGTTGCATTGAAACGTGGTCGACGACAGTCCGCCGACGCAGGAAAATGTGCCGGCTGACGGGTTGAACAATTCGGCGGTTGGTGAGCCGCCGGTCGATCCTTCATCGCCGCCCGCGACCAGCACCTGTCCAGCGTCAGAGCCGGAAGGCATCAAGGTCGCGGTATGAAAAAATCGCTCGTCATTCATCGTGATGGAGCATGGCGTCGTCGGATTATTCATCGGCGTACTGCCGTCCGGGCACAGGAAAGACGTCGATGGGAAGTCGAAAAGCTCGGCAGAAGTTGTGGGGCCTCCCAGTTGCTCGCCGGAGGCGCCTCCGGTCATCAGGATTCTGCCGCCGGGAAGCGTCGCGGATGCGGCATCAGCAAACGACGAGACCATAAAGCCGACGCCGGCGACTGAGCCCTCCGAGGCGTCGTACAATTCGGCCGTGTTGTGGAAGTCGAGCCAGGGTGCGCCGCCTGCAATCAGCACATGATCGCCGTCGGGAAGCAGCGTCGCCGTATATCCGCCGTCGTCGGGACTCGGCATTCCAAATCCGCGCCGGTCGGCAAGAGGATCGGCGGTGGTGGACAAGTTGAACGTGTTGGTGTTTGGGTCGAAGAATTCGACGCCGCGCACGTTCTTGAATCCGCCGGTGATCATCACGGTCCCATCCGACAGCAGGACCCCTTGTTGCCCATACGCCGTATCGATCATGCATCCGGCCGGAGGATTGGCAGGAAAAGTCGCGCCAGGACATGCAGCAGAATTGGTCGGGGTGAAGGTCTCGGTAGCCGGATCGAAGATTTCGGCGTCCGCCAGCCCGGGATTGAAATGAACGCGCCCGCCGAAGAGCAATACCTTTCCATTTTTGAGCAGCACCGCGCCATGGAACGCGCGCGCTTCGTTCATTGGCGCCGAGATCGCAGTGAACTTGTTGGTGGTTGGATCGAATAGCTCGGCAGTGCCGCTGCCGCCCGGGAGACCGCCGCCGTCGCCGCCCGCGATAAAGATCTCTCCGCCGTGCGCGCTCACAACGGCGGGATCCAGAAAAGTCGCGGTGAAGAAGGCGCGCGTCGTCGTCATCGAGTTGGCGGTCGCGGTGAACATCCCGGTTGCCGGATTGTAGAGCATCGCAGCGTTCTGCGGATTGCCCGCAGAATCGAAACCGCCGGCGACCAGAACCATCCCGTTGTCGGCGCCAGAGGCTCCTGTGTTGATCAACACAGCTTGATGATCGAAGAAGCCGCCGCTGAGTGAGCCTTTGGTTGCACTGAATGAATCTGTGGCCGGGTTGTAGATTTCCGCACTCGATAGCACATTGAAATTCCTGTCGGCTCCTCCCGTGAACAGGATGGTGCCGTCCTCGAGCGTTGTTGCGGCATCGAAGATGCGCGTGGACACCATGCTGGTTGGGCATTGCCCGCTCACCGGTGTTCCGACGCACGAGAAGGTTCCGGAAGCGGGGTCATACCGTTCGGCCGTAGCTATCGCACCGCCCGACTGGCCGGAATCCCTGTTACCTCCGGCAATCAGCACCTGACCAGCGTTCGGTCCAGTCGTCAGTAGATTAGCCGTATGCAGATGCCGGTCCGTTTTCATTGGTGCGTTGGTCGCGGCGAAGGTTGGCGAGCTGCCGAGCGTCAAGATCTCGGCTGTAACGTTGTACTTCGCGCCACCTGCGACGAGAACGATATTGTCGCTCGGGTTCGTACTGATTTGATCGATTCGTGCTCCGCCGGGACGTGAGAGCCGCCGCACATTCGAATGATCTTGAGCAACAATCTTTAAGCCGGCGAAAATCACCGCATCGCCAAGCGGGAAGCCGTCGCTCAGCAGGTCCGACACCGCGTCATTAAAGTCGCTGCACTGGTTGGCGCAACAGGTGGCCATAACTGCGAAGAGTGCGATTACCATCAATAGCCGATGCTTACGAACGAATTCCATTGCACAATCCTCAATCGATGTGGCCCAAACTCGCTGAGGCTTCGGAATCTCTGCCATGGCAAGCTACTACGATTCATCGGTAGAGGGTAACAGTGTACCTGGGTCACGACGCTGCGCGTTGCTCCCCAAAGGGCGCGCTTCGCCGAGAAACTCACGACGCTCGAGCGTGCGATGGACCCGGTGAAATAAAAAAGGCACGCATTGGCTTCGCCATAATTGCGAGGGGCCAAGCGTGCCTTGAGCTGGGGGGAGTCGAGCTACAGCTATTTTCCGACTACGTGACGAACCGTGTTCAGTATGTAGATCAGCTCGCGAGGTGACTGAACGTCTCCGAGTAGTGCGACTCGCGACAACATCTCCATCTCATTGCTCGATATATTGTGAAGGCGGCGAAGTTGATCGTTCTTGCGGAACTGTTCCCAGGCCGAAACCGGGGCTTCCGCCGTGTCCGGTTCATCAGCGAGCAAGGCCTCAGTGTGAGGGTTCGCGAGAAAGAACATTTCACGCCGGTCGAGGCCGAGCACTTCGGCCAGTCTCGTGACGATTTTGTCGGAGGGGTGACGCTTGCCCGCTTCCAGGTGCCCCACATACGGCGTCGAAGTCTTGACCCTCGCGGCGACTTCTTCCTGCGTGAGGTCGAGCTCTCTTCGCCTTCTGCGTATCACGTCACCGAAACTTGGTTCCTTCACACGAGCTTTTGACATTACGGTTTAACCTCTCGCCGCAGCTGAGCTGCCTCGGCAATAAAATTTACTTCAGTCACTGCGTATTTTAGTATCAAGAAACTAAACAGAAATAAATAGGAATAAATGAACAGCTTCAAAACATATAGATTAGGGTCTAAGCATTGAGTATCCCGACGCCTCTACAAAATGTTTAGATTTCAAGATCTTAGCGGCATTCTGCATTAGCGTAGCTTAACTGGCTGTCTCTCCGAATTCACCGAGGAAGAGCGTCCACCCCTGCGTAAATCCCATTGCGATGCTACAGGACGATCGCAGGTAGCGCCCGCCGGAATGGTGTGGGGTCTGCCAAAGATGGCAGTCCTATATGAGGAGTTCCTGGCTTGCGGCCAAGCTGCCCGTCTTGCCCGGACGAAGCTCCCCAGTGCCCCGTCTCGCGATCTTGGAGCCTGCCGCGCGCGCATCGCGGAGGTTCGGAAGCGCCGACCACACAAGCACTATTGCGGTTAGTGTGACGAGATTGGCAAGTATCAGGCCGGCGATTCCCATAGCTTACCCCGCTGTCTGATTTGAGGTGTCCTACTGTTTGTAGGATTACATTACAAACACCTCAATGTCCAGCGGTGAGCGACCGCTTTTTCTCATCGGCATCCGCCAAAATCCGCACTGCTCCGCTCCTGTTACGAGGGTTATCCGCGGGGTCGTTGTAAACTATTTCGCGGATCTTGCGTACTAGGGATTGTGTCCTCAGAGGATGGCTTGGTTATGAGCGCATTTGGCGCGATGGGCGGTTCGATGCAGTTTCAAAAACTTAAGCGGTCCTCACCCGGGCTGCGGATAGTCGCCGCTATACTGGCGCTCAGCCTGGTTGCGCTTCCGGCGAATCGAGCTCTGCCGATCCGAGCGACCGCGCGCTTCCCGGTATCGGGTCGGTGGATGACTACATGAACCAGGGACAGCCGCGCGATCGGGAATACGCTCCGCAGGGGCCAAATTTTGGCCAGGGAAGTCAAGGATATAATGGCGCGCCGGCCGGAACTCGCTCGCAAATGAAGCCCAATGTCATGGGGGCGATGATTCTCGCGCTATGGGCGCTCCAGCGGTATCAGGAACGTCATCAACGCCGCCGCGCATTGCGAAATTACCGGCACTCAAGGAACTCGCGCGGCCTCAATCACGGCAATTCGATGCCAACGCCGTACGGCTACGGTTTCTAATCGTGGGCAGCGCAGTTCTATGCCGCGAAGGGATCTTCTGGGAGGGACAGACTATGAAACGCCGTCATGCTGCGGCACTCGCGCTTGTGGGATGGTATCTGATGACCGCTCCAGTCTCGAATCACGGCGCCATTGTTGATCAAGACGCTCCGCTGTCGGAGTGGACAAAGGGCCAGCTCTTCGACACAGAGTCCGCCTGCGAAGCAGAGCGGCGACAAGCAATTACTGATTCTCAGGAAGCAGCAGCTCTCGTACCCGACAGCGATGTAGATAAGGATGACAAGCAGGACGCAACTGATACCGCTACCCAGACTCTGATATCGCGCTGTGTCGACTCCAACGACCCGGCTTTAGTCAGCAGTGGCCCTTCGTTGAGCCCGAGCATGCTGAAGAGACTGGTTCATTAGCGTCCTGATGCTAATCCCGCGTATGCCGAGAGGTTGCTACGATGCCGGCGGCTGCGAGTTCGGGAGCAGGCGTGAAATGATGACGAGCAGCACGACGACCACCAATGCCAGGATTCCCCACAAGAGCACGCCGCCCTGGCTCGCGATCTGATTATTGTACCAGGACGATTCTTTGAGTTGCTGTTCGGCGGAAATCGACGCGACATTTTTTTCGGCTGTCAGTAATTGTGGCGCGACCAGGCTCAGATCGTAACTCGGCGGCGCCACTTGCGGGTTGCCGTAGTAAAGAAACAGATCGTCCCCGGGGTTCGCTTTGAACAGTATTCGCGTGGCCGGATAAAACGCCGTGAATTTCTCGAGCTCGATCGGCGGATTGTCGCCGTTGTCCGTTTCGAGGAACAACGTGTCGCTTTGCACGGGGCCGTCCACCGTTAGCGTGAATTCTTTGGAGGGGCGTTCCGGGGTTTGAGTCCAGGTCGCGCCGCCCAGTACTCGCCGATACTTGTCACCGCGTTCATCCGTGAGTTCTTCGTAAAGCGACAGCGAGCGTTCGAACAGCGGCGTTCGCGTGACGCAAGTAAGGCGTGCGATCGGCAAACCGCTTTCGGGAAGCTTGATGATCCAGCGGCTCAACTTCGGATCTTTCGCGTCCTTCGTCAGTGTGACGGTCGGCGTGAGCGGGCGGCTGATGGACGTGCGCTGGATGATGTAAGGCACCTGGTTGCTACCGTCCAATACGCGCAAATCCTCGAGACCCGGCCTCGCGTGCGCGAGTACTTCGAGGTCGGGCTCGATCTGTTGCGCGCCATCGCCCTTGGAAATTTTCACCGGCTTGCGGAATTTCCAATCCGAAACGTCGAGGGCCGCGCCGGTTACTTCGACTCCGGGCAAGACTTCCGGCGCGCGAAAATCGGGGTTGTTCGAGGGCGGCGAAACTTTGATTGGTGAAACGGCTACATCCTTGAGATTCATCTCTAGCGCCGCCAGATCGTATTGCGGGGCATCGCATTGAGCGTTGCCGGTCAGCAGATGATATGTGCCCGGCTGCCGCGCGAGGAAAACGAGATAAGTCGGACGCCGCTCCACGCGCACGGCAGAAATCGGCAGCGGCGGGCTGTTGCCGTTTTTTATGAGTAGAAGCAATTCGCGCGAGCCCACCAGGCTGTCGAGCGGCACGGAAAGATTTTGAGAAGGCGGCTGGCCTGCGATGGCGACCCGATAGACCGTGCCATTCCCGATGGTTTCTTCCTGGATGGTGTCCTCTGAAACCTTCGGGAAATTGACCGAGATCTGACGCATAAAGAGCGGCTCGGCGGTTTCAAGTTGGACGGAGGCCACGCTCAAATTCGCGGCGCCGAGGCTCAACTCGAGACGCGTTTCTCCGGGATTCTCGTCACGTTCGGTGATCGTGGCCGAGATCAATTCCCCAGGCGCGGGCTTTTCGACAGCCGGATGGACGAGCGCGCCGGTGAAAGGAATGGGCGGCGAGCGGCCATCGTCCACGGTGAGGCGCAGCCATTGTGAAGAGGTCGGCGGCAAAGAAATTTGCAGATGACTTGCGCCGTCGGGTTGACAGAAGATCGGCTGGCCCTGCGCGAGTGTTTGCCAGTGGTTGCCGTCTGCGGAACTCTCGACGCTCACGGCTTTGATAAAATCCGTCGCCGGTGTTCCCAGCGTCACGCCATCGAGCGGTTGCGCCAGACCCGTCTCGAGCGTCAAGACGGTCGTGCTTGCGTTGAGCGAGACCTGAAATGCCTTGACCGGTTGCGCGGCCTTCGCGATCTCGGCGGGACGTTCTATCAAGTACGGCACTTCAGTTCCCGCCTGGTCGTAGAGCCTCAAGTCTTCGAGTGCGGGACGCGCCGCGTCGAGCGTTTCAACCGGCAAACTCATCTTCACAAGTCCAGTCGTAGGAACGTCAAACGATTGGTCGCGCTGCCATTGGGATGGCAGATTCGCGGCGGTCGCAGAGATGCCGATCAGGAGCGCGGAAGCGTACAGCAAACTTGCCGACAACCTAATGAGGCGCTTCATTGACCATGCCCTTTTCGTTGTTGCCGGCGGCGAAAAATTGTTGATACGCAAACGACGCGAGCATCGCAATCACAGCCACGCCGACCAAGGCGCCGATACGATAGAGCTGCCCGATTTGCGCGAGGTCGTGGAAGAAAAGCTTCACCAGCGTCACGCACAGCAGGCCCATCGCGGGGTAGCGTGCAGCGGGAACTTTTTTGCGGATGCCATAAACGAGCAGCACGAGAGCGAATAACGCCCATCCAATGGAATAGGTCATGTCGCGCGCGAAGTTGCCGCCCAGCTCAAATGTGAGCGTCGACCCCGGTTCGCTGAAGTAATCGGCGATCTCGATGTTCAAAAGCAGGAACGCCAGCACCGTGCCGCATCCGGCAAGTATCGGCGGAACGTCCGAGTCCAAAACCCGGTTGCGCGGCGGCGCCAGAAGTTTTGTCCCTGCGAACAGGCAGATCGTCACGATGCCGTAAGCGTAGAGATACCAGTTGAAGATCGGAATCGCGGCCCGCTGATGGTAATCGAGCACCGCAGGATTGGACGCGAGCCGCAGAAACGCGGCGATGAGCAGACCGACGCCGGTTAGCCGCAAACCCGGATGCGGCACGCGATGGAACAACCACAACAACGCCACGCCTTCAAGCGCCCAGCCGATGGTGATCCATTCCCGGTCGAACTGGATTGGGAAAATCAGTGTGATGAAAAACAGTGCCACGCCGCCGAACCACGCGAGTTGAGCCATGTGCGATTTGTTTTCGGCGGGAACTTTCTTCAACACGGCGACGAGGCTCAACAGTCCGGGAATCGCAAATGCAGCGGGCAATAGTCCCATCGCTCGATTCGGATAGACGGCGGATACGAAGCGGTGGACAAGGAAAAATTGCGGCGGTCCCGCCATCGCGGCCGTCGCCCACGGAACGACCTTGCCGGAGAATTGTTTCCAGAACAGAAACGGGAACAACGCGAAGACGGCGAAGAAAATCAAATACCAGGTCAGAACCAGATCCAGCGGCTGCCTGATGTTCGCGGGATCGAACCAATTGAAATGCCACGCGCATTCGAGCGCACTCACGCATGCGAGACCAACGGCGGGCATCCAGTCGAGAGAAAACAGTTTGGTGAGGCCCAGCAACAAAACTACGAGCAACAGCGCAAGGCCGAAGACCGGCGACGGATTTACCAGCGGCAACCGCAGCGTCGCCATGATCAGCAGCAAGAATGGAAGCACGATGGAGCACGCGGGCAGAATCGCGGCGAAATCGCCAGGCGCATCAAGGTTGTTGTTGAATTTGATTCCGGCTATCAGCGCTTCGGGCTGGAATTCCTTCACCAGCCAGATGCTGACTGCGAGGAAGAAGACGACGAACATGCCGAGCAGGAGCATTGAAACGGGCAGGCCGGTGAGGTCGGAGGGAATTTTGAAGATCAGCTCGCCGGTCGCGGCAAGCGTGAGCAACAATACCGCCAGCACCGGTATCAACGTGGCCGTAAAGACAGCGAGCGCGATGGCCAGCAAATCGACCAGCAAAATGAACGGCCAGACGATGAACGAGACCTCCGCGAGCGTGAAAACCGGAACCAGCACAAGCGCGAGTGCGAGCACCGGGAAGACGTGATTCGCCCAAGTCGGAGTTGCTATGCCGCGCTGGCGCTGCAGCCACGCGGGCAAAGCCGAGTGGAGAACGGCGAAGAGAAAATAGAATGCCAACGCGGCGTTGAGTAGTTCGTCGGTCAGCCATGCTTGCGTCCAAAATCCCAGCAATCCAAAAACGACGAGTCCCGCTATTGATTGGGCGACGGCTATTGTTTCGTCGGCCAGCACAAGTGCAGTGACGCCAAGGTCGACGAGAAAGACAAACCCGAACATCAACCATGGGCGGTGCGCGAGCGGATCGAAATCCAAAAACCACGCGGTGAACGCGAATGTCACCGCGACCAGGCCAAGCGCTGAACAAGCGAGCCATTCCCTTGCACGGACTCGGCCTATTCCAAAGATCAAAGATTCTTCACTGTCTAAATCTAAAGGTCGCCAGGTTTTCGCCCACCAGTTCGCCGCGAGATAAAGCGCGTTGAAGCCGAGTAGCACGGCGAGCGCGATCAGAATCTTGTTGCCCTCGAAGTATTTTTCGCTGATGAAAAATTCGTCGGCCCAACTGATCTGCATGAATGCGGTTCCGAAAGCAGCGAGCGCGGCCAGAAAATACCAGCGGCGATTGAACGCGACGACGATCAGTCCGGCGTCGAGGATCGCGATGTAACCGAAAAGTCCGAGCGGATTATCTTGACCAGTGGAAATTAAAATCGGCGTGAGGAATCCGCACAGCATTCCAAGGATGGCGACAACGAGGGCATTGAGCCGGACGGCGATAAGGAACGCCGTGGTCGTGATCAGCGCCATCAGCAGGAAAGTTGGAATCGGCCCGAAAGCATCAAAGTGATAAATCGAACGGCACGCGTAAGTGACGCTATAAAGGATAACGACACCGGTCGCGCACAGCGTCTGCGACAGTACGGGGTACTGTTTGCGCGACATCATCACGCCGACGACGAGCAGGCCGAGGCCAACGAGAAAGCCAATCGTTACTCGCAGCACCGGCGGGACGAGATTGTTGTCGAATGAGTACTTGACGAAAAATGCGACGCCGAGGAACAGCGCGAGTCCGCCAACCCACGCAAAACCTTTCACCCCGACGAATTGTTCCCAGTCGATTTTCGGGATCGGCGCGAGGCGTGGCTCGGAAATGGGCGGCGATGTGATAGCCGGTGGACGTGGCGGCGAAGAGATCACTGGCTGAGGCGCGGCGATGGGTCTCGGCCTGACTGGAGCAGGAGTGACAAGTTCCGGAGACTTTGGAAGCGCGGAGTCCGGTTGGACGGGCCTCGTCGATTCCTTTTCCCGCCGTAATAGAGCGATTTCTGATTCGAGCGCCCCGAGCCGACGGGAAAACTCCTCGATGCGATTCTTTGCGGTAACAGCGCGCGAGATCAGCCAGATAGCCAGCGCGAAGAAGATTCCGAAAATCAACAAGATGACAAGTCTTCCAGTTTTTTGATGAACCGG
Organism: uncultured delta proteobacterium; assembly: GCA_963721485.1. Classification (GTDB taxonomy): domain Bacteria; phylum Desulfobacterota; class Binatia; order Binatales; family Binataceae; genus Binatus. The sequence goes on along the minus strand of CAVRJV010000006.1, from coordinate 420,808 downwards.
AAAGAGCCTGATTTCCTTAGTCAAGGGCAATCGGAGATCGCAGCCAAGCCGCGCGCCATTTTCGCCAGCGAGCCGTCGTACAACTGAAGCAAGCCAGAAGGACTAATGGCGAAAGTCGCCCGAGATGCGAGAGCTAAGGTTAAGTTGGAGCTCCTGATCAAACCGGCGAACCGGCGCCTGGAACGCCGACTGCGCTTCGCAGCCGAGGACAGTCAGACTTGCGCGACGAATCAGCTCGTGATCTTTTCCTGATAGACGAGAATCTCGACGCGCCGATTACTACGCCGACCGCTCGGGGTGCTGTTGTCGGCCACCGGCTTGCTCTCGCCGTAGGAAACCACGCGAACCTGAGTCGGGTCGAGGCCCTTGCTGCCAACCAGGTATCCGGCGACGCTCGTAGCGCGGCGCTGCCCGAGCTCGTAGTTGTAAGTCTCGTGCCCGACGTTGTCGGTATATCCGGCGACTACGAAGACGCGATTCGATGCGACCGCCGGCGCGGAGCCGGTCGGTCCCTCCATATCTCCGAGGAATGCGTCGATCTCACGCTTGGCGTTCGGGCTCAACGCGGCCGATCCGGAGGCGAAGGTCGGTCCCTGGCTCGAATCCAGGACCAGCTTCCGCTCGAGGTGGAGATTGTTTACCTGAGCTTCGAGCTGCTCCTGCTGGCCCGTGATCGGTTTCAGCTGATCATTGACCCAAGAGCGGGTAGCAAGGCATCCGCTGGCCGTGAATAACAAACCCACCCCGGCGAAGGCTCCGATACCGAAACGGACAGCGTCCGAAAGGCGCGCGATTCGCATTGCTGAATCCTCCTGGCTCCGATTGCAATTCTAGCTTGATCTTCCGGCCAGATGGATTTTGGGTCAAGTTCGTTGCGGCGAGCATCCACACGGCAGGACCGGTCCGCGCGCGTCTTGCCATCTCGGCTGGAGATTCGCCCGCGGTAGTGCGGTCCGAGCGCCGAAAGAATCGGTTCCCGTTCGACGCTCACCTCCTCATGGACGATCAGGAGTATCTCTAGTTCGCAGACAAAGCCTCCCCGGCGCGACGAGCGATGGCGCGATTACTGACGGCGGCAAAGTCCGGTGAGAGGGCGCGCCTGCGCAAGACGGGCTTGCCTCGGTAGCACCAGGCCTCATCCCGCTGTTTTTGGGCGGGGTCGGTTCCGCCCAGCAACCCAAGCGACGCGAGATAGATGCGAGCTGTCTCGACGAGGGCTGCGGTCTTGGACGGCATGACCCGGATAACTGCCATCATCCCGTTGTCTTCATGAAAAGCGAGATGGCAGTGATACACGAAGTCGCCCGTAACCGGGGGGCGAAAATCCAGCTTGAGCGTAACCGACGGGTACGCATGAACCCCGTCCCAATAGGGGACAGTGATCGAATCGAGGAACTGATTCTGGTCGTAAGGAATGCCGTTGGGGTTGGGAAAATCGGGTGGAAAGTTGTTGAACGACTCCACCAGAAAATGAATCTGGTGGATGTGAAATACATGGCTCTCTTCGGTGCGATTTTCGATCGTCCACTCTTCGACCGTGCCCTGGCTGGTGACGATCGCCGGCGGGTCGTTGTAGTAGAAGAGCGTGGGCGTCGCTCCGTCCACAGTCACATAGAAATCAAACAGATTCGGCGGGTTGGTGGGGAAATCTTCCGAGAAATAGAGTTTGCGCGTGGCCGAAGACGGCGCCGAGGCCAGGCCGCCGAAGCGCGGCTTCACCCGCGGGCCGATTTCCGTCGGCACTGTTGCGCCCGCTCTACGATCGGCCGGCGGCGGACAGAACGAAAAATCCTGGATGACGGCAAGAGTCCGTTCCGGGAAATTCGCCCCCTCCGCGCCGTCGTTGACCGGCAGAGTCACGAGGCGCGCATCGGTTCCCGGAGCAGGCGGTGTTATCAGAAACTCCGCGCGGTTCCCGGGGCCTAGCAGGATGTCGGTGGTCTCGACCGGCACCGGCGGCGGCGAACTTGTGGTGGCATCCTGCGAATTCACCGGGACGCCGTCGAACGCGACGACCTGCAACGGCTGCGGCTCGCCGTTGTACACGACCTGCAGGTCTACAATGTCGTCGCCGGAAGCATTCACCACGCGCCATAGCTGCGGAGCCGCACCCTGTGTCTGGATGACCGCGGGAGTTTCGGGACATCCGATATCGATATAATTCAGCGACAAATCATTGCTCGCTCCCGAGCAAACCGGGCTTGGCGTAGGAGCGGGCGTCGGAACGCCCGAGCAGGTCGGCACCGGCGTGAAGGTCGGTGTGGCGGCGGGAGTAGGCGTAGGGGCGGAAGGAGTCGGAGTCGGCGAACCGCTCGGGAAAGGTTGATCGCGAACTACCAGGATTTGCTCCGGCGCGCCCGCCACTTGCGGGAAGTAGTTCTGTATCCCTTCGACCACGATCGCGCCTGACGCTCCGCCCATCAATGCGTTATCGACCAGCCCATGCACGTGCGTGTGATACCAATAGATTCCGGGCGGCTCGTCCTTGGGAAACTTGACGTCGTACCTGAAAGTTTGTCCCGAACTCACCATCGTCCGCACCACATCGTCCTGATGGCATGCAGGTGAGACGTGAAGGCCGTGAAAGTGCATGTTAACCGAAGAATCGGTCACCTCGGAGGCCCCGCAATGGGGCGGATCGAGCGCTAGCGTGTCCGCGGACCTGGGCGTGTTGTTGGTCAGATTTATAATCAGCTGATCGCCCGGCTGGACGTGAAAGGTGGGATTTTCCAGACCGGCGGGCGTCATGAAGCAGAAAAGCGGTCCCCACTGTGACGAAACTGTCTGATAGGACAGATCGACGACGAGCTTGCCCTTGGAGCTGTAAAGATCAGGAGGGTTCTGCACGACGCTACCGGGGGCGAATCGCGCGCATGGGAACGCAGCCGGAGGAACAGGTTTGATCTTCGCCGCGATTACATCATCGTCAACGTCACTGTGATTCCCTGCTGACGTGAGACCGTAGCCGGCGGCCAGGAGCGCGATAGCCGTGGCGAGTATCGTCACCCGAATAGTTAGCGTTCTCATCTAAGTCGTCCCCTCCAACAACCGCTAGCTTCAACCTTCGGGCGCGGAATCGCCTGTCACCAGCAGCGATGGCGTATTGACGTCCAATCTCGCCAACTGCCGACGCGTGGATTCATCTTTCGGGCTGAAAGACTCGGACCCCAGATTCCGCCCCTCAGAACCTCCCCGCAGGGCTTTTGTTCTCCACGCCTTGACGACGCCGAAAAACTCAGCCGATAACGACTCAGTGAGTATAGTTGTCTGAGTGGGGAGTCAACTTGGCGGGCTGACTGGCTGTCAACTCGATCGCGAGGAACGATTATTTTCGGCCAAGATTGTAACCGTCGGAACTTTACGACCGAGATGCGCTTGGTGCCCAGTCGGCGACGCGGGCCAGAGATACAACACTCTTGGCCACTGCGCGACCGCGTAGGCATCCGGCATCCAGACGCTTGTCAAGTGCGAAGCATTTCGCGTATTCCAACGAGGAGTCCTTTCACCATCCTCTTAAGTAAGCGGCCGCGAAGGCGCCAAGGAGTAACACCATGATCGATCTCTATTTCTGGCCAACTCCGAACGGAAAAAAGATTACTATCCAGCTCGAAGAAAGCGGAATCCCTTACACCATCAAGGCGATCAATATCGGGCGCGGCGACCAGCTGACGCCCGAGTTCCTGAAGATCTCACCGAACGGGCGAATGCCAGCGATCGTGGACAACGAGCCCAAGGGTGGTGGTGCGCCAATCACGATCTTCGAGTCTGGCGCGATCATGGAATACCTGGCTGAAAAGAGCGGCAAGTTCTGGCCGCAGGAGCCGCGCAAGAAAGCCGAAGTCACGCAATGGCTGTACTGGCAGATGGCGAACCAGGGGCCGAAGATGGGCGAGCAAGGGCATTTTCGGCGCGCCTCGCAAAATCCAAAAAACGGCGATCAAACCTACGCGCTGCTGCGCTTCGATAACGAGGTCCACCGCATCTATGGAGTGATGAATCTTGGGCTGCACAAGAAGCGCTATCTCGCGGCGGGCGAGTACACGATCGCCGACATGATTTGTTATCCGTGGGCGACGACCTGGAATATGCGCAATATCGACCTCAACGAATTTCCCAACGTCAAGCGATGGCTCGATGAGATCGGCGAACGGCCGGCGGTGAAAAAAGCGATGGCGGCCGGCCCCGAGTATCGCGAAGATCCCGCGACGGTCACTCCCGAAGAGCAGGCGCGACGCGCCAAGCTGCTGACTCATCAGCGGGCGCAAGCAGTGCCAAAGGAATGGGCGTAGCGAGTTAGCCGTCGCTACTCGATGTCCTGCTTCGGTACCTGCTTCGCTTCGGGTTGCGGTTCAAGCTTCTTGCCGAAGAGCTTCTGCATCTTCGCCATCGCTTTGTCGCGCATCTTATGGACGAAGGACGTTCTTTTTCTTTTTGGGTTGCGAGTGAGCAGCCTTGTGATGAGCCGGCTGGTTGCCCGTTTCAGCTGGTGTGCCCGCTTCTTCGCCTGACGGCGCCTTCACGGCAGAGCCGTTGGACGACGGCGCTACAGTGGTGCTCGACTGCGCATGCGCCTGCGGAGCGGGCGCTATCATCAACAGCGCAACCGCCAGTCCGATCGAAGCGATACGAATTTGCGAGCGAGCCTCTACCTTCATAAGAAGATAGTACGCCGGCGCCTGCCGATCGGTTACGGCGTGATTCGATATTTCGAGTTTGTTATTCTGCGGGCATGCATACAGAGGCAGCCATCTTCGATGCCGTCGAATCGCTGGTGCTGGATCTCCTCGAATGGGTGGCTAACAGCGAGCGGAGCTACGACGAAGTAATGGATGCGTGGCGTACCTCCTGTCCCCGATTCCCGGTCTGGGAGAACGCGAACGAACGCGGCCTCGTCGCAAAGCATCATGCGAATGGACGCGTCGTCGTCAGAGTGACGCCCTCCGGCCTCGCACTACTTGAGCAGCGGCCCCCGCTCTCTCGCGCGATGTGAACGCGCCGCATCGTGTCCGCCGGAATAGCCTACAAGTCGCATTTGCGTTCCGGCCGATATTCGAGGTATGAAATAAGTATGAAAGCTCATACCTGCAGGAAGTCGTCGTTTACCTTGCCCGCGGCGGAGCATGCCCAGGTCCTTCGACTGCGCCGATTGCTCAAGGCTCGGTCCAATACCGAAGTTATCCGGCGCTCGCTGAGGTTGCTGGAAGAATCCGTTTCCCGCGAGGAACTTCGCCGACAGTTCCGGGAGGCTTCGTCGCGTGTGCGATCGTCTACCCTTGAGGCCATGCGGCAGCTGGATCCATTGATTGCCGAAGGCCTCGACGATGCCTGACCGCTCGCCGCGAAGGGGCGAACTGTGGGCGGCAGATCTGAACCCTCGACGTGGTAGCGAGCCAGGGAAGGTGCGGCCCGTTGTCGTCGTCCAATCCGACCTGCTTAACGAGACGGATCATTCGAGCACGTGGATCCTTCCGTGCACTACGCAGCTTGCCGGCGAAAATGTGTTACGGGTTGAGCTGCCCAGAAGCATGGCCGGCAACGCGCGCGCCTGCGAGGTGATGATTGACCAGTCTCGCGCGATCGATCGCCGTGCGGTTGCTCCGGCCGCCTGGGCCGGCTTCCTCAGACCGTGATGAAGGAAGTCGCCGAAAAGTTGCGTCGAGTCGGGCGATCTTTGATCGCCCTTTGAGATCAAGCTGGGCCGAGATGCCATATCTCGCGTGAGTATTCGGTGACCGCGCGGTCGCTCGAGAAATAGCCAATCCGGGCCAGATTGAGTATAGCCTTTCGCGTCCATACTTCCGGATGTTGGTACTCAGTCGCTACCTCCGACTGGGTATCGACATACGATCCGAAATCCGCCATCAGGAAGTAGTCATCGCGACTGACCAGCACGTCGCGAACCCATCTGAACAGTCCCGGCTCGCCGGGACAAAATCGATCGGACGCCAGCTCATCGAGCACCCGCTTGAGTCGCGCGTCAGTCTCGTAGTAGTCGCGCGGCTGGTATGCGCCTCTCAACGTCAGATCCTCGATCTGTTCGGCGGTCAGGCCGAAGATGAAAATATTTTCCGCGCCGACGGCTTCGCGAATCTCGATGTTCGCGCCATCGAGCGTCCCGACCGTCAGCGCGCCATTCATCGCGAACTTCATGTTGCCGGTGCCCGACGCTTCGCGGCCGGCAGTGGAAATCTGTTCGGAGACGTCGGCGGCGGGGATGATTTTTTCCGCGAGCGAGACCCTGTAGTCCGGCAGGAAAGCGACCTTGATCAATTCGCGCGTCTTCGGATCGTTGTTGATCACCTCGCCGAGGCTGTTGATCAACTTGATGATCATTTTCGCCGCCCAGTATCCGGGCGCCGCCTTGCCCGCAAGCAGGTAGGTGCGCGGCATCGGCGGCTCGACGCCGTCATCCACCAGCAGCAGGTACTGGTGCACGATCCCCAACGCCATCAGGAGCTGGCGCTTGTATTCGTGGATGCGCTTGGCCTGTATGTCGAACATCGCCGCGGGATCGATGTCGACCGCGGCGACCCGGTTAACGATTCTCGCCAGGCGCTCCTTGTTAACCCGCTTGATCGCCCTGAAGCGGCGCTGAAACTCGGCGTCGTCCGCGAATTTCTCGACTCCGCTCAACTGCGCGAGGTCTGTCGCCCAGCCGGCGCCGATCGTCGCGTCGAGCAGGCTCGCCAGACCCGGGTTCGCCATCAACAGCCATCGCCGCTGCGTGACGCCGTTGGTCTTGTTGCTGAACTTCTCCGGCCACAGTTGATAGAAGTCGGGCACCAGGCGCGTCTTGACCAGTTCGGAGTGCAGCTGCGACACGCCATTGACCGAATGGCTGCCGACGATCGCCAGGTGCGCCATCCGGATCTGGGCTTCGTAACCCTCCTGCACGATCGACACCCGTTTGAGGCGTTCGCTTCGGATCGTCCTGCCAGATCGCTGCCCGCGTCCGCCATGAAGCGCCGATTGATCTCGTAGATGATCTGCAGATGGCGCGGCACGACCCGCTCGAGCAGGCTCACCGGCCATTTTTCCAGCGCTTCGGGCAATAGTGTGTGATTAGTATATGCGACTGTGGCGCGCGTAATCTCCCACGCCAATGCCCATTCCAGATCGTACTCGTCGATAAAAACGCGCATCAACTCCGCAATAGTCAGTGCGGGATGCGTATCGTTAAGTTGAATAGCTACTTGCGATGAAAAATCATTGAAGTCTTCGCCGCGCGCGACGAACCCCTGTACGATGTCGTGCACCGCGCAGGCGACGAAAAAATATTCCTGCAGCAGCCTGAGCTCGCGGCCGGCCGCCACCGCGTCGGACGGGTACAGCACTTTCGAGATGGTCTCCGACAGCATCTTCTGCTCGACGGCTTTCATGTAGTCGCCGGCATTGAAGATCTGCATGTCGAATTCGTCCGACGCGCCGGCTGAATACAGGCGGACGAAGTTCACCGTGCGCCCGCCGAATCCCGCGATCGGCAGATCGGACGGCACGCCGACCAGCACGCGCCAATCGACCCAGATCGGATTGTATTCGCCCTTTTTGTCGATGCGGTGCTCGATTCGCCCGTAGACCGGAATCCGGCACGACTGCTCGGGCCGCGGCACCAGCCACGGCGAGGTTTCGCGCTGCCACGCGTCGGGCCGCTCGACCTGGTAGCCGCCGCGAATCTCCTGGCGGAAGAGTCCGTACTCGTAATTGATTCCGTACGCGTAGCCGGGCAGATCGAGCGTCGCCATCGAATCGAGGAAGCACGCCGCCAGCCGGCCCAGGCCGCCATTACCGAGCGCGGCGTCGGGCTCCTCATCGAACAGTATTTGCAGTTCGATTCCGTTCTCGGCCAGAAAATCGCGGCAGGTGTCGATGATGCCGAGGTTGAAGAGGTTGTTCTCGAGCGAGCGGCCGATCAGAAATTCGAGCGACAGGTAGTAGAGCTTCTTCGAATTGTTGCGATCGAAACGCAGGCGTGTCGCGAGCATCTTCTCGACCAGCATGTCGCGAACCACCAGCGCCGTCGCGCGATACCAGTCGTGCTTCGACAAATCGATCCGCAGCTTGGCCAGCGAGAAGCGGATGTGATGATCGATAAGCTTGTTGAACAGGTTGCGATTAACTTCGGAAAGTGGAGGAACAGCCATTCTTAACGTCAGTCCTAAGGAATCCTCGGACCCCCTGTCAATCAGGTTTGCAGAGTTGTCGCCAATGTGACCACGGCGCGCAATCTGCAACCTCTTCCATAATGCCGGTTCGCGGCATCGTTCTCCAGAAGGTCACGAACATTTGGCGAACGGCTTCGGCCCGGCAAGCTACGCGGTTACGCGATCGAGGAACGCTCGCACTGCAGCATTGAACGCGGCGGGCTGATCGATATTGGCGGCGTGACCCGCTCGCTCAAGGACCACTTTCTCAGCGCCCGGAATTTTCGCTGACATGTAGTCGGCCGATGGCCGGAACTGCGCGTCGTTTTCGCCGACCAGCACCAGCGTCGGCACCGCAATTGACGGCAGCGACTCGATCACGCGGCCGTCCTTCTGCGCCAGCATCCCGCGCGCCGCATGCGCCAGGCCCTGCGCACTGCGATGTTTCGCGATGCTCACTTCGGCGCTGACGCCGGCCGCGGCGAGTCCCTTCTTCTCGTATGCGACCGCCATGCTGTCCGCGATGCGGTTCCATCCCGCGCGGCCGTCGTCCTTCTTGTAGCCGGGGCCTGTGTCGAAGAGCATCAACGCTTCCGTACGCGAGGGATGCGCCAGGTGAAACGCCAGCGACATGAAGCCGCCGAGCGACAGTCCAGCGATAACGGCGCGTCCGACACCGCAGGCGTCGAGCACCGCGGCCATATCGTGAATGGTTGCTTCGTGCGAGTAGAGCGACGGATCGTCAGGCGAGTCGGAACGGTCGTGGCCGCGCATGTCCCACGCGATCACGTGGTAGCTGTCCGCGAGCGCATCGATCTGACCCTGCCACATGCGCGCGCTGGCGCTGTAGCCGTGCGACAACAGCAGGGCGGGCCCCGCGCCGTGTTGTTCGTAGTAGATGATGACGCCGTCGCGATCGAGATAAGACATGGTCAACTCATCTTAGTAGTGTGAGTCGCGGTTAATCGCAATGGATCGAATGGCGCAGGAGAAATGAAATGTCGGCATCGCAACTGATCGGATCTATCGGAGTCGCGCTGTTGCTGATCGCGTTCTTCATGAATTCATTCGGGATGCTGGCATCCGATTCGCGCTCGTATCAGGCGATGAACGTTGTCGGCGCCGCGGTCTCCTGCTACGCGTCGTACCTGATCGGATTTGCACCGTTCGTCGTGCTCGAAGCAACCTGGTGCGCGGCCGCATTTGCCGCGATGGTGCGCGGGCGGCGGTAGAAAACAAAAGCGGGAGCATCGTGATCCATGCTCCCGCTTCTCACTGATCTGACAGAAAATCGCGCAACGAATGCCTAGCGGCCGCCGCGCTGCATCGCGGCTAGCGCTTCCGTCATCTCGCCGAGGGCCTTCTTTACCGACGCGCGCGCTTGCACGTGCGTCCACCATGCCGCGAGTTTCGGATGGCTGTCGAGCGCCTTGATGCCGAAGACCGGGCCCAGGTTGGTGATGAAGAACATCGTGGGCGCGAGCGCGCAATCTGCGAGCGTGAACTCGAAGCCGGAAGCGTAGCCGCCCTCGGTGAGCATTTGTTCGAGCTGATCGAGCCGATTTTTCAGATCGGCCACTTTCTCGCCGACAACTTTTTCGTCGCGAGTTTTCGGATTCATCTGGCCGAACAGCGCCCGCAGGGGCGGCTCGAGGTACAGGTCGTGGAACCGCGTGACGATTCGCACCTTGGCGCGGCCTTCGGGGCTCTTCGGAAGCAGGGGCGGATTCGGGTACTTGTCCTCGAGGTACTCGTTGATGACCTCGGACTCAGGAATGAGCAGACCGTCGGCATCGAGCGCCGGAGTTTTCCCGAGCGGATTAATCTTCGCGTATTCGGCGGAGCTGAGCGCGCCGCCCGGAATCGGCGCCATCTCGATGTCGAGTCGCCTTCTCGTAAATGACGAGCCGGGACTTGGTGGCAAAGTTTGAGAGATTCATGTTGTAGAGCTTCATCGTTGTCGATTCCTCGCTTGCTGAAATTTCAATTCGCTTATCGCAGAGGATTCAGTTCCGCGCAACCCGCTCCCGCCGGAAAAAATGTTCTTGCGTAAAACGGCCCGCCGGTGCTTATGTTGGGCGTTCGATGGGGGAATCGAAACAGATGAAGATCAATCAAAGGGCGAATGCGCCGGAACGTGATGCACTTGCTTCCAAACTTGCACTCGTTGTGGCGCTCGCTTGCGCCCTCACGCTGGGCTCGGTTGCGCGTGCGTCAGCCGGGAAGTCGTATCCGAAACCATTTGCGATTACCAAAAGCGGGCCTGTGCTCGGGATGACCGTCAATGGCATCAACGAATATCTCGGCATCCCGTACGCCAAGCCGCCTACGGGAGCTTTGCGCTGGATGCCGCCGGTCGCTTTCGACAAGTTCAAGACGCCCCTCGAGGCAACGCAGTTCGGCAGCGAGTGCACGCAACCTGGCCCGGCCGGCAGCGAGGATTGCCTGTTTCTGAATGTTTATACGCCAGCCGAAGCTGGCGATTCGTCGGAACGAGCCGACGGGATCTCGACTGACGGATCCAAAAAGTCAACGGGTCTACCCGTGATGGTTTGGATTCATGGCGGCGGACTAACTGCCGGCGCCGGCAGCCTCTACGACCCTACGCCGCTCGTGAACGCCGGAGGTATCATAGTTGTCACGATCAACTACCGCCTCGGTGTGCTGGGATTCCTTGCCCAGTCCGGTCTGGACGCCGAACATCATCTGCTCGGTAACTATGGGTTCATGGATCAGCAATTCGCACTCAAGTGGGTTAAGGAGAACATCAGGGCCTTTGGAGGGAATCCGAAAGAAGTAACAATATTCGGTGAGTCGGCCGGCGGGCAAAGCGTCTATTCCCAGCTGGCATCGCCGCTTGCAAAAGGACTGTTCCGCGCCGCGATAGCTGAAAGCGGATCCTACGTCGAATTCCAGGACTACTTTACTGCTATTGAGACTCTTAAGAGCGCCGAGACCACCAATGGCTTCGCGCCGTCCGGCAACTCCGTCGCTACTGCCGTCGGATGTGGCGGTCAGACGGCATCGTGCCTGCGCGGCGTGTCAGCCGATGACTTGGTCGCGGCAGAGGTAGGTGTGGTGTATCCGTTCGTCGATGGAAAACTGCTTACTCAGACGCCCACCGCTGCGTTCAAAAGTGGCGAGTTCAACAAGGTGCCTGTGATTGCAGGTACCAATCATGATGAGTATAGGGCCTTCGTAGCTGAAGAGTATGACGGAACCGGTAATCCAATAGATACCGAGGATGAATACAACACCGCCGTAACCGCTCTGTGGACTTCGGAATTAGCGTCGTCAGTAGAAGGTCTCTATCCATATGCCAGTTATCCAAACGGCGGCTTGGCACTAAGTGCCTCAGGTACGGATGGAGTCTTTAGTTGTCCGGCGCGAAATGCGGATCAGTCACTGTCGAGATTCACGACCACCTATGCGTACGAGTTCAACGACGAGAACGCGCCGCCGGGGACTATACCTGGGCTAAGCTTTCCGCTGGGCGCTTATCACGGCGCTGAGATTCAATATCTGATGCTCGTAACGGGCGATGTCTTCCCATTTACGACCGACCAACAGGCGCTCTCCGATACCATGATCAGCTATTGGACCCAGTTCGCCAAGACACTTAACCCTAACTCTTCAGGCCAGCCGACGTGGTCGCCCTATGGCACCTTAACCGATCAATTCCAGTCGCTGGTACCTCCTACACCTATGCCCGAGACCGACTTCAACACCTTTCACAATTGTAGTTCGTTCTGGAACGGGTTCTGATAAAGACTTCGCTGGAAGCGAGACGCCACCAGAAGCTCGCTAGCGGCCGCCTTCTTCCTGCTTGATTACGAAGATCAACGACTCGGCGAAGTCGTCGGGATGTTCCAGTTGCGGGTAGGCGCCTGAGGTTTTGAAGACGACCGTGGCCGAGCCCGGCAACGCAGCGTGCAGCGCCTCGGCTTCGGCGCTCGAGTAGTACGGATTTTTCGCGCCCCACATTATGATCGTGAGGGTGTTGAAGATCTGGCCTATTTTCGAGCGGATGTGCGCCTCGTCGCGCGGCACCGAGTTGATCATGTCGGTCTCGGCCGGTAGGTCGTTGTTCAGCTGTTCCATCATGCGCTGGTAAATGATGTCAGGCATCGGCGGCAAATCGAAAAAGCTCGCTTCGACCTGCGCGCGGATCGCGTCGGGCGTCGTCGGCAGCATCCCCTGGCGCAGCTTCTCAGCGCCGCGCGCACCGACCAGGCCGCCCGAAACCAGCACCATCCGCTCGACTTTGTCGGGATGCTCGACCGCATAGTACAGCGCCACGTCGGCGCCCAGATCGTTGCCGATAAGATTGACGTGATCGAGCTTCAACTCGTCGATCATCTGTGCGACGGCCTCCGCCTGGTATGCGATCGAATATTGGACCTGCTTGTGATCCGAAGACGCAAAGCCGGGCAGGTTGGGCGCGATGACTTTATAATGCGCGTCTGAGACCGGCGGCATGATTCCGCGCCACACCAGCGCCGCATTCGGACCGAGCCCGTGAATCATCACGACCGGCTCCATCTCTGAATAGCCGCCGGTCATCAGGTAGGTGATGAGGCCGTCCTTGAGCGCGAGATCGTTCTGCGTACACGCCTGACCACCCGAGCTTGCGAGATCTGAATCCATCGCAGCACGTCGACCGGCCGCAGATACATCGCAGCGGCGAAAATTCCAAGAAAGACGGCGGCCAGCGGACCCGCAATATTGATCCAGGTATGTCGGCGTACTTGCGGAGTGAGGTTTTCAGCGCGGATGTCCGCTTCGGTCGGCGTGCGAACTGCCGGCGATTTGACTGGCTCAGCCATCAGTCGGCCGATGGCGACGGCGACGCAGCCGGCGATCCCGACGCCGCCGCGGCAGCCTTGTTTGCGGCCGCCTTTCGCGCTGCCTTCGTCACGTGCGACAAGCGCCGCCCGTGGGCGGCTTCGCGGTCGTGCTGCATTTGATCGATGTGGTCACTGACGCGATTGATCTCGATTGTCGCCTCCTGGACGGCCTTGGTCGCGCGATCGGCGGCCTCGGTCGCCTTGTCCGCGGCGGCCTGTGCCTTGGCGGCGTCCTGTTCGGCTTGCTCGGCGGCCTGCTGAGATTTGGCGGCCGCGGCTTCGGCCTGCTGCGCCCGCTGGTCGTTCTGCGACGCGCATCCCGCGACAGCGATCGCTACGACGAGGACCGGCAACGCTAAAGACAATCCGCGCATCGACAACGTCCTCATCAGCGCTGAGCGAACGCTTGCACCGTGCGCATGTCCGGCAGCGGTGTGCCATCGGCGCGCAGCGGCAGGATGCACACGTGTGATGCGCCGGCCTTCAGATGCGCGTCGATGCGGTCGCGAATCTTGTCCTCGGTGCCCCACGCCACGATCGCGTCGACCAGCTTGTCGGAGCATCCGTTTTCGAATTCACTGTCCGCCCATCCAAGCGCCTTCAGATTGTTCGTGTAGTTGGGCAAGCGAGGAACATAGGTCTTCATGTAGTCGCGCGCCGCCTTGCGAGCTTTGGCGGCGTCGGTTTCCAGGATGACCGCCTGCGCCGCACACAGCATCGCATTCGGCCCGATTTGCGCGCGCGCTTTCGCCGTATGCTCCGGCGGCACAAAGTAAGTATGAGTGCCGTTCGCCTCGGCCGCCGACAACGCGAGCATCTTCGGATGCAACGCGGCAAGCACCACCGGCACCGGCTCTTTGGGCGCCGGCGCGAGATAGAGCGCGCCCTTCATCTTCGGCAGGTATTCCTTCATGAAGCTGTACGGCTTGTCGTAGTTATGCCCGCGCAAGTTGCTGACCAGCGGCTTGTGACTGACGCCGATGCCGAGCAGGAAGCGGCCCCCGGAAAGTTCGGCAACCGTCTTCGACGCGGCCGCCATCGTGATCGCATCGCGCGCCCAGATATTCGCGATACCGGTCGCAATCGACAGGCGCTCCGTATGGCTCAGCAGATACGCCGCATGCGCGAACGGCTCGCGGCCAACTGCCTCAGGAATCCACAGCGCCTTGTAACCGTTCTTCTCGACCTGCTTCGCGAACTCGGCGCTGTCCGGCGCAGCCATCGCGTCGAGAAAAAACCAGATTCCAACTTTTCCGATATCCATGATTCAACTAAGTAACGCGGTTCCGAATTTTGAACAAGCGCGGGACTTCGTCCCTGCCAGAAGTGTGCTAGAGAAAACAACGAATCCTTCGTTTGAGGTGACCCAAATGAAACTCGGACTGATGTTCGTCAACTCCGGACCGTTCAGCAATCCCGCGCTGCTCGCGCATCTGGCGACCACCGCCGAGCGATGCGGCGTCGAGTCGATGTGGACGGTCGAGCACGTCGTCATTCCGCAAGATTACAAATCGCCCTATCCGTACTCGACCAGCGGCAAGATTCCCGGCGGCGAGGACATCGCGATTCCCGATCCGCTGCTGCCGCTTGCGTTCGCCGCCGCCGTGACGAAAAAAATCAAGCTCGGAACGGGCGTGCTGATTCTTCCGCAACGTCATCCGCTATACGTCGCCAAGGAAGTGGCCACGCTCGACGTGCTCTCAGGCGGCCGCGCCATCCTTGGCATCGGCAGCGGATGGCTCGAAGAGGAGTTCACCTCGCTCGGCCTCGATTTCCACACGCGCGGCGCACGCACCGACGAAGCGATCAAGTCGCTGCGCGCGCTGTGGAGCGATGCCCCCGGCTCATCGTTCCACGGCAAACATTTCAACTTCGGCCCGGTGAAGTGCTATCCAAAGCCGGTGCAGAAGGGCGGAGTGCCGATTCATATCGGCGGCCATTCTCCGGCCGCAGCGAAGCGCGCTGGTCGCTATGGCGACGGCTTCTTCCCCGCGCTCGCGGAAATTCCCAAGCTCAAGGAACTGTTCGCGATGATGAAGTCCGAAGGCGAGAAAGCCGGACGCGACGCCAGCAAGATCGAGCTGTCATGCATGGGCCGCCCGCGCGTCGATGAACTGAAGGCACTCGGCGACATAGGAATATCGCGCGTTGTCATCGCACCACCGGCGTTCGACGCGGAGGGCCTGACGCGAGGCCTCGAGAAACTGCGCGACGACGTAATCGCGAAAATCTAGGTCCGTGAACTACGACCAGACCGAGATGCCCGCAGGCTACGACGCAGGCCGCGGCTACCCGCCGGACGTGCTCGCGTACTGGCTCGATGTAATTTCGCAGTCCGTGCCCAAAGGCTCGGTCTCCGAAATTCTCGACCTCGGATGCGGCACCGGCCGCTACTCGAATGCACTCGCGGACTACTACGACGCTGCCGTGACCGCGATCGACCCGTCCGAGAAAATGCTCGCCGAGGCGCGCCGCAAAGCCTCACCACGCGTTCGATGCGAGCGCGCCTCCGCGGAATCCCTGCCGCTTCGCGACGCGTCGATAGATATGGTTTTCATCTCGATGGCGTTCCATCACTTCGACTATCCGGACCGTGCCGCCGCCGAATGCCGTCGCGTGTTGCGCCCGGACGGCTCCGTCTGTCTGCGCGCCGCCACGATCGATCGAATCGACAGTTACGCTTATGTCGAGTTCTTCCCCGCCAGCCGCGCAATCCTCAACCGCGCTCTGCAATCGCAGGCGTTCATCGAAACAACTTTCGCGAGGACAGGCTTCAAGTGCATCCGGCACGAACTTATTCAGAGTGAAGCCGCCGAAAGCTGGAATATTTATGCAGAGAAGCTCGCCTATCGTGCGGACTCGATTCTCGCGCAGATGTCCGATCGCGACTTCCAGGATGGACTGGCGGCCCTTCGCGACTACGCGAAGACGGCACCGCCGCAAGAGCACGTGATTGAGCCTGTGGACTTCTTCGTCTTCCGAACTACTTGAGCATCTTCACGTAGATCAATTCCGGATCGCCCTCGTCGAGATTCTCGACGTAGCCGCTCTTCACGAATCCCAATCGCTCGCATAGCTGCTGCATCGGAATGTTCGACTGGTTGGTCGAGGTGAACAGCTTGTCGGTGTGACAATCGATCTCCGCCGCGCGCATGAGGGCGGTCGCAAGTCCGCGATGGCGAAAGTCCGGATGCACGAGCAGCAGCCGCACGAAAAATTGATCGAAGAAACTCTCGTCGATGATCACGAAGCCGCGAATCGCGTCGTCGACTCGCGCAACAGAGACGCGGCCCTGCGCGCATGCCTCGCCGATAAATCTGCGCCGCGGCGGGCCTGCATGGACAGTTTCGTCCAGCGCACAAATGTGCTCAAAATCCCCACTGGAAGCCCGCTCGATTATCGTCATAAATTCCCGCCAGAGGTGCGATATCCGTGAAGGATGAAACTTCAGTCGATCCGTTGATAGTCACCCACGAGGCGCCGATCGGATGGCTGGTGCTCAACCGCCCGCAAGTCCGCAACGCGCTCAATCTTAGGACCTGGCAGCGGATTGCGGAAGGTGTCGCCGAACTGGCGAGCGACGACGCCATTCGCGTGATCGTCATGCGCGGCAGCACGCCGCAGGCGTTTATCGCGGGCGCGGACATTTCGGAGTTCCCCGCGATGCGGGCTGACGCGGCGCAGGCGCGCGCATATCGCGACGCGCCCAACAGCGCGATCGCCGCGCTGGTCGAGTGCCGCAAGCCGGTCATCGCGATGATCTCCGGCGTATGCATCGGCGGCGGCGTGCAGGTCGCGCTCTCCTGCGACATCCGGATTGCGGCGCGCGGCACCCGCTTCGGCGTTCCCGCCGCGCGGCTGGGACTCGCGTATCCGCTCGAGGGCGTTAACATGCTCGCGCATACTGTCGGCCCCGCCAACGCGCGCGACATCCTGCTGTCGGCGCGGCTGTTCGACGCCGAAGAGGCGCTGCAGATGGGGCTCATCAATCGCGCTGGTCGATGCCGAAAAGCTCGAAGACAACGTGCGCGACTACGTGCTCAAAATGGCGACCAACGCGCCGCTGACGATGTCCGCCGCCAAGCTGGCGATTCGCGAGAGCCTGAAGGACCGCGAGGAACGCGACGCGAAGCCGGTCTCCGCGATGGTCGCGCGATGCTTCGACAGCGAGGACTATCGCGAAGGCGTTCGCGCGTTCCTGGAAAAGCGCCGCCCGGTTTCAAAGGCCGCTGACAACTCTTGACCCGTCGGATAATCTCCATGCTGCTATGTACCTTCACAAAGAAACAGTCCAGTCTGCTTGTAACAATCTCGCCTGTATGTTAGTAGAACCTCTCGAAGGAACGCGTATAAGGAACGCATATTATGTCTGCCCTACAAGAAGAACGCAGTGCCGAAACCCGCCGGCGGCTGCTTGACGCCACCGTCGCCTGCCTTTTCGAGCGCGGTTATGCCGGCACCACGACGACCGAGATAGCCAGTCGCGCGGGAGTCTCGCGCGGCGCGCAGTTGCATCATTTTCCCAAGAAGGACGAGTTGGTCGTGAGCGCGCTCGAGCACGTGTTCGAGCTGCGGCTGCAGCGACATTGAGCGCCGCGATCGCGGAGCCGCCGTCCGGCAACCGCGAGCATCGCCTTGCCGTCCTGATCGACGCGATGTGGCCGATGTTCAAAGGGCCGACATTCTATGCGTGGCTCGAGCTGGTGGTCGCGAGCCGCACCGATCCCGCGCTCAACGATGCGGTGCGTGCGGCCAGCGATCGCTTCGGACGATGGCTTTGCATCGGGCTCGGCGCGCTGCTCGATTGGCCCGCCGGCCGCGAAGATCAAGCTGCAGGATTTGATCAGACGTCATATTCGGGCAACTCGAGTCGCTGGCGCTCGAGCGCGTTCTGTTTGCGCGGGCGAAATCGATCCGCCCGAGTTCGTGCGCGGTTGGAAACGGCCAAGCGGGTCAGCGCCGCGATCGTGCGCGAGCTGGATCTATCGGAACGAATCGACGGGAGGTGATCTGACGATGAGCGAAGCAATCGAGACGCAGGCGTCGCAGGATTTCTACTTCAATCCGTGGGACGAAAACTTCCGCGCGAATCCGTATCCGCACTATCGCCCGCTGCTCGCGGGACCGCCGCGAATTCTCGACATGGGATTCAAATTCGCGCTCGCTGCGCGCTACGACGATGTGCGCACGATCCTGATCGGACCATGCGACCTTCTCGAGCGTGCAGCCGGACCGGGATGGGCTTCGACGAACAGAACAAAGTATTCGGCGAGGCGCCGACGATGCTCGGCTCCGATCCGCCGACGCAAACTCGGCTGCGCCGGCTGGTCTCGCGCGACTTCACGCCGCGCCGCATCCGCGAGCTCGAACCGCGCATCCGCGAGATCGCGAAAAATCTAATCGACGCCGCCGAACGCAAAGGCGAATTCGACGTGATGGCGGACCTCGCCAATCCGCTGCCGGTGATGGTGATCAGCGACCTGCTCGGCGTGCCGCAGGAGGATTACCACCAATTCAAAAATTGGTCGGACAAGATAGTCGAAGCGGACAACACTCTGCCGGGCGATGCCGATGCCCGACGAGATCAAGGCCGCATTCACCGAGCTGAAGAGCGTACTTCATCGACGGAGATCGCGCGGCGCCGCAAAAATCCCGGCACCGACCTGGTGAGCGCGCTGGTCGCGGCGCACGACGAGGCCGAAGCGCTGAATGCCGACGAGCTGCTGCAGTTCCTCGTGCTGCTGCTGCTCGCCGGGCAACGAGACGACGACCAATCTGATTGGCAACGGAATGCTCGCGCTCGGACGCAATCCCGGCGCGATGGCGGCGTTGCGATCGAAGCCCGATCTGATGCGCGGCGCGATCGAAGAGATGCTCCGATACGACGGCCCCGTGCAGTCCACGTTCCGCACCGCGACGAAGGACACGACCATCGGCGGGACGCCAATCACGGCGGGGATGGGCGTGTTCGTGATCATCGCGGCGGCGAATCGCGACCCGGCGCAATTCAAGGATCCTGAGAAGTTCGACATCACGCGCGAATCGAACGAGCACATGGCGTTCGGCGACGGCATCCATTTTTGCATCGGCGCGCCGCTGGCGCGGATGGAAGGATGCGATTGCGATTGGCGCAGCGCTCGAACGATTCCCGCATCTTCGGCTGAAGAATCCCGACGCTCCGCTGACCTACAAGGGCTCGTATTTCCTGCGCGGGCTCAGCCGTCTCGAAATGGCGCTCAAGTGACATCGCGGGACTGCGTGCAGTCGCATTGATGCACATCGCGCGGAATGAAAACCGCGTGATTTGTATAGCGTCTGACGCGGTGGCATTGCCGATTGCTTGCGTAGATGCGCGGCGCGCCGGGTGAGCGCATTTGATGCAGCACGATCAAAATGAAATTCACGCAAAAGGAAGTTTCACCATGAACCAGGCCGCCGAGAACATCTATTTCAACCCGTGGGATCCCGCGTTCCGCGCCAATCCGTATCCTCATTACAAGCCGCTGCTCGCCGGACCGCCGCGGATTCTCGATTTGTTCGGCCCGACCGCGATGGTCACGCGCTATGCCGACGTGACCGCCGCGCTGCGCGACCATGCGCATTTCTCCAGCGTGCGGCCGCGCGATCCCAACGAGACCGCACGACGAGGGACCGTTTGCCGGCGCGCGCACGATGCTGTTTTCCGATCCGCCGCTGCATACGCGGCTGCGGCGGCTGGTCTCGCGCGATTTCACCCCGCGCCGAATCCGCGACCTCGAGCCGCGCATCCGCGAGATCGCCAAAAATCTGCTCGACGCCGCGCGACGGCAAAGGCGAGTTCGAGGTGATGCACGGGATTGCGAACGCGCTGCCGGTGATGGTTATCGCGGAGATGCTCGGCGTGCCGCCCGACCACTACCAGCAGTTCAAGCATTGGTCCGACACGGTGGTCTCCGGCGACAACACGCTGCCGGGACTCCGCTGCCCGAGGAATTTCACACCGCGAAGAACGAGCTGCGCAACTATTTCGCCGACGAGATCGAGCGGCGCCGCAGCAATCCCGGCACCGACCTCGTCAGCGCCCTGGTCGCCGCGCACGACGACGCCGAGGCGATGAACGCCGACGAGTTGCTCGCGTTCGTGCTGCTCCTGCTGCTGGCCGGCAACGAGACGACGACCAATCTGATCGGCAACGGGATGCTCGCGCTCGGGCGCAATCCCGCGCAGATGAATCTGCTGCGGCGAGACGCCCGGATCTGATGCCGCGCGCCGTCGAGGAGATCCTGCGCTTCGACGGACCGGTGCAATCGACGATTCGCTTCACGACAGAAGACTATCAACCTCGGCGGTACCGATCTGCCGGCGCAAGCAGGGATGCTTCATAATTCTCGCGGCGGCGAATCGCGACCCTGCGCAGTTCGAAGATCCCGATCGCTTCGACATCACGCGCACGCCGCGCGACCACGTCGCGCTCGGCGAGGGCATCCATTTCTGTATCGGCGCGCCGCTGGCGCGGATGGAAGGTGCGATCGCGATCAACTGCGATGCTCGAGCGCTTCCCGCGCCTGCGCCTGCAGATCCCGCCGCGCCGGTGACCTACAAAGGTTCTTACTTCCTGCGCGGATTGGCGTCGCTCACGATGGCAACTGACTGAAGGGGAATCAATCATGGCAGCGGAAATCTATTTCAACATTTGGGATCCCGAGTTTCGCGCGAATCCCTATCGCGCACTACGCTCCGCTGCTGGCCGGGCCGCCGCCGATCATCAACGATGGGACCGATGAAGTTCGCGCTGGTGGCGCGCTATGCCGATGTCACCGCCGGACTTCGCGATCATGAGCATCTGTCGAGCATCGAGCCGCCGCCTCCGCCGACAGGCGTATCAAGGCCGTTTCGCAGGCTCGCGCAACATGCTGGGTTCCGATCCGCCGCAACACTCGCGCCTGCGCCGGCTGGTGTCGCGCGACTTCACGCCGCGGCGAATCCGCGAGCTCGAGCCGCGCATCCGCGAGATCGCAAAAGAACTGCTCGACAAGGTCGAGGCGAAGGGCGAGTTCGACCTGATGGCGGACCTCGCCAACGTGCTGCCGGTCACGGTGATCGCCGAGATGCTCGGCGTGCCTGCGGAATTGAACGCGAAGTTCAAGCATTGGTCGGACACAATCATCGGCGGCGACAACAATGTCCCCGGCACTCCGCCAGCCGCCCGAAACCGATGCGCGTGATCGATGAACTGGGCGACTACTTCACCGCCGAAATCGAAAAGCGGCGCGCCAAGCCCGGACCCGACCTGGTTAGCGCGCTGGTCGCCGCGCACGACGAAGGCGAGGTGATGTCGGCGGCGGACTTGCTGAGCTTCATCACGCTGCTGCTGCTCGCCGGCAACGAGACGACGACCAATCTGATCGGCAACGGCACGCTGGCGCTCGGGCGCAATCCCGATCAGTTCGACGCGCTCAAGCGCAATCCCGCGATGCTGCCGCGCGCAATCGAAGAGATGCTGCGCTACGACGGGCCCGTGCAATCGACGGTGCGATTCACCAAGGAACCGGTGCAGCTCGGCGGAGCCGAGATTCCGGCGGGAGCATTTGCGCTGATGATCGTCGCGGCGGCAAATCGCGACCCCGCGCAATTCAAGGATCCCGAAAAATTCGACATCACGCGCGATCCCGAACGATCACGTGGCGTTCGGCGAAGGAATCCATTTCTGCATCGGCGCGCCGCTGGCGCGGATGGAGGCGCGCATCGCGTTCGAGGCGATGCTCGAGCGCTTCCCGCGGCTGCGGCTGAAAGATCCCGCGATGAAACCGATCTACAAAGGATCGTATTTTCTGCGCGGCCTCGAATCGCTGCCGATGGAGATCGACTGAATCTAATGACCGATCCCGCCACCAAGCTGGACGCTGAACCCTCGAAGCCGGTACTGCAGCCGAGGACGAGGACCGCAAGAGCATCCGCCTCGGGTTCCTCGGCAGGACGCCGCCGTTCACCAAGCGGCAGCGCCGGGTGTTCTGGATCGCGTCAACCGCGGGATTTTTCGATCAATACGATCGCGCGCTGCTGAGTCTCGCGCTCAAGCAAATCCAGGCCGGGCTCAAGATCGCGGAATCGCATCTGGGCGCGATGCTCTCGCTGGTCCGGCTCGGCTATCTGCTGTCATTGCTGATGACGCCCTTTGCCGACGTGTTCGGCCGCCGCCGCCTGCTGCTCTACACGGTCTTCGGCTACACGATTTTCACCGGCCTTATCGCGATTGCGCCGAGCGAGCGGACCTTCGTCGCATTCGAAATGATCGCGCGCGCATTCGCCGGCGCCGAAGCCGCGATCGCGATGGTCATTGTGGCGGAGGAAGTCGACGCGGCCCATCGCGGATGGGCGATCGGCCTGCTCGGCGCCGTCTCGTCGTCGGTTACGGCCTCGCCGCGATCGTGTTCGCCTTCATCAACGTGATTCCCTACGGCTGGCGCGGGCTGTATGCGATCGCGCTGCTGCCGCTGATGCTGATCATTCCGCTGCGCCGCGTCGCTGCCTGAAAGCGCGCGCTTCGAGAAGGAGAAACTCGAAGGGCTGCGGCCAGTGAAAATCTGGGAGCCGCTCGCCCAGCTATACAGCGCCTACCCCGGACGGCTGATGCATGATGCTGTCGATCGCGTTCCTGGGATCGATGGGCGGCAACGCGGCCGGCTTTCTGTTTCCGAAGTTTCTGCAGGAAGCGCATCATTGGTCGCCGGGCAACGTCTCGTCGTTGTTTCTGTTCGGCGGCGCGCTCGGAATAATGGGCTCGATCTTCTCCGGCCGGCTGAGCGATCGCTACGGCCGGCGCGTGATGGGCTCGTCGTTCCTGTTCCTGTCGCCGCTCATGACCATCTGGATGTACACGGCGCCGGGTTGGTCGATTGTGCCGGCGTGGATACTGGAAACATTTTTCGACATCGCGGCCGGCACGATCCTGAATGCGTACAGCGCGGAATTGTTCCCGACCTCGTACCGCTCGACCGCGGGCAGCGCGCTCGCGGTCGCGGGCACGACCGGCGGCGCGCTCGGCCTGTTCTTCGAGGGCGTGCTGTACAATCTTCACCGGCTCGCACGCGCGAGCAGTCTGCTACCTGACCGTCTTCTGGATAATCTCGCCGACGATCATGTGGTTCCTGCCGGAGACCTCGGGCCGCGAGCTCGAAGAGATCTCGCCCGAGGCGAACGCGACCTGATTTCCCGCGGCTCATCGACGCGCTAGATTTCGGCGAAGCATGAAAGCAGATTTGCATCGCCGCGTGCTCCATTTCGCCCTTTGCTGCGTCGTCCTGCTCGCGCTGCTGGGATGCGCGCACGGTCCCTGCGTCTCGATCGTCGCGCCCGACGGCAAGGCGCGCGCGCGGTCACGATCGAAGTGGCAAACACGACGGCGCAACGCGAGGTCGGCCTGATGTTTCGCAAGCATCTGGACGACAAGGCGGGAATGATTTTCGTCTTCCCCGATTCGGCGCCGCGGAATTTCTGGATGCACAACACCGAGATTCCGCTCGACATGATTTTCGCCGACTAGTCAGGCCGGGTGATCGGAATCGTCGCCAACGCGCAACCATTCCCGACAAACTGCTCGGCGTCGATGGCAATTCGCAGTTCGTGCTCGAAGTGAACGGCGGCTTCTGCGCAAAAAATGGAATCAAACCAGGCGACCATTTCCAATTTCTGAACTTTTATCCCCACGCCGCCGAATAATCTCGAAGTGCGATCGCGGTTGCCACAACTTTGACAAGCGGTCTTCCAGACCGGTAACCTCAACGTTGTGAATAAGAAAGTGCTAATCGCCACCCCGTTTCCGTCCCTGGACGACGTGGCAAGAGAACTCGGCATCTCGAAGTCGCGCCAAAAGAAGCTCGAAAACTTGGTCGACGAAATCATCGCCGCTAGAACGCGAGTCGACGCGCTCCGAAAGACCTACGGCGAGGATTTTGGACAAGAAGTTCGAGGTGACGCGAAGTTGGAGACCCTGCTGGAGAAGACAGGATACGAAAGTCTGAGCGAATATCTTCGTCATCGGAGATCTTCAGCGAGCCGAATTTCAAAAGAGGGGACCGAACAACGACACAGCCCTCTGCGTTCCTGAACATCCCGTACGACAAACAGTACGAGTCTCTTTACCTCGCGTTCATTGCTGGCCTCTGCGGCTTCGGCCTCGTGCCGCGAGCGACTCTCGAGATTCCAACCAGCGAACGCAGGCTCGACCGAATCGTAAAGCTCATACGCAGCTGCAGATATTCATTTCATGATCTTTCTCGAGTCCAGCTCGATCGTGGAAAGCCGCCAACGCCGCGATTCAACATGCCCTTCGAACTGGGACTTGCTGTAGCGTGGGCAACACTCGGCAACGCCACACATCGATGGTTTGTTCTGGAAAAAGTCTCTCATCGCCTAACGAAATCTCTGAGTGATCTGAACGGTACCGACCCGTTCGTTCATCGGGGCAACGCCCGAGGCGTCCTGAAAGCCCTGTCGAACGCGCTTTACCGAAACGCCGAGAGTCCGACTTTCACCGAGTTGGAAATGATTTTGCGAGACCTGACAGCGGCGGCATCCAAGTTCAGATCAAGCCGAAAAGGCGGTAGCCTGTTTGACGCACATGCTTTCAAGTGGCTGGTATTCATGGCCCAATCATCTGCACAGAAGCAGGTAGCCGCCCCAATGCCACACAGACACGCTTGACGAACCCGCTTTAACCATCCGCCAACTTGCGGTATCTATCTTGCCGTGGCGCGTGACGGGCGCCTTTTTGTTTGCCGTCTATCCAGCATTATCGCGGTTCTGACAAATGGGCCTTAAAGAAAATCTCGAACGACTTCAACAGCTGACGCGCGAGGCCGAGGCTGCCGGCGGCGCCGATCGCGTCAAGAAGCAGCGCGCGCAGGGCCGCATGACCGCGCGCGAACGGGTCGAGTTTCTGCTCGACCGCGGCTCGTTCGTCGAGCTCGACAAATTCAAGACCCATCGAATCACCGACTTCGAGATGGCCGACAAGAAAATCCCCGGCGACGGCGTCGTGACCGGCTACGGCACGATCGACGGCCGCCAGGTCTGCATCTTCTGCCACGACTTCACCGTCTTCGGCGGCAGCCTGTCGGGCGCCTTCGCCGAGAAGGTCTGCAAGGTCATGGACCTCGCCATGAAAACCGGATGCCCGGTCATCGGCCTCAACGACGGCAGCGGCGCGCGGATCCAGGAAGGCGTCGTCTCGCTGGCCGGCTACGCCGATATTTTCCTGCGCAACGTGCTGGCGTCGGGCGTGGTCCCGCAAATTTCCGCGATCATGGGCCCGTGCGCCGGCGGCGCGGTGTATTCGCCCGCGATGACCGACTTCATCGTCATGGTGCGCGACACCTCGTACATGTTCCTCACCGGCCCCGACGTGATCAGGCGCCGCGACGCACGAGGAAGTGACGATGGAGGAGCTGGGCGGCGCCGATACGCATAGCCAGAAGTCGGGCGTTTGCCATCTCGAGGCCGACGACGATGCCGGCGCGCTCGCGATGATTCGCGAACTGATCTCGTACATGCCGTCGAACAACGTCGAGGATCCGCCGTTTGTGCGCGAACGGCGACGATCCCGCGCGCATCGACACTGCGCTCGATTCGATCGTGCCCGAAAGTCCCAACAAGCCCTACGACATGGGCGACATCATCCGCCGCGTCGTCGACGACGGGCCATTTCTTCGAGGTTCAAAAGGACTACGCGCAGAACATCCTGATCGGCTTCGCGCGGATGGGCGGATATCTCGGTCGGAGATCGTCGCCAATCAGCCGGCGTTCCTCGCCGGATGCCTGGATATCGACGCGTCGGTCAAAGGCGCGCGCTTCGTGCGCTTCTGCGACTGCTTCAATATTCCGCTCGTCACCTTCGTCGACGTGCCCGGCTTCCTGCCCGGCACGCAGCAGGAGTTCGGCGGGATCATCCGGCACGGCGCGAAACTGCTCTACGCGTTCTGCGAGGCGACGGTGCCGAAGGTCACGGTGATCACGCGCAAGGCTTACGGCGGCGCCTACGACGTCATGTCGTCGAAGCACATCCGCGGCGATTTCAACTTCGCCTATCCGAGCGCCGAGATCGCCGTGATGGGCCCCGACAGGCGATCAACATCGTTTTCCGCAACGAGTTCGCGAAGGCCAAGGACGCGGTCGCCGAGCGCGCGCGCCTGGCCGAGGACTATCGGCAAGACCTTCGCCAATCCGTTCAAGGCCGCCGAGCTTGGCTATATAGATGAAGTGATCATGCCGCGCGATACGCGGCCCAAGCTGATCAGCGCGCTGAAGGCGCTCGAGAACAAGCGCGAAAAAAATCCGCCGCGCAAGCACGGCAACATTCCACTTTGAAACAGAGCGTCAGGACCAGCCGTCGCGCAGTTAGCTCGCGCGACGCGAGATTGCAGTATAGAATTTGGGGAGCCAGGCAAGTATTGATGTTCAAGCGGATTCTGATCGCCAACCGCGGCGAAATCGCAGTGCGCGATCATCCGCGCATGCCGCGAGCTGGGAATCGAATCGGTCGCCGTCTACTCCGACGCCGATCGCGCCGCGCTGCATGTGCGCGAAGCCGACTACGCGGTACCCGGTCGGCCCGGCGCCAGCGGCCGAGAGCTATCTCAACACCGCGAAAATTCTCGAAGCCGCGCAAACAGACCAAGGCCGACGCGATCCATCCCGGCTACGGCTTCTTCTCCGAGAATGCGCGGCTTCGCGCGCGCCGTGCAGAAGGCGCGGGTCTCGTCTTGGATCGGCCCGCCCGCGATGCGATCGAGCGGATGGGCGACAAGGTCGAAGCGCGCAAGCTGATGGCGGCGGCGGGAGTGCCGGTCGTGCCGGGCTCGCCGGGAACGCTCGAGACCGAAGCCGCAGGTCGCGCGCGATCGCGAAAAAGATCGGCTTCCCGATCATGGTCAAGGCCGCGGCCGGCGGCGGCGGCAAGGGTCTGCGCTTCGTCGAGAACGACAAAGGACCTCGCCTCGGTCGTGCGCACGGTCGCGAGCGAGGCCAAAGTCGTCGTTCGGCGACGGCCGCTTCTATGTCGAGAAATTTCGTCAAGCAGCCGCGCCATATCGAAGTGCAGGTGCTCGCCGATTCGCACGGCAACACCGTCCATCTCTTCGAGCGCGAATGCTCGATCCAGCGGCGCCATCAGAAGGTCGTCGAGGAATCGCCGTCGCCGTTCATCACGCCCAAGATGCGCGCGCGAGATGGGCGACGTCGCGGTGCGCGCCGCCAAGGCGGTCAACTACGTCAGCGCCGGAACGATCGAGTTCCTGGTCGACGCGGACCGCAATTTTATTTCCTCGAAATGAACACCCGCATCCAGGTCGAGCATCCGGTCACCGAGCTGGTGACCGGCGTCGATCTGGTGCGAACCGCAAATCGAAATTGCCGCGGGCGCCAAGCTGCCGTTCAAACAAAAGGACCTCGCGCAGCGCGGATGGGCGATCGAGTGCCGCATCTACGCGGAAGATCCCGACGGCGGGCTTTGTGCCGGCGCCGGGAAAAATCGAGACGCTGACGCTTGCCCGACGGACCCGGCGTGCGCAACGACGCGGGCGTTTATGCGGGCGCCGAAGTGCCGGTCTTTTACGACCCGATGATCTCGAAGCTCGCGGTCTGGGGCGCGCGATCGCGATCGAGGCGATCGACCGGATGCGCCGCGCGCTCAGCGAATTCGTGATCTCGGGCGAGCTGCGCACCAACCTCGATTTCCATCGCTGGATCATGACGCATCCGCGATTTCTCGCCGGCGACTTCGACACCAACTTCATCAACCAGGAGTACCATCCGAATCGAGAACGGCTGCCGCGACCACGCGGTGCGGAGCTCGCCGCGATTTTCTCGCCGCGATCGCCGCGCAGAAGAACGCCAATCACAGCACCGGCGCCGGCGCGCAGCCTGTCGCCGCTCGAATGCCTCCGCGTGGCGGATGCTGGGCCGGCTCGACATGCTGCGGCAGATAGCCGGACCTTATCGATGCGCTACCTGGCGATTCTTGACGGCAACGAACACGAAATCGAGATTGAAGAGCTCGCCGCCGGACTCGTTCTCGATCAGCTTCGGCAAAACATAGTTTCCAGGCCGACTTGCGCAAGTCGGGCCGGTGTCCTTCTCGGTGATCGTCGACAATCGCTCGTTCGATTTCGACGTGGCGCGCGACGGCGAAGAAACTGTGGTCGCATCGCGCAGCGGCTCAACGCGGCTGACCGTCGCCGATGCGTCGCGGCGCACGGCGCGCGCGGCCGGCAAGCGGCGCGAAGTCAGCGGCCGCGTCGAGATCAAATCCGCGATGCCGGGCCGCGTCGTCAACGTGCTGGTCGCAGTCGGCGACGAAGTCAAAGCGGACCAGGGAATCATCGTGGTCGAAGCGATGAAGATGGAAAACGAAGTCAAAGCGCCCAAAGCCGGCAAGGTAGCGGAAGTGAAGGTGGCGGCGGGACAGGCGGTCGAAAAGGGCCAACTGATGATTGTTATCGAGTAGGACACGATGCCGGAAGACGATCGGAAAATCGAGGATGCGCGCAAGAATTGGGAGGAACGCAAACTCAATCCCTCGCTGAAGCGCGGCGAACGAGCGCAAGGAGAAATTCGTCACCAGCTCCGGAATCGAAGTCAAGCGCGCGTACGATCCCGACGACTTGAACGACTTCGACTTCGTCAGCGACCTCGGCTTTCCCGGCGAGTATCCGTTCACGCGCGGCGTGCAGCCGACGATGTATCGCGGACGGCTGTGGACGATGCGCCAGTATGCGGGCTTCGGCAGCGCCGAAGAATCGAACCGCCGCTACCGCTATCTGTTCGATCAGGGGCAGACCGGACTCTCGGTCGCGTTCGATCTGCCGACGCAGATGGGCCGCGACTCGGACCATCCGCTGGCCGACGGCGAAGTCGGACGCGTCGGCGTGCCGATTTGCTCACTCGCCGACATGGAGACGCTGCTCGCCGAGCTGCCGCTCGACAAAATTTCGACCTCGATGACGATCAACGCGACCGCGTCGATCCTGCTGGCGCTTTACCTGGTGTCGCCGAGCGC
The DNA here is from genome assembly GCA_963721485.1 of uncultured delta proteobacterium. Taxonomy (GTDB): domain Bacteria; phylum Desulfobacterota; class Binatia; order Binatales; family Binataceae; genus Binatus. The sequence continues at coordinate 391,787 of CAVRJV010000006.1, read as the reverse complement.
CGCGGCGTCAGTTGGGACAAGGTCAACGGCACGATCCAGAACGACATCCTGAAGGAATACGTCGCGCGCGGCACTTACATCTATCCGCCGCGCGGCTCGATGCGGATCATCACCGACATCTTCAGTTTCGCGACCAAGGAAGTTCCGAACTGGAATACGATTTCGATTTCCGGCTACCACATCCGCGAGGCCGGCTCGACCGCCGCGCAGGAACTGGCGTTCACGATCGCCGACGGCATCGCTTACGTCGACGCGGCGCTGAAGGCGGGCCTGCAGATCGACGCGTTCGCCAGCCGCCTGTCGTTCTTCTTCAACGTGCACAACAATTTCTTCGAAGAGGTCGCGAAATTCCGCGCGGCGCGCCGGCTGTGGGCGCAAATCATGAAGGAGCGCTTCGGCGCGAAGGACGAGCGCTCGATGATGATGCGCTTTCATGCGCAGACCGCCGGCTCGACCCTCACCGCGCAGCAGGTCGACAACAACGTCGTGCGGGTGACGATGCAGGCGCTGGCGGCGGTGCTCGGCGGCGCGCAATCGCTGCACACCAATTCCAAGGACGAGGCGCTGGCGCTGCCGACCGAATCGTCGGTGCTGCTCGCGCTGCGCACGCAGCAGCTGATCGCGCACGAGTCGGACGTCGCCGACACGATCGATCCGCTCGGCGGCTCCTACTACGTCGAGAGGCTGACGACCGAGCTCGAACAAAAGGCCGTCGAGTATCTCGCGAAGATCGACGACTTCGGCGGCGCGGTCGCGGCGATCGAGCGCGGCTACATGCAGCGCGAAATTCAGAACGCGGCGTTCATCTATCAGCGCGAGATCGAAACGAAGCAGCGAATCATCGTCGGGGTCAACCAGTTCACCGGCGGAGGCGCGCCGCCGGGCGATATCCTGCGGGTCAAGCCGGAGCTCGAGGCGAAACAGAAGGCGAGTGTCGCGCGCGTGCGGGCGGAACGCAACGCAGAGACGGCGAAGAAGGCGCTCGCGCGAGTCGAGGCGGCCGCGCGCGACGGCGATAACCTGATGCCGCCGATCATCGATGCGGTGCGCGGATGGTGCACGCTCGGGGAAATCTCGGACGCGATGCGCAAGGTTTTCGGCGAATACTCGCCGGTGAATACCGTGTAGCGTTGCGCCGGTCGAATTCGTATAAAAGAAAACGGGTCGCGAGCAGCGAGGGAGAGAAATAAATGGGGCCGATCCCGAAAGGGACCTTTTTGACCAAGGGCGTTGGGCGGCATCGCGAGAAGCTCACTTCTTTCGAGCTGGCGCTGCGCTCCGCGGGAATCGCCGAGTACAACCTGGTGCGCGTCAAATCGATCTTCCCGCCCAACTGCAAACTGCTCAGCCAGCAGGAAGGCCTCAAGTACCTGACGCCGGGGCAGATCGTTTTCGCCGTGATGAGCGACAACGCCACCAACGAACCGCATCGCCTGATCGCGTCGTCGGTGGGCGTCGCGCTTCCGAGCAATCCGGCGCAGTACGGCTATCTCTCCGAGCATCACAGCTTCGGCGAGACCGATCAGAAGGCGGGCGACTACGCCGAGGACCTGGCCGCGATGATGCTCGCGACGATCCTCGGCGTCGATTTCGATCCCAATCTCAGCTACGACGAGCGCAAGGATATCTGGCGCATGTCGGACAAGATCGTCACCACGCGCAACGTCACGCAGTCGGCGATCGGCGATCGCGACGGGCTGTGGACCTCGGTGGTCGCGGCGGCGGTGTTCGTCGACATCCCCAACGGCAAGTAGTTTGTACGGCGCGGGGCTGGCGAGTACGCTCTAATCATGGCTACGGAAATTCTCTACTGCTCTGCTTGAGGCTATAAGCCGCGCGCGGCCAGTCTGGCCGCATCACTCGATTCCACCTTCGGCGAGAAGGCCGAGATCAACGCCGGCAAATCGGGTCAGTTCGACGTGATCGTCGACGGGCGGCTGGTCTTCTCGAAAGCGAGCACCGGCCGATTCCCGGTTGACGGCGAAGTCGAAGAAATTTTCGCGGCGCTGAAAGAAGGCCGCGAGCCCGCGCCCGTCGCGGAAAAAAAGCCGGCAGGGATTCGTCGGGCGCATGCTCGGCAAGCTCAAACACTGAACTTCGAATCCGCTATTTGATGCATGTCGAGAAATTCCTTGAAGCCGCTGCGCTCGTGCGGCCCGAGGATCGCCATCTCGAGAATTCCCATCCCCTCGCGCGATCCCATCTTCGCCTGGCACACCGCCTGGATGTGCTGATGCATCAGGTCGCGCTCGTTGACGTCGGCAGTTTTGAACGACTCGTAGGTCGACGCGTCGGGGCCGACATACATGCCATGGCCCCACTTCGGATGAAAATAGCCGATGCCCTGCATGTAGAAGTTGTAGAGCGTCTTCAACTCGATGCGGTTTTCGCCGGCGCGCGAGTTCGCAAAATCATCTCGGCGCTTTCGCGTGGCGAGTACCCGGACGCATAGTTCACATTGAAATCGACGCCGGTCGCGAGGTCGAGCGGCGCACCGATCTCCGCCTTCGTCGACGGCGCCGAACTGGTGCCATCGCGAGCCGTCGGCATTTTCATTGCAGTCGCAATGAGTGCAGACGATCCTCGAAATTCGTCGGCGACCATAGCCAGTAGAACTGGCCCATCGCTGCCGACGGCACTCCCGCCGGATCCTGCGGGCCGATTCCGCGCACGCCCCACGAGCGATCGCGCGAACCCCACACCCGCGACGGCTTCGCATCGTAGGTCTTGCCGGCGACCGTCAGGCTGCCGCTATATCCGCCGTGCTGGGTGAAGCGCGTCAGATCCATGACGAGGCGTGGACCGGCGCGGCGCGAAAAGCGCGGCTCCTCGATCGCGTCGGCGCGCGCTTCGAACATCAGGTCGGCCTTGACGGCTTCATGATCGACGCGCAGGCGCATCGATCGCATCGGCTGCACGATTTCGATTGAGATTGGGCCGACTCGCGTGTCCATCCGCTCGGCGCCGAGCACTCGCGACGCGCGCACGCAATGCTGCACGCCGCCGGCAATGACGCTGAATGCGCAATCGATGATCCCGACGTTCGGATAAATTCCCATCGCGACGGCGAAATACGGCTCGCCCTCGCGAAAGTAGCCGTTGAAGAAAAATCGATCGTAAAAGTTCCGGTCGCTGGTGAAGACCTGCTGCACCGGCTCCGGCGTCTGATGAATCGGATAGTCGTCACCCTGCGTGATCATCGTTGGCTCCTGGCGTGAATCGATCAGACTGAAAAAAGTTTGCTCAGGTCAGCGGCCTCCAGCCGGATGCCGACATAGAACGGCCCGAACTTCGCGTAAGACGCGCTGGCCTCGTCGAAGCGCATCTCGTAAACGAGTTTCTTGAACACCAGCGGATCGTCGGCGAAAAGATCGACGCCCCATTCCCAATCGTCGAATCCGATCGAGCCCGAAATAATCTGCGTCACCTCGCCGGCGAAACGCCGCCCGACCAGGCCGTGATCGTGCATCAGGCGCTGGCGTTCCTCGATCGGCAGCCGATACCAGTTGTCGGCGCCGTCGCGCTTCTTGTCCATCGGGTAGAAGCACAGATACGGCCGCGCCGGGATTTTCGGAAACAGGCGCGGCGAAATCTTTTCGCGTTGCCGGGCAATCTCGGATTCGATTTCAGACTTCCATTGCGGCGAATGCGGTCCGATGCCTTGCTCGGCCAGCTTGCGATACAGCGCGAGGGTTGCTTCGTAAAGCCCGATTTCGATAACCGACAGGTACGACGTGGTCGGTTCGAGGTAGTCGCTGAGCGCGAGTCCGGCGACGGCGAGTTCGGCTTGACCCAATTCCTCGAAGCCGCGCCGGAAGTGGACGATCATCAGATCGCCTTTGTGCCCGAGCGCGGAGAAGAGTGCCGTCTCGCCGTCCTCGCGCTTCGACATCTCACTGAAGAGCCTCGACGCTTCTGAGACCGCCGCATCGCGTCGCTCGAGGTCGAGTGCGCGGATTTCGCGACGCCGCACACGGAAAATCTGATGCAGGATGCTGTAACCTTCGAGCGTCAAAGGCGCGGCAGGAATATCTCCGGGAATCTTGAGGCGCTCCTTGCCTCGACTCTGCTCTGCGCGGTCGGTACTCATTGCGGCAATTCTAGACGCTACGCAGCCGGTTGTCTTGCGGCGCGCGAACCGATGCACGCACCGATAAGCGCCTCCGCAACCGCCGGATTCGACGCCCAGTGCGCGTGAAGGTACGAAGCGAGAACGTTTCCAACGCGATAGCCTTCGACGAAAGGCGCGCCACCCCATCGCGGCGCCACGTCGTATATGCGATCGATCGGGCCGCTGCCGCCGGCAACTTCGAGGGTCGAATAACGAAATTGATGACCGCGAAAGCGTGTACCTGCCGGACCGAGGATCGAATCGGCGCGCGTCTCTACCTCGACGTAGCCGAGCGCCTGCAACCGCTCGGACATCAGGGCGACGCCCGGTATGATCGAAACCATCGGCCACCGCACCCCGTTGAGCGTGCCGATCGCGTCGGCCAGGTACATCAGGCCACCGCATTCCGCATAAACAACGCCGCCGCGAAGCGCGAAACCGCGAATCGCCGAGAGCATCGCGTCGTTCGAAGACAATTCCCGCGCGAACGCCTCGGGATATCCGCCGCCGAAGTAGAGTCCGTCGACGTCAGGCAGTTGGCGATCTCCGATCGGCGAGAAGTTGACGATCTCCGCGCCGAGCGATCGCAGCCGATTCAAATTGTCTTCATAGTAAAAATGAAACGCAGCGTCGTACGCGACACCGATTCGGCATCGCGAGCGCCGAGCCGAAGCTCTTTCATCAGAAGCGCGACCAACTTCGATCGCTGGCGCCGACGAGCAAGCTCGACAATCAGGTCCAGGTCCAGCCACTCGGCCGCGAGCCGGCTCCATCCGTCGATCAGCCGTTGCGGCACGGTCGTTTCATCGGCCATCAGCAGGCCGAGGTGGCGCTCAGGGAACGCAAGATCTGCGCTGGCCGGAAATCCACCGACAATCGGAACCTCGGGCTGCACGGCGCGCAACAGATCGAGATGCCCACGCCCACCGACGCGGTTGCAGATCATGCCGGCGACACGAACGGCGGGATCGAATCGCGCGAACCCCGCTGCCACCGCGGCGATTGTGCGCGCGACTCCCGACGCATCAGTGACGAGGATCACAGGCGCGTCGAGCCACTTCGCGATCTGGGCGGTCGAACCTTCGTCGCCGGTCGGTGTCGCCGAATCGAACAGACCCATCATGCCTTCGATCACCGCGATGTCAGCGCCGGCGGACGCGCGCGCAAAAGTCGCGACGACCGCATCGCGACCCATCATCCAGCCGTCGAGGTTGTGCGATCGAACCCCGGCGGCGCGTTCGTGATAAGTAGGATCGAGATAGTCGGGTCCGCACTTGAACGCCGCGACCTTGTAACCGCGCGCGCGCATCGCACCCATCAGCGCGACGGTCGCCGTCGTCTTGCCCACGCCGCTGCCCGTCGCAGCTATGACGACGCGAGGAATTTTGCCCGAGCGAACCATCGCAAGTCGCGATACCACTACAACGCGTTCAGGCGAACCTTATGCGAGCGCCTTGCAGCAGTGCGGGATCGACCGTCGTCGCCCTGCCATCTGGATTCGAGAGAACCACCTCGAACGGCGATTGACCGCGAGCGCGAATCCATTGCGCGAGAGGGCCGTCCTCAGTTTTCGACGCGAGCAATTGCACTTCATTTGGACCGATCGTGAAGGCGACGCCCGCCTCCGCTCCGGATCGGCACGCTCGACCGGCGCGCCGGGACGTCCGAGCACTCGCGCATAATAGCGGCTGGTCATGCCTGGATCCTCGACCGCGATCGCAAGCGTGCGAATGCCGCCCGCGCCATTGCGATGCGAACGTTCTCGCGGTACGCGCTCATCGCGAGGCGTCTCGTCCTTGATCAGAAACGGCACCTGGCCGTTGAATGGTGGCTCTGGAATCGCAAGCACCCACCTCAGGTGATAGCCGTCGGGACGATCGCGCGTGAGTGGGGACGGATCGCCAATCTTCGCGCCCGCGCGGCGCATCGCCTCGACGTCCGCCCCGAGATCATCCGTGCTCATGCAAAAATCGACGATGCCGCTGCCCTTCTCGAGCGCCCTCTGCCACGGATGCCCGCTGTTCTGTTTGAGAAATGCGATCAACTCGAGATAGCTGCCGTCGGCGAACGCAATCAGCGCATTGTGAGTACCGATCGGATGCTTGCCGCCGCGGACAACCGTGAATCCCGCGCGTGAATAACTCGCAATCGCTGACTCGAGTTCTTCCACCACGATCGCGACATGGTCGATGCCGGTGAACATGCAGTCCGAATTACTAGAAACTCGCGCTAACCGGCAAACGATTCGTTCAACTACCGGCTGGGTCGAGCCTCGGTGCGAAAGCAGGTTCGGGGTGCGTTGCCTGCACGCGGCGAACGACGTGCGTCGATAACAGATCGCGCAGGTACACGATCGTGTGCGATTCGATGTCCATCATGTAGGCAATCGTGAACAGCGCGTCGTCACTGAGTCGCGGCCGCGGCGTCGTCCAATCGAAGCACTCCGGCTTGGTCGCGCCGGAAATGCGCAGGTAACGATCGAGGTCGAAGGCGGCTTCGCTCGAGTCCATGCCCAAGATACAGGCGCGATTCCGAATCGGATTGCCTGATCGAAATTTTCGCTAGCGCCGCGGGAAATCGCCCTTCAGATACATCGCGCCGGTCGGCTTCTCGACGCCTCCGCGCGGCTCGAGCGTGATCGCGCTGGCCAGCACGACTTCTCCCGGCGGCGGCAATCGAGCGACACGATCGTCGCGCCGTGATTCGCCGGGTCTATCAGACCGGCGCGCAACGGTCCCTGCTTTTCACCGATCCACCAGACCTCGTACTCCTTGTCGTCGGGCGTCGGTGGCAGACCGCTCACCTGGATCATTGCGCTGCCCGCGGCAGGATTGAGCGCGACGGTGCCGGCGGCGGACGGAGATGCCGGGCAGCGGCGCCAGATGGACTACGCGCGCGTCGGGGCCGAGACTCGCCAGCGTCAGGTCTGTGGATTGCGCGACCTTGGCTTCGAGCGCTGCGAGCTGATCGCCGGTGGTATCGAGATTGCGCTGCACTTCAATGACGCGTCGCCGTAAGCGCCGCGATCTCATTCGAGATATCGGAAGTAATGGTGCCGCTAATCCGCGAATTGCAAAACGCGCGTAGCTGACGGCGATCGCGACGACCGCTGCTGACTGCCGCCGAACCGAACATCGCAAAGCCCGCGCCCGCGCGAGGGTTCGCGCACTCGATCGATCCTCGATCGCGTTGCGGCGGACCGACGTCCGCGTCGTCGAGGCGGGCCTGCAGGCGGCTCCAGATCCGATCGGATGCACCCTCGCCGCCGCTTTCCGACGATCGCCATCGCCGCGAGCGCCTCGTTGAACGACGCGAGCTCGCGCTCGCATTCGTCGCATCCCGCGGCCAGATGCTCGTCTACCGCGCGCGCTTCGTCGCCCTCGAGCCGCGAGAGCGCCTTGAGCGGGATCAGCTCTTTGATTTCCGCGTGGTCCATCGCGCTCTACTCGATGCTCCCTCGAAGTGCGTCTCGCAGCCTGATCAAACCGCTGCGCATCCTGCTCTTTACGGTGCCGAGCGGGATGCTGGTGCGCTCGGCGATCTCGGATTGCGACAGATCGGAAAAGTACGCCAGCCGCAGCAATTCGCGTTCGTCGTCGTTCAGAGTTGCCAGCGCAACCTCCACCTTGCGTCGTTGCTCAACACTGTGAATTTCGTTGGATGGATCCTTGGCGACTCGCGGTTTCGGCGGCATCGTCGCCTCGAGGCTTGCGAGCTTTGCGCGCGCGTAGCCGATCGATCGCGCGGCTTCGCACCGTCATCATAATCCATGCGCCGACCGACCCGCGGCTGCGATCGAATCGCGACGCCTCGCGCCAGAGCTGCCACAGGACGTCCGCCGCGACTTCTTCGGCGTCGGCCTTGTCGCGCAGGATCCGATCCGCGACTGCGCTGAGCGCGCGGCCATAGCGTTGATTCAGCGTGGCCAAAGCATCCTGATCGCCGGCGGCCATGGCAGACACGAGTGCTTCATCTGAAATCCTGTTGTCGGCCGCCATCGCCACCGGGTTCTACTTTTAGTACGTCGCGCGGGACGGCCGCCGGATTGACGTCCCTAGCCGAGCGCACCAGCCGCCACCAATTCGCTGATTCGCTCTTCGTCGTAGCCGAGGATGCTTTCGAGAACTTGTTGATTGTCCTGGCCCAGGCTCGGTGCGGCGCGGCGCGCAGCCGCCGGCGTTCGCGAGAGTTTCGCGCGAGGACCCTCGACCGTGAATTTGCCGAGCGTCGGATGATCGAGCGCGACGAAGTGGCCTGCGATGAGTGAATTGCGGATCAGCGTACGCATCCGCACTGTTCTGCACCTGATGCGCGGGCACGCCGCACGCTTGAAGCCGAGTTTCGATCGCGCCGCGATCCAGTGTGCGGCTCCAGGCTGCGATCGACGAATCGATGGCCTCGCGATGCTGGACGCGTCCCGCTGCTGAGGCATAACGCGAATCGCACGCCAGCTCTTGATTGTTCATCGCGGCGCACAGGCGGCGCCAATCGTCATCGTCGCGGCACACGATCGCGACCCAATTGTCGTCGCCCGCAGATGGATAAACGCCGTGCGGCGCGAAGGCGGCATCGGAATTTCCGGCGCGTCCCTCGACCCGGCCATTCACCGTGTAGTCGAGAATCGCCGGCCCGAGAAAATGAATCGAGCACTCCGCCTGCGACTGATCGATGTACTGTCCCTTGCCGGTGCGGCGCCGAAGGTCGAGCGCCGCCAGAATCGCCATCGCGGTAAAGCGCGGCGATACATAATCCGTGTACGCGCCGAACACTCCGGCGGGAGCGCGGTCGGGCCATCCGGTGAGATTCGTAAAGCCGGAAATCGCCGCCGCCATGTTGCCGAAGCCCGCGATTTTCGCCAGCGGTCCCGTCTGTCCCATCAGGCATGAGCTCAGCATGATGAGTGCGGGATTGATCTTGCGCAAAGATTCGTAGTCGAAGCCCCACGCGCGCATCGCCTTGGGAGAGAAGGACTCGGTGACGACGTCGGCCCATCGCACCAGATCGTGCACCACCGCGCGCGAGGCGGGATTGCCAAGGTCGAGCGAGATTCCGAACTTGCCGGCGTTGCAATTGGCGAACAGGCCCGAGGCGTCGGGGCCGAGTTGGCTGCCGTGATATGGCTGGAGCGTGCGCGCGGTATCGACGCGCGTCGGCGACTCGATTCGCACGACGGTCGCGCCGTAGTCGGCAAGGATCCGGGTCGCCGCCGGGCCCGCCATCACCCACATGAAGTCGCAAATCTTGACGTCCTTCAGCGGCAAGTCGTGCGCCATCAGATTATCCCCGCCCGCGTGAGTTCCGCGATCGCGCGCTCGCTGATGCCGAGTTCGTCGCGGTAGATTTCGGAATTATGCTCGCCGACGAGTCGGCGGCCGGCGTCTGATACTCGATCGGCGTCGCGCTGAATTTCGCAAACGGTCCCGGGTATCGGAACGACTCGCCAAGTTCGGGATGCGCAACACTCTGGAAGTAATCGCGCGACGCGAATTGCGGGCTTTCGACCACTTCCTCGATCGTCGTGACCGGCGTGATCAGAAATCCGCGCTCGACTGCGAGCTGCAGCAACTCTGCCTTGGTGTGGCTGCGCGTGAAATTTCTGACGATTTCCTTGACGCGCTCGAATTCCGAAAGCGGCTCGGCGCCGCTGAATAGCTGCTCGCCGTATGCAATCCAGTTTTTGTCGCGCGTCGCCTCGTCGCAAAATCCCTGCTCGCAAATGAAGTGCATCAGCTTGGCCGTGAATACGCCGAGCGCCGAGCCGAATAGAAAAGTCATCGCGACGTAACCGTCGTTGGCGGGCCACACCAGCGGGATCTCGAATCGGGCCCGAATTTTCACGCCGCCCGACATCCGCCGCGGTTCAGACGCGCCGAGCGGCGCCGCAAGAATGTACGACTGCGTCGCCATCGCAACCGATTGCTGCGCCGCGACGTCGATATGCTGCCCGAGGCCCGAGCGCACGCGCTCATGATGCGCCGCGAGCGCCGCCACCGCCGCGTCGGCCGATGCGTGCAGGTAAGCCTGCGGAACGCCCAGGCGCACGGGCGGACGATCCGCGTCGCCGGCCAGAATCAACGGCCCGCCGGCCGCCATGATGATCAGATCGCTGTCGGCGTAACTCGCTTTGGGCCCGTCCTGTCCGAACGGCGTGATCGAAACGTAAATGAGCGCAGGATTGATTTTCGCCAGATCGGCGAAGCCGAGATCCTGGCGCGCCAGGTAGCCGGGATTGTCCGACTCGATCAAAAAATCGGCGCGTTCGACGAGGCGCAGCAGGATCGCGCGCCGGCGTCGCGCTCGATGTCGAGCGTGATTGCGCGCTTGTTGCGATTGTACGCCCACCAGTACAGCGAGCGGTCCGGATGCGGCGCGTCCGTTGTAAAACGGCCCGATGCCGCGCGCGGCGCATCCGCCCGGCGGCTCGACCTTGACAACGTCCGCGCCCATGTCGGCCGAGCATCTGGCCGCACAACAGGCCGCGCTCGGTCGTCAGATCGAGCACGCGATAAGGACTGAGCATCGCCATCGGATTCAGCGCCGACCCAATCCTTACTGGAGGACGGGCGCGCGTCAACGGGAGATGCGATGCCGGCCGGCGCCGAATTCGCCGCCGATGAGAGGCGCGTCGTCGAATCGCACGACGGCGGTGACGCCGTCCGGAATCACGATCTCTCCGCCGCCTTCGCGATCCAGTTTCACTTCGATCAGCCCGTGCGGCGTCGGCACGCGTCCTTCGAGATGCCTGAGCGAACCGAAACGCGGCGCGATTTCCGCGCGCGAGTATCCCGGCGCTGCCGGCCTCACGCCCAGCACCCAGGTCGTCAAATCGTAGGTCGGTGTCGCCGACCATGCGTGACATCGGCTCCCAGTGCCGGCGCGCGCGTCCCAGTATTCCTCGAACGCGGTGTCGCCCCGCTCGATCTGCGGCCACCATTTCATGCATCGCGCAGGAATCAGATCGCGCCGCCCCGCGCGCACGATCGCGTCGTGAACGATGTGCGAAAAAAATGGCTGCGCCGCAACCACGTTGTGCTCGACGTCGAACTTCATGTGCTCGGCGGGATCCATCCGCTGCTTGACGTACGCACCCATGTTGTCGGATATCGTCGGCGTGACTGACGACGCGCGCTTCGTCGAGGACGTAGTCCAGCATCCGCGGCCATCGCTCCGGCGGCGCGCATCCGGCGACAATCGCGACGGCATTGGTCTGCTGACTGACTCGCCGGTGCGGGCCCTTGCGATCGGCGGCGTCGACGTAAACGCCCGCTGCCTCGTCCCACAGCAACTCGAATGCGCGCCGCGTCCGCTCGGCGCACTGCACGAGCTTCGGCGGCCGCGCGCGAATCCGCCATGACGTTCTCCGCCAGCGACGCGAAGTCATCGAGCGCCGCGGCATACAGCGCATCGAGCGCGCCGGTCACTTCCGCTCGCTCGGTCATCGCCCAGTCGATGAAAATCCAGCCCGGCATCGCGCGAATCAATCCGTCGGGTGCGCGATAGCGCTCGAAGGCTGCGACACACGCCGGCTGCGGTCGGCATCAGCTCGCGAACCGTCGCGGCATCGCCGGAATATTCGAAGTAGCGCGCGAGCGCGCGAATCCAATGCAGCGAGTAGTCGGGAATCGTCGTCGAGGAAATCGAGAAGTCGCACGTCAGCGGCCATCGCTAGCAGACCGTCGCCGCGCCGCGAATGCGCGCAGATTCGCAGATGGCGCCGCACCAGCCGCCAATCGGTGTTGGTCACGTACGTCAACAGCGCGTGGATGTACGAGTCGCCGAGCCACGCGCGCTGCTCGCGGCCGGGACAGTCGATGAAGGCGTCGGTCGAGCAGAGTTCCAGCGTGCGCGCACCGACCCGCCAGATTTTGTTGAGCGCCGGATCGTCGCATTCGAAGTACGCTTCGTCGCCGCGCGGATAGCGCCGCTCGATTGCGCCCGCCGATTCGATCTGCGCACCGCCGCGCGCGACGACCGACAGATAACGGAAGCCCACCGCCTCGAACGACTCGACTCGTTCCGCACTCGCCGCCGCGCAGGATGTAGCGCATCGCAAATTGGCGCGGCTGCGTCTCCGCGCTGCCATCGGCGCGAACGTCCTCGCCGCAGTACACGTCGACGGTAGAGCCTGCGGGACCATGCGCGATCGCCCACGGTGTCGCGAGCGTTATCATTCCCGCATCGAAATTGACGATCGTGTCGGGACCGTCCGTCGCTTGCTCCGACGTCGGATACGCACCGCGCGGATCGTCGCTGACGAGCGCCGCGACGCCGCGGCGTGATAGTTCTTCGCAGCGCGATCGGAATCGAAGTCAGCGGCGCGATCTCGTCGGGCTCGGGCGCGGTGAAAGGCTCGACCGGGATTCGCGTGCGATTCTGCGCGAGTGTTGCCGGCCGACAATTCGATCGCGGGCAGTCCAGCCGGAATCGTCGAACGCCGCCTCATTCCATCCCGCGGGAATCTCGCGCGCCGTCGAGGATTTCGATCGGCGGCACCGGCAGCGCCGCGCCCGCACCACATCCTGCCGATACGGCGCGGCGCGGCCCTTCCAGCTCACGTCCGAAATCACGCCGATTGCAGGCGCTTCGAACGCGAACGATCCGAAACCGATCAGGAAGCTCGGCGCCGCCGGCCGCCACCACGGTCCCGGCAATCCGTAAAATCGCACCAGCGCCGCAATCGCGTTGCGACCCGCGCGAAGATACGGCGCGAGATCGATCTCCGTCCATGCCAGCCGCTCGGGTATCGAACGCGCCGGTCCGCGTGCGACTTCGACGCCGTTGACGAACATCACGAAGCGCGAGTCCGCCGTCACTCGCGCCGGAACCGTCGCCGGCACCGCGTCGAGTTGACACCGTCCGCCGCAGGTAACAGAATCGATTCCAGGTTTCCTTCGGCGGAATTCCTGCCGCGCCGATCGGCGAAACGGGCAACGGCGCCAGGCCCGGCCCAAATCCATCGCGCGTCCCACGTGATCGGCCATTTTGATCCAGCCATCTAAACGCCACCATCTCAGTCCGGGCGAGCGTCTCGCCAATAATCTCGCGCGCGACAAACTCCGTCGTCGCACCCTCAGTGATATGGAACGATCGTTTCCGGCGCGGTAGTTGGCGGCACCGTCACCGACTGCGGCGGCGCGCCCGTCGGGCCGGCCCACTCGGGCAAACTCTCAGTCCGCCAAGATGCACGCTCGGCGCCGGATTCGTGATCGTTTCAGTGTCGCCGCTCTCGGCGCCACTGCCGCCATCTCTCCCGCTCTGTCCTCTTTCCCTGCTTCGTCCTCGTAATGCTGCATGACCTGCTTCTTCACTTCGTCCGGCGAGAGGTTCGGCTGCATCCCCTGGCTATGCTAAAATCCTCGCGGCTCTTCGCGCTCCATATGGAGCCAGATCTGGCTGGCCTGTGCGATGTCACCATGATTCATCGCGTCGACGAATTTCTGCTGCTGAGTCTCATGCGACCAGCATCCACGAGCGCAAAAGCGCATGCGGCAATCGATAGAACCATCGCGCGTTGGATTTTTTCCGGCATCAGCGTCGCGCCCGCCAGATCAAAACGTCACCACGCTGCGAATCGATTTGCCCTCGTGCATCAGGTGGAAGGCGTCGTTGATTTTTTCGAGCGGCATCACGTGCGTGATCAGGTCGTCGATATTGATCCTGCCTTCCATGTACCAATCGACAATTTTCGGAACGTCGCGGCGTCCACGCGCACCGCCGAACGCCGTGCCCTTCCACGTTCGCCCCGTCACCAGCTGAAACGGCCGCGTCGAGATCTCCTGGCCCGCGCCCGCGACGCCGATAATCACGCTCGTGCCCCATCCGCGCTGACAACATTCCAGCGCCTGCCGCATCAGCTTGACGTTGCCGACGCACTCGAACGAAAAATCCGCGCCCCCGCGCGTCAGGTTCACGATATGCGGCACCAGTTCGCTTTCGACTTCCGCCGGATTCACGAAATGCGTCATGCCGAATTTCTCGGCGATAGTCTTCCTCGCTGGATTCAGATCGACGCCGACGATCATCGACGCTCCCGCCATCCGCGCCCCCTGCACGACGTTGAGCCCGATGCCGCCGAGGCCGAACACGACCACGCGGTCGCCTGCCTGCACTTTCGCGGTGTTCAGCACGGCGCCGATTCCAGTCGTAACGCCGCATCCGATGTAGCAAATCTTCTCGAACGGCGCGTCTTCGCGAACCTTGGCCAGCGCGATCTCCGGCACCACGGTAAAGTTCGCGAACGTCGAGGTGCCCATGTAGTGATGCAGCGGTTTGCCGTCGCGCGAGAATCTGCTGGTACCGTCCGGCATCACGCCGCGGCCCTGCGTCTCGCGAATCGCCGTGCACAGATTGGTTTTCCCGGAAAGGCACGACGGACAGTTCCGGCATTCGGGAATGTAAAGCGGAATGACGTGGTCGCCGCGCTTCAACGTCGCCACGCCCACTCCCGTGTCGACGACGACGCCCGCGCCCTCGTGTCCGAGGATCGCGGGGAACAGACCTTCGGGATCGGCGCCCGACAACGTGTAGGCGTCGGTATGGCAGACTCCGGTCGCTTTGACTTCGACCAGGACTTCGCCGGCCTTGGGCCCTTCGAGGCCGACGCTCGCGATTTCGAGCGGTTCGCCGGCCTTGTTCGCGATTGCTGCTTTTACCTTCACGATTCGAGCGCGATGCCCGCAATATAATACGCCACCGCCTCACGCGGCGAACACCTCGCACAGCGCACTTGATGGCCGTCACAAATGCTGCCAAACCTCATCAGGCCGATTAGCAATGGCCCTCGATGGGAGAACCAAAATGGCCGACAAGGATTTGTCCCCCGACCGCGTAATCGCGTCTCTGCTCGAAGGCAGGTCGCGCCGCGAGATGATGGTGATCCTCGCGCGGCTCGAACACGGCGGCGCAGGCATCTATCAATCGTTCGCGGCGAGCGAGCGTAACCAGAAGGCTCGTGCGGCGTTGCTCGCCGGTGCCGAGCGCGAGGAGCAGAACTCCGCACTGCTCAAGACGATGACGCAGGTCAAAGACGCTTGCGAGAAGTGCGGCAAGCCGCTGGCGCCTCCGGCTGCGGCGCAGTGTTGTTCCTTTCAATGTACCTTCTGCCCCGACTGCGCGGACGCGATGAAGCACGTATGCCCGAACTGTTCGGGCGAGCTGACGGCCCGCAGTGTCTAAGTGGCACAGGCTTTAGCCTGTATTTTTTCAGGGGAATTCTCGATGCAGGTAATCGGCACCGTCAAGGAAATCTGGCGCTACCCGGTAAAGTCGATGGCCGGCGAGCGCTTGCAGCGCGCAAACGTCAGCGTGCGCGGAATTTACGGCGATCGCGGATGGGCGATTCGCGACGAGAAAGCCGGCGAGATTCGCAACGCTCGCAAACTCCCCGCGCTGCTCCATTGCACCGCCGTCTATATGCGCGAGCCCAACGCCGACGACGCTCCACCCGCGCAGATCACTCTCCCGAACGGGACGACCTTCCGCTCCGACTCCGCCGAGGCAAGTGGAAAACTCTCCGATCTGCTCGGGCGAATCGTCTCGATCTGGCCGATCCAGCCGCCAACCGAGCACGATCTGCTTCGGCGCGCCGCGCCCGACAATCCCGACATGAAGGCCGAGATGCGCGAGGTGTTCGGCCGTCTCGAGAGTGAACCGTTGCCCGACTTCTCGACGCTGCCGCCGCAGATTCTCGAGTTCACCTCGCCCTTCGGCACTTTCTTCGACGCGTTCCCCTTCAACGTGCTGACCACCGCGTCGCTGAGCACTCTGTCCCGCTGCAATCCTTCCGCCGATTTCGACTCGCGCCGGTTTCGCCCCAACGTCCTGATCGAGACAACGAGCGTAATCGAAGGATTAGCCGAAGCTGAATGGTCGGGACGGACGCTGCGCATCGGTGGGACCCGAATCAAGGTCGAGATGCCAACCGTGCGCTGCGTTATACCAACGCTCGATCAACCGGGAGTGAAGAAGGATCCCTCAGTGCTGCGAACGATCGTGCGCGATGCCGGCCAGAATGTCGGCGCCTACGCGACTATCGCCACCGCCGGAACGATCGCGCTAGGTGACCAGGTCGCGCTCGAATAGCATCCGCATTTCCGACGATGAATCTACGAGAATTCCGGAGTAAGTTCCCGAGGAGACTCGCGATCCTCTTCTGCATCGTAGTTTGCGCAAGTCTGTACAACAGCCGCCATCGAGTTGAAGCCGACGAACGCCCGGCCGCCTTCATCACGTATCCCAACTCGACCGACGTACAGTTTGACGACAGGGAAAGTGTCTACCGCTTTAGCTACCACGTCCGCTCGAATTTCCCGGCGTGGCCAGTTATTCAGCTGATCTCGAATACGCTGCAAAAGGCTGGCTGGCAACCTCTCAAGAATGATTTCCTCAATCCGGATACACCATCCTCACAAGTAGAGGGTTGGAAGGAGTTTCTCGACGCAACCCAGCAGCCACCGCTATGCGTTCGCCAATGGCTTGGCGATTGGAAGGACGCATCGGGAAATATCGTCACCTACGGTTTCCGCTATGCGCAAAAGTGCGACAGCTCTTCTCTGACCGATCTCGAAGTGAAGGCCTGGTACACTCCGTGGATTGTCGCGGCACGAATCCTGGCGGACCAGCAGAAGCATAAGCACTAAGACAACGCCCGCGCGTCCGTGCTCGCCTACGGGTTACCCTTGTTCAAGATAGTCGCCGTCGTCCCGTCGAACTTGGTGATCTGGACGGTGAACGGCTCGTTGTAGGTCCGCGCTCTATCCCTCAGGAAACTCAGTGCGACGGCCTCTCCCAGCAACAACGACGTGTCCGTGTCACTGCGCCAGTGGATGCCGGCGTGAATTCCGTGACCGAAGCTGACGTTATGCCCGAGCTTGTTGAGCTCGCCGTTGACCGTCAGCTCTCCCGCATCCGATCCCGTGTAGTCCGACAGCGAAAGCCCGTCGCTCGAAGGCACCTGTGGATTTGGGATCACGAAGCTGCCGTCAAAGAAGAACTTCAGCACCGTGATGCAGGCGCCGGCGACGACGCCGTGACCCGTCGGGTAAGACGGATGCGTCGGCGATCCCTCAGGGAACGCCTGCGAAAGAAGCCACGTCCCATACTTGTCGAAACTCTGCTCAAGTCCATTCGAGTTCAGGATCACATTGCTCAGAGCGACATCCGTCTCGTTGCTTTGCCCGGTCTTGATCAGGTGGACGATACCTCCGATAGCCTCTGGCCGCGGGCGGAGGTGCACAAACCATTTCTGGTACCAGACGGCGTTCAGAGCCTTGGTCGCCACTTCGGTCAGGGTGCCGACGAAATCCGGCGCGCCAAACGTGCCGAAGCCGTTCTCCGTGGTCGAGCCGACATAGGGGTTGCCGGGATTTACCGGCGCGCCAATTGAGGTGAGCACGAGATACGCCGTGAAGTAGGCCTGGTAGAGCACGTCGATGTGGGTGAACGCCGCCAGACTCCGGCCGTTATGCTGGTAGCGAAGTGTCGGATCGACCTGATTGTGAAGACCGGTGACATTGCCATTCTGCACGGTCAGCCAGTCGGCGAAATTGTCCATGTAGTCGATGTCCGGCAGGTAGGTAGTCATCTGCTGGCTCATCGGTTGGGCGCCCATGGCCGTCGGGATAGTTAAGAATTGGGAGAGGTAAGGGCCTAGCGTCTCGCCGGGGAACGCGCCGCGGAACAACAGGTTCGGCGTCACTACGCCGCCGCTCCTCGGTCCGAAATAGGTCGGCTGCGCTCCCAATTCAGTTGCCGCCGCGGCGGCCAGCGCGTTCGATCCGTAGTCAGTGAAGGCCACATCACGCAGCAGCGATGCCCAGTAGTGTTCGAGCAGCTCGGTCGCGTTCTGGTCGCTGGCCGTTGCAGGGGCGGGAGGCACCTGGGGCTGGCCAAACTGCACATTGTCGAGCGCCTCGAGATCGAAGGCCAACCCACCTTGTGGGCCGTTGAGCGTGCGCGTTCCGCCGACGATGATGTTTTGGAAATCCGAAAACCTTCCGGTGCTCAAAGCCTTTCTGAGACTTGCGAAGGCGGTGAGATTGACCCGCCCGAAGTCGTCGTGAGGAAGGCCCTTGGTGTAGGTGCCACCCTGGTCGGGATAGAGCGCCGGATCGCCGTTGTTGACGTTAACCGCGGGCCTGACGAGGGCGTCCTGCGTCGCTTCACCGACCCGCAGCGAGAAGGCTTGGACCAACCGGTCGTGGGTAACACCCGGCGGCACGCCGGGCGCGGGAGAAAGCCCGTCGATTTCGCGCGCACTGGCCGAGGATGCGGCCACGATTGGAGCGAGGACTCCGGTCGATACGGCGGCGGTCGCGGCACCCAGTCCTGCGATAAAGCGCCGGCGTCCCGGCGACTTCGGCGCCCCGGCCAACTCTGGAGTCTGCGTAACCAATTCTTCGCGCG
Source organism: uncultured delta proteobacterium (assembly GCA_963721485.1). GTDB lineage: Bacteria > Desulfobacterota > Binatia > Binatales > Binataceae > Binatus. Next base: position 373,273 of record CAVRJV010000006.1, on the reverse strand, counting down.
TTCCCGACTGGCTCTCGCCGGAAGCGTCCCTGGCCATAAAACCACCCCCGTGGCTGATGCGGATGTGCCCGCAGACCTATGATGTTGCCTGCTTGTAGCAATTCGGCTGGCCACTCGCCAACCGCGCAAGTGTCAAAATTGACCGCGAACCCCGTTCACGCGGTTCGTTGCGGGCGCGAAGCCGACAGGCCGTTCAGCAGCGCCCCAACCAGCCACTCGAAGCTCTTGTCGACGTCGAGCGGGATCCCGAATCCGCCCGCGTTTTCCAGTGCGACAAACCCATGCACGGCGCTGCGCATCGCGCGGATCGCATGAAGACCGTCGCGCCGCTCCAATTTGTAGCCGCTGAGCACCGACAGGCAGGTCTCGACGACCTGGCCCGCTGCCGCCTCAAGCGCGGGATCGTTTTTCGGCGGCGCGGCGACCATCGTCGCCGCGTAGGTTCCTGGATGCCGCTTGACGAAAGCGCGATACGCGTTGGCGAGGCCGCGGACGGCGTCGTCGCGCGATTTGCCGATCGTCGCGCGGCTCAGCGCCGTGTTGAGATCGCGCAGCGCAATCAATTTCAGCTCGCGGCGCAAGCCCTCGAGTCCGCCGATGTGATTGTAGAGCGACGGCGGACGGACACGCAGTTGCTTGGCGACCCGCGCCAGCGTCAGCGCCTCCCAGCCGTCGTCATCGGCAATCTTCGCGGCCGCGCGGATGACCGCGTCCCGATCAATCCCGACGCGCTTCGCCATCTTGAGCGTTCCTCACAAATTCGATGACGGCCGGCGCGACGACGTTCAGGATACTCGACGTGCGGATAGTGCCCGGCGCCGTCGACCATCAGCTTTTTCCCATGAAGATGCGTTGCGACCCAATCTGCTTCGGCGGCGGGATCGGCGAAGTCGGAATCGCGCGTGCCCATCACCACCAGAACCGGCGCATGAACCTTGGGAATTCGCGCCTCGCACGGAGCCTGCGGCGCGAAGATCAGCGCCTTGGTCGCCTCGATCCGCCCCGGCTCCTTGAGGTTCGCAACCAGCGCCGCGCGATACGAATCGAGGTCGGGCGGCGGCGCACTCTTGTAGAGCGATCCGTAGTACATCGACCAGAACGACGGCCCCCACGGCCGCATCATCGCGACTTTGAGAAACCCCATCAGGAACGACGAGGTCGGAATCACGCGCGTGAACGGATCGATCATCACGATACCGGCGACGCTATCGGGAATCTCCGCGGCCGCCCACACCGCGGATCCTCCGGCCATCGAGTTGCCGGCGATAAACGCCTTGCTCGCCCCAAGATGCCGAATCAGCGCGACGATATCCGCGCCGACCAAAGCGGGCGAATACTCGGGCCAATCGACGCTCGACTCGCCATGCCCCGGAAGATCCATCGTGACGACCCGAAACCCCGCGGCCACCAATTTCGGCGCAAGGAACCGATACTGCTGCCGCACGTCCCCAAGCCCCGGCACACAGATAACCAACGGCCCGGTCCCGCCCGAATCGTCATATGCAATCTGCCCACCGGGCAGCTTGAGGAACTGCGTTGATCGTGCAGCGGGTGTTTGCTCGGCGCGCACCGGAAGCGCGGTGGCGATAGAAAGGGCGGTCGCTGCGAGAACAAGATTTGTCGTATGGCTAATCATCATAGACATTCAACTAATATTATTAGTCTCACGATGCAAGAGGAGCATTCACAAAAAATTCGGTTCCCTTCCCACCATGGGTGTTTGTGCGTGGGACATGGGTAACAGGTGTGCGAGGACATGGGTAACACCTAACCGGCATGCTGGACCTCCGAGAGGAGGTTAGCAGGATGCCGAGGCAGGAGGTTACCCGGATGGAGTCGCGCGAGGAGTTTGTGAAGTTGGCGATGCAAGAGGGAGCTAATCGGCGCGAGCTGTGCCGGCGTTTCAAGATAGCGCCGAAAACCGGTTACAAGTGGCTGCTGCGCTATACCGAGCAAGGCAGCGGCGGGCTTATCGATCGCTCGCGCCAGCCGCGACGCTCGCCTTTGCGCACGGCTGCGGAGATCGAGCAGCGGGTGATCAAAATGCGCTGCGGCGGTGCGCGATTCGTGGGGCGGACGCAAGCTGGCGCGACGGCTGGTTACCGAGGGCGGCCCCAGCCCGCGCCGAGCACTATCACCGGCATCCTGCGCCGGCATGGCTGCTCAATCGGGCATGCGCCGGCACCGCGCCCCTTTCAGCGCTTTGAGCGCGCCAGCACCCAACGAACTGTGGCAGATGGACTTCAAGGGCAACTTCCCGATGTTCCACCCCGCCACCGCTGCCATCCGCTGACCGTGCTCGACGATCATTCGCGCTTCTCGCTGGTGCTCAAGGCCTGCGCCAACGAACGCGAGCAGACCGTGCGCGCGGTGCTGACGAGGCCTTTCGCCGCTACGGACTGCCGGCCGCGATGCTGATGGACAACGGCTCGCCGTGGGGCGCGGCCGGCGGCAGCCCCTTACCGCCTTTACCTGTGGCTGATTCGGCTTGGCATCCGCGTTGCCCACGGCCGCCCTTATCATCCGCAGACCCAGGGCAAGGACGAGCGCTTCCATCGCACGCTCAAGTCCGAGGTCCTCCGCCATTTCAACTTCACCGACCTCGACCATTGCCAGCGCGAGTTCGATTCCTTTCGCGACCGCTACAACCTGCTGCGCCCGCACGACGCGCTCGGCCTTGCTACTCCCGTCTCCCGCTATCGCCCAAGTCCGATTCCGTTTCCTGAGTCGCTGCCGCCCATCGACTACCCCGATGACCTCGAGGTGCGTAAGGTCCAGGCCCAGGGCTGGTTCAGCTATCGCGGCCGCCTGTTCCGCGTCTCCAAAGCGCTGCGCGGCTTGCCGGTCGCCCTGCGTCAGTCCGAGCTTGCCGACTCGCTGCGCGAAGTCCTCTTCTGCCATCAACCGGTCGCTACCATCGACTTGGATCCCTCTCATGCTATCCAATGATCTCAACTCTAAATGTGTTACCTATGTCCCCGCACGTTCCGTTACCCATCTCCCAAGTCCAAACAATGGGAAGGGGTTAGGGTTAGGTCGTCACGCATCCACCTCAACGCGCGCCGCACTTGAACCAGTTCAGGGGGGGTGAACTTTTCAGCCTGACGCTTTCCCGCGTTTCGCGCTATTCTTGCCTAATGGGCGTCAATCTCTTCTCGAGCGATTCGATCAACGCGAATCCCGAACGAAGCGAGCACCGCGAGCACGCTCTCAGTCATCCTGACAGAGCGAGCCGCGCGACCGGCAGCAAGGATTTCGGACAGCTTCGCGCACGCGAAGCCGGTTCCGGTTCTGAAATCGCGCAGCGCTCCACAGTTACTGCGCGCCGGCGCAATTCCGAAAAGCAATTTTACGGAACGAAACGACCGATGGTGGTTTGCAGACGCTCAGACCACAACAGGTGGTAGAAAATCAGAACACCGCCCGTCACGCCGGCGCGTCGACCGTCAGTTGCGGCACCCGCGCGGGCGGCAGATTGGCATACAGGTCCGCGATCATATCCGCCTTCAGTTTCGCATGCCTGATGTCATTCCAAAGATTGCGCCATTGCAGCGGATCCTCGCGCAGATTGTACAGCTCACCCTCGCTGCCGTCGTAGCGGATATCAGGCATCGGCATGTCCGGACCGCCGAGCGCCCGGTATCACTCCGCGAGATCGAAGCCGACATCGCGAGTACTCTTTTCATATACTGTGCATACATAGCCGTCGCGATAAATAGACTCCCAGATGCATACCAATTTGCGCGAACTGACTATCCCATTCGGTGATCACTCGCTCGCGTCCGGCGATCCAGGCGCGACCGGAAGCGGCTGACCCTCCATCCATTCGGGAACCGCCACGCCGGCGATCGCGCAAAAGGTCGGCGCGAGATCGAGATGTCCGACCGGCTCGGAGATTTCGGTGGCCGATATTTTTGGCCGCCGGCGCGGGACGCCAGATCATCGGAATGTGCATCAACGCGTCGACGTGATACGGCCCTTTGTAGACGAGGCCGAAGTCGCCCTGCAACTCGCCGTGATCGGTGGTGAAAAAAACATCGGTGTCGGCTCGTCCCATCCGCGCGCCGCGATGTCGCCCAGCACGCGGCCACATGCCTCGATCGATGAGTTCGTTCTCGACGTGGACCATCGCGTTGATCTCGCGCACCTGGTCATGCGTCATCTGGCACGGCACGAAGTCGCACGCGGCCCGCCTTCCTCGTTGCGGAAGCGGCCCTCGTACCAATCGAGCCAATGACGCGGCTTCTGACCGCAGGATTTTTTCGATCTTTTCGCGCGATCCGGGATGACCCGGCGGCAAGATCCAGATCGCGCCAGTTGATCCGGCGCGCCTCCGACGCCGGCGGATCCCACGGATGATGCGGATCGGGAAAACTCATCCACACGAACCAGTTGTCGCTCGGCGAGAGCGAGTCCAGAAACGCGATCGTGCGATCGGCTACCCAGTCGGTGTGATAATGCTCGCGAGGTATCGGATTGTACTTGACTTCGGGCGCGCCGCTCTCGCCGCCCGCCGCGCCGGATGAGCATCGTGGCGAATCCGCCAACCTCGTCCGGATAGTTCTCGCGCAACCAGTTCGAGTAGTGGAAGTAGGCCATCGGCCCGTGCATCGCGAGTTCCATCCGCTCGAAGCCGCGATGCGGTCCGTGCGATCGTTCGCGCCCCATCCGGTTCTCAGCCCATCGCCCGCGAAGGATCGAACATCGGCTCGAAGTGCGCCTTGCCGATCAGCGCGGTGCGATAGCCGGCGCGCTCGTGAAGCCAGGCGGCGACGCTCGGCGCGTCGGCCGGCAACGGCACGCCGTTAGCGAACACGCCGTGCGTGCGCACGTACTGGCCGGTGATCATCGTCGAGCGCGCGGGCATGCAGACCGTGTTTTGATTGTAGGCGCGATGATAGTTGATTCCCGCGGCAGCGAGCGAGTCGGCGACCGGCGTCCGCGCAATACGCCCCGCCGTTGCATCCGAGCGAGTCGTAACGCTGCTGATCGGTGGTGATAAAAAGAATCTTGCGGCCCATTATTGTTTCCCCGCGACACATTACAGTGACAGTGCAAATACAATCAACCGAAGCCAGGCGCGTGTGCTTCGATTTGACGGCCGAATGATCAACCCTGATAGACTAGCGGGCAGGAAGGAGAACAAATCATGCGCGCAGCAATAATGCGAGACAAAAAACTCGTCGTCGATAACATTCCCACTCCGGCTCCTGGAGCCGGCGAAGCGCTGGTCAAAACGCTGGCCTGCGGAATCTGCGGGTCCGATCTGCACGCGCTCAAGCATGCGGAGAAGATGGTCGAGGGCGTCGCGCAGATCGGGCGCGCCGTTCGTGATGGATCTCAAGCGCGACATCGTGATGGGTCACGAATTCTGCGCGGAGGTCGTCGATTACGGGCCGCAGACGCAGAAGCGGCTTGAAGGTCGGGACGCGCGTGTGCGCGATGCCGGTGCTGATCAGCGCTCGCGGTGTCGAGGCGGTCGGCTACTCGAACGAAAATCCCGGCGGCTACGGCGAGCTGATGCGGCTGACGGAGTTTCTGCTGCTCGAGGTGCCGAACGGGCTTTCCACCGAGCGCGCGGCGCTGACCGAACCGATGGCGGTCGGATATCACGCGGTGCAAGAAGGCGCGGCTCGACAAAGATGACGCGCCGCTGGTCATCGGATGCGGACCGGTGGGCCTGGCCGTGATTGCGGCGCTCAAGCTCGGCGGCGTGCATCCGATCGTGGCGGCGGATTTTTCGCCGCGACGGCGCGAGCTGGCGCTGCAGATGGGCGCGGACTTCGTCGTCGATCCGAAAGAAAAGTCGCCGTACCAGAGCTGGCGCGAGATGGCGGTGTATGCCGATCCGTCGAAGGCGCCGATGCTGCCGCCGTGGATGCCGGGACCGGCGGTCCGGCCCGCGGTGATTTTCGAATGCGTGGAGTGCCGGGCGTGATCGAAGGGATCATGTCGGCGGCGCCGGGCAACGCGCGCATCGTCGTAGTCGGTGTGTGCATGGAGCGCGACCACATCGAGCCACTGACGGGAATCAGCAAGGAGCTGAACATCCAGTTCGTGCTCGGCTACGCGCCCGAAGAGTTCGCCGCGACGCTGAGCTCATCTAGCGGAAGGACAAGTCAACGCCGACCCGCTGATCACCGGCAAGGTCGGCGTCGAAGGAGTTGCGCAGGCGTTCGAGGATCTCGCGTCACCGGAGACGCACGCGAAGATCCTCGTCGAGCCGTGGCATAGCTAGGAAGCGTGGGTCTCGCATCACTCAGTGAAACAGCCGGTGCGAGGCGAGATCGGCGCCGGCACGCATCGCGCGCAGCTTCGCCCACACGATCTCCTCGGCGACTTCGCCCAATCCGGCAGAAGTCTCGAAGCCACAATCGGTGCCGGCCATCACGCGCCGCGGATCGCCGATCGCATCAGCCGCGCGCTCGAGCCGGTCGGCGATCAACCTCGTGATGCTCGACGTAGTTGGTCTTCGTATCGATGACGCCCGTGACCAGGCTCATGTGATCGGGCAGCGGGAATTCCTTGAAGCATCGATACTCATGTTGATGCCGCGGGTTGGCGGCCTCCAGCACCAACGCTCCGACGTTCGCGTGATACAGCAGTGGCAGTATCTGCGCCAGCGGCACATCGAGATCGTGCGGCGCCTCGTAGTTCCCCCAGCATACGTGCATGCGAACGCGATCCGGCGCGATCCCATGTAGCGCGCGATTCATCGCACTAATGTTCAGCTCGACATACTCGAGAAACTCGGCCAATGGACGGTCCGCATATGACGTGTGCCGCTCCATCGCCAGATCGGGACAATCGACCTGCAGGACAAATCCTTTGGATACTATGTACTCATACTCAGTATGTAATGCCTTGGCTACCGCGATTACATACTTCTCGTAGTTTTCGTAATACTCATTGAGCATTGCCGACGCGATTATTCCGGGCGACGGCGCGGTCATGAACGGCTCGACGAACTTCGTCGGCTGATCGTCGAGGATGCTCAGCGTGTCGGCGCATTCGATATCGACGCCTGCCAGGTCGCGGTACTGCACCTCGCCGATCGCCTTCGGCGCGTGCAGCAGATCGACCATCGATCGCTGGAACACCGGCGCCATCATCTTGAGAAAGCTGGGATAGCGCACGAGGTCGCGCATGATCGGCCTCTCGCTTCGTCCACCAAAGCCGCTCATTCGATGCTGCACGTAGGTAAAAAAGCTTTCGCGCGATTGCTCGCCGTTGTTGCCAACGTCGATCCCCGCCTCGAGTTGTTTGTGCACCACGTACCGAGTCGACAGTTCGATCTCGCGGAGCAGCGCCGCACGATCCACCTCTTCGCCGCGGCTGCTCTTCACCAGCATTTCTGTAAGACCCGCGCGCCGCGGCAGGCTCCCGGTGTGCGTGGTCAAAATACGATTCTCGCTTCGCTGCATGCTGGCACCTCCCGCGGTCGTTCGCTGGTTCGCGCTTCAACATATTGGTAGATCACGACCGACGATGGCACAATCGCCGGAGAGCGAAGCTAGGGACCGGCTACAAGGAGCCTGACGATGCCAACATTCAAGCGTGACGATGTTTCGATATACTATGAGGAATACGGAACTGGCTATCCGATCTTACTATTCGCTCCCGGCGGAATGCGTTCCAGCATCGAGTTCTGGTCAAAGAGCCCCTTCGATCCGACGATAGAACTCGCGGCCAACTTCCGCGTGATCGCGATGGACCAGCGCAACGCCGGCAAATCCTCCGCGCCGATCAGTGCGTCCGACGGATGGGGCACCTACACCGCCGACCATATCGCTCTGCTCGATCACCTCGGCATCAAGCAGTGTCACGTGATGGGCGCATGCATCGGGGGTTCCTATGGCCTCGGAATCATCAAGGCCGCTCCGACACGAATCAGCGCCGCGGTCTTGCAGAATCCGATCGGGCTCAGCCCGCGCAATCGCGATCTGTTCTTCGCGATGTTCGACGGATGGGCGCAAGCGCTCAAGCCCAATCACCCGAAGCTCGACGACGCGGCGCTGCGGCAGTTCCGCGACCGGATGTACGGCACCGACTTCGTCTTCAACGTTTCGCGCGATTTCGTGCGCTCGTGCAAAACGCCGATGCTGATTCTGTGCGGCGCCGACGACTACCATCCTACGGAAACCTCAAAGGAGATCGCCGCGCTGGCGCCCAACGGCGAACTTGTCGAGAACTGGAAGACGCCCGACGTAATTGCGGCGACTGTGAAGCGCGTGCGCGAATTCCTGCGCGCGCATACGCCGAAAATTTAGCCGGCGATCGCTTGCTTGAGCCGGTCGGCGAGTCCGGAGAATCGCTCAACGCGAGAGGCGATTGCATCGCTGAGCACTGATTCGTCGCCGACGATGACGACCGAAGTCCTGCTCCGGCTGACGGCGGTGTAGAGCAGCTCGCGGGTCAGGACCGCGATCGGTTTCTCGGGCAACAGGATGGCGATCGAATCGAACTCGGATCCCTGGGCCTTGTGCACGGTCATCGCGTAGCCGAGCTCGACGAATTCGCGCAAGGCGTCGAACCGGAATGCGACAAAGTTATCGCCGCGCGGAAATATTGCCATCGGGATTCGAGCGTCGTTGCCGCGCCGAACCCAGAGCCTGATTCCATTGTCGCCGTTAAACAGTCCGCGTTCGTAGTCATTGCGCAGCACGATCAGCGGATCGCCGACCACGAAGCCCGCGCGCTCCGCAGCGACGCCCGCGGCTTCCGCAGCGCGCGAATGAAGGCGTGCGTTGATTCGATCGGCTCCCGTCTCGAAGACGCGCGTCACGCACAGGATGCGCGATTTTCCCATGTGTGCGAACAGGTTTCGCAATCGCTCGCAGTCGGCATCATCGAAACCTCCGTCGCGTTCGACGTACTCATGCGCAACGAATTTCGCGATGTCCGCCCCTCCGCGTACTCGCTCGGCGTACCAGCGATCCAGAAAAGGGCCGAGCTCCCGCGACGCGCCGGCGATAAATTCAACGCCGGCGAAGGTCAAATCGGCCGGCGAGGAACGTTGCACCACGATCGGACCGTTCGATTCATCAACCGATCTAAGTAGCGCAGTGTCGCCGTCGTTAATCGACCGGGCGGCGAGCAAAATCGATCGGCCCGCACCGATCTCAGTCTTCATCCGATGATTTACTTCGAGCCGCACCGACGCCGCGGACAGAGGGCCCGCCTCGTCGCCACTCGGCGGAACCAAATCACGGAACACCGAACCCGCTGCAACCGACGGCAACTGATTCGCATCGCCGAGAATGACCAACCGCGCGCCTGGTTGAATCGCATTCGTCAATCGCTCCATCAAGCTCACGTCGAGCATCGATCCTTCGTCGACAATAACCACCTTGGCGTCGAGCGGGTTGTTGCGATGATGACGGAAGCGGCCCGAGCCCACCGAGTAGCCCAGAATGCGATGAATCGTCGCGGGCTCGAGCCTCGCTTCAAGCAGTTGCTGGTCGACAATGTCGCGCTGCTCAATTCGCAAAAGTGACTCCTTAACGCACTCGCCCATACGATAGGCGGCCTTACCCGTCGGCGCCGCCATCGCAATCCGCGACGGCTCGACGCCGAGCCGCACCATAAAACGCAGGATCGCCACGATGATCGACGTCTTGCCGGTGCCGGGACCGCCTGAGACGACGGTCAGCCCGGCGCGAGCCGACGCCGCAACGACTTTGCACTGTTCGTCGGACATCACGATCTGTTTGCCTTGCACGATGACGGGACGCGCGATCACATCCTTTAGCGCTCGTCCGGCCTTCTCAGCTTCCTCGGGACTTTGAGCATCTGCGGCCAGCAGCTCGGCAAGTCGAATAGCCAGTTCGCATTCGCAGCGGTAAATATTCTGATGGACTATGTATGGTGGAAGGTACAGAAGAGGTTTGTACTCGTCCTCGCGACGACCGATTACGGCTGATGCGCGATTGGATTGCAGCAGAACCTCGATTGAAGTGGCTATATGGTCGATGTCGTCGTTGCCAAACTCGTTGCCGCACAGAGTACCGATCACACGCCGCATCGGCTCCTTCGCAAGCGCGCCAGTCACCGGGAAGCGGGTGCTTCCTTCCTGGAGCGCGGCGATCGAAATGAGGATGAGCACGATGAGAGCTATCCGGTCATCAGCTTCCAGAGCCGGCTCAAGGCCTGCGAGGCTCGGACGCCAGGTGTACCGACTCTGGGGCAAGATTGAGTCCCGCCACCCCGATTTCGAGCGCTCGCATGCGTGCGTCGAATGCGGAATGTACACCGTCGCGGGCTGAAGCAAAGCGTCGCCATGCGGTATCTATTCCGAGTAGCGAGTATCTATCTTTCATGCCCGCAACTCGGAATCGCGTTCGTGACTTAGTAGTTCTGATTCATAAGTGACTATTTCCTTCCACGCAGGCCGCGCGAAATATAGTCCAGTCGTTCCGTCGCCGGTCTGCGACACGCCTCGAAGAAAGACGTACAGAAGTCCGCCGAACTTTGCTTCGTAGTCGCGCTGGTTGTGGATTGCGAGCAGGCGCACGACGCCTACTGAGTATATTCGCGCCTGCAACTTGTAGTGGCGCTCGACGTGCCGGGCGACTGCCGCGGGTTCATACGATGGCAGCAGATCGCCTTTCCAATCGGCGAAGTACAGGTTGTCGCGCCGGAAGACCATATCTATGAAGCCTCTTATGAAGCCGCGTTCAACGGTCCAGGCGCCATCCGGTCCGTCGCCCAGGCGCGCGTGGTGCTTTTCGGGGATCGGATAGGCGAATTCCATTTCGCGGACGTTCGGCAAACGATACAACCCGTCTTCGAGTATCGACGGACCGAGCGCAATCCTTGAGGTCAGCGTGTTGAAGACGATCTCGCGGCCGCGATCGAGCCATCGCAGATCATCCACGCCGTGCCGACGCATGCAGCTTGCAAACAACTCGGATACGTCGTCGCGTAACATCCAGCGTTTCAGGTCGACGCCGTCAAGTGATTTGAAGTCGAGCTTCTCGATTGCTTCATGCAGGAAAATTCCCACGCGGCGCCCGCCAGGCAGATCGGCATGATCCGCGCGCGCCTCAATTGCGTCGACGCTGGTCTTGAATTCCTCGGGCGCCGCCGCCTGGAGCGAAGTGTAAGACTCGAGGATTAGGCCGCGGTGCTTGACGCCGAGGTCCGTGAACTCACTTTCCAGAACCGCCGGCCGCGAGGTCGACCCGATCCAATCAGCCAGAGCCTTGTCGCCCCCGATACCATTGGCCTTCGAATCCGCGTCCATTGCCCCCGCCTGTGCAGTGACGCCGGCAGACTCCGTCATGAACAGATCTTTCAGTCGACGTTCGCGGTCGAGCGCGCGGATTCGATCATTCAACGGAGTGTAGGATCCTCTCAGGTCCACGGTCAGGGTGTCCTCTGGAACATACGGAAGTATCAGTTTCGCGCGCGCGCGAGTCAGCGCAACGTACAGCAGGCGCTGATCTTCTTCGGCCTTCTCCTTGTCGATCGCGGCCTTTGCCATATCCCTCGCCGGTTTGCCGATCGCGAGGCGCCGTTCGTTGCCGACGTGGTAGACGCTGACCGGATCGGACATCGTGCTTTTGAAGAACCCTCCGTAGAGAGCGACGACGTTGGCCTCCAGACCCTTGCTCTTGTGGATCGTCATGATCTGCACCGCGTTGCGATCGTCTTCGACGCGCTGCACATTCGAATCGTCGCCCGGCGGAGTCGCCCGCTCAGAGATCCAGGAATCTAGCCGCTCGATAATTTCTGCGAGCGAGATCCCGTGGCGCGAAGACTGCTGAGTCAGAATCTCGAAGATGTGTTCGTAGTTGGTGAGTTCGCGCCGCCCGTCGGACAGCAGCAGGCGTTCGGCCAACCCGCTCTGATTGAGCAAGGTGTCGAACAAGTCGGCAAAACGTTCGGCCTCCGCCAGCCCACGCCATTCGATCAGCCGGTCCAGCAGCCACTGCGCTTGATCATCGACGCGCGCGAGATCGCCGTAATCGACGGCGAAGAAAGGCGAGTTCCACGCCTTGAGGCGACGCGAGCGGCGGCCCGGCTCCTCGATTCCGCGGAAAACGTCGAGGATGTAGGCAGCCTCGCGAGTCTGGAACAGACCGTCCTGTTTGTAGAATGCGAACGGAACGCCGGCCCGGCGCAGGTAGCCGGCGATTTCCATGCTGTCGCGATTCGTCCGCGTGAGCACGTAGACATTCCGTGCTGTTACCTTGCGCGGCTGAATCCCCTCGTCGCGGATTTCGATTGCATGATCGGGCTCCGCGATGATCCGCCGGATCGCTTCCGCGATTTGCGTGCCGATCGCCTCGCGCATTCGACGTGAAAATTTGAATCGTTGCAGGCGCGGCTCGAACTTCATCAGGGTCACCGGCACGATCGGGCGACCGCTCCCCGCGACGGCTCGCAGAGCGGCACGGCCGCATGTCACCGGACGACTGTAGGTGATATCGCCGTCAAACAGCGGCGGCGTCGCAGTCTGATCGAGTATCAGGTTGCACGCCGCGATCATGTCTGGAGTCGAGCGGAAGTTTTCGCGCAGCGGAACGATCGTCGCACCGGCCCTGGTGAGATCTTCGCGCGCTCCGAGGTAGGCGTGAACGTCGGCGCCGCGAAATCCGTAAATAGCCTGCTTCGGATCTCCAATCACCTGGACGACGTTGCTGCCGCCGCCTTCGACGAACACCTGTCGAAAGATCTTCCACTGCAGCTCGTCCGTGTCCTGAAACTCGTCAATCAGTGTCACGCGGTAGCGCTCGCGCAGTGTCGCGGCGAGTGATTTGCCGCGCGGTCCGTCCAGCGCATCCGCCAGCCACACCAGCATGTCCTCGTAGTCGAGTGTTCCGCGCTCGCGTTTTCGCGAGTCCATTCGCACGGCCGTCGCGGGCAGCAACGCGTCCACCGCACGCTGCTCGATCGCCAGCGCCGCCTGCACTCGCCGGCATGCTTTGACGATCGTCTGCACTCTGCTGTTCATCTGATCGGGAAAAAATGGCCGCTTCTCGCTTCGCACACGGCGGGCGCTCGTTGGCTCACAGATTTGATCGAAATCGAAGCCGGCCAGGTCCTCTGCCAGGGTCGCAGTCGAACCCTTGGCGCGCGCGAGGATCGATTCAAGCTCGCGTGTCGCGATGAGCGCGTCGCCCCTCGCCCCATCTGTGATCGCCGCGATCGCGAGGGCAGCCTCCAACGCCGCCCCATCGAACGCGTCCGCGAATTCGGTTAACGCATGCTGGTTGAGTTTGTACTCGACGGAGCGCAGATAGCGTTGCGAGTGAGCCTGCCAGAGCAGTTCTTCAAGTTTCTCCGAATCGCGGCGCTCATCAGAGAACCACTCGCCGATAAGCCGCTTGACAATGGCGTCGGCCTTCAGGCGATCGCGCAATTCGGCGCGCAAAGCCGCATGGAACTCGAACCGCCCGCTGGTGAGGTCCAGTCCGAACCGTGCGCCGCTGTCGAAAGCAAGCTCCGTGAGCATCCGGCGGCAAAAACTGTGAATCGTGTGAATGGGAGAGCGATGAGCCGAATCCAGCGCGGCTTTCAGTCTTTCGCGCTGCTCCTCGGTCAGATCGTTGCCCGACAGAACGCCTTCGATCGCTGCGCGGATCCGCGAGCGCAACTCCGCTGTCGCCTTTTCGGTAAATGTCACCACCAGCACTTGATCGATCAAAGCCGCGCCGGTGATCAGAAGGTCGACGACAATCCGCTCGATCGTAAATGTCTTGCCGGTGCCGGCGCTGGCGTCGATAACTTTGTGGTGGCCATCGAGAATTTGATCGAGGATCGCCGGCCGCTGATATTTTGTGAGACCTTTCGCGCTCATCTGAACATTCCGTCTATCGGTCTGAATCGCCGCAGGACGATTCTTTCGATCTCTTCTTCGCTCGGAGGATCGAAGTCAGCAGCGTTTCGCACCGGCCCGTATTCGGAACTGCTCCTCGCGAAATCGTTCAGGCGGACCTGGTCCACCACGTCGACCAGATCGCGCGCGTCGGGTTTGCGCAACACCTTGACGACATTCGCGACAGCCTCGATCGGCAGGAAGTAATCGTTGCCGGCCGAGAGCAAATCGCTGACGACGATGGTCAGGTAGGCGAGCGCAGAATCCCGGTCCATTGTCGTGAATTCGCGAATCCAATCGATCTGCTTTGGCGATTCCGTGCCGACAACGATTGCGCGAAAGTTGGCGGGCAGCTTCACGCCGGCGGCGGCGAGGACGATTGCGTTGAGAAACGCGGGCAGCAAATCCTTCGGCTTGATCGTTTTGTGCAGCACACAGTTGATCGCGACGCCGGCCTCGGGCGACACGCCGCGGATCGTTCCGTAGAGGCTCACGCGCTGCGTTATCGTGGCCCCCTCGTGGCGGCGGACGGTGGCGTCCAACCTGATTGGAGAGAGAATCTCGGCGGCGTCGGCGAATTCGTCGGCACGTCCGATCCGAATGTCTTTCCATCGGCCAAAATTCGGCGCTGCGGCCGCGGAAGCCTGTGCGATCCATTTGGCGAGCGCCTCCGCGTCGGCAGCCGAAGCGGCGTCGGCGAACTGGCCTGCGGGTGCTTGGCCGTGAGCTTGTGCGATTCGCAGCTCACGCGCGTAGTCGAGGTCGATCGCGGCGGGATCGGCGGCGGCACGCCAGAAGACATTGCGCAGCATAGCGGTACGATCGAGTCGCGACTGCTCAATCGGTTCATCCTCGACTTCTTCGGGCGCGTCTTCATCATCCAGCATCCCGAGCGAGTAGCGGGCGGCGCCCTGCAGCGGGCATTCCAGGTATCTTCGAATTGCGGAAATTGGCAGCGCGATTTCGTCGGTCGCAGCTCCGTTGGCCGTGCTGGATGGACCTTCGAACCTTACGACCTGGAGATCCTTGTCGAGCAACTCCTGCAATTTCGCGCCGCGATGCTCGCACCCGGCGGCGTCGAGTTTTCGTCGAAGCGCAACCATTCGAGCTCCGCGGCGCGCGTCGAAGTCGAAGCTCGCGAACTCGTCCCCGCAGTCTGACTTTGCGCCGAAGTTCAAGTCGGCGAAGTATTTCAAGTCATAGCGGCTCGCTGGATGCTCCACTGTCAGCTTCTTCAGCGCATCGTTGTCGATGAGTCCTCGCAGCATGAATTGCAGTTCGCGGATCACCGACGAAGGCTCGAGCATGTCGCCGGTTTTCGAGTCGCGCGCAATGTACGAAAAAAAGATCCGCTCGCGCGCTGCCAGGATCGTCTCGAGAAAGAGGTAGCGGTCGCGCTCGGCGGGAGTGACATCGCCGGCCAGACGTTTCAGCGTCCTCAGGTCAAGCGGATCGCGATGCTCGCGCGCCGGAAAGGCAGCTTCGTTCAGCCCGGGAACAAAGATCGCCTTGAACGGGATCGACCGCAACGAGGAAAGCGATCCAATCGCGACACCGCGCCCCGAGTACTGTCCGCGCCGCGATTCGAGATCGGTGACTCGCGCCGCAACCATCTCGCGCGCCGACTCGTACGACATCGGATCCACCTTCAGCTCCGAATCGCCGATTGACTCGATCGCCTCGAGGAATCGATCCCGAGCCTGTTCATCGATGGCGCTATTCGGACGGATGTAAGCGTTCACGAATTCGATGATCAGTCGCGACCAATCGCGCGGCGTAAGCCGCGCCTCGCGGATCGAAAGCGCGTCGGCGATCAGCGAGCGTGCGCGATGCATGAAGCGCGCGGCAGTCTCGAGTTCGTCCTGCGCGAGTTCAAACGGCAGGTAGCTCGATCCGGATGCGCCGGTCTCGTAAAACGCGGGATCGCCGCCGCGCCGGCCCGTCATCATGGCGCCGAGCGCGAGTCGTTTGATCGCCTGATCCCAATTGTAGAGGCCGCGTGGAATGTAGGTGTCGTTGAGGTCTTCATCGTCGGCGCCGAAGAAGATGCCGAGAGCTTCGCTCCATCGCGGCCACTTCTCGACCTCGATTCCGGTTTCGCCGTCGTCGTTCAACGCCGGATGCATCATCAGCCGGATCATTTCAGCGCGCGAAAAACGGCCGCTCGGCAACGCGAGAAGCAGCTCGACGGCCTCGGCGACGCGGCTGGCGCCAGCGATGCTGCGGCTCACGAGATCGATCGGGATCCGGTGCTGTTTTCGAAACACGCTTTCGATCAGCGCCACGTAGTCGTCAACCGCATCGTCGGGAATCAGCAGCGCGATTTCGTGAAAGCGAAGTCGCCCGGCACCGCCACTCCTCACGGATGTTTCGTTGTCGCGAACGAGCGTCCAGATCTCGTTCGCGACGATTTCTACTTCGCGCCGAATTCCGGGACAGGCAAGAAAGCGAATTCGCGGCTCGTAAAGCTGGCCCATGCCATCTTCGACGTTCGGCGGCTGAGGCGCGCGATCGAGGATGTTTTGCTGAAGCGCTGCGAGTAACGTCGGCGATTCGCCGGACGCGGGATTGGAAAAGAGCGGCGCGAAATCGCATTGTGACAATTCGTTGAGCAACCGAACGTATTCGCGTCCCGGCCGGCCCCAGAGCCTGAGCGCGGGCGGGTCCGACGATTGATTCAATGAGAACGGGTCTTCGGACTCCGCCAGTTGTTCCTCTACTTTGTCTTGACGACGAGCCCACGCGGTGAGTGCGCTGCGGCGCGAGGTGTCGACGTCCTCCCAGAACTCACGGCACGGATTGAGCGCGTAAATCCGAATGTCACCGAGCGCCCCGAGTCTCGCGAAAATATTTGCGTAGGCACTGCCCGCATACGACGCGCCGATCACGTGAAGCGTCTCCGGCAGCGCCGTCTTGAGTTGCCCACTGTCGGCTACCGTGAAAGCGTCGGGCATCATCATCAATCGGGTGTCGCGATCTGACAGCCACTCCTCCCGCACGCGGCTTTCCGAATCGAACACCGAATGCCACAAATGCCGCTGCCATCGCTCAGTCTCGCTCATCGCGTCGATAACGGAACGTCCGGCCGTGCGCCACTTATTGATCATGCGCTGCCGCGAAATCGAATACTCGCGAAACAACCGCGCCAACTGCGCGGCCAGCAGGATGGTTCGGAGCTCGACGTCAGCGTTGGTTTTGGATCCCGCCTCGATATAGTCGCGAGCCGGCTTCAAACCAGGGTCGTCGCGATGGCCGGGACTGCGGAGACACTCGAAGATGACAAGCTGGAGTTCTTCGGCCTCGAGAACTTTCAGATTGCCGGCAGTTGAACGAAGTAGTTCGGCGAGGTAGCTCCGCAGAAACGGGAATTTCAGATTTGCCGCGACGCCATTCGATTCCGCCAGCCGATACCGTACGAATTGTTCGACCACTCGATTGGGCACGACGACGCGAACCGGTTCCAGCGGATCGCGCCGCTGGCTCGCTGCCACGGCTTCCGCCAGCGGCGCGATCAGGTTTTCGAGTCGGTTCGAGTAGTGAAGACGAATCATCGCGGCACAACTATGGATCGCGGGTCAGGTTTTAGAAATCTAGCCGTAGCGAATGACAACGGTTGTCATCGATCCTACGAGATGATTGGATGTGCGCATGAAGAAAGTTAGGCGGAAGCCGACTTATGGCGCGGCGATCAGGTTGGCCCGGATCGCGGCCGGGCTATTCTCGCGGCCGTACGGCTGGAGTCTCGGCGCGATCGCGGAGACCCTCGAGATTTCGGAGCGCACGCTTGCGCGCTACGTGTCGGTGTTGCGCGGCGAGCTGGTCGACGAGCATGGCACTCCGATCGTTGAAGTTGTCGGCACGGGCGGTGCGCGGAAACTTCGCCTCGTCGGATCGATGAAGGCCGCCGAGGCATCGTCGTACCAGGTCGCCCTGTTGTATTTCTCGCTGACGGTGCTCAAGTTCCTGGAAGGCACTGTATTGAAGGAAGGCGTCGAGGGGCTGTGGGACAAAATTTTTCAGAACCTCAGCTTCATGCAGCGGTCGCGGCTGTCCGGCCTGGAGCGCAAGTTCTACGCAGTGCCCTACGCGCCCAAGGATTACAGCGAGTTCAGCGAACAGCTCGACGTTATTTTGCGCGCACTGCTCGATCAGACGCGGCTGAAGGTCGATTACGCGGGCCTGGTCGGCGAGGGCCGGCAACACGACTTCGATCCCTACTCGCTGCTCTCGTATCGCGGCGGCCTCTACCTGCTCGGCCACAGTAATCGGCGCACCGGCCTCACCTACCTGGCGGTCGAGCGAATCCGCGCCGTCGACTTCATTCGCGAGCCCGACGGAAACCTGGCGCGCTTCTCTTATCCTCGTGGCTTCGATCCGGCGGCGCACACCGAAGGGACTTTCGGAATCGTCGAAGGCCCTGAGACCAAAGTCGAGTTGAGGATTCATAGCGATCAAACCGCTGCGTACGTCCGCTCGCGCACGATTCATCGCAGCCAGCGATTCGCGCGTCGTCGCGACGGCACCACGATGATGACGATGACCGTCAGGGGCACGACCGAGCTGGCGAACTGGATTATGAGCATGGGACCGTGGATCGAGGTGCTCAAGCCGGCCGCACTGCGCAAGGAGATCGCGCAGCGCCATGCAGACGCGTCGCGACTCTACCGCGTCAGTTAGTCCAGCAGCGAAAATCCGCTCGATGCTTGCAGGCACGCAGCGCCGGGTTCATTGTGGCACTGATTGCCAACTCAGTAGGATGTCGCAACCCACGAGTACGCCGTGGCGAGGCGGGAGGAACTCCTATCAATAGCTTGCGATCGGATACCCGCCGGCTGATTCATTCCACATCTTCGATCGCGTTCGTATGCATCGCCGTTTTGTTCTTCGCCATATCTGCGCCAGCGGCGGATTCGCCGACCGTGGCGCGCTTCTCGCCGACCGGAACCGTGACGCCGGTGCGGCAGGTAACGGCGCGATTTTCCGAGCCGATGGTCGCGCTCGGCGATCCGCGCGATACGACCGCGCCCTTCGTAATCGACTGCCCGGCGCATGGCGCGGCGCGATGGATCGACAGCCGCAATTGGTCATACGACTTCGACAACGATTTGCCGGCCGGCCTGCGATGCAGTTTCAAATTGCGCGCGGGCCTCAAGTCGCTCGCGGGGAAGGCGTTTGCCGATCTGCGCGCATTTAATTTCGACACCGGTGGTCCTTCGATCCAGGATCAGCGGCCGTGGGCGGACAGCACCAATATAGATGAGCAGCAGGCGTTCGTGCTGGTGCTCAACACGGACGCGGATCCCGCGTCGATTCTCGAGCACGCCGGCTTTTCGGTCGAAGGTATGCCGCAGCGAATTGGCGTGACGATCATGAGCGGTGACGACCGTGCGATCCTGCTGAAGCGCTTCGACACTCTAACAGCGAAAAAGCCTGTGGTGATCCTGCAGGCGCGCCAGCGGTTTCCGAACAACGCGGCGGTGACGCTGATCTGGGGCAAGGGAATCAAGTCGACGAGCGGAATCGCCACCGTTCAGGATCAAACGATCAGCTACAAGACGCGCAAACTGTTCGAAGCGAAGATTCTATGCGAGCGCGAAAGCGCGAAGGCCGGATGTATTCCGCTGACGCCGATCACGCTTTCGTTTTCGTCGCCGATTTCGGCCGCGCTGGCCAGGCAGATCGCGCTGGCCGGCCCCGACGGCGCGCGGCAGCTCGCCGTACTCAGCGATCGGGGCGAGACTTCGTCGATGTCGTTCAACGGGCCGTTCAAGGAATCGTCGGATTACAAGATTGAGATTCCGCCGGGCCTCGTCGATGGCTCCGGGCGCGAACTCGCGAACGCGTCGCGCTTCCCGATGACGGTTACGACCGGTGAGTTTCCGCCGCTCGCCAAGTTTTCGGCGCGGTTCGGAATTATCGAAGCTGCCGATCCGGTGTTGCCGGTCACCGTAAGAAATCTCGAAGCGCAGATCGCCGGCGATCAACTGCAGCTTGGCGGTTCCGCCGGGCGCGCGACGGGCTTCAACCTCCACGACTTGTTGACGCGAGTCGAGGCGACGCTTTGGCGCGTGCCGCAACCTAAGGCTGGCGACGTTCTTTCGTGGCTCAACCGGGTGGCCGAAGCAAAGCGCGCGGAGTCGGTATTCGGTGTCGATGACGCGGCCGGCGCCAGCCAATTCGCGATGCCGAAACCCAACGGGCCCAACGCTTTTGAAGTGATGGGAATCCCGCTCAAGCGGCCGGGATTGTACATCGTCCAGTTGAAGAGCACACGGCTGGGAACGGTTTTACTCGGCGCGCCGAAACCGATGTACGTGCCGACGGCGGCGCTGGTGACCAACCTGGCAGTGCATTTCAAGCAGGGGCAGGCCAACTCGCTGGTATGGGTGACGGCGCTCGAGAGCGGCCGTCCGGTCGCCGGCGCGGACGTTGCGGTCGCGGATTGCCACGGTACCGAACTGTGGAGCGGCCGCACTGACGATCGCGGACTGGCGATGGTCCCGACGTTGGCGGCGTTCGCAAATCTCCCGCAATGCGATTCCGCGCAGACCGATCACGAGAGCGACTACTACTCGAACCAGGTCGAAGCGCTCAACGGGCTGAATCGCGGGCTGCTCGTGACGGCGAGCTCGGGCGATGACTTCAGCTTCGTGCATTCGAGCTGGCAGACGGGAATCGAGGCGTGGCGATTTCATCTGCCGACTGAGTATCAACCGTCGCCGTACGTCGCCGACACGGTTTTCGATCGGACGCTGCTGCGCGCCGGCGAGACCGTTCACATGAAGCACTTCATCCGCGCCAAGACTTTGGATGGATTGTCGCTGGTGCCAAAGGAAAATCTCCCCGATACGCTTTCGATTACTTTTTCCGGCGGCGATCAGCACTACGACTTCGATCTCAAGTGGAGCGACACAGACAGCGCGGAGAATGATTGGCAGATTCCGTCTGCGGCCAAGCTCGGCACCTACAACGTGACAATGTCACGGCGCAAAACTGCCGTGCCAAGTCCGACACCGGGAACGGACGGCGCCATTTCGAGCGATCAATCGGCGCAAGAACTGACGACCGGCAATTTTCGGGTCGAGGAATTTCGGATCCCGCTGATGAAGGCCGCGATTAAAGTGCCTGCGCAGCCGCTGGTCGCAGTGACCGAGATTCCGATCGACCTAAGCGCCGAATATTTGTCGGGCGGCGCGGCGAAAGGCCTCCCGGTTACGCTGCGAAGTCAAATCAACAAGAATGCGACGCCGCAGTTCGCCGACTTCGACGATTACGTTTTTGCTAACGGCGACGTAAAGCCGGGAGTCGTTCACAGCGAAGGATTTTCGGAGGGGACGGAGACCGAACAGAATCCTGGAGTGCATCAGCGCAAGGATCTGATCCTCGACGATGCCGGCGGCGCGCGCACCGATATCAGCGATATTCCGCGCGATCCGACGCCGGTCCAGGTGCATGCGGAACTCGAATATCGCGACCCTAACGGCGAGAGCCAGACGGTGTCGAACGACGTGATGATATGGCCGGCGAAGCGGCTGGTCGGAATCCAGATCGAGGACTGGGCGTCGTCGCCGGGCGTCGTTCGCGCACATCTCGCGGTCGTCGACGATTTCGGCAAGGCCGTCGCGCACGTGCCGGTGCGCGTCGATATTTTCGGCCGCCTGCAATACTCGTATCGCAAGCGGCTGGTCGGCGGATTTTACGCATACGAGAACACTCAGGAAACGAAACTGGCCGGCGAGTTGTGCTCCGGCGTAACCGACGAGCGCGGGCGGCTCTCATGCGAGGCGAAACCGCCGCTGACCGGCGACGCTATCCTACAGGCGACTGTGACTGATGATTCCGGCAACTCGAGTTCGGCCAATGGCGAAATTTTCATTCCGGGAAGCGAGCGCGAGTGGTTCGCGGGCCGCGACGACGACCGCATGGATTTTCTTCCCGAGAAGCCCGCCTACGAGCCGGGCGACGTCGCGCGCTTCCAGGTTCGGATGCCGTTTGCGGACGCGACTGCGCTGGTCACCGTCGAGCGCGAAGGCGTGCTCGCCGCGTCGATCGTGCATTTGCCTGGGCGCAATCCGGTTATCACGCTGCCCGTGCGCGATTGGGCGCCCAACGTGTTCGTCTCGGCGCTCGTCGTGCGCGGCAGAATCGCCGGCGTGCAGCCGACCGCGATGGTCGATCTCGGGAAGCCGGCGTTCAAACTGGGCATCGCGGAAATTCGCGTGGGATGGCGAGACCATCGGCTCAACGTGAAAGTCGCGCCGGAAAAATCTGTCTACCACGTGCGCGACAAGGCGCTCGTCAAGATTTCGGTGAGAACCTTCGACGGCAAAGCGCCGCCGCCCGGCGGATGCGATCGCGGTCGCCGCGGTGGACGAGGGCCTGCTCGAGCTGCGCGCCAACGACAGCTGGAAACTGCTCGACGCGATGATGGGCCGGCGCGCCTACCAGGTCGAAACTTCGGCGGCAGAAATGCAAGTCGTCGGCAAGCGCCACTTCGGAATCAAGGCGATTCCACCCGGCGGCGGCGGCGGCCACCAAATCACCCGCGAACTTTTCGACACGCTGCTGCTGTGGAAGGCGTCGGTCGCGCTGGATGCGAACGGCGACGCGACAGTCGAGGTGCCGCTCAACGATTCGCTTACCAGTTTCAGAATCGTCGCGATTGCGGATTCCGGTCCCGACCAGTTTGGAACCGGCTTCGGCCAGCATCCGCTCGACCCAGGATCTGATGTTGTTGTCCGGGCGTCTCGCCGATAATTCGCAACGGCGATTCGTTTGCCGCCGAGTTCACCGTGCGCAACGCGTCGGAGCGCGCCTTCGATGCGACCGTAAACGCGAAGATCGACGGACTTGCGCAGGTGCCGCCGCCGCAAAAGCTCGCGCTCGCCCCCGGCCAGGGCACGACCATCTCGTGGAACGTCGCAGTGCCCGCCGTCGTGCAGCGAACTCAAGTATCACGTCGACGCGAACGTCGAGCACGGACCGTCCGATCACTTGCTGATCACCCAGCGCGTGATACCCGCGGTCCCGGTCCGCACGCTTCAAGCGACGCTGATGCGACTACGAGAAACCGATCGTCCAGCCGGTCGCGCTCCCGGCCGACGCGATGGCGGGCGAGGGCGGCGTGCAGGTTTCGCTGAGTCCTCATTGGCGCCGGACTCGACGGCGTGCGCGATTGGATGCGCCAATATCCGTACGGATGCCTCGAACAACGCGTGTCGGTGGCAGTCGCGCTGGGCGATCCGAAACTCTGGAGCGCAATCGTCGCCGACCTGCCCTCGTATACCGACTCCGACGGATTGCTCAAGTACTTTCCCGCAATGACTAATGGAAGTGACGTACTCACTGCCTATTTCATTTCGATCGCGCATGAAGCGGGACTGACTATTCCGGCCGACTCCGAGGCAACGCTGGAGAAAGGCCTGAGCGATTTCGTCGAAGGCAAGATCGTGCGCGAGGAACCGATCCAGGCCGCCGACCTTGCCGCTGCGCAAACTGGCCGCAATCGACGCGCTCGCGCGCAGCGGGCCACGCCGACCCTGCGATGGTCAGCAGTATTACGATCGAGCCGAATCTGTGGCCCGATTCCGCTGTGATCGATTGGTGGAGTATCCTGCTGCGCGTTCCGCAGATTCCCGCATCGCGACCAACGCCTCAAGGACGCCGAGCAAATCATGCGCGCGCGGCTCAACCAGCAAGGCACGGCGATGCATCTGTCGAGCGACCCGCGCAACGACATGTGGTGGCTGATGGTCTCGCCCGATTCCAACATGGTGAAGCTCGCGCTGCTGCTGCTCGACAATAACTTGTGGCATGACGACTTGCCGCTCGTGATGCGCGGTGCACTGGCGCTGCAAACGCGCGGCGCATGGACCGAAACGATCACCAACGCGTGGGGCACGCTGGCAGTCAGAAAGTTTTCAAAGGCTTTCGAATCGACGCCGGTCGCGGGCATCACGAGCGCGTCGATTCAGGCGGCGACGCAAAAACTGGATTGGGCAAACGACCCGAAGGGCGGAATGCCTCGCGTTCGACTGGCCATCCGCCGCATCGGATCTGAAAATCGATCACAGCGGAAGCGGAAATCCCTGGGCCGAGATCCGCGCGCTCGCGGCAGTTCCGATCACGCAACCCTTTTCGAGCGGCTATCGAATCACGCGCACGCTTGCTGCCGGTTGAGAACGCGGACCCTCACGGATGGAAACGCGGCGACCTCGTGCGAGTGCATCTCAAATCGAGGCGCAAACTGACATGACCTGGGTAGTCGTGAACGATCCGATTCCCGCCGGCGCGTCGCATCTGGGAACAGGCCTCGGGCGCGACTCGGAGATCGCAACCTCCGGCGAAAAAGATCGACACCGAAAGCTTACGTCTGGCCGATTTACTCCGAGCGCGCCTTCGACGCCTTCCGCGCCTACTACGACTACGTGCCGAAGGGCACCTTCGAGATCGAGTACACGATTCGCCTCAATCAGTCGGGCACCTTCCAACTTCCCGCGACCTATGTCGGCGCGCTTTACGAGCCGGAAATGTTAGGCGAGCTTGCCAAATTCTCCATTCGAGGTCGCGCCATAGATGAGACGCGTCGCCGCTAGCTTCGGCTTTCTGATAGCGGCAGTCGCCGCGCTGATGCTGGCATTCAGTGGACCGCCGACGCCGACGTTTCGCCGAGGTGCGTGCGCGCTGGCGCCCGTCGGAAGCGCAATTGCTCGATCGCAATGGCGATCCGATTGATGAACTGAGAATCGATCCGCACGGCAGACGGTTCGCATGGACGCCGCTCGATCAAATCTCGCCGGCGCTGACGGAGGCAATCATCGCCGCGGAGGACCATCGCTTCTGGAGCCATCGCGGCGTCGATCTCTTCGCGCTCGCCGAGTCTCCGCGGCGCGCACCGCTGTTCGGCAGCCGCGGCCGCGGCGCCAGCACGATCACGATGCAGCTTGTCTGCGCTTCTCGATCCCGCGCTCGCGCGATCGTCCGCGCACAACGAGTCGCGCTGCGCAAGTTCAAGCAAATCGCTTGCAGCCCTCGCGATCGAACGCCGATGGTCGAAGCCGCAAATCCTCGAAGCCTACCTGAACCTCGTTACCTACCGCGGAGAATTGCAGGGAATCGGCGCGGCCTCGCGTGTGATGTTCGGCAAGGCGCCGCACGGAATCGACTCTGCCGAGGCCGTGTGCTGGCTGCTCTAATCCGCGCGCCGAATGCGCCGCGCGCAACCGTCGCGACTCGTGCCAACGCCCTGCATCGCGCGGGGTCGTCGAGTCCGCCGCCAACCGCAATCGCCGCCGCCCTCGACAGTGCGTTCGCGAGCCGTCCAAACGAGTACGCGCGAATCGCGCTTGCGCCGCAGCTCGCGGAGCGTCTGCTGATGCGCGAACGAGGCTCCGCAACATGCACGCTCGATCG
Organism: uncultured delta proteobacterium; assembly: GCA_963721485.1. Taxonomy (GTDB): domain Bacteria; phylum Desulfobacterota; class Binatia; order Binatales; family Binataceae; genus Binatus. Next base: position 348,039 of record CAVRJV010000006.1, on the reverse strand, counting down.
CGACCTCCAACGCTTCGTCGTTGAGACTCTGCACCGCCAGGTTCTCGAGGTTCGCGACCGGCGCGTCGATGATGGCGCGGTTCTCGTGGTCGAGAATTCCACGGGCGAAGTGTGGGCCTATGTCGGCGGCGTCGGAGCGCTCTCGAGCGCGCCCGATTTCGACGCCGTCCGCGCGCCGCGCCAACCAGGCTCCACTCTCAAAGCCTTCCTGTACGCACTCGCAGTCGACCAGCACCTGCTCACCGCCGCCTCGCTGATAGAAGACACACCGCTCGAGTTACCCGAGCAGCGCGGCATCTACCGTCCGCTCGACTACGACCGCCAGTTCAGAGGCTTGGTGTCGATGCGCACCGCGCTCGCGTCGTCGTTGAATGTGCCCGCAGTGCGCACCGCGGAGATAGTCGGTGTCGAAGTTTTCGCCGACAGTTTGCGGCAGTTGGGCTTCAGCGGTCTCGTCGAAGAGGGCGATTACTATGGCGCGGCGCTGGCCCTCGGCTCCGCAGATGTGAGCTTATGGCAACTGGTTAATGCGTACCGCACACTGGCTAATGGCGGTAGATACTCGGATCTTCGATTGACTACTGACACCGATAGTCATACGCCGACCCGAGTATACTCACCTGAAGCAGCATTCGTGATTTCCGACATACTATCCGATCGAGCCAGCCGCAGCACCACGTTCGGGCTGGAAAACAGCCTCGCAACCCGCTATTGGAGCGCGGTGAAGACCGGCACCAGCAAGGATATGCGCGACAACTGGTGCGTGGGCTACACCGACAAATTCACAGTGGGAGTGTGGGTCGGCAATTCTTCCGGCGCGCCTATGCGTGACGTAACCGGAATCACCGGCGCGGCGCCGACCTGGCTCAACGTTATGGACTATTTGCACGATCGTTTCGGCAGCGGTCAGATTTCGCCTCCGCCGCGCGTGACTCTGAGCAAAGTAAGTTTCCCCGGCGCAGTCGAACCGCCGCGGCGTGAATGGTTCGTCGCCGAAACTCAGGCGGCTTCATCGCCGGGCAGTCTCGACGACGCCAATCCGCAAATTCTCTCGCCCACCGCGGGCACCATCATCGCCCTCGATCCCGATATACCTTCAAGCGCGCAGCGCGTAGTGTTCGAGGCCAGCCGTGGCGCGCGTGATTCGCGATGGATCCTGGACGGTCACGCGCTCGCGCCGGTTCGCGGTGCTTTCCTGTGGACTCCCTCACCTGGAGCGCACACTCTTTCCATAGCTCGTGAATCGGGACGCGCGCTCCAGGCGGTTGAATTTGTCGTTCGCGGGGCGGAGCGAAAGGCTCTTGCGGCGGATGATCAGTCGCTCGATCAGCATATACAATGAAGCGAATTGTGCGGTACGCAATTACGGACTCTCGCGACCGCGGATCGTTGAACGAATGATTATTCTCACCGGCGGCGCGGGCTTTATCGGCAGCAATCTGCTCGCTGCGTTGAACGCCAGGAGCGTTACCGACGTCCTGGTGGTCGATCGCCGCGGCGACAATTTCCGCAACCTCAGCGATCTGCGGTTCTCGGACTTCATGCAGCCCGAAAAATTCGCGCCCTTAATCGATCGAGGGATTCTGCCGAAAACAGTCGAAGCGATTTTTCATCAGGGCGCGTGCGCCGATACCACCTGCGACGACGGTCGGTACATGATCGAAAACAATTTCACGTTGTCGAAGTCGATCCTCCACTTCGCGCTCTTGAACAAAATTCCGCTGGTATACGCGTCGAGTGCCGCCGTCTATGGCTCATCGAGCGCGTTCGCACCGACGCGCGAAAACGAACGGCCCCTCAATCTCTACGGCCTTTCCAAACTCGCCTTCGACAGTCACGTGCGCGTCGTCGCCGCGAAATCTGCAAGCACCGTCGCCGGTCTGCGATACTTCAACGTCTACGGCCCGCGCGAATCCCACAAGGGCAAGATGGCCTCGATGGTGTATCAGCTCTACCGCCAGTTGAAGGCCAGTGGACGCGCGCGCCTGTTCAAGGGCACCGGCGGATACGGCGACGGAGAGCAGCGTCGCGATTTTGTTTTTGTGGACGACATCGTTCGCGTGAACCTGGCCCTGGCCGAGGGTCGGGCGCGCAGCGGCATCTTCAACGTCGGCACCGGACAAGCGCGCACCTTCAACGACGTCGCCGACATAGTAATTGCGCGGCTTGGCGCGGGTGCGATTGACTATGTACCGTTTCCCGAAACCTTGACGCACAAGTATCAAAGCTTACACGCAAGCCGATCTCTCGGCTTTGAGAAGTGCGGGCTATACTGAGTCATTCTCGACGTTGGAAAATGGAATCGCGCAGTCAATCGATGAGTGGGATCGAGAAGCGATGCCGGCCAGCGACTAACTATTCGGAGGATCATTAAAATGGAGAACTCTCGAGGCGGCCATCGGATTGAAACTGTCGCACAACTGCAGGCGCTACTCGGCCATCCGAATCCGATGACCCCTAAAAAACTTCTTTCGGAGCTCGATGAAGCTGCTATCGGATTTCATACGTCGATCGCCGTTCCTCGTGCTCGCGACTGCCGATGCCGATGGCAACCATGATGCGTCTCCAAAAGGCGACGGTCCGGGTTTCGTCGTTGTTGAAGACAAGCGCACCCTCGTAATCCCCGAACGCAAGGGCAATCGCCTGATGTTCAGTCTAAGGAACATCCTGGCCAATCCGCGGGTTGGAATAATTTTTCTCGTTCCCGGCACTGACGAGACTTTTCGCGTCAACGGCACGGCGGAGTTGAGCGACGATCCGGATTTGCTGGTGCGGCTCACTGCTCGTGGCGCCCCCGCGCTGCTGGCGATTCGCGTTACCGTTCAGGAGTGCTTCTTCCACTGCGCCAAGGCTTTCATCCGCTCACAGCTATGGAAGCCGGAGTCATGGCCCGAGCGCCGGAAGATTTCTTTCGGGAAACTTCTGACGGCCAAGGTTGGCGGCGGAGATGATCTAGCGCGGCAAATCGATCAGGCGATTGATGAGGATTACAAAAACAATCTCTAGCTAGTAGCGGGCCCGCGATGCGAGTTTGCGGCAACGTTTCCGATTCGCGGCGATTCCAATTACGCACCGCTCGGTGAACAGTGCGATCGATCGCTTCATCATCTCGATCGCATCGAACACGTTTGCCGTCGCCGCGCCTTCGAACACATTCAGATTCAGTTCGCCGTGCTCGAGCGCCATTCGCGCCGCACGCTCGCATCCCAGCACCTGGAAACAACATTGGATCATCGTTTCCGGAATCACCGGATTAATTTTTCCGGGAAAGATTGACGAGCCTTCCTGAACCGCCGGCAAAATTATTTCGCCGAAGCCTCCTTCCGGACCCGATCCGAGCAGACGCAAATCCTGCGCGACCTTGATCAGTACCTCCGCCAGCATCCCGAATTGCGCCGACACTGCCGCAAGATCGTCGGTATTTTGTGCGGCGTCGTAGAGATTGCGCCGGAGAACGAATTTCTGTCCCGCGATCTCGTTCAACCGCTTGAGGATCGTGCGCCGATAGATTCCCGATGCTCCGCTTCCGGAGCCAATCGCGGTGCCGCCCAGATTTACCTGCGCAAGTGCGCGAACGCTTGCCTCGACAGCTCGCCGGCGCGCCGTTCGATCGCCTCCGCGTGGCCACCAAAGATTTCCCCGAGCGATACTCGTCCCGCATCCTGCAGGCAGGTGCGCGAGATCGTAACGACGGGCCGCAGCTCCTCAGCCTTGGCGCGAAATGCCGCGACGCATTTGCTGAGCGTGCTCCGCAATCCGCTCCACCTCGCCAACACCGTCATCCGCACCGCCGTGTGGCAAACATCCGCCGTCGATTGTGAAGCGTTGACGTGTACCTTGGGATGCACCGCTTGATAAGTTCCGCGTACTCCGCCGAGATGCTCGCTGGCGAGATTCGCGACGACCTCGTTCACGTTCATGTTGATCGGCGATACTTCCGCCGCCCGCGAGCATGTCTGCCGGAAACTGCGCGAGATGTTCGCCGCGAATGAGCGCGTCGCAAGCGTACTCGATCGCGCCCTGGCGCAGTGTATCGAGCACATGCGCCTCGAAATTGGCGCGGGCTGCCGCTTTTTTCACCGTCGCAAGCGCGCAAATGTAATCGGGATAATGTTGGAGCCGACGCCCGGAGAAGCTCAGGTTCTCGACCGCCCGCACCGTCTGGATTCCGTACAGCGCGTCCGCGGGAAGCTCGCGTTCGCCCAACAGATCTTTCTCGATGCGAGTCCCGGGTGCCGCGGCGATCGGTTTGCGAATCGACCGGCGCGATCTTCGCGGCGCGACCGGCCTACGCCGTGCGGCCATAGCGGGCCATCTGCAGACCTTTGCTGCTACGCGTTCCTGGCTTCGTGTCGTAGGCGAGCAGCGCGACCAACCGCGTCGTGCGGCCGGCAATCGGTGTGACGCGATGAATCGAGTTGCGTCCTTCGAACAGCAGCAGCGTCCCCGGATGCATCGGGACGCGCACGACGCCCTCGCCGGAACCCTCGAGCAGACGCTGGACACTCGGATAGTTCTCATCGGTGGCGCTGCGAATCAGCGGGACGTACTCGAAATCGCCGCCCGCCTCCGACGGTCGCAGCGCAATCGACGTGACGAAGTCGGTCTGATCGAAATGCCAGTGCAGCCGTTCGCCCTCGCCCATCACGGCGAGATTGAGCGCGCCCATCGGATCGGCGTAACGATAACAGGCGATCCTTTTTGAGCGCCGCCGCGACAAATTCCATCAGAGGATCCCACTCGAACAGCTGCCGCATCGCGGAGTCCTGCGGAAACTGATCGTAAGCCACGACCCCCACCGAAGTCGGCTCGAAAAATTTGCGCGGGTGATCGTTCGGGCCAGCGAAGCATCGGGAGCTGCGAGATAAGGCGTGCCGGTCACGACGCTGTGATATGCGCGCGACGCCAGCGCGTCGCCCTCGCGCACCAGCATCGCGACCGCTTCGGGCTTGAGAAATCCCGGCAGTTCGCACGCGCCGCTGCGATCCAGTTGTTCGCGACATTGACGCGTCAATTCGCGCGTGGCGTCACTGCTCAAATCGAGAATCGGATAACGCTCGAGATCGATCAGATTCGCCGGCGACGGTTTCCTTGACGGCCTTCGTTTGCATGCTTTCAGCGCCCTCGGTTTCGACCATACGACCACATTCCGATTTGCACAATCGCGAGACTGCCGATTTCCCTAAGGCGCAGTCTTCAGCGGATGCTGGCGAAAAAATCCAGCATCGCCGTCATCCATTCCTTCGGCCATCGCATGTGATTGCCAAGACCGATCATTGCTCCCGTCAGTACTGGCCGTTGATTCCACCGGCGCCTTCGGGTCGGTGCCGCACGAATCGGTGCACGAATTCAACCCGCTGATGGCGATTGTCGAGGATCACGTCATCGACGACGACTCCGGCCGAGTTCAATTCGCTCGCCATTTGCTCGCCGTTGGGACAGATGCCGCCGACGTCGCAAGCAGTTGTGGACATGCATTGTTCGCGCGGCCGGGATTGAAGATCTGGATCTGTTGGTTGCCCGCGGACGCGCCGGCCACCGGCCGCTGCTGACAAGTATCATCGAACGCGCCGAACGGATCGGGCGCGGAATAAACTGCGGCCGCCGCAATGTTCGGGCGGTTCACCGCGTACAGAATACCCATCGCGGCTCCGTTGGACCATCCGGAAATGTAAATTCGCGTGGTATCGACTTTGCCGGTCGCGACCTCGGCCGCGATGAAATGATCGATCGTCGCCGCGTCGGCATTTTCCCGCCAGACAGTATTTCCGATCTTCACGTCACCCGCGGGATCCAACTGCCGATACCAATTGTCCCATCCGATCCCTCTGTTATCCGGAAAGGATAGTAGTGAGTCGTCTTGCGGCCTTCGGGCGCCAGCACTATGTATCCGACTTTCTTCGGATCGTCGCTAAGTGAGACGGATTCTGCAGGTCAAGTATATTCGTCTGAGTAATCCATCCGGCCGAGAACAGCGACGGATGTAAGTATACGATCATTGGTAACTTGCTATTCGCGCCTTCGGTTTTCGGCTCCACAGGCAGGCGTAACGATCGATCCGTCGGCGTCTTTCCACGGACCCAGCAGCTTGCCGTCGCCGCAGTTTGGCTTAACGTCCGAGATTACCGCGGCCGAAGGATCGCCAAACGGCCCGCATGCGGTCGGCGCATCCTTGCTCGCGCAACCGCATGAAAGCAGAAGCGTAATCGTCGCCAGCCAAATAATTCTCTTCACGACCCTGCTTCTAACACTCATTTGCTTGTCTGTCTCGACTTTCGAGCGTAATGAGTCGGAAGGGCTGGCTCGCAGCGACGCCCTGGAGGTTTCACCGGATGAATCTTGGCACCCTTGGCGTCGACGCATTGATGGATTCCATGGCCGGGAGCGATCTGGCGAATTTCGCGCGCAAGGTGGAGAAGCTCGGCTACGGCACGTTGTGGTTTCCCGAAGCGTTCGGACGCGATCCGTTCGCGCTGGCCGCGCACTTGCTCACAGTGACCGACAAGTTGATCGTCGGCACGGCGATCGCAAATGTCTGGAAGCGCGAACCGATCGCGATGCTCGGCGGCGCCCGCACGCTGGCCGAAATGTTCCCCGATAGATTCGTCCTCGGCATCGGGATCAGCCACGGCCCGATGATGACGCGGGTGGGAATCAACTACGCAAAGCCGCTGACCTTCATGCGCGACTACCTTGCCCGGCTGAAGGAGGCGCCATACGGCGCGGCGAAGCCGTCGACCGAAGCGCCAATTCTCGTCGCCGCCCTGCTGCCGAAAATGATCCGGCTGGTCGCCGCCGAAGCCGACGGCACAATCCCGACCTTCATTACTCCTGCTCGCACTGCGCAGATTCGCGCCGAGGTTGGACCCGACAAATTGATCTGCGTGCAGCAAATCTCGGTGCTCGAAAAGGACGCAAGCAAGGCGCGTACGGCGATTCGCGGCCTGATTGGATTCTATCTCGGCCTTCCGAACTACCTGCAAAGCTTCAGGCTGATGGGCTTCGACGACTCGGACTTCGCGGGCGGCGGCAGCGATCGGCTGGTGGATGCGATCGTCGCATGGGGCGATGAGGATGCGATTCGCGATCGAATCGCCGCGCAGTATAAGGCCGGCGCGACCCACGTTTGCGTCACGCCGGTCGGAATGGCCGGCGCGTGGCGCGGCGAGTCGAAAACTGGCGGCCGCGCCGGCGCGACCCCGGTCGAGCGCGTGCTCGAGGCGCTCGCGCCGCGATGAACTGGCTAATCCGAATAGCCACTCGAGCCGCGATCTGACTACTGGAGTCATTATGCAGATCGATCACGATGAGATCATGCGCCGCGCCGCCGCTATCTCGCCGACGCTCTCCGCGCATGCCCGCGAATGCGACAGCGCCCGCAAGCTCACCGCCGAGAGCATGGCCACCGTTCGTCGACGCCGGCCTGTTCCGGATTCCGCAGCCGCGCCGCGTACGCGGCTACGAGCTGAGTCTGCGGACGCTCGCCGACGCTGTGACCCGCCTGTCCGAGGCGTGCCCGTCGAGCGGCTGGGTGCTGATGGTCATGGGCGCGCATCACTGGTGCATGGGCTCGTTTCCCGAAGCGGCGCAGGACGAAGTCTTTGGCGACGGACGCGACGGACTGGTCGCGGGCACGCTGTCGTCGCAGGGCACGGCGAGCGCCGTCGAGGGCGGCTTCCGCGTCGACGGACGATGGCAATTTTGCAGCGGCGTCGATCATGCCGATTGGGTAATGCTCGGATGCGCCGACGCCGCTACGCACGCGCCGCTGGTTCACGTGGTCGTGCCGCGCGCCGAGCTCGAAGTCGACGACACCTGGCACGTGATGGGCTTGCAAGGGCACCGGCAGCAAGGACGTGGTCGCGCACGATCTCTTCGTGCCGGCGCATCGCGCGATCGACACGCCGCATTCTGTTTCGCGGCGCCAGTCCGCACGCCGCCAATCACGCCACGAACCTGTATCGGCTCTCGGCCGAGGCGATGCTGTCGGTGTCGGTGGCGACCGCGGTGCTCGGCTCCGCGAAATTCGCGCTGCGTCAATTCATCGAGCGCACCAAAGAACGGCGCGTCATTCTGACCGGCGCGCGAAAAGCCGAGCATGGCCCGACGCAGGTACGGCTGGCAGAGGCCGCCGCCGAAATCCATTCGGCAGATCTGTTGATTCACGACATCCTCGCGCGAATTCGATCGCCTGGTGGCGACCGGCGAGCACTTCGACAACGAGTCATCGCGTGCGCGCGAAGTGGCAGGCCGCGTATGCCGTCGAGCTATGCCGCCGCGCGGTCGCGCGGATGTTCGCGGGCTCGGGCGCGCACGCGGTGTATACGCCGAGCGCCCTGCAGGCCGCATTTCGCAACGTCAACGTCGGCGCGCAACACGCCAGTATCGACTTTGACAATTCCGCCGAACTCTATGCGCGCGCGCGGCTCGGCTTGAGCTCGTGATCAGGCCGCGGATTCTAGCGCGAAGTCCTGAAGCGCTCGGCAACCGCGACCCGGCCGCCTCGGACGCTTTGGATTCCCCGCCCGCGCCGCGACTCGTCGAGCGGTTCGGACTGCGACAGGGCCTGCGTTACGTCACTTATCTCGGCGACCAACCAACCTTCCATAATCGCATGCAGTAAGTCACCGGTATTCGGCCATCGATCGTTCGTCCTGGTCATGGCGTTCTCTTATCCCGCTGTTTCAGGGCATTTCGCGCAAACAATTCGCGCAGAGTGCCCATCGAGCGTGTCCGCCCGCGGGCACGACCATGATTGCCGCGATCGACACCTTCGCATCGCCGCATCGCCGGCAAATCAAGTCGTCGCCTTCGCAGCGGGCTTCGAATCCGAACTCCGCGATCGCCGCGGGATCGTCGATTAACTCGACCCGAATAAAGTTGAGTTCAGTTTCCAAAGCATCCCCCGTTAAACCGCGAATCGACGGCCGGCTTACGTTCAATTCAGATGAGCGCCGGCCTGCGCATTCATGGAATCGAAAAGCTTGGCAACCTGCACGACCATCTGGCGTCCCTGCCGAATGACGAATTTCTCGCGCTCCAATCGCGCCAGATGCTCGGTCACTCGCGGCCGCGACGCGCCCACCAGGTTCGCGATGTCCTTGTGGCTGAACGACACGCGCAGCAGCGTGCCGCGCGACTCCTCGATGCCAAAGTCGGCGCACAGTTCCAGCAGCGCGATGGCTATTCGCTCGTGCAGGCCGAGGTTCAAGAAACTCGAGCTGCGCAGCAGCAGGCGATACCACTGCTTCAAATCGTTGCGATGGAATTGCTTGAAGGCCGACTCTGACGAATTCGCCGTAATGCCGTCGAACTCGTTCCAGCTCACGGTGCCGACGCGGCAATCGTTGTAAGCCTCGCACTGAAAGCCCGACTGGCTTATCGGCAGCGCCGGAAATTCGGGAATCGGCCCCGGCGCCAGCATCGCCACCGTGACGCGCTCGTTGCGCGCGTTGCGGCAGGTGATGCGCGCGATTCCTGCTAACAAAATGTGAGCATCCTGGGCGAGCGCAACCTCGCGCAGGATCACCGAGTGCCGTTTGTAATTTGCCAGCGCCAGAGCGCCGACCAGAAGTGTGAGTTCAGACTGAGAAAGCCACGATAGAGCCTTGAGGCGGCTCAGTCTGTCGAGATCAGTTTCACGCGAAGTATTGTCTTTCATTCAAATTTGCACCTTGAGTGGATATCCGAGAGCCTACGCCCTTGCCATCTGGAAAGGAAACGTAATGTTACCGCTAGGACAAATCTGTTGTGCTGTAGAGAACCTCAAAAGGGGAGAACGGGAACGGTCGGCGATGCCAACAGGCCCTCGTCGCCTGCTAGGCACAAAGCAAACTGCGCGGCTTTTCCGTTACTCGGCGCCGCAGCAGCAATATGAGTCTGCGCCAAAAAGCCTTCCAGCCGATCGCGATTGACAACCAGCTGCCGGCTGTTGCGCGAAATCAGATGCTTGCGCTCGAACGCGATCAGATGCTCGGTGATTCGCGGCCGCGACGCGCCGACCAGTTCCGCGATATCGCGATGCCGCGTCGGCAACGTCAGCCGGATGCCTTTTGGATCCGGGAACGCCGAAATTTTCACTCAGTTCCAGCAGAATCAGAGCCAGCCGCTCTTCCAAAGTGCAGCTCATGAAATTTGCGCAGCGCAGCTGAACCAAATCCCAGCGGCCGAGGTAACTCTCCGCCATCCGCTTGAAGTCTTCCGACGCGATGCCCAGTGATATTTCGACCAAGCGCCTCGAGTTCGATCGTCCCGATCCGGCATATGGTGACCGCTTCGCATCGAAAATTGTAACTGATGCCGGGGACCGGCGGCGGGAAACCCGGAATCATGCCGGGCGCGACCATGATCACCAGCGTGCGCTCACCCTTGCGATTGCGGCAGGTGATTCGCGCCACGCCCGCCAGCAGGATGAATGCGGAGTCATGCGAATGCTTCTCGTCGATAATGATCCCGCGCTTTTCAACCATGCTGACCGTCAGCGCGTTGGAGAGCTTGTCGAGCTGGCGCGCCGTGAGCCAGGAAATGTTCTTGAGGCCCCGTAGTCTTCGGGTGCCAGATGCACGAACAGGAGTCATCCGTTCAATGTATCAGATGCGTTGATGCGCGGGCGGAATAGCGCTCGCACCACAAAGTTCATTCGACGGATTGTGTTATCTATGTAACAAGTGGTTCTTGCGGTCGCGCACAGGCTCGCGATCGTGCCGCGCGATCCAGACGAGCAGCAGCAGCGCGGGAATCGTCGCGACCGTCGTCATCAGGAAGAACGGCACCCATCCCAGCTTCGCGGCCAGCACTCCCCCCGAAGACGCCACCATCGTGCGCCCCACCGCCGCCAGCGACGACAGCAGCGCATACTGGGTCGCGGTGAATGCGGGCGAGCACAGGTCCGACAGATACGCCACCAGCGCCGTACCCGCCATCGCACCGGTGAGATTCTCGGCCGCAACGCATAGCGCGAGATAGTCGAGCCGATGGCCGCCTACCGCCTGTAGCACGTAAAATAAATTGCCCGCCGACTGCAGGATTCCGCACACAATGAGCGCGCGCATCACACCGATCTTCGACGTCACCACGCCGCCGACTATCGCGCCGATTACAGTTGCGAAGAAGCCGACCAGCTTCGAGACCGCCGCGATCTCCTTGAGCGAGTACCCGATCGAGATATACAGCGGCATCGCCATCACGCCCGCCATCGCTTCGCCGAGCTTGTAGCCGACGATGAAGATGACGATCGCCGGCCACATCGGCCGCCGCATGAAATCGGCGAACGGTCCTGTGACCGCGGTCGCGAGCCACTCGCCAATCGCGTCCCAGCCGCGCGACGCGCTATGCGGCTGCGGAATCGTCGCCGGCTCGGGCCCGAAGATAAACACCAGCATGCCTACGCCGAGCAGCGCGGCCATCGTCGCGTACGCCTCGAACCATCCCCATCGAGCGGCGATGACGAGCGCGCCGGCGCCCGACACCAGCATCGCGATTCGGTACCCGGTCTGGATCATCGCGGCGCCGGGACCCTGCTGCTCCTCCGTCAGGATTTCCACCCGGTACGCATCGATCACGACGTCCTGGCTCGCGGACAGGAACGCGACAAGCAGCGCCAGTTCCGCCATCCGCACGAGATCGATTTTCGGATTACATGAGCCCAGCGCGAGCGTCGCCGCGATAAGTGCGATCTGAATCGAGATACCCCAGCCGCGCCGACGGCCAAGGGGAATCGGCGGCGGCAGCCGGTCGATCAGCGGCGACCACAGGAACTTGAAGGAGTAGGGGGTGCTGACGAGGGCGAAGGCACCGATGGTCTTGAGGCTGACGCCGTCTTTGGCGAACCAGGCCGACAGCGTTGAATACGTCAGCAGCAGCGGGAGGCCGCTGGCGAAGCCCAGCGGCAATATCAGCATCACGCGCCGCTCGGTGTACTCCGCGATAGAACGGCGCCACGCCGCCAACCCCCTCGCCTCCACCGTCACACCCGTAGTCCCCGGCATGGTGAATTCATATCATCTGCAATCGCGATATTCTTGCAGTAATCGTCCTAATGCGGCGTTAGCGCGCAGCTACTTTTCCTTGATATCGACTCCCGCTCTGCTAGGATTGGCGCCGCTATGGGCGCCTCTTCACCTACCAGGACTCATTTCAAGCCGCGGCTGACGCAGGACGAAAAGACTGCTGAAACGCGGCGACGGCTGCTGGACGCGGCGATAGACTGCCTCATCGAACGCGGCTACGCGAATACCACGACCTCCGAAGTCGCCGAGCGCGCCGGCCTCTCGCGCGGCGCGCAACTCTATCATTTTCCCCGCAAAGAAGAATTGCTCACCAGCGCTGTCGAGCATCTCTTCCAGCTGATGTTCTTCGACATGAAAGATAAGGTCAGCCAGCTCACCAACGAGAGCGACCGGCGGGCAACGGCGATCGATCTATTGTGGGAGATTGCCAACGGCCGCTTCATGACCGCCTGGGTTGAGCTGCTCGTCGCCAGCCGCACCGACGCGTACCTGCGCGAGGCGGTGAGCGCAGCGAACGATCGGTCGGCGGAATATATCGGTCAAAGTTTCAAGGAACTCTTTCCGCAGCCCGACGGCGCGGGCGCGGAGTACGAGATCATCCCGCAGATGGTGTGCCTGCTGCTTCAAGGGATGGCGCTCGAGGGCATGACGCTCAATATGGAGCTGACCACAAGAATCCTGACCGCGCTCAAAACTTTCAAACTGTAGCCGCGCCGACGGCGCTGCGTTCTATGCGGCGCGGAAGTACTGACCGGGGGCTTTTCGGCATCGGTTGGCAATCCATCGCAAGACAGCCAACCGTCCAAAGTGGTAACACAGCGCTGACATGAACGTGCGGGAGGACCGAATCATGCTCGGCAATTGCGAAGTGATGGCATTCGTTGGAACCACTCAGCCAGAGCGAGCGAAAGAATTTTACGGCGGCGTGCTCGGGCTCAGGCTGGTCGAGGACGCCTGGTGGGCGATCGTTTACGAGGCGGGCGGAATCCATCTTCATATCGAGAAGCCGCAAGGCAAATTCACGCCGCTCCCATTCACGGCGCTGGGTTGGAAGGTCGTTGATCTCAAGTCGACGGTAAAGCAGCTCGCGCAGAAGGGCGTCAAGTTCGAGCGCATCTCGGAACTGCAACAGGACGACCTGGGAATCTGGACCACTCCGGACGGCGGGATGGTGTGTTGGTTCAAAGATCCCGACGGCAATCTTCTGTCGATGACTCAGTTCTCGAAGTAAGCAATGCGTTTTGTTCCTCGCGGGGTGACGCGGGCCTACCTAACCCCTAACCCCTTCCCTCGAGGGAAAGGGGACAATCGTGTTTGGCAGCGTCAGTGGCGGACTTCGTCGCCGCGCGAGACTTCCATCCAGGCGTTGATTAGATCGTCGGCCTCGTCGGGCTCGAGGCGGCCATCCTTGACTGCGGCGAGGATTTCGAGAATCGCGTCGTCGCGGTTGAGCTTCACAGTTCCACCGGGTCTGAATTGGTCTGACTTACTACTCGAGGAGGGCTTTGCCTCTTCTGACTGAGTAGTCGATTGAGTATTCGACTGAGTAGTGCCGCCCGGTTGTTCGCTGGAACGGCTGCGCACGTCGCGCGCCGCTTCGCGGATCTTGTCGCGCATCTCTCGCGCCGCCTGGCGGACGCGATCGCGCATCTCGTTGCGCGCCTCACGCGTGCCGCCGCGGACGGCATGTGACACCAGCTCGCCGATTTCCTTTCCCAGTTTCGTCAAACGCTCGCCGACGTCCTCCGGTACTCGCTCTTCGATTTCGGAAATTGCGCGCTCGACTTCGCGCAGTCCTTCGCTGACGCTGCGCTTTACGTCGCGGGTCACTTCGCGCACGATTCCGCTCGACAGCCCGCCGCTTTCAGCCACGAACTGGCCGGCTGCGTCGAGCACGCTGCGCACGAACACCGGAATCTCGCCGCCAAGATCGTCGACGAAGTCCTCGAACGGGGCGGCGAAAGAGCCGGCCGCGCGCGATCGGTAGCCGCGGCCCGAGAAATCGCGCTCGCGCGCGTCGGCGCTGGCGACGATCACGTCGGCGCCGCGCGTCTCGATGCCAATTTTGGTGCGCGCGCCCGCGGCCGGCTCGGGACCGACGGGACCGTGCATGTGATTGCGTCGATCCACTTGAGCGCGTCGGCGTCGATACCGTAAGTGCGGATTCGGCCCCATCCGGCGGAAGCGTCGAGTTCGAGCGACGCGCTCGCGTCCACTTCAACGTTGACGCGGCCGCGGCTCGCTGACGTTCCAGGCCTTGTCGGCTGGAAATGGTCCAGCCGAGATCGATCGCGCCGCCCACATCTTCAAGATTCAGCGAGCCGCCCACGCCGCTGATGCGTGCGTTGCCACCGACAAAGCCGACGGCGACTTCGCCGGCGACGGTGTCAGCCGCGAGCTTGCCGCCGATCTTTCCGACTTGCAGGCCGCCCGACAGGTTCGAGGCGCGCACCCTGCCGCCGACCACGCCGGCCTCGACATGGGCACTGTCTTCGACTTCGAGATGTCCGCCGATGACGCGCGCGATGAATGGCGCATGCACGCCGGACAGGTGTGCGCCGCCGGCGATCTTTTCGATCGCCACTTCGCCGTCAATCGCGCGGCAATCGAATCCGCCGGCGACGTGGCTGAAGGTGATCGCACCAGCGGATTCAACCGAGAGCGAGCCGCGGACTTTCACGCCGTCGATCGCACCGGCTTCCTTGATTGAGACGTTGCCGCTGACGGTGTCGCGCATCGAGATTGCACCGAGGTGGCGCGCGTGGAGATTGCCGCGAACCCGCGTGACGACGAACGGCGTGGCGAGATCGGCGACGTCGAGGTTGCCCCCGAGATCCTCGACCTCGACGGTGACTCCGGCCGGGACCGCGATGCCGGCATTGTCGCGCAACTTTACTTCGGCGACGCCGGCGCTGGTCGTTACCTGCGGCGCCGTGTTGGTATCGATCTCAATCGCGGGATGATCGGTGCCGGCGATTTTCAGATTTCCGGCGGCGCGGATGATGCGGATTGATTCAACTCCGTCGATTGTCGAGATAGCCATTGAAAACTCCCTCCGTTGAGACTTTCAGTTGGTTCAACTGTCTTTCGAGTGGCGCTCGTTAAGCGCCGCGAGTGCTTCCTCGGGTGTGAGCTTGCCGCCCTTGAGATCGGCCAGGACCGCGCGTCGCCGCGAGCCGCGTACGTCTGAATTTGCGGACTCGGGCGCGGACTTGGGCGAGTAGCCGAGCGCGGCGATCACTTCGTCGAGGCGCGCACGCACGGTCGGGTACGAGACGCCAAGTTCGCGTTCGACTTCGCGGATGACGCCGCGGTTCTTGATGAAGACCTCGACGAAGTCGAGCTGCGCGCCGGTGAGCTTGAGCAGCGCCGGCAGCGTGAACTCGCCTTCGATGGAGATTTTGCAGTCAGGGCAGTCGAGGCGAGCGATGGTCAGGTTGCTGTCGCATGAAGGGCATTTGAGAATTATCGGCCTCATTGAGGCCCAATATTAATCTAAATATTAACTCTGTCAAGTATTATATTGAGAATCTTAAATAATTTCACTAAGCGATGAGGGACTGCGCTTTGACCGGGGTCCGAAACAGGCCGGAAGAACAATTCGGGAGTATGTACTTGACGCAAACCCATGATCTTTTTTCCACAGCTGTGGAGAGTCATTTCGCTTCTATCAGCTAGGTTTTACTACTCGATCAGCTTTTGGCCATCCGCCGACTGGCGGCTTTTTGTCGAAGGATTTCCTAATGGCTTCCTTCCAATTTCCTTCGATGACCAATGTATCGGGTTTCGGACCGCGTACTTTCGGCTTTTTAGGCTTCTTTTTGGGCATAGTTATCCACAGATTTCACGTGCCACATCCACATGAAATTCGCCTGAAATCACTTGCTGTTTACGCCAATACGGCAGGGAATAGAGGGAGAAGGAAGGTGCGGGAGTGGCGAAACAGGAAGACGCAAACGCCTTGGAAGCGTTCGGTGCAGCCCACCATGCGGGTTCGAGTCCCGTCTCCCGCACCAACTTTGATTTCTTTGCTAGCCCCTGCATCGAATCATACGTTCCTCAAAAGTGGATTGCGATAAGTCAGTCGTTTGCCCTGCGCTTGACGGATGGCGCGCGCTGTGCGTTCGCCGTCATCCACCTTCCGATTGTTCCAACGGAAATCAAACTCGGCAACGTAACGATGCAGATGTTTGCGGCTGACATTGTGAAATGTGCCCATGATGCCGCGCTTCAAGAGCGAGAACGCGGATTCAACAGTGTTGCTATGCGTGCCATCCGGCTTCGCGTACTCACGTCTGGAGTGATCCGTCATCCCATGTCGCGCGAAGTACTGGGCAATAGGGCCACTCTTGTAGATTCCCGCGCTGTCAGTCATCAAATGAGATTCGCGAGTAATGTTTTCCGCAAGAATCCGTCCGACGTTAGCTGCGGTTACGTCCACTGGAATGAACGAACGAATTTTTCCATCGCGCTCAACAAGCGATACGACGGGCGTTTTCTTATCACTGGTAATGCGCGGTCCCTTGCGCGGCTGCCTGTAGCGCGGCTTGCCACCCACATACGTTTCATCGGCTTCAACCGTCCCGCTCAATTTGGGCATCGCTCTCCAATCTTCACCCATCGCAAAGCGGATGCGATGCATCATGAACAAAGCTGATTTGTACGTTAATCCCGTCTCGCGCTTTATCTGCAATGCGCTCACGCCCTTTTTGCTTGAGCAACCTTTCCAGAAAGCGTACGCCCAATGACGCATCGGGATCGGACTATCTTCGTAGACACTGTTCACGCGAACCGTGAATTGCTTGTTGCACGAACGGCAGCGCCACAGGAACCGCTTGTTGCGCTCGCCAGTCTTGCGGTCGCGCATCTGATAGATTTCGCGACTGTCACAGTGGGCGCAACGCGGGTCTTTGCCCCAACGCTGTTCTTCAAAAAACTCCACGGCGGCAGTTTCATCCATGCACGCGCGTGGAAGTTTCGCGATGATTGCCGATTTGTCCGAAGCAACTGGTCTTTGTCCTTTTGCCATACGAGATAACTTAGCAGAATTATATCTTTGAGTCAAATATAAAGATATCATGGGACGATCAATCTCCGTGTCGGAGAGACCACATCAAGACTAGCAGTCCACTCCAAACTGCTATTGCGACGAACGCATCGACCCATGGACTAGGGGAAGAATCATAATGGCTACTATTGCTGCGTGCATCGTCATCGGTGGTTTGGTTTACCTTGCTGTCGTGCTTCCTTTGAAAAAGCTGACCGTCCCGCAAGCCACTACATTCATGGCCGCTGTTTTGGCTAGTGCTATTTTGGTCGCGGTCGTTGTCCCCAATACGTCTGCTATAAAGCATCTGATCGTCACTGCTGGAAAATACTTTTCGATCACTGCCGATATGCAAGCCAACGTAACTCAAGTTCAAAGCGACACGATGGAAGTTCGACAGTTGAAAAAAACTATTCAGGGCATCGGAGACCAAGTAGCCAAAGCGCAGAACGATATTCGCGACACCTGCCAAGGGATATTTGAGATGTCGTTTCTTTTGATGCGCGTGAACTTTATGGTGGGTACAATGCCCACCCCCAAAATGCTTCAAGGAATGACTGATAGAACGAACGAACTGTATGCCCGCTGTTTCCCTACTGGGCCAGAGCGATTGGCGGAGTCCGCTAAGCTGAAAGAGATGCTCATTCCGCCAACCGCAACGCCATCGGCGGCACCCACTTCCAAACCTTAATTTCACCGAAGGCTGAACTAACGGCAGATTCGTTGAACGTTTCATGATTGCGTCAAGTACATACTCCCGGAACAATTGCTACTATTAGTGGTGTTCTAGCGATGCTTCAACCACTAGGCGTCGTTTCGTTCCGTAAAAAAGGATCACGGCAACGGCTTGGGGAAGTCGTTGAGGGGTTGGTCGTTAAGAAGTTGCGTGAAGCCGTCACGTTCGAGAGATAGCATGGAAAATCCAGGAGCGTCAGGCTGAAAAGTTCATCCCCCCGCGATGGAGAGCCAGAACCGGTACCGGCTTCGCTTACGCGGAGTTGTCCGAGGTCCTTCCTCCCGTCGCTAACGCTCCGTCGTCAGGACGACGGAAAAGGCCGCGTTGCTCGCTTCGTCATGATGACGGAGTTGGTGCGGGGTGTTGCTGGCTCAGGCAGTGGACGGAGCCGAGGCCCCATACGAGGTCGGTCGAGGGGACGCCGACGACGCGGCCGTTGGGGAAGAGACGCTGGAGAGTTTGCGCGGCGCGCGCGTCGGTCGGGGCGTTGAAGGTCGGCATCAGGACGCCGCGATTGGCGATGTAGAAGTTCGCGTAGGACGCGGGCAGGCGAGTGTCCTCGTGGATGACGGCGGGCGGCATCGGGAGCGTTTCAATTTTGAAGGGGCGGCCGTTTTGGTCGCGCATCGCGCGCAGACGCGCGAGGTTGTCCTGCAAGACCTTGTAGTTCACGTCGAGCGGGTCGTCCTCGACGACGGTGACGATCGTGTCGGGCGCGACGAAGCGTGCGAGGTCGTCGATGTGGCCGTCGGTGTCGTCGCCGGCGATTCCGTCACCGAGCCACAGCACGTTGCTCACGCCGAGATAGGTGCGCAGGTAATCCTCGATGTCGGCGCGGGTCAGCGTCGGATTGCGATTCGGGTTGAGCAGGCATGACTCGGTTGTGAGAATCGAGCCTGCGCCGTTGACGTCGATCGAGCCGCCTTCGAGCACGATGCCCGGTTCGATCACCTCGAAGCCATAGCGCGCGCCCAACTTTTGCGGGACGACGTCGTCGAGATCGAAGGCGCCGTACTTCTCGCCCCACGAATTGAAAAGCCAGTCGAGTGCGATCTGATTTGGGCCGGCGTGCGTCGCATTCGCGAGGCGGTTGACGAAGATCGGACCGTGATCGCGCACCCACGCATCGTTGGTCGGCAGATGAAATATGTCGATCGGCAGCAGCGGGCCGGGCGCTCCGTTTTCGGTGCGGCGGGCAGCCTCGAGAATCATCGCGCGCACTTGGTCGAGCTGGGCAGCGTCGGTAACCGCGAGGCGAACTGGATCGAAGCGCGCGATTTTCGCTACCATCTCGGCGTAGATCGGCGGGATGACGTCGAACTTGCCGGGCCAGGTGTCGCGATTGTGCGGCCATGCGAGGTAGCACGCGAGATGCGGCGCCCACTCGGGGGGCATCCGGTAGCCGGCTAGCAGTCGGCGATGCTCAGGTGGAATGTTGCTCACGAGCGGTAGCGG
The DNA here is from genome assembly GCA_963721485.1 of uncultured delta proteobacterium. Taxonomy (GTDB): domain Bacteria; phylum Desulfobacterota; class Binatia; order Binatales; family Binataceae; genus Binatus. The sequence goes on along the minus strand of CAVRJV010000006.1, from coordinate 328,793 downwards.
CGGGTCAGGTCGGCGTAGGCGTCGATGCGGCGGTCGCGCAGGAAAGGCCAGTTGCGGCGGACCTGCTCGATTTTGGCGAGGTCGCATTCGGCGACGAGGGTTTCCTCGGCGGTGGCGCTTGCGCGGGCGATCACTTCGCCGAACGGATCGACGACGAACGAATCGCCCCAGAACTCGAGCTCGCCTTCGACTCCCACGCGGTTAATCGCCGCGACGAAGACTCCATTGGCAATCGCGTGACTGCGCTGAATCGTTTCCCATGCGTTGACCTGCTTGGGGCGGACCTTCTCCGGCTCCCCATGCCACCATCCGATGGCCGTTGGATAGAAGAGAATCTGCGCACCGGCCATCGCGGTCAGGCGCGCGGCCTCGGGGAACCATTGATCCCAGCATACGAGGACGCCGACCGAGCCGCGCGACGTCGGATGCGCGACGAAATCGAGGTCGCCGGGGGTGAAGTAGAATTTTTCGTAGTAGCGCGGATCGTCGGGGATATGCATCTTGCGGTAGCGTCCGACAATTTTGCCGGTCTCGTCGATGACGGCGGCGGTGTTGTGATAGACGCCGGCGGCGCGGCGCTCGAAGAGCGACGCGACGATGATTATTTTGCGCGCCTTGGCGACGGCGCCGAGAGCCTCAGTGGTCGGTCCGGGAATCGGCTCGGCGAGATCGAACAATTTCGGGTCCTCGACCTGACACGGGTAATGCGAGCCGAACAGCTCCTGCGTGCATACGATTTGCGCGCCGCGCTTGGCAGCCTCCTCGATTTTGGCGATGGCCTTGTCGAGATTGAGGCGCGGCTCGGCCGCACAGCTCATCTGGATAAGCCCGACCGCGACCTTGTCGGTATGCGATGCCATCACAATTGTGATAGCAACCGCGCAAGTCCCACGCCATCGAATTGTGACGTAGACCCGACGTTGCTACGCTTCATGAGGTGGCGCGCCCGCTCGTGAGTAACCAAGTCAACCGCACATGAGACAAGATCCGATCGAGAGGAACGGCTCGGTGAAGTCTCCCGGAAAGTTCGCGATCTTGATGGCGGACAGTTTCGAGTGGATGAATTCGAGAGAGGCGGAGTCGATTCATGCGATCGTCACGGATCCACCTTATGGCCTGAAGGAATATACGGAGGGAGAGAAAATCAAACTCCGCTCAGGCCGCGGCGGAGTATGGCGAATCCCGCCGTCGTTCGATGGTTGCAAGAGAAGTCCGTTGCCGCGATTCACGGTGCTGCGAGAACAGGAGATGTGGGCGCTGCGACAGTTCTTTCACGATTTCGCCCAGCGCGCGTTTCGCGTTCTGGTGCCGGGCGCCCACATTTTCATTGCGACGAACCCGCTGTTGTCCCATTTGGTTTATCTGCCGCTCATGGAAGTCGGCTTCGAGAAAAGAGGCGAGGTCATACGTTTGGTGCAAACGCTGCGCGGCGGGGACCGCCCCAAGAATGCGCATCGCGAATTCACAGACATTTCGGTGATGCCGCGCTCTGCGTGGGAGCCGTGGGGACTATTCCGCAAGCCGTGTGAGGGAAGAGTCCAGGACAATTTGCGCAAGTGGAAAACCGGCGGCCTGCGCCGAATCTCCGAAACCGAACCTTTTCTGGATGTAATTCGCTCTGCCCCAACGCGCCCCGAGGAACGCGCACTAGCTCCCCATCCATCGCTCAAACCGCAGGCGTTCATGCGCCAGATAGTTCGCGCATCGCTGCCGCTCGGCAAAGGAGTAATTCTCGATCCGTTCATGGGCGGCGGTTCTACGATTGCGGCAGCGTCCGCAGTGGGATACGAAAGCATCGGCGTCGAAGCAGACCGCGAGTTCTTCAAAGTAGCGATGAAAGCTATCCCGCAACTTGCACAGCTCACGGCCAACGGCGCATCTTACGGCGATGCCAGGCGACAGCTCCCGTTTGCCAAAGGGCTTGGAGATAGTTCACATCCGGCGGGCCGTTGAGTACGTCGAGCAAAAGGCCGGAGATCTTATCGACCTGTACTTCGAACAGGCGAACGTATTCAGCGCGATCGTAGGAATCTTCGGAGCCAAGGCTCTGGATTCATTCAGTCCCTACAAGAAACACAAACATCCGGACACAGCGCAGCAGCGTTTTCCCGATTTGTCCTTGGGCGGTCAAATCAATCCGCCCGCGAAGACCGCCCTGGAATCAAAGGGAAGTACGAGACCGTGGGCGATTCAATCTCACTATGACCACCCCGGTTGGTATATCGTGTGGCGCTACGTCGTTGATCCAACCGAGACCTTCAAACCGAATCGTCCCGTCGTGGTGTGGCGAGTTGATGTCGTGTTCCTGGAGAAGTCGGATTGGAAGTATGAGGGCAGCCGCGCCGGTTCCGGACGCGGGGGCCGCACTCACACTTTCGGATTAATTCATCCAGCAAAGAAGCTCTCCAAGTCAGCCGTGTACAGTCTACCCGGAGTCGGACTGCGGGGCGGCAAGCCGATCCTGATTGAATCTGCAAAGTAAGCTTTCAACAGGGTCCCACAGGCACGAAACAAATTCGTCATCGGCGGTTGCATGAACGCCGCTGTGATACTGTAATAGGGCGCGCAAAAGAAAAGCGCGCTGGAGCAATTTTCGGGACTGCCCGCCGCTGATAGCCGGGTCCTGCGCAAGGGAAGGCCGCGAACCCCGCCAGGTCCGGAAGGAAGCAACGGTACCGGCTGCCACCCTGTGCCGCAGGGGTGCCTGGCTATCATTCGACGGGCAGTCCCGACGAAAAAATCTCGCGATGGCCGAAGCTCAAACCCCACATCTCGTACTTGCGCGCAAATGGCGGCCCGAACGCTTCTCGGAGCTGGTCGGCCAGGAGCATGTGACGCGCACGCTCGGCGAAGCACTGAAGCGCGGCCGCATCGCGCATGCGTTCCTGTTCACCGGGATTCGCGGCGTCGGCAAAACGACGGCGGCGCGGATTCTCGCGCGATGTCTGAATTGCGAGAAGGGCCCGACCGCGGAGCCGTGCGGCGAATGTGCGGCGTGCGTCGAGATTCGCGCCGGCAGTTCGCTCGACGTCAATGAAATCGACGGCGCCACATACCGCAAAATCGAAGACGCGCGCGCGATCATCGAAAATCTCAGTTACCGGCCCGCGCGTGACCGCTTCAAGATTTACATTATCGACGAGGCGCATCAGCTGACCGACTCGGCCTTCAACGCGCTGTTGAAGACGCTCGAGGAGCCGCCGCCGCACGTCAAGTTTATTCTCGCGACGACCGAGCCGCAGAAGATGCCCGAGACGATTCTGTCGCGCTTGCAGCGCTACGACTTCCGGCGCATCCCGTACCTCAAGATTCTCGAACGCTTGCAGGATCTCGCGGGGCGCGAAGGCGTCGAAGTCGAGGAGCCCGCGATTCGGCTGCTCGCGCGCGAGGCCGGCGGCAGCATGCGCGATGCGGAGCGGATGCTCGAGACGGCGATCGCAACCGCGTCGGGCAAGGTGACGGAGGCCGAAGTCGCATCGTCGCTAGGCGTCGCGAGCCGCACCACGGTTTTGAAATTGGCTGACGCGATTATCCAGAAGAACGCGGCGGGCGCGCTCGCGCATGTGCGTGAACTCGCGAGTCGCGGCGCGAACCTCGAATCGCTCGGGCGCGACTTGCTCGAAACTCTTCGGAATCTCGCGGTGGCGAAACTTCCCGCGGGCGACTCTGACAGTCCGCTCGACGATATTCCCGATCACGAAGTGTCGGAGCTGAAGCGGCTGGCTGCCGGCGCAAGCGCGCGCGATATCATGCGGCTGTTTCGCCTGATGGCGGATTCGCAGGAGCAGATTCTCAAGTCGCCGTATCCTGACTTGCTGCTCGAAATGGCGGTGGTGCGGATGGCGTCGCTGGCGGCGGTGATCGACGCCGACGAATTGCTGCGTGCGATCGGATCGGCGACACCGCCGGCGTCGGGCAATCCGCCCGCATCGTCGGGTAGCGGCTCTGGAAGCCGCAGTGCGGCGAAGCCGGAGCATCCACCGAGTCCGCAATCCAGCGGTGCGCGACGGATGCGCGTCGAGGGCGAGGTCAAAGCGGACGCGCCCCTGCGCAGCGAATCCCAGAGTGACGGAGAACGCGAACTTCCGCACTGCGCGACTTTATCCGCGGCAGGCGGGCCGCGCTCGCCGGGTTCATGGAACAAGGCGCGGGGCTGGGCCTCGACGGCGACGTGCTGACGGTCACCGCGCGCAACGACATCTACATTCGCTATCTGAACGACAACAAGACTGTGATCGCCGAGCTGGCGAGCGAGCATCTTGGCCGCGCAATTCGAGTCGAGCTTTCGACCAACGGCGCGGCGAATGCGGCGGCGAGCCGCCCGACGATGCCGCTCGCGGAAAGCGTCACGCGCGAATTGCCGCCTGCGCCAGCGGCCTCAACCAAAGCGGCTGCCGTAGAAAGACCGCGAAACGGAACCGCGTCGAAGCCGGCGCTTGAACCGATCAGAGAAACCGCGCCGGTATCGAGCGCGACAGATGCGCCGCGCCGCACGGCGACTCCGGAGGAGCGGCAGGCGGTGCTGGCCGATCCTTCAGTGCGGCGAGTGTTCGATACGCTGGACGCGCGGCTGGTGGAGTTGAGGATGCCGAATTCAGTGGAAGCTTCGGCGAAGGAATCGAAGTAATACGTTGCCGCGGGGAGACCCGCGGCAAGGAGCGATCAGAGTGGCAGAAATAGATTTGTCGGCGTTGATGCAGCAGGCGCAAGAGCTGCAAACGCGCATGAAGGAGATGCAGGAAGCGGCGTCGTTGAAAACCGTCGAAGCGCAAGCGGGCGGCGGGATGGTGCGGGTGGTGGTCGACGGCACGCTACGCGTGCGCAAAATAGAAATCGACGCCGCGCTGGTCGGCGCCAACGACAAGTCGATGCTACAGGACCTGATCCTGGTGGCCGTCAACGACGGCATGGCGCGTGCGCAGAAGATGCTGGCCGACGAAATGGGCAAGCTCGGTCCGCTGAGCGCGCTGCAGATTCCCGGCTTCGGCAACGACGGCTTCGGCAACGAATGACGGAGCGCGCTTGATGGCGGAAAACCTGAAGCGCCAGGACGGACTGCCGCCCGCGATGACGCGGCTGGTCAAGGAACTTTCGCGGCTGCCGGGGATCGGCGAGAAGACGGCGTCGCGGCTCGCATTCAACCTGCTCAATCGGCCGCGCGACCAGGTGATCGCGCTGGCCGAGTCGCTGCTCGAAATGAAAGAGCGCGTCGGCCTGTGCTCCGGATGCTTCGGCCTGTCGGACCATCCGCGGTGCCAGATTTGCGACGACGAGGCGCGCGAGCGCGAGGTGATTTGCGTCGTCGAAGGGCCGGCCGACCTGATGGCGATCGAGCGTGCGCGCAGTTTCGGCGGCGTCTATCACGTGCTGAACGGCGCGCTCGCGCCGCTCGACGGCATTGGCCCCGACGATATCAAGATGAAGGAACTGATCGCGCGCGTCAGCCCTCCGGCGGTGGTCCGCGAGGTGATAATCGCGACCAACGCGACCGTCGAGGGCGAGGCGACCGCATTGTACATCGCGCGCGTGCTGAAGCCGCTCGGCGTCAAGACAACGCGCCTCGCGCGCGGCCTGCCGGCGGGCGGCGACCTCGAATACAGCGACTCCGCCACACTGACCAGCGCGCTAAGCGGCCGCCGCGAACTCTAGCCAAACCGTGTGACAACACTCTTCGCGCGGCGATTCCGAATGCGCGCAACGGTGGCGATGCTTGCGCTGGCGCTGTCTGCGTGCGGTGGTCCGGCGCCGCCGATGACTCCCGCGCAGCGCGGGCGAATCGTGTACGTGACGAACTGCGTGGTTTGCCATAACGCCGATCCCAACCTGCCCGGCAGCCAGGGACCGCCGATTGCGGGCTCCTCGCGCGAACTGGTTTACGATCGCGTGATGTTTCTGAAGTATCCAATCGGGTACACGCCGAAGCGCACCACGCATACGATGCGCGCGTTGCCGCAGCTCTCAAATCAAATCGACGACCTGACCGCATTCCTGGCCGAGTCGGCGAAGAACAACTGAAGCCGTTTGTCTAGATCCATTCGTCAGGGGTAAAGTCGGATCACAGAGCCCAATCCCGGGACCTGCATTCACAATCAGCCGGGCCGACGAATCTCGATTCCAGCCCGAAAGGACGTGTTTTCATCATGCCATTTACACTTCCCGAACTGCCGTACAGTATGGACGCGCTGAAACCCAATATTTCCGCCGAGACACTCGAGTATCATCACGGCAAGCATCACAACGCCTACGTCACCAACCTCAACAACTTGACGAAAGGCACAAAATTCGAGAACGCATCAGTCGAAGAGGTCGTCAAAGCGGCGGAGCCCGGACCACTGCTGAACAATTCGGGACAGCACTACAATCATTCTTTCTACTGGAAATCGTTGAGCCCGAAGGGCGGCGGCGAACCAAAGGGACCGATAGCCGACGCGATCAAGAAAGCGTTCGGCGATTTCGAGGCGTTCAAGAAAAAGTTCAGCGAGGCTGCCACCGGTCATTTCGGCAGCGGATGGGCATGGCTGGTGCGCGCAAAGGACGGCTCGATCCAGGTAGTCTCAACGCACGATGCGGGATGCCCGATCCGCGACGGCCAGACCCCGATTCTCACCTGCGACGTGTGGGAGCATGCGTACTATATCGACTATCGCAACGCGCGCCCGAAATACGTCGAAGCATGGTGGAACCTGGTGAACTGGGATTTCGCGAACCAAAATCTGAAATAACGCAGGGCGGGAAGAATCTAATGCGGGGCTCCTCGCCCCGCACCCTCGGCAGGGGTGACCCCTGCACCCAGTATTGAGAAAGCTGGACGCGAGACCGCTTCGCGTCCTCGCGCCCAAAGCTTCCTAACAGGGCGTAAGCCCGCATCTTAATATTGGGTGCAGGGGTCACCCCTGCCGAGGGCGTGGGGCGAGGAGCCCCATATTACAATCGTTCTGCCTGGATCTGCGCGGCGGCGGCGTGTGGGTCGACCGCGCGCAGGCGCGAGCGGTGCGGCATCGCAAGGCGATCCGCGATGACGCGGTACACGTCGGCGTTCACGCCCATCCCGACGTGACTACCCATCACCTCGACGTTTTCCACCGTCGGCGTGCCGCTCAGATCGATGCAGCTCTCCCAGTGGACGACGCCGTCGGTGCGCGAGTAAACGTGGGTGGTCGGGATGTTGGCCGGCGATTCGTCGCTGAGCATCAGCCCGCACTGGCACGCCTCACTGAGGCATCCGTGGGCTTTGCCGCGAATCGCGGCGATCGACTTGGCTACCGCTTCCACGGCCAGGTTGGCGTGATGGCGCGGCTGTCTGATCGGCGAGCCGAGCGAGATCACGCGCTCGACCATCGCGGGCTGTTCGCGGGCGATTTCGCGCGCGTAGACTCCGCCGAGGCTTTGGCCGATCACGACAATCGGTTGATCGAATTTCTCGCGGGCGAGAGCGAGCCGCGCATTCAGTTTGCGCATCGTCTCTCGCGGACATTCGGAGTTCGACAGGATGCCGGCGTAGACGGCGCGATGCCCGAGCCATCGGCAAAAGTTCGCCAGCGGTGCGAGCGTCACGTCGCCGGCCATGAAGCCTGGAATCAGCATCACGACTTTTGAATTGTGCGGACGTACATGCGGCCACGGATGCGCCAGTGCGCCGAGCCAGTAAATGCTTGCCTCGAGCGGAACGCGGAACTCACCCAGCGCGTCGAGCATCGAGGGGCGCTTCGGTTGGCGAATATTACGTGAAGAATTCTGCGCGATTGTTGGAGTCATCGGTCTCCTTGGTCGGCAATTCGCGCGGGCAACGTCTCAATCGGCAGGCACATGCACGGCGAAACCGCAACCTCGTCATCCACTGGATCAAACATAATCATTGTTTAACCGACTGTTCAACTGTTTCTAATGCAGGGAGTGATGATTTCGTAGGCACCGGCGCTTTACGGCACCACACGACTTGCGCAAGGATGCGGCAAATGTCTCCGTAAGAATCGCATAGTGATGAAGATAGTGAAGGAAGCTGGTAAATGCGCTGGCCTAATTTTCGCCAGGCACAATCGAGTGTTTTGCGTGCCAGACGGGCTCTGCCGAGATCTTAATCAGGGATTGATCGAATCCAGGACTCAGGGAGCCACGGCTAATCTTGAATCGCGAGGTCGCTCCAAAACGTACCGTTTAGGGAGACACAAAAATTCAAATCTGATTTAACATTCACTCCGCCGACGGTGAATTTCTCCTGCAATGAAAAAGAAGCGACTCTTTCGCGATGTCATAAAAACCCGGCGCGAGGCGGCAGGGTTGTCGCAACGCGAATTGGCGCGCAGTGTCGGCGTGACTCCATCGCACATTGCCTATATCGAGTCGGGCCGGCGGCGGCCCTCGCATACTCTGCTGTTTCAGTTGGCGCGCAGTCTGCGGATGAATCAGCAGGAACTATTCTCTGCAGCCTACCCCGAATTGAAATCGCTGATATCTGCCGCGCCGCCGCCTGCCGCGAGTCGCGAGGACGCGTGGCGAGGCTTCGTTGCTCTTGCGGGTCGGCATAAGGTGACGCTCCAAGAGATGTCGGTGATGCGACAAATATCCCGGCTCTGCAGGATTTTGCGTGCGCAATCGTATTTGTCGATTTTGAATTCGATCAGGCAGTCGTTTGAAGCAGATTGATCAGGTCAGGATGCCCGCCGCCGGCGCTCCGGTAACGCCGGCGGCGACGCCCTGCTCCCCCTGAGCAGCTACTTCCCGGTCTCCGGAAGACGGGCGCGGGCAACATCGCGTCGCAGATCCTTGAGCCCTCGCGTGAGCCGATGCATCGCGCGAACCTCCCCCGCGAGAATCTTTGACACCTGCCGGTCGAACACGCGCTCGGCAGCCGTCATCGCCATTTCGGCCGCACTGTCTTCGACCGCATGGGTTACATCCTCCAGTTGCCGGACGAGAGCGCTGCGGTCCGCTTCAAAGCAGTTTTGCAAACTGTAAAACTCGGGCATCGATGTCCGTGCTCTGTGCTTCGAATGCTCGGCAGCCACAAAGGGCTTTCTCTCTCCACAGCGACTTGACTGGAAGTTATCAGAAATGTGCCTTTCAGAGGAATAGACGAGCGCTCGAAGGATCTCGACGCCTGCAATCGAGGCTGCCGACCCGGCAATAGCGCGCGATGCGCAGCCCTCTATTTCCTGGGCTTGGGGAATCTTGCGCGAGCCAGCACTTTACTCAAAGCGTCCAGTCTCTCGGCCGTCCGATTCAGCTCGCGCGCCTTGCGCTTGAGTTTTGCGGACAGCCGTTTGTCGAATACGTTCTCATCCGCGACCATCGCAATCTCGGTTAACGCGCCCCGGATCGTAAGAGTCAGGGCTGTCACCTGACCGATGAGGACCGAACGGTCGATCTCAAAGAAGTCCCGTTGGGAACTAATTTTGGATCCCGGCCTCATTCACGACCCGACTCCCGGCGACATTCAAGTCGCCATGCGGACGTGCCAATCGACGAAGGCTCTCCCAACCTGCGCAGCAAATTTACCGATTTGTCGCGGACTCCTCAGAACTCCTTGAGGGGTGGACTATGACAAGGCGGCGGGCATAGCGGAAGACGGGAAATTCACGCGGCAGCCGTCAATGGCCGCGCGCGCTGAATCCGTTTGCGTTCGCGGGGAGAGTGCATCGCCTCCCAAAGATCGCCGCGCCGCTGCACGTTCAGCCAGAAATCAGGGCTGTTGCCGAACACGCGCGCCAGGATGAGCGCGGTCGGCGCGGTCACACTACGCCGGTTGTTGCACAGCTCGTTGACGTGCTTGCGCTGTACGCCCATTGCTTTGGCCAAAACACCTTGGGTCAAACCAATCGGCCGCATGAACTCTTCGATCAGAATCTCGCCGACCGAGACCGGCTTGCGCTTCGTCATCAGCATGGTTCGCCTCGCTTCATCTGTAACTGTGGCCGTCCAGATAGACGCCTTCGGCTTCGCCGCGGGCGCCATCCCATCGGAAGACCAGCCGCCATTGTTGGTTAACGCGGATCGAATGGAGTCCTTCCAGGTTACCGCGCAGCTTTTCGAAGTGATTGCTGGGCGGTAGCCGCAGGTCCCGATCTGCCATTGCATCGTCGATCATCTGGATTTTACGGAACAGACGACTCTCGAGATCTGATGGTATTTTCCTTGAGCGAACGTCATCGACGAAGAAATCACGCAACCAGTCGTCCCGAAAGCTCACGATCATTCCGCGGCTTCCTCCCCGATGAGTGTATGTACCACCCTATGACACAAGCAGCAAGGTGTGCGGGAACGAGGCTCTCTTCACCCGGAAAACGGACCACCCAAAATTGGATGTCCTTTTCGCGGGTGCGTTTGCTAACGTAGCTCATTCAACTATCGAACTTTTGCGAGGTACCAATGGAATTCGGAATTCAGCTCGGCGGCCTGGAACCCACACAGTATCGCGCTCACGCGCAAACCGCGGAGGCGCTCGGCTATGACCTGATCGTTTTCCCTGACCATCTGGTGAACGAAGGTCCCGATCGGCAGCTCGATGTGAAGTCGCGCGCTTTCGACCATATCGTGATGGCTGCGTCAGTGATCGAGGCGACGAAGAAAATTCGCGTCGGCCATCTGGTGCTGTGCAATTTGTTTCGCCATCCGTCGATCACGGCGCAGAGCCTGATGACGCTCGACCAGTTGAGCGGCGGAAGGCTGGTGGCGGGCATCGGATCGGGATGGACCGAGACGGAATTCAAGATGAGCGGGCTTCCGTTTCCGCCGATCACCGAGCGGCTGCGGATGCTCGATGAAGCGATCGCCGTCATCCTGTCGCTGTGGAAGAACGAGCGCACGACGTTCGACGGCGAGTTCTACCATCTCAAGGATGCGATCCTGTGGCCGAAGCCAATCCAGCAGCCGCATCCGCCTATCATCCTCGGCGGCGGCGGCAAGGGATTGCTGCGCATCGCGGCCAAGTACGCCGACTACATCAACGTGATTCCCGAAGCGGGCAAGCGCGGGCATATCTCGATGGAAGTCGTGAAGCGCACCAACGACAAATCGTTCCGCGAGAAGGTCGCATTCGTGCGCGACGAAGCGAAGCGGCTGGGACGCAAGCCCGACGCGGTGCGAATCAGCAATTTTGTGTTCGCGACGATCATCTCGGACTCGAAAGAGGCGACCCGCAAGACTGCCGAGATGATGGCGCCGATGTTCCAGCAGACGGCCGACGAGCTGTTGGCGTCGCCGATGATTCTGATCGGGACGCCCGAGGAATGCATCGTCGAGCTCAAGCGGCGCGCGAAGGACTGGGGCACGTCGCAGATGATCTTCACCGGCGAGGTCGGGCAGAACGAAAAGCTCATGCGCGATCTGCGCGAGAAAGTTTTGGTGCACGTGTAGCCATGACACTCGAAAAAAAAGTTGTCGTAGTGCTCGGCGGTAGCACCGGCATGGGACTCGCCACCGCGAAGGCCGCAGCCGCCGAAGGCGCGCAAGTCGTGATCACGGGCCGCTCGCAGGAAAAGTTGACCGCAGCGATTGCGCAACTGCCGGCCGGGTCGCAATCGGCAGTGCTCAACGTCACCAACGAATCCGGGACGCGATCGCTGTTCGAGCAATTGGGCCATGTCGATCACATATTCATCACTGCAGGTACGGTGACGCTTGGTGCGGGCCTCGCGGCGGATACTGAAAAGCTCAGGCCCGGGATGGATACTCGATTCTGGGGAGCCCTCTATGCGGCGAAGTATGGTGCCGCGCAGATGAAGAATGGCGGCTCGATCACGTTGATGTCCGGAGTCTCGGCGTGGCGACCGCGGCCGGGCGGGAGCGTCGGATCGGCGTCGTGCGGCGCGATCGAAGCGTTCGGACGATCGCTGGCACTCGAACTCGCTCCGATCCGCGTCAACACGATCGCGCCCGGCTTCATCGACACTCCGCTGATCGACGAGCTGATTGGCGAGCGCAAGCAGGCTCTGGTTGAAATGCAGGCGGCGCGGCTGCCCGTCAAACGAATCGGAACGCCCGAAGACATCGCCGAGGCAGTGCTGTTCCTCATGAAGAACGGCTTCGTCACCGGCATCACGCTGACCGTCGACGGCGGCCACACGCTGGTCTAGCGCGAGCAATCGCGACGGGCAGGTGCTAGAGCACAGCGGATTGCGGCGTCACATGTGCAGGCGTTTCTTTATGCCGATGGTGCCGACCATGTGCGCCCAGTTGAAGGACCAGCACAATTGTCATCGCGGAGATGCAGTACAGGTGATCCTTGTAGATCGCGCGGGCGAGGCGGCTCTGCTCTTCGGATGAGTCTGACGCCTTACCCAGGCGCGACGCGTTCGGGATAGTGCGCACTCGCGCAAGTCCGATCGCGCTGGCCGCGGCGAGCAGCGAGATCCATCCGATCCAGCGGTGATACGCGCCGAATACGATCTCCAGGAGTATCACCAGCAACGTCAGGAGCATCACGACAGCGATCAACCGGTTCATCGGCCATGCTTCCCGCGTGACGCGGCGGTAGTAGGCCGAGATCGACGCGAGCGCATTCGCGGGAACTTCGTCGTAATGCCCGCGCACCTGTACGTCGAACATCAGATCGAACCAAAGTACGCAGACTAGGAATGCGGCGCCGGCCGCTGCGAATGTATGCATGGGGGAAGAATCAGCTCCTAGATACTGTAGTTGATTGCGTGGCGGCGCTTTTCGGCGAGCGTTTGCAGCGTGACGCCGCGCAGGATGCCGTTGACGCTGTCGCGCACGTCGCGCCACACGTCGCGCATCGCACACGGCGTTTCGCGCGGGCATGTCGACGAGCTTTCCTCGAGGCATTCCACCGGTGTGTAGTCGCCCTCGATTATCTCGACAACGTCCGCCATCGTGATTCGCGCCGGCGGCCGCGCCAACATATATCCGCCACTCGGGCCCTTCTGGCTGGCGACGAGGCCCCCGCGTTTGAGCTCGATCAGCAGCCGCCGCAGGTAGTTCTCCGGAATATCCTGCTTCTCGGCAATTTCCTCGACTCGCACCGGCAAGGTGTTAGGATAACGCTCCGCCAACAGCAGGAGCGCCTTCAAGGAATAATCGACGCCGACGCCAAACTTCATAATTTACATCATGAATTTAGCACTTTCAGGCAATAGAATGAAATAGGCAACCGGCTTACTCATCTACTTAATTGACTAAGTCACTCACCTAAGTTACCTTTTAGGGTTGCAGGAGATTCGATTCGTGCCGAAGACGGGAGCCGCCATCGTGGGAAATGGTGCTGAAGCGCAATTCGGTCGAGCGCCTCAAGCACGACCTCTTTCCCACTGAGCTGACCGGTCAATGGGACCGGCTGGTCGAGACCTCGTACGAAAAACTCCCCGAGGAAGACATCGTGCGGCTCCAGTGGTTCGGCATGTACCACGACAAGCCGAAAATCGGCACCTTCATGATGCGAGTCAAAATCCCCAGCGGCATCCTAAGCGCCGAGGGGCTGCGCGCCATCGGCGAAATCTCCGAAAGCTACGGGCGCGACCAGGGCGAGCTGACGACGCGCCAGAACATCCAGCTTCATTACATCACGCTCGACAAGTTCCCCGAGATTCTCGACAAGCTGAAGGGCTGTCGGGCTCACCACGATGGGCGGATGCGGCGACGTCGTGCGCAATATCACCGGATGCCCGGTCGCGGGCGTCGATCCCGACGAACTTTTCGACGTGACGCCGCTGATCGCCGAGACGGCGGGCTTTTTCTACGGCAATCGCGAGTACTCCGACCTGCCGCGCAAGCACAAAATCACGATCGCGGCGTGCAAGCATCAGTGCAACGCGCCCGAAATCAATTGCGTCGCCCTGATCGCAATGCATCAAGGACGGGCGCGAGGGTTTCGCGGTGCGCGTCGGCGGCGGGCAATCCTCGACGCCGCGCCTGTCGCGCCATCTTGGCGTGTTCGTCACGCGCGATCAGGCGATGCCGGTGATGCGCGCGATTATCGACGTCTGGCAGATCGACCACCGAGTACCGCATCTCGCGGGTCAAGGCGCGCCTCAAGTTCATGATCGACGACTACGGCCCCGAGGAATTCCGCAAGCTGGTGGAAGCGAAGCTCGGCTTCGCGCTCGAAGACCTCGCCGAGATGCCGCTACCCGAGACGCGAAAGCGATCACATGGGCATCCACGAGCAGAAGCAGCGCGGGCTCTACTACGTCGGGATTCCCGGTGTACCTCGGCACTGATGAGCGGGCGGCAGATGCGCGAGATTGCGGCGATCGACAGCGACATTCGGCGGCGATATCCGGCTGACGCGGCGGCAGAATTTCATCCTGACCGGAATTCCGAAGGAGCGGCTCGACGACGTCATCGCGCAGGTCGGCGCGATCGGCTTTCCGCTCGAAGCGAACGGGCTCTACGCGTCGTCGATCGGATGTATCGGCGATCCGCATTGCAACTACGCCGTGACGCCCACCAAGACCAAGCTCGCGACGATTATCGAGCGGCTGGTGAATCGATTTCGGCGACGCAGGTCGGCGGACCTCAAGCTCAATCTCGACGGATGCCCGCACGCATGCGCGCAGCATTGGACCGGCGATATCGGGTTGCAGGGCACGACCAGCGCGCGGACCGGCAGGCGAGCCGCTCGAAGTCCTTCGACATTATCCTGCGCGGCGGACTGGGCAAGGACGCCGCGATCGGCAAGCCGATCTTGCGCCGCGTGCCGTCGCCCCTGGTCGAGGATTACGTGTCGCGGCTGTTCGCCGGCTATCTCGACAGCGCGCCGCCGAGCGAAACATTCACGCACTTTTGCGTCCGCACTGCCGGACGCCGATTTGATCGCGATCGCAGCGAGAGGCGGCGCCAGCCGCCGCAGAGCCGCGGCTCTGCACGCCCTCAAGGATTAATCATGGCGCGGAACGCATTCAACGAAGAAGCGAAACGCCCGAACTAATCTTACGATGGACGAGCTCGAAGCCGGTGAAGCCGCCGTCGAGCTCGACGACAAGGAGCCGCAGGAAGTCCTGGCGTGGGCGATCGAGCGTTTCGGCCGCGAGCTCGGCGATCTGCTCGCAGCTTCCAGGCCGACGGCTGCGCGCTGATCGACATGGCGCATGAAGATCGATCCGAACATTCGCGTCTTCACGATCGACACCGGCCGGCAGCCCGCAAGAGACCTACAACGCTGATCGACAAGTTCGCGACCGCTACGGTATCAACATCGAAATCTTCATGCCCGATACGAAGTCGTGCAGCAGATGGTCACCAAGCACGGCAACAATCTTTTCTACCGCGACGTCAACCTGCGCCTGCTCTGCTGCCAGGTGCGCAAGGTGCTGCCGCTGCGCCGCGCGCTGATGAATTACAGCGCATGGGTAACCGGACTGCGCCGCGATCAATGGGCGACGCGCTCGAACATCCGCAAGATCGAAATCGATCACGATCACGGCGGCATCGTAAAGCTTGCGCCGCTGGCCGATTGGACCGACGACGAGGTCTGGGACTACATCCGCGCCAACGACGTGCCCTACAACGAGCTATACGACAAGGGCTACAAGTCGATCGGATGCGCGCCGTGCACCCGCGCCGTGGCCGAAGGCGAGGATCCGCGCGCCGGCCGATGGTGGTGGGAGACCGGCGCGCCGAAAGAATGCGGCATGCATTGCGCGATCGAGACCGGCGGCTTCGAGCACGAACTCGCCTCGCTGCTCGGCAAAAACGAAGGCGGCCCCAAGTCCTAGGCCGTAAGGGAACCCTTGCGTAACTTTGCTCTGCGTTCTTCCCCTCTCCCTGTAAGGGAGAGGACTAAGGTGAGGGTCCTTATACAGCGCGCTATTTTGCGCGCGAGTCAAGATTCTGTCTCCTCTCTTAGCGAAACGTCAACGTCATGCAAAGGCCTCTCGCAAGGGACAGCCTAATGGCAAGCGACGACACGCCCAGCGCGGGCGAATCGATAACGCTCGACAGTCTCCAGCGCAACGTCCTACTCCCACAAATCCAGGCCTTCCTCGATGCGACGAGCGACCCGCAAGCCCGCGAAGTCTATCTAACCCTCAAGACCGCGATTGAGTCGCAAGAAGTCCCCGCAGACCTACAACTAAGACTAGGCGCAATCGTAGAAGTAGCACTAACCAGCGGCCGCATAAGACGCCTATTCGGCCCCGCCGCAGAGCTATCGCTGAACGCCCTGTTCCTGAAAACCCCCCGCGGCCGCGAGATAGCCATTTCACTGGCCGAACTAAACAAGGCGCTGGCAAGTCTGAAGGGTCAGACCGTCGAGCAGATAACATCATCGCAAAGAAGCCCCGGTGCCTACTCGCTAACTGTAAAAACTAGCGGCTGCCAGATTGTAGTCCGCTTCGAGCAGGCCGGGGTGCGCGTCGAGAGTCTGGAAGTAGATCTGGATCACTAGTCCTCAACGCGAGCCTCGATGGCAGAGGCAGAATCCTGAATCGCTCACGGAAAAATCGCGCGCTGGATAAGGACCCTCACCTCCGATCCTCTCCCTAGCAGGGAGAGGGGAAGAAAAAGAACGCCCACCTTCCGCGTTAAAGACCGAGAGCAAAAGACCGGCCGCGGGATTTTGCGATTGATACCGGGTCAAGGGGTCACCCATTGCGCCCACCGCGCAGGTGATTGTGTTTATTTCCTACGGTTCCAGCCGTTCCATCATTCGAGGGAACGGTACCGTCTCCCTTATATGATGTATCCCGCATAGCCAGCCCGTCATGCGCTCGATACCCATGCCGAAGCCCGCGTGCGGGACCGTGCCGTAGCGGCGGAGGTCGAGGTACCACTCGAACGGCGCCAGCGGCAGCCCGTGCGACGTGATCTTGGTGCGCAGCGTTTCGTAATCATCCTCGCGCTGGCCGCCGCCGATTATTTCGCCGTGACCTTCAGGCGCGAGCATGTCGACGCATAGCGCGACCTCGGGACGCGCCGGGTCCTGTTTCATGTAGAACGCTTTGCACGCCGTCGGGTACCGATGCACCATCACGGGTCGATCGAATTCCTCCGACAGCGCCGTTTCCTCATCGCCGCCGAAATCGTCGCCCCAATTTACCGCGACGCCTTTCTTTTTCAGCCGCTCGATCGCTTCATCATAGCTGATTCGCGGATACGGTAGCTGCGCCGCTGCTTGTAGTTTGGTGGTGTCGCGCTCGAGCGTTTTCAGTTCGGCCGCGCGCCGTCCGAGCACGCGCCCTACGATGTACGATACGAATTGCTCGGCCAGTTCCATGTCGCCCGCGAGATCGCAGTACGCGACTTCCGGCTCGACCATCCAGAATTCCGTCAGATGACGCCGCGTCTTGGATTTCTCCGCGCGGAACGTCGGACCGAAGCAATAGGCCTTGCCGAATGCGAGCGCGCCCGCCTCGGCATAGAGCTGTCCGCTCTGCGTCAGGTACGCCTTGCGCTCGCCGAAGTAGTCGAGCTCGAACAGGTTGGTGGTGCCCTCGCATGAAGTCGGTGTGAGGATCGGCGCGTCGAACAGGACGAAGCCGCGATCGTGAAAAAAATCGCGGCACGCCGACGCGACCTCGCTGCGGATTCGCAGGATCGCATGCTGGCGCGACGATCGAATCCACAGATGGCGGTTGTCGAGCAGGAACGCGACGCCATGCTCTTTGTTGGTGATCGGATAGTCGGTCGCCGGTGACACGATCTCAAGAGACTTCATCGTCAGCTCGAATCCGCCGGGCGCGCGCTTGTCCTCGCGCACGATACCGCTGACTTCGAGCGACGTTTCCTGGCCCATGTGATCGGCCGCCGCAAATTTCTCCGCGCCGAGGTCGGCGAGCGACGCCACGCACTGGCATACGCCGGTGCCGTCGCGAATTTGCAAGAAATGTATCTTGCCGCTCGAGCGCTTGCCCGCGAGCCAGCCCTTAAGCGTGACCTCGTTTCCGACCTGCCGCGACAGTTCTTCGATATAAACTCGCGCCATGTGCCCATTTAAGCATATCGCAGCGCAAGTACAGGAGCGCGGGCGCGTCGCGCGCTCCGCGTTCATCAGCTAGGCTCGTGCGTGTGGAGATGAGGGGCGGATGAACGGACTCAACGGACTAAATGGATTCGACTATGCCGGCATCGCGCTGTTCGCGATCGGCGCAATTTACGGACTGCAACGCGGCGCGCTCAGGATGATAACGTCGGTGGTCGCGCTGGTGGCCGCCGTCTATTGCGCGGCGTTCTACTACCCCAAAGCCGGGGCGTTCGCCGAGACGCAGCTCGGCTCGTCGCACACGGTCGGCGCGTTGATCGGCTTCGTCGCGGTCTTCGCTTTGATCTTCACGGCCGTCGAGCTAATCGGCTCGTTTGCGATTCGCCTGACGCACGTCGTTCACCTGAGCCCGCTGGATCGATTGGCCGGCGGCTTGCTCGGCGCGGGAGTCGCGGGCGTCATTGCGGGACTGGTCGTGATGTTTTTGGCGGCCGTGCTGCCGCCCGACGCGGCTGTTCTGCGCGAATCGCAATTGGTGCCGATGCTGCTGGCGTACAACGAGATGCTGGTGGGTTACATTCCCGGCGACGCGAAACTCGAGTATGAGCGCAATCGGGACGACCTGATGCGGTACTGGGTGCAGAACGCGGTGAAGGTCGCGAACTCCGGGCCGGCACCGTCACCAGCCGCATCGCCCTCGCCTTCGACGAAGTAATCGGAAATTTATTTTGGCAGATCGCGCTTACGCGATAGCGCCATCGACGGCCTGCACCAGCCGCGCCTTCGGCACCGCGCCGATGATCTGTTCCTTCACCTGCCCGCCCTTGATGATGAGCAGGTTGGGAATGCCGCGCACGCCGTAGCGTCCCGGCGTCTGCGGATTGTCATCGACATTGATCTTCGCAATCTTGAGGCGGCCGTCATACTCGCCCGCAAGATCGTCGAGGATCGGCGCGATCGCGCGGCAAGGTCCGCACCACGGCGCCCAGAAATCGACCAGCACGGGAGTGTCGGACTTCAGAACTTCCTGGTCGAAGCTCGCGTCGGTAACGTGAACGATTTTGTCGCTGGACATCGGAACTTATTCTCCTGTGCTCGCGGGTCGCAGCTTGAACATAAGTACGGCTGGCCGCTCAGTCAAGGCAGCGATTCGAGCGCGCGCGATTTGCACTTGATCCAGTTGCCGAATCCACTACCCTTGGAACCGCATGCCCGCACCAATGATGAATGAAGTGTTGCCCGACCTGCTCGAGGAGATGGTTTATCTGCTCAAGCAGCAGGGCGCCGATCCGCTCGAGCCGAAGCTGCGCGCGCTTCGGATCGAGTCGGTGTGCGATTGCGGCGACGAGAATTGCGCCAGCTTCGCGACCGCGGCCGAAGTTAAGGTCGCCAACTACGTCGAGCTGCAATCGATCGAGGGCCAGGTCATCATCGACCTCAACGCCAACGACGAGATCTGCTTCATCGAGGTGCTCGGCCGCCCCGACATAAAGTATCTGCTCGAAGAATACTACGACCAGAAAAGCTGACGCCGCGCGACTCTAGCCCGCCGCGCGCTTTTGCGGCGCGACGCGGAACTGCTCGACGAAACCTGCAACCTCGCCCGCGACGCGCTCCTTCTCACCGTCCACCGTGATTATGTGGTAGCTCTCCTCGAGCTCGATCGCGCGCTTCTCGGAGCTGCCGAGATGGCGCATCGCGTAGTCGACATTCTTGCGCATCGGGCACGTGTGATCGCGCCGCGCATGCATTACCAGCGCGGGCTGCATGACTCGCGGCAACATCGGCTTCACCACCGCCAGAGGTCGAACAGCTTGAGTGGCGCCGACAACGGCATCAGCCGGCACGTCGGATGCACCGACTTCGCCGCGGCGTCATGAATATCCGAACCGCCAGGGTTGAACAGATAGATCCTTTCGACGATCGATCCGAGCACTCCGCGAATGCTCTTCAACGCGAGCGTTGTCGAAGTTGGCAGAAAGAATGCCGGCGCCAGCAGCACGACTCCCGCGATCGACTCGCCCTGATCGGCCGCGAGCCGCGCCGCGAGCACCGCGCCCATCGACAGTCCCACGACTACGACCGGCTCTGTGTATTGCCGCAACTCCTCCAGCCCGTTGATGACGCTCTCGTACCAGTTGTCGTAGCCGGCCGCGCCCAATTCCTCCGGCGTTCCGGCGTGACCCGCGAGCTTGACGCCGCGCACCCGCACACCGCGCGACGCCAGCCGCTCGCCGAGGTAGCGCATCTCGTAGGGAGTTCCGGTCAGGCCGTGAATGAGCAGCGCGCTGAGTCCCGCACCGGGAAGGAAAAACTCGTTGGTATCGACGCCGGCTGAATGCGGCGATGGAGGCTCGTCGGAATCTGATTTCATCTCGGTATTGGCGCGCTCCTTCAGGTTGACGACTCGCCGGCGGCGAGCTGGTCGCTGTCGATCTGTATCTTCGCCTGATCTTTCAACGAGTCAAGGAATTGCGTCCACGCCTGCGCGCGATGCTGCTCGACGTACTCCCGCATGAAGTCCTTCTGCGCGGTCTTCCATTCGGCGTCGGTCGGCTCGGTGCGCGAGGTGACTTCGAAAATATACGAGTTGCCGCCGTTCGCCATCACGCGATCGATCACGCCCGGAATCGCGGCCACACCCGCGGCCGCCTCGGTCACCTCGGGAAATTCACCGATGCCCGGGACGCTGTGATCGGCGCGCACGAACGGGGCGACATCCTTGACAGCGAGACCGCTCGCAGCCGCCGCTTTGTCAAAATCCGCGGGACTCTTGATCGTCGCCAGGATCTTTTGCGCCTGCGCGCTCGCTTGCGCCTCGGCCGTAGTGCGAATCACCGCGTCGCGCACCTGCGCTTCGATATCCTTCAGCGCGGGAATGTGCGACGGCTGCCGCTCGACCAGCTTGATGATGTAAGGCGCGCCTTTCTCCGGCACCAATGACACCTGGCCCGCGTCGAGCTTGAACGCCGCCGCGACCAGCTCGTGGTCCATTCCGATACCGCCGGCCGGCTCACCTTGCGCGAACATCGGCGTCTCGACCGCTTCGATCCCGCGCTTCTTCGCAAGATCCTCGAGCTTGCCGCCGGCCAAAGCCGCCGTCAGATCTTCCTGCGCCGCCTCACGCCCGAGCTTCGCCCCGGCCTGCGTGCGCAGATCTTCGATTATCTTCGGCTTCGCCTCGGCAATCGTGTCGGTATGCGCCGGGCTGGACGATTCGAGCCGCACGATATGAAAGCCGTAATGCGTCTCGACCATCGTGATCTGCCCGGGCTTCATCGCGAACACCGTATCCTCGAACGGCTTGATCATCTGCCCGCGTCCGAACGTGCCGAGGTCGCCGCCCTGGAGCTTGTTCGACGTATCGTCCGAATACTTCGCCGCCAGCTTTACGAAGTCAGCCCCCTTTGCTTGCGCCTGCTTGAGCACGTCGAGCGCCTTGGCTTTGGCCGCCGCCTTCTCTTTCTCGGTCGCGCCCGACGGCACCGAGATCAGGATGTGCCGCGCGTGAACCTCGTCATCGCGCTTGAAGCGCGTGTCAGCGTTGCGCTTGTAATAATCCTCGATTTCTTTTTCGGGCGGCATGTAATTGGCGGCCAGCGCCAGCGGATCGTAATGGATGTAGACCAGCTTGATGCGCTCGGGCTCGCGGAATTGCTCCGAATTCTTTTTGTAGTAGTCGGCAATCTGACTTTCGGTCGGTGAAATCTTCGCGGCGAAGGCGTCGAGCGCCACCTCGAGGTACCGCAGCCCGACCTTCTCGTTGGCAAGATTGTAGGCATGGCGCGCTTCGTCGTCGCTCACCTGCACGCCGTTATCGATCATGTTGCGCAGCGTCTCGGCGATCATCTGGTCGCGCTCTTCGGTTTCATATTCAGCCGGCAACAGATTCGTGTTGCGCAGGACGTCCTGATACGTGTCGAAGTCGAACTGCCCGTCGCGCTGAAACGCGGGCTCCTTCGAGATTTTATCCTGCAATGCCGCGTCGCTGATGCTGAGGCCGAGATGGCGCGCCTCGTCGCCGATCAGTAGCTGCTCGATCAGCCGTTCAACCGCTTCCTGCCGGACGTTGACGCTCTTGAGGACGGTCTGTGCGTTCGCGCCATAGATTTGCTGGATCGTCTGGCGGATTTGGGTGGCTTCGCGATCGACCTGGTCGCCAAGAATCTGCTGGCCATTGACGGTCGCGATGGGATGGACGCTGCCGCCGAACAATCCACTGCCGAGGCCCCAGAACGTCATGGTAAGCACGAGAAAGCCGAAGGTGACTTTCACCTGCCACGAGTATTGATAACGGCGAATTCCTTCTAACATTGAACCGCAATCATACTTTACTGCCTTTTCGGTGCGCAATTGACCGTGCTTGCTTGCTTGGGCCGCCCGCCCCTGTTAGCGTGTCGCGAAGCGGTAAAGTTTGACGGACCCAAACGTTCCCGCCTGGAAAATCTTCGACTTTTGGGCCGCGTCTTGGGGTGGCATTTGGGCCGGGGCTTGGTAACCGGCGAACCGGGCAGGCGAGGGGAAAATTCGTGGTCCTCAATTCAATTTTCGGTTGGTTTTCCAACGATCTGGCGATCGATCTCGGCACCGCCAACACCCTCATCTATGTGAAGGGCGAAGGCATCGTGTGCAACGAGCCCTCGGTCGTCGCGGTGCAAAAGGACTCGCGCGGCTCGCGGCGCGTGCTGGCGGTCGGCGCCGAGGCAAAGAAGATGCTCGGCCGCACGCCGGGCTCGATCGTCGCGATCCGCCCGCTCAAGGACGGCGTCATCGCCGACTTCGAGATCACCGAGAACATGCTGCGCTACTTCATCCAGAAGATTCACTCGGGCAAGACGCTGGTCCGTCCGCGCCCGCGTATCGTCATCTGCGTCCCGTTCGGCATCACCGCGGTCGAGAAGCGCGCCGTGCGCGAATCGGCGGAATCGGCCGGCGCGCGCGAGGTCTACCTGATCGAGGAGCCGATGGCGGCCGCGATCGGCGCCGGGCTTCCCATCACCGAGCCGGCCGGCAACATGATCGTCGATATCGGCGGCGGCACCACCGAGGTCGCCGTCATCTCGCTCGCGGGCATCGTCTTCTCGCGCTCGGTGCGCGTCGCCGGCGACAAGATGGACGAGGCGATCATCCAGCACATCAAGCGCAAGTACAATCTGCTGATCGGCGAGCGCACCGCCGAGCTGATCAAGATCACCATCGGCTCCGCCTACCCCGGCAACGAGATCCAGACCATGGAGATCAAGGGCCGCGACCTGGTGGCCGGCGTGCCCAAGATCATCGAGATCACCGACGAGGAGATCCGCGAGGCGCTGATGGAGCCGGTGCGCCAGGTCGTCGAGTCGGTGCGGATCGCGCTCGAGCGCACGCCGCCCGAACTCGCGGCCGACATCGTCGACAAGGGCATCGTGCTCGCCGGCGGCGGCGCGCTGCTGCGCAACCTCGACGTGCTGCTGCGCGAGGAGACCGGGCTGCCGGTCACGCTGGCCGACGATCCGCTGACCGCGGTCGTGATGGGTGCGGGCAAGGTGCTTGGACGAACTGTCGCTGCTGCGCGACGTGACCGTCGACTGACCAGAATCCGCGCAACGCTCCCCATTCCGCTCGGGAAGAGGTTACTCTCCCCATTCCGATTCCCCTTCCCGCTCGGGAAGGGGTTAGGGGTTAGGTTGCTGGCATCATCCACGATGTTCGCAGTGGTACAATCCTCGCGCCATCGCCTCATGTGTCATCCCGACGACGGGAGCGTTAGCGACGGGAGGAGGGACCTCGGACAGCTTCGCGCCACGCGAAGCCGGTTCCGGTCTCCTGATTCGCGCGATGGGCGCGCTCCACTCCAGAGGCCCCAATGAAAAGTAGCTTCCTCTGGCGCAACCGCGTGCTGCTGACCAGCGGCGTGCTGCTGATCCTCTCGCTCCATCTGATTTCCACCGGAGTCCATCCCGGCGATCTCGCCGCGCGTCCGCAATCCGCAATCCTGGAGGTCATCAGCCCCGTCACCGGCGCCTTCACCCACCTCAGCGACGGCGCTTCGTCGATCATCAGCGACTACATGGACCTGGTTCACGTGCGCGAGGAAAATGCGCAACTCCGCAACGAGCTCGCGCGAGTACAGAGCGATCAGGCGCGGCTTGACGAGCTCGAGGTCGAGAATCAACATCTCGGTGAGATGCTCGAACTCAAGGACGCGCTCGGCGCCAACGCGGTCGCCGCCAACGTGATCGGCAGTGACGCCACCGGCCTCTCGCGCACGCTGATTCTCGGCTCGGGCACGATTGACGGACTCGCCCCCGGCATGGCGGTGCTCGCCAATCAGGGCGTCGTCGGCAAGATCATCGCCGTCAGCCCCCATGCCTCGCGTGTGCTGCTGATCAACGACCACAACTCGGCGCTCGACGGTTTCGATCAACGCACCCGCGCGCGCGGCATCGTCGCCGGCCTGGTCGACGACGGCGTCATCCTGAAGTACGCCGATCGCTCGCAGGACATCCGCGCCGGCGACACCATCGTGACCTCGGGCCTCGACGGAATCTTCCCGCGCGGCCTGCTGGTCGGCACCATCCAGAGCGTGCATCGCGAAGGACCGGGATTGTTCCTCGGCGTGAGGATCACGCCGGCGGTTGATTTCCGCGAGCTCGAGCAGGTCCTGATCCTGACCCAGCCGCCGCCTCATCTCGACGACCAGGCCGCCAAGGACTGACGCGATTGCGCCTGATCATCCTGTTCGCCGTGTTCGTCGTGATTGGACTCGCGCTCGAATCGGCGGGCGCGCGTATCATCTCGTTTCGCGCGCTGATTCCGAATCTTATCATTATACTCGCCGTCGATCTCGGCATGCGTCATCATGGCGTGATACCTGCGATACTCGCATTCGCGATCGGCTATGCGACCGACGCGCTGGCCGGCTCGCACCCCGGCCTCAACGCCTTCATGATGACGATGGTCTTCGTCGTGAGCTACGAAGTCTCGACGCGCCTGATGACGTCGAACGCCGGCGTCGGCGCAGTGGTGGTCTTCTTCAGCGTAATCCTGACCGCCCTTGGCACCGTCGCGATGGCCAACGGCTTGAGCGCCCTCTCCGATACCGGCCCGATGATGCCCGGCCTAACCCTCCAAGCACTGATCTCCGCCCTAATCGCCCCTTTCATCTTCGCGCTGCTGGCAACAACCAAACGCCTAACCGGCCTAACCGTCGGAACCTCCCGCGAAAGAACCGTCCGCGACCGGTGATTCGGTACAGCATAACTCTCGGCTTTCTTCCCCTCTCCCTGTATCTTCCCCTCTCCCTGTAAGGGAGAGGATCGAAAGTGAGGGCCTTGCGTGACCGTGCAGCAAGTTTCTCAAGATCGCCCTACCTTAGATCGCATTCTCTTCATTAGCTCTGGAGATACTCGGAAGCTTGTCGAATCCAGCGCCTCAAGAGCACGATCGAGATCGATGAACCCTTGTTGGCCCGCCTTCTGAAGCAATGCTAATGTCCCGGCGACGCGGAGTCCGGCCTTCTGAGCTTCATCGCGTCCGGCTCTTTCATCGATCAATACGAGGTCTGCCTTCCTCTCTGCTGCCAAGAGAATGGCTTCCTTTTCACCTTCACCTAAAAACTCAAGGTTAGGATCGTTCTTGGTTGGCGCGTGAACCTCGATCCACTTTGGCAGCGCGCTTGCGAAATCGCGCACAACCTTCGGCGCCTCCGGGTGACACATTTCGGTGACCACCGCCGTCGGCACGAGAACGTTGTCAAACAGTTGAGGAATTATCTCTATGTGACCAATAATGATGAGATAATTCAGCGGACTCGTATCTGAAACGACGATCACCTTGTCGTCTTTCCATCGCGGAAAGCGATCTTACTTCCTTAGGGTCCGGAGTGTCTTCGCGTCCCGTTCGAGGTCCGAAACGCTATAGTCATAAACTCCATAGCGCTTTAGAAATTCATCGACTTGCATTCGCGTTCCAAACCCGAGCAAGACACGAACTTGTTCAGCGGTGGTCTTGCCACTAGCGAAGGCTTCGGCTACCGGCTTTTCGATCGCATACTTAATCGCATCAGCTTCGATGATTCCCTCTGATGGAGACTGATATAGATGCGGAACGTCTGGACCAGCAAAAGCGAATCCATAGTCGATGAACTTTTTCGGTTGAATGACCTTCTGTGGTTCGGGCGCATCCTGTAGCAAAAAGTTTACCGGTAGCAATGACATAGCGGAAACTCCCTCAGCCCTCTCTATTGAAATCCGCAGAATAGTAATGCTTCCGCGTTACCCACTTGAATCCTTCGTGCTTTGTGATCGTTGCAACTTCAATCGGACCACCAACCGTTGCAGCGCGAAGACTAAACTGAGTGAACTTCGCGGCAGTGTCCGCGAGAAAGTAGGCCAGGTCTATCGCATCTTGAATCGGCATGGCGGGTAGGAACAGATGCGCATATAGCTTTACTGTAAGGTCGCGGACGGTCTGTTGTGCGACGCCAAGAGCTATTCCGATTTCTGTTAGAGCCTCCACGGTGCGACTACCTACACCGAGGATCAGCCTGTCAAGCGCTTCGGTTTCGCCAGCCCAGCGCGGACCCCAATGGGCGTCTTCGTACAAGCGGTCAGGTCCCTCGCAGCGATCTTGAATGATCCTTATTTCCCACCCTTCGGGCAGTACTGCGTTAGATGAGTACCCACAGATCCGATAGCCCATAAAATAGTTCGGCACTCCAGTTGGATACTCACGCCTAAAGTGTTCATCGAAGAAAAAACGCTTAGCTTTTTCTGCAACTTCTTGGATCGTGTAGCTCGTTTTATCGAGGACGTAGTTCGTATCGCTCCCTGGTCGAGGTGTCAGCTTATCCCGGAAGTCCTTTGACAGTGTAGACAGAGAGGCTGACGCGATCGAACCGGCTCCATAGGTCATCGCTCCGATCGGCCACACTTTCACCAAGTTGAATACCTTGTTGGCGCTATTGTAGACCTTCACTACGTTTCCCGTCGCGGGATCGACGAATGAGGTCGCACTATCCGCAGCCAACACGATCCCATCGTTAACACGAATTGAGACGACAATAGACATCTGGGTGAGCCTTGCTCTCGGTAACAGAGGCGTTCTATGCAAGTTTGCCCGATTTAGTTTAGTGCGTCTACCGCGCCCCGATGACTCGGGATCAATGGGATCTGCGTCAGAAAAGTAGGCGCGCACAGCGGTCTGCCGCATTTCGAGCGACGAGTCCCTGCACCCGTCTGAAGGGCGTCGGAGTGGATCAGCGCGGCTTCGGCCCTGCCAGGTTCGCCTTTGATAAAGTTCCTGTACTCGGCGGAAATGCAACGACCGGATAACCGTCTCGATGCTAGCCAACCAAACGCGTGACGGGATTGATTACAGTATCCTCCCACGAAAGAACCGGCCGCGACAGGAAATGCGGATCGTCTGCCGGACCATCGCCCACCATCTTGCCTTCCACCGCACTCGCGCACTATTACCAAAAATTGCGGTTGTTCCTCCGCGATACCCATTCTTTGAACCCGGGAGGTGTCACGATGCTCATCAAGGGAGACCCCTACGACTATCCATTCGGTGGCGACTTTATCTGAAGTGGCACAGGCTTCAGCCTGTGATTCTTCCCGCGGGCGACAACGGAGCGCAGCCCCGGCACGACCAAAAAAATCACTGAGTGCAGAGCCGTCCTGAGCGAAGCCGAACGAGGTCACCCCCGCCTGACAACGGTTGTCATCCCGTTGTGCCACAATACCAACATGATCTCCTCACCCGCTCCCGCCAAGCCGCTCAACTCACTCCATCGGACTCTCTCCAAAACGCACTTACGATTCTCATCCACCGCCGCGCCAGCCGATCTCCAGATCAACTCACTCTCCCAATGCTTTCCTTCATTCCTCCTGCCATCGAACGGAAGAAATGGAAGAAAAGAAAACGTCAACCAAAATCACCCGATCGTCAATTCAGAACGATGTTTCCTGTCCAACCCAGCGGTGCGTATGATGCTCCCCGCGCTGCTCACGATGAGACACCAGCACCGACGCCGCCCCTCGGCGAGCGTGAGATTGATTGCTGGAGCCCCTCGCGAATACATTGTTAGGCAGTCGGGAACGCATCAGTGGCGAAGTTCCACATCCCCAGAAGCAATAATCGGCCGGTGCCGCTGCTCGAACCGCGCATCGTGGCGTTGACCGTCATGATGTTCGCGGTTCTCGGCTTGCTGTCCGTGCGCCTCTACAACCTGCAGGTCCTCCATCACAAGGACAATGTCGAGATGGCCGATCGCAACCGCATCCGCCTCCAGCGCGTGCCGGCGCCGCGCGGGCTGGTGTTCGATCGCAATCACCGTCCGCTGGTCGATACGAAACCGTCGTTCGACGCGCAAATCGTGCCTGAGGATTCCGACAATCTCTCGCTGACAATCGAAAGGCTCGCGCGCTACACCGGTGCCGACGGCATCGCCGATAAAATCTCCGACGCCGATGAGGCCGGCCGCCCGCCCTATGAGCCCATCACCGTGGCCGAGCGTCTCGGATGGCAGCAGGTCGTCGCGCTCGAAGCGCATCAGCTCGACCTGCCCGGCGTCAGCCTTCAGATCACGCCCGCGCGCCACTACCTGTACGGCCAGCTCGCCGCGCATCTGCTCGGCTACGTCGGCGAGGTGACCACCGCCGATCTGAAAGCCCACGAGGACTACCACATGGGCGACGAGATCGGAAAATTCGGCCTCGAGCGCGTGTGGGAAAGTTTTCTGCGCGGCGATGCCGGCGGACAGGAGATCGAAGTTGACGCCGTTGGCCGGCGCCTGCGCGTGCTCAAGGAAATTCCGGACACCCCCGGCCAAAGCATCGTCATGACCATCGACCTGAATCTCCAGCAGGCGGCGGAGCAGGCGATGGCTGGAAAGAACGGCGCTTTCGTCGCGCTCGATCCGCGCAACGGCGACGTGCTCGCGATGGTCTCGCATCCGGCCTTCGACCCCGACATCTTCGGCGGCGGCGTGAAGGCGTCGGCGTGGAAAGAACTGACCACCGACCCGAACCATCCGCTAGAAAATCGCGTCATCCAGGGAATCTATCCGCCCGGCTCGACTTTCAAAATCGTCGACTCGATAGCGGGACTGCAGGAAGGCACGCTGAAGCCTGAAACCGCATACAACTGCCCCGGCGGGATGTGGTTCGGCGGCCGCGAGTATCATTGCTGGCGCAAACAGGGCCACGGCACCGTCGAGCTGCACGACGCGATCGTGCGCTCGTGTGACGTTTATTTTTATAACGTCGGCGAAAAACTCGGCGTCGATCGAATCGCGAAATGGTCCAACCTGATGGGACTAGGCCTCAAGAGCGGCATCGATCTCGATCACGAGAGTCCCGGCACCATCCCATCGTCAGCCTGGAAGCAGAAGCGCTTTCATGAGCGATGGTATCCCGCGGAAACGCTGTCGGTCGCGATCGGCCAGGGCTACGTCGCGACGACGCCGCTGCAGATGGCGCAGGTCGCCGCGCAGGTCGCCAACGGCGGCACGCGCTACAAGCCGCAGTTCGTCAAGTACGTCGAGGGACTCGACGGCAATATCGCCAAGTCGTATCCGCCGGTGATCGAAAACCGAATGAAGATCGATCCCGACGCGCTCGAAGACGTGAAAGACGCGATGGCCGATGTCGTCAACGGCGCGGGCGGCACCGCGCACAAGGCGCATCTCGACAACGTCGTCGTATGCGGCAAAACCGGCACTGCGCAAGTCGTCGGCGATAAGGGCGGGGGCGACGGCGAGGACGAGGAGGAAAAGAATACGCCCGAGCAGTACAAGGACCACGCGTGGTTCATCGCGTTCGCGCCCAAGGATCATCCGACCATCGCCGCCGCCTGCATCATCGAGCATGGCGGTCACGGCGGCAGCGCGTCCGCGCCGGTGATTCACGACGTTTTCCAGCGCTACTTCCAGCTCAATCCGCCGCCGCCGGCACCCGCGATCGCGCGCGTGCTCGACAACAACTAGCAATGATACGGGTGCGGCGCTGATGGCGGCCAACGATCGCAGGTTCATCCTTCATTTCGATTGGACGCTATTCACCCTGGTGCTTGCGCTCGCCGGCATCGGGCTCGTCAGCGTAATCAGCGCGTCGTACGGCGGGCATAAAATTCTCAACCCGCTGGTAATTCGTCAGTTGGTGTGGATCGCCGCCGGCACCGCGGCGCTGCTCATCGCCGTCCTCGTCGACTATCGCGCGATGCAGTCCTACGCCTACCCGTTTTATGTGCTGGTGGTCGGATTGCTGATCGCCGTGATGGTCGCCGGCCACGCTACCGGCGGCTCGCGCCGATGGATCAATCTGGGCGCCTTCCATCTAGAACCGTCCGAGCTCGCCAAGCTCGCCGTCGTGCTTGTGATGGTGCGTTATCTGCGCGAGGAGCCGCCGAAAGGCGGATGGGGCCTGCAACATCTGATCGTCCCGTTCGTCCTGCTCGGGATCCCGGCCGCACTCGTGCTCAAGCAACCCGACCTCGGCACCGGATTGGTGCTCGTACTGATCACGATCACGCTCGTGTTCGTCGCGGGCCTGAACTGGCGCACGATGCTGGTGCTCGCGATCGCTGGGATGCTCGCGGCGCCGCTCAGCTGGCACTATCTCAAGCCGTACCAGCGCCAGCGCCTCGTCAGCTTCATCAATCCGCAGGCCGATCCGCTCGGGTCCGGCTACCACATCATCCAGTCCGAGATCGCAATTGGCGCCGGCGGCCCGACGGGCAAGGGGTTTCTGAACGGTACGCAGGCGCGGCTGAATTTTCTGCCGGAGCAGAGCACCGATTTCATCTTCGCTGTTTTTGCCGAGGAGTTCGGCCTGGCCGGCGCGATGCTCCTGCTCGGTTTGTATGCGAGCGTGATCGCGCGCGGCGCATATATTGCGCGGCATGCGCGCGACCGTTTCGGCGCGTTGCTCGCAGTAGGATTAACGGCGATCGTGTTCTGGCAGGTGGCGGTCAACATCGGGATGGCGACCGGGATGCTGCCGGTGGTGGGCATCACGCTGCCGCTGGTGAGTTACGGCGGCTCGTCGCTGATTGCGATGATGGCGGCGATGGGCATTCTCATCAGCATCAACACCCGCCGCTACCTGTTCTGATTTTCTTCGACGAGGTAAAGCACGTGGCGCGCAAAAAAAAGTTCACCGACCCCACCGATATCGAAATCGTCGAGATCCACGAACGCTTCGTCGAAGTGATGGAGAACGTCAGGCTCGAAACGATCAGCCCCGAGATGAAGCAGCACTACCTCGCGGTCATGAAATCGTTGACGGGAAAGCTCGCGATGCCGAGCAAGCCGCTGCACGAAATCCTCGGCGAGATGATGGCCGAAGCCGGCCCAATGATCTTCCAGGCAATGCAGCGCTGATCAAGCAAGGATCAAAACGCCTGCGCGCTTGAGCGCGTCGACGAGACGCGAGGCCTCATCAGCTTTGTTCGGATCGCGGCGAATCTGCTCGTAGCGGCTCCAGACCCGCAACTGCTCGTCGCGATTGATTGGGCCGCCGCGTTCGAGAATGTCATTCACCATCCGTGCGAAGTACGCGCCCCAATTGGGCTGACGACCGTCCGCATCATGGAAGTCGTACGCGCGCGCGAGCGTCCAGCTTGAGCACACCTTGCCCGACTTGGTTGCGACGTTCGGGTCGGTCGCGAGCGAGACGACTGCACGGCCAACGTAGGTGGGCGTTTCCGACTCGGCAAAATCCGGATTCTTCGCGACGGCGTCGCGCCAGTTTGCTTCGGTCACGCCGAATCCATCGAGCATCGCCTCAGACCGGAGAAATCCAGGCGTCAGCGCCAACGCGACGACGTTGTGCCGGCGAAGCTCGACGGCCATCGCGTACGCGAGCCGGATGGCGGAAATTTTCGCGAGGTCGTAAAACAGGTTGCCGCGATAGTCGAGATGCATTCCGTCGGTGATCTCGATGATCAGCCCCGACTTCTGCCGCACCATCAGCGGCGCGCCGTAGCGAGCGGTGAGAATATGCGTATTCACCGCCAACTCCTGCATCCTGAGGCCTTTGGCCGGATCCAGTTTCCAGAATGGCGCGCCCCATTCGGTCAACTCGTCGCCGCCCCAGATGTCGTTGACCAGAATGTCTAGCCGATTGAAATCGCTCTCGACCCGCTCGAACAGCGCGCGAACTTCGTCCGCGATCGTGTGATCGACTCGAATCGCGGCTCCTACTCCGCCCGCCGCCGTAACCAGCTCGGCCGTCTCCTCGATAGTCTCGGGCCTTCCAGCAGTCGCAGGATTCCCGCGAGTACTGCGCCCCGTGCAAATGACCGTCGCGCCCGCAGCGCCGAGCATCGTCGCGATGCCGCGCCCGGCCCCTCGCGTCGCGCCGGCGACGAGTGCGATTTTTTCGGCGAGCGGCTTGGCGTCGACAGGGCTCATCACGCTTCGAAGGCGTACGCAGCTTCCTCATGCTCGCTGAGATCGAGTCCGATCTGTTCCGACTCGTCCATCACGCGCAGCCCAACCAGCGCGTCAGTCACTTTCAGCAGGATCGTGCTGCCGACAAATGAAAACGCCATCGTCGCGCCGACCGCCGTTGCCTGGATCAGTAGCTGACGCGGATTTCCATAGAAGAGCCCGTTGGCGCCGGACGCGTTGACCAAAACGCTCGCGAACAATCCGGTGGCGAGTGCGCCCCATATCCCGCCGACCGCGTGCACGCCGACTACATCGAGCGCGTCGTCGTAGCCGAATCGCGATTTCATTCGCACCGCGGTGTAGCACAGCGCGCCCGCGACTCCGCCGATCACGATCGCTCCTCCGGGGCCGACGTAACCCGACGCCGGAGTTATCGCGACGAGTCCTGCGACCGCGCCGCTCGCCGCGCCGAGCACGGTAGGCTTGCCGCCGATCCACCACTCCGCCGCGACCCACGTGAGCGTTGCGGCCGACGCGCCGAGATGCGTCGCCACGAATGCAGACACCGCGAGCCCGTCGGCGGCCAGCGAACTTCCCGCGTTGAAGCCGAACCATCCGACCCACAGCAATCCCGCGCCCGTGACGGTCATCGTCAGGTTATGCGGCGGCATCGGCTCGTGCCCATAATGACGGCGCGGACCGACCATCAACGCGGCGGCAAGCGCGGCAACGCCCGACGAGATATGCACCACCGTGCCGCCGGCAAAATCGAGTGCGCCCATCTCGTGAATCCATCCGCCGACGCCCCACACCCAATGCGCGAGCGGATCGTAAATCAGCGTAACCCACATGATGCTGAAAACCAGGAAGCCTTTGAACGACATCCGCTCGGCGATCGCGCCGGTGATCAGCGCGGGCGTGATCACGGCGAACATGCACTGGTAAATCATGTACGCCTGATGCGGCACCGTCGCTGAGTACGCGGCGTACGGCTGAGTCGCGCTGACACCGGCGAGTCCCGCCCACGAAAGCGCGCCGATGAAAGCGCTGCCCGGCGAGAATGCGAGGCTGTAACCAAACAGCATCCACTGGATCGACACAATCGCGACGAGGATGAAGCTCTGCATCAGCGTCGAGAGCACGTTCTTGCGCCGCACCATCCCGCCGTAGAAAAGCGCGAGTCCCGGAATCGTCATCATCAGGACCAGTGTGGCGCAGAGCAGCAGCCACGCAGTGTCGGCGCCGTCAAACTTTTGCACGCCGGGAACCGCAGCGGCCGCGGGCGTCGCGAACGCCAAACAAAATGCTGCCATCAAAACGAGCGGATGGCGCGAGACCGCGCCAATCGATTTACGAATCATTTTCCAGCCTCCAGGCATACGTAAACTCTGGCGTATAGTCGAAAAAAAGAGGCGGCTCAAATGAACCGCCTCTTCGTGCGTTTGCGATTGCGTGATTCTCAGCCCTTCGGGAGCAGCAGGATACGCTCGCCGATCATGTTCTTCTGCACCGGCGATGTGCCGCCTGCGATCGTCATCGATTCCGACGCCAGGATGCGGCGCATCCAATCGCCGTCGGGCGCGAACGGCGTGTGGCGCTCGATCAGCGCGTACTCGCCGAGGAGTCGCGTCGTGAATTTCGTCATGCGCTGGCCGAGATCGGTCGACAGCAGCTTGGAGATCGACGCTTCGGGTCCGGGCTGCTGACCCTTCAGCCGCTTCGACAGGCTGCGCAGGCCGTTGTATTTCTTCGCGGTCGCTTCGATCGCGAACTGCGCGATTTGCTGGCGGATGTCGTTGTCTTCGATCGCGGGCCGTCCGTTCAGCTGCACCGATTTGGCAATCTGAACAAGTTGATGGAGCACCTGCTCGGTGCCGCCGAGCGTCTCGCCGATTCCGAATCGCTCGTGCATCAGGGTCGACACCAGCACCTGCCATCCCATGTTCATCGGGCCGAGCAGGTTTTCCTTGGGCACGCGCACGTCTTCGAAAAAGATTTCGTTGAAATCGCTGTCGCCGGTGATCTGCTTGAGCGGACGCACGGTCACGCCGGGCGCTTTCATATCGACCAGCAGCGCGCTCATCCCCTTATGCTTGGGCACTTCGGGATCGGTGCGGACGAACAGCTGCACGAAGTCCGCGCGATGCGCGATCGTCGTCCAGACCTTCTGCCCGTTGACGACGAACTCGTCGCCCTTGAGCTCGGCCTTGCACTGGATCGACGCGAGGTCCGAGCCCGCGCCCGGCTCCGACATTCCCTCGCACCAAATCTCGTCGCCCGCGAGGATCGGATTCAGGTAGCGCTTCTTCTGCTCGTCGGTCCCCCACTGCATCAGCGCTGGCCCGGTCATGATGACGCCGAGCACGTTGCATCCCATAGGCAGGTTCATGCGCCCGAGTTCCTGCTGAAAGATGACCTGCTCGATGAAGGTGGCGCCGCGCCCGCCGTACTCTTTCGGCCAGGTCAGCCCGGCCCACCCGGCGTGATACAGCTTCTTGTGCCACTCCTTGAGACGCTGCCAACCGGCCTCGTCGCCGCCGGCCTCATCGTCGTCGCCGCGGGCGAGAGCTTGCGGACGATTGGCCTCGAGCCATTTCCGCACGTCCATCCGGTAGGCTTCTTGTTCAGGGCTCCAGGTAAAATCCATTTGTTTTAGTATGCTCCCGTTCCGAAATTCGTATCGATGCTCCGGCGGCAAGCTGAGGCCGACCGCCTAAGTAGTACCTCTTGAGTACCGCCCATCACGACCGCGGAGCAAGAGGCGCGCGGCGGCCTACCGGCTATTCCGATTCGACCCTCGCGCTGCGACAATGTATCCCGCTGGACGAGGACGGCCATGTGCGCTTATTCGGTGAGAGACAAAGGCTACGCGTGGCCGGATATGTTGCGGCGTTGGAAGGTCGATTTCGATCGTTCTGAAAGAGTTCCCGAGGCATGGGAAGCGACCTTCTACGATGGGACGGCCAGGCGGAACTTGAGTCCGAGGTTCTTGCCCATCTCGTCGATTGGGACTGGCAGCAGTACAAACTCGACAACCTGTCAGAACTTAGAGGATGCACTTTCCAGAAGCGGAAATATATTCAACCAAGCCGCGGATGGGATCACGACCATTGCGTCGGCTGCTGGGCGAAATTTATGGAGCCTGAGGCGACTCGCGAGCAAGGCGTTTTGCACGAAGGCTATGTTACTCACGTCGAACCCGACGGTCCTGTGAAGCTTCGTTTTGAGAGACCCGACGGCACCAACGCTGAGGTGGACCTTCCGCCCGAACCGCTCGAAAACGGTATGACATTGGAATGGGTTTGCAAGGAATGCTTCGCGCAATTTCAGCAGATACTTGAATTCAAGCTGAAGGCAGAATCGTGAATCGCGCGCGGAAAGATCGCGCGCTGTACAAGGACCCTCACCTTGATCCTCTCCCAAACAGGGAGAGGGGAATAAGGCGCGGCGGCGAAGCCGACGCGGAGCAAGAGGACACCGCCTAGCTCGCAATTCGCCTTCCCCACGAAATACTTCTAACAGGCCGTCAGGCCGCATCTTCTCTTTTTCCGATCACTGGGTGCAGGGGTCACCCCT
This sequence comes from uncultured delta proteobacterium, assembly GCA_963721485.1. GTDB lineage: Bacteria > Desulfobacterota > Binatia > Binatales > Binataceae > Binatus. The sequence continues at coordinate 292,968 of CAVRJV010000006.1, read as the reverse complement.
GCCGCGGGTGCGGGGCGCGCAGCCCCGCGTCCTGCCGGGGCGAGGCCATACGCTCGATCACTTTGCTCAGCCATTGGCGGTAGCGGCGCGTACTGTCGGCGCCGGAGCCGAGACCCATCGCCCGGCGGATGCTCGGGCCGAAGAGCGAATCGCCGAGCACCAGGATAAACAGATGCGTCGCGGCGAACAGCGAGTCTTCCAACTCCGGCGGCCGGCGTCCTTCGCGGTGCGCTCGCCGAACCCGCCCCGCATGCATTCGTTCGGCCGCCGGCTTGAGCAGCCCCGGCTTCATCGTGCGGTGGCTCTGTCCGGAAAGAATCAGCCACGCCAGCATCCGCGCCATCCCGCGATTCGACGCGACCTCGTAAAAGCGCTCGAGCACGCCCTCGATGTCGGGTTCCTTCACGCTCGGCCATCCCTTGAGGAATTGCTCCTGAAGTCCCGCGATGCCTCGAATGACCATCGCTTCGACCAGTCCCTCGCGGCTGCCGAAGTGATGCAGGATCGCGGGATGCGAGATGCCGGCGTCGGCCGCGATTTCCTGTAGCCGGATCGCATCGGGGCCGCCATCGAGCAGGCGGCGTTCTGCCGCTTCGAGGATCGCGCTGCGAGTTTCGGCCGCACTGCGACGCCGACGAGTCGCCGTCTCGCGTCGAACTGGACTACTGCCGCTCGACTGTCGCGGCCTGGCGCGCATCCGTCTTGCTCCGGAAAGTGCTCGCCTGAGCCACGACTTCTGCCGACTCACCGCGATGCTTCCGGTAGATCTCAAGCGTCCATCGGAACGCCGGATGACTCGCGACGGAGTCCCTGATCTTCGCGAACGGCTCCGGCAGTGGACCTGCGGCTTTATAAGGAAACTCCGGCGGCCTCACGATCGGCGACAACAGTGCCGCCGCCGCAAGATCGGCGACGGTGAATCGATCGCGCACCAGGTAACCCGACGGCTGCACCTCGCTCGCAATCCGATCCATCGCCGCCAACGTCTTCTCGCGCGCAACCTCGGCCGTGGCGGCAGTGATATTCATCTGGCGGCGCATGACGATGCCGATGAGCGGGGACATCGCGCGCTGCGCGAGTTGAGCAGCCGCGCTCGCGTGCGACACGAACAGCGCACGCATGAACTCCGGGTATGGCATGATGACGTGAAACACCCAGCGCCTGATGTACGGTCCGAGCTCCTCGTCGAAGTAGTCTTCGAGTTCGAGCGCGCGCCGGCGCTCATCGGGGTTCGCCGGATAGAGCGCCGGCTCAGGATAGGCGCGCTCGAGTGCCTCGATGATTCTGCTCGAATCTGAAATCGCGAGGCCGTTCAGCTTCAGCACGGGGACGTGAGTCTTACCAGTCATCCGCTTGACGACAGGGACGTGAAAGCCGGGAATCAGCGAGTGGCGGACATGCGGCACGTGCTTGAAGTCGAGCGCCCAGCGCGCCTTTTCGTTGAAGTGAGAGCTGGTAAACTGCCACAACTCGGGAGTATCCATGCCGCCGGCTCCTTAGCGATTTCGGGATCGACTACTTACAATTTTGTAACTTAATTTTTACAATTTTGTCAACCCGAATGCTTTACGGATAGATCCGGGTCGCGTCATGAATGCATTCGCGCTAGAAATCTGGGTCGAATCGATGAGTATACGGACAACATCGACGCGCCTTGTTGCTGTCGGCGCGGCCTGCCTGACGCTAACCGTTGCAGGCTGTGCCACTTCGGTCGATCGTCCCGGGCCTGCAACAGGCGTCCCCGCGGTAGTACCGGCTAACACTGTCGGCATGGACTCTGACAAGACTCAGATCGGAAAGCCGGCGCTGCACAGCGGCGACCTCTGGGTTGACCGGATACAGGGTGAGGATCGCGAGTTCCGCATCGAAGACATCCACGACGGCACCATGGACGTGAACTTCTGGGGCACCGAGATGACTACCGACGATGCGTTCAACATCATCGTGTATCGCTCGCTGACGCAGTCGTTATCGGAGCCGACCAAAGGCGACAAGCCCGGCATATGGTTCGCGTTCCCGCTCTATCCCGGAAAAACCTGGGGCGACAAATACAACTGGGAACTGCTCGGCGCGGCGCCTGCCAAGGGCAAAGCTGAAGACCACGGCTCGGTGCTGGGATGGGAGAGCGTCACGGTGCCGGCTGGCAGTTTTCGCGCGTTGAAGGTCGTGGTGTTGAGCCGTTACTACGGCGCGGGCGGATTCAACGACGATTCGACGACGACTTTCTGGTGGGTGCCGAAATTCAATCGCTTCGTGAAATTCGATTATCGCGACACCTACGACGGCTTCCTGCTCGCGGAAATGGTGAGTTATAAGCCTAGCGCATCGTCGAACTGACGAGCCTCGTCAGTTGCCGCGTTCCGGCGCGGATCCTTCGGGCTTCAACTGCACCTTTTGACCGGCGAAGATCGCTTCGAACGATAGTTGTGCCGTCGAAGATCCGGCGGTCACGACGATTCCATAGGTACCGGGATGCGGCAGCGACAGGTTGATATTGATCGCGACGGGAATCTTCACCGACGCCGTTTTCGGCACGTCCGGCGCGGGCTGGCCGGTTTCGACCTGGCCCTTCATCTCCGGAATGATCGGAACTCCCGCCTCGTCGGCAATCACGACGTTAAGCGGATACTTGACGCCGACTTCCGTGGTCGTAAAGCCAAGGCCGACCGCGATCGCAAGCTGAACCGGCGCCGGATAGCTCGCCGATCGAAACAGATTCCATCCGCCGCCGAGCACAAATATTTTGCCGCCGACCGCCTGCGCCGCATCGGCGAGCAAAGCATATTCAATTTTCATTTGAGAGACCTCCCACGCACGCGCTTCATAGCAATACGCCGAGGTAGTCGCTGTCAACTTGCCGCCCGAGTCAGGTCGGATTCCGCAGCCGACTGCGCATTCAGGACGCGGACAATATTCTGCGCCATGAAACCTGAGAGCAGCTTCTCGCGCGCGATTGGTTCGAGCCTGGCCGCCTGGCGGCTCACCTCGGCGCATCGCTCGAGCATCGCCAACTCAAGCGGCCGGAAATGCTTCCATGCAATCGGCGCCAGCCGCTCGGGTGCGCGCACGACGAGATCCTGAATCGTTCTGAAGCGCCACCATGGCGAGTCGAGCGACGGTTTTTCGCCCCCCGCGGCGAGAACCGGCGGAAGCGTTCCGCCGACGAACAGCGGAAATGCGATCGAAGTACACGGCGCCGCGAGCGACGCCCACATCACAGGAATAGTGTCCGCACCGGGCGCCGGAAGTTCCGCGAGCATGCTCGCCGTCGTGCCTGAAACCGACCCGTGCATACATAGCGTCGGCGAATCGTTCCGCGATGCGGGGTCGCCCGCAGGAGGCGTTTCGCCGCGCGCACCGTGATCGCGCAGTATCGCAAACATCTCGCGAAGCGTGCGGCGGCCGTTGCGCGCGACGAGTTCGCGGCTTCGCGCCAGGCGTCCGCGCGCATGCAGCGGGTCGCTCTTGTCCTTGCCCGCATTGCGGCTCGAATACGCGGCGGCGAAGTCAAACATAGATTCGCCCCCGCACCATCCGCGATCGCGCGCATAACTCTCCACATCAGCCGATCCGAGGCTGCCGGTGTCGATCGTAAATCGGTTCGAGATGCACGCGCGGTCCTCGACGCGTCGCGCAACCCATTGGCGGCCAGAGCTTTCGAGCACGTAGGCGTCCGCGTGATCGGCAATGATGAAGCCGCCGCAATAGCGGAAATCCACGTCGTATTGCGCGGACCCGCCCTGTCCGTAGCGCTCGATCAACGCGCCGATAGTTTCAGTCGCCGCGCGCGCGGTCTTCGATCGCTCGAGCCCGAGCCGCACGAGATCCATCCCAAGCAACCCCGTCGAAGGCAGCGGCTCACGCGTGAGCACAGCTTCGTTGCCAATCGCGACCCCATACTCGTTGAGGCCGTGCTCGAATCCCCACAGCCAGAACGGCCGCGATCCGATCACGGCGGCAGTCTCGTCGACCTGCGGAATTTCAAGATACTGGCAATGCACAGTCGCGCCCGCGGAATGAATCCGATGCGCCGACTGCGCGAGCGGCTGGCATTCGTAGGGCGACCGATCGGAGTTCTTCGCGAAGATGGTCGCGCCAGCGCGCGTATGCGGCCCGAGAACTACCATGGTATCGCAGGAAGGAATCGGTGACGCGGTCATGAAGAACGTAATTGTATGTGAAACCCTCGATGGGTTTCACGCTTCCTGCGGCAGGGGTGACCCCTGCACCCGGTGAAAGATGGATGCGGGACTATCGTCCCTGTTAGGAGGCTTTTTGGGCGGAGGCGTCCGGCCAATGAAAGTATGAATCGTAACAGTTCATTCTCGTATGTCTGCAATGCTTGCGGGCTATGCTGCCATAACAAGGTCATCACGCTTTCGCCTTACGATGTGCTCGGGCTTGCGCATGCGGCGGGCATATCAACGCGCGAGGCGATCGAGCGCTTCACGATTCGCCGCGGGTCGATTCTGAAGTTCACCGATGGCGGTGCTTGCGTCGCGCTCGATGGCGCGCGATGCGGGGTCCATCGCGGGCGTCCGCTCGCATGCCGGCTCTATCCACTGGGGATCGAACGCGTGAGAGACGAGGGTGGCGAGAAATTCGTGATGCTCGAACCTGCCGCGGGCTCGCTCGGCGTTTATGGCATCGACGGTACCGTCAACGATTTCGTCGAAGCGCAGGGCGTCGGAACGTATCTCGAGGCAAACGCGCGCTATGCGTCGTTGCTCGCACTCTTCCGCGCGCGGATTGCCGAGACCGTTGACTTCGATCGAGTGGAGCCGCGCGAGTTCTGGCGGCGCGCCGCGCGTGAGGCACTCGCCGAGTCGAACTACGATGCGAACCCGTTGATCGACGCGATGTTCGATGCGGACGGAGCCGAAAGCGTTCTCGTCGACGATCCGGAAATCATAGCGGCCCACATCGAACAACTCGCTGCGATGATTCGGCGCGAGTCGAATGCCGAGCTGCTAGCGGCGGCGGCGGTGATGCTCGCCGTGAGCCTCGGCTATTCGCCGAACGAAGTGCGGTGAGGCTCGGTCAATTCGAGGTTGGAGCGGCGGGCGGGCTCGGTTGCGCCGCAGGGGCGCCCGCGTCCGCGACGCCGAGGTCGTTCAGTATTTCTATCGCGTGCGTCGACGGATCGACGCTCGGATATACCTTCAGGACTTTGCCGTTCTCGTCGATGACGTAGGTGATGCGGCGATCGAGGCCGAGAATCGGAATCCCGTTCGCCGCGCCGTAGGCGGTCGCGATCTTCTTGTCGGGATCGAGTAGCAGCGGGAACGGCAGGCTGTTCTTGCGAATGAAGTCCTTATGCGCGTCGGCCGAATCGACGCTGCACCCGAGCACGATCAGGCCGGCGTTGGTGTAGCGCGCGTAGCCGTCGCGGAATGCGCACGCCTCTTTGGTGCATCCCGAGGTTTCATCCTTGGGATAGAAATAGAGGATGACCTTCTTGCCGTGAAAATCGGCGAGCGAGACCGGAGCTTCGGTGTCGCCGGTGATCATCTGCGTGGTGAACAGCGGTGCGATCTGTCCTTCCTTGACCAGTTCGGCGCGCGCGATGCGCGGCCGTAGCGCGACGGCAAGCACGACAACAGCGATTGCGATTAGTCCGGCGGTTAGCATTTTCATTCGGGTCTCCCTCGTCGCGGGTTCAACTTCCGGCGCAGATGGAAAGTTCCCCTGTCATCCAGCTTGAACCGCAGAACCCTCACCTAACCTCTCCCGTGAAATAACGGGCGGGATCAGAGAGATCAGATGTAGTACAACCAGTCGCGGTAGCGCGGGTCGCGGCCGTGCAGGGTTGCGTGAAAGACCTGCTGCACCTTGGCCGTGATCGGGCCCGGCTTGCCTGATCCTATTTTGCGATCGTCGAGCTCTACCACCGGAGTTACTTCGGCGGCGGTGCCGGTCATGAAGGCCTCGTCGGCGATGTAGAATGCGTCGCGCGCGAAATATTCCTCGCGCACCTCGACGGCGTTGTCGCGCAGAATCCGGATGACCGCGTCGCGCGTTATTCCCGCCAGCACCGACGTGAGCGGCGGCGTCCGCACGACTCCGTCGCGCACGACGAACACGTTCTCGCCACTGCCCTCGGCCACGAAGCCCTCGGTGTTGAGCAGGAGCGCTTCGTCATAACCGTTGCGGCGCGCCTCGTAGCCGGCGAGGATCGAGTTGACGTAATGACCGGTGGCTTTCGCCGCCGGCATCATCGAGTTGTGATGGAACCGCACGAACGAGGACGTCTTAAGCCGCACTCCCTTGTCGACGCCGTCTTCGCCGAGATACGCGCCCCACGGCCATGCGGCAATCGAGACCCGAATTTTATTTCCGCGCGCCGACAGTCCCATCTCACCTTCGCCGAAGAACACCAGCGGCCGGATGTAGCATTCGGCGAACTTGTTGATGCGCACGACGTCGGCGCATGCCTTGAGCAATTCCTCCTGACTGTACGGGACTTCCATCTCGACGATGTGCCCACTCTCGACCAGGCGGCGGATGTGCTCGCGGGCGCGGAAGATTGCGGAGCGGCCATCGTCGCTCTTGTAGCATCGCATGCCTTCGAAGACCCCCAGGCCGTAGTGCAGGCTGTGGGTCAGGACGTGGACAGTGGCTTCGTCGAAGGGAACCATCACGCCATCCATCCAGATTCGATCGGATCGAAGATTGTTCGCAGGCATAGTGGAGTCAAAAGTAGTCGAAGGACAGAAGTTAGTCGATGGGTGAGCAGCGCGACTTAGTCGCGGCGCGGGGATTCCGGCGAGGGAGGGGAATCGCTGGGGCGATTCCCGTTTTCGCCGGACGGAGTGGTGGCGACGCCCGCGACGGAGTCGCGGCCGGGGCCGCCGTGACGCGGGCGGCGGCGACGACGCCGGCGTCGCCGGCGATGGTCGCCGACTGGCTGCGCGACGCCGCTGGTCGGCGATGGCGCGCTGGCAGGCGCCGGACTCGCGCTGAAGGCGTCAGGATCGGCAAGGAACCGCAGCGTGCGCGTCGGATCGATCGAATAAGTCGGCGCCGTCATCTCAAAGAACATCCGCGCGTCGGGAAAGTACGGCCGCCGCATCAGGCGCCGCGTGCGCCGCGTCGGCGACGCCAGATTCGCGAACGACTCGAGGATCAGCCGCATCTGCTCCGTGTCGCCGCGCGCAAACCCGCGCGCGCGCAACTGGCCGAGCAGATCGACGCGGCGATCGCTGGAGCCGGCGTCGCGATAGTAGTCGAGCATCAAGGCCGCCAGCACGATCGCGTGATCGGGTGCATATCCGCTGCCGATCGCCCGCCCGAGCGCCGCCATGTTGCGCACGGCGGGCTGCTCGGCGAGCGTGGCGCCGCGCGATTTCAGATGAGCGGCGAGCGGCGGGATTACGTATTCGAGCAATCCCAGCTCTTCCATCAACACGAGCGCGTGCGCGGCTTCCGGCTGGCCGACTGTCTTGTAAGTTTCTTCGACGAGACGCGGCACACTCGCCTTGGCAAGGTCGGCGCGATGACGTTCGATCGCAGCGCGCGTAGCGGGTTCGATCTCGAAACCGAGCTTCGCGGCGAAACGCACCGCGCGCATCATGCGGACGGGATCCTCGCGCATCCGCAGCTCGGGATCCCCGATCGTGCGGATTAGCCGCGCTTCGAGATCGTCGACGCCGCCCGGAAAATCAATCACGTGAAAAGTCTGCGGGCTATAGAACAGCGCGTTGACGGTGAAGTCGCGGCGAAACGCGTCTTCCTCGGGCGTGCCGAAAGTGTTGTCGAGGCGAATCAGCGGATCGTCGGTGTCAGCGACCGCCTCGGCCTGCTTGCGAAAGGTGGCGACCTCGACATTCTGCCGCCCAAAGAAAACGTGCACCAGCCGAAAGCGCCGGCCGATCAGGCGCGAGTTGCGGAACAGCTCGCGCACCTGCTGCGGATGCGCCGACGTGGCGACGTCGAAATCCTTGGGCTTGCGCGAGAGCATCAGGTCGCGCACGCCGCCGCCGACTAGGTAGGCCTCGAAGCCCGCGCCCGCCAGGCGATAGAGAACCTTGAGGACGTTGGCGTCGATGTCACGCCGCGAGATGGGATGTTCGGCGCGCGCTAGTATGCGGGGTTCCAATTGCGTTAGCCCGATTCGCCCCAACCCTAGCACGATGGCGCAAAGTCTTCATCGCCCGCTCATCGCGTTCCTATTCGTTCGAATTCTGGCTGAAATAGTCCCGTCGCGCGTCGCAAAGCGCCTTTACATGCCATCTCGAAAGGTGATAGCACCTAATTAGGTGCTGAACCATGAGAAACTCAACTAAGCTCGACCTCACGAAAGACATTCAATCTTTGACAACCTTCCGGCGCAAATCGGCCCAATTCCTCAAGCAACTCAAGAAGACCAAAAGGCCGGTAGTGCTGACAATCAACGGCAAGGCCGAGGCTATTGTGCAGGACGCTGAAGCCTATCAACGATTGCTCGACATCGCCGCGCGCGCCGACGTTTACGAAGCGATCCGGCAGGGCTTGGACGACATCGATCACGGCAGGACTCGGCCCGCCCGCGAGGTGCTCGACGAGTTGCGCCGGCGCTATGGCATACCTCGTTGAACTGTCCGCCCGCGCCGAGCAGGACCTCAACCACATAGCTCAGCGAATCTCAGCCGGCGAATCGGCAGCCGCCACTCGTTGGTTCGATGGACTTGATAAGGCGATTTCCACGCTCGAAACTTTCCCGCGACGGTGCCCGATTACTCCGGAGAGCAAAAGGACGAAACAGGGGTTGCGCCATTTGCTCTACAGCTCGATGCGAATCATCTACGAAATTGACGAGGAGCGCGAATTGGTCAAAGCCATAGCGATCAGGCACGCGGCTATGAGCGAGTTTGACGTTGAACGCGAAGCGCTCGACCAGCGGCGGCCCTTATTGACCACCGCCCGCTTCCGGCGCGAGTGCGATTGCCACCGACTGTGTCAGCGTGATCGCGATTCGGTCCCCGATCCGCACGCCTTGCAGCGCGTCCGGATTCGTCACGTGGATATTCTCCGTCGACCCATCGGGAGCTTGCAGCGTAACGCGCTGATCGGCCGGGTCGATCGCCGAAACGATCACGACCAGGTGCGCCTGCCGCGCAACGACCGCACCGGGCGGCGAACCCGGATTCGCCGTCCACAGCCCGGCCGTCAGCGTAGCGACCGGAGGTTTGTCACTCGGCCCCTTGCCGACAATGAGGATTGATTCCGTGAATTGCGCGACGTACCGATCGCCCGCCTTCAGCGATTGCAGGTTGTGCGGATTGTTAACCGTGAGGGTGAGGTCCTTGCCACGCGGCCCCTCCAACGTCACCTGCTTGTTGGCGGTATCCACCGCGACAATTTTGCCGTGGACCGTGATAACCGTCTCCGCCGCAATCCCGGTTACAGGTGCCGTTGCCGGCGGGGCGCTCGGCGGAGGAGTGCTCGCCGACGGTGGCGGACTTTGTGTGCCGGCGCATCCGGAGAGGAGGAGCACCAACACCGCCAATATCGGGAGTTCGAAGCGCGCGCTCTTTCTCATGTTCTCATCACCTGTAATTTCCGAAACTCGGGGACTTTGTATCACCGGGCTCGGTAAAAGAGCCAGCCGCGTTCCGCGATTGCCGATATGTAGAACAGCGCGATCAGAGGCGCGAGGTCGCTCACGATCACACCGGGAAGCGCCGGCGGCGGCGCGATCGCGAGCGTGATTACGAGTGCGTAGTTGATGATCCCGCCCCAATGCCCAAGCCTGCTCTTTCTCGGCCCGCTCGTGGGCTGACCTATCAGCATCGAGTCGACCGCGTACTGGCTGAACGAAATCGCGATCAGAATCGGAATATAGAAAGGTATCGCGCGCGCCGATGCTTCGCAGAATAGCGCGGCCAGCACGAACGTCACGTCCGCGATTCCATCGATCCATCGCCCGCGGCCGCTCGCGACGCCCAGCCGCCGCGCGACTCGCCCGTCGATAAAATCGCTGCCTGCCGCGACGATCGCGACTATTGCGAACGCAAGCCGTCCCTCGTGTCCGTGCGATGCCAGCTCTATCCAGATTGCCGCCAGCACGAATCTCAGCGTGCTCAGGCCGTTGGGTATCTGCGCGAGCATTACGTTGCCGCGGCGGCGATGTTTCAAAGCTTCGCTCACGGGAGCCGAATGCTCTACAATTGAACTCTTATGCCCGCAAATACTTCCCGCACTATCCAGGTCGTCAGCCACGGCCCTTCATGCCTCGACGGTGTGATGGCGGCGGCGGCGGTGGCGCGCTTCTACGACGGCCATAAAGTCCTAACGACGCTGGCCGGCAACAACGAAGCCGACAACGTGATCGGTAACCTGACGCTCAAGTCCGACGATAACAGCGACGAAATCTGGATCACAGATTTGTCCTGGAACTCACCGTCGACCGGCGCCCACCTGGCCGATCTGGCCGCGCGCGGCGCCCGAATTTACTGGATCGATCACCATCGCACCGCAGTTTCCCGCGCCGATGCCCCCGAGTTCAAGGTGCCCTTCGCCGGCAAGGTCCTGAGCGAGCAGTATTCGGCCGCGCGCCTCACCTTCAATTTTCTCAAGCGCATGGGCCGCGACCTGCCCGAGCGCCAGCGCGCCGAGTTCGACAGTTTCCAGCCGTTCGTGATGATCGCCGACGATCACGACCGCTGGGTCCACAGGATTCCCGAGTCGTCCGAATGGGCGCTCGCAGTGCAGACGCTCGGCGGAATTTCCTCGTATCGCGAAATCCTGAAACTGCACGAGCCGCGGATGAGCCGCAAGCTGCGCTCCGCCTTCGAGTCGGGCCAGGATGCGATGCGCCGCAGCCTCGAACTCGCCCACGCCACAATGGTCGACCGCAAGCTCGACAACGGCATCACAGTGCGGACGGCCTGCTGCTTCGGCTACAGCAGCGAAGTCGCGGCGCATCTCTACAAGGGGCAGACGCGCACCGTCGTCGCGCTGTTCGACCTCCGCAGCCAGGGTGTCAGCCTGCGGCGCAGCTCCGACAGCGAGGTCGATTTGTCTTTGCTCGCGCAGCACTACGGCGGCGGCGGACACGCGGCGGCCTCCGGCTTCGCGATCCCGGACCTGCGCCGACTCCCGGCCGAGCGGCTGGCCGAAATTCTGGGCGATCAGCTCGAAAAGCCAGCGGTCTGAGACCTTCCTAACCCTTCGCCTGGCAGCACTGGTCTGCCTTTTTCAATCGGGCATCGCTCTTGCGACATTTCTGACGGTTTGCCTAGACTGACTGTACGTTCATTTGACTGACTGTCCAGTTCGCGTATGACGAAAGAAGAAGTAATCAAGGAATATCGCGTCCGCGAGATCCTCGAAGCCGCACGCCGCGTGATGGCTCGTTACGGTATGCAGGGCACCACCGTCGATCGCGTCGCCGAGGAAGCCAAGGTCGCCAAGGGCACTATCTACCTCTACTTCGACACCAAGGACGCGCTGGTACACGCCGCTGTGCTCGAGGGTCTGCGCTCGATGGTCGCCGAGACGGTCGCGTCGGACGACCCGTCGGTGCCGCCGCTCGAACGAATCCGCAAACTCATCCTGGCCCAGTTCCGAATCCAGGCCTCGAACCAGGATTTCTTGAAGACGCTCATCATCGGCAACTCGCTCGATATCGAGCTCGAGTCCGAAGCCGGTCGCGAATACATGCGCGTCTATGCCGGCCATCTCGACTTCATGGCCTCGGTGCTGCAGGACGGCATCGACCGCGGCGCGATCCGCGCCATCGATCCGCATTTCGCGGCGTTCATGCTCGGCGAGATGCTGACGGGGTCGCTGCGGCGTCGGCTGCTCAAGCTGGCTTCGAGTCCGCTCGAATCCGATGCCGAAGCGGTCGTCGAACTTTTTCTCAAGGGGATTGCTGCGACTCCATGAAGCTGAAGTCATTCAAAGTTTCGGCTTTCGCCGCGCTGGCCGCAGCGTTCGGCGCATTCGCGATCGCCGGATGCCATCAACCGGCCGCCGCCGAAGTCACCAAGGACAGCGCCGCGGCTCCGATCGCGATCTCCGTCGCCAGTGCGCATCAGCAGAGTCTCGATCGCTCGGCCGAGGTGCAGGGCGCGCTCTTCCCGCGCGAGCATGCGGTGATGTCGTCGGAGGTCGAGGGGCGCGTGGCGGAGGTCGTCGCGGACTTCGGCGACAAGGTCACGGCCGGCCAGGTGATGCTGAAAATCAATCCGCGCGAGTACGAGCTGCGCGTCGAGACGGCGCAGGCTGCGCTCGACCAGGCTCGCGCGAAGCTGGCCAACTCGACCGCACGTTACAATCGCGCGCAGGCGCTCAAGCAGGCGCAGGCCATCTCGGCCGAACAGTTCGATCAGTTGGCGTCGCAGTTGCGCGTCGATCAGGCCGACAAGGAATCCGCCGATGAAGCGCTCGCGATGGCGCGCAAGAAACTCGACGATACCGAAATCAAGGCGCCGTTCAGCGGCTCCGTGCAAAAGCGGATGGTCTCGCTCGGCGAATACGTCGCGCCCGGCAAGGAAATCTACGAACTGATAGCGACCGACCCGATCAAGCTGCGCTGCCCGATGCCGGAGCGGTTCGTGCCGCTCGCGCGCATCGGGATGCCGGTGAAGCTGACGATCGACGCCGACCAGGGCGCCTCGTACACCGGGAAGATCACGCGCATCGCGCCGGCGCTCGACGAGAGCAGCCGCACGCTGCTGGTCGAGGCCGAAGTCGCCAATCCTGACGGCGCGCTGAAGCCGGGATTCTTCGCGCACGTGACGATGGACCTCGGCCACGATCGGGCGCTGTTCGTGCCGACCGCCGCGGTGCTGCGTTACGCGGGCGTCGCGCGCGTCTTCGTCGTCGAAAATGGCATCGCGCGCGCGCGCGAAGTGACCACCGGCAGCGTCGTGGGCGATCAGACTGAAATCACCGGCGGTCTGAAGGAGGGCGATCATGTCGCGGTGAGCGAAGTCGACCGCCTGGCCGACGGCACCGCGGTCGTCGCGAAGGAGCAGTCGTGATTCTCGCCGACCTGTGCGTGCGACGGCCCGTCTTCGCCACGATGTTCGTGGGCGTGCTGGTCGTGCTCGGCTGGTTTTCGTACATGCGCCTCGGCGTCGATCTGTTTCCCAAGGTCGACGTGCCGACCGTGATGGTCACGACCTTCCTGCCCGGCGCCGCGCCCGAAGAAACCGAGGCCCGCGTCACCAAGCCGCTCGAGGAAGCGGTAAACACCGTCAGCGGAATCGACGAGATGCGCTCCAACACGCTCGAAGGCGTCTCGCGCATCATCATCGAGTTCAAGCTCGAGCGCGACCTCGACGCGGCCGTGCAGGATGTGCGCGACAAAATCGGCACCGTGCTCGATCAACTTCCCGACGGCACCAAGGCGCCGCTCGTGCAGAAGTTCGACCTCGACGCGGTCCCGGTCGTTACGATCACTGTCACCGGCTATCAGAGCCTGAAAGAGCTGACCGAGCTGGCGCGTCGCCGCCTCAAGGAACCGCTCGAATCGGTTGACGGCGTCGGCTCGATCGACATCGTCGGCGGACGCGAGCGCGAAGTTCACATCGACGTTGACGCCGACAAGCTGCACGCGACCGGCGTGACGATTCAGCAGGTCGGCAGTGCGCTCTCGCGCCAGAATGTCGAATACCCCGGCGGCCGCATGAAGCAGGGCATGTCCGAGGAGATGCTGCGCACGCTCGGCCGCATCACCGAGGTTCCCGATTTTGCCAAGGTGATCGTCAGCGAAGCCGACGGCCGGCCGGTGACGGTCGGCGACGTCGCGTCGGTCGAAGACAGCGTCAAGGAACCGCGCTCGCTGTCGCGCTGGGATCACAAGAACGCGGTGTCGCTGGTTGTGCGCAAGCAGTCGGGCGAGAACACGATCGAGGTCGTCGATCGCGTCAAGGAGCGCTACGAGACTCTCAAGGCCACGTTGCCGCCCGGCGTCGACGTCATCTTCACCCGCGACGCGTCCACCTTCATCCGCGCCGCCGTCGAGACCGTGCAGGAGCATCTCTGGCTCGGCGGCCTATGCGCCGCAATCGTGGTGTTCTTTTTCCTCGGCTCGATTACTTCGACGCTGATCGCCGCGATCGCGATTCCCGTTTCGATCATCGCGACTTACTCGCTGATCCTGTGGATGGGTTTCACGCTCAACCGCATGACGCTGCTCGCGCTGACGCTCGCGGTCGGAATAGTGATCGACGACGCCATCGTCGTGCTCGAAAATATTTTCCGTTTCATCGAAGAAAAAAACATGGACCCCATAGCCGCGGCGAAAGCGGCCACCGCCGAGGTCGGCCTCGCCGTCAGCGCGACCACGCTGTCGCTCGCGGTAATTTTCGTGCCCGTCGCCTTCATCCACGGCGTGATGGGCCGCTTCCTGAATTCCTTCGGCCTGACGATGGCCTTCGCGATCATGGTCTCGCTGTTGGTCTCGTTCACGCTGACTCCGATGCTTTGTTCGCGCTATCTGAAAGCCAAAGGCGCCGGCGGCGCGAAGCACAACAACACCAAGAATTGGAAAATCTTCCGCTGGATCGAGGACTACTACGACCTCGCGCTGCGCTGGTCGCTCGATCATCGATGGGTGCTCGTCACGGTCGCAGTCGCGCTGGTCATCTCGATCCCGTTCCTCGGCAGGCTGGTCGGCGCGACCTTCATGCCCGACGACGACTCGAGCGAATTCGCCGTCAGCATCCGCACGCCGCCCGGCTATTCGCTCGCGCACACCGACGAGATAGTTGCGCAGATCGAGGATCGCCTGCGCACGATTCCTGAAGTTCGCGACCTCTTCACCACCGTCGGCGACACCAACGGCGACGATCGCGTGACGGTCGCTGAAGTCGACGCAAAACTTTTCCCGCTCAACCAGCGCCGCCGCAGCCAGGAACTCGTGATGGCCGACGCGCGCAAACTGATGGACGCGTTCCCGGCGCTGCGCGTCAGCGTCGACGCGGTCAAGCCGTGGGAGCAGAGCGGCTATCGCGACGTCGCCGTTGAATACGATATGCGCGGCCCCGACCTCGACACCCTGCGCACATACGCCGACGGCCTGATGACGCGGCTGCGCAAAATTCCCGGCATCGTCGATCTCGATTCGAGCTACGAGGGTGGGCTGCCCGAGCTGCAGGTCAATATCGATCGCGACAAGGCGGCGGACCTCGGCGTGTCGGTCGACGATATCGCGCAGACGATGCGCACGATGGTGCAGGGCGACGTGATCACGCGCTTTCGCGAGGGTCAGGATACCTACGACGTGCGCCTGCAGTTGGCCGACAAGGATCGCAACGACCCGGCCGTCGTCGCCGGCCTGACCATTCCGTCGAGCAAAGTAGGGCAGGTGCGGCTCGACAACGTGGCGACGCTCACGCACGGAACCGGCCCGGTGCAGATCGACCGGCAGGATCGCCAGCGCAACATTTCGATCGTCTTCAACCTCGCGCCCGGTTTCGCGATGAACAAGGTCATGGACGCCGTCACGCGCGAGGTCAACCAGATTCACCTGCCCGCCGGCTACTTCACCGAGTTCGGCGGCCAGAGCAAGATTTACGGCGAGATGGTCACCGGCTTCATCATCGCCTTCCTGCTCTCGATCATTTTCATGTACATGGTGCTGGCGGCGCAGTTCGAAAGCTTCATCCATCCGATCACGATCATGCTGTCGCTGCCGCTGGCGGTGCCGTTCGCGCTGATCTCGCTGTTCGTCTTTCGCGAGCATCTCGCGCTGTACTCGACGCTCGGCATCCTGCTGCTATTCGGCATCGTGAAAAAGAATTCGATCCTGCAACTCGATCAGACCCTCAACCTGATTCGCGCGGGACTGCCGCGCCGCCAGGCAATCCTCACCGCGAATCGCGATCGCCTGCGCCCGATCCTGATGACCACGGCAGCGCTCGTCGCCGGCATGATTCCCGTCGCAATCGGGCAGGGCGCCGGCGACAGCTCGGTGCGCGCCATCGCGCTCGTCGTGATCGGCGGTCAGACGCTATGCCTTCTGATCACCCTGCTCTTCACGCCGGTCGCGTTCTCGCTGTTCGACGACATGGAAAACTGGTTCCGCAGCTTCCGCAAACCAGTCGCGCGCCTAAAGCTGGTCGAACCGAATTACGACGACGACCTCGAACGCGAAGCCATCGACTAGCCTCGCACATACACCCCATCTAGTTTGAGACGATGATCCGCAAAGCGTCCTGCTGCTGTCAGAAGTGTTCGATCGAGGTCGTGGGCGATCCGGCGATGAACGCGATTTGCCCTTGGAACAGCTGCAAACGCCGGACTGGCAGCGCGTTCGGCTGGTCAGCTTACTTCACCGACGCCCAGGTGTTGCGAAAGACCGGCGACCTGAAAGTTTACGCGATCGCGACGCCGTCTTCGGCGCAGAGATCGTTCTGCACCAACTGCGGTTCGACACTGTTCTGGACCGCCAACGTCATGCCCGGCTACACCGGTGTCGCCGCGGGATGCTTCACTGAGATTCCGCTTCCGGCGCCTACGCTGAGCGCCTCGCACGACGGCCGATGCAGTTGGCTGAGCTTGCCCGCCGACTGGCTGACCACTCCCTGAGCGCTGCTCGAATCTTCCGTCCGCGTTCTGCTACGCTCGCGAAATTGTGAGCGCTGGAGACAAGACCACCATGGGCGAAATCGCGATTGTTCTCGCACTCGGACTGGCCGCCGGCATCCTCGGCGGATTCATCGGCGTCGGCGGCGGCGTGTTGATCGTTCCGGTGCTCGTGCTGGCGCTCGGCTTCGATCAACATCTCGCCGTCGGCACGTCGCTCGGCGCTCTCCTGCCTCCCGTCGGAATCCTCGGCGCCTACGAGTACTACAAGCACGGCCATCTCAACGTCACCTACGCGCTGCTGCTCGGTTTGGGGTTGTTGATCGGTGCCTACATCGGCGCGGTCTACGCCGTCAAAATGCCCGCGTCGACGCTGCGCCGCATCTTCGGCGTGTTCCTGCTGCTGACTTCGATTCGCATGCTCTACCAATGAATCGTCGCCTTGCGCTCATGAAACACCCTTACTAAGTTCGCGATGTGGACGCAGCGCTCGAACAAGCACTCAACCTTCTGCTCGAATCCGAGCGCGCCGGAGTGCTCGCGCTCGACAAGCTTATCGCCGACGTCAAGCAAGCTGAACTGAAAAAATTCCTGGCCGGATCGCGCGCGATGGAACAGCGCAACGCCGAGGAACTCGAAGCGCTGATTCGCGACAACGGCGGCAATCCGTCGCGGGGTGTCGGCCCGTTCGCGCGCAAGGTCGCCGCGCTCGAGTCGATTCGCGATCGCCTGAACCTGCTCTCACGCGGCCAGGAATGGGCCGCGCGCAAAACCGAAGTCGCGCTCGCACTCGCTCCCGCCGACGGCCCCATCCACGACTACCTGACCGCGATGGCAAATCGTCACCGCGCCGAAGTCGAATGGGGCCGCGCCGAAGTAATCCGCCTCACGTCCGCCAGTTAGTCCGCGCCGCGTCTTTCTTCCCCTCACCCTGCAAGGGAGAGGATCAAGGTGAGGGTCCTTATTCCAGCGCCCTGCGCGATTCAAGATTCCGCTCTGCGCCGTGGCGATTGTTCCCCTTCCCTCGAGGGAAGGGGCTAGGGGTTAGGTTTCCGCGCGACAAAAATCTCGCGCCCCCACTGATCCGTCAATTCACGCGCCTCGAATCCCGCCTCACGCAACATGCGCATCCATTCATCGCGAGCAAACATCCCCTCGATATGCGAATCGTGCACGACCCGCGTCTCGCCGCGCTGATCGCGCAGGATGATCGCGAAGTCCGTCCGATACGTCGTGTCACCAGGATCAGGATCCACTACCCACATCAGATACCGCAGCCCGCGCCCGTCGTCTCCGTCATGCCCGCCATGCTTCGTCTCCGCGACGAAGGTCTCCCGCACGCAATCCGGCACGAACAGCGCAACACCGCCCGCGCGACAATGCCGGTACGCAGTGCGAATCGCAGCGCCCAGATCATCCGCGCTCGTCATGTATGCGATCGCGTCATGCACAAACACCGCATCGAAGGTGCGCCCTAGATTCACCGTCCGCATATCGCCCCCGATTTGCTCGCACTCCGGATTCAGCTTGAGGCTCACGGCAAGCATCTGCGCCGACAGATCGACCAGCGTCATCTGGAATTTTGATTTGAGGTGAAGCGCGTTGTTGCCGCCGCCCGATCCGAGTTCGAGCACGGTGCGCGGCGCGGGCTTGCACTCGTCTGCGAACAGGCGCGCGAAAAACGAGGCCTCCTCCGCGTAATCGGCGGGCGCAGAGAACAGCGGCCACCATTCCGCGATCTCGTCATACAGCTTCATCGCGAAACTACTTTGCTGGCGGCGGTGCCGGAATCTCTTTCATGCGCGCCGTCGTATCCGCGTCGTATTCGAGATGCAGCGCGCGCACGATCATCCCATGCATCCGCCACAGCCCGATCACATAGAACAGCTCCATGATTTGTTCGGATCGGCCAGATGACTTTTCAGCGCCGCAAACGTCTCGTCTTCGACTATGTTGCGCCCGACCATCTCATCCGTCGCCTGCCATCACGGCGCGCTCGACGTTGCTGAATTTGTCGCTGGTCGCCCAGCCCTTTATCGCGTCCAGCTTGTCCTCGGTGACGCCGACCATCCGCGCGACTTTCAGATGCTGCGAATACTCGAACCGCGAATCGCCGACGATTCCGGTGCGGATGATCGCCAGCTCGCGCAATTTCGCCGGCAGCTTCCGCCCCGGCTGCATCAACGCCATCAGGCTAGTTGCGCGCATGGAAGAGCAGGTCGGGCACCAGCGCAAAGGTCGTCCAGTAGTCGCCCGGCGTGCCGGTCGCGGTGCCGGGCTGCGGCGACCGGATCGCGGTCGCCGAAAAATTGTTTGTACAGTTCCTGGATTTCCGGCGAGGCCTCGGCCTTGCTGACCTGCTCGAGTCGTCCCATCGCGATTCCTCCTGATGCGTAATGGCGAGGTTCGTAACGCCACGCACTATCGACCGATGTCCCGCGCTCTTGCGAGCTGCGCGACGCAGGCGCGATAATCCGATGCTCCGGTGGACGCATAGCTCAGCCCGGTTAGAGCGCTTGCCTCACATGCAAGAGGTCCCTGGTTCGAGTCCAGGTGCGTCCACCAATTAATCCAACTAGTTAGGAAAGATCGAAGGTTGGCTTCCATCCAAAATGTGATACAATCGCGTCGATCAGAACAATGCTTTCTTGTCGACACTCGCAGCTCGTCGCCATGATTCTTGCCGCGATCAGCATTGTGGCCTTCACTCCACGGGTGCTGCATCCGCACGTACGTCTCTCCTGCGGTTCGACCGAAGGTACAACTTTCAGCGGCCCGCAGCGCTTCACCGATGATTCGTCTCGCGTGCCCGATCTCAAAGCTGGCTATGAGGTGAATGGCGTTCCGCTACCGCAGAATCTGAAACTTATTTCGGACGATCAAAACGTCAAACCGTTGTTGAGTTTCAGATTTACGACCCCTTTTGTGCAGACCGATAGTCAGACGCTACCCAAATTGCTCCCCTCGCGCGCGGAAAACCAGGACCCGCTCTAAGCAAACTTTACACTCGCGATTCGCCAAGCACGCGAGCAAATGTTCGCGGGCAGTTGTGATCAAGTTATGAAATCCACCGGCGCAAGTACTTGGCCGGGATTGGGAGTTTGCATCGTGCCAAGTTTCTCGCTGCGCAATCCGTACATGATCATTGTCGGAGCGCTTGTGATCGTGATTCTGGGGGCAACTGCGTTTACGCGGATGCCGGTCGACGTCTTCCCGGACATCAAAATCCCGGCGGTTGTGGTGGCTACCTTCTACCAGGGCATGCCGCCGCTCGACATGGAAGACAACATCACCTTCCGCTACGAGCGATTTTTTACGCTGGGCAGCAACATCGAGCATATCGAGTCGCGTTCGCTGTCGGGCGTGAGCATCATCAAGGTGTTCTTTCAGCCGGGCACCAACATCGAGTCGGCGGCCGCGCAGATGGGGACCCTGGCGATGGCCGATCTGGGGATCATGCCGCCGGGCACGCTGCCGCCGCTGGTGCTGCAGTACGACGCATCTTCGCTGCCGGTGGTGCTGGTCACGCTCGAGGGCAAGGGCTACGACGAGACTCAGCTCGAGGATCAGGCGCGCTACAACGTTCGCAACCAGCTCGCCACGGTGGCGGGTGCCTCGGCGCCGATCCCCTTCGGCGGCAGATTTCGCCAGGTCATGGCGTACGCAAACTCGCAGGCGCTGCAAGCCCGCGGCCTGTCGTTGATGGACGTTGTCCAGGCGCTCGACACCTCCAACCTCATCTTGCCCGCCGGCGACGTCAAGATCGGGTCCAAGGACTACTACATCTACTCCAACAGCATGATCGCAGAAGGTACCTGATATAGGACAGGTACCGGTCAAGATCGGACGCGGTCAGGCACCGGTGCTGATGGATGATGTCGCGAAGGTCACTGACTCATCCCAGATTCAATACAACAAGGTGCTCATCAACGGGCAACCGTCGGTGTATGTCCCGGTGTTGCGCCAGGTCGGCGCGAATACCATCTCGGTGGTGGACGGCGTCAAGGACCTGCTACCGAAGGTCTTCGGCCTTCCGGCCGGGATGAAACTGAAAACGATCTTCGACCAGTCCATCTACGTCAGGCAAGCGGTAGCTAGTCTGGAACATGAGGCCATGTCCGGTTCGGTTCTGGCGTCGCTCGTGATTCTGATATTTCTCGGCAGCTTTCGATCGACCTTCGCGATTTTCCTCTCGATTCCGCTTTCGATTCTGGCCGGCGCATTTGGTCTCTTTATGAACAGCTCGACCATCAACATCATGACGCTTGGCGGCTTCGCTCTCGCTATAGGCCGGCTGGTTGATGACTCGGTGGTCGTGCTCGAGAACATCAATCGCCATCTGGCAGAAGGCAAAGAACCGCTATGTCGGCGCGCGAGAGGGTGCCGAGGAAGTCGCGCTTCCGGTTCTCGCGTCGACGATCACTACCTGCATCGTCTTCTTCCCGGTCATGTTTCTGTTCGGAGTGGCCAAGTATCTGTTCAGCGCGCTGGCGCTGGCGGTGGTGCTATCGATGGCGGCGTCGTACCTGGTCTCGATGAGCATCATCCCGCTCTACTGCGCGCGCTTTCTCACCGCCGAACAGGTGCTCGCGGCGGAAACACGGCGAGGCAGTCCGGCATTATTCGCGATCTTCAATCGCGCCTATGAGCGCTTTGCCGGCGGTTACGAGCGTCTGCTGGAAAGGGCGCTTGACCACAAGGCTGTAGTCGTTGGCGCGCGTTACGATTCTGTTCTTTGTCAGCCTCGCGATGTATCCGCGTCTCGGCACTGAGTTGTTTCCTGAGACCGATGCGGGCACATTCACGATCAATTTTCGCGCGCCGGCCGGCACTCGCATCGAACTGACCACGGATATGGCGCGTCAAATCGAAGCCATCATCCGCAAGGTGATTCCGCCGGACGATCTCGACATGGTCGTGTCGAATATCGGAATCGCTCCCAGCATCTCCGCAATTTATTCGCCTAACGCGGCCCAGGATTCAGGTTTCATTCAAGTTGAGCTCAAATCCGGGCACCGGCATCCGACGAAATACTATGTAGCCCAGCTGAAGCAACTTCTTCCCATGCAACTCCCGGACGTCCGGACCTTGTTTTCCTCGGGCAGCATAATCGACTCGGTTCTCAATCTCGGAATGATGGCGCCGATTGACGTTCAGTTCGCCGGTAACAGTTTCAGCGAGCTCAATCAAGACGGCAAAGGAACTTCAGGACAAGATTAATCGTCTGCCGCAGGTGTCGCAGACTTTCATACGTGCAGGAACCGGACTATCCGACGCTGAACATCCAAGTCGACCGCGTGAGGGCGGCGCGCCTGGGCGTCACGCAACAGGAAGTCATATCAGAACGTTATCACGGCGCTCGACTCGAACCTGTACATCAAGCCATCGATCTGGATCGATCGCGCAAACAGGGACGACTATTTTCTCACGGTTCAGTATCCCGGCTCAGACAAGGGCTTCGATTCTGTCGAAGTTCTGCAAAACATTCCCATCGAGACAGTCGAACCGGGAAAACGGGCACGCGCAAAGCCTGCTGTTGCGGGACGTGGCGACGATCTCTCCCGAATTTCACCCGTCCGAAGCCGATCACTACAGCATTCAACGCGTGGTCGATCTGCTGGTCGCGCCCAGCACCGAAGATCTGGGCGGTACGCAGGAGAAGATCCAGGACGCAGGTGAGCAAGATGACGCTGCCGCCCGGAGTGTCTCGGTCAAGTATCGCGGCGCGGTAGCCTCGATGCAGAAATCCTTCTCCAGCTTTGGCTTCGGCCTCTCTTTGGCGGTGGTCCTGCTTTACCTGGTGATGGTCGCGCAGTTCCGTTCGTTCCTCGATCCGCTAATCATCATGTTCGCGGTTCCGATGGGACTGATAGGGGTCATCTGGACGCTATGGTTGACCGGAACGACGCTTAACATCGAATCGTTCATGGGGATCATCGTGATGGTCGGTATCGTGGTTTCGAACTCGATTTTGCTCGTCGACTTCGCCAACGAACGACGGCGTCAAGGACAGGAGCTAAGGCGTGCGGCGCTCGAGTCGGCTCGAATAAGAATGCGGCCAATCCTGATGACCGCTCTGGCGACGGTCGCTGGTCTTATGCCGATCGCGATGAAGCTGGGCGAAGGATCCGAAGCTTCGGCTCCTCTGGCGAGGGCCGCAGTCGGAGGTCTCATCGTTTCCACTGTGCTCACGCTATTCCTGGTTCCCTGCATTTATGAATTCTTCTATCGGCGGATCCAGGGTCGCGGCGATCGGCGCAAGCGCCTATCGAGAACTGATGGCGATGTGGAGATTACGAATCAGGCTGGCGGCCGCTTGTCTCGATCGCGCTCTTCTGGGCGGCCGCCTGCGATGCGCCTGTTATTCCTATGACTACGCCTCAGCGAGCGACGGTGGATGTTGTCCATCCGCGCCACGGGGACATAGCCAAGACTATTGAGATTGCCGGGCGATGTCGTGGGTTTCTATGAAGCCGCGCTTCACGCGAAAGTCACAGGCTATCTGAAGAGTATCAGTGTCGACAAAGGCGACTCGGTTAAGACGGGTCAGGTACTAGCCGAAATCGAAGTGCCGGAACTGCAATCGAACCTGGCGCGCTCACAGGCGAGCCTCGAAATTGAACGCATAACTTACGATCGTCTGAGGAAGGTTCAGCAGAGTGACCCGCGACTAATCTCGCAACAGGACGTCGATATGGCCTATGCGAAATATCGTGAGGCGCAGGCAGCGGTTGCGACCCTGCAAACTATGTTCGGATATACAAAGATCATTGCCCCTTTCGACGGAGTTATCACCGGCCGATTCGCCGATCCTGGGGCGCTGATCCGCGCGGGCGGCGGCGACATTGGAGTCGACGAGACCTCGGGTTTGATTTCTCCCGGAGCTACCGAGGGAGCCGGAGGGCACCGCGAGGGCGGCGGTCCGATCCTCACGCTTGCCGATATCGATAAATTGCGCATCTATATCTATGTCCCGGAAGCTTCATATCCCTTCATCCATATGGTACTCCGGCGAGTCTGCACTTCGAGGAATTTCCCGATCGGGTATTCAATGGCACCGTCGCCAGGTATGCATCGTCGCTCGATCTTGCAACGCGGACCATGCTGACCGAGGTCGATATAGATAATCCGAAGCGGCTGGTTTATCCGAGAAGCTATGCTCACGTGACTATCGAGCTGGTGCGACATCCTGACGCTCTAAGTGTCCCGGCCTCCGCGATTCAAGGTTCGGGTGATTCGGCGCGCCTGTTGATTGTGAATGAGGGCAGCTGGTCGAAGTTCCGGTGAAAACCGGGATCAACAATGGCGCCTATGTCGAAGTAACTTCCGGCCTGCTGCCGAGTTCGCTGGTAGTCGCTACCTACAGCAACAATCTCACTTCGGGACAGCAGGTTGATTGCACGAATTCAGAACGGAGACGTGCAGGCTACATCGGCGGCGGCTCAAAGCTCCGACTAAGCCGAACAAACTGTCAAAGCGAAATCATAGTCGAACAATTGGAGCAGGATAACAATGGAATTTTTGCGAATCCTGGTTCTCTTCGCATGTGTGCTTCTCTCGACGCACACACTCGCCAACGCGGCGGGTCCTACTGCCGGTACTACCAGTTGATACTCAAGTTGCGGCACCGGCTTCCGGGACGCCCATTACTCCCGGAGAGAACTGGTCGGCAGGAACGCCGTCGGCTATTAATCCGTCCACTCTTAGCCTGTCGGCTCAATCCCGGCCCAGATAACGTCAACGGAGGACCAATTTCGCCGGGCTCGGAGTTGACGCTCAAGCAGGCTATCGCGATAGCTCTGAAATATCACCCGAGACTCCAGGAAGCAGCGGATAACACCAACGCCGCACAGCAGCAGATCGGCCAGGCGCGATCATACCTGGGCCCGCAACTGTTTGGCGCCGCACAATATCTGCGCAGTACAACAACGGCATTGGCAATACAACTTACTACAATGCAGACGGGTCGTTCCCGCGAGTATCGGGAACGAATCACGATCTTCCATCGAATGACACCTCGCAAAGTTGGGACACCAACAATAACTACATGGGCGGCGTCATGCTCTCCCAGTTTCTTGTCGACTTTGGCCGCCGCCATGGATTTGTTTCGGAGCGCCAGTTCGAGGCCGCCGCCGCGGCCGCCGATCAACAGCTCACCAAGCTGGATCTGATCTTTGAAGTCTCTCAGCGATACTTCGCCTTGTTACAAGCGCAACGATTGATCGCGGTTTACGAGAAAGCGGTCGAGCAACGGCAATATCACCTGCACGAGGCCCAGGTTAAGGCTAATGCTGGCTTGCGGCCGCAGCTCGATACCTATGTCACGGAAGCCGAGGTCGAGCGAGCGCAACTGCATCTCGTCGATGCGCGCAATGAGCGACGAAGATGCAAAAGTTGGTCTCGACAACGCTTTGGGTTTAAGTGACTCGGCGCCGGCATACGAACCGGCGGACATTCTGACTTACTATCCGGTTACGGATTCACTGCAGGTCGTTGCTCGATACCGCTTTGCGCGCCAGACCCGATCTGACGGCACTGCAGGATCAGGCAAAAGCGATGGGAGCTAGAATCGTCCAGTATCAGAGTGACTACTACCCTACTGCCAACGCTGTGGCGGATATTCAGCGCATGGGAACAGGTACTCCTGCCGCAAACAATTTCAATGCCGGGATCGTAATCACCTGGCCAATCTTCAACAGTTTCCTTACCACTGATCAAATTGCAGAGACCAGGTTTCGGCAACACGCGATTCTTCGTGCGATCGAAGACCTGCGGCAGGAAATAATCCTGCAGGTCCATACTGCGTTTCTGAATTGGCAGGCTTCTCTTCAACGCATTAACCACGCGGAAAAGACGCTTGCTGCTTCGCGCGCGGAACTGGAACTTGCGGAGAAGCGCTATCAAGCAGGCCTGACGAGTATTATCGAACTGGAAGATGCGCAACGCAGCTACACCGCTGACGATGCTGCATACGCCGACGCCCTTTACGGATTCTCCGTCACCAAGGCGGCGGTTGATAGAGCAACCGGTCGATCGCTGGCGGAGTTCTGAGGACGCAATCCAGGTAAAGCTATGCTGAATTACAAGAAGATAATGTGCGCGTTCGAATTCGACGGCAATTCAACAGCGGCATTGCGGTTGTCGGGCACGCTGGCAAAGGAAAGCAACGCGACCCTCTACATCCTGCACATCGCCAGAGTGCCAACGCAGGACATGGACGTTCCGCTACCGTTTGACTCCCATCCGCGCTGGGAAAAGGAAGCCGGGTCCAGGCTTGAGCCGATAGTACGCAGCACCCTCATGCTGAGGTTCAATATGTCATTGAGATCAGATCCGGTGTGCCTGACCTTGATATCGTGCGAGCTGCACGCGAACTCGCAGTAGACCTGATCGTAATGGTGACGCACGGGCGCACCGGGCTTGAGCATTTCGTCTTGGGCAGCGTCACGGAGCACGTCATTCGGGAAGCTCCTTGTCCCGTGCTCGTATTACACCACACCCCTCCGACAACGGGGCCTGCCTAACGATGAAGACATTTGGAATGTCTTCTGACTCGGCTAAAAGAAAAGCCGGCGCGAGCATTTTGGATGCTCGCACCGGCCGTACCGATTCGTAACTAGTATCTGAATTCCAGGTGCACGAAGAATCCGTGCGTGTCACGCGGTACTGCGTAGGGCACCATCAACGGACTTCGCGCCACAGTTGTCCCGGGAGTCGTCATACGTGAACTGGCTGTGGTAGTACTGGATGGCCTGTGAGTCGAATGCCACGCGCAAATACTTGTTCACCAGCCATTGGATGCCCAGGTCGTAGCGGGTGAAGTCCAGCGGATCTTTCGAGACTCGCGTGTTAGGCTGGAACCACTGGACCAGGCCGAAGGCCGTGAACGGGGTGTGCGGGATGTCGACGTGGCCCAGCAAGTCCGCGCCCATCTGCACTGACTGCGAGTTCAGGATACCGCCGACCATCTTGTTCCAACCAGCAAAACCACCCGGGGTCGGACCGCTGCTGATACCGATTGCGTCTGACGGTCCGCTGCCCGAGTACAGGTTGCTGCTGCTGAACGCATTGTGGCCGTAATCCCACTCGGCGATGACGCCCCAGGTCTGGTCCCACGGAGTTAATCCGTGTAATGCGCCAGCGCCGCTGCGCGCGCGAGATGCCCGCAGACGCCGTTGTTGTTAGTAATTTCGTTCTCGTCCGGCGTGCACTTCTGCGAATAACCATAATCGTAGAAGCCGGTCAGGCCGAAGCTATCGTACCGTGAATCGGCGCCGAATGGATTGATCGTCACACGACCCATCACCTGCTTGTAAGCGCTCTGCTCAAGGGCATGGAAGCTGGCGTCGTCATATACGCCAAGTCGTAGTCCGCGTACTGGATCTCGTTGAATTTGATCGGCCCCTTCATCGCAACGCCAACCTGGGCCGAGCTCAGGCTCAGATAGTTCCATGGGGTCAGCGCGGTATAACGGAAGCCCCACAGATTCTCTTCCCAATCGACCAACGGATTCTGTTGCTGGCCGAAAGTGAATTTATCTTCGGCATCGGAGCGACGTTTAAGATCTTCTTGAAGAATGTGTTGTAGTCGATATATGCGTACTTCAGACGAAGCCCAGGTTACCATCGACGGTCTGGGCATATCCGCTGTTGGCGCCGACCGGGTCGCCGCTGCTCGCGGTGCACTTGGTCGTGGTCTTGATTCCTCCAGTCGACGGTCGAGGTCGCCGTGCACTTGGTCCCGGTGTTAACCATCGCGTACATATTAGGCGTGATGCGCATTGAGAAGTCGTCATTCGGGGTGAACTTGAAATCCAGATAGGTTCGGTTGATCGCAAACTCGTTGAAGGTGTTGTTGCCGGGACCGGGCCATTGCATGTTGGCGTCCATGAACTGCGGACCAAACCCGGTGTGTGTCCAGTAGCCGTAGTACGCGTACACCAGCGTGCCGACCGAGATCTTCTTATACCACCGATCGCCGAACTCGGTGGCGAAGGGCTGTATTTCAGAGACCTGCTTGGCCATCTCGGCGTTCCACTGTTGCTGCTGCGCCTGCCGCTGCGCTTCCTCGGCCTGCATCGCGGCGCGGTCCTGATCGAGTTGCTGCTGGGTCTTCATCTCGACCCTGCGCTCGATCTCCTGCGTCGATCCGGCGGGGACGTATTAGCCGAGCCTGATGCAATGTTTGCATCGCTTGGTGTACACCTGCCCGGTGCCGGGATCGGTGTAAAGTATCGCCGCCTGCGTCCTGCGCTCCACGCCGGCATCGGCATGATCGCGATGGCGCCGAGCATAATCGCCGCCACCAAGCATCGACAGTGCGACCATTCGTATCGTTCGTCTCATCATCGTCCTCCCTGGACTCTCCTATCCACGATGCGAAACTCTCGCCGCCGAAACCGGATTCGGCGAGAACCTTAAGACACCGAATGTCGGCTTAGCGCACGAAATCGGCGTCCTCCCTCCGCGGCACGGGCAAACTTAGAGAGGCGTCGTTACGACATGATGAGACGATTGTTACGGGCGCGCGAATTCTTACGCCGGAAACTGTCGAAGACTAGATGAAATTAACAGGCAGGATGCGTTGCCGTGACGCGGGATGTGATGTTCAGGCGATGTTGCACAACTCGCGTGCAAGCGGTCCCTCGTTCGAGTCCAGGTCCGTACACCAAATTCCTGCACGTTTTGTCCTTCTGAGCGCCCCATCCTTGGTGTAGCCTCAGCCTCCATCGGTTCGCGGTGCGACTCAGATGGCGCATACCCAAGCCAACACCAACCTTCCCAAGTTCGCCGATACCATAGTAATCGGCGGCGGCACTGCGGGAGCGGCGATCGCCGGTCTGCTCGCCGAGCACTCGGACCAGTCCGTGCTGCTGCTGGAGGCTGGCCCCGACTACGGTCCGTTCGCCGCCGGAGGATGGCCCGCTGAACTCACCGACGCCGTCTCGATCCCCCTCACGCACGATTGGGGTTACAACAGCGGGCGTCAGTACGCATCGCGCGTCATCGACTTCGAGCGCGCTCGCGTGATCGGCGGATGCTCGTCGCATAACGGATGCGCCGCTATCTGGGGCAGCCGCGCCGATTACGACGGATGGGCCGCGCTCGGGAATCCCGGATGGTCCACCGACGAACTGCGGCCGCTGTTCCGCGCCGCCTCCGATCGTCTGCGCGTTCGCATTCCAGCTCCCGAAGAGCTCACGCCGTTCCAGCATGCCGCGATGAACGCCGCCGTAACCGCCGGAATTCCGCGCGTCGACGACCTCAACAATCTCGACGAGAACCTCGGGATGGCGCCGAGTCCCGCGAACATCCTCAACGGCGTCCGCTGGAACACCAGTTTCGCCTATCTCGATCCGGTCCGCGCTCGCTCGAACCTCACGATCGTTGGCGACTCCCCGTGCGACCGCCTCGAAATAAAATCAGGACGAATGACCGCCGTCGTCGCCGCCGGACGCGATGGCCCAGTCCGCATCGAGGCCGGCCGCGTAATTGTGGCTGCGGGTACCTACGGCTCTCCCGCGATTCTGATGCGCTCGGGCATCGGCGACCCTGCTGAACTCCACTCCGCCGGCGTCACGCCGGTCCTCGACCTTGTCGGAGTCGGCCGCAACCTGCACGACCATCCGCGTCTTTCACTCAATTATGCGGGCACGAGCGATCTCGAGGCGATGATGACCGTGTTCGCGCGCGACCACTGGATGCCCGAGGAGCAGACGATCGCCAAGGCCCGATCTTCGCGATGCACTCAGGCGTTCGATCTGCATGTCTATCCGGTCGGCGGACGCGACCGCACGACTCCGACCGGCTGGCGATGGACAGTCGAGGTTGCGTGCATGACTCCACGGTCGCGCGGCACGCTCCGAATCGCGAGCGCCGACAGCCTCGACGCGCCCATCATCGATCATCGCTACCTGTCCGATCCCGACGACGAAGATTTGCGCGTCCTCGCCGACGGTGTCGCGCTCGCCCGCGAGATAGCCGCGCAACCCGCGCTGTTCCCACTTCTGGGCTTAGAGACCTTACCGGGCGGCGCTGCCACTACGCGCACCGAAGTTGAGGCCTTCATCCGGGCAAACTGCCTGCATTACTTCCATCCGGTCGGAACGTGCATGATGGGCCCGACGAGCGATCCGTCTGCCGTCGTCGATTCGCACGGCAAAATTTACGTACTCGACAATGCTTACGTCGCCGACGCCTCGATCATGCCCGTGATTCCTCGCGCGAATACCAATATTCCCGCATTGGTCGTTGGCGAGCGTATCGCGCACTGGCTGCTCAAAAATGGCTGATTTTATGTACGCCTAAATTTAGATAGGTCACCAGGATGTTTGACGGGATTCTTGACACATAAATAGGATATGATTAGTTTAGTTACCCATCACGGAGCAGCACCAACCTGAAGGGGGATGTTTTAGTTGAAGGTCGAAGACGCACTGCGAAAAATCGAGCTGTTGCGTAAGATCAGCAACGACAAGGGTGCCTTGGCTGCCGAAGCCGAGACTGCGCATCGTCTCGAGAAAGTCCTGATGGATCGCTTCGGGATCAAGCCTCGGGATATCCCTGACCCGACCCGCGAGAAGACGATCCCGTTTCGCCTCAACTGGACTTACTGGCGCGAATTGCTTGATGAGTTCGACCTTCCTTTGAGCCACTTTGGCGGTCGCGGCAGCGTCGAGGTCGGACTCAACCTGATCGTCTACATCAGGCTGGCGGCCAACGAATGGTGGGTGGAAGAGCGCTCGCCGCGCGAGTGGCAGGCCACGGTTCGCGGCCGCGGTATCGAATCGCTGCGCGAATACCTGAAAGAGCACGCGCCAAAGAGCTACTCGTTCGCCAGGGCTGAGCGCGCCCGGTCTGAGCGCCGCGCCCGCTAGCTCCGGCCCCGCCGGTTTCCGGCTTCAACAAAATCGAGTAGCTTCCATCTGGAGCGCCCACGGTTCGAGTCCGGGCGCCTCCACCAAATATGATTCCTTTTGCCGGTAGTCCGCTTAATCGCGCGAGCGAAAAACGCACCGACGCAGCTTGGATCGAGTCCAAACGGCGCGATCCCATCTTCGCTTGTGCTCCCGATGTGGCGCCTCGAGCCGTTTCTGCTCGGCCCCGAAAATTCCGCACCTCCGATCGAACTTGGCCTGGTCCGGCCGGAAATCGCGGATTCGCTAGTCGGGCCCGAAGCGCACCGTGCATCTTTCTCGGTCTCGATGGCGACGGGGCAGTATTCGCGCTCGACATTTCGGAAGCGCCCGACCCCGCCAAGTCGGGACCGCTCGCCGGACTCGGATATTTCCGCGACGCTCGCTACCGCGGCAGCGATGGTCTCGCATCCGGGACGCTGCGATCATCGCGCAGGCCAAGGCGCTGATCGATTGGCATCAGCGTCACGGCTTCTGCCCGCGATGCGGCGCGCCGACCAAACTGATGGACGCGGGCTACCGGCGGCTATGCGGCAAATGCAACGCCGAGCATTTCCCGCGCGTCGATCCCGTCGTCATCATGCTCGCGACCGAGGGCGAGGCGTGCCTGGTCGGACGCGGCAAGCATTTTCCGCCCGGGATGTTCTCCGCGCTGGCGGGCTTTGTCGAGCCCGGCGAAACGATCGAGGAAGCGGTGCGGCGCGAGCTGATGGAGGAAGCCTCCGTGAAAGTGCGGCGAGGTGACTTACTACGCGACGCAGCCCTGGCCGTTCCCCTCTTCGCTGATGATCGGATGTTTCGCGAAGGCCGAGAACCGCGACGTGAAGGCCGACGAGACCGAGCTCGCCGAAGTGCGATGGATCGAGCGCAGCGTCGCGCGCGAACTGATCGAGGGCAAGCAGGTCGACGGCCTGCGCGTCCCGCCACCAATCGCAATCGCGCATCATCTAATCAAGACCTGGGCGCTGGACGAGAAGTAACTCCGATTGGCGACGCCCGCCGGTTTGCAGTAGGTTGAGTAGAGCGATCGACAATCCAATTTTTATTGCATGACCACCGCGAGGAGGTCTGAAAATGTTTGAAGACGAAACCGTAGATATTGCGTGCCCCAAGTGCGGCTTCATGAATTCGCTGCTGGTGAAGGAAATCGAAGCGCACGCTGAAACTCACATCGTATGCCAAGGATGCAAAGTCGGCGTGAAAGTCGAAGCCGCGGAATTTCAGCATCGCCTCCACGAAATCGACGACGAAGTCGAAGCGATGCAGGCGCAGGCGCGCGAAGCAGGCAAGCCCAAACCCCGCAAAGGCGACTTTCAGATCTAAGTCTCCGCACCATGAAGCGTTTGCGCTTCACCATCCTCCTGCTCGCGGCTGCCTTCACAATCTCTCAACTCGCCGCCGCGCCGTTTGCCGCCGAGATGGACGGCGTCATGATGAGCGCCGGAAAAATGATGATGATGAAGGCGGGCCATCCGGCGACCGCGATGGACCACGAGGTCACGATGTCCAACGGCACGGTCGTCGAGGTCGATGGCACCGTCAAATCAAAAGACGGAACCGACTTTCATCTGCAGGACGGCGAGATGATCATGATGGACGGCCATCTGATGAAGGGCGGCAAGCCCGCCGCGATGAGTCACTGAAATCCGCGTCTAGTCGATCGCGAGACTCGCGAACGACACCGCCGACTCGCTCTGCGGCTCCATCGCGATTCCATATTTCAACAGCCGCCCGCTGCGTCCGCGCAGCAGCTCGAGTTGCGTATACATCGGCGACAGCCCGCAGATTCGCCGCGCGTCGCGATCTTTCAGGATGTCGGCGAAGAAGCCATCCGGATCGCCGCGCTTGATGCTCTCGATGAGTTGAAGATCCTCGCGCTGCACGCGCTCCGCCACCGCGCTATCGGCCGCGAACTCGTCGCCGAACTTCTTGCCGACGTGCGCGAAATCCACACCTGCGAGAATCAGCACTCGCCGATTCTCCGCGTCGAGCTCTGCCCTCAGCGCCGCGATGAACGATCCCACCCGCGAATCTTGCGCGGGCGAGACTCCGCTCGCGACCATCTCATGGAACGAGCTGACGAGAATTGGCACGACCTGGTAGCCGCGCGCGCCGAGCGCGTACGCGAGGAACAGCGCCTGGAACTCGATCGAATGCTCGTTGCGATGCAGCCCCTCGTCGGCGAACAGATCGCCCTCGTAGCGCGCCGCAAGCCGATCGATAAACGCCCCGTCAGTCTCGACGGCACCGAACGGCGTCGCGTAATTCTTGCGCGTCGCACTGAACAGCTCGGGGCCGGCGCCATAGTGCGAGGTCCCGAGAATCACGACCAGCTCGGGCGGCTCGTGCGCCATCAACTCGTGGTACGCATGCGCATACGCGGCTGCACCCCGCCGCGGATCTATATGAGGCGCGATCAGTCCCGACAGCGGCTCCGATTTTTTCTTCGCGACAGCGCGGCCGGGTCCCTCGGGCGGATCGAAAAACGCCGCCAGTTCGAGCCTTAACTTCGCCGGATCTTTCTCGTAGCAAAGCCCGGCCAGCGCCGCCGGCCGGTCGGGACTCGCGAGAAATTCCTCGCGCATCCGCTGTTCCCGCTCGCGAAACGCGGGCGAGTCGAGGAAGTACGCACGATCGAGCGCCTCGATCAGCTCTTCGAGTTTCTCGATCGGAATCATCTCGCCGAAGCGCTTCGAAAACGCGAGCTGAATATCCTTCAGCGACATCCGCCCGTCGAACAATGTGACGATGAAGTACGCGCCCATCCCAAGCATGATCGGCTCCGGTGCCATCCCGCTCGGATCGCGCAAACAGATCAGCGTCTGATCTTGCTGTTCGACGGGGAAAGCCTCGACGCCGCGAATCTTTGGATTTTCCATCACGAATTATCTTGGAGTTAGTCGGCGCGCACCGCGTTTACAGATGCTATGAGCTTTGACAAAATCCGGCAAGCTGAAGGAAATTCCGGTAGTGGAGTTTGGAAATCTGTCGCGTTTGGCTCCTCGCGCCAAAATCTTGGCTAGGCATACGTGCTTGAGAACGCGGGATGGGCATCAGAAACTATTTGATCGAGGGCGTCTCCGGCACCGGCAAAACCACGGTGGCTGAAGAACTGCAGCGACGCGGTTGCCACGTCCTCCACGGTGATCGGGAGCTGAAGTATCGGGGCGATCCAAAGACGGGGGAGCCGTCGGTTGAACCTGTCCATGCCAGCGAGATGGACAAGATCGTTTGGCAGCATGAGCATCTACTTTGGAATATGGACAGAATCAAATCCGTGATCGCTGATCACAGCATCGAAATATCCTTCTTCTGCGGCGGCTCCAGGAATTTCTCCAGCTTCATTGATTTGTTCGATCGGGTTTTCGTGCTCGAGGTCGGCGACCTTGACACATTATATCGACGGCTTGATGAGCGAGTGGCGCGGGACCCAACTGACTGGGGCGGAAGCTCTGCCGAACGGCAACTCATTAGGCGATTGCACGCAACCAAAGAAGATATCCCGAAGGGTGCTGTCGCAATCGATGCCACCGCGCCGATTGAACGCGTCGTCGATGAGATTTTGGAAAAGTGCAACTAGGTCACGGACATCGGCGGAGCGGCCCGCCAATTTCAAACTGATCCACTGCCGAAATTCCGCGCGCACCAATCCGCTAAATCATCATGTCCGACGACCAACATAGACGCCGCGCCGCTCTGACCGGATCGCATCGCCGCACCAAAAACGCGCCCGCGCGCGCCCGTTACAAAGTCGCACGCACCGATTCGCTCGCACCCGGCGAGTCGCTCAAGTTCATGCTCCCGATTCGCGGCACCGACGAGGAATGTTTTCTGATCAACTTCGGCGGCCACTTCCACGCCTACGTCAATCGATGCCGCCATGTGCCGATGGCGATGGACTGGATCGACAACCAGTTTTTCGCCGAGGACGGCCAATACCTGATGTGCCAGACGCACAACGCGTATTACGAACCCGCGAGCGGCGAATGCATCGCCGGTCCGCCGACCGCATGCGGCAAGTATCTCTACCGCGTGCTGACCGAAATCGACGACGGAGTCATCTACGCGCGGCCGCCGGTCGAAGATTTCGAAGACTGAATTCGAAGACTGAAAGTCAGGACGCTTACGGCTTATTCGTACTCGTCGCCGAAGTGAGCGCGCACGATTCGCGCCTTCAGGTACTCGAGCGTGCCGAGATCCTCGACGATATCGCCGCCGGTGTCATAGAAGAACAGCTCGCCGTTCTTCGTGCGCCCGACCGCGATAATCCATTCGAGGTCGTCCCGGTCCTCAAGCAAATAATTAATCGTCTGCGCGACCCCGCGGCCCGGGATAATCGTAATCTTCGGCCTCGGGAGCTTTTCCTTTTCCTGCTTGGGCATCTCTTTGATCAACCCTCTGGCGGGAGGATGCGGGAATCGACCACTCAATTACTCTAAGAATGCCCCGCGATCTAAGTCAATAGCGCGTGCACCGCGATCTCAACATGATGCGTGTTCGGGAAAAAATCGAACGCACAAACACGATTGACTTTGTATCCGGCGCCTGAAAGCACCCGCATATCGCGCGCCAGCGTCGTCACGTCGCACGACACGTAGATAACGGTCGGCGCATGCAGCTTGACGATCGGCTCCATTAAATCGAGCGCGCCGGTGCGCGGCGGATCGAGAATGACGACCTCGGGACGATACCGCGCGCGATGCAAAAAATCCGCCGTCGCCGACGCCTTCATCGCGACGAACTGCGCCTCGCGAAACTTCATCCGCGCCGCATTGCGCGCCGCCGCCGCGATTGCGCCCGCATCGTCGTCGACGCCCGTCACTCGCGCGCCGCGCCTCGACGCCGGCAGACTGAAGTTTCCCGCGCCGCAGTACAAGTCGAGCACGGCCGACGATTCGCGAATCGCCGCCATCTCCATCACGCTCGCCACCAGCTTCCGGTTCTGCGCCCGATTCACCTGACTGAACAGGTCAGCGTCCACCTCGATCGACAGACCGTCCTCGAGCTCGATCGTGATCGACGTGTCTCCGACCGTCGCGCGACTCGCGCCCGCCCTCAGCACGATTCCCGCAATCTCGCTGTCCGATTCGACGACGTTGCGCGCACGCCGAATCTCTTCCTCGGTCGCCGGCTTCTTCAGATGCGCGACCTGCACTTCGCGCGCACCGTCGCGCACCACCTCTATCTCCTCGACGCGCTTGCCGAGCGACCGCGCCAGGTGCAGCGGCATCCGGATGCCGGCCTCGGCGACCACGCATGAATCGATCTCGACAATCGTGTTGCTGCCCGCCTCGTAAAACCCAAGCACGCCTTTCGCGCCGACCCTGAGCCGTATCCTGGACCGATAGCCGAACTCCGCGCGCGCCGGCTCCACCAGTCCACCCGGATCGATCTCGATCCCCAGCGCATGCCCCAGCTCGCGCGCGACGACCTCGCCCTTGAACCGCACCTGCGCGCCGTAATCGATATGTTGCCAGTCGCATCCGCCGCATCGCGGCAGATACGGACACGGCGCCACGCGGCGGTCCGCACTCGCACGGACGACCTCGCGAATCTTCGCGACCGCATAGTCGCGCCGCTCCGAGACGATCGCGACATCGAGCATGTCGCCCACGACCGAATTGGGAACCATCACAGCCTTGCCGTCCTCACGGCCAACGCCGAACGGCCCAAACGTCATCGCGCTGATTTCTATCTTCAATTGATCTTCAGCGGCTCCATCAGCCGGGCACTGGATTCGGGACTTGGATCGCCATCGTATTCGGGCAGCCGGCCGATCTCGCGAAGATTCAGCCAATTGGCCTTCTTGCTCACCCAGATATGGTCCGCCGCGCGCGCGGGAATGTCACCGTCGACCAGCCCGGTGGGTATTGCCACGGCTGGATTTCCGGCAAAAACCGAAGGCACAGCGGAACCGCAGTCTTTGCAGAACGACCTGCGATACGCTGGCGGCTCGCGAAGGATCGGCGCGTCAAAATTCGAGATCAGTTCCTCGCCGCGGATCCAGCGAAACTTGTCCGCACGCACGCGGAATTCCGCCGCAAACGGCGCTCCTGTCGACCGTTGGCAGCGCGAACAGTGGCAAATCTCGATATCAGTGGTCGGACCGTCGAACTCGAAAGCGACGCTTCCGCAGAAACACTGTCCTCTCATCGCGATCTCCTCCCGCGCGCGCAGATTCCCGCGGCTAAGTTTATCCCCACTACGCAATTCGCGCGACGCGACTTATAATGATGCGCGCGCGTGGCCGCGCCATCTCATCCGCGCTCTCACCCGGTAATCCCTTGGCGATTGAAAACGAACTCCGCGAATTGATCGACAGGAACCTGCCCGCCGATTCCGCGCCCACCGTATTCACATTTGCCGAGCGGCTCTTCGCGCGCGCTTCCGCCGATCATCGCGAGCGCGTCCCGGCCAAGCGCCGCCTCGCGCTGGTGCAATCGGCCTTCGATCTCTTTTCTGTCCGCACTGCTCCCGTCATCGCGCGGGTCGAATCCGTGCCCGGCGACGACAACGACACGCTCACCGTCGTCGAGACCGTCACTGCCGATTGCCCGTTCATCGTCGACAGCCTGCTCGAATATTTTCATCATCTCGGCGCGACCGTCCGCACGATCTTTCATCCGATCTTCAAGGTCGCGCGCGACCGGGAAGGGCGGCTCGCGTCGTTCGAGCAGTCCTCATCCGCCGAAAGCGCCGAATCGTTCGTCCACGCCGAACTCGAGCTGACGCCCACGCCCGAACAGGCCCGGCAAATCGAACGCGACGTGATCTCGATTCTAACCGAAGTCCACGCCGCCACCGACGACTTCGATGAGATGACCGGCCGCGCGCTGCAGATCTGCGAGGAAACCGCGGCGATGCGCGAGCTGGTCGAAGTCCGCGACCTCATGCGCTGGCTGGTTAACGGCGGTTTCGTATTTCTCGGCTTCAGCCGCTACCTCGTGACCCGCGACGACGGCGCCGCCAAATTCGTGCTCGATCCCGGCACCGAGCTTGGCATCATGCGCGAACATGACGAGTCGCGCTTCCGCACCTCCGTCCCGCTCGAGGAACTCTCCGCCGCGCGCCGCAAGCTCTTCTTCGAAGGACCGCCGCTGGTCGTCGGCAAGTCTCGCGCCGAATCTCACGTGCATCGCCGCCGCCCGATGGACAGCGTCTCGATTCGCCGCGCCGACGCATTCGGCAAGGTCGTCGCCTTCGACAATTTCGTCGGCCTGTTCACCTCAAAAGCGTACGCCGAAGAGGCGCAACACATTCCCGTGCTCCGCGCGAAATTGCGCGAGGTCCTCGAGTCCGAGGGCGCCGCGCCCGGCTCGCACGACTACAAGGAAATCGTCGCCGCCTTCAACAGCTTCCCCAAGGACGAACTTTTTCGCGCGCCCGTCGCCGAATTGCGCGCGCAACTGCGCCTCATCCTCAACGTCAAGAGCGCGGCCGCGATACGCCTGTTTATCGCGCCCGACCTCCGCCACGGCACCGTGATTGCCTTGGTCGTGATGCCCCGCGAGTCCGGCTCCGCCGATCTCAGCCGCCGCATCCAGGACACTCTCGCCGACGCACTCCACGGCACGCTTGTCTATTTTCACCTTGCGCTCGGCGAGGGCTACACCGCGCGCCTCCACTTCTGCTTCTTCGCCGATCCGCCGAAGACTTCAGTCATCCGCGGACTCGAAGCCTCAATCGCGGAGCTCGCCCGCCGATGGGACGATCAGTTGGAAGAGCGGTTGCTCGAAAAACTCGGGCCCAATCGTGGACGCGCGCTCGCCGATCGATGGACCGGCGCGTTCAGCGCTGACTACCAGGCCGCGATCGACGTCGCGCGCGCCGTCCGCGATATCGAAGACGTCGAGACGCTCATCGCCGGTGGTCGCGATTTCTTCGTCGAGGCGGGACCGCATGCCGCCGACGGCCACGTCGACGACGCTCACAGCGACATCCGCATCATCGGGCTCGGCGACGGCCCGATGCTCTCCGACCTGATGCCCACGTTGCAGAACTTCGGCGTCGAAGTGCTGGCCGAAGATGCTCACGATCTTCGCCCCCGCGCCGACGGCAAGGTGACGCGCGCATACCTGCAGATTTTTTCCGTGCATGGTCCCGGCGGCCAGCCGTTCGCGAAATTTCCCGGCGCCGCGCTGATTGCCGACGCGATCACTGCCGTGCGCAACGGCCTCGCCGCCGACGACGCGCTCAACGCGCTCACTCTCACTGCCGGCCTCAGCTGGCGCGACGTTGCGCTGCTGCGCGCGTATCTCGTCGCCGCGTTCCAGATGCGTCTGGCGCCGGCGCGTCTCGCCCTGCAGCGCGTTCTGCTGACGTATCCCGATCTGGCCCGATCACTGCTCGATCTGTTCACGGCGCGACTCTCGTTCGACAATCCTGCCACGCCCGAAAAAATTGCGGATCTGCGCGAGGCGTATCTCGCGCGTCTCGGCTCGATCGACAGCATCGTCGACGATCGCACAGCGCGTGCATTGCTCTCGCTGGTCGAGGCCACCGTGCGCACCAATTTTTTCTGCGACGCGCCTTCGCCCGATCCCTACATCGCGCTCAAGTTCGAGAGCGCGCGCATCACAGGATTGCCCGACACGGCGCCGCTCTACGAAATTCACGTCCACAGCCCGCGCATGGAAGGATGCCACCTGCGCCACGGCCGCCTCGCGCGCGGCGGCATCCGCTTCAGCGACCGCCCCGACGACTACCGCACCGAGATTCTCGATCTGATGAAAACGCAGACCGTCAAGAACTCGATCATCGTCCCGTTCGGCGCCAAGGGCGGCTTCATCGTCAAGCCGCGTCCGCGCCATCAGCCCGATCCGCGCGACGGCGTCGAAGCCTACAAGACGCTGATGAACGCGATGCTCGATCTCACCGACAACCTCACCGACGCCGGCCCCGTGCATCCGAGTCGCGTCCGCGTGCTCGACAACGACGGCCCGTATCTCGTCGTCGCCGCCGACAAGGGCACCGCGAGTTTCTCCGACATCGCCAACGGCATCGCCATCGCTCGCGGCTTCTGGATGGGCGACGCCTTCGCGTCCGGCGGCGAGCACGGCTATGACCACAAGAAGCTCGGCATCACGGCGCGCGGTGCGTGGGAGAGTGCCCGCAGGCATCTGCGCGAGATGGGCCGCGACCCCGACCGCGGCGCGCCGATCACGATGCTTGGCATCGGCGACATGTCGGGCGACGTCTTCGGCAACGGCCTGCTGCGCTCGCGCAACGTCAAGCTCGTCGCCGCCTTCGACCATCGCCACATCTTCATCGATCCGAATCCCGATCCCGGTGCGAGCTTCGACGAGCGCAAGCGCCTCTTCGATCTGCCGCGCTCGAGTTGGGCCGACTACAATCCCGCGCTCATCAGTCCAGGCGGTGGCGTCCTCCGCCGCGGCCAGAAACGAATCGAGTTGAGTCCGAATGCGCGCGCCGCCCTCGGAACCAACTCGGACGCACTCGACGGCGAGTCGCTGATCCAATGCATCCTGCGCGCGCCCGTCGATCTCTTTTACAACGGCGGCATCGGCACTTACGTTCGCGCGACGACCGAGACCGACGCCGAGGTCGCCGACCACGCCAACGATGCATGCCGAATCTGTGCAGCCGAGCTGCGCGCGAAAATTGTCGTCGAGGGCGGCAATCTCGGCTTCACCCAGGCGGCGCGCATTCAGTACGCGCTCGCCGGCGGCCGCATCAACACCGACGCGATCGACAACTCGGCCGGCGTCGACATGTCCGATCACGAGGTCAATCTCAAGATTTTGCTCGAGCCCACCGTCGCGCGCGGCGATCTCACTTTCGACAATCGCAACCACGCACTCGCGTCATGCGCCGACGAAGTTGCTAACCGCGTCATCGACGACAATCGCGACCAGGTGCTGTCGCTCAGCCTCGAGCAGCTCCGCAGCCGCACGCACCTGACCGAGTTCCGCGACCATCTCCAGGCCATCGCCGATCGCGGCGTCCTGACCGGGATGGATCCCGCGATACCTTCGCGCGACGCCCTCCACGATCGCCATTCCCGCTACCCGGGCCTCACCCGACCCGAGCTTGCGCTGGCCAGCGCCTACAGCAAGATCGATCTCATCCAGCGCCTCGAGCACACCGTGCTGGTCGACGATTCGTACCTCGTCGGACGCTTCCTGCGGCCGTACTTCCCCGATTCGCTCGCCGACCTCTCCGATGTCGGCACGCAT
Source organism: uncultured delta proteobacterium (assembly GCA_963721485.1). GTDB lineage: Bacteria > Desulfobacterota > Binatia > Binatales > Binataceae > Binatus. The sequence continues at coordinate 252,339 of CAVRJV010000006.1, read as the reverse complement.
CGCCTCCGCCACGAGCTGATCGCAACTCGCGCCGTCAACGAGCTCGTCGACCTGGTCGGCTCGACTTTCGTCTTCAGCCACGTGCGCGATCGCGGGGTCGCGGCCGAAGACGTTGTGCGCGCGTGGGTGATTGCGACCGACGTGCTGTCGATTCACGAACGCGCCGCCGAACTCAAGAACGATACGGCCACGATCGCGGCCGAATCGGAGCTGCGCGCATTTCTCGCGCTGGAACGCGCGTGCCGAAGCGCCACTGGATGGGCGCTGGGCGAACTCGAGCCCGCCACTTCGATCGGCGCCGCTGTGCTCCGCTTCAAGCCCGAATTCGATACGCTAAGCGGCGAGTTCGAGACGATGCTCACCGGCGGCGAGCGCGACCGCTTCGAGCGCCTCTACCGCGATCTGCGTGCCGACGTCCTCGACGGCGAGCTCGCGCACGAACTCGTGCGCCTGGCCTTCGCCGATCACATCCTGAGCGTGCTGACCCTGAGCTTCTCCCGCGAAATCGATCCCGCCGAAACGGCGCGCGCTTACTTCGGCCTGAGCGCGCACTTGAACTTCACAATTCTCGAAGAAGCGCTGCAATCGATCGGTGACGAAGACCGATGGGAGCGCCGCGCCGCCAACGAACTCGCAATCGAACTGCGCGCCGCGCGCATCGCGCTGTGCTGCGCAGTGCTCGACGCCATCGCCGAGAATCCGAACATGGATGTCGCTGATTCGATCGAAAAGCTAAAGCGCGTCCGCGCCGACCGCTTCGCCGAAGTCACCCGCCTGTTCGACGAACTGAAAACGCTAACAACCCCAACCCTCCCCGCAATCCAGGTAACAATCCGCGCCCTCTCCCGCCTCGCCGCATGATTGGCGAGAGAAGGTGAATCACGAAACCACAATATTAGATGTGAAACCCGCGGTGGGTTTCACGCTTCCTTCTACCTCGCCCGTTATTTTACGGGAGAGGAGGCCGGACGCATCCCGGCCGGTAGGTGAGGGTTCTGCGATTCAAGCTGGACGCACGCAGCGTCGGCCACTGCTACACCGCGACCTGCGGCAATTGCGCCGTCGCCTGCATCGAGGATTGCGCGGCGGAATCGATGCGCGCCGCCGGCATCGTTTCTCTCAAATCCTGATATAGCCGCAGGGTGGCAGCGATTACCAATGAAGCGATCGTGAAGTTCACCGCGAGCACGCAAAGATCAAGCAGCAAGATCGTCGTTCCCAGGAAGCCGGTGACTTCTCCGACCGGACCGAGCAGCCGGCTCACCACGAAGAACGCGACGCCCGCCAAAGATGTGTATCCCCACCAGAACGCCACAAATACCGCGATCCTCATTGCCACCTTGAAGAAGCGCTTGCGCATGAGGTCGCGGCTGAAGAGCAGCGCATAAAAGCTCCGCTTGCCATCGATAACCAGCGCGTACTGCGCAAAATACAGCCACGCATACACCAGCGCGCTCGCCACGATCAGCAAGAGCAGGCCAAAGTAGATCAACACGTTCAGCGCGGAGCCCGAAGACATGCCGACCAGAAACGAGGTCGTGTCGGGTACCACAAATTGCAGGAACGTTACCCAGATAAACCCGAGCACTACCTTCCCCGCATCACGATAAACCGCGATCGCCTCGCCGACGATCGACGGCTCCCGCAACCCGGCTTGTGTCCGCCTCAGCGAGCTCAGCACGATCAACGTCACCAACGACGCTATCAACCCGACCATCTGATTGAGTAGGGCGATAGTCCACGGCGAATAGGGTTGCGGCTCCTGCAGCGGCGGCTTCGCAGGCGTATCCGCGACATCCGCCAGCGTGTAGCTGACCGGCTGCGTGTAGCTGATGTTCTGCCCGCCGGGCGCAATATTCGCCAGGCGATGTTGCAGATTCAGCGCTTCCGGCAGCACGCACAACGCGGCCGCAAGCAGCAACGGCGCCAGCACCACGGCCAGCACCGACCAGTTCCCGCGCAAATCGTTCACCGCATTCGCGAGATATATGAAGCTGCTCTTTAGGCGGACTGGACTCACGGCGCGTTAGAGGTTGGCATCCCCACGGAATCGAGACAAGTCCGCGCCATTTGCCCATGACCTGCCTGCTGCTTCGATGATATAATCATCCCTCACGACCGCCCCTCACGGAGATTCACTCATGGCCGACGACGATCGCGCAGCGCAAATCGCGCATGAGAATAAAATGATGCGCCGGCTACGCTTCCTGGTCGAGCTCACCTTCGCCACCATCGCCCAGGACAACGACATGACCCTCGAGCAGGGATGGGAACACGTGCTCGCGCTCAAGGGCGCCGCCGTTGCGATGTTCCCCGGCAAGGAACAGACCTTCGACCTGGTCTATCTGCCGCGTTTCTCGCGCCTGCTCGCAGAGCGCTTCGGCGCGAATTGAAACTGTCCGGCCTCATCGCGCGGCCCGACGGCTCGATTCTGCGCGGGTACGTCACCTTCGGCGATCGGATCGATTCGGCTCGAGCCCGGCCGACACCGGCGACGACTACATCCTGCCCGGCTTCGTCGACCTCCAGGTAAACGGCCGCACGCCATCGACGTAATGAACGCCTCGGCCGGCGGTCTCGCGACTTTCCACCATCTTGCGCGCGAAGGCACGACGGCATGGCTGGCGACCGCGATAACCTCGCCGCTCGAAAAATCGCGAAGTCACGAGTCGATCGCAACCGCGCTGCGACGATTCCCAACGCGGCGAGGCCGCCCGCGGCCGCCATCCTCGGCATGCATCTCGAGGGCCCGTTCATCTCGCGGCTGGCTCGGCGCCCATCCGGCGCTCAACCTCGATCCTCGCGGCGAGGCCTCGAGCGCGTCTCGCGATGCGCGCGCTTCGCCTGATAACGCTCGCGCCCGAACTCGTCGGCGCGCTCGACGCGATCCGGCGGCTCAGCGCGCGGGGCGTCGTCGTCTCTATCGGCCACACCGACGCATCTCTAGAAGAGGCGAACGCCGGCATCGACGCAGGCGCGCGGATGTTCACGCATCTGTTCAACGCGATGCGCCCGCTTAATCATCGCCATCCCGGCGTCATCGGTGCCGCGATCGCTCCCTCGCCGCGCGTGGGCAGCAGTCATCCCCGACGGTGTCCACGTGCATCCCGCGATGCTGCGGCTCTCTACCGCGCGCGGCAAGGATGGCATCATTATCGTACCGACAATCGCGCTGGCGGGAAGCCCCGGCACGGACATATTGTCGTCGAGCGGCCATCGCGGCGGCGCGGCGCGGATGCACGACGGCCGCCTGGCGGGCAGCGTCATCTCGATGCTCGACGCGGTGCGCATTATGGTCGAGCAGGTTGGCACGAGCGTCGGCGAGGCAGCGCTGATGGCTTCGACCAATCCCGCTCGTGTGCTGGGTCTCGGCGATCGCAGCAAAATCGAGGCCGGGCAATTGCGCGATTTGCTCGTGCTCGGCCCGGGGCTAGAGTTGAAGACAGTGATCATCGGCGGACGCGAGCTAACCTGACGGCGTTGCGCGGCGACGCGTACCATGATCTCAGGCAGGAAACGAGATCAGGATTGTCCATGCCACTTAACAGGGAATTTATCGGCCGCGAATATCCGCCGCTCACCGCCAAGGTCACGCTCGAAGCGCTCCAGAACTACGCGCGCGCCTACAACGACGACAACCCGCGCTTCTTCGACGCCGAGCCGCCCGGCGGAATCGTCGCGCCGCCGATGTTCGGCGTGGTCGTCACGCTGGGACGCTCGTGATAGGCGCGGTTGGCGATCCCGATTTGCACGTCGACCTTTTGCGCCTGCTGCATGGCGAGCAGGACATGGAATTTCTGGCCCCGCTCCGCCCCGGCGACGAGATCACCGCCGTCGCGCAAAGTCGTTTCGATCGAAGCGCAGGCCACCGGCGAAACGATGACCCTCGAGCTTAACGCCGCCAACCACGCAGGCGCAGCCGGTGTTAGCGCACGCTCTTCAGGATCTTCATCCGCGGCGCGCCGCAATCGCGTGCCGCCGACGTGCCGGCGTCGCCGTGACCCCGTCGCGGCAATCCGATCCTCACCGTCGCGCAAACAGATCGACCACGATCAGACCTTCCGCTACGCCGAGGCCTCGGGCGACCGCAATCCGATTCATGTTGACGAGAACATCGCGAAGATGGCGGGACTGCCGGGTATCATCGTGCACGGCCTCTGCACGATGGCATTCGCCTCCAAAGTCATGATCGACCGGCTGTGCGGCGGCGATCCCGTGCGCCTCAAGCGCTTGCGCGTGCGCTTCAGCGGCCCGGTTCTTCCCGGACAGATCATCACCACCAAAGTGTGGACCGACGGCGAGCGCGACGGCCGCAAAATCTCTCGCGTTCGAAACCTACAATCCCGAAGGGAGGGCGGTCATCAAGGGCGGCATCGCCGAAGTCGCAACCTGACGCCGGCTGAGAAATCAGCATCGGCCTCTCGCTCTCGCTGACCGGCGAGTATGCCTCGATGGGCCGGCAGGCCGAAGCCGCGATAAGACTTTTCGTCGCCGACTACCAACGCGAGCAGGCTGATCCGCGTCGCGCGGCGAGACGAGCGACTCGCGCTCATTTGCCAGCGACGACGCGAGCGATCCCGCGCGATGCGCGGAAATCTATCGCTCGCTCTGCGACAATTGCCGCGCTCGACTTGATGTTCGGTCCCTACTCCAGTCGCCTAACCCGCGCCGCCGCGCCGATCGCCGAGCAAGCCGGCCGCCTCTTCGTCAATCACGGCGGCGCCGACGACGAATTGTACGAACGGGCTACAAGCTGATCGTCGGAATACTCAGTCCCGCAAGTGACTATATGCGCGGCTTCGTGCGACTGCTCAGTCAACTCAAGTTATGGCGCAAGCGCGTCGCGATCGTCGCATCGAAATCGCCCTTCGCCCGCGCAGTCGCCGCGGGATTCGAGCGCGCCGCTGAGGAACGCAACGCGCGCCGCCGCGGCGTCCGCATCCGGGTGAAATGGAACGGCGCCTTCGATCCCGCCTCGACGCCCGCGCGTCTCTTCCCCGCGCTGGTGCGCAATCGCGTCAATGCACTGGCCAGCGCCGGCAGCTACGATCACGACGTCGCTGTGATGCGCGCAGTCGCCGAGTCGCGCCTCAACATCCCGGTGCTCGGATGCGTCGCGGCAGGCGTCGCTCGCTTCGCCACGGACTTGGGCGAACTGTCCGAAGGCATCGTCGGCCCGTCGCAATGGGAGGACTCCCTCGATCTCGAACCCGCGCTCGGCCCGACGCCCGCCGAATTCGCACGCCGCATGCGCACCGCCGGCGTCGATCTCCGACTATCCCGCTGCGCAGATTTACGCCGCTGGCCTCCTCGACTGCCGCCGCGATCGCGCACGCCGGCCGATGCGACCACGCGATTCTTCGCGCGGCATTCTCCGACCTGCGCACCACCACGATGTACGGCGACTTCGCACTCGATCCCGCAGGCCGCCAGATCGGACACCAGATGCTGCTCGTGCAATGGCATGGCGGACGCAAGGTGATCATCGTTCCCGAGTCGCACGACGATTCCGGCTCGCTCGATTTTCCCGCCGGATGGCGTCTGCTGCTTGCGGGCGCCGAGGCGCTTCGCTTAACTCGTCCTGACGATTTGAACGAGTCGCTCGACGACGACGACCCCGATCCGGATAAAGATGATCGCAATCAAGATTAAGCTCGACGGCTGCAAAGTTCTCGCCATCGGCCTGATGTCCGGCACGTCGCACGACAGCGTCAGCGCCGCGCTAGTCGAGCCTCGACGAGCGTTCGCGCCCGCCCGCGCGCGTAATCGCCTTTCAAACTTTCCCGTACCCCGCGCGCTTGCGCAAAGAACTCCTCGCCGCCTCATCCGACGAAAAAATCGGCGCCGCCGCAATCTCCACGCTCAATTTCGCGCTCGGCCGCGAGTTCGCCCGCGCCGCCATCGACATCGCCAAACGCACCCACATCGCGATGGCTGACGTCGCCTTCATCGGCTCGCACGGCCACACGTTTTTTCATCTGCCGCCGCGCCGCGCCGCCCACGGACAACTCGCCTCCACTATGCAACTCGGCGAGTCCGCCGTTATCGCCGCAGCCACCGGCGTCCCCGTCGTCGCCGACTTCCGCACGATGGATCTCGCGCTCGGCGGCGAGGGTGCCCCGCTGGCACCACTCGCTCATCTATGGCTCTTCGCCGATCCAAAACTCGGCCGCGTCGTGCAGAACATCGGCGGCATCGGCAACGCCACTTACATTCCGCCGCGCGCACAACTCGGCGACCCCGGCCTCATAGCCTTCGACACCGGCCCCGGGGTCGGCCTGATCGATTTGCTCGCGTCGCGAATCTCCGGCGGCCGCCTTCGGATGGATCGCGACGGACGCATCGCAGCGACCGGCCACGTCAACGATGCGCTGCTCGACATACTGATGCGGCATCGCTATTTCCGACGCCCGCCGCCAAAATCCACCGGCCGCGAAGAGTTCGGACCCGTTCTTCTCGATCGCATCGTCGCCGACGCCCGCCGCATGAAAATCGTCGACTATGATCTGCTCGCGACCGTCACCGCGCTGACCGCGCGCTCGATCGCCGACGCATGCGCCCGCTTCATCATCCCGCGCGGTCCCGTCTCTCAGTTGATCGTCACCGGCGGCGGCGCGCAAAATCCCACCCTGATGCGAATGCTCGCGGCCGAGCTTCCGAACATCGCCGTGATGACCGCCGCAGAGGTCGGCGTCGACGGCGACTCGCTCGAAGCCGTCGCATTCGCAATCCTCGGCTACCAGATGCTCCGCGGCCGTCAGGGCAACATCCCAACCGTCACCGGCGCGCGCGCCCCCGCAATCCTCGGCAAACTGACCATGCCCCCGGCGCCCCTGAAATGATCGGCTTCGAACGCAACGGCATCCATTTCGATTTCCGCGCCAGCGGCATCGCGATTCACCGCGGCCATGTCCTCCTGACCCGCATCCCGCAATACGACTTCTGGTTCCTGCCCGGCGGTCACGTCGAAATCGGCGAGCTCGCCGACGCCGCGATGGTTCGCGAGATGCGCGAGGAAACCGGCCTCGACGTAGTAATCGATCGCATGGTCTGGGTCGTCGAAAACTTCTTCACCCTCGACGGCAAACCCCATCAGGAGCTCGGCTTCTTCTACCTGGTGACGCTCCCAGCCGAGGCGCCACAACTGGATGTCACAAAAGATTTTTACGGCAAGGAAGAAAACGGCACGCCACTAGTCTTCCGATGGTACCGCTTGGACGCGCTGGCTAACCTGAAAATCTTCCCATCGTTCCTGGCAACGAGCCTGAACGCACTACCTACTTCGATTACTCACATCGTCCACAGAGACACGACTGACTAATCCAGGCGAGGGGACTGACATCGCGAACGAGTCATACAACCTAACCCCTAACCCCTTCCCGAGCGGGAAGGGGAACCGGACGCGGAGAGAGATCTTCCCCAACAAAGTTCCTAACAGGGACGAAGTCCCGCATCTTTCTTATTTCTAAGGTGCAGGGTTTAACCCTGCCGAAGGAAGCATGAAACCCACCGCGGGTTTCATTAAGATTGTGTTCTTAAGCGCTCCTCTTATCCTCCGGCGCTTCGACGCCCGCCTTCGCCGCCGACTCGACTGCCGCCGATCGATATATCCCATGCGCCATCGTCGATTCCTCGCGATCCGCGCGCGCCGCATAGACTCTCATCCGCACCTCGTGCGCCGCTTTATCGTCCGGCGCCGCCGCCACCGCCCAATCCGCCAGATGACACGCGAGCACGATCTCGCCCGCCGCAAGTTTCTCATTCGCCCGCGCGATCACTGGCGCGACACCGCCCGCCAGCGCCGCGATCTCCCGCGCGCGCTCACCGTCAGTCGCCGGTTTCAGATTCGACGGCGTGCCGTCGTACCATCCGCCTTCGAGCCGCCAGATATTGCGCACGATAAACTCGGGCTCGTCATACACGGCCTGCAGCCACGGCTTCTCCGCGAGATTCGCCGGCGGCTTCACCGTATGAATCACCTCGTCGAGCGCCGCGCCGGCATTCATCAGCGCAATCGTCTGATCGTATAAACTTTGCAGATAATTCGCCGTATCGTTCAGTACCGCGCGCACGCGAATCGCTCCGAACACCGGGTATCCATGCCCCGGCACGAGCACCTCCGCCCCCAGCCGCGCCATCACACGTAGCGCCTCCGCCCATTCACGCGCATAGCGCTGTGCCTTCTGCGGATTTCCCGCGTTCGGCGCCGCCCAGATTATCAAATCGCCGGTACACAGCACCTTGCGCTGCGGAATATAGACCCAGCAATGGTCGTCGGTCTCGCCGCGCGCATGATGGCACTCGAACTTGTCGTCGCCCGCAACTACATTAAACTGACTATCGAAGTAGGTATCGGGATATACATACTCAGTCGGCCACGCCGCCGGCCGATTGAACTGACGAGTATTGACTACTGTGTTATAGCCAGTGGTCCGCTTGTAGCGATCGAACCGCGCCGCGACTGCGCGATGGCCCACGACGCGCGGCCGCGCGACCTTGTTCTTCCGGCATCCGCGACGATCGCCGGCATCCCGCACGCATGATCGACGTGCCCATGCGTATAGATAGCCGTGTTCACCCGATCCGGCGAGAACTGCCGAATCAGTTTCACCGTCGCGTCCTGGTTGAAGTAGCCGCCGGTGTCGATCAGCACCAGCCCCTCGCGCGTCTTCGCCACCGTCACGTTCGCAAACCACCGATAGAACATGAACCCATCGGCAATCTCTTCGTACTCGCCAGTCGGCACCAGCGGATGAAACTGCCGCGTAGTAATCGCGCCAGTAAAAATCTTCTCCGCTTGCTCTCGAATCACGCCCATATGTTTTCAACTTTTGTGGGAGTTAGGTTCCTCGATCGAATGCAACTCCCCAATATGCCGAATCTTCTCATGCTCGACCCACGAATATCGATCGTGCTGATCGACCAGCCGCGCCTCGATTCCCGCCGCGCGCGCTCCCTCGACGTTGATCGAATAGATATCGCCGGTAAATTTCACTTCATCCGGACCAACGCCCAGCCGCTCGAGCGCAATCTGAAAAATCCGCGGGTCCGGCTTCGCGACGCCGACGATATGCGAATCGATTATCACGTCGAAGTACTTCGCCAGCCCGAATCGTTTCGCATCCCCCTCGACTTGCCCCTCCGCATTCGACACGACCGCCAGCTTGTATCCCTGTGACTTGTACGCGTCGAGCGCCTCGAACGTCCCCGGCCGCACGACGCGCCACAGCGTGGCCTCGCGATGTATCGCGCCGAACCTCTCCGCGTGTTCGCGAAATTCCTCTTCCGGAATTCCCGCCGCCCTCATCCAGCCGCGGAAAAAAAGTTCGTACGCCGTCGCCGTCGCATTGCTGTTCCCCGCGCTCATCAGATGCTTGTCGATTGCGGCGCGCCCCGCGTACTCCGCATGTTCGAGCTTCAGCGCATCGAGCTTACGCCCCTCGCGCGAAAATTCGCGCGCCAGCAACTGGTAATCAAGGAACGCCAACGTCCCGCCAAAATCGAACATTAACGCCTTTATTTTCTTTTTCTTCTTCGATGCCATAGCCCATCCACCTTATCAGTCCCCTAACTTGATCAGCCACGCCCGCCGACTTGACTAACAAAACTTCTAACAGGGACGAAGTCCCGCATCTTTGTCTTAATTCTAAGGTGCAGGGTTTAACCCTGCCCAAGGAAGCGTGAAACCCAGGAGGGGTTTCACATACGATTCCTCGTCTCCTCATTGCGCACGTATCCACCGAAAAGATATGATTATTCTGGAGATTTCTCCCCGTCGCACGAATGCTCCACAGGAGTTGTGATGTTCACCGGTATCATCGAAGACCTCGGCACGGTCGATAGCATCAAGCGCACCGACCAGGGCGCGGTGATTTCCGGCACACCTCGCTCCCGATTTCCGAAATCCCATCGGCGATTCGATCGCGGTCAACGGCGCATGCCTGACCGTGGTCGCCAAAAGCGCGGCGGCGCGGCATCATCGCGATGGACGTCTCGGCCGAGACGCTGCGGCGCACGAGCTGGGGATGCTGAATCCCGGCGACCGGGTCAACCTCGAGCGCTGTCTCACGTTGGGCAAGCTGCTCGGTGGACATCTGGTTTCCGGCCACGTCGACGGCGTGGGCAGATCGTCGCGATCGAGCCCGAGGGCGACTCGAAGCTTTACACTTCGAGGTTCCGCCGGCGCAAGCGCGCTACCTGGTCGAGAAGGGCTCGGTCGCGATCGACGGCATCAGCCTCACCGTGTTTGCGATTATCGGCCGGCGCTTTAGCGTCGCGCTGATTCCCGCACACGCTCAGCTGACCACGCTCGGCCCAAGCAGCCGGGCGCCGCGGTCAACGTCGAGAGCGACATGCTGGTCAAGTACGTCGAGCGAATTCTCGCGGGGCGCAATAACGGAGCCGCGCACAAAACCTCGCGGCGGCCCGCCCTGGCCGAGATCGCTGTCGCGAACAAGACCGCTATCGAGAACAAGACCGCCGGTGCGCCATCCGCGCCCGCGGCCGGGGAGTAGCGTCATGAGCCTGATGCAAATACCGCGCAAGATCGAGTACGCGTTGAGGGCCATGATTCATCTTGCCGACCATCCCGAAGGCGTGGCGCGCGGCACCGAGATCGCGCGCGACGAACAGATTCCCAAGTACTACCTGGAAAAGGTGATCCGCGACCTGATGCGTCGCGGACTGGTGCGCGCGCGCCGCGGGCCCGGCGGCGGCTATCAGCTCGCGCGGCCCGCCGACAGCATCACTTTCAAGGACATTATCGAGGCGGTCGAGGGGCCGATCACGCTCAACGTATGCGTCGACGGCACCAGTTCGTGCGCCTTGCAGCCGACCTGCCGGATGTTCCGCGTGTGGGAGGAGGGCCAGCGCGTGCTGCTCGAGGTTTTCTCGCAAACCACGCTCAAAGAGATCGCCGCCTCACGTCCCGCCGCCCATGCGCCTGGCCGAAGAGCTCCCGCCCAGTCTGCCGCTGCCGACAAAGAAGCTGCGGCAGTCATAGCCTGAGCATCAGCGGCCGCCGCGCTTCCAATGCCGCCGCGATCACCGGCGTCGCCGCCGACTCACCGACAATCCCATCGCCGACTCTATTCCGCCGACATGATCCGGCAACACTCACCTAATTGACCGCGGGCAAAGAATCGATGAACGAACCCCGTCGGACGAGCTCGGCCGCGGGTGGCGCCGCGCTGTTCGACGAGAAATCCTTCTACCTCGAAGAATTCTACGGCAAGAGCCTGTTGTTCGCTCTGATTCCGCCGAGCGGCGAGCGCCTGGGCGAACTCGACTCACTGGTGCGAACGCTGCGCGAGCTGCACCGCCATCAGACACGATGCATCGTTATTGTCTCGGCCGACACGCTCGCGCGGGCTGATGCGCCGGCTGGGACGGCTCGCGCCCAAAGTCGAACCTCCGCCGTTTTCAATCCCGGCGCCGGGCTGCGCTCGCGCCCCTATCCGCCCGATTCGGCGGTGGCGCAAATCTGGCGAGCGTTGAGCGCCGGATCGATCGTGGTGGCGGCGGCCGATACCAACAAGCCCGGCGAATTCACCGTCTTCGCAGCGGAGCTCGCCAACCGGCTGCGCGTCTTCAAGCTCATCCTGCTCGACCGCCAGGGCGGCCTCACCGGTGCCAGCGGCGAGCGGATATCGTTCGTGGAGTTGAGCCGCATCCGCCGCTGCGATGCGCAAGCGAACGCGCTCGCGCGCGCGCGCGCGCAATTGCGCGCGGCCGTCCGCGCGCTTCGAAGACGGCGTCGGCTCCGTCAACCTGGTCGCGCCGCGCGACGTCTACGAGGAGCTGTTCAGCTTCATCGGCGCCGGCACGCTCTTCACCGAGACGCCAGTACGGCTTCGTGCGGCCCGATTTCGATCGACGACTTCGAGGAAGTCGAGGCGCTGATCCTGCGCGGCCAGACGCGAGGGCCACCTGCTGCCGCGCACGCGCGAGGAGATCGCGCAACTGCTGCCGTCATGCTTCGGCTACCGAGTCGGCGACGAGCATCTGGCCGGAATCTGCTCGCTGCTGACCGAGCCCTACCGTCGCGAGCGACGCCGGCGAGATCACCGCGCTCTACACGCTGACGCGCTTTCCAGGCGAAGGCGTCGCGGCCGAGCTGGTCAGCGAGATCCTCAACGAAGCCCGCGCGCGCCACTTGCGCTACGTCTTCGCCTGCACCGCCGAGGAGCGGGCGGCGACAGTTTTTCGCGCGCCTCGGATTTCACACTGCGTCAGCCGCCGCGACGTCTCCGCCGGCCAAATGGCGCGGCTACGACTCGCGCGCGGATGTCGCGGCCTAAATATTTTCCGCTATCAACCTCGACTGACTATTCGCCAAATGCCTACTTACTATTGGCCTTCCCGCTCTCCCCTCTCCCTGCTAGGGGATGACAACGCGAGGTCCTCATCGCGCGGCTCGCGCGATTCACGATTCTGCTCTTCTCCCTCAGGAACCCCGGCGTGACCGCGAAACCCGCCGCCGCCATCCTCGCGATCGCTCTTCATCTCTGTCCTCACCCTTCATCGACTCGGCGCGGGCGACGTATGCGGCGGCAACGAGGCCGTCGAAGGCGTCTTCGTCCAGCAGATGGTCGAGCATGGCGCTTTGCTCTTCCCGGTCGAGAACGCCAACGCCCCGATGTACAAGCCGCCGCTCTTCCATTGGACCGCCGTCGCAATCGATCGCATCTTTGACATTCGCAAAGTGACCGCCGCGAATCTCCGCCTGCCATCCAGTCTTTACGCGATCGCCGGCGCGCTGCTCACGATGCTCTTCGCGTACAACATCCTCGGCCTCGACGCCGCGATCCTCGCCGGCCTCGCCCTAGCCGCGTCTTATCAGTACATCAGCCAGGGCCGCTTCGGCCGCGTCGATATGACGCTGTGCTTTTTCGAGACGCTGTCGCTGTTCGCTTTCCTACGATGGCTCCCGCGCGACGCCACTTTGACCGGCCGCGAGGCGCGCTTCGACCCCAACCTCGGCGCGCTTTACCTCATGGCAATCGCGCTCGGCCTCGGCGTGCTCGCCAAGGGCCCCGTCGGCGCGATTCTCCCCGGCATTGCAATCGTCATCTTCATGTTCGTCGATCGCCGCAGCCGCCAAATCCTCACGATACTCGATCCCGGCGCGCTCATCCTCGGCGCCGCGATCGCTTCGAGCTGGTATCTCGCATGCTACTTCGGCGGCCGCTATGCCTTCCTCAACCGCCAGCTCGACACCGAAAACGTCGGCCGCTTCTTCGGCTCGCTGGGCGCGATGGCCCCCTGGTACTACCTGAAGCCCGTATTACTCAATTCCGCCCCACTGAGTATTCTGCTCCCAATCGGCGCCGCCTACGCATTACTCAGTCCAATAGTCAGTTCTGAAAATCCCACCTCTCCTCCAGGGGGAGGTCGCGCCGCCGAAGGCGACGCGGGAGGGGTCGCCCGCATCCCCACCATCTCCAATGATCGCACTCGCTCTGCCATCCGCCTCTTCGCGATCTTCTACTTTGCCACCGTCATCTTCTTCAGCATCGCCGCCTACAAGCGCCGCTCGTACCTGCTCCCCGTATGGCCCAGCGCCGCCGTCTTACTCGCATGGTGGATCGTCATGATCCCTCCGCTCGCCTACCGCCGCGCCGCGACCTGGACCTTCGCCGCGCTATGCGCTTGCCTGATCATCTTCAACTTCATCTATATTCCGCGTGCGGAAGTGCGCGCATGCGCCGACGACAGCTTCCAGTCCGCCGCCGAAGAAATCGCCCGCGTAGTCGCCCCCGCTGACCCGCTCTATCTATATGGATTCCACGAAGAAGTAGCGCCGCTCCTCTTCTACCTGGATCGCGACGCCCCAATTCTCGATGGCCGCCTTGGCGACGCACCCCCCGGCTTCGTCATCATGCCCGCCAACGTCTGGAAGAGTCACCAAGCCGAAGCCCTCGACTTCGAGCCAGTCCTCACCTCCGACCACGGCACCCGCCACCTGGTCCTGATCAAACGCGGCAAATCTTACGCAGAGAAGAACTGAATCGAAATGAAACCCACTGGGTTTCAAACTTCCTTCGGCAGGGGCAACCCCTGCACCTGGCGTCTTTGTGTCATTCTAGAGCGAAGCGAAGAATCCCGGTCCGTCCCGTTTTACCTCGCCCGTTATTTCACGGGAGAGGCGGCCAGCCGCAACGCGGCTGGCGGTGAGGGTACTGCGATTCAAGCACCGATCCAAACACGCCCGGTTCCTCGCATCCTTACCTATCTCGATCGCCCAACAACCCGATACCTCTCACAATCGACCAGGTGATCATTCACCATCCCCGTCGCCTGCATCATCGCATAGCAAATCGTCGATCCCACGAACTTGAAACCGCGCGCGATCAGCTCCTTACTCATCGCGTCCGATTCGTCAGTACGCGCCGGCACCTGCTTCAGCGCGCGCCACCTGTTGATCCGCGGCCGCCCGCCCACGAACCTCCACACATATTCATCGAAGCTGCCGAACTCTTTCTGCACAGCAAGAAACGCCTTCGCATTGCCAACTGTGGAATTGATCTTCAACCGATTCCGAACGATTCCTTCGTCCGCCAGCAGCCGCGCCACATCCGTCTCGCCGAACTTCGCAACCCTGCGCGCCTCGAATCCCTTGAATGCTCTCCGATACGCATCGCGCTTGCGCAAAATCGTGTCCCAGCTCAACCCGGCCTGCGCCCCTTCGAGCGTGATAAACTTGAACCACCGCAGTTCATCATGCACCGGCACGCCCCACTCCTCGTCGTGGTACCGAATCGCCAGTTCATTGCGCGCCCATGGACACCGCATGCGTGAACCCTCAATCATAAATCAGCTTTTGTGGATGTGGCCCGGAACCCTCACCGCTGACCGCGATGCGGCCAGCCGCCTCTCCCGTGAAAATAACGGGCGAGGTAAGAATCGGACGCAGCACAACCTCTCTTCCCCTAATTGACTTCCTAACAGGGACGAAGTCCCGCATCCTTTTCTTGTCACTGGGTGCAGGGGTCACCCCTGCCGAAGGAGGTGCGGAACCCACCGCGGGTTCCGCATTAAATGAAGTTCTTCTCTAAGCCCCGCTGGCGCTCTTCCGCTCCGGCTCCGTCTCTCGACTTTCTCCGTCGATTTCTCCGCGCATCGGCGCTTCAGCTCCGCGAATGCGTCGTCGACGAATGCTTTCATCAGCGCGACGTCGGGCATCACGCGCGGGTCCGCCATCATTCCGAAGTATAAACTTCGATAGTAACTGAGTATTGCGACTGCATACCCCATCGTCGCGCCGAGCGGCACCAGCGGTACCATGTCCAGACATACGTGACCGTTAATATACTGCGGCACCTGCACGCCCGGCACGTTGGTCGCGATAAAATTTATCCCGAATGCGGGCAACGCGAAGCCGTCTGGCCGCGGCTTCCAGTCGGTCCATTTTGCCAGCCGCCCGCCGACGTCCAGCATCGTCGTCGCCGCGCGCGAGGCCGGCCCGATCATGCTTGGTGGAATCGCGTCGCCGAGCCCCATCATGGCTTCCAGAGCCTGCGCGGACCCGGCCGCCTTGATTCGCTCAGTCTCTTCATGAATCAACTTCAGCCGCTCGACGATATCCATCGGCGACGCCGGCGCGGTCGGGAACATCATCGAAACACGATTCCCCAGCGAACTCTTTTCGATCTCGATGCCGCACGTTGACCGGACATCCGATACACAGTTGCTGTCCCTCGACGGGGTACCCATGATGCTCGCAAATAGCGCGCGGCGCCCTCGGTCAACATAGCCAGTACGACATCATTGACCGATCCGCCGAACGCCGTTCTGATCGCGCGAAAGTCCGCGAACGTTTGACGCGTCCATGCCACCACGCGGTCCTGCGTCACCGGCGTCGAATTCCACGGCGTCTGCCACGATTCGCCGCGTCGCCAGCTCCGTCATCACCCGCGACGCCTCGCCCAACTGCCGCGCGCGCTCCGCCACCGACGCCGGATCCTCGATCGCCTCGACCGCCGCATTGATCGTCGAGTTCACCGCGCCCTGAATCTGACTCGCGCACCGCCTCCGCGAATCGCCGAATCAGGCTCGACGGCTTGGCCGCCACCCACGGCTCCGGCGGCTGCGGAACATCGTCGGGCTCCGCGCGAAAGTCGTACATCACCTTCAGCAGCTCGACCCCCGACACGCCGTCGACCAGGCAATGATGCACCTTCCACATCAGCGCCGTGCGATTACCGTCCAGGTTCTAGAACACGTGCAGCGCCCACAGCGGATGCTTGCGGTCGAGCGGTTTCTGGAACACGCGCATCATTTCGGCCGAGCGCGTCGCCTTCGCTCATCGCGTCGGGCAGCTCATGCAGATGCACATGGTTTTCGATTGCGAACTCCGGGTCGTCCTCCATCATCGCGTGCGCAAAATTCAGCGGCACCTCGATCAGCCGCTGCCGGTAGCGCGGCACCAGATGCATCCGTTCCTCGAAATGCCCCAGCAGGCCGTTGAAATCGACGCGCCCTTCGAACAGCCCGATCGATCCGATATGCAGCGGCCCGCTTTGCGACTCGCCGTAGATAAAAGTCGCGTCCTGGGTGGACAGCCGGTAGCTGGAGGAGGATGGAAATGCGGAATTTTCGGCCATTCGAATTCACCTCCGAGCCGGATTCCCCTGGTTTGGGCCACGGCGCGCTGCCTTGTCCAAGCCGAGAAAATCCTGGAAATGACGGTGCCGCGGACATCAAAGTTTGGCAGGCATCGCTCGCCAAAGTGCAAGCTGAATTTCTTTGCGCTGCGCTTGCCGGATTCGTCCGCTCTGATCAAGGATAACGCTCCGCGCGGGTTAAGAGCTGCCTTACGAGTATTCTCGTCGGCAGCGCTTGCGCCTAGCAGTTAGTTCGCGGTTCCGGGAGGTTCCAATGGCCGAACAGATCAAGACCAATCGCCCTTATCCAATTCAGCTTAAACTGCGCGACGGCCATAACGCCGTCATCCGCGTGATGGCCCCCGACGACCTCGACAAAATAATCGATTTCGCTCGCAACCTCCCCGCCGACGACCTGCTCTTCCTCCGCACCGACATCACCGACCGCGACGTCGTTCAGAGCTGGGTTGATAACATCAAGGACGGCCACACCATCACGCTTGCTCGCCGAAGTCGACGGCGAACTCGCCGCTTACGCCAGCGTCCATCTCGATCAGGCGCGATGGACCCGGCGGGTCGGCGAAATCCGCATCATCACGTCGTCGCGCTACCGCGGCGCCGGTCTCGGCCGCCGCCTCGCCGCCGAAGTATTCGATCTGGCACGCTCGCTCGGCCTCAAAAAGATCACGGCCCAGATGACGACCGAGCAAACCTCGGCGCGCGCCGCCTTCGAACACCTGGGCTTCCAGGTCGAGGCGGTGCTGTCCGATTGGGTCGAAGACCGCCGCGGCCGCTCCCGCGACCTCCTGATAATGACCTACGACGTAGCCGGCTTCTCCGACCGCATCGTCGCCTGAGGACACTGGGTGCAGGGGTCACCCCTGCCCAAGGAGGTGCGGAACCCACGGTGGGTTCCGCATTCGATTAAGTGATTTCCCCTTCCCCTACTGCGTCACCACCAATATCCGAAACGTTCCCGCAACCGGCACGGGCCGCGGAAGCGCCGGATCACTCCCCGCCGGAAACGTCAAATCCGCCGTCGGTAGATAAATCATCGCGCCGCTTGGATCCACCGCCATCGTCCGCGCACCCAGCTCCGTCTTCACCACCTGCGCCGGCTCGAACTTGTCCGCCGAGACTTCGCGCACGATCGTCAGCGTCCCATCGCCACAACTCGCGAACACCAACCCCTCGCGGAACGCAGTCGCATCGACGAACGCGCCGATCGGAAAATTCGCCACGATTCTTCCGTCGTCGGCACTCATCACGACCAGCATCTTGTTGCGACAGCCGATAAACAGCCGCCGCGTCGCCCGATCCATCGACATCCCGGTCGGCCGCTTCCCCGGCCCGGTCGGCCAGCGCGCGACGACCTTCATCTGCCTGGTATCGACCACCGCCACTTCGTCCTTGTCCGCGATATTGACGTAGACCTTGCCGTTCTCGTCCGAGACGGCGAACTCCGGCGACCCGCCAAGGTCAACAGTCGCCGCCACCTTGCCGCCGTTCGGATTCACATCGGGCGCAATCGCCACCATCCGATGCGCATCGCCGCACATCACGAGCACTCGATTAGTTGCGCGATCGTAGATAATCCCGTCGGCGTCAGCCGCCGCCGCAATTTTGCCGAGCACCTGATGCGTCTTCAGATCGAAAACCAGCACCGACCCGCTCCCGCCGTCGCTGATAAATCCGCGATGCGCGTCCGCCACGATCGCCACGCCATGCGACCTTTGCTGCCCGCCGATATCCGCCACGACGCGCCCCGTAGCCACCTCGATTTCCATCGTATGCGTGACGCGCGTGACGTATAGCTTGCCCTGATGGAGCGTCGCGTAGTCCCACCCGCCGTCGCCGCCAACCTTGAAAGTCGCCGCCAGCTTGTAAGCGACCGGCCCCGAATCCCCAGCCACATATCCGGACACCGCGCCTATCACCAAAATCGCCAACCCTAAAATTCGCGCAAAATTTTTCATACTTTTCTTAACACTAAGGTGCAGGGTTTAACCCTGCCCATGGAAGCGTGAAACCCAGGAGGGGTTTCACATTCCGTCCGGCAATCGAAACGACCCATCCGCCTCGCACGGCAACTCGACCACCCGCACCACCGCATCGACATTCAACTCGCCATACAGATGAGGAAACCGGTCGCGCATCGACTCGCCATGTCTCCCTGCGGGCGCTTCATACCTCAACTCCGCCCGCACGCGCGCCTCGTCGATACACAAAACCACCAGGTCGCGCTCTCCTCGATAAAAGCGATTTGCAGTATCGATCACCTGCGCAATCGTCGAGCAATGAATAAACCCCTCCGCGCGCAAACTCGCCGCCGCATAACTCCCGCGCGCAGCAGCAAGCTCCCACTCACTCCGCTTGACGATATGGAATACGCCGGCGCGCTCTCCCGCAGTTCGGTTTACTTGCGCGGGTTCCACAATGCCTCCTTCGAGCCGAAAAATATGTCCCTAAAGCTACATGAAGGTGGTTCTTTCGGATACATTTTCCATCATCGCACGCTTCTGCCTAATCGATCTCATCCGCAATTCATGCGGCCAAACTTGGCGAAAGGTCGCGATGCTCATTCCCGCCGTTTGGTACGGGCCTTGCTCCCCTCTCTCGGTAGGTCTCAGCCAAGACAGAGGGCACGAAATGGACAGACAGAAAACCGCGCCAAGCACCGACTTCGATTTCTTGAATCAGTTGAAGCACTTGTCGTTTCTTCCGCCCTCCACATTGCACGAGCTCGCGGCCACACTCGATTCGACCAACTTCAGACGGGGTGCGCTTATCCTGCCTGAGGAGAAGCTCGCGTCCGGTGTGCATATCCTGCTGAGGGGCGTGGCGAAAATCACTTGCCTGAACCCGGCCGGCCAGCGCGTCACCATCGCCTTACTGGCGCCGGGACCCATCCCCCAGTTTGTTTCGATGCCAGTCGACCGATGGCATTTTCGATGCGAGGCGCATAGCGATTGCCGGGTCGGCAGCGTGAGCTGGGACCAATTCGATGAAATCACACGGGAAGCGCCCAGGGCTGAGTTGAGAAAATTTCACGAACACAATCTGACGCAATGGTATCGCTTCTTCGGCGGCAGCCTCGACCTTCGCGAGCGCCTGCTGTTCACGCTTCTTCAATTGAGTTCGATCTTCGGCGTCAAAGACTCCCGCGGCACGCTGCTGAGAGTTTTCCTCAGCCACAAGGATCTGGCCGGCCTGGTCGGCGCCTCACGGCCAAGAGTCACCGAACACATCGCCGAGTTCGCGCACGAGCAATTGCTTATTCGTCAAGGCCGGCAAATCATTTTGCGGATGGACAAGCTCGAACGTTCGATCGGCGTTCCGGCACATGCGACAAATGCCTCATTCGCAAAAGCTGGCGCACAACCGCGCTTATCAAACGCATGCGGCCACCTGAATGCTCCCCGTTCGATGGCAGCGGCGGCCCATCAAAACTAAGGAACCCAACCCCTTCCCTCGAGGGAAGGGGAACAATCGCGCGGAGAGATCGATGCTCTCCTTCCCAAACTTGGAGAGCGAAAGGTCGTCCTCGACCTTTCGCGATTTCTTCTCACCGGGTGCAGGGGTCACCCCTGCCGAAGGAGGTGCGGAACCCACCGCGGGTTCCGCATTAGATTAAGTGATTTCCCCTTGCCCGCGCGTCACGCCCTCATCGCCGCGCGCGAGTTCCCCAGTATCATCTCTGCGAGCGCCGTCAGATCGTTATCGTCGTAGTAATCGATCTCGATTCTTCCGGGGTTGCGCCCGCGCCGTTTGAAAATCCGGACTTTGCGCTTGAGCGCGCGTTGCAGCCCTTCCGCCAGCGCGTTCAGATTCGCATCGGCCGACGCGCGCGCTTCGGCGGTCTTGGTGCGCGGCCGAGTCGAGGTGGCCATCTCTTCGGCGCCGCGCGCCGAGAGTCCGACCGCCGCGATTCGCCGCGCCGCCGTCAGCTGCGCCTCCGTCGATTGTAGCGACAGGAGCGGCCGCGCCTGCCCACTATTGAGTTCGCCCTTCGCGATCATCTTCAGAATCGGCTGCGGCAGTTCCAGCAGTCGAATCGAATTGCCGACGTAGGGACGGCTCTTGCCGACTCGCGTCGCGATCTCGTCATGGGTCAGCCCGAAATGGTCGGCCAGCCGAAAGAAAGCCAGTCCTTCCTCGACCGCGTTCAATTCCTCGCGCACGATATTCTCGACCAGCGACATCTCGAGCGCCGCGCGATCGTCGAGTTCGCGCACGACCACCGGCACGCTCTCGAGTCCCGCCGCGCGCGCCGCCCGCAGCCGCCGCTCGCCGGCGATCAGCTCGTAACGCGGCCCGTCAGTGTCGGGCGCATCGATTCGCCGCACGATCAGCGGCTCGATAATTCCCTGGCTCTGGATCGCGCGCGTCAACTCGGCCAGCCGCTCCTCGTTGAAATTTATCCGCGGCTGAAACGCCCCGGGCGCGATACTGCCGACCGGCGCCATCCTGAAATTTCCGCCGCTGCTGTCTTCGCTGGCTGTCTCAGATGCGGCCGCCGCCGAATTCCCGATCAGCGCATCCAGCCCGCGCCCCAATGGTTTCCGAATCATGCTCTTAGTCCTCTGAAGTTTAGAATCATGCTCGATGCGAGCAACCTAACCCCTAACCCCTTCGGAACCCTCACCCCGGGCGAGGACGCCGTTCCCGCTCCCGCCAGGCGGGCGAGGGTAATTTGGTACGGAAGCCATACATATAGGGGAAGGGGAACCGGACGCGAGGAGAAAAACTTCCTCACCAAAAAACTTCCTAACAGGGACGCAGTCCCGCATCTTCTTCTTTTCACCGGGTGCAGGGGTCACCCCTGCCCAAGGAGGTGCGGAACCCACGGCGGGTTCCACTTCAATCAAGTTCCTAAGTTCCACTCCCCACTCCTCTGGCGACGATCTCCGCCGCCAGCGCGCGATACCCTTCGGCGCCCGATGACTTCGGCTCGTATTCGAGCACCGACAATCCATGGCTCGGGCTTTCCGACATTCGGACGCTCCGCGGAATCACGCTGCGAAAAACCTTTTCAGGAAAATGCTTTCTGACTTCGTCCGAGATTTCATGGCTCAGCCGATTGCGCGAGTCGAACATCGTGAGCACCAGCCCTTCGAGTTCGAGCGCCGGCCTCAATGCCGCCTTGACCTTGTTGATCGTGCCGAGCAGCGAGTTCAGCCCTTCGAGCGCGTAGTACTCGCATTGCATCGGCACCAGCACCTGTCCGCCGCGACGAGCGCATTGAGAGTAAGAATTCCGAGCGACGGTGGCGTATCGATTAGAACATAGTTATATTCTGACCGCACCGGCTCCAGGAGCGCTCGCAAGCGTCTCTCGCGACCTTCCATCGTCACCAGCTCGATCTCGGCGCCGACCAGGTCGTCGCCCGCCGGCGCAAGTGCCAAGGTCGGCCGCACCTGCCGCACGACCTGCGCTATCGGCAGGCCGCCGACCAGCGCTTGGTAGATAGTCTTGCCTTCGGAGCGCGCAGCCGTGACATCTTCCGGCGTGCTGATCCCCGAAGTCGCATTGCCCTGCGGATCGAGATCGACCAGCAGCACGCGCGACCCGGTCTCAGCCAGCGCGACCGCGAGATTAACCGCGGTCGTAGTCTTGCCGACGCCGCCCTTCTGATTTGCGATTGCGATTACCCGCCCCACGACCACCTCCACCTCGACGAGCGCGCGGACGTTTCACGTGAAACAACCGGCCCACCAATGATTAAATGCCCGCGATCGCAAAATGTCAAATCGCGCGATCACATTTGCGCAAGTACTTGAATTTACTGATTTTTCACAGAGGAACGTTTCACGTGAAACGTCCCAAATCACTGGGTGCAGGGGTCACCCCTGCGCGAGGAGGTCTGGAACCCGAAGCGGGTTCCAGTCTTGCGTCTTACCTCTTAGTCCAGGTCGCGATCGCCCGGCGCATCACCTGCTTCGCCATGCCGCAGGTCGTAGCCGGATACGGCCATATCGACGAGCCCCGCCGCGGCCGCATCGGCCAGCCTCATCATCGAACTTCTGCTCAGCGCTCGCGTACAGCATCAGCACGCCCTCTCGATGCAGCCCGCGGCCGGCGATTTCGAAGAGCGCGCGCCGGATTCCCGACCGCTCGCGCCGTAACCAGGTCGAAGCTGTCATGCAGCTCGAGCGACTCCGCCCGCGCGCATTCGACGCGAACGTTCTTCAGCCCCATCTCGATCGCCGCCTCGGTCAGGTAGGTCGCCCGCTTGCGCCGCGCCTCGACCAGCGTGACGCTCACGTTGAGCGCCGCCGCGATCACCAGCCCGGGAAGCCGGCGCCGCTGCCGATATCGAGCATGCGATGGGCCCGGCCGACGCCGCATGATCCTCGCGCAGGCCGCGATCGAGACCGGGATGATACTGTCGAAGACGTGGAAGACGATTTCGGCGGGGTCGCTGCGGATTCGCCGTCAGATTGATCTTCGGCCCCCATACGGCCAGCGTCGCCGCCATCCGCTCGATCCGATTCAAGGAACTCACGCGTGTTGCCGACGACGCCCGAGCGGAGCAATCGCCGGCGCGAGCTGAGCCCGCACACTCGGCCGCGATCTGCTCGGGCGTCGGCGACCTTCTTGCTGGGCGTTCGGATTTTCTTCGGCGGTGCCTTGACCTGATGTTTCACGTGAAACGTCAGTGTTCAAGAATTAGTGCCTGATTTTGCTGGGTTATCGCGCAAAATGTTTCACGTGAAACGTCAGGACGGCAGCGAGGATTAGGCTCAAATCGCGCGGGCGTTGCGGTCCCGCCGGCTCTTGATATGGACCGCGAGGATCGAGATTGCCGCCGGCGTGATTCCCGGCATCCGCGCCGCCTGCCCGAGCGACCGCGGCCGCACCGCAGCAGCCGCTCGCGAGACCTCGGTCGAAAGGCCCATCACGCCCTTGAAATCCACCCATTCCGGTATCGTCGTGTCCTCGAGCCGCGCGAACCGCTCGACCGTCTCCGCCTGCCGCCGCACGTAGCCCTCGTACTTGATTTCGGTCTCGAGTTCGGCCGCCTCGTCGAGGTTCAGCGTCGTCGTCAGCCCCGCTCATCTTCGATCAGCGCGTCGTAACCGATCTCCGGCCGCTTGAGCAGCTCGATAGCGCGCACCGGCTGCGCAATCGGCGTCGAGCCATGCGCCGACGAGCGCCGCGTTGACCTCATCGGACGCCGGAATCAGCGCCGCCTTGAGCCGCTCGATCTCGCCGCGCACCGCTTCCGTCTTGGCGCGCACCCGCGCGCCCGCCGACGCGTCGAGCAATCCCAGCCGCTCGCCGATCGGCGACAGCCGCCGGTCGGCGTTGTCCTCGCGCAGCAGCAGCCGGTACTCGGCGCGCGAGGTGAACATCCGGTACGGCTCGCCGCCGATCCCGCGCGTCACCAGGTCGTCGATCATCACGCCGATATAAGCCTGGTCGCGCCGCAGAATCAGCGCCGGCTCGCCGCGCACCTTCAGCGCCGCGTTGATTCCCGCGATCAGCCCCTGCGCGCCCGCCTCTTCGTAACCGGTGGTGCCGTTGATCTGGCCGGCGAAGAACAGCCCGCGCATCAGCTTGGTCTCGAGCGACGCGGTCAACTGCGTCGGGTCCGAGAAATCGTACTCGATTGCGTAGCCGGGCCGCATTATCTCGGCGCGCTCGAGCCCCGCTATCGATCGCACCATCGCGAGCTGCACGTCGAGCGGCAGGCTGGTCGACAGCCCGTTGGGATAAACCTCGACGGTGTCGCGCCCCTCGGGTTCGAGGAAAATCTGATGCCGCTCTTTGTCGCGAAAGCGCATCACCTTGTCCTCGACCGACGGACAATAGCGCGGTCCGTGGCTCTGGATCACCCCCGAGTACATCGGCGAGCGATCGATCCCGCTGCGGATAATCTCGTGCGTGCGCGCGTTGGTGTAAGTCAGATGGCAAGGAATCTGACCCTGCGCGATTCGCGCGGTGCGGAACGAAAAGGGCGGCGGCGGCTCGTCGCCCGGCTGGATCTCCAACGCCGAGTAATCGATCGTACGCCCGTCGAGCCGCGGGCACGTCCCGGTCTTGAGCCGCCCGATTCGAAACCCCAGCTGCGCCAGATGCTCGCTCAGCCCCATCGCGGCGAAGTCGCCCGCGCGTCCCGCCGAATAATTCTTGCAGCCCGATATGCACGAGGCCCTTGAGGAATGTGCCGGTCGTGAGGATCACCGTCGGCGCCTCGAAGACCTCGCCAATCTGCGACTCGACCCCGCGCACGGCGCCGCCCTCGACGATCAGCCGCTCGACGCTCGCCTGCCGCACCTGCAGATTCGCCGTGCGCTCGAGCACGCGCTTGCTGCGCGCTCGATACGCGGCCTTGTCCGCCTGCGCGCGGCGCGCACGCACGGCCGGACCCTTGCGCGTGTTCAGAAACCGGAACTGGATTCCGGTCTCGTCAGCCGCCAGGCCCATCTCGCCGCCCAGCGCGTCGATCTCCCTTACCAGATGCCCCTTGCCGATCCCGCCGATCGCCGGATTACACGACATCTGCCCGATATGGTCGAGATTGAGCGTGAGCATCAGCGTGCTCGCACCCATCCGCGCCGCCGCGAGCGCCGCTTCGATTCCGGCATGGCCGGCGCCGACAACAATGACATCGTAGTTCATGATGAAGCAGCGATTATGGCCCGCCTCGAAGCATCGCGCAAAGCGATGGTCACGACCAATCGTTCAGATGTCTCAACTACAGTAGTGGAGACTTATCTTATGTGAAACCCGCGATGGGTTTCACGCTTCCTTCGGCAGGGGTGACCCCTGCACCCACCATTAAGAAGGATGCGGGGCTGCGCCCCTGTTAGGAAGTTGGTTTGAAAAGAATTCCCCTTCCCGAACGGGAAGGGTCACAAAGCCCGAAACGCTCACGTAATGCGGCAGTGACCACCGCGCCCGCCACACACCCCAAACAACCTCCAAACAGGGACGAAGTCCCGCATCCTTTTTTTCTTATCACTGGGTGCAGGGGTCCCCCCTGCCCAAGGAGGTGTGGAACCCACGGTGGGTTCCACTTTCAATTAGGTTCCTACTCCCCTCTCCCGCCTATCGCCGCTTCGCGCCTTGCAGAATATCGAACGGCGCTCGGCTCTTCTCGCGCTTCAACAGTACGTAGGTCGCGCCGGCGCCGCCGTCGGCTGCGCGTGCGGTTGCGAATGCGAGCACGTGGCCGCCGATTGCGCCGTGCGAGAGCCATCCCGCGGATGCGTGCTTGAGCACCGAATGCCCGCCTGGACTGCGCAGGCCGCGGCCGTGCACGACCAGCACTGTGCGGAGGCCCTTGCGCACCGACGCGATGATGAACTCCTTGAGCGCTTCTTTCGCCGCCCCTTCGATCATGCCGTGCATGTCGAAATGCGCCTGGACGGCGAACTCGCCGCGGCGCAGCTGCGACACGAGGCGCGGGTCGAGCCCGACGCGGTAGCCTTCGACGTACTCGTCCGACTCGGTGATGTCGAACGGCGATTGCCCCGACACGAGGTCCGACAGTTGCGCGATTACCTCGGCGTCTTCATCGACAATCGTGTGAGTGGTCGGCGGGTCGATCGGGATGCGCGCACGTGCGACGCCGTTGCGATGGAGCGGGCGGACGCCTTCGAGCGCGTGTCGCAGAAACGACTCGTCGTCGAGCGGTTCTGCAACAGCCGGCGGCGGCGTGGATTTTTGCACGACCGGCGGCGGTGGCGCGGGCTTCGGCTTGATCGCCGGCGGCGATTTCGCAACGACGCGCTCGCGCTCGGCGATCATCTTTTTCAGGTCCTTGAACGGCGACGCAAACACGCGCTCGGGTGCGGACGCAGACTTCGATTGAGGCGCCTTGTCGTCGTCGAGGCCGCCATGCTTTCGTTTTTTCGCCATCGGAGGAGGTCGCAGCGCAGAGGGTCGATGACAGACTACGCCGACGACGCGATGCGGTTCAAACGGCGCCGCGATCCGCAAGCTATGCGAAGATAAAATCGCCGACGCGATTGCTGCGCATCACGCGCGCATCGACTACACTTGCCGCGTGTCGCGAATTTCTTCGAGACCTGCTGATTCGAGGATGCTCCTATGCGCCGTGTCATCGTCATAGCCGCCGCGATCGTCGGCGCCGTCGTCATCTTCGCCGGCGCGATCCTCTTCTATGCGGCGACCAACCTCAACTCGATCATCGCCGAGCGCCGCCAGACCATCCTCGACAAGGTCAGCACCGCGCTCGGCCGCCAGGTCCACGCCGACGACATCAAGGTGAGCCTCGGATGGGGAATCATGGCCGACGTGACCGGCGTGCGCGTGGCCGACGACCCCGACATCTCAACCAAGCCGTTCATCGAGGCCGACAACGTCTATACGCGCCTCGAACTGATGCCGCTGCTTGCGCGCCGAATCGAAGTGACCGAGGTCGTACTCGACAAGCCGGTGATCAGAATCGTGCAGACCCGCGACGGCACCTTCAACGTCTCGACGCTCGGCCGCAAAAAGGTCCACACCGAAGAGGAGTCGGGTGAAGGCGAGGGCGGAGGAGGTGGTGGTGGCGGCGGCGGCGCGAACGAAGAGTCGCCGATGGCGGAGGCGGGCCGGACGCCGGCCACGCTCGGGTCGCTGTTGGTGCAGAATTTCTCGATCAACGACGGCACGCTGACTTTTCAAACGCAGGGCGCGCCTGAAACCGAGTCCATAAATTCGATCAACCTGAAGCTGCGCGACTTCGTCTTCAACGCGCGGTTCACGGTCGCGGTCACGTTCGCGGCGTTCGGCGATCAGAAGAACTTCGATCTGTCGGCGACGATTGGTCCGCTGATCAACAACGGCGTGATCGACATCGACGCCATCCCGATCAAGGGCGAGGCCAAGGTCGGCCCGATTCAA
Organism: uncultured delta proteobacterium; assembly: GCA_963721485.1. Lineage (GTDB taxonomy): Bacteria > Desulfobacterota > Binatia > Binatales > Binataceae > Binatus. The sequence continues at coordinate 224,878 of CAVRJV010000006.1, read as the reverse complement.
CTGTCGCAGCTGGCGACGATCCCGATGGTCGCGAAAGCGATACCGCCGAAGCTGTCGATTACCGGCCCGCTTAGCTTCGATGCGACCGCGGACGGCACGGTGCAATCGATCAAGTTCAACTTCGACAGCGACTTGAGCGCGCCGGCGATAGCCTTCGGCGACGCTTTCAACAAGCCCGCCGACCAGCCGCTGAAAATCTCGGCGGAGGGGACGCGGACCGACGATGTGCTCGCACTGACGGTCGCCAACCTCACGCTCGGCGACCTCGAGGCGAAACTGGCGAACATCAAGCTCGGCCATGGCACGACTGCGGCGCATGTCGATACCAACAGCTTCGATCTCGCCGCGCTCGCGAAGATGGTCCCGCCGCTCGCGAAGTACAACCTCGCGGGCAAGAGCGAGATTCATACCGACGCGACCTACGAGCGCGGCAAGGCGTCGGCGAACGGCACGGTCGCGCTGGCGGGGGTCGCATTCTCGATGCCCAATCAGAAACTGCCGCCGCTCAGCAACGTCTCCGGCAATATCACGCTCGCGGGCACCAGTGCCGATATCGGGCCGATGACGTTCAACCTCGGGCCGCAGAATGCGACGCTGAAGGCGCACGTCGATCAACTCCAGCCGCTGGTGGCGAGCTACGAACTGAACGCGGCGTCGGTGCGGCCGGCCGACTTGGTGCCGTCGCGCCCGCCCGACGAAGTTATCAACCAGCTCTTCGCCAAGGGCGCAGTCTCGGGCGCGCCGGACAAGGACCTGGACATCGAGACCGACGTGACGTTGTCGTCGGGCAATCTCGCCAACGTGCCGTACCAGAGCCTGAAGCTGTCGCTTTCGCTCGCGGGCAAGCTCGCGCGAGTGACGGTGCTGAAGCTGAAGGCTTTCGCCGGCGATATCGCGGCGACGGGGAGCACGCGGCTCGAGCCGTCAGCGCCGATGCAGGCCTCGATCAGCTTCACCAACATCGACGTGCAGCAGGCGCTCGCAGCACAGAAGTCGAAGGCGGCCGGAACGGTGCGCGGGTCGCTCGGCGGAAATATCAATGTCACCGGCACGACCGGCAACTTCGACGCGATGAAGCCGACGCTGCGCGGCAACGGCAAGCTCACTCTCGTTAATGGCAAGCTCGTTGGCGTGAACGTCGGCGGGCAGGCACTCAAGAAGGTGCAGCACCTGCCGGCGATCGGGAATCTCGTGCCGGAGTCGGTCGTGAAGAATCATCCCGAGCTGTTCGCCAACCCCGACACCGACATCCAGCTCGCGAGCCTGACGTTCGTGCTCGAGGGCGCGCGCATCACGTCGCATGACATCCTCGCGCAGACCGTCGACTACAATCTGCTGGGCGACGGATGGTTCGACATGGACAAGAACATCGACCTGGCGGCGCGGATCGTACTCTCGCCGCAATTCAGCAAGGAGCTGATCGAGGCGAAGCAGGAAGTCGCGTTCATCGCGAACAAGAACGGGCAAATCGACGTCCCGCTGCAAGTCGTCGGGCAGTTGCCCAAGCCGCAGGTGCTGCCGAACGTGACCGAGCTGGCGCAGACGGCTGCGAATAACGCGGCCCAGTCGCAGGGCCAGAAGTATCTCGGCAAAATCTTCGGCAAGAAGGGCATCCCGAAAGGATTGAGCAAATTTCTCGGCGGCGATTCGGGCGGCACCGACAATTCCGGTAGCGGCGGATCGGGCAATGGCGGATCGGGCGGCAACAATGGAGGCGGGAATTCGACTCCTGCGCCGAATCCCGCGGATCTATTGAAGAAGCTGTTCTGAGAATGGTTGCGCGATGGCTTCGATTGTCACTCACGCCATCATCGGCACCGCCGGCCATATCGATCACGGCAAGACCGCGCTGATCAAGGCGCTCACCGGGCAGGACACCGACCGTCTCAAGGAAGAAAAGGAGCGGGGGATTTCGATCGACCTCGGCTTTGCGTACTTCACGCTGCCTGAGGGTACGCGCGCCGGCATCGTCGACGTCCCCGGCCACGAACGCTTCATCCGCAACATGCTGGCCGGCGCGCACGGCATCGACCTCGTGCTGTTCACCGTGGCGGCCGACGACGGCGTGATGCCGCAGACTGAGGAGCATCTCGACATCCTGCACCTGCTCGGCGCGCGCCGCGGCATCTTCGTCATCACCAAGGCGGACCTGGCCGACAGTGCGCGAATCCGCGAAGTGCGCGACGAGATCGAGATGCTGGCCGACGGCACCACGCTCGCCGGCGCACCGATCATCGAGGTCTCGTCGATCACCGGCGCCGGGCTGGACGAATTGCGCGCCGAGATCGTTCGTCAGCTCGACGACTTCGACGCGCGGCGCGCCACCGGCGTCTTTCGGCTGCCACTCGATCGCGCGTTCGTCATCAAGGGTCACGGCATCGTCGTGACGGGCACGGCGATGGGCGCCGAGGTTCATGTCGGCGACAAGCTGCGCGTGATGCCGTCTGGGAGCGAGGTGCGGGTGCGCTCGATCCAGGTGCATTCGGATTCCGTCGAGAGCGCCGGGCTGTGCCAGCGCGTCGCGCTGAATCTTACGGGCGCAGAAAAACTGGACCTCAAGCGCGGCGACGTGATCGCCGACGAGCGGGTCGACTCGGCGACCGCGCGCTTCGACGCATGGCTCGAGATTCGGCCGTCCGCCAAGCGCGCGCTTAAGAGCAACACGCGCGTGCGGCTGTTCATCGGCACGGCGGAAACGATCGCGCGCGTGATCGTGCTCGACGACTCGGGCGCAGTGGGGCGGGCCGCCGTGCCCGCCATTGAGGAGCGCGGGCACACTGGCCCGCCCAACTATTCGATCGCCCCCAAGTCGGCGTCGTTCGCGCAGCTCGTGACCGAAGACCCGGTCGTCGCGCTCGGCGGCGACCGCTTCGTCATCCGCGACGAGACCAATTCGCGCACCCTCGGCGGCGGGGTTGTGCTGAACCCGCTCGGCCGCCGCGTGCGCAAACCGATCGAGGCCTATCGCGCCAATCTTCGCACGCTCAAGGATTCGTCGGGCGCCGATGCGATCGAAGCGTTGATCAACATTCAGGAAAATTTCGCGCTCAGCCCGACGCGGATCGCGACTCTCATGAATATTCCCGATGCGGAAGCCGCAGCCTCGGTCCGCGAGACGCCGCGCTTCGTCAAGCTGTCGGTCGGCGACGGAGAAGCGTTCACGACGCGCACCCGGTGGGACGCGCTGAAGCAGTTCGCGCTCGACGCGCTCGAAAAGCATCACAAAGCCGAGCCGCTGTCACCGGGCCTCGAGATGGAAGCGATGCGCACGCGGCTGCCATACGAAATCGGCGCGCGCGCGTTCCGGCCGATCGTCGATCGCATCAGCCATGAATCTGAAATCGTGCGCGAGGAAAGCGTGGTCCGCCTCAAGAGCCATCGCGTGCAACTCGGCGGCGCCGCCGAAACGCTCGGCGCGAAGATCGAAGCCGCGCTGACAACCGCGCAGTTCCAGCCACCTGATCTCAAGCAGTTGGCCGAAGCCTTGAAGGTCCCGACCAGCCAGCTCCCGCATCTAAGAACGGTACTGCTGGCAATGGAGCGCGAAGGCCGCATCGTCAAAATCGCCACCGATCTGTATTTCAGCCGCGCCGCCGCCGACGCCGCAAAAGATCGGTTGGTCGAATATCTAAAGACTCATCCAGAGATCACCGCCGCAGTATTCCGCGATCTGTTGGGCGCATCGCGCAAGTTCGCAATCGCGCTGCTCGATCATTTCGACCGCACCGGCGTTACGACAAGAGTCGGCGACACCCGCCGCCTCCGCTCCGCCTCTTAGCCTCTCTCTGTCAGGGAGAGGCCGCGCGTCAGCGCGGGTGAGGGTCCAAATTCCTGGTTCCGAATATTCCTTCACCCGAAGAAGAACGAGCTCACCGGGAGTCGGCCGCGCGGGCAAGAAGAAGGCTGAGACTCAACAAGGCCAAGACGACGACGATTGCGATTCCCTTGCGCACGAACCCTAGAGTAGCAGCGATCTGAAAGAAATCCGGAAATTTGGACCCTCACCCGCCGCGCGAGGACGCGCGTCGGCCTCTCCCTGATAGTGAGAGGCGATTCTGGGCGCGGCTGACTTCGACGCTGCGATGCGCGACAATAGCCGCGATGTCCAAGAGCAAGGACAATAATCCCTCGCGGGGCGAGCTCGTTCGCCTGACGGCGCGGTGCAAGGCTGCGGGTTGAGCCGGTAAGCTCGGTCCGGCGGACCTCTCCGCAGTCCTCGCGCGGCTCGATTTGCCGAGCCATCCTGATTTGCTCGTCGGAATCTCGACGGGCGACGACGCCGGAGTGTTCCGTCTTTCCGACGAGCTCGCGATCGTCAACACCGTCGATTTCTTCACGCCGGTGGTGGACGATCCGTTCACCTACGGACAGATTTCCGCAGCCAACGCGCTGTCGGATGTCTATGCGATGGGCGGCGTGCCGCGCACCGCGCTCAATATCGTATGCTGGCCGCAATCGGGATTGCCCGGTGAAATGCTCGCCGACATTCTGCGCGGCGCCGCCGAGAAATGTAGCGAGGCGGGCGTGGTGATCGTCGGCGGTCATACGGTCGCCGACGAAGAAGTGAAATTTGGGATGGCGATCACCGGCGCGATCGATCCGCGGCGAATCGTGCGCAACGTCGGCGCGCAAGTCGGCGACGCGCTCGTGCTCAGCAAGGCGCTCGGCACCGGAATTCTGCTGACTGCGTTCAAGCGCGACGCACTCGCCGACGACGCATATCAGGCCGCCGTCCGCTCGATGACGCAACTCAACGCAGCGGGCGCATCCGCGATGCTCAAGTTCGACGTTCATGCGGCGACCGACGTCACCGGCTTCGGCCTCGTCGGGCACGCACTCAAGATGGCAGCGGGCAGCGGCGTGACGTTCCTGTTCGAGGAGTCGGACCTGCCGATCCTGCCCGGCGTGCTCGAACAATGTCGCGCCGGCATGATACCCGGCGGCGGCGAGCGCAATCGCGAGTACTACGCGCCGAACGTCCGCATCTCGGACGAAGTTGCCGAGGAGATCGCGACGATTGCATTCGACCCGCAGACGTCGGGCGGGTTGCTGATCGCGATACCCGAACAGCAATCGCTCGCGCTGCTCGCGGAGCTGCAGAACAGTGGGCATCGCGAGGCGGCGATCGTCGGCCGCGTCGTCGACCGGCGCGAACATCCGATCGAACTAGTCTAATCGCGGAGACATGCTGATGGATTTTTTCGAAGTCGCCACCACGACGCCTACGACTCGCCGGTTTATCGACCGGCCGATTCCGGACGCGGAGCTGATGAAGATTCTCGAGACGGCGAACATGGCGCCGTCGGGCAGCAACGCGCAGCCGTGGGAGTTCGTCATCGTGCGCGACGCTGCTGCTCGCCGCGAGATCCAGAAGCTGTACGAATCGGTGTGGGGGCCGTACAAGGACAGCGCGATCATCCGCGGGCGGACATCGCTGTCGCCGCGCGCAGTCAAGGCGATCAAGACCGGCGACGAGTTCGCCGCCCAGCTCGCAGTGGTGCCGGTGCACGTCGTGGTCTTCCTCGATCGGCCGAAGATGCGCGTCGAGCGCGGCAGCGCGGCCGATCTGTTCAACTTCGGCGCGACGTACGGATCGATTTTTCCCGCGATCGAGCTGATGATGCTGGCGGCGCGCGCGGTGGGTATCGGCACGGCGATGACGACGATGCTCACGAGCAAGGAGCCGGAGACCAAGGCGATTCTCGGTGTGCCGGAGGAGTATCAGCTGATCGCGTTGGTGCCGATGGGCTATCCCGCAGACTCATTCAAGCGTCCGCTCCGCAAACCGGTGCTGCCGCGCCTCCACGACGGCCGATGGGACCGCCCCTGGCGCTGACGCAGTTTCGGAATCCGGAAAAATTTGGTCCTCCACCCGCCACGCGAGGACGAGCGTCGGCCTCCTCCCACGCGGGAGGAGGCGAGATTTTTACAGGCTGAGCAGCGGAATTACTTCCTTGCCGAATTGTTCCAGCTGCGCGGTGCGCTCGGACGGGTGCGTGATGGCGTCGATGCCGATGTCGCGGGCGCCGGCCTTGATGTACTCGTTCACCTTGGCGGCGACGTCGGCGGGACGGCCTAGCGCGCCGTAACGTTTTGCGGCGTCGGTCATGTCGGTTGCGTATCTTTTGCTCAGGAATTTTCCGGCGACTGCATGAGCCGCTTCGACGCTCTCGCCGAGCGTGCAGAATATCTGGATGCAGGTGCCGAAGCTGGTCAGCGTGCGGCCTGCGCGCTTCGCTTCACTGCCGATGAAATCGAGGCCCTTGGCGAAACGATCGGGCGTGACGACGTACGGCATCCAGCCGTCGCCGAATCGCGCGGCGCGCTTGAGCGGACCTTCGGCGCGTCCGCCAATCCAGACCGGCGGACCGCCGGGAGTCTTGGGACGCGGCTGCATCGTGATCTCGCCGAAGCTGAAATATTTGCCGCGATGCTCGACGCGTTCGCCGCTCCACAGCCGCTTCATCACCTGGATGGCCTCGGTCGCGCGCCCGCCGCGTTCCTGGATCGGGATGCCGCAGGCTTCGTACTCGCGCGGGAATTCACCACCGACGCCGACACCGAAAATGAAATGCCCGCTGCCCAGCAGCCGGTCGAGCGTCGCGACCATCTTGGCGACCGGAACGGGATGGCGCAGCGGCAACAGATAGACGCTGGTGCCGAAGGTGAGTTTGGGTGCGAGCGCCGACAGCCATGCGAGCGTGGTCAGCGGATCGCTGACTGGCCCGGTGAACGCGACGTGGTCGGGCGCCCACAGGACTTCGTAGCCCCATCGCGCGATCGAATCGAGGTCGTGGATTGCCTGCTCGCGATCCGACGACGAGACCATCGTGCCGAATCGTAACCGATTGCCGAGCGGAACCGCGTCACTCATGCGCCGTGACTATCAAATCACAAACGCGGATGCACGGCACGGCTGACGCGCAAATCAGCCGAGCGCCAGTGTCATCGGCAATTTGAAAGTAACCCCCCTTCTCCCCGAATCTCCCCGCGCGACCGCTATCCCTTGTTGACGTTTGAGGCCTGCAGGCCCTTGGGACCTTGCGCGACCTCGAACTCAACGCGCTCGCCCTGTTCGAGCGAGCGGAAACCTGCGCCATCGATGGCGCTGTAATGAACGAACACTTCCTGGCCGTCCTCCATCGTGATGAAGCCGTAGCCCTTTTTCGGGCTGAACCACTTGACCGTACCGTTAGCCATTTCCCCCGTACCTCCTGAAGGGAACCGAGCCGGAGCGCCCCCTCGTGGCCATGCTCCGACCGTGCGATCGCCGCTTCCCCAAAGCAGCGCGCGTAACGGCGGCGATATAGCACAAGACGGGGCGCTTACCAAATGGGTAAAACGCCAGAAACAATGCCGTAATATGTCTGATAGTAGAGAAAACTGCGGTACTGCGGCTAATAATTGCCAGCGCCGAATAGGGCGGGCGTGCATGTGGCAGTGGTCGGGAATCTGGCGCATGACGTCGTCGATGCCGAATTTGTCGGCACCGTACTTGGCACGCGCGACCAGCGAGAGCGCCTCGATCATGAATTCGCGCTCGGCGTCGGTGGGCACGGCGCGATGATCTCCCAGCACGGCCATCGGAGTGTCGCATGAATCGCAATCGAGAATGGAAAATTTGAATGGATGAACGAAGTCGGCGTAGCGCTGGGTGTAATCACGCAGCTCGCACAGTTCGCATTTCGGCATCGCGATAAAATTTGCGCGCGACGAGACGCATCGCGAGCCATGACGGCTCGCGATACGTCGAGGCGCAAATTCCTACTTAGGAGAAGCGGCTGCCGCGGGTGCTGCCATCGCAGGCGAAGCGGCGGGCGCAGCCATCGAGGGCGCGGCGGGCGGCTCCTGGCCCTTCTGGGCCTGCATCGACGACTTGGTCGAAGCCTTGGCGGCGGCGGCCGCGTGCTTCTTGCACTTACGGACCGATAGAGCGTCGTGTTCAGGTCCTTGGCGATGTCCTTCTGCATGCTTTCCGCTGTTGACCTCGTTCATCACGGCGTCGCAATCGACCTTGTCAGCGGCGAAAGCGGGCCGGGCCGCGAACGCGAGAGTCGTCACGAGCATCGCCGAGGCCATAGCAAGCGCAAGTTTCTTGATCGACATTTTCTTCCCCGTCCAAGTTAGGTGTTTTCGAGCGAGGGACAGTATTTCAAAATGCGCGAGACATCAAAAGGGGGGGTGAAATCTCTCTTTCCGGCGGCTTAAGGCTTCGGCTTGCCGAAGCCTGGGAAGGAAGGTTGGCGTTTTTGCTGGAGAGCGGCGACGCCTTCTTTCAGGTCGGCGCTGAAGAAGTTTATCATCTCCATCGCGAGCGAGGCGTCGAAGGCCGGGCCGGCGACGCGCAGCCAGTTGTTGAGCGAGCGCTTGGTGAATCGCACCGCCTGTTGCGGACCGCGCGCCAGCTTGCGCGCCACTTCCATCGCCTTGTCCATCAGTTTGTCGGCGGGGACGCACAGGCTCACCAGCCCGATGCGCTCGGCTTCCTTGCCGTCGATAAAATCCGCGGTCATGAGGTAGTACTTGGCCTTGGCCATGCCGCATAGCAGCGGCCATATGATCACCGCGTGATCGCCCGCGGCGACGCCGAGACGCAGGTGGCCGTCGGTGATGCGCATCGACTCGGACGCGATGCTGATATCCGCCATAAACGCGACCGCCAGGCCCGCGCCGACGGCGACGCCGTTGATCGCCGAGATGATAGGCTTGTCGAGATTGATCATGTTGTAAACGATGTCGCCAGCTTCCTTCATCGCCTTGCCGATGTTGTCGGGGCTCGCGGACATCGCCTGAATCATGTCGAGGTCGCCGCCGGCGGAGAACGCGCGGCCGGCGCCGGTCACGACGATGACGTTGGTCTCGTCGTCGTCGGCGATGTCCAGCCAGACGCGGCTCAACTCCCAGTGCAAGCGGCTGTTGGTCGCGTTGAGAACTTCGGGACGGTTGATCGTGATGAGCAGGATGCCGTCGCCCTTCCGCTCGAACAAGAGATGCTCATACTCGCTGTACTGCATGCTCGATCAGCCCTTGTAGATGTCGATCACCTTGTTGAGCAGGGCGATGGCTTCGGGTTTGGGGCGCTGGAAGCTGTTGCGGCCGATGATCGAGCCGTAGCCGCCGCCGTCCTGAATGCCGCGGACGGTGTTGAGCAGCGAGTCGTCGGTCTCCTTCACGCCGCCGGAGAAAATCACGATGCGGCGGCCGTTGAACGCGGACTGCATCACGTGCGCGATGCGCGCTGAGAGCGGCTCGAGTGGAACCTTCTGGGAGTCGTAAACCTTCTTCGCTTCGGCCTGTTCGATGAAGGCGGTCGGCGGCTTGACCTTGATGATAGTCGCGCCGAGTTGCGCGGCGATTTGCGCGGCATACGCGACGATGTCGAGCGCGGTCTCGCCCTGCTTGCTGATGCCGGAGCCGCGCGGATACGACCAGATGACGAGCGGCAGGCCGTTGGCCTTGGCCTCTTCGCCCATCGCGCGCGCCTCTTCGTACATCGATTTTTCTTTCGCCGAGCCGGGATAGATCGTGAGGCCGACGGCGGCGGCGCCGAGGCGGAGCGCGTCCTTGACGCTGGCGGTCATCGAAGGCTCGGGATCTTTTTCGTCGTTGAGCACGTCGTGGTTGTTGGCTTTGAGGATGAGCGGAATCTCGCCGGCAAATTCGGCGACGCCCGCCTCGAGCATTCCGAGCGGCGCCGCGAAGGCGTTGCATCCGGCGTCGATGGCGAGCTGGAAGTGATAGCGCGGATCGTACGCGGGCGGATTCATCGCGAAGCTGCGCGCGGGGCCATGCTCGAAGCCCTGGTCGACCGGCAGAATCACGAATTTGCCGGTGCCGGCGAGCTTGCCGTGATTCAGCATCCGCGCGAGGTTGTTGCGCACGCTGCCGTTTTCGGAATCGTAGTAGCTGAGAATTTCTCGAACTCGCTTGGTCATATACCCTGTAGTCTCCCTTCGGGAGTGTCGATCCAGTTTGCAATTTCTATATCACAACATCGCGGCCGCGACGTGCGCCGCGCCGAGGAGTCCGGCGGCTGGATTCAGCGAGACGCGGACTTCGATTCGTTTCAAAATTTCGTTGAGCCTGCCCTTCGCCAGAGAATCCCTCGCACAAACGTGCCATTGGTGAGCATCGGCAGAATTTTCGGCGCGATGCCGCCGCCCAGATAGACGCCGCCCAGCGCCAGCACTTTGAGCGCGAGGTTGGCCGCCTCGGAACCGTAGATGTCGCAGAACATCGTGAGCGCGTGAACGCATACGGGGTCGCGTGCGGCGAGCGCCGCCTCGCTCACGGCCGCCGACGTGGTCGCCTGCGGCGATCTGCGCGCTCAGCCATGCGGGCTCGGCGGCGTGGCTCTCGCGCCGCGAAAAATCTATAAATGTTCCACAGGCCCGGGCCCGAGAGGACGCGCTCGTAGCTGACGTGTCCGAACTCGGCCGTGAGGAATCGCAGCAACTCGATCTGCTCCGCGTCGTGCGGCGCGAAATCGCTGTGGCCGCCTTCGGACGCGACCGCATAGATATTTGCCTTCGCCTCTCCCACACCAGCGACGATTCGCCCAGCCCGGTGCCCGCCGCGATCACCGCGATGTTGCCGTGCGCGGGAGGATTTTCGGCGCGATGCAGCACGGCGAACTCGGTCGGCTTCAGATGCACCATGCCGTAGGCGATCGCGGCGAGATCGTTGAGCAGGCGAACCGGAACTCCGTTCAGCGCGCGCGACAGCGTGGCGCTCGAGAGTTCCCACGGGACGTTGGTGGCGTGCGCCGCGGCCGTCGATTATCGGCCCCGGCACGCCGAGGCACGCGGCATTCACGGTCGCGCCCGCGCCGAGAAAATCCGCGCAGACCGCTTCGAGGCTGTCGAAATTCGCGGTCGCGTAGCGATGCTCGCGCACGAGTTCGAGCGTGCCTGTCGAATGTCCTGAAGAGCCCGAGATCGGTTTTGGTTCCGCCGACATCGCCGGCCAGGATCAGTCCGCTCCATCGCGAACCTCGATTCGCGTCAACCTTCGACGTTGAACGATTCGGCGAGCGCGACTTCCTCCGCTGCTGCCGATGTAAATCGGATGCGCGCTCGTGGATCCCGGTGGCGGCGATGTCGAGGATCCGCCCTTGCCGGTCGTGCCGCGGCCGCCCGCCTGCTCCGCAATCATCGAGAGCGGCGCAAGCTCGTACATCAGGCGCAGCTTGCCCTTGGCCTTGCCGCCCTCGGCGACTTCGCCGGGATACATGATAGATTCCGCCCTCGAGCAGGCATCGATGGAAGTCGGCGGCGAATGCGCCGCAGTATCGCAGCGAATAGCTAGTTCGTTTGTCCTTGCGGCTGGTGATATGCGCGAGGAACTTGCGCGCGCCCTCATGCCACTTGGCGGCGTTGGCCTGGTTGACGGCGTAGGTAGTGCCGTGCGCGGGCATCTTCACGTTTTCCTTCCAGAGAATGAACTCGCCGAGCGTGCGATCGAGCGTGAAAATATCGACGCCCGCGCCCGCGGTATAAACCAACTGCGCCGCCGGACCATATAATACATAGCCCGCGACGAGCTGCTGCGTTCCCGGCACGAGGATGTCCTCGATGCCGCTGCCGTGGCCGGGCGCGCGTTTCTTGACGGCGAAGATAGTACCAAGCGAGCCGTTGACGTCGGTATTCGAAGAGCCGTCGATCGGATCGTAGAGTACGCAGTAGCTATTGTCGCGGCAGTTGACTGAGTAATGGTGCGGCTCGTCCATCTCCTCGGAAATGAGACTGCATACCGGGTAGCCATGCTCGAAGGCGTCGAGGAAAACCTGGTTGCCCCACTCGTCGAGCTTCTTGACCTTCTCGCCCTGAACGTTGGTCGCGCCGGTGTAGCCGAGTCTCGCCGGTAAGACCGGCAGCCGCAAGCTCGCGCGCGATACGCTTGGCGATCAGCTCGATGCGCTCCATTATGAGCGCCAGGTCCGCGACCGGAATCGTCAGTCGCGCTCTTCGTCATGATATGCCGCGTGAGTGTGATGCCGCCCGCCCATCTGACGCTACCTGCGCCTACAACGTTCGCCAGGTGCGGCCGTCACGCCGCGATCATCAGCGCCGCTTCGAGCGGTCCCCACGATCCCGCCGCGTAGATCGGCGGGTCCATCGGCGACTGATCCCACGCGTCGAGGATCGGCTGCACGAACTTCCACGCTTCTTCGACCGTGTCGCGCCGCATGAACAGCGTCTGATCGCCGACGATCACGTCGTTGAGCAGCGTTTCGTACGCTTCCGGCGTCGACGTGACGTAGTGGAAATCGACCTTGACCTGCTGCAGCTTGGTCGCCGATCCCGGCACCTTCGACATGATATGCAGCGCGAGACCTTCGTCGGGCTGAATCCTGATGGTGAGCATATTGGGCGCGAGCGGCGCGCGTGGATTTGCGTTATACAGGATTCGCGGCACGTTGTTGAAGTAGATCGCGATTTCGCTCGAGCGCTTGGGCAGCCGCTTGCCGGTGCGCAGATAAAAAGGCACGCCGGCCCAGCGCCAGTTGTCGATCCAGCATCGCAGCGCGACGAAAGTTTCGATCTGCGAATCGGGCGCGATGTGCTCCTCCGCGCAATAGGCCTTGACCGGCACGCCGCCGATGAGGCCCTCGCCGTACTGGCCGCGGACGACCCATTTCTCGATATCCTCGTCGCCGAGCGGACGCAGCGCGCGCAGCACGTCGAGCTTCGCATCGCGCATCGACTCGGCGCCGGTGGTGTTTGGCGGCTCGGTCGCGATCATGCAGAGCGTCTGCAGCAGATGGCTCTGCACCATGTCGCGCAGCGCGCCGGCGTGATCGTAGTACGCGGCGCGGGTGCCGACGCCCTCGGCCTCGGCGACGGTGATCTGCACGTGGTCGACGAAGCGCGCCGTCCAGATCGGCTCGAAGATCGCGTTGGCGAAGCGCAAGCACCATCAGGTTCTCGACCGTTTCCTTGCCGAGGTAGTGGTCGATTCTGAAAATCTGGCTCTCGTCGAAATGGCGCGCGAGGTCGGCGTTGATCTCCGACGCGCTGGCGAGATCGGAGCCGATCGGCTTCTCGACCACGACGCGGGTAAACGGATGGCCCTTGCCGGGCGGATGAATCATGCCGGCGGCGGTCAAGCCTTCGGAGCAGGTGTCGATAAAGGCCGGCGGAATCGCGAAGTAGAAGGCGCGATTGCCGTCGGTGCCACACTCGGCGTCGATCGCCTCGCATCGCTTGCGCAGGTTGTCGTAGTCGGCCGCTTCGGTGAATGAGCCGCGATTGAAATGCATCATCGGGGCGAACTTCGCCCAGTGTTCCGGCTCGACTTTGCGGCGCGAGAACTGCTCGATGCCGCTGAGCGCGAACGCGCGATACTTCTCGTCGTCGAGATCCTCCATCGAGAAGCCGAGGATCGCGAACTTGTCGGGCAGCTCGCCGTCGACCGACAGGTTGTAGAGCGCGGGAATCAGCTTGCGATGGCTCAGGTCGCCGGCGCCGCCGAAAATTACCACGATGCACGGATCGTAGTGGTTGCGTTCCTTGATCGGGTGAATGTGAGTATTGAGGTCGACAGATCTGTTGGCAGTCACAGCCATAAAAAATTTATTCCTATTCCTTGACGACGCCGTGGCCGCCGAACTCATCGCGCAGCGCGGCGAGCAACTTCTCGCCGAAGGTGCCTTCGCCCTTGTCGGCGCGTGAGCGAAAGCGCGTGAACAGCGCCATCGTGATCACCGGCATCGAGATGTTTTTGTCGATTGCGTCCTGCACGGCCCAGCGGCCCTCGCCGGAATCCTCGACCCAGCCGCGAATTTGCTTGAGGCCGGGATCTTTCTCGAGCGCGTTGGCGGTCAGCTCGAGCAGCCATGAGCGGACGACGCTGCCCTGGCGCCATAGGTTCGCGATTTTGGTCAAGTCGAGCTTGTAGTCCGACTTGCTCATCGCCTCGAAGCCCTCGGCGTAGGCCTGCATCAGGCCGTACTCGATTCCGTTGTGGACCATCTTGACGTAATGGCCGGCGCCGTTGCCGCCGACGTGCTGGTAGCCGTCGGGCGGCGCGAGCGTCTGGAAAATCGGATCGTAGCGTTTGAAAATTTCGAGATCGCCACCGACCATCAGGCAGTAGCCGAGCTTGAGTCCCCAGATACCGCCGCTGGTGCCGACATCGACGAGGTGCAGCTTCTTTGCGGCGAGCATGGCGGCACGGCGGACGTTGTCGTGAAAGTTGGTATTGCCGCCGTCGATGATGGCGTCGCCGGGCTCGAGCAATTCGGCGAGCTGGTTAATCGTGGTCTCGGTCGGTTCGCCCGCCGGCACCATCAGCCACACTCCGCGCGGGCGCGAGAGGCGGGCGACGAGGTCCTTGAGCGAGCTGACGCCGTCGGCGCCGAAGGTCGAGACCTCCTTGCGTTTTGCATCGTCAAGGTCGAACGCCACGATCTGATGGTTGTCGCGGCGCAGCCGTTCGACCATGTTCATGCCCATTTTGCCGAGACCAACGAATCCGATTTCCATCCAGCGTTTCTTCCCCTGGCGAACCGGACTTGCGGGCGCGCGGCGGAGACAGAGTCCCGCGCACGCCACGGCATCTTGAGTATCCGGCGCTCGATCTAAGCTATTCCAACATACCGATTGTTCAAAGACCGCGCCGGAAGAGTTTCCCAAAATCGGGGCGGTAAACGCGCACCGCGAGGAGTAGTAGAAGAACTACCGAACCGGCGGGCAAGCCGAATACAGCGGATTGGGGCTATCTATGTCAGTCTGTATTCGCGGCGGTCCGGGGCTAACTACTTGTCCTTTAGTTAACTGGAAGCTAGTCTGGCCCGAACAGAATGGCAGATAGAAAATGGCTGACGGCACGGTGGTTCCGATTCATCTTGATGCCGATAGCTGCCGGGCTACCCTCCGGATTGGCTGCGCTTTGGTTCGCACTCCATGAGGGAGTAAAGACCGACTACCATCTACGCGACTATCAGCCAGAAATTTTTGCTTTTACCGGCACTTGGGCGCTCCTTCTCTCTATCACGAAGTCGTACCTAACTGACTTCGCCAAGACCACAATTGAAACGCTTGAAAACACGATAACAGACCTCAAGAGAGGCCAAGAAGAGTTGGTTCATCTCTTCAATTTTGTTAGAATTGTGGTTGGAGCAAAATCGAAGCGGTTCTTCGATGCCAGCCGAAATCTGACGCCTGAATCCAATCCTGGTGAAACGTTCTTTCGAATTACACGTCCAGATCTTCAGATCAAACAGCTGATCGAATCGATTCATGGATTTTACCGAGTTAACGCGGATCCGACGGAGGAGAGGATAAGAGTGTCGCTGATGCGCCCAGACGGCGGCCAGCTGGTGTTTACACAGTGGTTTCCTGACGGTGATACGCCAAGTTCGCTAATGGAACGATTCGATGGTACAACAGTAGCGGGCTTAGCTTTTCTTACGAGGCAGATTGTAATATCAGAAAGCGTCGAAGCCGACCGCCGCTATCGTCAATTCGGGGCTCGCAGAGATCAGGGTTCGATGTTTTCGTATCCGTTGATCGATGCCCAGTTGGGAGAAGTGATTTACGTTGCGAACGTTACTTCGACAAAGATCGGCAGGTTTGCGGACACCCCAAAGCAAAGAGCGAAAATCGAAAGCACAATGGAAATTTTCGCTGAGCGCATAATTCTGGAAAACCGACTCGCGCTGATCAAAGAACGGATGAACACACAACGAGGAGGAAACGAGGAGTGAGCCAGACTATTCAAAAGATGAAAATGGAGGCGTCAGGCGCGACACTCAAGATCGACACACCGCAGCAAGATGGTGACTGGTCGGAGGAAAGAAAAATTGCTTGGGTAAAGACCGCCACTCAGAAGATCATCAGAGCATTCACAGATAAGAAAGAATCCGAATAAGTACTTCGTCTGGACTGCTTTAGCGGCCTCTCTTCGGGGCCGCTTTTTTTTGGCGTCTCTCCGGAGCCCTCACGTTCTTATCTTCCCCCTCTCTTCCCCTGCCCGCTTATCTACTGCGACTTTATGTCGTCTTCGAGCATCAGGTTGCGCAGGTCCTGGCGCTGGAAGATTGCGGCGACTGAGCGCGTGAGCGCTACTGACAGCACCTGGCCGGGCTCGTCGTAGATGCCGGCTTCGTCCTCGGAGCCGAGGCCGAAGGAGCCTACCGGCGGGTCGAAATAGGTGTCGTTGGTGGTGCCGGTCCAGAACGGGACGCTGAACGGCGGCTTGTAGATCGCGACATCGAGCGAGATATCAGCCATCGTCTTCCAGACGGGACCGTACTGGCCGCTGGCGGCGCGTTCCTTCTTGACCCAGCATCGTTTGATCTTGCTCTCGAGCACGTATGCGGTGGTGCCGACGCCAGGCTTGTAGGTGGCGTCGGGGGACGATGACGGGGTCATGCCGGCTTCATTGGCGGAGCGGCCGAGCGCATTCTGAAAGATCGGGCCAAGCGGGGAGCTGTACAGGCGATCGGTCACGCTGCCCGATTGATCGATGACGACCCCAATAGCCGGGTCACCGTTGAGCGGCGCGGCACTGCCGGACGCGTCGCGCGCGTCGGACGTCATCAGGATCTGAATGGTCTTTTTGGGATAACTGTTCTGGTAGCCCTTGACCTGGTACGGGTAGTACTCGAGCGTCTGAATCGAGGTCGCGGGCGCCGCGGCGGTGCCGCCGCCTCCGTTGACGGTCGAGCATCCGGAGATCGTCGCGAAGGTCGAGAGGAGCGTGATGAGGAGCGCGATTCGGATGAAGGTCGGCTGGCTCCCCACTGAATGCCGAGCCTCTTATCGCGTTGCCGCCTGGGTCCGCTCGCGGAAGAGGAACAGCGTGCCGCCCACCTCGAGTCGATCGCCACTCTTGAGCGCGTAGCGGCCGGCGACCGGCTGTCGATTCACGAAGATCTGGCCGCCGGTCGGACTGATGACGAAATTCTTGCCCTCGCGACGGATGATCGCATGGCTGCCGAGCACCGATTGATCGCCGAACAGTCCGATGTCGCTTTCCTCGGCGCGCCCGATGATGGTGACGGGCTTGCTCAGCGGATACTCGCGGCCCTCGCGCGCGTTGCGGCTCTGAGAGCGGACGACCATCAGCCATCCGCGCTTGAGCAACTCGCCGACCAGGCCGATGAAGAATCCAATCAGCGCGCCGAGGATGATGATCGCGATGGCGCGGCCGAAGGCCTGCGGAAAAGTGGTCGTCAGGCTTTGATAGAAAAATCCGCCGAGCGCGCCGCCGAGCACGCCGCCAATCGCACCATTGCGACGCCGCGCCGCCGATCCCGAGGCCGAGCCGACGCCGAGTCCGACTGCGATTCCCAGCACGCTCCATCCGAGGATTCGACCGTTGAGGCCGCCGAGCACGTCGAACGCCAGCTCGCCGACGATCAATCCCGCCGCACCGCCAGCGGCGCCGATAATTCCGCCGACGACAAATCTGCGAAGCGCCTGGCGCACCTGGCCGACGCTGAGGGTTTCGATCGAAGCGAGGAACGCGCTGATCAGTGCGCCGATCAATGCGCCGAACAAAACGTCGCGGCCGTAGACCCATCGGATACCGAGGATTGGCTCCGAGAGCCCCCACGCGGCGAAGCCGCCCAGCCCGCCGGCGGCGGCATAGAAGAGAAGCTTTTCCTGTGAGACGTTACTGGCCATGTGCAGTCCTCAGCATTGCGCGTGCATAGGTCAGGTTCAAGCGGCTATCTCATGAACAGATGTTAAGTCGAAGCACGGGCCCAACCTAACCCCTAACCCCTTCCCGTAGTGGGAAGGGGAACCGGACGCGGAAAGAATCCTCTTCCCTTACCAAACTTCTAACAGGGACGAAGTCCCGCATCTTGTCTTTTCTTTTTGCCACGCGCCTCGGCTATGGTCGATGTGTGATGCGACGAATGCAAGCGTTGGTTTTGGCTGTGTTGATAACACTCGGAGTCGGCGCCGTCGCGCGCGCGCAGAATTACGTGATCGATCAGGGCACCAGCGACGCGCTCACCAGGTACCTCCGCATGAACGAGCTGCCGATGGTGACCGCGCAGTTCTCGACCTCGCCGGGCGGCAGCAAGCAGTTGATCCTCACCGGGTTCGTGGCGACGCAGTTCGGACGCACCGATGCGGAGCGAATCGCGACTGCGTACCTGAACGATCCGAGCGTCAATATGGTTGACCAGATCCTGCTCGATCCGCACGTCGAAGACCTGCGCCCGCCACAGGGTTCGGCGGAGGCCGCGCCGGGTTCGCAATCGCCCAACAGTCCCAACCAGTTGTGGGACAAGACGATGCAGGGCATCTACAAGAACGGTGGGCAAGTGCCGTCGAGCAGCGGCCCGATGCTGCCGTAGAGCATCGCACCTTGCGGCGCGCGGCGTGGTAGGATCACGCTCGCCGTGGCCGATAAGGTAATCTACCTGCGCGAGAAGCCGGCATCGCCGGTCGACGAACGCAACTTCAAGATCAAGTACGCCGAGCTGCTGAATCCCGCGCAACTCGCCGCCGTGACGCATCGCGACGGCCCGCTGCTGGTGATCGCGGGCGCTGGATCGGGCAAGACGCGCACGCTGATCTATCGCGTCGCGCGGCTGATCGAGAGCGGCGTGCCGCCTGGCGCGATCCTGCTGCTGACATTCACGCGTCGGGCGGCGCAGGAGATGCTGCGCCGAGCAGAACAACTCGTCGGCGATCGCGCGGGCGCGGTCGCGGGCGGCACTTTTCATTCCTTTGCGAACAATGTGCTGCGACGCCACGCTGCGCCGATGGGCCTCAAGCCCAACTTCACGATTCTCGATCGCTCCGACATGGAGGACGTGGTCAACCTGCTGCGGACGCGGATGGGACTCGCATCGCGCGAGCGGCGGTTCCCGAAGAAGAGCACGATTGCGGAAGCGATCAGCATGGCGCGCAACAAGCGGCGCGCGCTCGAAGAAGAAATCGAGATCGATTTCCCGCATCTCGGCGAGCATCAGACGGAGATTCTCGAACTCGCGAAAAATTACGAAACCTACAAGCGCGAGCGGGCGCTGCTCGACTACGACGACTTGCTGTATCGCCTCGCCGAGCTGCTCGAACAGTACGAAGACGTGCGCCGCCGCATTTCGGACAGCTATCGCTACATCATGATCGACGAATACCAGGACACCAACTTGATTCAGGCCGACCTGGTGCGGCTGCTCGCGATGAATCATCGCAACGTGATGGCGGTCGGCGACGACGCGCAGTCGATCTATTCGTTTCGCGGCGCCAACTTCCGCAACATCATGGACTTCCCCACGATTTTTCCGGGCGCGAAAATCGTCAAGCTCGAACAGAACTACCGATCGATCCAGGGAATCCTGGATGTAGCGAATGATGTGATCTCCCGCGCGGGGGAAAAATACACCAAAGCGCTGTTCACTCAGCGCGAGGGCGGCTTCCGGCCGTTCCTCGTGCGCGCGCAGGACGAGCACATGCAGTCGCGGTTCGTCGCACAGCGAGTCCTCGAGCTGCGCGAGGAAGGCGTCGAGCTTAGCGATATCGCCGTGCTCTTCCGCTCGAGCTTTCACTCGTTCGACCTCGAACTCGAGCTGCAGCGCCGCGACATCCCGTTCATCAAGCGCGGCGGCTTCAAGTTTATCGAGACAGCGCACATCAAGGACGTGCTCGCGCATCTGCGCGTGATCGCGAATCCGGCGGACGCCGTGTCGTGGCTGCGGGTGCTCACGCTGGTCAAGGGCATCGGGCATCGCACGGCGGAGCGGACGATCGATTCGCTGGTCGCGACGGACGATCCGGCGTCGTCGTTGGCGAAGTTCGCTGAGAAGGCACGCGGCGGCGCGGAAGGCGGCCTCAAGCGGCTGGGCACATTGCTGGCGGAATTGCGCAGCGGTGAGAAACGGCCGCCGGAGCAGATCGCGATGACGCTCGAATACTATCTGCCCGTGATGCGCGAGGCGTACGCCGACGATTACCCGAAGCGGGAGCGCGACCTCGAGCATTTTCAAAATCTAACGGAGCGCTACAAGAGCCTCGAGCAGATGCTGGCAGACATGGCGCTCGAACCGCCGAACGATTCACTCGACGGCGTGCTCGCGACGGATTTAGAAGACGAGCGCATGACACTGTCCACGATTCACTCCGCCAAGGGACTAGAATGGAAGGTGGTCTTTCTGATCTGGGCGGCGGACGGCCGCTTCCCCGGCCCGCAAAGCGTGGGCGACGACGAGATCGAAGAGGAGC
Organism: uncultured delta proteobacterium; assembly: GCA_963721485.1. Taxonomy (GTDB): domain Bacteria; phylum Desulfobacterota; class Binatia; order Binatales; family Binataceae; genus Binatus. The sequence goes on along the minus strand of CAVRJV010000006.1, from coordinate 204,692 downwards.
GCCGCCTGATGTACGTCGCGAGCACCCGCGCGCGCGACGAGCTCTACCTGTCCTATCCGATACACATGTTCGACCGCAGCTTCGGCTTCACGATGGGCCGAGTCTCGCGATTTTTGGAAGACGTGCCGGCGGAGCTGCTGCAGACCGCAACGCTGCAGGAGTCCGAAGAGTCGTGACGCGGACTCCGCGCATTCCTGGAGAGCCAATCCAGAAGGCCGGCCGCTTTGTACTCGAAGCGATTGACGATACGACGGAGTGCTTGGCCTCGGACGTAAGCTTCGATGTTGATGACGTAGTAGAGTCTCTATCGAACTATCGGCACTAACGCAGCGGAGATCGACTCTGACGCTGAATACGAACTGGAACCGCTACAGGTCAACCAGTTGAAAGCGAGGTACAACATAGCGTTCGAGCCGGGGCCCGGGGCGGTACTGATTCGCAATTGGCAACCCTTGGACGACTTACCCTACAAGGTTCACACGGGGCGAGAGCTGGCATTGATGCTGGAAAGCAAAAAACCGCTTGCCTATTTTCCGGTGCAATACCCGCCCAATCCAGATGTCGAAGAAATTCCTGAGCGGCTCTTCGATCCTTACGTCGCTGCACTGAGGTTCAAGAAACGAGAGTGGGTCACGTCTGCGTTGGGGCGCACCACGCGGATCGTAATGTACTCGTTGCCGCAGCAAGAGTGGCGCATCGACGCGATGATTCTGTTGTTGGAGACCGCGGCCAAATCTGGTTGGAGCGAGGGGTTTGAAAGAATGCAGGGCTCGCTATTGGGATATGAAGATTGGCAGAACGATATCTATATCGAGAAAATATTTAGACCTGCCAACGTTAAGCGCAAAGGCTAGTGCATGCGCTGAAGCATTAGAACGTCTAGAAAAGGTTGCGATACTCGCAGTCTACATGAAGCCCGGAACCCTCTCCTAACCTCTCCCGTGAAATAACGGGCGAGGGATAGGAAGAGTTACTCTCCAATCACCTTGATCAGGATTCGCTTGGGGCGGCGGCCGTCGAATTCGCCGTAGAAGATTTGTTCCCACGGCCCGAAGTCCAGCCTGCCCTTGGTGATTGCGACGACGACTTCGCGGCCCATCACCTGGCGCTTGTGATGCGCGTCGCCGTTGTCCTCGCCGGTGCGGTTGTGATGGTAGCGCTCCGGACTCGCGTCGTACGGCGCCAGCCATTCGAGCCATCGCTTGTAATCTTCGTGAAGGCCGGGTTCGTCATCGTTGATAAAGACCGACGCGGTGATGTGCATCGCATTGACAAGGCACAGCCCCTCGCTCACGCGGCTCTCCTTCACGGCCTTCTCAACTTCACCCGTGATGTTCACGAAATCCATCCGCTCAGGCACTTTCACTGTGAGATATTTCGTATGCGACAGCATGGCCGGCGAGTCTTAATCCTGCCATTCCAGTAGTGAGGATCCGAGCGGCTGGGTGCCTCTCACGAACCCTGGCTTGATGTCCGGCATGTCGATAAGGCTCGGGAGGTAGGTTACCTTGCCGAACGGACCGTCGATCGTGGTAACCGGTAGGTTTGTCTCTTTGATCATATCGGCGAACGCGAGCGTCCCGTTGAGCGCGCTGCCGTCAAGGAGACCGATCTCATGCGCCCACATACACATCCGGGTAAGAGATACCCGCACCTGGTAACTGCCGCCTTCCGTTGCTCTGCGATGCAGCGCGGCCGCCACTCCAGCCGCACCTGCATACGCCGCCAGGTAGTCGGCGAAAATCACCTGCAAGGGCATTATGGGCGCGTCGATCGCTCCTTCAGTATCAACATAACCGGATACGGCCACGGCGAGCATGTCGAAGCCGCGGAAGTTTGCCCACTCACCTTCGAAATCGAAGCATCGCAACTCGTGGGAAATTATTCCGGGCCGGCTGGTGGCGAGGCGACGAGGCGATATACCGCGTTGGTCAAGGTTCAGATACGAGCAAGTGAAAACGTCCGCCGTTTGGAGAAGTTCAAAGAAGCGGCGCATATCGGCTGGTTCGTCGAAGTCGCAATAGGCCGCCCGCTTTCCGATGTCGGTCTCCAACCGCCAGTTCAGATGGTCGGGGTAGTTCGGCTTGGAAAGGTGCAGCACGTCCGCGCCGAACTCCGCTAGAGTGCGTGCCGTCACCGGTCCGCCGATCACGTGGGTGCAATCCAGCACACGAATGCCGCCCAACGGCTTGTCGCAGCCTTTGGGAAGAGGAATCGGATCGCTGTCGCCGATCTTCTCAATCTCGACTACCGGCTTGGCGGCCAGCCGGCGGCCGACCGGATGGGCCAACCATTCCTGGGCACTCCGCACCATGCCGACCGCGCCTGACTCCTCTCGGATAGCAAGTTCGAGTGCTTCGGCGTCCCACTGCATGATCGCCGCCTCCGCGGCGCGCTGAGTCGGAGCACACTTCAGGACCTTGAACATCGCATCGCGCAAACGCGGATAGAAAAGCTCGATTTTTATGAATCGTCCGTCCCGCGTTGGATAGAACTCACCGCTCAGGGGAGAATCAACACCGACACCCGACCCGTAGTCGGTGAAAGGAAGCTGGCGACCATTTTGACGCATGAAGGCGATGCCGTGATGCTGATGCACGGCATTGCGCACGTTGGTCGTCACGTTCTGGGGCTTGCCACCGCGGAGTTGCCATAGTTGGCTGAGCGCGATGCCAAACGCCGCTTGCGATGCGGCCATCAGCTCACCGAAACGGTGCCGCGAAGCCAGGACCGGATCCTTACCTTGGATAGTAACTTTCCCCTTGTGATCCGATTCGCGCATGCCCGTTGCCGCGAGAATCATGTCCAGTGCTTGCTGCGAGCTCTTTGCGTCAACAGTTGCCATGCGTGAAGCCCTCGGTTTTCATAGCTCTCTTGGAAAATGGAAATCCCCGTGTTTAAGAAGACTACTTTGAGGAGGGATGCGAATCGAGTGTACTGGAAGGGCTGACCGCTTCGAACTTTGCGTAGCCCGTCAGGTCCTGCTCCGGCGTCGTGTGCATCGGCATCGACACTTCGCGCAGGACTGGGACCTTCTCCGTGATCGTTCCTGTTGCGGGCGCGTCTTTCGGAACCGTGATCACGCGCGTGCCGACGAAGCGGACTATCGTCGGCAGCATCCCGCCCGTGTCAGTGTAGTGCGTGTGCGTCGATTCGAAAACCGTGTCGGCTTTGAACAGTTTCGAGCCGGCGCGAATCAGGTATTCGTTGTTCGCGAGCGGGCGCACCAGCGTCGATTGGCTGATCACATATAGATGTCCGACGGTCGGGCGCAGAAATCCCGGATAGAGCGGATTCACGCCGAGCCAGTACGGCATGATGATGCGGCGGCCGGGCTTCCAGTCGGTGAGGCTGACGTGCGCCTCGTGATCGTTATCCCCGAGGATGAAATCGCGGCCGTCGAAATCGCGCATGATGTCGCGGCTCAGCTGATCCTCGGGCGGCGTGGTGATTTCGCCGGTCGGCCCGAAGTCGAGCGCCTTGTCCGGCGTACATCCGGCGATCACCGACATAAGCATCAGCGCGATCGCGAAGACAATCGTCGAGCCGCGGCGAGTCATGTGTGATATCTCGCGTACTCCGCCGGAATGTGACCGCCGAGCGTCCACTTCATCGGCAACGACACCTCGCGCAGCACGGGAATCTGCACCGGCTTGCCGTTGGCGCGCTTGAATTCGCGCTTGCCCATGTATTGGACGATCGTCGGCAAAATTTTTCCGGCGCCCACGTATTGCGTGCGCGTCGTGACGAACACCGTCTCTTGTTTGACGAGTGAACTGCCCGCTTCGATCATCCACTCGCCGGGCGCGTCGAGCGGCTTCTCGAGCGTCGCCTCGCTGATGACGTAAAAGTCGCCCTCTTTCGGCGCAATCACGCCGGGCACCAGGATGTTGACGCCGAACCAGAACGGCAGCTTGAGGAAACGGTCTTTGCGCCAATCGGCCGGGCGCACTTCGGCGATTTCATTGTTGTCGCCGAGCACGAACGTGCGGTCGCGAAAGTTCAGCTCGACATCCTCGGCGCTCGCATAGATGCTCGGCGGCGCCACGACCGGCGGCGGCTTTGCGCATCCCGCAAGAGTCGCGACCATCATTGCAAACGCGGCGACGACCGCGGTTCGCGCGAATTTCTCAGGCCGCGGCGTAGTGCGACGCGATCTCGCGGCCGACCAGTTCGATTTGCTTCGGCCACACATCAGGTTCCGCGATTGGCCACAGTACAAACTTGTCGAGCCCCTTCGCAACGTATTCGCTGAGCCGCGCGATCACGTCGTCGGGAGAGCCGTAAACGGTGCGCTCGAGGTAGGCTTCGGCGCCGCGGCCCATCGCCGTGAGCATCGGGCGCATTTCTTCGAGTGCGCGCTCGCGCGACGACGAGATTCGGCAGAGCAGGATCAATCCCGATTCGATGTGCGCGTTGGCGCGGCCGTAGCTCGGCCGCATAATCGCGAATCTTCGCCATGCTCGTGCGCGAATTCATCGGGAGTCTGGAACGATGCGAAGTAGCCGTCGGCCATCCGCGCCGTGCGTCGCAGCGCCGCGTCGGAACTTGCCGCCGACCCAGATATCCATCGTGCCCAAATCGTTGTTGGTGCGCGCGGCGGGACGCGGCTCGATGGTGACGTTATCGAAGTTGAAGAAGCGTCCGTGATAACTCGCGTCGGCTCGCGCCAGACCGTGCGCAGCACCTCGATACCTTCATCGAGGCGCTTGCCGCGGCTCTCGACCGGGATTCCGCACGCGGCGTAGTCGGCCAGATTCGCGCCGGTGCCGACCGCCATCACCATCCGCCCGTTCGACAGGTAGTCGAGCGACGCGAACGATTTCGCAACCATCAACGGATGCCGCAGGTTAAGCAGCAGCACGCTCGGGCCGAGCTTCATGCGCGAGGTGCGCGAGGCGAGCAGCGACGAGTGTTGCGACCACGTCGAGCTCCGGCGACGGCGCGAGCAGATGGTCGGAGAGCCAGAAAGAATCGAGGCCCCAATCCTCGGCCCGTTCCGCGACGCGCACGATCGTCTCCGCCGCGGGCATCCCGAGCCGCCAAAGTCCGAAACCGACTCCGATCTTCACTTGTTTCATTTTGCAATGGCACCTGAATTGCGCGCGTGGTTCGATGATAATAGCATACACAAACTGAATGAATCAGAATCCTACCGGCACTAACGGTGCGTCCGTGACCGTGACTCTGATGGGCACCGGCGACGCGTTCGCGAGTTTCGGCCGTTCGCAGTCCGGCTATCTTATCGATGCACCCGCCGGACGTGTCCTGCTGGAAGCCGGTCCGGGCCTGATGCAGGCGCTCAAGCGCGGCGGCGTCTCGACTGACAGCTTCGACTTGCTCCTGATCAGTCATCTGCATGGCGACCATTTCGGCGGCCTGCCATTTCTGATCCTCGACTACATGTGGGAGACGCGCCGCAAAAAGACCTTGACCATCGCGGGCCCGCCCAAACTCGAGCAGCGGACGTGGTCGCTGATGCGCACGATGTTCCCGCATTTCGAACTCGACAAAGTTCGAGCACAAGCTGAAGTTCGTCGTGCTCGAGCCGGGCAGCATCGACGCGGCTGGGCAAGTTCAAGGTGAGTGCGATCCGCAGTCCGCATACCAAGCCGGACATTTCGCTTGTCGCTGCGAGTCGACGGCGGCGGCAAGTCGATCGTGTTCTCGGGCGACAGCGGATGGAATGATGAACTTGTGAAACTGAGCGACGGCGCCGATCTGTTCCTATGCGAATGCACCTATTTCGAGAGCGCGCATCTGAATTTTCATCTCAACTACCCGCTGCTTGTAACGAAATCGCGACCGTTCAACGTAAGCGCATGGTCCTCACGCATCTCGGCCGCGAAGTCCTGAGCCGCGAGGACGAGATCGGGATCGAGATGGGTTCCGACGGCATGAAGATCAAGCTCTGAGCCGATCTAGCCCGAAGCACCGTCGCCAAATTAGGATACTTACCGATGGGCATCGTACAGGCAAGCGCGCGCTGGTCGTCGGCGTCGCCAATGACAAGAGCCTGGCCTGGTCGATCGCGCAGGAACTGGAAGGCGCAGGGCGCCGAAGTCGCGCTGACCTACCAGGGCGAGGTGCTCGAGAAGCGCGTGCGGCCGCTGGCCGAGCAGATCGGGCGCGCACGTGATCGGCGAGCTCGACGTCACCGACGACGCGCAAATCGCATCACGATGTCGGAGCGCGCAAGAGCGTGGGGCGGGCTCGACATGCTGGTCCACGCGGTCGCATTTGCCGAGCGCGAAGATCTGCGCGACCGCTTTCTGACGGTGAGCCGCGAGAACTTCGCCAAGTCGCTCGAGATCAGCGCCTATTCGCTGGTCGCGCTGGCGCGCGCGGCCGAACCGCTGATGGAAGCGCGCGGCGGCGGATCGATCCTGACGCTGAGCTACCTCGGCGCGGTGCGCGCGGTGCCCAACTACAACGTGATGGGCGTGGCCAAGGCCGCTCTGGAAGCCTGCGTGCGCTATCTGGCGGTTGACCTCGGGACCGAAAAATATCCGCGTCAACGCGATCAGCGCCGGGCCCGCGCGCACGCTCTCGTCCTCGGCCATCCGCGACTTTCATTCAATGGCGCACGAGGTCGAGGAGCGCTCGCCGCTGCGCCGCGCGATGAAGACCGAGGAGGTCGGCAAGATGGCGGCCGCGATGCTGAGCGACCTTTCCAGCGGCGTCACCGGCCAGACCGTCTACGTCGACGTCGGCTACAGTATCATCGTCGGCGCGTACATAGACCGGCCAAGCAGAGAGTAGCGCGATGGCGATTGTCACAGTGCCGCAGCTCATCGGACAACTACGCCTACCTGGTGATCGACGACGCCAGCAAGGAATGCGGCGTGGTCGATTGCGCGGAGGCCGACAAGGTGCTTGCGGCGGTGAACCGGCACGGGCTGAAACTGGTCGCAGTGCTGACCACGCATTGGCACGGCGATCACGTCGGCGGCAACCAGGACATCGCGTGCGAGCGGTGCCGGGGCTCAAGTCTACGGCGCGAGCGGCGAGGACGGACGAATTCCGGCGCTGACGAATCCGGTGGCGGACGGCGACGAGGTCGCGAATCGGCGCGACTCGCGGGCGCGTGATCGGAATCCCCGCGCATACCAACGGCCACGTCGCCTACTATTTTCCTAAGCTCAGGCGCCGTCTTCACCGGCGACACGCTGTTCGTCGGCGGATGCGGCCGCGTGTTCGAGGGCAAAGCCGAGACGATGGTCGCGTCGCTGAAGAAGCTCGCGGCGCTGCCCGACTGACACCAGGTCTATTGCGGTCACGAGTACACCGAAAAGAATCTGCGCTTCGCGCTCACGCTCGAGCCGAACAACGCCGCGCTCAAAGCCAAGTACGACTGGAGTGTCAAGGCGCGCGCGGAGAACAAATTCACGGTCCCGTCGACTATCGGCGACGAAAAGCAGACCAATCCCTTTATGCGCACCGACAGCGCCGAGCTGCGCGCAAATCTGAAAAAGCACGAGCCGTCGGTGGCGGACGACCCGGTCGCGATCTTCGCGCTGACCCGCGAACTCAAGGATCGCTTTTAGCGGCGTCGCCTCTGCTAGAAGGGTTTGATCACCGTCAGCACCAGGATCGCGATCAACAGCGCGCTCACCATCCCGTGGATTACGCGAAACTCGCGGCTCGATGACTGGCTCGGATTGTTCTCCAGGAACTTGATCCGCCGATAAAAGCGGACGTGATAGAACAGCAGGATCGCCACCAGCAACAGCTTGGCGTGCAGCCATCCCTGCCGCAGCACCGCCGGCTCCGTAATGATCAGCAGCAGCCCGAGAATGATGCTGATTGCCGCGCCGAGGTTAACCGTCGACTCGAACAAGCCGCGCGCCGCGCCCAGAAAGCGCTCCTTGGGCAGTCCGACTTCTTCCGGCACCCGCGCGAGCAGGCTGGTGACCATCAACAACCCGCCCATCCAGAAGATCACGCCGAAGATATGAAGAGCCAATATGAAGCCGCGAAGAAAGTACATCGTAATCCCCCGGATGCGTCAGATTGCGCGGCCGTCAAGTCCACTGGCAAACGCTTGCCTGACTGGTTCTATCGTTGGCATTGATTGAAGTACGCCGGTTGAAGAGAATCTTACGCCAGCCGCGCAGTCAAGCGAACCGGCAATAGTCAACACGAGGACTTGCAGATGGCGAATTCCCGCGAGGGAGACCTCAAGCGCAAAAAAATCAGCGCCGATGAAGCGGCGGCGAAAGTAAGGTCCGGCGATTGGGTCGAATACGGATTCGGCCTCGGCCAGCCGGATTTGTTCGATCGCGCACTGGCCGCGCGAGTGCCCAGTCTCCAGCGCGTGAAGATCCGCGGGTGCCTCGCGATGCGCGCGCGTGTGGCCGTCGAGGCCGACCCCGACGAACGTCATCTCACTTATTTGTCGTGGTACTTCTCCGCGCTCGAAAGAAAGATGCACGATCGCGGCGTCGCGCATCACATCCCGATGAACTTCGGCGAGGCGCCCGACAACTATCGACGCTTTATCGACGTGGATGTTGCGGTGCTGAAGACCGCGCCGATAGACGAGCACGGCTACTTCAACTTCGGCCCGTCGGTCACCTATCACAAGGCCATCAGCGAAAAAGCGAAGATGCTGATCGTCGAGACCGACGCGAGCGTACCGTACGTCTTCGGAATCGAAAACGCGGTGCATATAGATGATGTCGAGTACGTGATCGACGCGGGCGAATCCGCGATGCCCGAGCTGAAGAATCCGGCAGCGAGTGCGGTCGATCAGAGAGTCGCGGAGCTGATCGCGCCGGAAATTCCCAGCGGCGCGTGCGTGCAGATTGGAATCGGTGCGATGCCCAATGCGGTCTGCGAGCTGCTCGCGGCAGCGCCGATCAAGGACCTCGGTGTTCACACCGAGATGTTCGTTGACTCGCTGGTGTCGCTGTTCGAGGCCGGCAAAGTCACCGGCGCGCACAAAGCGACCAACCGCTACCAGATGGCGTACACGTTCGCGGCGGGATCGAAGCGGATGTACGACTTTCTCGATCGCAACGCCGCGTGCTTCGCCGGCCCGGTCGATTACACCAATCTGCCCCATCACATCATGCAGAACGATCGCGTCATCTCGATCTGCAACGCGGCGCAAATCGATCTCACCGGGCAGGCCTGCTCCGAGTCGGCCGGCGTGCGGCAGATCAGCGGCACCGGCGGACAACTGCAATTCGTGCGCGGTGCGTATGCCTCGCGCGACGGCAAGTCGTTTTTGTGTATCGCCTCGACCTTCGAGCGCGACGCGCATCGCGCGAGCCGCATCGTCGCGCGCATTGACGACTGCAATATCGTGACGACGCCGCGCACCGACGTGATGTACGTCGTGACCGAGTACGGCATCGTCAACCTGAAAGGCAAGTCGGTGCCGGAGCGTGCGCGCGCGCTGATCTCGATCGCGCATCCCGATTTCCGCGAAGATCTTGAGCGCCAGGCGCGCGAGTACCGGCTTATCTCACGCGCAATTTTCTAGCGCGCGGGTTTGTCGCTGTCGTGGTCCGCGCCGTTGCCGTCGGCGAACTTGTACACGAGTTCGTCGGGGCGCGCGTATCCAAGCTCGCGGCGAATGAGGCTCTCGATATAACGGTCATCCGAACGCAGCTTCTGAACGCGCGTTCTGAACGCGGCGTTGTTCGCTGCCAGTTGATCGCGCCGAGCCTCCAACGCGGCACGATGGCTCTGCAGGGCAATGAGGTCGCGCGGCCCCTGCTTGCCGAGCAGCACACTTAAGACAAGCAGCGTGAGCACCCCGCCGAAGATTAGGCTGAGCCACTCGCGGCGGAGCACAAAGCTTAAGCGCGTCATTCGGCCAATGGTAATTCAAGCGGCGTGTCCAGTTCAAGGGATCTAATTTTGAACGTCATTCTAAAGAGCTGATTTAGACCGGTTCCGCTCGACTCTTCCGACTTTAAAATTTCTTTATAAATCGCCTGATGGCCCTTGATTTGAGAATAACATGTTTCTATAATCGGCCCGACTCGATGAGAGATGACCTCTCATCTATAAGAAAAGGCGCTTCTCCAGCAGCAGCCTAGGAAGAGGAGGTACCTATGCCAGTAATGAAGAAACGGGCCAAAAAGGCCACCAAGTCCAAACCGATGCGGAAGAGCAAAATGGCAAAAAAGAAGCCTGCCAAAAAGACCAAAAAGAAGTAACCACTTAACGAGTTTACCTCCGGACTAATACCCCGGGGGCTGGCTAAGGCTGCCAGGATTGCTGCTGGAATAAGCCGAGGCTGAAAGGCCTCGCAACACGGGAGAGCCCCTTCGAAAGAAGGGGCTCTTTCCTTATTCCGACGCTTGCTTGCGGGCGCGCGCGTTCCACATGATAAGTTCGATCGACGCGCACTCACGCAAGCCTCATGTCAGATACAACAAAACGTTTCGACGTGATAATCGTCGGCGCGCGAGTCGCCGGCAGTGCTGCTGCGATTCTACTGGCGCGCGCCGGACTTCGCGTTCTGCTCGTCGATAAGGATTCATTCCCGTCAGACCGCCTTTCGACCCACATCGTGCTCGGTGGCGGAACCAAGGTCCTCGAGCGGATGGGTGTGCTCGAAATGCTCGAGCGCGCAGGCGGTGTGCGCTTCTCACGCTCGCGCACCGTCGGTCCCGATTTCGACTACAGCGGCGAGCTCGTGCGCGACGGCGTCGACGACCGCGGACTCTGCCTCGGACGCGTGTTGATGGACGCCGCGATGATCGATGCGGCGCGCAGTTTCGACCTCGTCACGTTTCGCGAACGCTTCAGGCTCGTCGATCTGCTTATCGAAGATGACGCCGTCGTTGGAATTCGCGGCGAGGATGCGTCCGGCGTCCACGAGTTTCGCGCGACGCTGATCATCGGCGCCGACGGGATGCGCAGTGCGGTCGCGCAGCTCGCGTCGGATCGTATCGACGCGTTCAGGCGCATCGACGTTCCATGCGCGCGCGCTTACTACTACGCGTACTTCGAAGGCGTCTCGCGGAAAAATCTTGGCGACGATCTCGTTGCGGAATTCGAGTCGGCACCTGGCGCCGGCAACCTCGTTTGCCGATGCGAAAACGGACTCACAGTCGCGGCCACCGCATTCGACGCCGCCGAGATGCAAACTTTTCGCACCGACCTCGCATCCAACCTGCGCAAACACCTCGATCGCTCGTTCGCGGTAGGGAAGATTCTCGAAGGCGCGACGCTCGCAGGCAAAGTGTTTTCTTCCGGCCTGCTCAACAACACCTATCGCAATCCTGTCACCGACGGCGCGCTCCTGCTCGGCGACGCCGGCCTCCATGTCGATCCGCTCTTCGGCCAGGGACATTCGATGGCGCTGATGAGCGCGTGGATTGTCGGCGAACTCGCGCGCGAATGGTTCTCCAACGGCCGCGGCATTTCGATTCCAGTTGCGATGCTCGCTGACTTCACTGCCCGTCGCGATGCGGAGCTGATGCCCTACTACAATGCGAGCGTTCGCACGTCGCGCGAGCTTCCGCTCGACCGGGGCAGCCGCATGGCGCATCGCGCGGCGAATCGCGAGCAATGGGCGGCGGACGAGATGATCAAGTTCTCTCAGATGCTCGCGCCGCGCGCCGCCCTCTCGTTCCGATTCGCGCGCCTGATGGCGACCGCGGCGCGGGCCGCATAAGCCGGCAGTCCAGTGGACGACGTCGAACTCGGCCGCATCCCCGCGCAACGCGAGTTGCCCGAGCCGGTCAAGTTCGCGTGGCCAATCATGCTGATCCCCGAAATGTTCGCGACGCCGCGGCATCTCGCGCTCGTGCTAGGCTACCTCGCGTCGATCGGGTGGGAAGTATTCGTGCCGAACCTGCGCGAGGCATACGGCAAAGGCCCGACGCCGCCACTCGAGAAACTTCGCTTCAACGATCTGGCCGCGCTGGCGGGAGAAGCGCTCGACGGAATCGGGCGCGATGCGGTCGTGCTCGGTCACGGCGTCGGCGGATTGATCGCGCTCAAGCTCAGCGAGCATCGCCGAGTGAAGTCGTCGGTCGCCTACGCGCCGCTGGTGCCGGGCTTTCGCACGCCCCTGGTCGGTGGATTCGCAAATCGGCTCGCGATGAAGTTGGGCAGACCGATCAAGCCGCCGCGCGGCCGAGTGCTGTTCGAGTTGATCGCCGATTCCGATCCGTTCACGCGCGACGGCTTGATCAATGCGATGGTGTCCGACTCGGGCGCGCTCGCGACCGGCGTAATTGCCGGCGCGGTCGAGTTCGCCGCAGTGGACAAGGCCGCGCCGCGTCTGATCGTCGCCGGCGACTCGGATATCTTCGCGCCGTTGGCGCAGACCGCGGCGTTTGCGGAATCGATCGGTGCGAAGCTCGCGACGATTCGCGGGCGCGGGCATTGGCTGATTGGCGGGCGCGCGCTCGAACGTGCGATCAATGAGACGCAGCGCTTCCTCGTCCGCGCGCTCGGCCAGGATTTGCTGCTGCTCTATCCCGAGGAATGGAAAAACGATCCTCGCGAGTGAGAGAGTAAGACTCGAAGGCAGGTGATAGCGATGGCAAATGAAAATGGCCAGAAGAATTTGATCATCGAGGAAGAAGCCGGGCTCGTCACGCTCACGATGAACCGGCCCGAGAAACGCAACGCGCTGTCGACCGCGATGATGACCGAGCTGAACGACACGCTCGTCGCAATTGGCAAACGCAACGATGCGCGCGCTGTGATAGTCGCGGGCAACGGCCCGGCGTTCTCGGCCGGCCACGACCTCGGCGAGCTGAAGGGCCGCGACCTCGCGTTCTACCGCTACGAATTCGATCTGTGCGCCCAGTTGATGCTGACGATTCAGAGAATTCCGCAGCCCGTTATCGCGCGAGTGCATGCGATCGCGACTGCCGCAGGATGCCAGCTGGCGGCGACCTGCGATCTCGTAGTTGCGGGCGAGAGCGCGAGTTTCGCCACGCCGGGCGTGAGGATCGGATTGTTCTGCTCGACGCCGATGGTCGCACTCACGCGCGCCGTCGGCCGCAAGCACGCGATGGAAATGCTGCTGACGGGCCAGCCGGTCAAAGCGCACATCGCAGCCGAGTGGGGACTCGCGAACAGAGTCGTTGCGGACGCCGAGTTGATCGCGGAGACGCGCAAGCTCGCGATGCAGATCGTCGAGGCGAGCCCGCTAATCATCGGGATCGGCAAGCGTGCGTTCTACGAACAGATCGATCTCGATACGGCGAAAGCCTACGACTACACGAAAGAAGTGATGAGCCAGAACGCCATGGCGCTCGACGCGCAGGAAGGCATCGGCGCCTTCCTCGAGAAGCGCAAACCGGTCTGGTGCGGCAAATAATCGTCGTTCGCGATCAGTTGCCGAAGTCCCAGCTCTCGCCGTTGTGGTAGCGCGCCAGCACGTTCTTCGCGATCAGGATCTTATGCACTTCGTCCGGACCGTCCGCGAGCCGCAGCGTCCGCGCGCCCTGGTACATCCCGGCTAACGGCAGATCGCCCGAGACTCCCGCCGCGCCCCAGACCTGAATCGCGCGGTCGACGACCCGCGTGTAGGCCGCCGGCACGAAAATCTTGATCGCCGAGATATCGGTGCGTGGGTCGTTACCGCTGTCCATCCGCTCGGCGCAGTGAATCGTCATCAGGCGCGCGGCCTGGATGTCGATGTAAGATTCGGCGATGAAGCCCTGGATGAACTGCTTGGTCTCGAGCTTGCCGCCGTGCACCTCGCGCATCGTCGCGCGCTCGACCATCAGATCGAACGCCCGCCACATCTGCCCGACCGAGTTCATGCAATGATAGACGCGGCCCGCGCCGAGACGATCTTGCGCGGCCTGATGCCCCGTTCCCGTCTGGCCGAGCTGGTTGCTGGCTGGCACGCGCACGTCGTCGTAAACGATTTCGCAGTGATCGCTTTTATGTCCCCAGACCTCGACTCCGCGCACGATGCGCAGCCCCGGCGTGTTCTTAGGCACGATGATCTGCGTCATGCGGCCGTTGTCCTTGCCGGCGCCTTCGGTGCGGCACATGACGATAAAGAAGTCGGCGCGGAAGCCGTTCGACGTAAACCACTTATGGCCGTTGATCACCCACTGGTCGCCGTCGCGCCGCGCCGTGGTCTTGATCGACCGCGGATCGGAGCCGGCCGAGTCGGGCTCGGTCATCGAGAAGCCGGATTCCATCTTGCCCTCGGTCAGCGGCACCAGCCATTTGCGCTTCTGTTCCTCGGTGCCGTACTTGAGCAGGATGGCCTGGTTGCCCGAGTTGGGCGCGACCACGCCGAACAGTGCCGCCGCGCCCATGCTGTAGGCGAGCACCTCGTTCATGTACGCGTGCTCGAGGAAGCCCAGGCCGGCGCCGCCGTACTCGGGCGGCAGATGCGGCGCCCACAGGCCCGCCTTCTTGACTTTGTCCTTGACCGCCTCGCGCAACTCGCGCGAGCTGCGCCGCTCTTCGTCGGACGCCCCGTCGCGCCATCCCGCCCACAACTTCCGTTCATTGGGGAGAATATCGCGATTAACGATCTGCGCAGTAAGCTCCCGAATCTCGTTGATCCGCGGCTCAAGCGTTGGAATTGGTTTCACATTCATTTGCATAGTCAGGTCCTCTGGAGGGTCAACCTAGCACGGAGCCGCCGAGTTCGACGAGCACTGCGAAGATGAAGAAATTGCGGAAATCGGTGTTGATGGTGGAAGGAAATTTGGTGCGTGATTGCTGAGGTTTTTCCGGGGTGAGGCGAAAAGCAGGTTGCTGCTTCTCCTCCGTTTCTTCACTGGAGGTTGCGAGATTTATTTCGCCTATCGAGTACGGCGGTTGGAGTGCGGGCGCCCGAGCAGCGCGGGTCATCGTCGGGAGGAGAGGTTGCGCGATGGGGAGATGAGTCGCGAGCTCCGATCGCGACGAGGGAGTGAGAAGCTGTTGGGGGTGTTAGACATGACTGGCAGTTTAGCATGTCGAGGGTAGGGTCGGTAAGGCGGAAAAGTTCATCCCCCTTGAAGGGGGGAGGCGATTACGGGCGCGGCTGAAGCGACTTGATTGCGGCCAGGAAGCCGCTCACATCCATTAGCCAGTTGCGCTGAAGTGAGCTGTGAGTTGTGTGGATGGAACGCGGGAGGACCAATTGCAAGTTGCTTCGTTGCATCTCTGCGGTCTGGCTCTCGCTGATACCGGGTTCGAGCGTGAGCAGGTGCTTGGCCTTTATTTTGTCCGCTTCGCGCAGAACCTGAGCCCACCGCTCCTTACAACTTGATTTCGCCCCGAGCATTCGGAGCCGGTCTTTGGGAAAGTCGGGGTCGTGATATTCCCGTTTTCCGGGAAAAAGAAAATCAGGCCGAGAACGGCTTTATGCGACCTTTTGAGCCTGTTCCAAATTGCAGTTCTCACAAAGGGCTCGACCGTTTTTGAGGGAGGTCGCGCCTCCATGAGCCCACTGTTTGTCGTGATCGGCCTGCATATCCGCAAGATCGAGTTTCACCCCGCAAATTGCACACTGTTTGCCAGAGAGAAGCCAAATGGCAAGTCGCTCTTCTGCCGTGAAAGCGCGCTTTTTGTCGCGCAGCGAGACTTCGGGATGCTCCAACAAGAAATATCGTCGGAGTATCGAAACTCTCTCTCTGAGACTGTTTAGATCGTTTGTGCCCTGCTGCATTAGTCGGCCGAACTCGATTAGGACGCCATCGCGCTCATCCTCGGGTTTCTGAAGATTCTGTTCGCGAGTGACATGGAAATTCTCAAGGAACTTTTTGATGTGAGAATAGAGTTGGGGCGCTGCGTATTCGCGCTCCACCAGCTTGACGAAGATATAGTACAGTGGCGCGTAAGCCTGCTTCTTCAAAAGAGGATCCTTCTTCGTGAAAACACGCGCCAAGCTCTTAATCCCCTTTTCAACGCGCTTCTGAAGCCCGTCGAGTTCGGCAGCGTTTGCCTTCTCTCCAGACTCCACCATCGCATCTAAAAACTTTTTTTTGAGGTCGCAGAACATTCCGCCACTGGATGCCTCGGTTTTTTCGATCAAAAGGAATTTGGCAGCAACCTCGTAGTGCTGATACCGAGTGTTTGGGAAGGCCAAGCGGTCGCGGATCGTCGGCAATACAGCGATTTCGCGAATCAACTTTGTGATGGCGCCTGGTTTCGCATTTCGTTTTTCTGCCGCGGTCAGTGGCTCGCCGTTGTTCAAGCGCGAAAAAAGCTCCTCGATGTCCTCCTCTTCGGCGCTTTGAACGAGAACAATGCCAGCGTCTTTGATTTGAAGATGTCCTGCCAGGTAGGAGTTAGCTTGGAGAATTTCGATCCGCCCTTCGGTGGGCCGTCTTTGTAGGATTTTTCGACGGTGAAATCATCAGCAAGTCGAATTCCGTCGTTCAAGAAATCCCAAATTGCGTGAAGGCGCTGTTTTCCGTCTATTACTGCAAAATTGAACTTATGATGTTTGCCGCGCAGGTCGTGGAAATAGAGTTTCGGGACATCGTAGTTGTTGAGCAGAGAATCGAGGAACAACTGCTGCTTCTCGCGCGACCATACGCCGGATTCTCTTTGGTATGGTGGTGAATCGTCAATTGCGGCCCTTTCGACCATCAGGAGCCCGATGTTGAAACCCTTTGTAGTGCATTCCATTTGCTGTCCCCGGTAATCCGAAGATTTTTTCTACCGCCAAAACTGAAGATCACGAATACGAGCATCATATCCGCAGTTTATCCGCGTCTCAGTTTGAAGTTTGTCGGATGTGCTCCACCATGCTCGACGTACTCGAAGTTCCCCTCATATCGAAACGGCTCGTCGGCATTGACTCTGTAAAATACGAGAAGCTCCAATCCTCGGGCCTTGTGCTCGATGATCATTTTATCCGAGCGGCCCGCGGACTGTCCCTGCCAATGCAGTTCGTCGCCGACGAACTGATCAGTATATTGTGGGCGATTGGCAGGTTTGTTTTTCGTTACGAACAGCCAGACAGAGGAGTACCCCTTGGGTCTGAACACGCCGGTCTTGAGCGTCTCATCGGTAATGCCGAAGAGCTTGGCAAGCGAGTTTCGGGAATATGTTTCTCCGACCTTTAGTTTTGCCGACGCGAAACCCGAAGTCATTCGTTGTTCCCCCTTTCCCATTTATCAGGTTTCTTGGTCGCCGTCCTCGTCTCGGCGGTAGCATTCGCAGCAGATTACGCCATCACCCTCCGAAGATTCGAGGTATGCGTCGTCGAAGAGTAAGGCCACTGGCTGGTCGCATTCGACGCAGCGTTTGGGCTCGGCCCATCCCGCGACTGTGCTGACCGCGTCGTCGATACTGTCGATGACGTAGCGCAAACGATCTTGATCGTAGTTTGTTGCCTCTACCTCGATGGTGACAGGGCCGTGCGTGGCGGTTCCAATTCCTTTTCGGTCCGGGGTTGCGCGCGCCGTTTGAAGCGCTCGCTCGATCGCTTTGGCGAGAGCATCCAACATTTGACCGGAACCTTCGATCCTGAATTTGCGAGCATCATGGTGATCTGATCTCATCGATTGCTCCTCGTTTGAAATGGTGCGAGTTTCGAACCTGGCCTGGATTGGCGAAGATTGGAAGGGCGGGACGGACGCTCGTGGGGGGCGGGATCCTCTCCCATCCTGGGAGAGGGGAAGATCTTCGCTGGGCTCTGAATGACACAAGGATGAAGGCCGGAGTGGGACGCGAGAAAATCACAGGCTGAAGCCTGTGCCACTTCAGAGAATCACAAGTTGAAGGCTGTGCTGCTTATTTTGGTTTGAGGCGGGGGTCGGTGTCGGCGAGGCAGGTTGCTTTGCTGACTGCTTCGTGGACGGCGTTGGTCTCGCCTAGCGGGTTTCGGATGGAGCCTTCGTCGGTGGCTGCCATCGCGGGGCGTTCGTCGGGGTCTAATTTGCTCAGCGCGTTTTGACATTCGGCGGCTGTATCGAACGAGTCGTAAGCCCTCCAGGCGGAATAGACCGGCTTTCCATGCTTGTCGTAGACGCCGACGGTCCATACGTTGGTTGCCGATTGGTAAGTGACGCCGGGCACCATCAGATACCATCCCACAAGCGCGAGTGCGGCCGCATGACGGATATTCATACTATTTGTTTTACCACACCTTAGAGGCGTCATGCAACGGTTAGCCGTCGTACGCCGCATCCTGGCGTTCCGGTGGCTCCTGGCCCGAAGTGACGGCGGGAGCGTGGAGACAGCCGTATTGATCGCGTGCCCGGGGTTTGTTAATTTCGGACATGGCGCATCTGATTAAACGGACTGCGTACAAAAACTGAAGGCCGACTTGAGCCCGCGGACAACCGCGGGCTCTTTTTTTATTTTCACTCCAGGAGGGTTATTTTTATGGCGCATCAGGAACTCCGCGAAGCTCTTACCTTCGATGACGTTCTTCTGTTGCCTCAGTCCTCTGATTTGTTGCCGGCGAATTGCGATGTCTCTACTGCGTTGACGCCGAAGATTCGGTTGCGGATACCGCTGGTCTCGTCGCCGATGGATACGGTTACCGAATCGCGCACTGCGATTGCGATCGCGCAGATGGGCGGCATTGGATTTATCCATCGGAACCTTTCGATCGAAGAGCAGGCGGCCGAAGTCGAGACCGTCAAGAAATATGAAACCGGGATGATCGTCGATCCGATTACCGTCAGCCCCGAGCAGAAACTCGGCGAGGCGGTCGCCGTGATGGAACGCTTCCGCATTTCCGGATTGCCGGTCGTGTCGGACGGGAAGCTGGTCGGGATTCTCACTAATCGCGATCTGCGGTTCGAGCGGCGGCTCGACAAACAAGTGCGCGACGTTATGACGAGCAAAGTGATCACGGCGCGGCCCGGGATCGATCTGGAACATGCGAAGGACTCCTGCAGGCGCATCGGATTGAGAAGTTGCCGCTGGTCGACGATCAGAACCGGCTGCGCGGACTGATCACAGTAAAGGATATGGACAAGGCGATTCGCCATCCCCATGCGAGCAAGGATCAGCTCGGCCGCTTGCGTGTCGGCGCGGCGGTCGGCGTCGGGCCGGAGCGCGAGGCGCGCGTGGCGGCGCTCAGACGCGCGGGCGTCGATGTGATTTGTATCGACACGGCGCATGGGCACACGCGGAACGTGATCGACGCGATCAAGGCGACCAAGAGCGAGTGGCCGAACATCGAAGTCGTCGCCGGCAACGTCGCGACCAGCGAGGGCGCGAAAGCGCTGTGCGACGCGGGCGCCGACGCTCTCCGCGTCGGGATGGGGCCCGGCTCAATCTGCACAACGCGTGTCATCTCGGGCGTCGGCGTGCCGCAGATCACTGCGATCATGGACACAATCGCAATCGCAGAACCGCGCAATATCCCCGTGATCGCGGACGGCGGAATCCGGTTCTCAGGCGATATCACCAAAGCGATTGCGGCCGGCGCGAACAGCGTGATGATTGGCTCGCTGTTCGCGGGCACCGAGGAAAGTCCCGGCGAGACGATTCTCTACCAGGGCCGCACGTACAAACTTTACCGCGGGATGGGCTCGCTCGGCGCGATGAACGAACGTACCGGCGACCGCTACGGACAGCTTGGCGTCACCGACGGCAAGCATGTGCCGGAAGGAATCGAAGGCCGCGTACCCCATCGCGGGTCGCTCGCGTCGAATATCGAGCAGCTAGTCGGCGGCTTGCAGTCGGGCATGGGATACCTCGGCGCGGCGAACCTGGCGGAACTGCGCAAGCGGGCGAAGTTCGTCAAGGTCAGCGACGCGGGCATGCGCGAAAGCCATGTGCATGACGTGTTCATCACGAAGGAAGCGCCGAATTATCGGCAGTGAGAAGCGGGGATCAATGCGGGGCTCCTCGCCCCGCGCCCTCGGCAGGGGTGACCCCTGCACCCAGTGATCGGAAAAAAATAGGATGCGGGACTGCGTCCCTGTTTGGAGTTTTTTTTGGGGGTGTGGCGGGCGAGGTGATCGTAGTCGCGCGTTGTGAACTTTTCGTGCGTTGAGCCACTTCCCGTTCGGGAAGTGGGGAATTCTTTTCAAAACAACTTCCTAACAGGGGCCCTACGAGTACTCAGGGTAAACTCCGCCCCGCATCCTTCTTAATGGTGGGTGCAGGGGTCACCCCTGCCGAAGGAAGCATGAAACCCACCGTGGGTTTCATTACAATTAGCTCTTCCAAGTTCCCTTCGCTGCGGGGCGGTGCGCATGGCGGATAAAAAACGACTTCGGGTTGGTGTGTTGTTTGGGGGGCGGTCGGGCGAGCATGAGATTTCGCTGCGGTCGGCGTTGACTGTTATGTCGGCGATGGATCCGGCGCGGTTTGAGATCGTGCCGATTGGGATTGGGCGTGATGGGCGGTGGTATCTCGAGCGTGATGCACTGAAGGTGCTGGCGGAGAAGACACCGCATCTGGCGGCGCTTGGTGCGGGGGGGACGCAGGTGACGCTATTACCGCATCCGGAGGGGCAATCGTTGATTGCTACGCCGACGGAAGGTGCGTCAGCGAAGCGTGATGCGATTCCGGATATTGATGTGGTGTTTCCGGTTTTGCATGGGACTTATGGCGAGGATGGGACGGTGCAGGGGCTGCTCGAGTTGGCGGGGATCGCGTACGTGGGGGCGGGCGTGCTCGGGTCGGCGGTCGGGATGGACAAGGACGCGCAGAAGCGGCTGCTGCGCGAAGCGGGCGTGGCGGTGGTGAAATATTTTGCGATCGAGCGCGTGGACTACCATGACAATCCGAATATTGGGGCGAAGCTCGCGCGGAAGCTTGGATATCCGGTGTTCGTGAAGCCGAACGCGCTGGGGTCGTCGATTGGGATCAGCAAGGTGAAGCGTGCGGGTGAGATCAATGCGGCGCTTGACGATGCGTTTCAATACGATCGCAAGGCGTTGATCGAGGCGTCGTGCGAGGGGCGCGAGTTCGAGTGCGCGGTGCTCGGCAACGATCGTCCGGAGGCATCGATTCCGGGCGAGGTGCTGGTGACGGGCGCGCACGAGTTTTACGACTACGAATCGAAGTACGTCGATCCGGAAGGATCGGCGACGAGATTCCGGCCGAGGTGCCGGCGGCGACGGCGAAGAAGTTGCGCGCGATGGCGGTGGCGGCGTTCAAGGCGTTGTCGCTACGCGGGATGGCGCGCGTCGATTTCCTGGCGAGCCGCGATTTGCGCGAGATCTACGTGAACGAGGTGAACACGATTCCCGGGTTCACGAATATCAGCATGTATCCGAAGCTGTGGGAGGCGACGGGGTTGCCGCTGCCGAAGCTGATCGAGCGGCTGATCGAGCTGGCACTGGAGGAGCATCGTGATCGCGCGTCGTTGAAGATCACGTACCAGCCGAAACCTCTTCCCGAGCACTAAACCGATGCGGCGGTTGCTGATCGCGACTACGAATCCGGCGAAGCTGGCCGAATACAGATTGATCCTGCGGGAGCTTGGAATCGAGCTCGAGCTGGTGTCGCTTGCGGATGTTGGAATTTCGGAAGCACCTGAAGAGACTGGCGCGACGTTTGCGGAGAACGCGTTGATCAAGGCGCGTTTCTATTTCGAGCGGGCGCGAATTGCGACGCTGGCTGACGATGGCGGACTCGAGATCGACGCGCTCGGCGGCGAGCCGGGAGTGCGGTCGCATCGATGGCTCGGTTCTGGCGGTGACGATTCCGACGAAGCGCTCGTCGCCGAAGTTATGCGCCGGATGAAGGGTGTCGAGGCGGCGCGGCGGACGGCGCGACTCCGCGCGACGCTCGCACTATATATGATGAAGGCGGCGCCGTTCGCGAGAAGACGGCGGAGGGGAAAATCGAGGGCGTGATCGGCGAGCGCGCGTATCCGGTGATTCGCGCGGGGTTTCCGTATCGTGCCGTGCTGGTGATTCCCGGGCGCAACTGTTACCTGGGCGAACTTGGCGACGAGGAAGAGGCCCAAATCAGCCAGCGGCGGATTGCGTTGCTCGCGCTGCGCACGGAGTTGGAGCGGATAGCCGGAGGACGCGCCGCGGGCTAAGATTGCCCTCCAGACGGTGAATCAAAAGCGCAAGGGCAAAGTCGTCGTGCTGCATCTGGCGGCGCGATACCCGTTCGCGGGTGTGATCTGGCAATTGCTTCATCACCTGTTGGGGCTCCGGCAACTCGGCTTCGACGTTTACTACATCGAGGACCATCGCGCGTACGTTTACGATCCGATGCTTGAAAGCGGCACTCCTGATCCGACGCGCAACCTGAAAGTGATCGGCGGAATCCTCGAGCGTTACGGATTCGGGGAGCGGTGGTCGTTTCTCGATTCGGCGAAAGAGGAATACGTCGGGATGTCGCGCGAGCGATGCATGGAACTGTTTCGCGACGCCGACATGGTGATCAATCTTTGCGGGGCGACGGAGCCGCGCGAGGAGCATGAGCGCAGCCGCTGCCTGATCTACCTCGAGACCGACCCGGGAGTCTTTCAGCTCGAGCTGGCGCGCAAGATTCCGACGACGGTGGCGTTTGCCAGGTCGCACAAAATGTTCTTCACGTATTGCTACAATATCGGCGCGCCAGATTGCCTGCTGCCGACGGCGGGACTTGAGTGGCATCCGACGCGGCCGCCGGTGAGTGTCGACGAATGGCATCCGGGGGTTGGCCCCGCAACGCCGCGCGCGTTCACGACGGTCGGCACGTGGCAGAACAACGGCAACGACATGGTGATCAAGGGCGAGACTTACTACTGGTCGAAGCATCTGAATTTTCGCAAGGCGTTGGACGTTGCGGCACGCGCGAATCAGCCGATCGAGATCGCGACCAACCTGACCGCCGGCGAGGACTACGATCGCGCGATCGCCGGCGGCTTCAGCATCACGCCGGTGGTGCCGATGTCGCTCGATATCGACGAGTATCGCGAGTACATCAGCTCGTCGCGCGGCGAGTTCACGGTCGCCAAGGATATTTACGTGCGGCCGTGCACCGGATGGTTCAGCGATCGCACGGTGTGCTACCTGGCGGCGGGGCGGCCGGTGGTCACGCAGCGCACGGGATTCGAAAAGTTCATTCCCACCGGCGCGGGGCTGCTTGGATTCGACACGCCCGACGAGGCGGTCGATGCGATCGCGCAAATCAACGCCGACTATCCGCGCCACGCTCGCGCCGCGCGCGAGATAGCCGCCGAGTACTTTGATGCCGTGAAAATTCTCGACGAAATCGCGCTGGCCGCGGGGATCTGAACGATGGTCGCGACGCCGCTGCAGACGATGCTGGGACTCGACGCGCTGCATCGCGACTTGCGCACGCTCGTCGAAAGCGGCCTTGTTCTGTTCGGACTGCTTGGCGCCTTCGCGGTGCGTCGGCGCAAGCGCGCGGTCACGGCGACGACCTTCCTGCTGCTGTCGGGCAGCGCGCTGATCGACGCCGGCTCGCGCTTCATCCCCAACGAGCTGGTCGGCCAGAAGGTCGCCGTCGCGGCGTTCGCGCTGTTCCTGTTCGGTGTGATCCGCCTGGTGCTCGAATTCGTCGACGCGATTACGCGCCGCGGCAAAGTCCACTTCTCGACCATCACCAAAGACCTGCTGATGCTGGTGTTGTGGTTCGTGGTCGTGATGGCGGTGCTGTACACCGACTTCGGCGTGCAGCCGCTTTCGATCCTCACCACGACGACGGTGTTCGCGGCGGTGCTCGGCTTCGCACTGCAAGAGACCCTCGGCAACGTCTTCAGCGGCCTGTCGCTCTCGATGGGCCGTCCGTTCGATCCGGGCGACTGGATCCGCAGCGGCCATCACGTGGGGCAGGTCAAGGGCATCGCATGGCGCGCGACGACGATCGTCACCCGCGACGGCGAGCGCCTCGAAGTTCCCAACTCGGTGATCGCCAAGGACGTGCTGTTCAACTACACGACCGGCGCCGTGCGCGACGAAATTACGATCGGCATCAGCTACGGCGTGCCGCCCAATCATGTGCGCGAGGTCGTGCTCACGCTGCTGCGCGACGTGCCGCAGGTGCTGCGCGAGCCGCCGCCCGAAGTGTTGGTGTGGACCTACGGCGATTTCGCGATTCAGTATCTGATCAAGTACTGGATCGGCGACTACGGCCTGCAGGAACACGTGCGCGACCGCGTCGCGTCGAGCCTCTGGTACGCGCTGCGGCGCCATCGAATCGAGATTCCGTTCCCGACCCGCACCGTCCACGTGCGCGACGCCGGCCGCGACGAAGACGAACGGGCCGACGCCGAGTTCGAGCGCGAGCTGATGACCGACCTGCGCCAGGTCGATTGGCTGCGCGGGCTGAGCGACGATGAACTCCGATTGCTGGTGCCCACTGTGCTGGTGCGCCAGTTCGGCGCGGGCGAGATGCTGGTGCGCGCGGGCGAAGCAGGCGAGTCGATGTTCATCGTGCGCAGCGGAAGGGCCGAAGTTTTCGGTCATGCCGCCGACGGGCAGATTCGACACCTTGCAGAAATTGGCCGCGGCGTTGTCACCGGCGAGATGGCGCTGATGACCGGCGAGCCGCGCAACGCGAGCGTGCGCGCGATCACCGACCTCGAGGTGATCGAGATGGACCGCGAGGGACTGGCGCGCCTGTTCAAGGAGCATCCCGACGCCGCCGCTAGTATCGGCGATATAATTGCCGCGCGAAATCGCGACCGGCTCGAGAAGCTTTCATCCGGCGACACGCTCGACGGCAAAGGCGGCCCGCATCGATGGCTCCTGAACAAGATGCGCGAGCTGTTCGATTTCTAAATCAGGGCAGATGTCCTGAGATCAAAGTCGTGCGTTGGCCGGTCTGCGTGTCTCACACACGCAGCGAGTTGTCTCGTCCGTTGGAATGACTTTGCACATTTGATCCCTTCCTACACCAGAAGTCAGCCTGCTGCACAAAAGGCGCGGGATGAACCGGAACGAAACGGGATAGCGGACCAGCCCGGACCAAAGCCGGATCGGAGCGGACGGGTAGTGCTATCCGTGCCTGCGATGCTTGGAAACCGGCCGGGGGTGAGTTTTTGGGTCAACGACCGCCGCATATCCGTCGCTGATTAGTTGGCGGGCGAAAGCAAAGTCGTTTTTCGTGGAAAATACAAACCGAGCCGCATTGCAAACCTGACCGTTGTTCTCATGTTCGACAAGCTCAGAAGTGAACGGGACTGGCGACAGGGCCGAATCAAATCTCGCCAACTTACTCCAATGTTCTTTTTCGTAGCCGAAAAAAATTAGAGATTCGGAGAGAGGTAAAGTTACGCAGACTCCAGGAGTATTAAAAACACCCCACCTTATCCAATAACACTCAGGCGCATGCATGGTGACAGGATTGTCCGAAGTAACAAATGGAGTTTGCGTCGCATTTCGACCAAATGCCCAAATGGCCCCTTCGATTTTCTCGGCAAGCTCCTTTAGCATGAAATCCTCAAGAACGAGGAAGCTTTGATGAATCGTTGCCATCTGTTTCGGGTCGTATCGATGCTCCCTCTCGTCGAGTAAGCGTTGCAGCACTTCGCGGGTGGCAAGGGTGCGAATCCATTGGACTGCAACAAAGAGCGAAAACCTTTCTCTTTCAGCTCTCGTAATTTCGAGTTTCTCCAGCGGTTTCATCTCTTCAAGTCGGGTAATCCATTGGCTGGTTATTACCGCTGCGTCGTGTTCGATGGCGGAAAGGGCTTCTTCGATAAACAAGGCGTTTAGGGTGTGCTCAAAAGGCGCACTCTTGTAGAAGTGTGTTTCAGCGGCAACGCTTTTCGGACTCGTTCTAAACGAGCGATCAGTCTTCTTATCAAAGACCCAAAAATGACCGTCCTGCGTGAAGCGACGGAGATAGAACTGCGGCACGTAATGATGCAACTTCGGTTCGGACATTTTATCTCAGCGTCTTAGTGCGAAATTAGAACAGGTCAGCCTGCTTTTTGAGCATGGGATAGAAGACCCCTACAATAATCCACGTATCGGGATACTGATGCAGGGTTCCAACGTAGAAATGCGTATCGAGCTTTTGCATCATCTCGTTTTCATATTTCTGCCGGAATGGCGTTACCCAGGCCTCACCATGACTCTGCTGAACCTTCCGATATAGCTCGCCCATCTCCCAATCCGTGCAAAGCAACTTATGACCGGTGCATTGTGGATCGAAACATCGAAATATGTAGCGAAACTTGAACGGAAGTTTTTCCAGTACTTCCTTCGGCTCAGTCTCGAATAGCGACCGTTGCCGAAGGATTGCGTTTTCTTCAGCGGTCCACTCTGCGCTATCGGGATCAATTTCTAGACCTTCAATCGTGGCTGGTTTGAAGATCCCGAGCGTCGGCTCGCCCTTTTCGTCTCGCTGGCGTTTGAGCGCACACAGAGACTCTGATTTGAGAGGGAAAACGAATTCCTTGCGCGCTCTCCATTCATGGTCTGTAGGTAGTGAGTCGGAAACCGGCTTGATGGAATCGCGATCAGGATTGAAGCTTTCAACTCGCGCATCGTTTTTCGCCTTCTGGACGCGAGCTTCAATCCATTGATATTTGGAGAACTTCTGGTCGGGCTTCAAATCGCGATAGGGCATTGGAAATAGGCGAATCCATTTACCTTCGTCCGTAATGCCGCCAGTGCAGGACGTTTCCAGACTCTTGCGTGCGGGCGTGGGATAGGTCCTGACGGTAATCAGAATCCGTTTCTTTTCCCAAGCCATCGTTACAAATCAAACCCCTGCAGTCCGTTGTCTTCGAGTGCTTGAAAGAGGCAATGCCGATGGCATTCGGTCGGATCGGCTTCTACGCACATGAGCGCGACGCGATAGTTCAACTTCCTGAACTCGTGCAGATGCGTTTGGAGAAATCGAACGACAACGTGTTGATCGTACCACTCCCAGATCACATCACGACTTCCGGTAGCGATGGCGCGAGCTCGAACATCGCGCGGGACGCCCAATTCTGGGACATGCAGATACTCCAGACCGGCGTTCTCTAGAATCCGCTTAAAATTGGACCGGCTGAAATCCGGCTTGTACATGCTGACTGGCGTGTACCGAATATCGATTACGCAACTGACGGCGACTTCCTTGACCAATTGGACGAACTGCTCCGCCGTTCGTCCCGAATAGCCGATGGTGAAGAACGCGGCATCCCGCATTGAGCGCCCCTCATTCCAGAGTTCCTTATTTGCGGCTTGAACGCGCGCCGATTGAGTGGGCAATTTGAGCGGGCGTTGGACTGGCTTCATTGGTTAGCTGCCAATGAATTACCCCATGCGGATCCCGCTGTCTACGTAATCCTACATCCTTCTCCATTCGACGCACCCAGCCGTTGTTCGGGAACATCTGCGGAAGGCCGCCCCGCGTGCGTATATCCGTCCATGTCAACGGCTGGCTTGCCTTGAGCGTCGCGACGATCTTATCGCGGAACTCCTCGTAGCTGGTCGCGCTTGCGCGCTTGCGCGGTTTGTCCCAATACGGACTTTTGCACTTGGGACATACGCGCGGTTCGCTCTCTCTGTCGGACTCACGCGGTACCCATTCGTGATCGCAACGCTCGCATCGGTAGCCCATCACTGTGATCGGAACCTTGGCCATCGCTTAATTCCTCAGCAGTAAAATACCTGTTCGTAGAATACTAATCAATCATAGAGTGACAGATAAATTACTAGTAAATAATATACTTACCAAGGGAAAAGAACACGACGCTAGACAACAGAGCGCCCAAGCGGCCGCAGTTATTCGAATCATCGTCTTCGCCAAGAGAAATTAGGCGATTGCGGCGAGCGCGACTTGCAGTTCGCGGAGGTTTCGCGCGGGGATCACGGCTTTCACTTCGCGCGCGTACTGTTTGATTGCGCTGTCGCCGGTGTTCCAGCGCGCGGGATCTTCGGGATTCAGCCAGATGACGGCGCGGCAGGTGCGCGCGATTTCGCGAATCACGTCGGCGCGTGCGGGCAGGCGATTGTTGCGCGCGTCGCCCATGATTACGACGATCGTGCTGCGCGTGAGCAATCCGGTTCTGCGCTTCCACAGATCGCCGAGCACGCGGCCGAAATCCGAGCGCGCGTACAAGTCGAGCGCTGGCGTCATCACCAGATGTCCATCCTCGAAGTCCGCCTCACTGAGATGATCGACGTAGACGAAACTGCTGACGCGTCGGAAGCATCCGCGCGCGCCCGCCATCAATTCGAGCATCAACTGCGCGGCATAGCGGACCGAGCCTGAGATGTCGGCGAGGATCACGAGATCGACGTGGCGCGGGCGGCGCGCGCGGAAGTTGAGGTCGATGAGAGCGCCGCCACGCTGCATCGCGGCGCGAATCGTGCGGCGGAAATCGATTCTGCCGGTCTTCACGAGACGCAGCCGGCGTCCCAGGCGGATGCGGAAGCGGCGAATCAGCGGCGCGAGCGCGTCGCGAGCCTCGTCGTAGTCGAGATCGGAGAAATTGTCGAAGGGGCGCCGCTCGATCGCGCGGAGCCGCGTCACGCGTGCGGCGTCGATACCGGGTGTCGTCGATTCCTCGCGCGAATCCGTCTCGCCCCGCTCTTCGCGGCCGCTCTGCTTGTCTGAATCGCGATCCGCGTCGTTGCTCTCGGCGTCATCACGATGCGCCGCCGCAGTTTTGTTCGACGGCTTCGCCTCCGATGGATGCGATTTCTCATCGCGATCGTTTGCGCGCGCGCCCTCGCGGGGATGCTCGGGCTTCCTCGGCGGCGCATCCTCACGCGGCGACGGATCCTCGCCGGGACGGCCGCGGCCTGCCGCAGCCGAGACATTGTCGCCACGCTGATCGGGATGCTCGCCGCGCTCACGTCGTGGCGATGCGAAGAAGCGGTTGAACGATTCGTCGAAGATGGCGCGGTCTGCTTCATCTTTGATCAACGTCGCCGCCAGCGCCTCATGCATCAGCGCGCGCTCGAGGCCAACGGCGGCGACCGCGTTCATCGCATCGAGGGATTCCGCGACAGAGATCCTGACGCCGGCCTCGCGCAGTGCGGCGATGAAGTTGACGAGCTGATCGCGAAGGCGCGGCATCCAGATCGCTCACTTACGGCGCGGCGCGAGCGACGAGGCTTTCGACTCCACCTTGGCGCGGTCGTCTTCGTGCTTGAGCAGGACGCCGAGCGCCGTGCGGACCGCGTCGGTGTCGAGTTCGCGCACGCCGAGGCGCACGAGCGCGCGCGCCCAGTCGAGCGTCTCAGCTATCGACGGCGGCTTGCGCAGGCCGAGCTTGCGAATCGCGCCGACAAAACGCGCGGCCTCGGCGGCCAGCTTCGCGTCGAGGTCGGGCACCTTGAGCTCGATGATCTTTCGCTCCTGCTCGGTGCCGGGAAAGTCGATGAACAGATGGAGGCATCGGCGGCGCAGCGCCTCCGACAGTTCGCGCGCGCGATTCGAAGTGAGAATCACCGCGGGCCGCTCGTGCGCTTTCAACGTTCCCAATTCGGGAACGCTCACCTGGAAGTCGGACAGCAGTTCGAGCAGAAACGCCTCGAACTCCTCGTCGGCTTTATCGACCTCGTCGATCAGCAGGACGACGCGGCTCGGCGACGTGATCGCTCGGAGCAGCGGGCGCTCGAGTAGAAAATCGCGCGAGAAGATGTGCTCGCTCAACTCTTCCCAGCGCAGGCCCTGCTGCTCGTCGGCCTGCATCCGCAGAAGCTGCTTCTGATAGTTCCATTCGTAGAGCGCGCGCGCCTCGTCGAGTCCCTCGTAGCATTGAAGGCGGATCAATTCGGTGTGGAGAATTTCGGCGAGGACCTTGGCGACTTCGGTCTTGCCGGCGCCCGCGGGACCTTCGATCAGCAGCGGCTTTTCGAGTGCGAGGGCGAGGAAGATCGCAGTCTCGACGCGTTCGTTGGTGACGTACTTCGCGCGCTCGAGGCCGTCGGAGATTTGGTCGTGGGTAATTTGCATGGCGGTCAGACGCGTTTGATCTTCGGGGCGCGGCGGCGCTCGAGGAAAATTCGGGCGCGGTGTTTGAGGCCGTCGCGTTCGTCGCGCGGGGTCGCGCGCACCTCTTCGGTGTAGGCTGCCAGCTCGGTGCATAGGCGATCGACGTTGATGCCGGCGCGCGCGGGCTTCATGTCGTCGAGCGCGATCATCGCCTGCGACATCAGGTTGATGGAGGCCTGGCGGCCGCCGCGTTCGAAGCGCAGATGGAGGGCGGCGGCGATTTGATTGAAGGCGACGATAAGACCTTTGAGTTCGTCATCGGCGGTGTGCGAGGCGGTTTCGAACATCTCGGCGGCATCGAAGTATGCGCCGCGGTTGAAGGTGGCGATTGCGTCGTCGAGCGATGGTGGTGGGGATTCGGGTTTCACTTTTCAACTGATCGCATTCACGGCTTACTAGATGAAGGATACAAGAGGGGAGCAGAATCTTGAATCGCGCGCGGAATAGCGCGCTGTAAGAGGACCCTTGTATCTGGGAACCGGGGTATGAAGATAGCGGCGGGGGCGGCAGACCGCAGGACCCTGGGTCTGGGAAGGCCGAAGGTGAGCAAGGATCGCCGCGTCCGCGAGCTAACGCGTCCACAGCCCGAACAGTTGACAGGGCCGCGCCGCAAGCGGCGCGAGCCCGCATTGGACAAGGAAGGGTAGGACGCCAACCGAGGAGCGGGACGATGGCAGAAGCAGCGTACGTTGGGATCGATGTGAGCAAGGCGGAGTTGGTGGTGGCGGTGCGGCCTTCGGGCGAGCGCATGACGCTTGCCAACGACCGCGCCGGAATTAAGCGCCTGGTCGGGCGCCTGGATGAACTTAAGCCGCAGTTGGTGGTGGTGGAAGCGACCGGCGGGCTGCAGCGCCAGCTGGTGGCGGCGTTGTGGCTGGCGGGGATCGCAGTGGCGGCGGTCAATCCGTCGTGGGTGCGCAACTTTGCCAAAGGCCACGGGGTCAGGGCCAAGACCGATCGCAAGGACGCCGAGCTGCTGGCGCTGTTTGCAGAACGGGAACGGCCCGAGCCACGGCCACCGGCCGACGCCGAGACCCAGGCGTTGCAGGAACTGGTGATGCGGCGCGAGCAGTTGCTCGAGATGCTGGTGGCGGAGAAGCAGCGCCTGGCCCGCGCTTCAAACGCGATGCGCAAGGAACTGCGCCATCACATCGCGTATCTGGAGGGACGCATCAAGGAGGCCGAAGAGGACATCGACAAGACCGTGCGCCGCTCCGATGCATGGCGGCGCAAGAGCGAGATCGTGCGCAGCGTGCCGGGCTTCGGTAAAGCGTTCTGCGCGATGGTGCTGGCCAAAGTGCCGGAGCTGGGCACGCTCAACCGCAAGCAGATCGGCGCATTGGTGGGCGTGGCGCCGATGCCCGACGATAGCGGCAGCCGCCATGGTCGGCGGATGATCGCCGGCGGACGGTTCGAGGTCCGCAACAAGCTCTACATGTGCGCGATGGTCGCGGCGCGCCGCAACCCGGTGCTCAAGCAGTTCTATGAGCGGCTGGTCGCGCGCGGCAAGCCCAAGAAGCTGGCGCTGGCCGCGGTGATGCGCAAGCTCATCGTGACCCTCAATGCCATGATCAGAACCAACACCCTATGGAGGCCGCCATGCCCGCATGCGAGCGTCGGAGAAAATTAAAAAATCGGCGCGTTGTCCACAAGTCCACAGGCGGGGTCCTCCCAGCGACCCCACCGCCTGTGGACCCTGTGGGCAACGCGCCGCCACCATCCCTCAATACAGTTGCTCACCTTGATCCTCTCCCTAACAGGGAGAGGGGAAGAAGCTACAGCTGCTCTTTTTCCTCGACCGCGCGATACTCGGCCTCGCCGAGCGCCTGGGCTTTGCGGGAGCCGTAACGCTCGTAGAGATCGAACAGGCTCGACTTGTGCGGCCGCACCTTGCTGAGCGGGCACTTCTGGTATTCATCGAGCGACTCGTCGCAGTAGCCCATCCGATTCTCGCCGCACTTGGGCTGCAGGAACACGGCGATCTCCGGCAGCACGCGCCTGATCTCCGCGCGCATCATCGCGACCATCCGGCGGATTTCCCATTGCGCGCGCAGGCACAGGCGCAGGTCGCAGATGTGCAGCATCTCGGCGAAATTCACCATCACGTGAAAATTCGTCGGCGCCGCGTTGGGCAGCACGAAGCGCGCGTCTTCGGCCGGAATCCCGGCCTTCAGCGCCTTCGCGTAGAGCGCGGAGGTCTTCGACAGCAGCTCTGAGAATTCATCGTCGAGGCCCGCGCGCGCCCACGAATCCGGCAGCACGAACGCGAGCTTGTCCTGCTTGAATTTCACGTAACGCTGGCTTTGCTGCTCGAAGCTGATGCCGATCCGATGGCGCACGAACTGATGCGACAGCGATCGCGAGACATTGGCGATGCCGAACCAGAAAACGATTTGCTCGAGCGGCGACGCGTGGCCGGTCTTGAGCCGCTCGGTGATGAACTCGCGAATCTTCTCGTGCGTGATCTTCTCGGATTTGATTTTGTCCCAGACTTCGATCGGCGTGTCCGACGAGTAGCAGGTGCGAAACGCCGCGTAGAGTTTCTCCAGCGGCTGCTGCGCGTAGTCGATCAACTTGACTTGCATTTTCGCCCGATTTTCCACGCTTTCCTGACCCCTCCCGCGAATCGCCGGACGCTGAACGCCGCCGAACACTTACATCTTATTCCAAGCCGCGGTGCGACTGCATCAGGGCGCGCGACCTTAATCCACACCTGTGGTTGCGATTGCGCAATCTTCCGCAGCATTGCAACATTGGCGGTCAGAACCACGATGCCCGCAGTTTCCGTAATCGACGCGATCTACAGGAAGTTGCTCAAACGATACCTGTTCGGCCGCGACGCCGAGGAGGCCCATCGCCTGACACTTCGGATGCTCTCGATGATTCCGCCGCTCACGCCGCCGCTCGAGTGGCCAGAGTTCGCGGTCAAGTTGTGGGGGATCGACTTTAACAATCCTGTCGGGCTCGCGGCCGGCATGGACAAGGACGCCGTCGCGATCCGCGGATGGGAGATGATGGGCTTCGGCTTCGCGGAACTGGGCACGATCACGCCACGCCCGCAGGCCGGAAATGACGCGCCGCGCCTCTGGCGTCTCCCGGAACGCCGCGCGCTGATCAACCGGCTGGGATTTCCGAGCGAAGGGATGGAGGCGGTGGCGTCGCGAATCGTGCGGATGCGCAAGGCCGGCCTTACCATTCGCCTCGCGCTGAACTTCGGGCCGAACAGCGACACGCCGCCCGAGCGGGTCGCGGCCGACTACGCGACGCTCATGGAACGGCTCGGGTCGCTCGCCGATTTTATCGTCATCAACGTGAGCTCGCCGAATACGCCGGGGCTGCGCAACTGGCAATCGCCGGAGAAGATGAGCGAGCTGTTCGTGGCAATGCTGCGGAAAGACCGGCGAGTCGCCGACTGTCCGATGCTGGTCAAGATTTCGCCCGACCTCGAACGCAGCGAGCTGTTTCGAATCTGCGAGACGGCGCTCGAGCTGCGCGTCGACGGAATCGTCGCCTGCAACACTACGCTTGCGCGCGAGCCGCTCGGCGTTTCGTCGCCGCATCCGGGCGGGCTCAGCGGCCGGCCGCTTGACGATTCGCGCACGCGAGCTGATTCGCGACATCCATACGCACACGCGCGGTAAAATCCCGATCATCGGCGTCGGCGGTGTCGGCAGGCCGAGGATGCGTGGCTGCACATCCGCGCCGGCGCGTCGATCGTCGAGCTTACACCGCGCTGATCTACGAGGGCCCGGGCATCGCGGAGAAGAATCAAGGAGGGTCTGGCGGACTTGCTCCGGCGCGAGGGATTTCGTTCTATTGGCGAAGCGGTGGGAATCGACCGATAGGTCGAGGTAGATGGATTCTGAAAAAATTTGATGTCGATGCGAAGTGGCTGCGGCGAGCATCGCGACGATGCCGATTTGATCCTCGTCGACACGCGGCGCGGCCGAAGGATTACCACGCCGGGCATCTTGGCGGGCGCGCGGCATTTCGATCCGTTTCCGTTTCATCATACGGATACGTCGCGAGCGCGGCGTCGCGGAGTTCGGCGCGCAGCTCGAATGGATCTTTTCGGCGCTCGGAATCACCGGCGCGCGAGACCGTCGTGTTTCTACGAGAACGAATCCGGGATGCGCGCGGCGCGCGGCGCATTGGGCGCTCGAATACGCCGGGCCATCCAAGGCGCTAATGCTCGACGGCGGGCTCAAGGCAATGACGGGCGAGAGGTTGACGACGGAGGTCGAGAAGTTTGCGCCGACGGATTTCCAGATAAATCCGCGCGCGGAGATTCTCGCGACGTATCCACTAGATGCTCGAGCAGCTCGGGCGTCGCGACGTGCAAATCTTCGACGTGCGCAGCGATGCGGAATATTACAGCGAGCGCGTGCGCGCGAAACATGGCGGCGCGATTCCCGGCGCGTATCCATCAGGACTGGACGGCGGTCGATTGCGGCGGACGGAAGTGTGAAATCGGCAGCGGAATTGCGCGCGCAGTTCGGAAGCGCTCGGCCTCGATCCCGCAAACTGAGATAATCCCGTACTGCCAGGGAGGCTATCGCGCGGCGCATGCGTATCTGGCGCTGAAGATCGCGGGGTATCCGCGCGTGCGGAACTATCTAGGCTCGTGGGCGGAATGGGGTAATCGCGACGATTTGCCGAGCGAGCATCCGCGCAGGAAGTGAGCGCTGCTTGCGGAGAGGAAGCAGAATCGTGAATCGCGCGCAAAATAGCGCGCTGCAAAGACCTCACCTTCATCCTCTCCCTAACAGGGAGAGGAGACAGAAATGCCGCCGATTTTGATTCTTACTGGGTTTGAGCCGTTTCGGGGGGAACGGATCAATCCGTCGTGGGAAGTTGCGCGCAGCTTTGACGGCGAGGTGATCGGCGGGCTGCAGATAAAGTCGGTGAGGGTGCCGGTTGGATGCGCCAAGGCCGCGCGACGGATCAGGGCTGCGATCGTGCGCTACCGGCCGCGCGCGGTGATCGGGCTTGGAGAGGCGGGCGGCAGGCCTGCGATCACGCTGGAGAGAATCGCTATCAATCTTGCCGACGAGCGCGGCGCACTCGCGAAAAGCGGCGACCCGGGATTCACGCCGGTCATTCGCGACGGTCCCGACGCATACTTCTCGCGCCTGCCGCTTCGCGCGATCATCCGCGAGCTCGATCGCAAGGAGATTCCCGCAAGCGTGTCGCTGAGCGCCGGCGCGTACGCATGCAACGCCCTGATGTATGCGGCATTGCACTACCTTCGCCGCAAGCCGGACATCCCGGTGGGATTCATTCATCTGCCGTACGACGCACGCCAGGCGGGACTCATCGGAGTTTGCCGTCGATGGCGCTGGCGCAGATGGAGAGTGCGGTGAAGATTGCGATCGTGGAAACAGCACGCGCTAAGTAGGACGGAATTTATTCCGTCGTCCTTTTCCAAAAGAACGAAATATAAGAATCGACGGAATAAATTCCGTCCTACTATTTGATCGCGACGGCGTTGGGGGGAGATGCGATGCCGCCTTCCAGGTTCATCGGCACCGATACCAGCATGCATTCGTAGCGCTTGTCGGCGGCGCAGTCTGACGCTAGTTCCTCGAGATTGAATTGCTCGCCGATTGGCAGGCCCAGCAGGCATAGCGTGCGGTAGTGCAGCGCGCCCTCGTTTTTGAAATCCCACGGCCACGGCTCGACTGCGGGACAATCGGTGCCGACGGCGGCGACGCGATTGTCCCAGAACCATTCGACCATCGCGCTGCTATCTTCGATGCCGCAGGCTTTGAGGCCGTCGAGCGGGGCCATCGCGGCTTTGGCGTCGGGCGAGGCGGCCAGGTAGGCCTGCATCCAGCCCGTGCGAATCAGCAGGATCGTACCCGGCTTCAACTCGACGCCCTGCGCGACGGCGGTCTCTTTCAGATCGTCGAGGCTGTACTTTTCCGACTTAAGCGGATCGATCGTGCGGCGATGCGAGATTCGATAGCGGAACACGTCGAGCAGAACGGCGCGGCCGACAAACTTGTTGGCCCATTTGTGGATACTGAGGCGGCCGGTCGGGCCGTCCTTGATCTCACCCGACTTCACGCCGTTGTAGAACGCCTTGTAACGCGGGCTGCCGACGTGCGCGAGGCCGTCCCATTGGCTGCCTTCCTGCGTGTTGTAGCTGTCGAGCGAATCGTCGAAGCCGAGCAGGCCGAAGCTCTCGAAGCTCATGATGTTGTGCTTGGCGGGACGGCGCGCGAACAGCGGCGGGTTGGCGTAATTGATTTTCGTATCGAGCCGGAAGACGGAGCCCTTGCGCACCAGCCGCGCGGCGTCGATGACGCCTTCGGGCGTCAGAAAATTCAGGCATCCGAGTTCGTCATCGTCGCCGAACACGCCCCACGAGGACTCCTTGGGCTTGTCGGGTTTGATCGGGAGTTCGGAGAACTTGGGAACCTTGTTGAAATCCATTTTGGTGCCATCGCATCAGCTCCTTGGCGGAAGTTTTCACGGCGTCCATTGGTAGAGCACGTCGGCTTCGCGCTCCATGTTGGTGGCGCCGTCGGTAAATTTTATCGCGATAAAGCCGCGAGCCTCGTAGAAGCGGCGCGCGGGCGCGTTGCGCTGAAACGCCCACAGTCGAAGACCAGCCGGGCGAAGATGCTTCGCGTGCGCGAGCATCGCATCGCCGATGCCGCGGCGCTGCTCGCCTGGCGCGACATAAAATTGATCGACTTCGTCGTGCTGGAGCACCAGCACCGCGAGGATGCGGCCGCCATCTTCGGCGACCCAGGTCTCGCGCTCCGGCACCATCTGATTGATCACGAAAGCGCGGATCTCATCGTCGGTGCCGACGGTCGGCAGATACGCGGCAGCGCCGCGCCGCGAGGCGATATATAGAGTCGCGACTTCGGAAGCGTCGGCGGAGGTCGCGCGTCGGAAGGTGATAGCCATCAATGTGGGTTTCCGTCCGGAGGTGGGGTGGTGTCAAGCGGCGGGGGAGAGGAGGAACTCGATTCTAATGTGAAACCCCTCCGTGGGTTTCACGCTTCCTTGGGCAGGGGTGACCCCTGCACCCAGTATTAAGAGAAGATGCGGGACTTCGTCCCTGCTTCGAGGTTGTTCGGGTGTGTGGCGGGCGCGGCGATCACTGTCGCAGTTCGTGAACTTGCGCGCTTTGTGCCCCTTCCCGTTCGGGAAGGGGAATCTATTTCAAACCAAGTTCCTAACAGGGACGAAGTCCCGCATCCTTTCTTTAGCACTGGGTGCAGGGGTCACCCCTGCCCAGGGAGGTGTGGAACCCACGGCGGGTTCCGCATTTAATAAAGTGATTTTCCCTTCCCCGCGCTCCGCTGGATGCCTTTCGCAAAAGGGCGTAAGAAAGTAGGCGCTATGTCATTAAGAGCTAAATGCGCTATCGCCGGGTTGGGGCAGACCCGGATGGGTAAAAACTTCGATCATCCGGGGCCGATCGGGTTTGCGGCTGAGGCTGTGAATCTTGCGCTCGAGGATGCCGGGTTGCAGCGGTCGGACCTCGACGGGCTGATCGTGAATCCGGGAATTACCTGGTTTAACAATCCGATGGCGTCGACGTTGCT
Organism: uncultured delta proteobacterium; assembly: GCA_963721485.1. Taxonomy (GTDB): domain Bacteria; phylum Desulfobacterota; class Binatia; order Binatales; family Binataceae; genus Binatus. The sequence continues at coordinate 167,364 of CAVRJV010000006.1, read as the reverse complement.
GCAGAACGCGATGGGTATCCGCGACTTGAAGCTGACCGCGACGATGAATCTTGGTGGTGCGACGGCGGCTGCGATGATCATGCATGCGGCGCAGGCGATCGACGCCGGTATGGCCGAGGTCGTCGCGTGCGTATTTGCCGACGCGCCGCTACGTCCGCCCTCGCCGAACAAGGGCAAGGACAGTGGATCGGCCGCATCGTATGGTTTTGCGCAGGGACTCAATGCGCATTACGGGCAGTATGGCGTCAATGCGCAGTATGCGTTCGTCGCTCAGCGCCACATGTACAAATACGGGACGACCGGCGATCAGCTCGGGGCCGTCGCAGTGTCGGAGCGCGATTGGGCCAATCTGAATCCGGTTGCGCAGTTTTACGATGCGCCGATGACGCTCGCCGACTACCATGCGTCGCGATGGGTGGTTGAGCCGTTCCATCTTTACGATTGCTGCCTGGTTTCCAACGGCGGCTTGGCGGTTATCGTGACCTCGGCCGAGCGCGCGAAGTCGCTGAAGAAACCGCCCGTGTATATTTTAGGGATGGGGCAAGGGCATCCGGGGGGCGATCCGCTCGAGACGCTCGTGTCGGGCGCGCCGATCGCCAAAACGACGGCCTTCAAGATGGCGGGAATCGAGCTCGGCGACGTCAATTTTTGCGAGCTGTATGACTGCTACACTTTCACAGTGATCGTCACGCTCGAGGACTACGGATTTTGCAAAAAGGGAGAGGGTGGCCCGTTCGTCGCCAGCGGCGCGATCAAGCCGGGCGGCGCGTTGCCGGTCAACACCGGTGGTGGCCAGCTCAGCTCATTTTATATGTGGGGGATGACGCCGGTGGCGGAGGCGATTGTGCAGATGCGGGGTGACGGCGGCAAGCGGCAGGTGCCGAAACATGACGTTGGACTCGTTTCCGGCAACGGCGGTATCCTAGCTACACATTCGACCCTCGTGCTAGGCACACAACCTTAACATTAGCCGTGAGTCGCGCTGTCGCTGCCTGTGGTGTGGTATAGTTGCGTTTGATTAACTTTAACCCCCAGTTCGTCTAACCTTTATATAAGCACAACTGCGATGCCTGAAATCAGCAAACCAATCCCCGCTATCACCCCCGACATGCGCGAGTTCTTCGACGGCGCGCGCGCCGGGCGCCTGATGGTCCAGAAATGCGACAGTTGCGGGACGCTGCAGTTCCCGGCCCACGACCTGTGCTCGAAGTGCAATTCGACACAGTCGAGCTGGGTGGCCGTGAGCGGCCGCGGAGAAGTGTTTAGCTTTAATATTATGCATCAGCTGTATCACCCCGGGTTCGCCAAAGAGGTGCCGTACGCGGTGGTGATGGTCGAGCTGGAGGAGGGATGCAAATTCATCTCGAATTTGATCGGCGTCAAGCCGCACGACATCAGGTGCGGGATGCCGGTAGAGGTCACCTTCGAAAAACTCAGCGATGAAGTCACGATACCGAAATTCCGGCTGCGTGCCGCGAAATAAATCCGTCGGGACTGAATCAGGAACAATAAACCAAAATGTTGTCGCTCGATAAAAAATATTTCCAGCGTCTCATCGAGAGCTCGCCGGATATCATAATCGCCGTCGATAAAACCGGCACCGTCAACTATTACAACGACGGCGCCCGCACCAGCCTCGGCTACAGCCCCGAAGAGATCATCGGCGAAGGATGCACTCGCATCTACACCTCGCTCGACGAGGCGCGGCGCGTGATGAAGGCGATGCGGGAATCAGCCGACAAGGGCAGTATCGCCAGCTTCGAGACCGAGTTCCGCAACAAGGCCGGCGAAGTCATCCCGGTCATGATCACCGGCGCGCTCATCCACGACGACGACGGCAAGGAAATCGGATCGATTGGCTTCGCGCGCGACATCCGCCGCATGCGGCATAACCAGCAGCTCGCGACGGCCGGCGAAATCGCCGTCAGCCTCGCACACGAGATCAACAATCCGCTCGAATCGATTACCAACAATCTCGAGCTGCTGTCGCAAAGCCTCGAGACGCATCTCACCGACGCCGAGAAACTCGTCGAGAACGAGCGCCTCGACTCGATTCGCAATTCGATCGAGCGCGTGCAAGCGATCGTACGCCGCCTCGACGAGTGACCCGCAAGGGCGAGTACGAGACGCGCGACTACCTGGCGGGCAAGCGGATGGCCGACCTCGCGCCGCGCGAGGATGGCAGGCGCATACGCGGCCGCATGATGACGCGCCGCATACCGAGCAATCGCCGCTCGAAGGGATGTCGGTGCTGGTGCTCGATGACGATACGGCGGTGGTCAACTCGATGGCCGACCTGCTGCGCGCCGAAAAATGTATCGTGCACTGCGCGACGCGGCCGTCGGCGGCGTTTGGAATCCTGCGCAACGTCAAGCTCGACGCGATTATCTCGGACGTTGTGATGCCCGAGATGGACGGCTACGACTTCTACCTCAAGGTCAAGGAAGACATGCCGAAGCTGCCGGTCATCCTGATGACGGCGTACTACTACGACAAGGATCATATCCTGAAGCGATCGCGGCTACGGGGGCTCGAGGGCGCGCTGTTCAAGAAGCCGGTAAACCCCGGCAAGCTGCGCGCGATGCTGTCGCAGCTGCGCCAGAAAGCAGCGACGGAGAAGGCGGAAGCGAAGGCCGCAGCGATAGCGGCGAAGTCGGCGGCGACGGAATCGACGGCGAAGACGATTCCACAATCTTGATTTTCACCGCGAGACGCGCGCCTCTGGTCCCTCGCCCGTTATTTCACGGGAGAGGTTAGGTGAGGGTTCCGGGCTCAAGCCGCAAACTCGGCCGCACTTGTCTTATTTTCAATTCGAAAACAAATCGTGAGCGGGCGGGAATTTGTGAGGTGGCCCAGAACCCTCACCGCCGGCCGCGTTGCGGCCGGCCGCCTCTCCCGTAGAATAACGGGCGAGGTAAGAATCGGCCCCCCTCCTCTCAGTCATGAAGACTCGACGACGCAAATCTTCGGTGCGCGCGGTGAAGCCACTTGGGGTGCGCGCGTATCCCATCATCGAGCACGATCCTTCGCCGACTGCGATTATCGAGCCGCGGCGGGTGTACAAATCGATCGATATGCCGAAGCATTGCGTGCTGTGCTTTTTCCAGGACGTGATCGACGATCTCGTCCTCAATGGCGGCGCCCGCGAGATTCATATCGAGCAGCGGAGACCGGCAATCATCCGGTCTACGAGATCGATTTCAACGGCCGGCGGCTCGCCGTGGTGCATCCGCGCGTCGGCGCTCCGGTGTCGGCGGCGATGCTCGAGCTGATGATCGCGCTCGGCGCGCGCAAGTTTATCGCATGCGGCGGCGCGGGCGTGCTCGACTCGAAGATCGCGGTCGGCCATATCATCGTGCCGAACTCCGCAGTCCGCGATGAGGGCACTTCGTATCATTACCTGCCGCCGTCGCGCGAAGTCGCGCCGCATCCGAACGCCCTGGCCGCGATCGAAAAGACTCTGCGCCGAAACGGGATGGACTATATCGTCGCCAAAACCTGGACCACCGACGCGATTCTGCGCGAGACCCGGGCCCGGATGATCGCGCGCAAGCGCGAAGGATGCCTGACAGTCGAGATGGAAGCGGCGGCGTTCTTCGCCGTCGCGCAGTTCCGCCGCGTTCTGTTTGGACAGATCCTTTACGGTGGCGACGACCTGGCCGGCGACGACTGGGACCCTCGCAACTGGAATCGCCATCAGATTCGCGAGCGGTTGTTCACGCTCGCCGCCGAGCCTGCCTCAGCCTGTGACCCTACTGCGCCAGCGTGATTCCGAACGGACCGCTGTTGGAATTATGCGGACTTTCGGTCGATACCAGCTCCCCTCGCATATCTGGGTCGCGCATGTGCATTGATGGATGCACATTCCGACGGTGCCGTCGAACTTGTCGGCGGTGTACACGTACACGTTCTGAGGATCCACCACCATCCCTTTGGGGCCCTGTAACCGGACGGCACCGTCGGCGGCGTGGTCAGGGTCGTGCCGCTGGCAATGAACGACGACACCGATCCCGGCACCGTACCATTCATCCCCTGATTGGCGGTGAACAGGTACTCGACGCTGTTGTTGATTTACCGCATTCCGACACCGACCGGCACATCGTCGACGCTGCTGTTCTGGAACGTGTATTCAGGTGTAAGCGCGCCGGTGCTCGTATCGATCGAAAAACTGGAGGCCTCGCCGATACTCTGGTCCGCGATGAACAGTGCGTCGCCGCCGCTGTCGATAGCGATTCCCGCCGGCGTGTTCGCGTTTGAGTCGGCGCTGTGCTCCGGCGTGAAGTTCTGCGTAAGCACGCCGGTGGTGGTGTTATATGTCATCGGCCAGATATACCCGGTGACCGTATCCGATACGTACAGCACCGCCAGCGACGGATGCAGCGCGATGCCGAACGGAGTGTTGAATCCCCCGATCGTGCCCGACGCCGTGATCTGTCCCGAGGAAGTGTTAATCGTGTAGCTGGTGACCTTTCCGCTGTGCGCGTCGGTCACCCACAGCAACGTTCCATTGGAATTGATCGCCAATTCATCCGGTCCGCTGCCGCTGCCGTTGCTGACGGACGCCGGCGACAATGCTGTCAGCGTGCCGTTTTTCGAATTGACCGAGAACTCGTAAATGTTGTCGTCACCGATATTTGCGACGTACAGAAACTCGCCGTTGGGTGACGCGACCACGCCGCGCGGCCCCTTTTTCGCGCCCGCCGTTACCTGCCCCGTATGCTTGAGCACGCCGGTCGTGGTGTTGCGTGTGAATGACGACACTTTGCCGTCATTGTAGTTCGTGACGAACGCCAGCGATCCCGTGCCCGCCGTCGGCGTCGCAGTCGGAGTAGTGGAATTGCTGTTGACGGGGTCCAGCAGCCCGGGAGTTCCGCACGACAACGTGTTCAGCGTCGCCGCGATAATCACAATCGCGGGAATCAGCCGGAGAACATTCTTCAGCACGGCTCGTCTGGACAATCTATTTCCCTGCGTTGTCGCCATTCGAGCCCCTTCCCGGCCGATGCGGTCAAAACATCAATCCCCTATTGAATATCATAAAGAGTACGTGCCATTGAACCGGATGGTTTCGTAAAATCTCCTTGGCTGGGACGGATTTGCAGTACCTCCGCGGCGTGATTTCGTGGGCAGAAGGAGAAGCTTGAGTCGTGCTCAAGAAGAATCACAGGCTAAAGCCTGTGCCACTTCAGGAAAAAAGAGCCTTCAGCGTCCGGTGTAGGTCGAGATCCACCAGATATTGCCGAAGGAGTCCTTCACGCCGGCGGAGCGTTCCTGGTAGGGCTTGTCTTCCGGCGCGGCTACCGACGTTGCTCCCGCTGCGATCGCCCGCTGATACGATGCGTCCACGTCCTCGACGTAGACGTATATCGAGGCGATCGTGCCGTGCGAATGCGGCGGGTCGCTCACTTCCATCACGAGCATCGAATCGCCGATTTTCGCCTCGACATGGAAGCCCTTGCCCACCGGCAGCCGCTCCAATTCCACCGCGCCGAACGCCCGCTTGACCAGTTCCAGCATGTCGAGGCGGCCGTACAGGTACGGTCGGACGCTGCCGACGCCGTGGCGGATATGGCTGGTGGCTTTGCGCATGGACATTCTCCCTCGGCGGGGCTGTATCCGTATTAACCCGGTCTACGTCCTAATAGTTACGGTATCGCTACCGAGGGGCTTGGTTTAGCCGTGTGCGGTTCGTATTCTAATTGGTCGGTTGCCAAGGCTCGCAGCTTGAATCTACAATTAGTGTCGGGAGATTGACGAATGGCCGATCCGCTTAGCTTCGAGGCGCTGGCGAGCAGCGAACATGTGCTGTCCAGCGCGGAAAACTTCGTCCTCTACGTCCTGCTCGAGGCGGTTGCCCGCGGCGCCGGTGGTCCCGGCGGAGGCAGCCGCCTGCCGCTCAATCTCGGCGTGGTGATCGATCGCTCGGGCTCGATGTACGACGAGCGCCGGCTGGAATTCGTCATCGAGGCGGTCAAATTCCTGGCCGACAACCTGACGCGCCGACGACAAGGTTTCGATCGTCGCGTTCGCCGACAAGGCGAAGGTGCTGATCACGCCCGAAGCGGCGCGCGACAAGAGCGCGGTCAAGCGCGCGATCGACGATATCGACCTGCTCGAAATCGGCGGCGGCACGCAGATGGCGCTCGGGATGCGCGCGGCGATCGACGAGGTCAAGAAGAATCTCAGCCCCGATCGCCTCAATCGCGTGCTGGTGCTCACCGACGGCCAGACCTACGAAGAGACGGCGTGTATCGAGCTGGTCGAGAAGAACCGCGACGAGATTTCGTTCTCGACTATGGGCGTCGGCGTCGAGTTCAACGAGAAGCTGCTGCAGCGGATCGCGCAGGACTCGAACGGCAAATATCATTTTATCGGCGACCCGGCCGAGATTCCCAGATTTTCGAAGACGAGCTCGAAGGCCTGCGCGCGGTCAGCGTGCGCAACGGCCGCATCGAGGTGACGCTGTCGCAGGGCGTGCAGGTGCGCGAGGCGTTTCGCGCGTCGCCGGAAATTTACGTGCTCGGCACGCCGCTGGTCGGCGAGGATCGCAAAATCGGCTACGAGATCGGCGACCTGCAGGCGGGCGTGCCCGGATCGGTGCTGCTGACGCTGGTGCTGCCGCCGCGCAAGCCGGGGCAGGTCAGAATTCTGCAGAGCAATTTTCATTACGAAGTGCCGGGCGGCGCCGAGAGCACCGTCGTCGTGCGATCTGACCGTCGACTACACGCTCGATCGCACGCTGACCAGCAAGCGCAACGGGCGCGTGATGAACCTGGTCGACCAGGTTTCGATCGCCAAGCTGCAATCGAAGGCCGAAGAGGAGCTCAAGGCGGGCAACGTCGATCGCGCGACGCGGCTGCTCGGCAACGCGCTGCAAGGCACGCAGCGGATGGGCAACGTCAAGGCGACGCAGGCGCTGTCGGGCCTGATCGATCAGATCAAGAAGACGCAGACGCTGCAGACCAAGGCGGCCAAGACCACGCTGCTGCAGGCGCAGGCGGTGGTGCGCAAGACCCAGATGCTCGATCCGGAAGCGTTGAAGGATTTCCAGAAGCATGAATAATGTTTCGAAGAATTGAACGAAGCAGGAGACCGATACTTCGAACTCACCTGCGAGGGCTTAGACCATGATCAAATGCGGCGAATGCGGCTACGAAAATATGGACGGACTTGACTACTGCGACGGATGCGGCGCGAAGCTCGCCGCCGGCGCCCCTGCCGGCTGGCTCCAGCCGCCGCGGCTCCTGAAGCGGCTCCCAGCCGCTGCGCCCGCTGAAACTCGCTGCGCCGGCGCCCGAGACCGGCCCGAGCGCCGAAGCGCCCGCCGCCGAAATGCCCAAGTCGGAAGCGCCGACCGGTGAGATCAAGCCGGAAGCGGCGCCCGAGACCGCACCCGCGGCGGCCGCTGCGGCCGGCGCGCCGTTCAAGGCGAAGCTGTCGGTCGTTCGCGGCGGACGCAAGGGCCAGGAATTTCCGCTCGAAGACGGCAACAACCTGATTGGCAGATGGGATCCCGAGACCGGATCGTTTCCGGAAGTGGATCTCGACGCCGACGATCCCGAGGCGAAGATCTCGCGCAAGCATGCGCTGATTCGAATCGACGGCGGCAAGATCACCATCGAGGATATCGGCAGTCTCAACGGCACCTACGTGAATCGTCAGCCGCGGCTCTCGCCGGGCAGTCCCGCCGAGATCAAGTCGGGCGACGAAGTGATCATCGGGAAAACGTTCTTCAAGCTGGTGGTAGAACCGATCTCTTGACCGCTATTCCCTCCAGGCGCGCCGCGGAAGTACGCGCGTGCGCGGAAGTTGAGGAGGGTTTTAGACAATCGCCATGAATGCGGGTGAGGAGCTCACCGAGGGCCATCTGCTCGACGGTCGCTACCGCGTCAAGAAGGTACTCGGCGTCGGCGGGATGGGCCGCGTCTACCTGTCCAACGACACGCGGCTCGCGAACCGGCCGGTCGCGGTCAAGGAGATGATCGTCGGCGACGGAATCCAGGAGAAAAAAGCGATCGAGGATTTCACGCGCGAGGCCAACGTGCTCGCGCGCCTGTCGCATCCGGGGATTCCGACCCTGATCGATCACTTCGCCGAGAACTCGCGCCATTACCTCGTGATGGAATTCGTCGCGGGCGGCGATTTGCAGGGCGTGCTCGACAAGCTCGGGCCCAAGGGCAAACTCGCCGAGGACAAGGTGCTGCGCTGGGCGCGGCAGATGCTCGACGTGCTGGATTTCCTGCACGCGCAGAAGCCGCCGATCATTTATCGCGACTTCAAGCCCGGCAACATCATGATCGACAAGGACGGGCGCGCGATGCTGATCGATTTCGGAATCGCGCGCTTCCTGCCGCCCGGCGGACGCGGCACCCAAATCGGTTCGGTCGGCTACGCGCCGCCCGAGCAGTACATGGGCAAGGTCGAGCCGCGCTCGGATCTCTATTCGCTCGCCGCCACGATGCATCATCTGCTGACCGGGCGCGACCCGCAGCTCGAGCCGCCGTTCAGCTTTCCGCCGCTGCGCGCGCTCGCGCCCGAAGTTTCGATCAAGACCGCCGACGCGATCATGCGCGCGCTCGAGCAGGACGTGACCAAGCGGCCGGCGTCGGCCAAAGAAATGAAGCGCGCGCTGCCGGAGCCGCCGCCAGATAATCGGTCGGGACAACTGGCGGCAGCGCGGGACTGGCGGGCACGTCGAGCCCGATGTCGACGCAATCGACGGTCGTGCTTGAGCAGCGCACCGACCGCAGCCCGCGCCATCAGCGCTTCGCGTGCGATGTCGCCGTGGACGCCGTCGCCGCCGGTGTCAGCGCCGGCTGCGACCGCATCCTCGATGCCGACGATCGTGCTGAACGAGCCGGTCGCGGAAAGAATCAAGAGCGGCGGCGCCAGCGCCGGGCAGCACGGCGGCGAAGATGTCGCGCCGCAAATCAAAAGAGCGATCGAGCTCGGCCGGCAAGGCGCGCAGCATGATCGAGCGCCGGCATCAAAGCGCGGATGTCGTCGCATCAGCGGCGCCGAGCGCGTCGTCGACGGCCAAGACCCAGGAGCTGAAGCCGGCGGTCGCGCGCGTCGTCGTACGGCTCGCGCCTCGGATCGACCGGCGACTCGGCGCAGGCCGACACGAAATCGCGGACCGCTCGCGGCCGTCGTCGCGCAGTTATTCGCCGCCGATTTCGAGCGGCTCGGAGTTGCGGTCCAGCAGCAACAACAACGGCACGCGCCGACATATCCACAGCGCCGGCGCAGGCTGGTCTCGCGCGGCGACGAAATCGAGTTCGGCATCTTCGGGATGCGCACGGTGATCGGACGATCGCAGGACGCCACCGACAAGCTCGATATCGATTTGAAGAAGCTCGCGCACGGCGGCGATCGCGTGTCGCGGCGTCATGCGGAGATCGTGCTGCGCGGCGCGGACTATTTTATCCGCGATCTCGGCAGCCTTAACGGCACCTACGTCGCGGGGCGCGGCAAGCTCGGGCGCGACCAACTCTACAAATTGAAGGATCGCGACCAGGTGGTGCTCGGTGGTGCTATATTGCAGTTTCGGAGAGGCTAGCGGCGCATGATCACGTGTCCCGAATGCGGCCAGGAGGCGCCAGACGACGCAAAGTTTTGCGATCGATGCGGCCAGGGGCTGTCCAAAGCGGCTGCATCGGCAGCGCAGTCTTCGCCGACGCGGCCGACGCCGCTGGCAGCAGGCGCGTCGTTGAAGGGCGGAATCGAGATAGTCGCACTGACGAGTCAGACGTCGATCGAAAATCGCTATCGCGCGAAACGCGTCGCGCGACGGCAAGACCGAATCGATCGCATTGCGCGAGCGTCTCGGTCCATCGCCGTCCGCTGAAGTCGTCGATGAAGCGCCCATAGCTGAGCCGCCGAAGCCGCAACCAGCGCGCGTCGAAGATCCCAACGGCCCGAGCGCAAAGACTGCCGAGCTGAGACTGCCGTCCGCGCAAACCAACGGCACTGCGTCGTCGTTGCCGAAGGCCGCGAGTGCCCCGCTATCGGCATCGGCGAGCGTCGGCGCCTCGAGCGAAGGCGCACAGTCCACCGTCGAATCGGACGCTGCTCCTGCTGCCGCGTTAGCAGAGGCTGCGGAGGACGCATCGCCCGACGAGGCAAGCGAAGCTGCGGAAGCCGCGGTCGTTGCCGAGACTCAACCTAATTCCGATGGCGACGCCGGTGCGCACGATGATGAATCCCCGGCTGGCGGCGAAGATCTCGGCGAGGTCTTCGGCCGCGTGCTCGCGCTCTCGCAAACGATCAGTCATCCCGCGTTTCAGCGCGCGACCGAAGGATTCGCTCAGAACGGCCGCGTCTACCTGGTCTACGCCGACGAGGAACTTAAACCGCTGCGCCGCGGTTCTTACAAGATGAGCGAGCCCGAAGCGATCGCGTCCGCCGTGCAGATCTGCCAGGCGATCTCGTTTGTGCATCGCCGCGCATTGCGGCTGAACGACATCTGCCCCGAGTCGATCGCGGTCTCGAAAGACGGCCGCCTCAAGCTGACCGGGCTCGACTACGTCAGCAACGACAACGAGCTGCAGAGCCGAGCCGATTTTCAACGACGGCTACACCGCGCCCGAAATTTATCGCGGCAAGAAAGTCGACAAGCGCGCCGATATTTTTTCCGCCGGCGCGATTCTCTACACCTGGCTCACCGGCGCGCGCATTCCGAGCGAGAGCTGGCGCGAGGAGGCGGGCCCGGTGCAGTTCTATCCGCCGCACGTGGTCACGCCGCGGCTCGAGAAGGCGATTCGCCGCGCGATCGCGTTCAGTCCCGCCGACCGCTGGCACACTATCGACGAGTTCAAGGCCGAGCTGATCGCGCTCGGCGGCAACCATTCGGCTGCGCGCCGCCGCGATGACCGACGTCGGCCGCGTGCGCGAGCATAACGAGGACTCGGTGCTGGCGCGTCGAGTACATCCGCGAGTCGCTGGTCGAGCCCGCGCAGAGTCATCTGTTCGTCGTGGCCGACGGGATGGGCGGCGCGGAGGCGGGCGAAGTCGCTTCCGCAATTGCCGTCGAAACTATTCGGAGTTACATTGAGTCGCGGCTCGAAACCGCGAGTACCGAAGCTGCCAACGGAGCGGATATGCTGACGGCCGCGCTCGAGGAAGCGAATTCCAAAATTATCGACTACGTGGCGAGCCATCCGGAGTCGCGCGGAATGGGCTCGACCGGTGTCTGCGCGATCGTCACGCCCGTGGACGCCGCCGTCGCGTGGGTCGGCGACAGCCGCGGCTACATCCTCGAAGGCGCGACACTCCGCCAGCTCACCAAGGATCATTCGCTGGTGCAGCGGCTGGTCGAGATCGGCCAGATTACCGCCGAGGAAGCGCATACGCACGAGCACAAGAACGTGATCACGCGCTCGCTCGGCGCGCGCTCAGAGCGGACCGGCCGGCGCCGAGGCGCTCACGCTCAAGCTCAAGCGCGGCGACAAGCTGCTGTTATGCAGCGACGGGCTGACGGCGCACGTGATGGACCCCGAGCTGCGCGACATCCTGGGACGCAACGACGATCCGTTCGACGCGGCGCGCGAATTGATCGTCGCCGCCAATGCCGGCGGCGGTACCGACAACATTTCAGTGATCGTAGTCTATGCAAGCTAGGTGCGGCCGCCGCGCCTGAATTTTAACGATGGCCACTTCGCCCAAAGACGTATCGCAGCCGAACACGGGACCGCTCGAAGCGGGCACCGTACTGCAGGGCCGCTATTCGATCCAGCGGCTGCTCGGCGGCGGCGGCATGGGCATGGTCTATCTCGCGCACGATCAGCGGCTGGCCAATCGCTCGTGCGCAATCAAAGAAATGGTCGATCACTTTATCGACCAGGCCGCAGCGCATCGAGGCCAACGAATATTTCGCGCGCGAGGCCGACACCCTCGCGCAACTGAAGCATCAGGCGATTCCCGCTATCACCGACCGTTTCGAGCTCGCCAATCGCCATTACCTGGTGATGGAGTACGTCGAGGGGCGCAACCTCGAAGAGGAGCTCGCGGCGCGCGGAGAGCCGCTGCCCGAGGGCCTCGTGATCGATATCGCGCGCCAGCTATGCGACGTGCTCGCCTACCTGCACGGCCTGGTGCCGCCGATCATCTACCGCGACATGAAGCCGTCCAACGTGATGCTCAATCCGAACGGGCGCGTGGTGCTGGTGGATTTCGGAATCGCGCGGCTGTTCAAGGCGGCGCGCAAGGGCACGATGATCGGGACGCTCGGGTTTGCGCCGCCGGAGCAATACCAGGGCCTGGTCGATCCGCGCAGCGATATCTACTCGCTCGGCGCGACGCTGCATTACGTGCTGACCGGGCGCGATCCGGAAAAATTTCCGCCGTTCAGCTTCCCGAAGATACACGAGCTGCGCCCCGCCGTGTCGAGCAACCTCGCCGGCGCGATCGATGCCGCGCTCAGTTACGAGATGGATGGGCGCCCCGGCCGCGTCCAGGAATTCCGCGACATGATGCTCTACGGGCGCGGCCTCGACCAGGGCGGCGTCAGCTCGACCAGCGGCACCGGCGGCCTCGCGCAGTACGCCGAGCCGCTCGACTTCGCCGACGAGCCGGTAACTTATCGCAAGCCGCGCAGCCGGCTGGGCCGCACGATCGGTCTCGCGATCTTTCTGATCGTGCTGGCGGGCGCCGCGTTCGGCGGCACCTATCTCTATTCAGACCCAACGCTCCAGTTGCGCCTTGGACTCAAGCCGCTGTTCGACGGACTGCCCTGGAAGCACGAGGAGCTGCTGGCCAAGGCGCGCGAGAATCCGCTCGAATTTTCCGCCTTGACGCTGGCGCTCTCGACCCGTGAGGGCACTGCGCTCGGCGCGCCCCAATCGCAATTCAAGGACACCGATCTGACCAACGCGCGCTACCTCAAGTGGACTGCGACCTTCAAGAACCTGCTCGCCGGCCTCGAAGGACGTGACGAAAAAATCGAGGCGCGTTTTTACGATCCCAATGGTCTTCAGATCGCGATGAGCGATACCAGCATGTACGTCGGGACCGCGCAGCAAACCGCCGACTTCACCGGCGTCGCGCTGATGCCCTCGATGACCGACAAGCCCCCCGGCACCTACAAAGTCGCCCTCTACTCCGACGACAAATTGCTCTCGCAGGAAGGCTTCATCGTCAACCAGGACTTGGGCGCGAAGAACGCCGAGGAGGAGAGCGAAAAGAAGGCGGCGGCGGAGGCCAAGGCAGAAGAGCTCAAGCGCGACGAAGAGGCGCGCAAGCTCGCTATGATCGACGAGCGCCGCGCCAAGCCGCTGCAACTTCGCGGCATCAGCTTTCTCAATACCACCAAGACCGGCACCGCGCTCTCCGCCATTACCGACACCTTCAGCGTCTCGAAGGTTCTCTTCGTCGGGTGGCAGGTCAGCTTCGAGAATCGCCTCTACAAGCTCGAGCCCGGCACTTACCGCGTCGATGCGGCGTATATCGGCCCCGACGGGCGCACGCTCGGCAGCGTCAACGACTATCAGTCCGTCTCGCAAAATAGCCGGACGGTGACCTTCAGCGGACGCGTCGGCAATTCGCACGGCGGCGCATTTCTGCCGGGAACCTACACCGTCAACTTTTATTTGAACGGGCAATATTTCGACGCGAAAAGGTTTAACGTCGTCGCCGACGCCGGCAGCAGTCCCTACGCGACCTACCCTGGCAGCAGCGGCGCCATCGGCAGCACGATGAGCGGCGGCTCGTCGGGCGGCGGCACGTCGAGCGGCGGCAGCATGCTCGGGCCGACGATTGCGACCGGCACTATCAGCGGGCTCCGCAGCGGCGGCAATCCCGAGATGGAGCTGCGACTGCGTCCGCAGCCCAACGGCTTCCTGCACGGCGAACTAGTCATCCATCAGTCAGGCTTCGGCATGACGCCGATCGAAGGCTTCGTGCGCGGCGACCATCTGCAATTCCAGGTGCCCTACGGCACCGAGACCTACTACTTCGAGGGCCAGCGCCGCGTCGATCAAATCAGCGGCACCTTCGAATCGACCCCGTCCGGTGAGCGCGGCACCTGGAACACCACGGCGAATTGAGGAAGGGGAAGAGGAACGCAATTGAATTTGAAACCCACGATGGGTTTCAAACTTCCTTCGGCAGGGGTGACCTCCTTCGGCTCCGCTCAGGACAGGATCTGCACCCAGCGATAAGAAAGGCGCGGGCGCCGATCTGCGACGCCCGCGCCCCTCTGCACCTTGATAGTCCGGCTTACGGAACTTGGATCTGCTGAATCTGCGCCGTTTCCTTCTGCACGACTTCCGGCGGCAGCGGCGCGTATTGCAGCGACGGCGCCAGGGTCTGCCCCTCGGTCAGCGCCCAGCTCAGGAACTTCTTGATCTGCTCGCCGACGTCCTTGTTGGTCTGCTTCTGGTAAACGAGCAGCCACGTGAACGACGAGATCGGATAGGCCTCCGCGCCCGACGCATTCGTGATCGACACGCGAAAATCGGCCGCCATATCTCCCGCCGAGGACGCCGCAGCGGCAGTCACGCCGGCCAGGCTCGCGTTGATCCAGTTACCCGCCTTGTTCTGGATCTGCGCGAAAGGAATTTTGTTGTTGAGTGCATATATCAACTCGATGTATCCGATAGCGCCCGGCGTCTGCTGGATCAGCGCCGTCACACCCTCGTTGCCCTTGCCGCCGAGACCGGCCGGCCATTTGACCGCGGTACCCTTGCCAGGGTCTGTCGCCCAGCTCGAGCTGACCTTCGAAAGGTAGTCGGTGAAAATGTATGACGTGCCGCTGCCGTCCGATCGATGGCACACGACGATGTCCTGCGACGGGATCGCGCTGCCAGGATTCAACGCCTTGATCTGATCGTCATCCCACTTGGTAATTTTGCCCGCGTAAATGTCGGCGATAACCGGGCCCGTCAGGCGCAGCGTGCCAGTAAATCCGGGCAGGTTGTACGCGACTACCACCGCGCCCATCACGCTCGGGAAGTGCAGAATTTTTGCCGGCGCGTCGGAGAGCTGCTGATTGGTCATCGGCGCGTCGCTCGCGCCAATATCGACCGTGCGATTCGACAGCATCCGGATTCCGCCGCCCGACCCGATCGATTGGTAATTGAATTTGATACCCGGATTTTCTTTCGCGTAAACGTCGAACCATTTGGAATAGATCGGGTATGGGAACGTCGCGCCGGCGCCGTTTATCAGCTGGTCCGCGTGGCTGGATCGGGTGATTCCCGCAATCGCCAGGACCATGAAGAAAGCCAGGATTAGTCGTCGCTTGATCATTGTTTGAACTTGCCTCGAGTTAGTCGTCTCCGTTCCGCGGATCTGATTGCGGCGCGCAGAAGCTATGCACTCAACATTAAGGGACGATGAACCCGGCGTGTCGGCGGGTTGAATTCGTCCGACTGGACCCGGATTCTCGTGCATAATCGCCGGTTGGCGCAATCGTTTGCTTTTGCAGGCGTCGCTCGATGACAATTCAATTCCCAAATCAGCGCGCGGTCGTGCCTCGATGAGCAAAGCACTGGACGGAATCAATGTCGTTGAATTCGACTCGAACCTCGGCGCCGCGTACGCTACGATGCTGCTGGCGGAAAACGGCGCGCGCGCGATCAAGGTCGAGCCAGTCGGCGGTTCGCGCGATCGCGGGACGCCTCACTTCCACGTCCTCAACCGCAGCAAGCACGCGCTCGAGCTCGACCTCGACGCCCGCGCATCGCGGGCGCGAATCGAGGAGCTGGTGCGATGGGCTGACATTGTCGTCAGCGGCTTCACGCCGGCGCGGCTGCGACAAGTGGGTCTCGATGCTGAATCGATTCGGCGGATCAACCCGCGCGCGATTGCTCTTGGCGTGCCTCCACTCGGCAGCCGCGGCCCCGACGCCGACTTCGACGCCAACGACGACATCGTCGCGGCGCGCGGCGGAATCACCGGCACTCAGTGGGCGCGCAGCGGAAATCCGGTCGCGCTGGTTTTTCCGGCGGCAAGTTATTCGGCGGGCGTGATGGCGGCGATTGCGGCGGTCGCGGCGATCCTCGCGCGCGGTGCAAGCGGGGCAGGGCAACAGGTCGAAGTGTCGATGCTGGCCGGGGCGTTCTCGCTCCATACCGGAGCGATCCTACGCCACGAGAAAATGACAGCGCTATATCACGGGCCGCAGGATCCGCTCGGACCGATTCCGGTCTACCGCTTGTTTGAGGCCTCCGACGGCAGGTACCTTTTCGCGGCCTGCGGCAACTCGACCTTCTGGGGCAAGTTCGCGATCGCGATCGAGCGCCCAGACCTGGTCGGCGACCCGCGATTCGAGAATGCGCCGTGGGGAATTGCCGGCGAGCACTGGCAGCCGCTCAAGGACATCATCGAGCCGATCATCCGCACGCGCCCGCGCGACGAATGGCTCAGCATCCTGCGTGAGGCCGATGTCCCATCCGCGCCCGTGATGACGCGGCATGAGTTCATCGATCATCCACAGACACGCGCGCTCGGCATGCGCCAGGAAATCGACGACCCGGCGCTCGGTCCTATGATTCAGATGGGCCTGCCGGTGTTCCTCAACGACACTCCCGGTGAAATCGCCGGCCCGGCTCCTAAAGCCGGTGACGATCGCGCGGCACTGCAATGGCTTGCAGAGCCAACGTGCGAGGCCTCGTCGAAAACAGTGGTTCGGCTCGCGGAAAAACCGCCACTCGACGGCGTCACCGTGCTCGACTTCGCCAGTTACATCGCCGGATCGTACGGGCCAATGATCCTCGCGCAACTCGGCGCCCAGGTAATCAAGATTGAAAGCCTCGAGGGCGATTCGTTTCGCCATTTCGGTTTCGGTTTTCTCGGCTGGAACCAGGGCAAGCGCGGCATCTCGCTCAATCTTTCGAGCACCGAGGGCCGCGAAATCATCCATGGGCTGGCCGACAAGGCTGACATCGTGGTCGAGAATCTGCGGCCGGGCCGCATGCGCAAATTCGGCTTCGACTACGAAAGCCTGGCGGCGCGCAACCCGCGTATCATCTATATGTCGGTCAACGCGTTCGGAAATCGCGGTCCTGAGCACAATCAGCCGGGTTTCGACCCGCTGCTGCAGGCGCGATCGGGCGTGATGGCGGCGCAGGGCGGCCATCACGCGCATCCGGTATACCTGACCTGCGCGATTTGCGACTACGGCGCCGCGATGCTCTCCGCGTTTGGATGCGTGCTGGCGCTGCGTGCGCGCGAACGCACAGGACGCGGGCAATTCTGCGAAACCTCGCTGTTGCAATCGGCGATGGCGTTCCAGGCCGGCGAGTTTGCGTTCTACGCAGGCCGACCTGACATGGAGAACGGCAGCCCCGAAAATCGCGGGCGCTCGGCGCTCTCACGCGCCTATCAATGTCGCGACGGCGAATGGCTATTCATCTCGCTATCCAGCGAAACTCAGTGGAAAGCGCTACTGACTATTCTACCCGGCCTGCCGAATTCTAACTGGGACATGGCTGCGGCGGCGCCGAACGAGGGATCGCTCGCGATGGCGATCGCAGAACAATTTGCAACGCTCAATCGCGACGAGGCGCTTGCAGCGTTGAGAAAAGCGGATGTGCCGGCTACGCGGATAAATCACTCGCGCGAATTGTTCGACGATCAGCAAGTCATCGCCAACGACCTGACCGCGGAGTTGTCGCATTCGCAATGGGGCCGTGTGCAGCAGACCGGATTGCTGACGAAGTTTTCCGCGACCCACGGCACAATCGACCGCGCCGCGCCAATGCTGGGCGAGCACACCGACGAGATCCTGCGTGAGTACCTTGGCTATTCGCCGGATCGAATTGCCACGCTGCGCACCGCCGGCATCGTCAAGTGATCGATGGACCCTGAGGCGGCCGCCGTCATCACTCCGCATCTGCTGGCGCGCGAGGAAATTCTCTGGTGCGGACGCCCGCACGATACCAGTGCTCTTCGGTGGCGCGCAGTCGTCGTTATGCTTGTCGCAATCGCGGCGCTCGTATTGCGCTCGTTGCCGCTCGACTCGGACCTTGCCGACCGCGCCGACGCCAATTCAATCTTGCTGGCAGTGCTGGTATGCGTTCTGATCGCGGAAGCGATCGTGTTCCACACCTATCTCTCAAACACGTTTTACGGCCTCACGAACCAGCGCGTGATCATCGTCTCCGGATTGCGCGAACCCGACGAGGTCGGCATCCTGCTCGACCGCCTGAACACTCCGCAACTGCGGCTGCGACGCATCCATCGCCATATAGAACTGCGCGCGCCCAGCGACCAGATGTATCAGCCGAGTTACATTCCGTTCACGAATCCTTCTGTGCCGCCGGAATGGCTCGGCGCGGAGTGTTACCGCCTGCTCGCACTCGAAGAACCAATCCGCGTCCGCGAGTTGATTGTCGAAGCGGCGCACAAACTCAAATAGTAAGTCGAATAGCCACTAGACAATCCGCAAATAGTCCGGCGACGGCAGCGGTGGGAACTTTGCCGCCGGCAATGTCTGGTACCAATACGCCACTGACGCGATGTCGTCCTGCAGCGGCAGGAACTCGGCGCCCTTGCGCGGATCGCCCGTCCAGCCGAGCGCCTGGATCGTGACGCGCAGGTCGCGCTTGAACCTTACCGGGTCCGCGATATGCCAGCGGTACATTCCGAATCTCTGCTGCGATGCGTAGAGCCCGTCGGGCCGAATGACTTGCGGCAAGCCCGCGTAGGGCGTCGTGAACTCGCGATAGCCGCCATTCTCCTTGCCCACGTCGAAGTTGTACGAGCCGCAGAAATAATCCTCGGTGCCGGTGCCGCAGATCGTCGGAAATTCCGCGTCGCCGTCGATGAAAAACTTTATCTCGCCCTCGCCCCACCATCCGCTGTTGTGAACGCCCCACGCCATGTACGTGCCCACGTATTGCCCGCGTCCCGTGACGCCGTCGAGAATCGTGTACACCTCTTTGTACGGCAGCGGGTTGACGCGTCGGAACTGCGCATGAAAATAGGCAGCCTCAGTAGGTACCTCAGTGAGTACATAGTTGATTTGGTAGAATAGTATCATCGCCGTCTCGGCAGTATTGGTCATAGTAATCAGGCAGCGCTTGCGAAATGGCATTTCCCAATAGCAATTAAACGCGCTGCCCGGATTCACGCATACCGCCAGCGACGACACCTGCGCATACTTGTTCCATCCGCACGCGAAGAAATCCCCCACCGGACATTCCACCGACGGCTCCGGCGACCCGTCCCAGTAAATGCGCAGGATGCTCGAGCGCCACGGCCCCGTCGGCGTCATCCAGATTTGCGCGATCGCGCCCGCACCCGCGATATCGGCGAGCACTTTAACTTCGCCCGGTTGGATGACGACATATGGCGCGACCTTCCATCCACGGCCGAGTTTCCGCGCGGGACTCTGGGCGGGGTCAGGAGTCGCCATCGCGCCCTTGCCCTTTTCGCCGGTCGGATTTTCAGGACTGATCGATCGGCTCTCCGCGTCCGAAACAATCGCGAGATTGCCCATGTGCATGCCGAGTCCGTTGAACGATGCCATCGCGATCCGCCTCCTTATGACGAGCCGGCGCAATTCTAGTCAGGTAGCGTCGCGATGCGGAAGGAGTTGCGCGGCGCGCGCCTTACAGTTCGAGATCTACGGTCACGAAATCGTGATCGGAGACGCGGCGCATCAGAATCCGCGACAGTGGAGATACTACTGCGGCCGTCCCCGCGATTGGACGAAGATCGCGAACCGCGAGCCAATCGAGTTTTGGTCTCATCGATCGAGGAATCACACCGGAGAAAGTGAATGTGGGCCGGTTGAGGATGTTCGCGCCCTCAATCTCGAGTCCCTGCTCTCGCAGATGCTCGAACAACGGTTCGTACGCTTGCGGCGAGCGGAATCGGCCCGGATTGGTGATCATCTTTCGCGCCGTCGCGAGGATCATCGCGCGGTTCGCTAACTCGGTCGTCGTGGTGTTCAGATCGCCGCCGAAAATCGCGCGGCCCGCCGCCGGAAACGATTCCAGGTAGGTCGCCATTTGACGCGCGCGCTCGGCCGGCGTGCAGCGGCTGTGCAGATGCGCAACGCCGACGGTTACTTCGACACCGCCGTGTTTCACCCTGGTAACGATTCCCGTCGGGGTGCCGACGCGTACCCACTTGCGCATTCGCATTGGCCACGCCATCGGCATCCGCGGTCGATGCATCGCGACGGCGGCCACCTCCTCGAACGGCACCGAGCTGAGAATCGCGTTGCCCATGTACGAGACGATGTCGGCTTCGCGGCCCGGGGGCCTGAGGCCGAACTCGGGAACGTACGCGCAACTCATCCCGAGCATCTCGCCGAGTTCCAGCGCGACTTCGCGGCGCGTCGATCCCTTCTTCGAATTCATTTCGCATAGCAGGACGATGTCGGCGTCGAGCAGTGGCGGACGCTTGAGGCATCGCGCGATCGCGTGCAGGCGGCGCCCGCCGGCGGCGTTGAGCAGCACCACTCGCAGCCGCGATCCATTCCGCTGCCGCGCCGGACGATTTACGACTATCGGCGGATAGTGAGGCACCGGCTTTGCGCCAGCCGAAGTCAGGTCGCGCGCGTCGCGGTCCATCGCCGGAAGCTAGTCGGCCAATTCCTTTTGCAGATCCTTGAACGTCGTAATCGGCGGCGTGCACGCATGATCGCGGCAAACGTAAGCAGTCACGCGACCGTCGATTTGCCGTTTGCCGCGCACCTGCTCCGGGATGAACCCGGTCTGAGCGTCGGACGGATCGGCGACGAAGAGGGCAAGATTGGGAACGTAGATGAGGCCCAGGCGCTCGACCCATTCAAGCAGTTCGACAGAGTTGCGATCGCCGACAATCACAACCTCGGTCGGGCCGCGCTGGTAAAGGTCCACCGCTTCGAGCATGTGCGAAAATCCGAAGGGCTGCTTCTCGATAAATTCGCGGAACAAACGCAGCGTCCGTTCCGCCTCTACCCGGTAACGCTCCTCGCCCGTGTACTCATAGAGCCTCAGCAGCGCCATCGCCGCCGCGCTGTTGCCCGAGGGCGTCGAGCCGTCGAACGCCGCCTTCGATCGCATGATCAATGCTTCGTGGTCGTCCGACGTGAAAAAGAATCCGCCTTTTTCCTTGTCGATAAACCGCTCGAGAATCACGTCGGCGAGCGTCCGCGCATGCGCCAGGTATTTCGCGTCGAGCGACGCTTCGTACACGTCGAGCATCGCGCCCGCCAACTGCGCATAGTCTTCGAGATAAGCGTTGTGCCGCGCGACGCCGTCCTTGAACGACCGGCGAAGCGCGCGCCCGTCCCACATCGTCGTCATCATGAAGTCCGCCGCGCGCTCGGCCGCCTCGAGATAACGAAGCTCATGCAGCGCGCGATATCCTTCGGCGAACGCGCCGATCATCATGGCGTTCCACGCCACCAGGATCTTTTCGTCGCGGCCGGGCTTCACCCTTTGTTCGCGCGCGGCGAACAGCTTGCTGCGAATCTCGGCGATCTTCGACGCCATCTCGTCTTCCGAAACTTTGAACATCCGCGCGGCGTCGGCGAGCTCTATCGTGCGATGCGGAATGTTCGCGCCCTCGAAATTTCCTTCGATCGAGATATCGAAATAGCGCTCGGCAACCGCGCCGAGCTCGGGCCCGACGACCGCGTCGACCTGATCGGGCGTCCACACGAAAAATTTGCCCTCGGCGCCCTCGCTGTCGGCGTCCTGCGCCGCGTAGAAGCCGCCTTCGGGACTCGTCATCTCGCGCAAAACGTACTCGAAAATCTCGCGAGCGACGCCCAGGAACTCCGGCTCGTTCAGCGCGCGCCCGGCGTCTAGGTACAGGCGCGCCAGCAGCGCGTTGTCGTAGAGCATCTTTTCGAAATGCGGCACGAGCCACCGCTCGTCGACGCTGTAGCGATGGAATCCGCCGCCGACCTGATCGTAAATTCCGCCGCGCGCCATCTTCGACAGCGTGTGCCGGACCATCTCTGCCATCGACTCGTCGCCGTCAGCCGCGTGCACGCGAAGAAACAGCGAGAACACGAACGTGTTGGGAAATTTCGGCGCCTGGCCGATTCCACCGTTGATACTGTCGTAGTGCGACGCGAGCGCGCGCGCCGATTCGGCCGCGAGCCCCGGCTTCAAGTCGTCGCCGGTCGGCACGTAGTTGGTGATCGCGCCGAGTGCCTCGGTCAGCTTCTCGAGATTGTTGGTGACTTCCTTCGCCTTGTCGCGAAACGCCTGCGACACCGCCACGAGAATACGCGGGAAGCCGGGCATCCCTTGCCGATCCTCCGGCGGATAGTACGTCCCGCCGAAAAACGGCCGCCCGTCCGGCGCGAGGAACATCGTCAGCGGCCATCCGCCGCGCCCCGTGATCAGCTGCACGGCGTCCATGTAAATCTGATCGAGGTCAGGCCGCTCTTCGCGATCGACCTTGATCGGGATGAAGTTCTCGTTGATCAGCCGCGCGATCGCGTCGTTCTCGAACGACTCGCGCTCCATCACGTGGCACCAGTGACATGCCGAGTAGCCGATCGACAGCATGATTGGCTTGTTCTCGACTTTCGCGCGGTCGAGCGCTTCCGGTCCCCACGCATACCAATCGACCGGATTGTACGCATGCTGCCGCAGGTACGGACTCTGTTCGTTGATCAACCGGTTCGGCTTGGCGCCGGGATGACTTTCGGGATTTTTCGCCTGGCTCATGAATCTCGCATCATCCTATCTGCCTCTCGAAGCTCTGTCATTCTGATCGCGCGACCGTATGGCAGAGTATCGAGCGCGCCAGTTACAATTCGCTGCTATGCGATTTCGACTGCGCGCCGGATTCGTCCTGATTCTCGCCGCGATTCTTTTCTTCGCCCGTCTCGGTGCGCGCGCGCTGTGGTCGTCGGAATTCCGATGGGCCGAGATTGCGCGCGAGATGATTGTGACACGCAACTACTTCTGGCCGACGATCAACGGCCACGTCTATTACGACAAGCCGCTCGGCTCGTACTGGCTGGTAATTTTCTCGACCCCGCTTACAGGCGGCCTCAACGAGACTGCTACGCGGCTGCCCAGCGCAATCGCAGGCCTCCTCGCAGTGCTGCTGCTCATGCTCGTCGTGCGACGCCTCTACGACGCTCGCACGGCAATCTTGGCCGGTGTCATTCTCGCGACCAGCTTCAGCTTCGTGTTCTTTTCGCGCGACGCCAGCGCCGACGTCGAAACGATCACCGGCGAACTCTGTGCGCTGTTGCTCTTCAGCCACAACGAGGATCGCGGCGGCGGACTCTGGATCGTGGTCCTGTGGCTGATAATGGCCGCGACTTCCCTCACGAAAGGTCTGCTGGGATTCGCGCTGCCGCTGCTCGTGATTGGCGCGTACTCATGCCTGCGCGACGGCTGGCCGCTGCTCTTCCAGGAAATTCTCGGCGGCTCGACAGCTGACCGGATCGGAAAACTCATCGAGCGCAATCGATGGTTTTTCAATTGGTACACCGTCGCCGGCATCGCGGTCGGCGGCTTCGTGTACTACCTGCCGTTCGAAATCTCGGCGCGGATGATGGGCACGCAAAAAGGCCTCGCGATGGTCTATCGAGAAAACGTCGTGCGATTTTTCCATCCGTTCGACCATCGTGGCCCTATCTACTTATACGTCTACGTAATCTTCGGCCTGATGGCGCCATGGTCGGCGCTATTGCCCGCAGCCCTGGTTGAAACCCACACGCTCCGCCATGCTAACGCGGAACCGGCCCGCGCGGATCGATTCGCGCTCGTATATTTCTGGGCGACGTTCATATTTTTCACGCTGTCCGGCTCACGCCGCAGCTACTACATCCTGCCGATTCTGCCGGCGGCCGCGATGCTGGTCGCGCGAACGCTCGCCTATCCCGGCGAATTACGCTCGATGATCGCCCGCCGCCTGCTCGCCATCGGCTATGCGATTGTCGCATTCGCCGCGATCGCCGGCATCGTCGTGATGGTTCCTGCCTGGGCGATTCTGCCAAGCCCGTACGACACTTTCCCTGAATTGCCCGCCAAGTTCGCCTTCATCGCGCTGTGGATCGTGTCGATTGGCGTCATCATCTATACAATTCGCAAATTCAGCCCGTACCGGGTCGCGATTTCGATGAGCGCGATCGCATATCTCGTGATGGCCTACATCTATATCTTCGCGATGCCCGCGGCGGAGGCATACCGCGGCGAAAAGCCCTTCGGCTACGCCGTCCTTAACAAAATCGGCGGTTCGACCGACCATCTCGTCCTGTTCAAGACTCAAGGGCCGCTGTTCTATCTCAATCCGCCGGCGCCGCTGCCCGAATTCGACAAGAAGCAGGACTTGCAGGACGCAATCGCAAAGGGCGATGCCAAATGGATGATCGTCCGCCGCCGTGACATGCCCAAGCTCGACACTCCGACGAGGGTCGAGCTCAGCGAAGCGTCATATCCATGGGAGTCCGACTACAACTATCGCAACAAGGTAGTGCTGCTGAAGATTGGCAACTGATTACCTCTCCCCACGGAGAGGTAATTCCTCACCCCCTTCTAATAGGGACGAAGTCCCGCATCTTTTCTCAGTACTGGGTGCAGGGGTCACCCCTCCCGAAGGAAGTTTGAAACCCACCGTGGGTTTCAAATTCAATTAGATAAGTTCCACTCTAAGGCGCGCCCTACAGCCGCATCGGCATCACCACGTACGTGTACTGCTGATCCGATTCTGTCCTGATTACGCCAGGGCTGACGTCGTCGCTCAGGCCGAGCTCGACTGTCGAGTCCGCGCCCTGCGGAATCACTCCCAGCGCCTGCTGCACGTATGAGGCGTTGAATCCGATCGCGAATTCTTCGCTCTTGAAATCTACATCGAGCGATTCGCTTGCTTCTCCCGTTTCCGGACTCGTCGACGAAACCGTCAGCGTTCCCGACGACAGCGCGAACTTTACGCCGTGGTATCGCTCACTCGAGAAAATCGCCGCACGCTTGATTGCCGCAAACAGCAAATCCCGCTTGACGGTGATCTTGTACTTCGACTGCTTGGGAATCACGCCGCGGTAGTCAGGGAATTCGCCCTCAACCAGACGCATCGAGACTTCCGTCGCGCCACGCTTCAGATATGCGAGTTGACCCTCCAGGCTCAGCCGCACCTCTGGTTCGGTGCCGACATCGAGAATCTTGCGCAGTTCCGCGAGTCCTTTTCGCGGAATGATCGCGCCCGCCGGCATTGTAAATCCCGGCACTTCGCGCTCGATCATGGCGAGCCGATGGCCGTCCGTTGCCACCATCCTTACTGCTCCCGGCGCGTTGGACTCGACGAATACGCCGCTCAGGTTGTAGCGCGCTTCATCGGGACTGACTGCGAAGATCGTTTTATCGATCATGTGGGCCAGCACCGTCGCCGGAATCGCAAGTTCGGCCTTGAGTTGTTTTTTCGACGCCCCGGAATCCTTGCCCGTGCTCTGACTCGGCATCGCGGGGAAGCTGCGCGGATCGAGGCCCATCATTTTGAATTTCGCGCGGCCGCATTTCAGCTCGACCCAATCGCCGTCGAGCGAGGTCAGCGCGACTTCGTCGCCTTCGGTCTCGCGCACGATTTCGAACAGCTTGCGCGCGTTGAGTGTCAGGCTCTTTTCCTTGCCCGAGCACGCGACCTGGGTGCGGATTCCAACTTCGAGGTCGGTGGCGCTGAGCGTCAGCGCATTTCCATTTGGTTCGAGTAGCACGTGGCCGAGGATCGGAACCGTCGTGCGCCGTTCCACGATACCCTGGACCAGTCCCAAACCGCTAAGCAGCGAAGCGCGCTCGATTGCGAGTCCCATGAATTGTTAGCCCGTCTTCCTATTCCGGATCTTGGATATCTAAAAGAGAATAGCAGTAATAGTAGGAGTTGTGGATTTGTTGATTGATCTTACAACCGCTCGAAAACAAAAGCCGATCGCCCGCTGATAAGTTGTTGGCGGAAAACCGGCTGCTCGACAGGACCGGCCTTGCGCGCACCGGCCCTGTCGACAGCTCCAACGTTATGCTCTCCCTCTCCACAACTCCCCCACAATCGATTCACGCCGCATTTGCGCGGATCGATTTAAGCTCGCGCTCGATTTTCTCGATCGAGAGCCGAAACGCCGAATCACTGGTGACGCGCCGCATGATCAGGTTGTAGGCGTGAATCACAGTCGAATGGTCGCGCCCGAAATGCTCGCCGATCGTCGGGAACGAGCTGTCGGTCAGCTTGCGGCACAGATACATCGCGACCTGCCGGCAGAATGCGATGTGCTGGGTGCGCTTCTTCGATTTCAAATCGGTCAGCCGGATATGGAAAAAATCCGCAACCGTCTTCTGGATCGATTCGACATCAGGCTTCGCGTCGTGATTGCGAATCAAATCTTGCAGCGCTTGCCGCGCGAAGTCCACGGTGATCGCCGCTTGGTTGATCGACGCCAGCGCCGCCAGCCGCGTCAGGCATCCCTCGAGTTCGCGAACGTTCGACGAAACGCTCTGCGCGATATACATCGCAACCTCCGGCGCCAGCCGCAGGTTCTCGAGCACCGCCTTCTTCTGCACTATCGCCACGCGCGTCTCGAGGTCGGGCGGCGCGATATCCGCGATCAGGCCCATCTCGAAGCGGTTGCGCAGCCGCTCCTCGAGACCCGGGATTTCCCGCGGAACTTTGTCCGAGGTCAGCACGATCTGATGCCGCTCGGCATGCAGCGCGTTGAAGGTATGGAAGAATTCTTCCTGCGTGCGCTCGCGACCGGCCAGGAACTGCACGTCGTCGAGGATCAGCGTGTCGACGCGCCGAAACTTTTCGCGAAACTCGTTCATCTTGTCGCGGCGCAGCGAGCCAATCAGCTCGTTCATGAAAATCTCGGCCGGCATGAACAGCACTTTCTTCGGCCGATCGCCGCTGGCCCAGATATGGTGCCCGATCGCGGTCACCAGGTGAGTCTTGCCGAGCCCGACTCCGCCGTAGATGAAGAGCGGGTTGTACTTTTCGCCCGGCTGATTCGCGACCGCCTGCGCGGCGGCATGCGCGAACTGATTGGCCGATCCCACCACGAACTCGGCGAAACTATAGCGCGGGTTCAGGGTCGGATGCCGATCTCCACGCGGCGCCGCCGCAGTCGTCGCGCGATTGGCCGCGGACGCTTTGCCACTGCTGTTCCCATTGGCAACGCCGTTAGTGTGACCGTTGCCATTGCCATTTGCATGGCCATTGGTCGAGCGTTGCGGCGGCAGCGCGATTGCGGCATTCTCGCCGAGCGTCAGCCGCACCTCGATTTCGCCGCCGGCTTCCGCCGAGAGCGCCGTTCGCATCATGCTCAGGTAGCGCTCGTTGATCCAATCGCGGAAAAACCGGTTGGGCGCTTCGACTGTAACCGTCGATCCTTGATGACCGACGAAGTTGAGAGGCCCGATCCACGTCTCATAGCCGACCTGACCAAGCTCATCGCGCATACGATCAGCGGCTCGCTGCCACAAACCATTCATATCGTCTCCCCCTGACCAAACCGGACCGCACCTCCTCACCCCATCACACGCCCCGGAACTAGCGCGCTGGCATCAGACGCCAGCGAAATTGCTCCACAGTCTTATCCACACCTGTGGATAAGCGGTTATTCCTTCGTTACAACCAACAATTTGACGGCACGGCACGCCGGACTATCAACTTGTCCGGGTTACGATCGGTTCTGTTAGGGTAAAAAACTGATCGAGGATACGAATGATATATACGCGCTTCGAACCCATTAGCTCTCGCGCCGCGAAACGAACCTTCAGTGGAAATTGGTTCTTACAAGTACGAAGTGTGCGGCCAAGGGAACGTGATAAACTTATTTCGTGAAGAGGACAAGCGCGGAAAAAAATATGTCGCGAAGCGCGCGAATCGTAAAGGAAATTTCGCGCACGCGCGATAGCGGGCCGCGCGCAGGAAATTTTACGCCGATCGCGCGATCGCTTGCATTCGCTCTGAAAGCCAACGTCCGCGATCTCAAATTTTGCGTTGCGCCGGTTTTTTCTCTCGCGAGGACCGTGCGCAGTCAAATTTTTCTTCGCAGTCGAAAAAATATTTTTGATCGCGCGCGATCTCCACGGAAATCAACGATGACATCTCGAAAAAAATCAGATGAACTGTTCAACCGCGCCACTGTTAAGATTCCTGGTGCGGTGAATTCTCCGGTCCGCGCGTGGAAAGCCGTCGGCAGTGCGCCAATTTTCATCGAAAGTGGCAGCGGTGCAACTCTGATCGATGCAGATGGCAATGCGTTCCTCGACTACGTCTGCTCATACGGTCCCGCGATTCTCGGACATGCTCATCCGCGCGTGACGCAGGCGATTGCCGAGCAGGCGCGACTCGGCTTGGGCTTTGGTGCGCCGACGCGGCTCGAGGTCGAGCTCGCGGAATTGATCTCATCGGCGATCGAATGCGCACAAAAAGTGCGCCTGGTCAGTTCGGGAACGGAAGCCGGGCTCACCGCGCTCAGACTCGCGCGCGCAGCGACCGGCCGCCCAAACATAATCAAGTTTGACGGATGCTATCACGGTCACAGCGACTCGATGCTAGTGCGCGCCGGATCGGGCGCGATGACTTTCGGTCAACCTGACAGTGGCGGCGTTCCCTCGGCGCTCGCTGCGATGACGATGGTTGCTCGATATAACTCAATTGAGACAGTCGAAGGTTTATTTCGCGCCGCGCCTGACAAAATCGCCGCCGTGATCGTCGAGCCGGTCGCCGCAAATATGGGCGTCGTGAATCCTGATCCCGGTTCGCTGAAAGCGCTCGCCGAAATTGCACACGCCAACGGCGCGCTTCTAATATGTGACGAAGTTATATCCGGGTTCCGGCTCCGCTTCGGCTCGATTGCTGAAAGCATGGGCGTCGCGCCCGACCTCATCATGCTCGGAAAAATAATCGGCGGCGGGATGCCGGTCGGCGCCGTCGCCGGTCCCGCGAAAATCATGGACCTGCTCGCGCCTCTCGGTCCCGTCTACCAGGCGGGCACGCTGTCAGGAAATCCGCTTTCCGTTCGCGCCGGACTCGAGACGCTGCGCATGCTGAAGGAGGACAATCCGTACGCCACACTCGACGCCGCCAGCGCGCGCCTTGAAGCGGGACTTCGCGACGCCCTGAAAAAATCCGGCCAGCCTGGATGCGTCAATCGCGCCGGATCGCTGCTCACGATGTTCCTCGGCCCCGATCGCGTGCGCGACGCCGATGAAGCTCGCACCTCCAACTCGGTCAGTTTCGCCAAATTTTTCCACGCGATGCTCGAGCGCGGGATCAACATTCCGCCGTCGCAGTTCGAAGCGATGTTTATTTCGACGGCACACACCGACGCCGACATCGATCGCACTATCGCAGCCGCCAGTGAATCACTGGGTAAATCTTAACTATGGCGATGAGCACTGGCAGGATGATGCGTTTCGCCGCGATCGGCTTCGAGTTCGCGTGGCCGATGATCGCCGGTGCAATTCTGGGGCACTATCTCGACCTCTACTTTCATACCGACCCGTGGCTGACGCTCGTGATGTTCCTGCTCGGCGTCTTCATCGGCTTCTACCGGCTGATCCAGGAGCTCGCCCTCTTCCAGCGCGAGAACCGCGAGTCTTGATTGCGTTTGCCAACTCTGCACTCGCTGACGCAAAATTCTGACCGTTGATCCTGCATAGCAAAACGAATTCTTTTCGGCTCGTCCTCATTTGCCTGGTCGCTGGAGCTTTCCTCGAGCAGAGCTTGGCTCCTTTGACGGTCTATGCCGATTGCCAATTTGGACAAGATTATCCCAGTGATTTGAAGTGCTATATGATGCAGTTTCCGGGCGGCGAGTGTTACGACTCCTACTTCGGCTTCAGCGGCCCGCCGGATTTCTCAAAGGCGCTTCAGTGCTTCGAGAATTACAAGACTTGGCCCTATCTGGTTGTGATGTACCTGAACGGACAGGGTGCGCCGAGAGATCCGCAGCGGGCTGAGCACTGGTTCGCAACCGGGCAGAAGATGGCGCCCGTCGACTGGCCTGCCGAGTGGACTGCGGCTGAATTGTCCTCGCTCAAGCAAGCTATCGAAGAAGTCAGCCACGCCCCGAACAAAGTTTCTCCCCCCATCGACCTGTGCTCCGACGTCCTCAATGGGACTACGCCGGAAATGGACTATTGCACGGCAATTAGCGAGCTCGTCAGCGAGCGGCAGTTCAGCGAGATGCTCGCCACGACTCGCGCCGGTTTAAGCTCGGCAGACGCGATCATACTCGACCGCGTGATCGCCTCGTTCAAAGCCTACCAGGAGGCGGACAGGAATCGAACCTATCTTGCTTCGGTTGGCGGCACGATACGAAATATGAAAAGCATGGGTCAGGCGAAATTGCTCCGTGACGATTTCTCGGGACTGGTTGAAAAGACCATCAGAAGCCGCGATTTGCAGCCCGCTGACCAGGTCGCGTTTCAGGCAGCTGACGATGCGCTCAACCGCGCGTACCGCAAAAACCTTTCTGGCCGCGACTTGGCATACAGAAAAGCCGCGAGAGCAGCGGAGCTTAGCTGGATCAAATATCGCGATTCGTGGGCGGAGCTGGCGACTTCGATTTACAGCGGAAAGAAAAATAGCCTTGACCCGGCCGCAGCATGAAGACCGCGGTTACAAAACTCAGGGTGAATGAATTGGTAAACTCGGAGCAGCCGTAGAGAACCACCTTGCCCGAGTTCTCACTATATCGAGGTCAGTAGCATGTGCAGGAATATAAAGACGCTTTACAATTTCGAGCCGCCCGTCACCGACGAGGAGATTCGCGCCGCCTCGCTCCAGTTTGTGCGCAAAATCTCCGGCTTCAACAAACCGTCGAAGGCCAACGAAGGCCGCTTCATGGCTGCGATCGATGAAATAGCCGGCGCATCGGCCCGGTTTCTTCGGTCGCTCGAAACCAATGCGCCGTCGCGCAACCGCGAAGAAGAAGCCGCCAAGGCCAAGGCCCGCGCCGCGGAAAGATTCGGCGCCTGATGACGTTCGCAATTCCGACGATCGCGTCGATCCAGCGCACCAACTTCATCCTGGTAGTGGTCAGCTCGGCGATTCTCGCGTTGTTCGCCTCGGCGCCGATGGCCGTCGGATGCATGCTCGGCGGCACCGTGGTAATCGCGAATCTGTGGATCCTGTCCGCTCTCGGCGGCCTGCTCTTGGCCGCATCGAGCGCCGGCATTTCCGGCGGCGTCGCGAAGATTGGGGCGCTCGCGATTCCCTTGAAGCTGTTCATCATCGTCGGCCTCGTGTATCTGATTTTCACGCGCACACGCGTCAATGGCGCGGGCTTCGGCGTCGGCGTCTTGACTCAGATGGCCGCTATTATTATTGAGACCGGGCGTGCTTCGCTCCGCGGCGTCAGTTAAGATCGCCGCGGCGGAGAGATACATTTGCAGAAATCAGTAAACTTTCTCGAACTGATCGGCGGCGGCAAAATCCCCGAGGTGATCGTCGGCACTTGGATCGTCATGGGCATCCTGCTCATCTTCGGATTTATCGCGCGCGCCTCGATCGCCGGCGCCGCCGACCCGGTCGTTCCCGACGAAGGGATGAGCATCCGGTCAATCTCCGAGATGATCGTCGAATGGCTCGACGGTTTCGTCAGCGAAGTCACCGAGATGCACGGATCGCGCGCGATGGTCCCGTTCTTCGGCTGTATCTTCATGTTCATTCTGTTCGCGAACTTCTTCGGCCTGATCCCCGGGATGGAACCGCCGACCGGCGACTCCGACCTGACCTTCGCGCTGGGCACCATCTGCTTCGGCTACTACATCTACCAGGGCTTCGCCTCGAAGGGCGTGTGGTACCTGAAGAGTTTTCTCGGCCCGTATCTGCCGCTCGCCATTCTGATGCTGCCAATCGAGTTGGCCGACAACCTGTTCCGCCCCTTTTCGCTTGGCATTCGTCTTTACGCCAACATGTTCGCGGACCACACGGTGCTCAGCATCTTCACGGGCCTGACCAAGCTGATCGTACCGCTCGCGTTTTATGCGCTGGGCGCCATCGTGTGCATCATCCAGGCGATCATCTTCGTGGTTCTTTCGATGAGCTACGTTCGGCTCGCCGCAAGTCACGATCACTAGAAAGATTTCATTAAAAGGATTTCACTGAGAAAAGAGCGCCAGGGATTCCGACCGGAATTCGAGGTGGTAGAGGAAGAGAGGTGGCCGGCTGCGGCACCCGGGGCGCGCGAAAGGAGAAGGAGGAACGAAATGTTACGACACAAGCTTGGAACGATAGTGACGATGGCCGGGATCGCCATCCTCGCGTCGCCGTTGCTCGCGATGGCGCAGGAGGGGGCCGCGGCCGCCGGTGGCGGTGATCTTCGCGCCGGACTTATCGCGCTCGCCGCGAACATCGGCATCGGTATCGCCGCATTCGGCAGCGCGCTCGGCCAGGGCCGCATGGCCGCCTCCGCGATGGAATCGATCGGCCGCAACCCGAACAGCGCCGGCGCGATCTTCGTCCCGATGATCATCGGCCTCGCGTTCATCGAAGCGCTGACCCTGTACGCGCTCGTGATCGCATTCTTCCTGCAGGCGAAGATCTAGCGACACATCCGCGCAATGTTTGGCACAACGGGGTCCGATCGCGGGTCCCGTTTCCTTTTTCGCTACTTGCCGATGCAGAAGTCGCGGAAGATCGCGTCGAGCACATCCTCGCCGCTGACTTCCCCGGTAATCGATCCAAGCGCCACGGCCGCCGCCATAATATCCACCGCAACAATCTCCGGCGGCATCAAAGAGAGCGCGGAGGTGCGAGCGTTCTTGAGCGCCGCGAGCGCCGCCCCCAGCGCATCGCGATGCCGCACCCGCGAAATCGCAATTTCATTGCTGGATGGAGCGGAGCTCGTCTCTGGTCCCTCGCCCGTTATTTCACGGGAGAGGTTAGGTGAGGGTACTGGGCCCAACCCCACATTCAAGGAACCAGAAACCATCGTATCGATTTCTTTGATCAGTTCAGCGCGCAGGATGCCGGCTTCGTCCAAGTCAATCGCCGAGAACGGTAATATCGGAATCCCCAACCCACGCTCGCGAAGCTCCTCCGCCGTGACTACCGCCGGCAGATCGCGCTTATTCAATATCGCCAACCCCGGCCGGCCCTCCGTCAGGCGAATCACGTCGAGATCCGCGGCTTCGAGCGCCCGCGACGAGTCGAACATCGCGATCAGCAAATCCGCCTCGCGCGCAGATCTCATCGTCCGCTCGATTCCGATTCGCTCAACGTCGTCAGTCGACTCGCGCACCCCGGCGGTATCATTCAGCACGAGCGCGTACGGCCCCAACTGCACCGAGTCCTCGATAACATCGCGCGTCGTTCCCGCAATGGCGGTGACGATCGCCCTGTCAGCCCCCAGTAAGAGATTTAGCAAGCTCGACTTGCCGACATTGGGCTTGCCGACAATCGTTGCGCGCACCCCGTCGCGCATCAGGATCCCGCGCGCAAAACTGTCGTGCAGCACCGCAACGTCAGCGATCAGCCGCTCGATTTCCGCAGCAACTTCGCGCCGCGACGGCAGACGGATATCCTCGTCGGAGAAATCGATCTCGACTTCGAGATGCGCCCGAATCGCAACCACCTGAGCGCGCAATTCCGCCACGCGTGCCGAAAGCGCACCCGAAAGTTGCTCGATCGCAATCGCCAGCGCCGAATCGCTACGCGCCGCAACGATATCCGCAACCGCCTCGGCCTCAGCGAGATCCATCCGCCCATTCAGAAACGCGCGCCGCGTAAATTCCCCCGGCTCCGCAACGCGCGCGCCCGCATCGATGGCGAGCGCAACAATCCGCCGAACGACAAAAACTCCGCCGTGGCACTGTATTTCGGCCACATCCTCACCCGTCAGGCTCGCCGGCCCCGGCATCACGACCGCAAGCGCCCGATCGATGCGCACGCCGTTCACAGGATCGACGACGTCGCCCAGCCGCATCATCCGCGGCGTAAGTTCAGCGAAATGCAGAGGCTGAAAAATCGCGTCGAGAATTTCGAGCGCTCGCGGGCCCGACATCCGCACGATCGCAACCGCCCCGATTCCCGGCGCAGTAGCAGGCGCAACGATCGTGTCCGCGGCATACATGGCAAGAAGAACTTGATTGTATGTGAAACCCAATGTGGGTTTCACGCTTCCCTGGGCAGGGGTGACCCCTGCACCCCCAGTGACTTGTTTCATTCTAGAGCGAAGCGAAGAATCCCGGTCCTATGCTTGGAGCGAAGTTCGGCCAGCTCGCGGCGCTGACACTAACCGGATGGATCCTCATCGCGCCTTCGATTGATTGCGCGCGGCGGGGCTTGCAACGTGAGACGCCGCTGTCGCAATGGGAGCGCGTCGATCATTTCTCGTCGCAGGAAAACTGTCAGAGCTACCGCGCCACCGTCATCGAAGCCGAGAAGGCCGACAGCGGCAACATTTACGTCCAACGCTACTCCTATTCGATTTGCGTGCCGGACGACGACCCCCGCTTGAAGGCCGAGTAGCCGATCGGAGCATCTTGCTCAAAGGCGCGCGGTATGGTTCGATTGCGTGTTCAACACCCGACCCACAACAGACCCACCGGTCTGAATACAAGTTGAGCCAAGCCGGCCCCGATCAATGAAAAGGACCTATCAGCCTCATAACCGCCGTCGTAAACGAACTCATGGATTCCTGGCGCGGATGGCCACGCCAGGCGGCCGCAAGATACTCAAGCGCCGCCGCGCGAAGGGCCGTGTGCGCCTCGCGATCTCGATCCCGCCCAAGCAGCCGGGCTAACCCGCGTGCGCGCGCAATTGAGCTTCGCCGCGGCCGACCGGCTGCATCGAAGCGCCGAATTTTTGCGCCTCCAGCGAAACGGCGTGCGATTCCAGAGTCCTCACTTTGTGTTTTATGCGGGGAGTCTCGACGACGACCCGGCCCGCTCGCGCCTGGGCGTGACGGTCTCGCGCCGGATCGGCAACGCGGTCGTGCGCAACCGCGTGAAGCGACGCGTGCGCGAGTCTTTTAGAAAAGCCTTGCGAACGCAGATGCCAGTCGGTACCTCACTCGTCGTGATTGCGCGCGCCGGTGCGGGTGCGCTCGAGTCGGCGGCTATTGCCGATGAACTCGCGATGGCGGCGCGGAATCTCAGAGGGCGCATCACGGGGCGTGGTGATTGATGCCGGATAACCTAACCTCTAACCCCTTCCCGAGCGGGAAGCGGATAGCTGGCGCCGGTACGTTGCCGCGAGTGATGGCGATCGGTGCGATCGCGATTTATCGCACAGCGATCTCTCCGATCCTTCACGCAATCAACGGCCCGGCCTGCCGCTTCGAGCCAAGCTGCTCGGCCTACGCCCACGACGCGCTCGCCGAGCATGGCATCATTCGCGGCGGCGTCATGGCGATTTGGCGAATCGCGCGATGCAACCCGCTCGGCGGTCACGGCCACGATCCAGTGCCATCGAAGACTCAGACGATAAGGAACTGAATTTTGGATTCTAGCCGAGTACTGGTCGCCGTCATTCTCTCCATCGTCCTGGTGGTTGCCTACCAGGAACTGGTGCTCAAGCGATTTTTTCCTGCGCCTACTCAACAACAGCAGCAGGCCGCCGAGCAGGCCAAGGAGGCGAAGGCTGCCCAGGCGCAGGCGCTTGGCAACGGGCTGCCCACCGCACCATCGAGCACTGGTACGGCGGCTCCAGGAACAACCGCAGCGGCGACGGGACAGCAGTCCACTGCGATGACCCCCTCGATGGCCCTCGTGCCTGAACGGACTGTCGAGGTGGACTCCGACCTCTACGTCGCCATCTTCACCACTCACGGCGCGCGCCTTAAAAGTTTCGTCCTTAACAAGTATCGTCAGAGCGCCGCCAAGGACAGTCCGCCTTACGAGATGGTCCAGATGCAGCCGGGAGGCCATCTGCCGCTCGGCGCTGTGATGACGCGGGCGGGCAACGTTTTCGACGATCGCGATCTCAGCTACGACACCAGCGCGCCCTCGCAGATCAACGCGACGGGATCGGACGCGACGGCGACTTTTACCGCCACGACCGCCGACGGCACCACTATCACCAAGACCTTCACCTTCAAGCCATCGAGCTACGTGTTTTCGATGGACGTTGCGGCCAGTGGCGGTCCCGCGCTGAATCAGCTTGGCGTCTCGATGAGCCAGCCGCTGACGGCGCATCAGGGCTTTCGCGATATCCCCGAGTTGCAGGCCGATGTTGCCGACAAGGTGACCACCGAGAGCCAGAAAAACCTGCAGAAGGGAGTGCCGCCGTTAGTGGGGCCGATCACCTACGCGGGCTTCGGCGATCGATACTTCCTGTCAGTGTTTTTGCCGCAACAGCCCACCACCGGCGACGCTCGCGATGGCCTATAGCGGCGACGAGGCGATCGCGCGCGTGCTGTTCGACAACGCCGTGCGAGTCCACAGCGAAATCTTCATGGGCCCGAAGCTGCTCGAGACGCTGGAAGGGGTGAATCCGGCGCTGCACAAGGCGATCGACTTCGGCTGGTTTGGCATCCTGGCGATCGTTTTTCTGCGTACGCTGAAACTCCTTCACTACATCGCACCCAACTACGGCGTCGATATCATTCTGCTGACCGTCTCGATCCGCATCGCGTTCCTGCCGATGTCGATCAAAGGCCAGCGCTCGATGATGCGGATGCAGCGCCTGCAGCCGCAGATTCGAGCGCCTGCGCGAGAAGCACAAGGACGACAACGAGCAGCTGCAGAAAGAGATGGTCGATCTCTACAAGCGCAATCACGTCAATCCGCTCGGCGGATGCGCGCCGATGGCGATCCAGTTGCCGATTTTTATCGGGCTGTACGAGGCGCTGCAGAACTCGATCGAGCTGCGCCACGCGCCGTTCGTCGGCTGGATCAACGACCTGTCGGCGCCCGACTGCCTGCACGTGCCGGGCCTGCCGCAACTGCCGCTGATGCATTGCCACGGCCTGCCGGTGCTGGTGCTGCTGATGGGCGTGACCAGTTTCTGCAGCAGTACATGACGCCGACCCAGCCCGACCCGAATCAGCAGCGCATGATGATGCTGACGCCACTCATCTTTACGATCATGTTTATTAACTTTCCGGCGGGGCTCGCTTTGTACTATTTTTCTTCCAACCTGCTGGGCGTGATCCAGCAATACTTTCTTAATCGCGAATTCAAACAGTACACCCCGGCTACATGAGCAAGATGGACTCAATAGAAATCACCGGCATCTCGGTCGAATGAGGCAGTCACCGAAGCGCTGGAACAACTCGGCGCGCGCGAGGACGAGGTCGTCAGTCGAAGTCCTCGCCACGCCGCGCGCGGGCGTGCTCGGACTGGGCGCGCGCGATGCGCGGGTGCGCGTGACGCGCAAGAGCGCCGCAAGAAGCGCGCCGGAGGCAGCGCGCAACGTCGCGCCGCCCGCGGCAACTCGCGCCGCAACGCAATGTCGCTCGCGCGCGCCGGAACGTCGCGCGACAGACTCACAGCCTCAAAACCAACGGCGCGGCCGCAACGCGACAATCCGCGGCGCGGGCGCGGCGGCGGCCGCGCAAACGCAGCCTTAATCCGCCGCGGCAGAATCAAGCGGCGCCGCAGATGACGACGACAGCAGTGCGCCCGGCCGCAAGAGCGTCGACGTCGAGGAGCAGCGCCGCGAGGCGATCGGTATCCTCAAGCAGATCCTCGAGCAGATGGGCGAGCAGACGGAAGTCCGCGCAGATAGAAGTCGACGCCGAGACGCTCGAGCTGGAAATCAAGGGCGACGGCTCGGGCATCCTCATCGGACGCCACGGCCAAACGCTCGACGCGCTCGAATACATCGTCAATCGCATCCTCGCGCGCCGAATCAAAGATGCGGCGCCGATCTCACTCGAGACCGAATCGTATCGCGCGCGCCGCCGCCAGCAATTGCATCGGATGGCGCTCTCGATGGGCGAGAAGGCCAAGCGCGAGCACAAGCCGGTGAGGCTTGAGCCGATGCCGCCGCGCGACCGCCGCATCGTGCATCTCGCGCTCAAGGACGATCCGATGATCACCACCCGCTCGGCCGGCGAAGGCCTGATGCGCTCGATCGAGATAGTCCCGACCGACACGAGTGGTCGTCGCGATCAAAGGGGGGATGGACCGCCACGGGGCGGCCGTCGTCGCGACCGCGAGCGCGACCCACAACGCGAGCGTGAGGTCCAACGGATAGAGCCCGAGCGCGGCAACGAAGCCATCGGCGAGCAAGGCGGGTTCAAGCACGGCCAAAAGCGCATCGTCTAGAATGCCCGTCTGATTCCCTCCCCCGTTCGAGGGGGGAGGGTTAGGGTGGGGGACAAAATAAGGCGCAGATGTCCGCCGCGCCGCCTGCACGGCAATCCCTTCGTTCCTTCAAACGCCCCAGCTTCGGTCGCTACGAGTCTCATATCGGGCCATTTTTTGCCCGCCGCCGCGCGGAACTACGCGCCTAATCCAATGGCACGGGCGGTGCTCTGTACGTTGGGGTGAATAGTTTGAGGATGAGAGCTGCGAACGTGATCGTCAATTTATCGGCGCGCGCTAGTGGCCAGGTGATCGTGCTCGTCTGCGTCTCGCTGATCGCCATCATGGGCATGATCGCCGTCGTGACCGATTTCAGCTTCATGCAGGATCAGCGCAACATGATGCAGACCGCGGCCGACAGCGCGGCGATGGCTGCGTCCGAGGAGTTGGCTTACGGCGATCAAGTGGCCGCCGGAAAAGCGGACGCCGCCACCAACGGCTACACCGACGGCGCCGGCAGCGTGACCGTGTCGGTGAACAATCCTCCGAGTACGGGACCGAACATCTCAAACACCGCCTATGTCGAGGCGATCGTCAGCAAGCCGGTACCTACGTATTTTCTTCGCGTCCTTGGAGTAAGCACGATGACGGTGTCGGCGCGCGCAGTCGCCTACGAAGGCAACGGCCCGAATTGCATTTACGTGCTGAATCCGTCGGCCTCCGGCGCGATGTCTGCCAACGGCAACGTCAACGTCGTCAGTAGCTGCGGTTTGCTGGTGGACTCGAGCTCGTTAAGCGGATTGTCGCTCAACGGCAATTCATCGATCAAAGCGCCGAACATCGGAGTCGTCGGCGGTTATTCGGCCAACGGCAACTCGAGCTTTACGCCAACGCCGAAGACGGGGGTGATTGCCGCATCGGATCCACTGGCATACGTACAGGCACCGACCGTGGGCTCATGCGCGCACACAAATTTCTCGCTGAACGGGAACACCGGAAGCAGCGGCAGTCCCTACCAGCTCTATTCGGGCACCTATTGCGGCGGCATCTCGGTCAACGGCAACTCTGTGCTCCACTTCAATGCCGGAACTTACGTCCTCGCCGGCGGCGGGATGAGTATAAACGGCAACTCGACGATGACCGGCACAGGGGTCACCTTCTACAACACCACGGGGACCGGCAGCTACGGGGCAATTTCGATGAACGGCAACTCGCAGGCGAATTTCAGCGCGCCGACAACAGGCTCGCTCGCCGGAATCCTGTTCTTTCAGGATCGCTCGATCCCGGCCAGCGGCGCGGCCAGCACCATAAACGGTAATTCGAGTTCCACTTTCGACGGAGCGGTCTACTTCCCAACGACGACACTTAACTTCAACGGCAACAGCAGCTCCAACGGCTACAGCATCGTGGTGGCGAACGAATTGACGATCAACGGCAACTCGACGCTCGGCAACAACTACTCCTCGCTGCCGGGCGGCTCGCCCATCAAGGGAACAATTCTCGCCGAATGACTACGCGGCGCACATCGAGCTGGATTCGCGGTCATCCCAGCCGCGCGCAGGCCTCGGTCGAGCTCGCGCTTAGTCTGCCGCTGCTGCTGATGATGTTCCTGGTAGTCGTCGAAACCGGCCGCGCCTTCTACATCGCGATTTCGCTGGCCAACGCGGCCCGCGCCGGCGTTCAATACGGCTCGCAGAATCTCTCTACCGCCGCCGACAACGCCGGGATGCAATCGGCGGCGACCAGCAACGCGCCAAATCTCGTCTCGATGACGGCCACCGCGACTCATTTTTGCGTATGCTCGGACGGCAGCCCCTCGACGTGTCTTGCGACCGACTGCGCCGCCAGCCATCGCCTGCTGTACACGCAGGTCAACACCAGCGCGTCGTATGCCCCGCTGATCAACTTCATGGGCATCCTGCCGCCGATGACGGTGCCCGGCAAAGCCACTATGCGCGTCGTCCAATAGGTAAATGAAACCGATCCGCGTTATGCTCCGGCGATTGCGCAATGCTCTCCGGCGCTCGTCCGGCGGACAGGGGATGGCCGAGTTCGCACTGGTACTGACGCCGTGCCTGACCCTGTTTTTCGGCATCATCAACTTCGCGCTGGCGCTCTATTGCTACGACTTCGTCTGTTACAGCGCTCAGCAGGCCGTTCGCTACGCGACGGTCCATGGCTCGAGCGCGCCCACGGTCGCCACCGCTGCCAGTATGCAAACCTACGTCGATGGTTTGATCGCCGGCGTGCTCAAGACGAGCGCAATGACCGTCACCACCACCTGGTCGCCCAACAACAATCCCGGCGGCGTCGTCACGGTGGTCGTCACCTACAACTACCCGCCACTGACGAGCCTGGTCTCCTCTGTCACCATCCCGCTGACCCGAACCTCCGCAATGGTAATCACCCAGTAGCTCTCCGCTTGTCTCTTTCCCTCTCCCTTTAAGGAGACCTTTGCATAACTGACGGATGTATGATCAAAAGGAGGGAAGTGGTTGGGGTGAGGAGGAGCGGCGGAGGATGAGTCATCAGCAGGTGGCGCAGATGAGTTTGGCGGACGAGTTGGTAGCGCGGCGAGCCGGGCAGAACGAGCAGCTGGGGAAAATTGATCGGCTGGTGCAGTGGAAGCCGCTGGAGCGCATGCTGAAGCGGATCTATGCGGCCGCCGAAGGACGGCCATCGTATCCACCGCTGAGCATGTTCAAAGCCTTGCTGCTGCAGCAATGGTACTCGCTGTCGGACCCGCAACTGGAAGAAGCACTGGCCGACCGGCTGAGCTTTCGGCGCTTCGTGGGGTTGAGTCTGGAGCAGGAGGTGCCCGACTATTCGACCATCAGCCGCTTCCGCCAGCAACTGAGCGGAGGACTCGGCGAACAGTTATTCGGCGAAGTGAACCGGCAGCTGGAGGCGCGCAGCCTGATCATCAAGCGCGGCACATTGATCGACGCGTCGTTAATCCAGGCGGCGGTGAGCAAGCCGGCAGCAGGACGAGGCGGAGAAAATCTGGGCCATGGTTCGACGCTCGATCCCGATGCGCAGTGGGCCCATCGCAAAGGTGGTGGCGGTTCGCACTTCGGCTACAAGGTACACGTGGCGGTCGATGCGGGCAGCGGAATAATCCGCAAAGTGTTAATGACCGGGGCCAAGACCAACGACAGCGAAGTAGCCGACCAGCTGATCTGCGGCGACGAGGGTGCGCTGTTCGCGGACAAAGCCTATGACAGCGCGGCGCGGCGCGAGTTGCTTGCGCGGCTGGGGATCGCCGACGGGATCATGCGCCGTGCATGGTGGGGCAGTATGCGCGCGGGACGTCCGGATCCGCAGTTGGTGGCACGCAACCAGGCGCTGTCCAAAGTGCGCTATCAGGTCGAGCGGGTGTTCGCGGTGATGAAGCGTGGCTACCAGTACCGGCGGGTACGCTACCGCGGCCTGGTCCGCAATCGCACCCAGCTGTTGGTCATGTGCACGGCGATCAATCTGCGCCGCGCGCTGATTCTGAGCGCGGCGTGACCCGGCCGCTAAGAGTCTCGGTCTCAACCGCGTCGCACCAGCAACCGTTCATCAAAAAATACTCGGTGCTTGCCGCGCAGTCGGACCCGGCTATCGCAACCCCATCTCAATCGCCCATCGAATCGGAATTACGCAAAGGTCTCCTGTCAGGGAGAGGATGAAAATGGTACAGACCGGCAGGATAGGTAACAAAATAGACCGGCAGGATGGGTAACAGGTTGAATGACACGGCAGGAGGAGCGAGGCGATGCCGTGGCGGGAGATCTGTTCGATGGACGAGAGGATTCGATTGATGGCGGCGCTGTCGGCCGGAGAGGAAAGCGTAAGCGAACTGTGCGAGGACTTCGGCATCAGCCGCAAGACCGCGTACAAGTGGTGGCAGCGCTATCTTGAGTTCGGCCCTGAGGGACTGAAGGAGCGCTCGCACGCGCCTGAGGTGGTGCCATGGGCGATTAGCGCGGCCCAGGCCGAGGTGATCGTGGGACTGCGCCGGGCGCATCCGAGTTGGGGACCGAAGAAGTTGCGTGCCAAGCTTGAGCAAAGTGCGCCCGGTCAGAGCTGGCCGGCGCCGAGCACGATTGGCGAGTTGCTGCGCCGCCAACAGCTCACCCAGCCGCGCAAGCGCAGGCGCGGCGCGCGACCGTCGCCGGTGCCGCTGCGCACGCCATTGGCGCCCAACGACCTCTGGTGCACCGACTTCAAGGGCCATTTCCGCACCGGCGACGGCGTGTGCTGCGATCCGTTCACCCTGACCGACGCCTACAGCCGCTACCTGTTGAGCGTCAAGGCGGTCGACAAAGCCGGCTATGCGAACTGCCGCCGCGAGTTGGAGCGGGTGTTTCGGGAGTACGGTCTGCCGCGCGCGATCCGCTCGGACAACGGTGCGCCATTCGCCTCGGCCGGAGTGACGGGACTCAGTCGGCTGGCAGTGTGGTGGTTGAAGTTGGGCATCATGCCGGAGCGAATCGAGCCCGGCCGGCCCGAGCAGAACGGGCGGCACGAGCGGATGCACAAGACGCTCAAGGCCGAATGCGCCAGTCCGCCGCAAGCCAACCGTCAAGCGCAGCAGAGTCGCTTCGATCAGTTCCGCGATGAGTTTAATCAGCAGCGTCCGCATGAGGCGCTGGGCCAGACCACGCCGGCGACGCATTACACGCCGTCTGAGCGCCGCTATCCGGCGCGGCTCGAAGACCCGGACTATCCGGCCGATTACCAGCCGCGCCGCGTGCGCCACACCGGCGACATCAAGTGGTTGGGCGAGTCAGTGTTCCTGAGCGAGACTTTGGGCAATGAGGTAGTAGGAGTAGTTGAAACCGATGACGGCGACGCGGAGGTTTACTTCGGACCGATGCTGCTCGGGCTCATCGACGGCGTCAGCCTAAAACTGCGCCGTCTCAAGCCCGACTGCTGTTCAACGGTCCAGCGAGAGGGGCAGCCCCCCTCGCGCTCCTCCCCGTCAAACTCAGATAAAGTGTTACCTATCATGCCGGTCTAAACTGTTACCGATCATCCCGGTCGCTCAAATGAGGGTCCTTATTCGGCGCGCGTTTCGCGCGCGATTCAGGATTCTGCTTCTTCATTCCGGTTCTCCTTCCCACTATGGGAAGGGCGTTTAGGTCTCCGCCCCCGGTTTGTCACAGCGATGCGGCGGTATTAGGATCGACATTTCACGAACCACTTCCCGGCCCGCCACAAACCTCAACGAGGTCCCCCGATGGCTACAGAAACCCCAAACAAGATTCTCGCGCCGGGCACCGCTGCGCCGGATTTTTCGCTGCATAGCACGCCTGATCAGCTCGTCTCGCTGAGCGACTTCCGCGGTGCCCCGCTGATTCTCGCCTTCTATCCCGCCGACTGGAGCCCCGTCTGCGGCGATCAGATGGCGCTATATAATGAGGTGCTCGCCGAGTTCCACAAGTTCAAGGCTGCGATCGTCGGGATCTCCGTCGATGGCTCCTGGTGCCATGCGGCCTTCGCCCGCGACCGCAAGCTGCACTTCCCGCTGCTGTCGGATTTCGAGCCCAAGGGCGCCGTCGCCCGCAAGTACGGCGCCTACCGCGATAGCGAAGGCGTCACTGAGCGCGCGCTGTTCGTGATCGATCCCAAGGGCACGATTGCCTGGAGCTACCTCTCACCGGTCGGCGTCAATCCCGGCGCTGACGGAATCCTCGACTCGCTCGAAGCACTCGAATCGAAAAAGTAGGAGGCGCCGCGATGTCCAAGCTGAAGCCGCCGGTCGGCGCCAACGATCACGTGCAGGGTTCCGCGACCGCGCCAAT
The DNA here is from genome assembly GCA_963721485.1 of uncultured delta proteobacterium. GTDB lineage: Bacteria > Desulfobacterota > Binatia > Binatales > Binataceae > Binatus. Next base: position 123,479 of record CAVRJV010000006.1, on the reverse strand, counting down.
CACTATCGTCGAGTACGGCGACTACGAATGCCCCTACTGCGGCGAGGCCTATCCCATCACCAAGGAACTGCAAAAGCGCCTCGGCAATAAGTTGCGCTTCGTCTTCCGAAATTTCCCGCTAGGCGAGATGCATCCCCACGCCGAGCACGCCGCCGAAGCGGCGGAAGCCGCCGGCGCCCAGGGCAAATTCTGGGAGATGCACGACATGCTGTATGAGCATCAGGACGCGCTCGAAGACGCAGACCTCGCCCGCTATGCGAAAGCGCTGAAGCTCGACGTCCCGCGCTTCATCAAAGAGATGGAAGATCACACCTACGTCGATCGTGTGCGCGCAGATTTCAGCAGTGGAGTACGAAGCGGCGTGAACGGCACGCCGACTTTCTTCATCAACGGCAATCGGCACGACGGCCCCTTAGACCTCGCGTCGCTGCTAGCCGCAATCGAAGAAGCCGTCTGATGTTCTTCCCCTCTCCCCGCAAGGGAGAGGATCGAAGGTGAGGGTCCTTATTCAGCGCGCGCTGCGCGCGCGATTCAAGATTCCGCTGCAGCTCTGATCAACTACTCGGATCGACGCCCCACTTTGTTTCTTGTTCTCCGCGATCTGCTCGGGCGTGGGGTGTTCGACCTTTTTGAACGGCATCACCTTGAACTCGAGCTTGCGTCCAAGTCAGTGATGCACCACGCGGAGGTAGAGCAATAGGATTGCCACTAACCACGTGCAGCCAAGGGAAGCCCAGAGCAACGGACGCCTCACCCGGGAATGTAACATTGCCCATACGCTATACGAGCCGATGGCAATGGTGATGAGCCCGCCGGTTCCAGAAAGGATGACAAACCTCACATCGCGAAACCACATCACCGCGGCCCAGCTTAGAAGAGCTGCCGCCAACAAGGCGGTAGTTTTCAACGGGAACTCTACGCGATCTACACGAGCAGAAAGCGGGTGATGCTTTGCAAGTTCGGTGCAAATCGCACCATATCCACTGACAGTGTTGGGAATTGCAATCTTCCTGTGAGGCTCTGCGGTCCTAATAATTAACCATCGTAGTTCCTCGCGCAGAGTTGCGATTTCAGAAAATGAAATCTTTACGTCAGGGTACCCCTTCCTTTTTCGGACGACTTCATTGTCGTTCAGAACAAAAATCATTTCTCGCTCGGCAAAACGCAGGGCTTCACGGAACCCTACAACACAGGCAACGACGACCGTCCCAAGACCAGTTAACACGAACAGCCAGCCAAGATCGGCGCTGGCGCTCAAATCGCCGGAGACGCCGAGCGTGAACAGCAGTACGGTTATCCCCAACAGCAACAGCACTGAGCCCCACGACAGCACCCTGAATCGAGCTTCGCGCCTTAAGGCATCGCCTTCAATCTTAAACTCTGGCACAGAATCGACTGCGTTGATTTGTCCTTCCGGACCTTCAAATAGCTCCGGTGCGAGTTAAGGTGCAGCCCCCTCGCGCTCCTTCCCGTCAAATTCACAGATCTGTTACCGATCCTGCCGGTCTAAACGGTTACCAATCATCCCGGTCACTCAGCGGGGTTAGCTATTCGGATCGACGCCCCACTTTTTCTTATTCTCCGCCACCTGCTCCGGCGTCGGATGATCGACCTTCCTGAACGGCATCACCTTGAACTGATCCTTGATCTCCAGCAGCGCGTGATTCAGCGCGATATCGTCCTTCAGCACATCCGGCACCGCCGGCTCCTCGAAAATCGCCTGCCACGGACATTCCGGCTCGCACGCGCCGCAGTCGATACATTCATCGGGATCGATGTAGAGCTGGTTCGGGAATTTAACCTTGTCGGCGCCGATGTATTCGTAGATGCAATCGACGGGGCACACGCTGACGCATCCGGTATCAACGCAGTCGCGGCAAAGGCGGGTAATCGTCCAGGGCATGGTTGCAGCCTCGCTTAAAATCCAGTCTCTATAAAATCTCGACCTGAAATCGCACTCCCTATTGTCGAGAGTACGCCGCATAAACTATATCGGCACAGCCCCTCTGAAAAGGGCAAACGAGGCCATTCCCCAAGGTCGAAAAACCGCTGTTATCGCCCGCGCGCCGGGCTAGAATAGTCGGCGCATGAGCGCCGGAAATACGACAGGTATATAGAAGATGGCATCAAAACCGAGACCGAAGACGCGAAAGATCGGCGCCGCCAAGCGCCCGATAACCGCGAAGCCTTCCGCTGCGGCTCCCAAGCTTCCCCCGATCGGCAAGCGCGTCGAGACCGACAGCATGGGCGCGATCGAGGTCGCGCACGATCGCTATTGGGGCGCGCAGACCGAGCGCTCGCTGCTGCACTTCGCGATCGGCTTCGATCGGATGCCGCGCTCGGTCGTGCGCGCTTTCGGAATTTTGAAAAAGGCGGCGGCCGAGGTTAATCGCGATCTCGGCAAGCTGCCGGCCGACAAGGCCAAACTGATTTCCGACGCTGCGGATGAAGTGATCGCGGGCAAGCTCGACGATCACTTTCCGCTGCGCATCTGGCAGACCGGCAGCGGCACCCAGACCAACATGAACGCCAACGAGGTCATCTCCAATCGCGCGATCGAGGCTGGCCGGCGGCGTGCTCGGCAGCAAGAAACCGATTCATCCCAACGACGACGTCAACATGTCGCAGTCGTCCAACGACACCTTCCCGACCGCGATGCATATCGCGGCGGCCGAGGAAGTCACCCACGATCTGATTCCGTCGGTGCGCAAACTTCGCGACGCGCTCGCCCGCAAAGCCAAAGAGTTCGCCGACATCATCAAAATCGGACGCACTCATCTGATGGACGCGGTGCCGCTGACGCTCGGCCAGGAATTCTCCGGCTACGTCGCGCAGCTCGACTATGACCTGAAGCGTCTCGAAGCCGCGCTGCCGGATTTGCTCGAACTAGCGATCGGCGGCACCGCCGTCGGCACCGGCCTTAACACGCATCGCGAGTTTGCCGATCGCGTCGCGAAAAAAATCGCCGAGTACACCGGCCTGCCGTTCAAATCCGCGCCCAACAAGTTCGCCGCACTTGCCGCCCACGACGCGCTGGTGGCGGCTTCCGGCGCCCTCAAGACGCTCGCCGTCTCGCTGATGAAAATCGCCAACGACGTCCGCTGGATGGGCTCAGGCCCGCGCACCGGCCTCGCCGAACTGATCCTGCCCGAGAACGAGCCGGGCTCCTCGATCATGCCGGGCAAGGTGAATCCCACCCAGAGCGAAGCGATGACGATGGTCTGCATCCAGGTGATCGGCAACGATGTCGCGATCACGACCGCCGGCTCGCAGGGAAATTTCGAGCTCAACGTTTTCAAGCCGCTCATCATCCACAATTTTTTGCATTCGACGATGCTACTGGCGCACTCGTGCGCGTCTTTCAGTAAATACTGTGTCGAAGGCCTCGAGCCGAATCGCGAACAGCTCAAGCGCAATGTGGAAAGTTCGCTGATGCTGGTGACGGCGCTGAGCGAACCGATCGGCTATGATAACGCGGCCAAGGTCGCGAAGAAGGCTCACAAGGAAAACATTACGCTGCGCGAGGCCGCAATCGCGCTGAAGCTGCTTTCGGGCGAGGAGTTCGACCGGCTGGTGCGCGCTGACAAGATGCTCGCGCCGGAAGGCTGAGCCGGGATGCGTCGGGGGATCGTTCTGTGCGCGCTCGCGATCGTTTTCGTCGTGGGCGCAACGTCGGCGTCATCGGCACGCGCCGCGCAAACTCCAACCGGCATCGCCACCGATCCGATCCTCCAGCCGCCGCCCTACACCGGCGAGCCGCTCGACGTTACGATCGGCCTGCACATCGTCAACATCTCGTCGATCGACGAAGTGAACGAGCAATTCCAGATGGACGCGTACCTGTTCGCGCGATGGAGCGATCCGCGTCTCGCTTACACCCCGAGCGGTCCCGGCGACGATGAGCGCAACTACGCGTTCGGGGAAATCTGGATTCCGCAGCTCGAAATGATCAACGCCGCCACCCCGCGCACCCGCTACGATACCTCGATCCGCGTCGCTCCTGACGGCACCGTCAACTACGCCGAGCGATGCAGGGTCCGGCTCTCATCCACGTTCGCGCTTCGGCGCTTCCCGTTTGATCGTCAGTCGCTCGTGATCATCATTCACCCGTTCCTGGCCGACGTACCTCACATCAGGTTCAAGCTCGACAGTTCTTCGGCATGGACGGCGAGCGAGTTCGAGAGCTACTCGTCGCTGGCGCAATGGAGGCTGACCGCGATCCAGCCGCAGGTCGGCGTCGGCCCGACCTACGGCGGTCAGACCGTCCCCGAGGCAAGGTTCGCGATCTCCGTCCAGCGCCGCTCGAGCTTCTATTTGTGGAAGGTGTTCCTGCCGCTGCTGCTGATGGTCTTCCTGTCGTGGGCGGTGTTCTGGATCGAGGCGAGCGATCTGTCGAACCAGGTCCAGGTCGCAGTCACCACCATCCTCACCGTCATCGCGTTCGCCTTCGCGATCTCCGCCACGATGCCACGCCTGCCCTACCTGACCTACATCGATGCGTTCTTCCTCGAGTGCTACATCTACGTCTTCCTCGCGGTGGTAGAACTGATGACAGTCCACGTAACCCACCGCTCCGAAGCTCGCCGCGACATCGGCCTGACCATCCGCAAATACTCCCGCTGGCTAATCCCCGCCTCGTTCGTGGTAACCAACCTGATAATCGCCCACCACTTCCTCAGCTGATTCCGATTCCGAACCATCTCTCACATCCTGAAAACTCCGAACCCTTGATGCTCCGGGATCGAAGCGTTCATCGACGCCGCGATCCCTAGCGCCAGCACCGCGCGCGTCTCGATCGGATCGATCACGCCGTCGTCCCACAAGCGCGCGCTCGAGTAGTACACGCTCGACTCGATCTCATACTTCTCCAGCGTCGGCCGCAGAAACTCCTTCTGCTCCGCCTTCGTCATCGTCCCGCCGCCTTCGTGCTTCATCTGTTCGAGCTTCACCGTCAGCAGCGTGTTCGCCGCCTGCTCCCCGCCCATCACCGAAATCCGCGCGTTCGGCCACATGAACAGCAGTCGCGGCGAGTATGCGCGCCCGCACATCCCGTAATTTCCCGCGCCGTTCGACGCGCCGATGATCACCGTGAACTTCGGCACCTGCGCATTCGCCACCGCGTTGACCATCTTCGCGCCGTCCTTCGCGATGCCGCCCTGCTCGTAGCGCCTGCCGACGATGAAGCCGGTGATGTTCTGCAAAAACAGCAGTGGGATTTTCCGCGCGCAGCACAGCTCGATGAAGTGCGTCGCCTTCAGCGCCGACTCGCTGAATAGCACGCCGTTGTTCGCGATGACGCCGACCGGGTAGCCGTAGATTCGCGCGAAGCCGGTGACGAGCGTTGTCGCATAGCGCGCCTTGAACTCATGCATCCTGCTCCCATCGACGAGCCGCGCGATCACCTCGCGCACGTCGTACGGCTTGCGCGTATCGACCGGGATGATCCCGTACAGCTCGGCGGGATCGTAATGCGGATCCTCCGGCGTGTCCTGTTGAATCGCGCTCGCCGTGCGCGGCCCGAGGTTCTCGAAGATCGCGCGCGCGATCTGCAGTGCATGCTCGTCGTCGTCGGCCAGGTGATCGCTCACGCCCGACAATCGCGTATGCACGTCGCCGCCACCCAGCTCCTCGGCGCTGACCTCCTCGCCGGTCGCCGCGCGCACCAACGGCGGGCCTGCGAGAAAGATCGTCCCCTCGCCGCGAACGATAATGTTCTCGTCGCACATCGCCGGCACGTACGCGCCGCCCGCCGTGCAACTGCCCATCACAACCGCGACCTGCGCGATGCCCTTCGCCGACATCTGCGCCTGGTTGTAGAAGATTCGCCCGAAGTGACGCTCATCCGGAAAAATCTCGGACTGCATCGGCAGAAACGCGCCGCCCGAATCGACCAGATAAACGCACGGCAGATTATTCTCAATCGCGATCTGCTGCGCGCGCAGATGCTTCTTCACCGTCATCGGAAAGTACGTGCCGCCCTTGACCGTCGCGTCGTTGGCGACGATCACCGCCTCCCGCCCGTGAATCCTGCCGACGCCGGTGATGATGCTCGCCGACGGCGAGTCGCCGTCGTACATATTGAACGCGGCCAGCGGCGACAGCTCGAGGAACGGACTGCCGGGGTCGATCAGTTTCTTCACGCGATCGCGCGCGAGCAGCTTGCCGCGCTCGACGTGCCGCTCGCGCGCCTGTGCCGGCCCGCCCTGGCGCACGCGCTCGATCTCAGCGCGCAGCCGCTTGACCAGCGCGTCCATCGCCTCGCGGTTGCGCCGGAACTCGTCGGAGTTGGTGTTCAGCCGCGATTCGATTCGATCCATGTCGTTTGTCCTTGATGCCTGCAGCGCGAAGTTGGGCTAAATTTTAGAAAGCTGGCTGGATATTAGCGATGCGCGAACGCGATCTGAAAGCTCTCGAATTCGACAAGGTCATTCACCTCGTCATGGATCTCTGCGCCTCCGATCCGGGGCGCGACGCCACCGCCGAGTTGCGTCCGTCGATCGACGCCGACGAAGTCCGGAGACGCCTTACCACCACGGCCGAGATGGTCGAGCTGCGCTCGCACGCCGGCTCGATTCCCATCAGCGAGTTCACCGATCAGCGACCCTATCTCCTCGCGGCCGCGCGCGTCGGCGCGATTCTTGGCGGCGAGGCGCTGGTCAAGGTGCGCGATTTTATCGTCGGCGCGCGCCACGTCAGCGGCTTCCTGCGCTCGCGCGTCGAGCGCTTCCCCCATGTCGCGGCGCTCGTGAACAACCTGCTCGCGCCCAAGGAACTCGCCGACGCGATGCTATCTGCGCTCGCTGACGACGGTACGCTCCTCGACGACGCGAGCCCCGAGCTCAAGCGCCTGCGCAGCCGGCTCCGCGACGAGCGCGCCGATCTCGAAGCGCGCCTGCTCCGCTCGCTCAACTCGTCGGGGATGGAGTCGTTCGTCTCCGATTACATCGTCACGATTCGCAACCGCCGCTTCGTGCTGCCGATGAAGCTTAACTACTCCGAGCGCTTCGAGGGCATCGTGCAGGACCGCAGCGTGTCGGGCGAGACGCTGTTCGTCGAGCCGATGTGGGCGGTCGATCTGAACAACCGCCTGATGATGCTCGAGCGCGAGGCCGAGGCCGAGGAGACTCGAATCCTCGCGCGGCTGACCGCGATGGTCGGCGGCTACGCGCCCGAGTTGCAGCTCACTTTCGACGCGATGGTCGCACTCGACGCGCTCAACGCCCGCGCGCTTTTCGCCGAGCGCTTTCGATGCGTCGAGCCGCAGCTCGTCGACGAGGGCATCGATCTTATCGGCGCGCGTCATCCGCTGCTGATGACCAGCGGCCGCGATGTCATTCCGATCGACGTCAAAATCGGCGCAGGCCAACGCGGCATCGTCATCTCCGGCCCCAACACCGGCGGCAAAACCGTCGCGCTCAAAACCGTCGGCCTGCTTTCGCTGATGGCGCAGGCCGGGATGCTGATTCCCGCGCTCGCCGGCAGCAAGGCCACGGTCTTCCACAGCGTCTTCGCCGACATCGGCGACGAGCAGTCGATCGAGTCCAACCTCTCGAGCTTCTCCGGCCACATCGCCAACCTGTCCGATATAATCCGATCGCTGGTCGAGCCCGCGCTCGTGATTCTCGACGAGCCCGGCGCCGGCACCGACCCGGCCGAGGGCGCGGCGCTCGCGATCGGCCTGATGAATCATCTCGGCACGCGCCGCTGCATGCTCGCGATCGCCACGCATTCGACGGCGGTGAAGCTGCACGCCTACTCGCAGGCCGGCTTCGAAGCCGCCGCCGTGGACTTCGACGCCGAGCATCTCGCGCCGCTCTATCGCCTGAAGCCGCACACCATCGGCCAAAGCTACGGACTCGCAGTCGCGCGCCGTCTCGGCTTGCCCGAGGAAATAATTCGCGCCGCCGAACAATCGATGGGCACCGGCACCGTCGAGCTCACCGACTCGCTGAAACGACTCGACGCCGAGCGCGCCAAGCTCACTGTTCAGCTGGAAAAATTGCGCGAGCGCGAACTGAACATGGCCCAGACCGAGCAGGAACGTCCTCCAACAAGCTGAAAAAGCTCACGCGCGCGCCGAAGCGGATCGCAAGCGGCTGCGCGCCGAAGTGGCGGAGCTGATCGAAGAGCTAAGGCGCGACGGCACAGCACTCATGGAGGAGTTGAAGACGCGCGAAAAATCGCGCACCGACTTGAAGGGCTTCGTCACCAAGGCCGCCGCGAAATTGGAGAGCCTCGCGCCCACGCCCGACGACGCCGCGGACTCCGACGCGCCGCTCAAGGTCGGCGACACCGTCCAGGTCGGCGACATCCGTGGCGAACTGATCGTGCTCGACGCGGCGCGCGCCGTCATCAGCCGCGGCGGCCTGCGAATCGAAGTCGCGCCCGATCGCCTGCGCCGCTCGTCGGTGAGCGCCGCTGAGAATCGCCCCGCACAAAAGAAGGAGGCCGCGATCACCTTCAGCGTCGAAGGCAGTGAGGGCACCGAGCTGAACCTCATCGGAATGCGCACGACGGACGCGCTCCGCAAGCTCGAAGATTTCCTCGACACCGCCTTCCTGACCAATCGCGCCGAGGTACGAATCGTCCACGGCATCGGCTCCGGCGCGCTGCGCAAAGCCGTCGCCGAGTACTTGGGCACGTCGCCCTACTGCGCATCCTTCCGCGGCGCCGAACCCCATCACGGCGGCGCCGGCGCCACCATCGTGCAGATGAATCTGTAGGACCGCTGCGCGATTGCAAAACCGGAACCGGCTTCGCTCGCGAAGCTGTCCGAGATCCTTCCTGCCGCTCGCGTTGCGCGCTCTGTCAGGATGACACCTGAGCTACGACATCTGCTTCGTGTACATCGCCATGTCGAAGTAGTCGCGCCATGCGCTGATCTTCGAGCCGGTCACTTCGAACACGCCTGCTACCGCCAGCGAGATCGTTTTGCCGTTACCGAGATCGAAGACGTCGACGCGCTCGTTGAAGACTACGTTGCCAGCGCCGGCGCTGTTTAGAACTTTGAAGTGAAGCGACTTGGCCATCGGCAGGAACATGTTGATGACAGCCTTGATTGCGGCTTTGCCTTTGGCCGGTTCGAGCGGGATGTTGTGATAGACGGCGTCGTCGGTGAAGAAGCCGAGCAGCTCGTCGACGTTCTTGCGCGGCCATGCGTTGCAGAATTCGGTCACGATTTTTTCAGCGTCGGTTGCCATTGCAGTTCTCCTATTCGTGGTCGAGATAGAAACGGTCCTCGTCCTTGTTATAGCCGAACAGCTCGGCGAAACGCCCCCAATTCACCATCGCCTGGAACTGGCGCTCGGGTTTTTCAGCCGGCAACAGCATCGCGAGATGTTCCAGCACAATTTCCTTGGTCAGCGACTTGTCCTCCTGCCCGTGAAGCAGGCGAGTGAAGTAGCTGAAGAGGCTGTGTTTCTTCAGTTGCTCGCGCACGATCAATTTGCGCTCGTTGATCTTTGCCTCGAGCAATTGCTTGCCGAGCGGTTCGAGCACGACGTCGCCGGCCGGAGTCGATACGAAGCCGAGAATTTCACCGGCCTTCATCACCTTCAGCAAATCGCCGAATTTGAAATTCAGATCGCGCGCGATTTTGTAGCCGTCTTCGCGCCCGCCGCGATCCTCGAGCAATTCGAGCAGGCCGAACACCAGCGTCAGCCCGCAATCGGGCAGCGGAGCTATTGCCGGTGTCGCCATCAACCGCGCTCCTCGATCATCGAGAAGACCTTGTCGGTCAAGGCGTTGAAGGCTTCGGTGCGGCGGTCACGCGGTCGCGGCAATTCGACCTTGAGATCTTTGACGATTCGGCCGGGGCTCGCCGCCATCACGATGATTCGATCGGCGAGCTCGATTGCCTCCTCGATGATGTGGGTGACGTGCAGGATATTTTTCACCGGCATGTCGGGTGACTGCCACATGTCGAGCAGCTCTTCGCGCAGCGTGATCGCCGTCAGGGCGTCGAGCGCCGAGAACGGCTCATCGAGCATCAGCACCTTGGGCTCGACCGCGAGCGCGCGCGCGAAGCCGACGCGCTGCTTCATCCCGCCCGACAGCTCGCGCGGGTAGGCCTCTTCGAAGCCGTCGAGACCGACCTTGTCGATGTAAATTCCCGCGCGCTTTTCGCGCTCGGCCGGCGGCAGGCCCTGCGCTTCGAGGCCGAGCTCGACGTTGGCTTTGACCGACAGCCACGGCAGCAGAGCGAACGACTGGAATACGAGCGCGCATTCGAGATTGATGCCGTCGACCTGGCGGCCGCGGTACAACACCTGCCCCGAAGTCATCGGCACGATGCCGTTGATAATGCGGAGCAGCGTTGATTTCCCGCATCCCGAAGGGCCGACAATCGCGACGAACTCGCCCTCCTCGACGTTGAAGCTGATGTCATTGAGCACCTGCAGCATGCCCTTGGCGTGGGCGAAACTTTTCGAGATGTTTTTAAGCTCGAGGAAGGCCATGGGTCAGATGAATCCGAATCGCACATCGCAGTTGCGTCAGTAGTCCAGCCTGTAACGCTCCGTGGCAAGATTGTACAGCGGCCGCCACATCAGCCGGTTCAACAGTAGCACTACCGCTATCATTGATAAGAGGCTCAGCAGGATCATCACGCCGTTGCTGGCCTTGCCGTAAGTGGCGGCGTCGAGCAGCGCGCCGATTCCGAGCACCTGATGAGTCTGATCGTTGTAGACGAAATATTCGGACAGGATGAGCGCGTTCCATCCGCCGCCCCAGGCGGTGATGCTGCCGGTGATCAGCGACGGCGTCACCGCCGGCAGAATCAGCTTGCGCCATCGCGCGACGCGGGAGAGTCCAAACGCGCGCGCGGCTTCCTTCAAGTCCTCGGGCACCTGGTTGATTCCCGCGAGCAGGTTGAAGAGCAGGTACCATTGCATGCCGGTGAGGATCAGCACGATCGACGCCGAGATTCATCCCGCCGGTGAACTCGATGAAGACCGCGACGATGATCGGGAACAGCGCCGTCGCCGGCATCGATCCGACGATTTCCGCGATGGGCGACAGGATTCGGTTAAAGCGCGCGTTCTCGCTCGCGGCCAGCGCGCATGGCACCGTCCACGCCAGCGAGATCGCGTAGGCGATCGTCATCCGGATGGTCGAGAGCACGATGGCTTCAGGAATCTGCTTTGCGTCGGACGGCCACGGCTGCGCGAGGGTTTTGACCAACGCTACGAGGCCGCGACCAACGCCCAGGTCGTGAAGATCACGATCGATCCGATGATCAAGCGTTCGCACGATCGCGCCCAGTCGCTTGCTCTGCTCCGGCGTAAGCTGGGGACCGCGCGGCAAGCGCGGCGATCGCGCGGCCGGCCAGCCTCATCGGAGGCACCAGGATCGATCGCAGCGCGCGCGTCACCGCCGGGCCGACGCCGGACAGCGCATCGAACATCCCGAGCGATTGCGACGGCGCCGGACGACGCCGCAAATTCGTACTTGAACTTTTCCGCCCACGTCGACAGCGGCTGCCACACGATCATGTCCATCAGCCACGATAATCGCGAGCAGGGTGAGCAGGCCTGCCGCCAGATCGAAGTTGCGGCCCTTTCTCGGACGCCTGCCACAGGAAACTGCCGAGCCCCGGCAGCCGGTAGGTGGCGGGACCGGCAGTGATGATTTCGCACGCGATGAGGAAGTACCAGCCCGCGACCCACGACAGGATCGAGTTGTACACCAGCTTGGGTATGCTGGCCGGCAGCAGCAGTCGCTTGAACTTGAGCCATCCGCGGCCGCCGAAAGTCTCGATGCACTCGCGCGAATCGTCGGGAATGGTTTTGACCGCTTCGTAAACGCCGAGCGCCATGTTCCACGCCTGGCTGGTGAAGATGAGAAAAACGGCCGCCATCTCGACCCCGAGCCGGCTGCCATGCGTGAGCGCGACGAAGAAATAAACCGCGGCCGGAAAGAAACCGACCACCGGCACCGACTGCGCGATGTCGATGGCGGGAATCAGGATGCGCTCGTAGAGCCCGCCGCGCGCGGCCGCCATGCCGTAGATGATCGAAAAAATCAGCGCGATGATGTACGCGGCGAGCATCCGGTAAAACGAGCAGAACGCGTAGTATGGAAGATGGCGGATCGAAGACGGGCACGTTGTGCGGAATGAAATGCTGCGCGTGGCTGCGATACGCGAAGAACAGCGCGATAATCGCCGCGAGCGCGAGGAACGACAGGGTGCCGTTGACGAGGCGTCGCGGTATTTATTTTGGTGCCGAACATTCTCTACCAGCCCGAACCTTCCAGCATAGCCGCGCCACGGTTTCGCTCAAGGGCAAACCGCATTTCGAGCGGATTAATTTTCGCGGCGCGCGGCGTTGACATCCCGCTGTCCGGACAATAGCGAAGTCGCAAGAGTGGAATAAAGATAGTGATCGAGCCAGACAAAATTCCTGAAGACGAATGGCGCCTCGACGACAAGCCGGCCGATACCGGCGAGCAGCAGCTTCGACTCGCGCCGCCAACGACAGCGCTCGTCACCAACCTGAGCGCATGAGCGGCTGACGCGTCCGGTCTACGTCGTTACGGTCGGAGCATCTCGCCTGGTACCTGGTCGCGGCGTATGCGCTCGTCACGCGCGTTGCGGCTCTGGGAGCACGTCCGCTCGATGCGTCGCAGGCGTCCGATGCGCTCTCGGCGTTCACATCGCGACCGGCGGTCGCGACGCGCTCGCTGCCGTCGATGCGTCGTGGGTCACCATATTGCAGGGCTGGATCTTCGCGTCGGTGGGCGCGAGCGACGCCAGCGCGCGAGTCGTCGTGACGCTATGCGGTCTGCTGCTGTCGCGGTCGGCTTTGCCATGCGCCCGGTGCTCGGCCGCGCAGGCGCGCTCGCCTTCGCCGCGATTGATCGCGATTTCGCCGAGCATCGCCTACTTATTCGCGCGGCGGCTCGACCGCGATCGCGTCGGTCACGTTCATGATAGTGGCGATCGCAATCGCGGAGAGTATGCGGCGGCGTGCGAACTATCGTGCGCGCGGCTGGCCTCGGCGTGGCGATCGCGATGTGGCTCAGCGCCGATCCGATCGGCTTTCATTACCGCAGCGGCGATATCGCTGTCGTTGACGATTGTCGGCGCGGTCGATGCGTTCGTCTCGACCATCGCCGCCTGCGCCTGCGCGTATGGTGGGACCGGCATCGCGCGCACGTGATCGTCTGTACGATCATCGCGATCGTTCTGTGGTTCCTGCTGGCGACGGCATTCTTCACGCAGCCGCTCCTGCCGTTACTGATTACGACTTCAATGCCTCATTCGCACCGCCGTTGATCGCATTGCATCGCGCACTTCACCGCCTCGTCCCGATTCTGCGTGTTCTACGAATTCATCGTTGTGGAGCTCGGGATCTTCGGTATCGGCGCGATCGTCGTGGGATTTATCGGCGATCGATTTGCCGCGTGGGCGGTGGTATGGGCGGTCGTCAGTCTCGCGATTGCTGGCGTCGATCGGCGAAAATTCCGCGGAAGCTGTGGTCGCTATCATTCTGCCCCTTGCCGTCCTGGGTGCTTTCGCCGTCGATTGGATGCATCGGTGGCGCATTGGAATTCGATTCGTTACGCGATTGCCGCGGTGCTCGTGCTGACGCTGTACGTCCAGGTCGTGACCAATTTTGTTTATCCCGCGCCCGACATCGAGTGAGGCGCCGTGGCGGCGGCACGCGCTGCTGTTCTGGTCCGAGCCGGCGACCTCGATTCAGACGGCGCGAGAGTGCGAGCGCGCGCAAAGCGCGTTGCCCGGCGGCGCGAGCGCGATGATCCCCGACGACGCGCCGCAGGTCCAATGGTACCTGCGCGACTTGGCGCCGACGGATTCGGCCCGACGACGCGAACATCGTCGTCAACATCGGCGATACGACCGGTGGATCGCTGGCCGCAGGCAATCCGGACGCGGCGCATTTTGGATTCGAGGAGTCGTGGACGCCGAATTTTCAGGCGCTGACGGTGGATCGCGGCGATCACTTATTTTTTCACCCAACGAAATTGGAGCGACGTCGAAATCCGCGACCTCGAATCGAGATGCCGAGCCTAAAAAAGAACCCAATCCCTGACCCCCTCCGCGCGGGGAGTGCCACTTTCTCGTTCCCCTTCCCACTATGGGAAGGGGTTTAGCAGATTAGGTGCCTGTCAGCCGGTGCTTTGCGATAAACTGCACAGACCGCGCATCGCGCCAGCCCGTTTCCGCGCCCGCGCGAACTCGAATCCCGCCCAATTCAAGGAGCATCGATGGACTCAGTCGTGAAATTCCTTCAACCCTACCAGCTGCATCCGGTCGTCGATCATTTCTCGGTCGCCCTGTTCTTCACCGCCGTGCTGATCGATCTCGTCGCGCAAGCCCTAACCGCATCTGGCTTCGCTACACCGCGGTGCTGCTGATGATCCTGGGCGCGCTCGCAGCCGGCGGTTCGTATTTCACCGGCGACATGGAGGCCGATCGCATTTGGGACGCGCTCGGACCGATCCAGCCAAGGAAGTCCTGAAGCGGCACGCGGAGCTCGGCGAGTATCTCGCGATCGCCTTCGGCGTCCTCGCCGTGTGGCGAATCATGATCCAGGCGTTCGGCTTCATGGCCGGCTCGCGCGCGATTTATCTGATCGTTGCCCTCCTGGCGATCGCGACGCTGGGTTACCAGTCGCATCTCGGCGGCGTGCTGGTTTACGAATACGGCGCAGGCACGGCGCTGATGGCGTCGGCGCCGGTGCCGTCGGAAGCCGCGAGCCCCGCAGCTGAGCCGACTTCGTCCGGACCGCTTCCGACGGTTTCCGTGCCCACCCCTCAAGCCTCGTCGAGCGCACCGCCCGCGCCCGCAGCGTCTGCATCAACTACAATGGCGTCGCCGAAGCCCGGCCGCGATGGCGACACCCGTCCCAACGGTTCAACCGTCAGCTTCGCCAAGTGCAGCATGTAATTCGATCGATTGAAAATCGCGACCGTCTTGAGAAACAAGGAGCAGTTAAATAGAATGACACAGCGTCTCGGTTTTGGCGTGTTCCTCGCGCCGCATCATCCTATCGGCGAGCATCCGACGCTCCAGTTCCAGCGCGACCTCGAACTCGCCGAATTGGCTCGACGATCTTCACTACGACGAGTTCTGGGTCGGCGAGCATCATTCGGCGGGATGGGAGACGATCGCGTCGCCGGAGATGTTCCTGGTCGCCGCGGCCGAACGCACCAAGCGAATCAAGCTCGGCACCGGCGTCGTCTCGATTCCGTATCATCATCCGTTCAACGTCGCACAGCGCATCGTGATGCTCGACCATCTGAGCCACGGCCGCGCGATGCTCGGGGTCGGCCCCGGCGCGCTGCCGTCGGACGCCGTCATGCTCGGCATCGATCCGATGACGCAGCGCGACCGAATGGACGAAGGCCTCGGCGTCATCCTGCGGCTGCTCAACGACCGACGAGCCCTTCAGCTACAACGGCTCGTGGTTCGAGCTGCACAACGCCGCGCTGCAGATTCGGCCGCTGCAGGAGAAAATCCCGGTCGCGGTCGCGTCGACGATTTCGCCGTCGGGGATGAAGACCGCGGGCAAATACGGCGCGGGCGTGCTGTCGGTCGCGTCGTACTCCGAGGAAGGGCTGATGGCGCTGCCGACGCAATGGAATTTCGGCGAGACCTCGGCGAAGGAACACGGGCAAACGATCGATCGCGCGAACTGGCGAATCGTGATGCCGTTTCATCTCGCGGAATCGAAAGAGCAGGCGATGCGCGAAGTCGCGGCCGGGCTCCAGCGCTGGCAGAACGAGTACATCGTGGGAATTCTCGGCACGCCGAATCGCCCGCCGTTCCCCGACGGCTACGAAGCCGCCAAGCGGATGAGCGACTACGGCGGCGCGATTTTCGGCACGCCCGACGACGCGCTCGAACGCATCGCGCGGCTGCAGAAACTCTCGGGCGGCTTCGGCACGATCCTGGTGTTCGCGCACGACTGGGCGACGCGTCCGCAAATGCTGCGCAGCTACGAACTGCTCGCGCGCTACGTGATGCCGCGATGCCAGGGCCTGATCGAGCCGATCGAAGCATCGGCCGCCCGCGTAACCGCCAACAAAGACAGAGCTGATGGAAAAAGCCGGCGGCGCGATCCTGAAAGCAATCCGCGACTACAACGCCGTGCATCCGCGACAGAAATGAGGAGGCAGATGGTCAAGTTCGATCACATGAACCTTCCCGTGACGAACTACCAGTCTTCGCGCGACTGGTACGTGCGCAACTTCGGCTTCAAAGTTGAATTCGAAGTTCCCGCGCGCAAGACCTCCGCGATCCAGGACGACGCCGGCTTCACGATTTTTCTCTACGAGCAACCCGCGCAACTGTCCGGCGCGAAATGCTCGCTGACGCTGCAGGTCGAAGACGTCGATTCGAAGTATAAAGAATTGCAATCGAAGGGCGTCGCGTTCACGAATCCACCGGGCAAATATTTCTGGGGCTACGGCGCCGAACTCCGCGACCCCGACGGCTACCAGACTCCTGCTATGGGACGAAGTCTCGATGAGGGAAAAAGGCGGCTGACAATGGCGAACGAGCAGACGATACTCTGCCTCAACGTCGGGTCGTCTTCGTGCAAGTTCTCGCTCTATGGACTCGACGACAAACTCCTAATCGCTGGCGAGGTCGATAAGATCGGACTTACCGACGGCGTGTTGCGGATGCAGGCCGCCAACGGGAAAACGATCTCCGAAGCTCGAGGCAACTATCCTGATCAACGTCAGGCGATCGACGCGTTGTGCGACGAGATGAAGCGTCAAGCGGTGCCCGACGCCGACGCCGTCGGTCATCGCGTAGTCCACGGCGGTGCGAACCATATCGCGCCCGAGCGGGTCACGCCCGATCTGATCGCCGACCTCGAGCGACTCGTGCCATACGCTCCGAATCACATGCCCGGCGCGATCGCTGGTATGCGCGCGATCGCGAGCCGCTTCCCGAATCTGCCACAGGTCGCATGCTTCGATACCGCATTCCATCGCAAGATGCCCCAGGTGGCGGAGCGCTTCGCGCTGCCGTCCGCGCTCTACGACGAGGGTTTGCGACGCTACGGCTTCCACGGGATCTCCTGCGAATACGTGATGCATACGCTCGGACCGTCGCGTCCAGCGAAAATCGTCATCGCTCATCTCGGCAACGGCGCCAGCATGACCGCGGTTCGCGATGGCGTGGGCATCGACACGTCGATGGGTTTCACGCCGATGGGCGGCTTCATGATGGGTACGCGCAGCGGCGACCTCGATCCCGGCGTCCTGCTGTACCTGATGAAGGAGAAGCGCCTTGATGCCCGCCAAATCGAAGACCTGGTCGATCAACGCGCCGGGTTGCTGGGAGTATCCGGGATCAGCTCGGACATGAAAACTCTGCTCGATCGCCGCGAGAGCGATCCCGCCGCGGCAATCGCAATCGAAATGTTCTGCTATCAACTGCGCAAGCAGATCGGCGCATTCGCTGCCGCGATGAACGGTCTCGACCTGCTGGTTTTCGCCGGTGGCATCGGCGAGCGCGCCCCCGCAATCCGCGCCGAAGTATGCAATGGCCTCACGCACCTGGGCCTCGCCCTGCACCCTGCGCTCAACGCCTCGAACGCCGGCATCATCAGCCAAAGTTCCAGCCCCTGCACCGTGCGCGTAATTCCGACCAACGAAAACCTTATGATCGCCAAACACACGCGCGCCCTGATCTTCTGACAACCTTTCTAACAGGGACGAAGTCCCGCATCTTATCTTTCTTAATGCCGGGTGCAGGGGTCACCCCTGCCGAAGGAAGCGTGAAACCCACCGCGGGTTTCACACTAGATGAAGCGATCTACGCCTCCTGACTTTCACGCTCCGTATTCGCGCGAATGCTCGAGATCCGCAATCAGCCCGGTCTGCGTCGGACGCCATCCCAGTTGTGCCCGCGTTTGCGCGCTAGAAGTCGGACAGTCCACACCTACGAAGAACCCGAGAAAGCCAAAATGGGCCGCCGCCTCTTCGGGCGACTTGGCGACGACTGGCACCTTCAGTCCCTTGCCTATCGTCTCAGCGATGTCCCGAAGCGATACGCCTTCTTCCGCGACTGCGTGATACCTGGCCCCCGCGACTCCCTTCTCGAGCGCCAGCCTGTAGAGAAGCGGCGTATCGAGCACATGCACCGCGGGCCATCGATTGAGCCCGTCACCCACATACGCCGAGATACCCTTCTCGCGCGCCAGGGCGATCATCATAGTCACTAATCCACTCTTGCTTCGGTCATGCACCGACGGAGGCAGACGTATCACCGACGCGCGTACGCCACGCTCCGCCACTGAAGCTGCTGTCTGTTCTGAAACGCGTGGAAATCCAGGGACGGGCGCATCTTCTTCGGTCCCGATGCGCCCCGGTGCGAGACCCGCGGTCCCCGAGGTGACGAGCAAAGGGCGGCCGGAGCCCGCGAGCGCCGAGCCGAGAGTCTCGATCGCGCGCTTGTCGGTCTCGCAGTTCTCCACGTACTTCGAGAAGTCGTGAATAAACGCGCAGTGGATCACACCATCGGAGCCGGCCGCTCCGCTGCGCAAGCTTTCCAGGTCTTCAAGATGACCTCGATGCACCTGCGCGCCGGCGTCGATGAGAAACTTTGCGCCCGCATCCGATCGAGCCAGCCCGATCACCTGATGGCCCGCGTTGATCAGCTCCGTAACAACGGCAGAACCTACAAATCCTGTAGCACCGGTGATGAATACACGCATTGCGTTGTCTCCTTGACTGAGTGGTGCTCTGTTTTGATCAACGTATGTCTTTGAGAAAATTCAATCTATGCTGAAAAGTCCGTATGATCTTCGCGATCGTCCGAGATAGCCTGACGCTCGGCTACGAATCGGAAAGCGACTTCAGCACAGCCTTCAAGCGAGTCATGGATTAGTTCGCTCCGGCCTTATAAGTTACAAGATTTAACTTCTGTAACTTGTTTGCCTAGACTTGCTTCGTCTCAGCATTGGAAAGGAGCAACACGATGAGTGAATCCAAACTCGGTGGACACTTCACTTTTCCCGGCACGTCATTGACCGTCAATCGAATAGGCTACGGCGCGATGCAGTTGGCCGGCCCCGGCGTGTACGGACCGCCCAAGGATCCGCACGCTGCCGTCGCCGTGCTGCGCGAAGCAGTAGCCGTCGGCGTGAACCATATCGATACTTCCGACTACTACGGCCCGCATGTCACCAACCAGATAATCCGGCAGGCCCTGCATCCGTATCCGGCCGGTCTGGTGATCGTCACCAAGCTCGGCGCCCGCCGCCCGCCCGACATGTCGTGGCTGCCGGCCATCTCGCCGCAAGAACTGACCGCCGGTGTCCACGACAACCTCCGCAACCTCGGCCTCGACGTGCTCAACGTCGTCAACTACCGCGTGATGGGCTCGGGCCACGGCCCCGCCGAGGATCCATCGCCGAGCAGGTAACGGTGCTGGCCGACCTGCGGCGCAAGGGGCTCATCCGTCACATCGGCCTGAGCAACGCCACCGCGTGCCAGGTGGCCGAGGCGAATGCGATCACCGACATCGTGTGCGTGCAGAACAACTACAACCTGGCCTACCGCCACGACGAAGCGCTGATCGACGACCTGGCCCGGAATCGCATCGCCTACGTTCCGTTTTTCCCGCTCGGCGGATTCTCGCCGCTGCAGTCGTCCACCCTCTCGTCCGTCGCGAGCCGGCTCGGGGCCACTCCATTGCAGGTCGCGCAGGCGTGGCTGCTGCACCGCTCGCCCAACATCCTGTTGATCCCCGGCACGTCGTCGGTTGCTCATCTTCGCGAGAACCTGGCTGCCGGTGATTTGACGCTCTCGCGCGAAATCCTGGCGGAGTTGGACGGCATCGCCGCCGCTTCACATGCCCTCCGCTGACGCGCCGCTCACGCGCGATCGAATCATCGCTACGGCCGAGGATGTCATCCGCCGCTTCGGTCCGGCGAAGGCGAACGTAGTGGACGTGGCCCGCGCGCTGGGAGTGAGCCACGCGGCTGTCTACCGGCACGTGGCGACCAAGGCCGAGCTGCGCGATCTCGTCGTTAGCCGATGGGCCGAGGCGACGATGCCCCCTTTGCGCGCCATCGCCGCTCGCACGGGTCCGGCCCCGCTACGGTTGCGGCGATTGTTCGACGCCCTCATCGCCGTCAAACGCCGCCGTGCTGCCGACGACCCGGAACTCTTCGCCGCCTATCGAACGCTGGCGGCTGACGCCCAGTCCGTCGCCGCCGCCCATGTCGAAGAGTTAGTCGGGTTAGCCGCGACGATCATCCGCGCCGGCATGAAGGAAGGCACCTTCCGCACCGCCGACCCCGTCGCCGCCGGACGCGCAGTGTTATTCGCGACGTCCCGCTTCCACCACCCGGCCCACGCCGCCGAATGGTCCGCCCCCGGCATCGACGCGGCGTACAACGACGTGTGGCGCCTCCTGATGCACGGCCTCCGCATCGCGAAGTGAATGACACAAGAAAACGGCCTGACACCGGGAAAACAAACCTGAGAGCAAAAGGGCGTCCGCGCCATTTTGCGATTTCTTCCACCGGGTGCAGGGCTCAGCCCTGCCCAAGGAGGTGTGGAACCCACGGCGGGTTCCACATTAAATGAAATAATGCTGGAAAAAGCAGCGGCGGTCATCGAGGACGGAATCAAGGCGCGACTCCATCTTGGCGCGCAGCTTTACGTTTCGCGCGACGGCAATACGATCGGCGATCTCGCATTCGGCGAAGCGCGCGAAGGCATTGCGATGCGCCCGGACACGCTGGTGCTCTGGATGTCGTCGATCAAGCCGATCACCGCAGTCGCGATCGCGCAGATGTGGGAACGCGGCAAGCTCGACCTCGACGACGCCGTCGCGCGCCACATTCCCGAATTCGGCGCCAACCGCAAGGATCGCGTGACGATTCGCCACGTGCTCACGCATACCGGCGGATTCCCGCGCGCGATCGTGCCGTGGTCGGCCGACCCGTGGGAGAAAATCGTCGCCGATCTTTGCGCCGCGCCGCTCGATCCCGGATGGATACCGGGCGAGCGGATGGGCTATCACGTCGCGTCGGGATGGTACGCGCTGGCCGAAATCGTGCGCCGAATCGACGGCCGGCCCTACTCGCAATACGCGCGCGAAGAAATCTTCGAGCCGCTCGGGATGCGCGACACGTGGCTGGGGATGCCGCCGGAACGCCATCGCGAATACGCGGCCGAGGATCGAATCGCGCCGATGCACTTCTCAAACGGTCTCAGGAAACCTGTTCCACACACCTATCCATTTTGGGGCGACAGCGCAGACGCGCTCGCGATATGTCGCCCGGGCGGCAGCGCGCGCGGACCGATTCGCGACCTCGGGAAGTTCTACGAGGCGATGCTGGCGGGCGGCGGCAAAGTCATTCGCCCGCAGACGGTCGAGGCGATCTGGGCGCGGCACGTGGTCGGGATGCGAGATCGAACCTTCGGCTATCCACTGGACCGCGGCCTCGGCGTCGTCATCGATTCAAAGCAGTACTGCAACAGCGCAACCTGGTTCGGCAACAATTGCTCGAAGCGCGCCTGGGGTCACGCCGGCTACGTCTCGTCCGTAGGCTTCGTCGATCCACCGAACAAGACCGTCGTGGCGCTGGTATTCAACGGGATGCTCGAGTCGCAGGAAAACCGCCACGACGCTCGCACGATCTCCACGCTCGACGCAGTGTACGCCGACCTCGGTCTCGCGCGTCAAACAAAAGCAACCTGACAACCGTTGTCCTCGCTGTGGAAACCCGCGGCGCGCCCCCTTGCGAGATCCGAGTGTCGAAGCAGACGATAGAGACGTGGCGCGGCATCGATCCGCGCTGCGCCGATGCCAGCTTCTCGTGAAATCATAATCTCGGAACGCGCCGCCGAACGCGTCGCCGCCGCACGCGCGTGGCTAGAGTCGCAGCCGTCCGCCAGCGAAATACTCGTGATCGCGTCGGTCAAGGAGGCTGCCGACGACCTCGTCCGCGCCTTCGCGTTGTCGCGTGGCGCGATGCTCGGCGTTCATCGCATGACCCTCAACCGCCTCGTCGGATTACTCGCCGCCGAGGAACTTGCCGATGCCGGCCTCGCGCCCGCCGACGGACTTGCCGCCGAAGCGGTCGCCGCGCGCGCCGTCTTCCGCCTCGCGCCCTCAGGCGCGCTCAAGCATTTCGATTCCGTGCTGAATCTCCCCGGCTTCTCGCGAGCGCTGGCGCGCACGCTGATCGAGCTTCGATGGAACAACGTCGCCGCCGATCAATCGCGCGCCCTCGGCAGTGCCGGCGAAGCGATCGCCGCGACGCTGGCTCAGTTCGACACCGAGCTGGCCGACGCCAAGCTGATCGATCGCGCCGGGATGCTGAAAGTCGCGACCCGCGCCGCGCTCGCCGACGATCCGCCTCGCTTCGTCGGCCTGCCGATTCTGCTCCTCGACGTTCTTGTCGATAGTGCGCTCGACCGCGACTTCATCGCCGCCCTCGCCGCGCGCGCGCCGTCGATCCTCGCAACAATTCCCGCCGGCGACTCTCCAGTCCAATCGATCCTCGAAGACGCGCTCGGCATCCGCGCCACCGCATCGTCTCCGACTGTCAACGAAACTACCGCACCGTCCCTCGACCGCCTGCAGACACATCTGTTCGCCGATACCGCCCCGCCCGAACGCGACGTTGACGATACGGTGACGGTGATTTCAGCGCCGGGCGAGATGCACGAGTGCGTCGAGATCGCACGCCGAATCGCCGCCGAGGCACGGCGCGGTGTGCCGTTCGATCGAATCAGTGTGCTGCTGCACGACCCCGTTCGCTACGCGCCGTATCTTCAGGAAGCACTCGCCCGCGCCGACATCCCCGCGTACTTCGCGCGCGGTACACGCCGACCCGAACCCGGCGGCCGCGCGATGCTCGCGCTGCTTTGCTGCGCCGCAGAAGATCTCTCGGCACGCCGTTTCGCGGAATATCTTTCGCTCGCCCAGGTGCCCGACGCCGATCGCAAGCGCGACGACGAGCCGGCAACCAGTCCCGATGCGGAGCTTGCGCCCGCGTCGCTGGAATCGGATCTCGAAGTTGAAAGCGCCTCTCCGACAGACGCTGGCGCCGACATCGACGTTTCCGATCCCGTTCCCGTAATCGATGGAACCGCGCGCGCGCCATGGCGATGGGAGCGGCTGATTGTCGATGCCGCCGTGATCGGCAGCGCCGATCGTTGGCGCACGCGTCTGGCGGGTTTGGGCAACGAGCTCAAGTCCCGTCTCGCTGAAGTCGCCGACGACGACGCGCACGCGGCGAGCATCAAGCGGCGAATACTCGACCTCGCGCATCTCGGCGAAGTGGCGATGCCGATTCTCTCGATGCTCGAAGCGGCGCCGCGCGATGCGACTTGGGGCGACTGGCTCAAGTTTCTGCGCGACTTGGTTGACCTGGCGATTCGCGATCGCGAGCCGGTGCTCGCCGCGCTGGCGGAGCTCGAGCCGATGGCGCCGGTCGGTCCGGTCGGACTCGACGAGGTGCGCCTGGTGCTGAACGATCGGCTCGGCCGGCTCGAAGCTCCGCGGCGCGTGCGCCGCTACGGCGCCGTGTTCGTCGCGCCGCCGAATCGCGCGCGCGGCATGGAGTTCGACGTCGTAATCGTTCCCGGTCTTGCCGAGCGGATGTTTCCGCGCAAGCTGACCGAGGATCCGATTCTTTCCGATGAGGCGCGCTTACGGCTCAGTCCGTATCTCGCGCGCAACGAGCGGCGCGTCGGCGCGGAACGGCTCGCGCTCCGAATTGCGGCGGGCGCGGCGCGAGTGCGCGCCATGTTTTCATATCCGCGTGTTGATCTCGATCAAGGCCGCCCGCGCGTGCCGTCGTTCTATGCGCTCGAAGTCCTACGCGCGGCGGAGGGCCGCCTGCCCGGCTTCGACGAGCTGGCGAGTCGCGCGGCCTCGCAGCCGACGACGCGGTTGTCGTGGCCGGCGCCGGAGAATCCCGCCGACGCGATCGACGATGCCGAATTCGATCTCGCAGTGCTCGACAAACTGGTCGACGCCGATCCGCAGACCACCGATTGGCGCGGCGAATTATCTGCTCGGCGCCAATATGCATCTCGGGCGGGCGTTGCGCGCGCGCGCGCGGCGATGGCTCAGGCGATGGACGCCGGCGGACGGGCTGGTCGATCCGGACGCGGCGGCGCTCGCGGCATTGTCGAAGCATCAGTTGAGCGCGCGTTCGTACTCGCCGACGGCGCTGCAAAATTTCGCGGCGTGCCCGTATCGATTTTTTCTGCAAGCGGTCCATCGGCTGGAACCGCGCGAGGAGCCCGAGGCGATCGAGACGCTCGATCCGCTGACGCGCGGCAGCATTTTCGCCGAGGTGCAGTACGAAATCCTGTCGGCGCTGCGCGAGCTCGACGTGCTGCCGGTGACGCCTGAAGATTTGGAAGATGCGTCCGCGCTGCTCGACGAGAAGCTCGACGAAGTTGCGGCGCGAACGGCATGACGAGCTGGCGCCGGCGATCGAGCGCGTGTGGCTCGACGGTATCGAAAGTATCCGCGCCGACTTGCGCGAATGGCTGCGGCGCGCGGCGGAGGATCCGGAGCATTGGCGGCCCGAATGGTTCGAGCTCGGCTTTGGGCTGAGCGATCGGGCGCAAGGCGGACCCGCATAGCTCGGCGGATCCGGTCGCGATTGACGGCGGCCTCAGCCTGCGCGGATCGATCGATCTGCTCGAGCGCGATCCGGCGGGGCGCATCCGCGTGACCGATCACAAGACCGGCAAAGTGCGCGCGGAGAAGAATTTCGTGATCGGCGGCGGCAAGACGCTGCAGCCGGTGTTGTACGCGCTCGCGGCGGAAAGCGTTCTCGAGGAGAAGATTTACGCGGGACGGCTTTACTACTGCACGGCGGCGGGCGGCTACGAGGAGCGCGTGGTCGAGATCAATGACGAGGCGCGCAAAGCGGCGCGCGATTTCGTCGCGATCGTGAAGGAGTCGCTCGAAGCGGGATTTTTGCCGGCGGCGCCGGACGATCGCGAATGCGACTGGTGCGACTACAAGCGCGTGTGCGGGCCGTACGAGGAGCGGCGCTCGCAGATCAAACCGAGAGGCGCGGCTCAATTCGCTGACGCGGCTGCGCGAGATGCCATGACGCTCGCGAATCCAACTGTCATATCCGACCAGGCGGTGCGCGATCGGATTCGCGACGACCTCGACGCCACGCTCGTGATCGAGGCGGCGGCGGGCACCGGCAAGACCACGGCGCTGGTGAATCGAATCGTCTCGGTGATCGGGTCGGGGCGCGGCGAGCTGGCGCGAATCGTCGCGGTGACGTTTACCGAAAAGGCGGCCGGCGAGCTGAAGCTGCGGCTGCGCGCGGAAATCGAGCGGGCGCGGCAGGACACCGAACCTTCGAGCGAAGGGCGCGCGCGCTTCGACCTGGCGCTCAAGCAACTCGAAGAAGCGCGCATCGGAACGATTCATTCGTTTTGCGCCGACCTGCTGCGCGAGCGGCCGGTTGAGGCGCGCGTCGATCCGATGTTCGAAGTGGCGCCCGAGGACGTTGCGGGCGAGATGTTCGACGCGGCATTCGAGCGATGGTTCGAGCGAATCCTCGACGCAGCCGGGCGAGGGCATGCGCCGGCTGCTGCGGCGGCGCGATTTGTCGGCGCGCACGGGGCCGCGCGAAATCGCGCGGCATGCGGCGCTCGAGCTGATGAACTGGCGCGACTTCGATTCGCCGTGGCACGCATTCGCCGTTCGCGATCGCGACGCCGAGATCGACGCGACTAATCGCGGAGGTCGAGGCGCTCGGCAAACTTGCCGAACTGGGCGAGGACGACGACTGGCTGGCGAAGAGCCTCGACGCGATATCGCGCGGCCCATGAACGAAGCAACGCGCCTGGAAGCGGTGCGCGGACGCGATTATGACGCGCTCGAATCCGTGCTTATCAGGCTGTGCACGGGCCGGCATTGGAATTGGAAAGGATACGGCGGCGGCTTTGGCGAGGTCGCGCGCGACGGATGTCTTCCGGCGGCGATCCGATCTGCACGCGCGGCTGAAGAAGTTTCGCGACGATGCGGGCGCGAATCTCGCGCCGCTGCTGCGCGACGAATTGTGGCCGGTGGTCGATCTATACGAGGAACTCAAGCGGCGCGCGGGACGCCTCGACTTCCTCGATCTGCTGCTGGTCGCGCGCAACCTGGTTCGCGACAATCCCGCGGTGCGCGCCGAGCTGCAGAATCGCTTCACGCATATTTTTGTCGATGAATTCCAGGATACCGATCCGCTGCAAGCGGAAATTCTGCTGCTGCTGTCGTCGGCCGATGCCGTCGAGACCAACTGGCTGAAGGTCAGGCCGATTCCGGGGAAATTATTTATCGTCGGCGATCCGAAACAATCGATTTACCGTTTTCGGCGCGCCGACGTTTCGCTCTACCAGGGCGTCAAGCAACTGCTGCTGATGCATGGCGCCCAACTCGAGCATCTGACGGTAAGCTTTCGCGCGACGCCGGCAGATTCAGACGATGGTCAATGCTGCGTTCGCGCCGCTGATGAGCGAGGAGTCCGGCACGCAGCCGGCGTATGCGCCGCTCATGCCGTTTCGCGCCGATCTCGCGACGCAGCCGTCGATCGTCGTGCTGCCGGTGCCCGAGCCGTACGGCGATTTCGGCCGCGTCGTCAACTGGAAAATCGACGAGTCGATTCCCGAAGCGATCGCCGCGTACGCGCGATGGCTGGTTCATGAAAGCGGATGGACGGTGACCGAGCGCGAGGCGCCCGACGTGCGCGTGCCGATTCGCCCGCGCCATATCTGCATCCTGTTTCGCCGCATGAATTCGTTCGGCCGCGACGTGACGCGGCCTTACCTGCGCGCGCTCGAAGCGCGGCATCTGCCGCATGTGCTGGTCAAGGGCGGATCGTTCAACGAGCGCGAAGAAGTGATCGCGATGCGCAATCTGCTCGGCGCGATCGAGCGGCCCGATGACGAGCTGACGGTGTTCGCTGCGCTTGCACGGTCCGGTGTTCGCGCTGTCGGACGCGGCGCTGCTCGAATTTCGCATGACGCTCGGCAGCCTGCATCCGTTTCGCAAGCTGCCCGACGACTTGCCCGACAGCCTCAAGGAAGTGAAGGGCGCGCTCGAGGTGATCAAGCGATCTGCATCGCGGACGGAATCGACGGCCGATCGCCGAGACGATCGCGACGCTGCTGGCTGACGACGCGCGCGCATGCGGGGTTCGCGATTTGGCCGACCGGCGAGCAGGCGCTCGCGAATGTCATGCGAATCATGGACCAGGCGCGGCGTTACGAGGCGCGCGGCGGGACCACGTCGTTTCGCGCGTTCGTCGATGAGCTTGAAGCGCGCGCCGAGCGCGACGAGGCGAGCGAGACGCCGATTGTCGAGGAAGGCACCGAGGGCGTGCGCATCATGACGGTGCATCGCGCGAAGGGCCTCGAGTTTCCCGGTCGTCATTCTGGCCGATATCACCTGCAACGAAACTCGCGAGCACGCATCGCGCTATATCGAGCCGGCGTCGAAGCTCGCCGCGATGGAACTTGCGGGATGCGCGCCGCGCGAGCTGCAGGAGAATCAGGCGCGAGAGCATCAGCGCGACGAGGAGGAAGCGATCCGCCTGCTGTACGTCGCGGCGACGCGCGCGCGTGATCTGATCGTCGTGCCCGCGGTTGGCGACGACCCGCACGAGAGCGACGGCTGGCTCGCACGGCTGAATCCTGTCATCTATCCGGCGGCGACGGAGCGGCGCGCGCCGATGTCGACGCATCCTGCAGGATGCCCCGAATTCGGCGACGACAGCGTGCTGACGCGGCCGCCCAAGGCGCCGGGGAAAGTGAAATCGGTGGCGCCGGGATTGCATCGGCCCAGACGGGGGACCATCAAATTGTCTGGTGGGATCCGCGGCTGCTGATCCTCAACGTCGAGGAAAAGATGGGACTGCGGCAGGACAAGCTGCTGCAGGCCGACGAGAGCAAGCTCGTGTCGGACCGCGGCGTCAGAACTGCATGAAGAATGGAGCGCGAGCCGGACGGCGATGCTCACGGCGGGAACGACGCCGAGGATGAACGTCGCGACGGCGACCGAGCTTGCACTTGTGGCGCCGGCCGACGGGCCCGCGTCGGCGGAGACGATCGCAATCGAGGAGACGCGGCGCGACAAGGGTCGGCCGCATGGCAAGCGCTTCGGCACGCTCGTGCATCTGACGATGCTGC
The DNA here is from genome assembly GCA_963721485.1 of uncultured delta proteobacterium. Lineage (GTDB taxonomy): Bacteria > Desulfobacterota > Binatia > Binatales > Binataceae > Binatus. Next base: position 95,321 of record CAVRJV010000006.1, on the reverse strand, counting down.
GGACTTCGTTCGACGCGGACGCCGGCGCGATCGGGAAGATTGCATCGAGCGCGGCCAAGATGATCGGTGCGCCGGACGACGAGATCGCTGCCGCGGTGAATGCCGTGACCGCAGCGCTCAAGTCTTCGCTCATGCTTCGCGCGAAGGCGGCGGCAGACGGTGATGCGAGAATGTCCATTGATGATCAAGCTCGAAGACGGCACCGCAGTCGAAGGAATCGCGGACCTGGCGTTCGCGGAGAACACCGGATGATGGCGCAGTTTGGACCGTCGTCGATTTCAAAACCGATGTTGAAGTAGCGCCGCGGCTCGACGAGTATCGCGCACAGATTCTGTTTTACGTGCGAGCGGTGCGAGAAAGCACCGGCAGGCCAGCGTCCGGCGCGATCTTGTGGATATAGAGAAAGGCGCTTGGTGCGTCCGCCGGATTTGTGCTGAAATCTCGACGCGAGGGTGAATCAACGATGGCTATCGACATTATATACGGCGACCGCGTGACCGGCGGCGTCGATGCGGACGCTGCGAGCGGCGCGTTGTGGCTTAGCGGCGATGATCTCAAGCGCGTCAGCGGATGGGAGTACAAGCCGCAGGGTTTCTGCAAAGGCGATATCTGCGTGCCGGTGCCCGCGGCGCGTGCGAGCGAGCTTGTCGATGGCAGCCGCTACAACCTTGCGTCGCTGGCGAATCTCCTTGGACAGCCCGTCGTGTCGGACCCGGAGTTTAACGCATGGTGCTTCGGCGAGGCTGCCGCGGAGCGAAAGCGCGTGCTGACTTCACTCGAGGCGCCGGATTTCACCCTCCCCGATCTCGGCGGCAAGACGCATTCGCTGTCGGACTATCGCGGCAAGAAAGTCCTCGTCGTCTCATGGGCCTCGTGGTGAGGATGCCGCTTTGACCTGCCAGTCTGGCAGGCCCTCTACGAAGAACTCGGACCAAAAACTTTCGTGCCGATCGCGATCGCATTCGATAGCGGCGGTAATGCTGCGACCGAGCCGTGGATCAAGGCGGCCAAGCCCACCTATCCATGCCTGATCGACCGGCAGCATCTGGTCGCCGAGCTTTACGACATGGTCAACGTGCCGACCGCCGTCTGGATCGACGAGCGCGGGAAAATAGTCCGTCCGAGCGAGCCGGCCGGCGTGACCGACGCTTTCCGAAAAATGAATCGAACGAATTTTTCGATCCCCACCGACGCGATGAACGAGCTGCAGGCCAAGCGCAAAGCATACCTCGATGCACTGCGCGACTGGGTGGCGAACGGATCGAAGAGCCGCTTCGTCCCCGGCGACGCCGAAGTGCTCAAGCGGATGCATACGCCGGATGACGCGCAGGTCCGCGCGGCGGCGAATTTCAGGCTCGGCGAATTTTTGTTCGAGCACGGACATCCGGGGGCGGCGCAGAAGTATTTCGAGGAGGCCAAGCGGCTGCGCCCGGAGAGCTGGAACTACAAGCGGCAGGCATGGGCGCTCGAAGATCCGATGAAGCCGGGCGGCCCCGTGTTCTGGGCCGCAGTCGATTCGTTAGGCAACGGGAAGTACTATCCGGGCGCGGAGGATATATAAGAAGGGAAAATCACTTAATTGAATGCAGAACCCACCGTGGGTTCCGCACCTCCCTGGGCAGGGGTGACCCCTGCACCCAGTGTTTTGTGTCATTTTAGAGCGAAGCGAAGAATCCCGGCTCCTGAATCAACTTTGCGCAATCGCGAAATACTAGTCGTCGGATACGGTTCCCTGCTCAGCGGCTACGGCTTGCTGGCTGAGCGGCGCGGCGGTGCGAGCAGGTTGATCGCGCGCGATGCGCATCCGGTGGCGATTCACAATGCCCGCCGCGGACTGGCCAAGCCGTCGAGTCATGGCAAATATCTCGCGATGGATATCGAGCCTGTCAATCGTGGCGTTCCGATCAAAGCTTCGGTCGCGGCGGACGGCGGTGGGATCGGCGGTTTGCTGCTGACGTTCGATCGCAAATTTGCGCCGATGATCGCGCGACGGGAGGAATACGATCCCGATGCGTTCGAGCGGTTGATTGAGCTTGCGGACCGCGCGGGCACACCGCTTGGCGAGTTCTTGATGGAAGTCGCGACCGGCACGAATTTCGATCTGCTCGCTTATCGGGTCGCGTTGCGCAGGATGCTCGACTACACCTCGCCCGGCTACGTGTTTCATCCTGTGCCGATCGACGACGGCCGGGTGGCGATAATCGCGATCGGATCGGGATTCGACGGCAGCGGCGACCCCGAGGTCGTTTCGCGGCGCAAGGAATTCGGGATGGACCGGCTGCTCTCGCTCGACGAGTCGATGCGCGTCGAGATTCCCGGCTTCGATCGCGCGGGGCAGATTGGATATTACGCCGAGTGTATTCTCGGCGGGTTGCATGGCCTGGAGGTCGGCGACCTGGCGGCGGGATTCGATGCGGATGCGGGTTGCGCACGCGACCTGGCGGCGCATCTTGGGCCGATCGCGCGGGGCGAGCGCGAGCGGTTTCTCGAGGCCACCTCGCTCGACGCGGCGCGCTACGGTCGAGCGGTTTTCATCGCGTCGCACCGCCGCTCTTGGCGACCGCTGCTGAAGCTGGCGGGCGTTGTATAGTGACATGAGCGAACCGATGGCCGCGAAATTTTCAATTCATGTCGCCAAAGAGAATCTGAAATTCTCGGCGGCGCATTTTATCGCGTATCCGGGATTTCGCGAACCGCTGCATGGCCATAACTACCAGGTCGGCGTGTACGTCGAAGGGCGGCTGGCGCAGACCGGCTACGTGATCGATTTCGGGTTGATCAAAAAACTCACCAAGGAGATCGTCGATCGGCTCGACGAGCGCACGATCGTCCCCGGCAAAAGCGACTGTCTGACGGTCGACCAATCTGAAATTGGCGTCGTGCGAATCCGCTACGAGAATGACGAGTTCGTGCTGCCCGCCGCGGACGTGTGTATCGTGCCGATCGTGCATAGCTCGGCCGAGGAACTCGCGCGCTATATCTGGGACGAGCTGGCGGCGGCGTTGCGCGTCGCGCGGCGCGCTGCAAGGAAGTGACGACGATGGAAATCTCGGTGGCCGAGGGGCCGGGACAGTCGGCGCACTACCGCAACTCGACCGATGACGATCTGAGGTAGTTTCGTGTTCTGCTCGTAACCATAAGCCGCAGCTTGCTTTGTCTATTCTGCTCACTGGTAGTCATCGACCTGTCAACCACGCGGGCGGCGTGAGACGATTGCTGCACGTGACCTGGCGGGTAAAGTCTGTACCGCCGGTTACGGGCGAAGTCAGGGGTGGCATTGCAAGCGAAATTCGCAGAGGCTCGAGACGCCGTTTGCGGTCGAGCGGGCGCTGGTCGGCGAGCATCCGGCCATCGTCAAACTGCGCGCGCTGATCGAGCGCGTCGCGCCAACCGAGGCGACGGTGCTGATCACCGGCGAGAGCGGCACCGGCAAGGAAGTGGTCGCGCAGGCCATCCATACGCTGTCGCCGCGCAGCGCGCAGCCGTTCGTGCCGGTGAACTGCGCGGCGATTCCGCACGACCTGCTCGAGTCCGAGATGTTCGGCCATGAGCGCGGCGCGTTCACCGGCGCGGCGGGATCGCGGCACGGGCTGTTGACGACGGCCGATGGCGGCACGATCTTCCTCGACGAAATCGGCGAGATGCCGGGTGCGCTGCAAGCGAAACTGCTGCGCGTGCTCGAGGACGGGGTGGTGCGTCCGGTCGGCTCCGACCGGGGCACGCACGTCAATGTGCGCGTGATCGCGGCGAGCAACGTCGACCTCGGCGCCGGCGGTGGCGAAGGGCGCGTTTCGCGAGGACCTCTTCTATCGTTTGCAGGTGGTGCCGATCGTGATTGCGCCGCTGCGCGAGCGGCGCTCCGATATCCCGCTTCTGATCGAACACTTTCTCGAACGCATGCGCGATCGCCTGCCTGGCGCGCGAACTCGCGATCAGCCGGCGAAGCGATGGTCGCGCTGTGGTCCTACGATTGGCCGGGCAATGTGCGCGAGCTCGAGAATATGATCGAGCGGCTGGTGATCATGTGCGAGGACTCGGTTATCGACACGTCGATTCTGCCGCCCAACCTGGTGGCGAGCGCGCGGCCCGCGCGACGCCAATCACGCGTCAAGCTGACCGACGGCGGCGTGAACCTCAACGCCTTGGTGCGCGAATTGGAAGGTAAGATTGATCAACGAGGCGCTCAAGCAGACCGGCGGAAACAAGCAGGCGGCGGCACGGCTGCTGGGACTCAAGCGGACGACCTTTTCCGCCAAGCTGCGGCGCTGCGGCGTGATAGCGCCGGCGTCTTCGGACGAAAGCGAGGAAGGCTAGACGAGCAGGGAATCCTATGGATGAAGCAATCAGGTCGCCGCAAATCATGGTGGTCGACGACGACCACGACACCGTCGCCATCCTCGCGCGCCATCTGCAGCGCGAGGGCTTCGTCGCCAATCGAGGCCAATTCCGGGCGCCGCAATGTCTCAAACTGGTGCATGAAAACGAAGTCGACGTGATTCTGCTCGACCTGATGATGCCCGAGATGGACGGCTTCCAGGTCGTGCAAGGCGCTCAAGGACAATCCGGCGACCGCCGAGATTCCGATCATCATGATCACCGCGCGCGACGATTTCGATGCGCGCGCCGAGGGGATGCGGCTGGGGGTCAGCGACTTTCTCGCCAAGCCGGTATTTCGCCGCCAGCTCGCCAACCGCATCCGTGCCCAGCTCGAAGTGGTCGCCACGGCGCGCAATGCGACCGACGCGATGGATCGGCTCGAAGCGGCGAGCGAAGCATCGCGCGCAGTAGCGCAACAGATACGCCTGCCCTTGCCGCAGTGCGCGCGCTGCATCGGTGCGCATTGCGATCACCTGACCTTCGACTACAAATTAGTCCTGACGATCGCTCACGATCATCGGTTCGCGATGAGCAAGGAGAATTTGCGCGATGAACGGTGACACCGAAAGCCGCAAGCCAACGTGATTGCGGCTCTGGCCTATCTGCTGGGTCTTCGTCACCGGCATTATTTTTCTGTACCTCGAGCCCTACAACCAGGATGAGTTCATCCGCTTTCACGCGCGTCAGTCGATCGGATTCTCGGTGGCGTGGTTCGCGATCAATGTCGTCTTCGGCGTTTTCATCGCGGTCCTGCCGCATGGCATTGGGCGCGCTGCTCGGTTTCATTCAGACCCTGATCGACATCGGGTCTGGCGGTCTTTTGGGTCTTCCTGATGTACAAGGCCTACAACGGCGAGCGCTACCGGATCCCCGAACTGGCCGACATCGTCGACAGCATCGCCGGCAACCCCGCCGCGTAACCCATCTGCCCCTCGCCCCGGATGGAGAGGTTCCGAAAGCTGAGGGTCCTTGCGCAGCGCGCGTCTTCGCACGCGATTCAGATTCCGAGTCCGAGAACTCTACTTATTCGCGCGCGTGATACCGGCGGATTTTTCACCGGCCGCCGTTGCGACTTGCGTCTCGTCGGCCGGCTGTCCATTGGCGTCGGCCCGATCGGCGCCATCTTCGGCGTCGGCGGCGGCACCTGCAACTGGATATTCGCGTTGCCCTGCGGCGACAAGTCGCAGGCTCGGCTCGCGGTTGATCGCGTCGAGCACGCGGCGCGAAATTTCGTCGGTGATTTGCGGCGCCGTGTAAGTCTCGGCTGGATAGCGAATGACTATTTCAAGGCCTGACTGGCTGAGATGCAGCCGGCTCTGCGGCTTGGGCGTATCGAGCATGACGTTGAGGTCGCGCTCGAGATGCCGGTAGTCGCGCATCACGCGGTCGCGATAGCGCGCGAACACTTCGTCGACCGCCTCGAGCAGGCGTTTCTCGGCCAGCCGGTAGTCGACGTCAGGCGCGAGCGTGAGCCGCACCTCGTTCCACACGAAGCTGGTGCCGGGCGCCTGCTTGAAGAAGTTGCCCGATGGCTGAAACACGATCGCGTTGGAAAACACCGCCACGCGGCCGGTGGGCTCGCGATGCGTCCCGGTGCCGCCGAGTTCCATCAGCGAGAGCTTCACCAGCCCGATGTCGATCACGTCGCCGGTCACCCCGCCGATCTGAACGCGATCGCCGGCCTTGATTCCGAACCGGCCGATCAAGAAAGAAGTAGCCGGCGATCGACAGGATCACGTTCTGCAGCGCGACGCGCGATACCGGCGGCGGCGAATCCCACCACGGTCGCGGCCGATCCGATCTCGTCGGAGAAATTCACCATCACGACGATCACGATCAGCATGCCGAGCACCAGGCGGCGCGCCGCCATCACCTGCCCGCGGCGGCGAACGTCGGTCACGTAGCGAGCGGCCAGCCATCGCCACACAGACCGCTCCGAGGAAAATCAGCAGCAACGAACCGGCGAGTACGATCAGGCGAATCAACAGCCTTCGCAATTCCTGGTTGCGGCGCTGCTGGATCGCCTCGTGCCATCTGCCGACGTTGTTCGCGTAAATTCCCAGCAGCACGATCTGCTTGCTGAGCGGCAGCGCGGCGCGCTCAGGATTTTGTGCTCTTCGAGCAGGTTCTCGAACGCCTGTTTGCGATCCTTGAGCGTGCCATATCGGCGGCGCCAGCGCCCTGCGCCAGTGCGTTGCCGCGCGCGTCGAGCGCGGTGATCAGAGTGAGTATCGACTTGCGCACGGCGGCTGCCCGTGTAGGACAGCGTTTGCGCGAGCGCGCGGTTCTGCTCGAGCGAGTCGAGCTTGTTGCCCAGCGCGAACAGTTCAGTGAGGAGGCCGAGAATCCCGTGGGCTCGGAGCCGCCACCATTCGGTATCGGCCGGCGTGGCGCGTCTTTTTGCTGCTGTCGGAAATCGAATGCTCGAGCTCGTCGATTTGCGCGAACAGTCCCACGCTCTGATCCGGCGCACTGCCGCTTTCGTACTGCTTGAGCGCGTTGAACGCATCGACGCGCGCCTGGTTGAGATCGAGCTCGTTCTGCGCGCCCTCAATTTGCGGATGCGATCGCAGCGCGCTTGTCGGCCGGCGCCTTCGCAAGCTGCGCCTGCAAACCTTGATGCGTGTGCGGAGCTTGTTTGCCGCGGCGTCGAGCTTATCCAGACTGCGAACCACATTTGCGAGGCCGGTGTCGCCTGCCGAGCCCGCAGCCGGGATTCTCGGCGGCGGCGCCGGGGTTGGCCTTGGCAATGTACGCTGCTTGCGCGCGTGCGTACTCGAAAGCGAGCCGAGTACTTCGCCGGCGGTCTGGCGGTCATCGGCGAAAAAAAGCGTCTCGTCGGGATCGCGCACGAGCTGCGCTTCGACGCCGAGATGCCCGTACCAGTTGATCACGTCGCTCAGATACGAAATTACGGTGCGCGCGTCGGGCGGCGTCCCGCCCGCCGGCGCGTTCACGGACGCTTGACTCGACGCAGCCTGCGGCTGCGGCGCGGTGGTCGCGTCGGCACTTGGCGCCGCCGCGGACGGCGCCGCCGATGCGGGCGTGCATGCGATTGCCAGCGCAATCGCATACGCACCCACAATCAGAAGGCGCACGACAGCTGATGGAATAAAAGTTTTGCGGCGGAAACGCATTCGCGATAAGTCCGGACTCTGCACCCGAGCCAAAGAAAAACCCTACCATCGCCTCGCCGATAGTTCGATTGCAGGGATTCAGCGACTCTTATCGCGCAGGCGCCGCCGAATGCTGGCGTACTGGATCGCCGGACATCAATTGCTGCGCCTTGCGCAGCGCCGCCTCGGTCTCGCGCATCAGATCGGCGAACACTTCCGCCGCCGGTTTGATCTCGTGGATCAGCCCCGCGCCCTGCCCGGTCGGCATGAAGGTGCGATCCGGATCGGCGTGGCGCCGCCGCGTGCCGGCAAAGTTCATCACGCCGTTGCGCGCGATACCAGCGCCTGCTTCGGAAACGGCTTGATCTTCGACGGATCCTTCTCCCATTCCAGCGCGTAGTCGGTGCGGATCACGCGGCAGGCTTGCCGGTGTAGCATCGCGTGCGCAGCGTGGAATCCTCGCGCGCCTTCACGATCGCCTCGCGATAGCCCTGCGCCGCCTGCGCCTCGGGCGTCGCGATGAAGCGCGTGCCGATCGACCACGCCCTGCGCGCCGAGCGTCAGCGCGGCGGCGACCTGGCTGTCCATGCGCGATACCTCCCGCGGCGAGCACCGGCAGTCGCACCGCGTCGATCATCTGCGGCACCAGCGACATCATCCCGATCTCGCCGGTATGCCCGCCGGCCTCGGTGCCTTGCGCGACGACCACGTCGGCGCCCGCTTGCTGCGCCTTACTCGCCATGATGCACCTTGCCGCACATGACGACGATTTTCATTCCCGTGGTCCTGCATCGCCTTGACGAATTCCTGCGGCACCGACAGCCCGGCGACGAACACCTTGACCTTTTCCTCGATCATCACGGGCACGTGCGGCCGCATCATGTCGGGAATCGGCGCGAGCAGATCGACGGCGAACGGCTTGTCGGTGAGCTCGCGAGTCGCGCGGATTTCGTCGCGCAGATCGTCGGGGCTGAGCGACGCGGCGCCAATCACGCCGAGTCCGCCCGCGTTGGAAACCGCGGCGACCAGCTTGTGCATCGCGACGCCGCCCATCCCGGCCAGCAGAATCGGATATTTGATTCCGAAGTAATCGCAAATCGGCGTATGCAGCATCGAAACGTCTCCCATTAGTGAGCCGTCTGTGCGACTGGCTCCTGATGACTGTTTAGTCTGGCCGATGCGGCGCGATCAAGTGCGAGTGTGGCCCCGCAGGCGGGCGTGGGGCATAATCGCGTCTCGCGCGCGGAGAGGTGGCCGAGCCCGGTTTAAGGCGCACGCCTGGAACGCGTGTAGACTCGAAAGGGTCTCGGGGGTTCGAATCCCCCCCTCTCCGCCATTCAGTCGGCGATTTTTGCGTCCCCGCCAGAAACCTGGGAAATAGAGCGCATACTCGCGCTCTTTCTTAATCTGAGGGCACCGGAGAAGCTGAGTATTTGGAATCGGCTGCTGGTTTTATGCCCGATTCTCTCTGCTGCGGATCGAGCCGGTGCCCTTTCCTCTTTCGGAATTGCAATCTCTCGTTCCGACTCTGCGGGAACAGTACGCTCTTGACGTTGGTATACATATACATATATAGATTGCGAAATGACCAACCATGACTTCCTCGTATTTCTTGCAGGCGCCCGCGATTTCTTCGGAGTCTGGCCCGATGAGCTCCAGCTCTATTTCAATCTCCGCGAGAACACTCCCAAGGGGCAGACGCGCTGGGACCAGCAAGCTCGCGCCGTGATGGGCCGCATGCTGAAGCGGGGGCTCATCGAATGGGTCGACTGCCCGGGGCCGGTGCTGGGCTTCAAACCCTGCGAAAAACGGCACCTCGCGCTGACAACTCTGGGTCAAGCGCAATTGTCATCTTGGAATCGACTCGGCTGTGGTTCCCATACGCACAGCAGGAACTGCCACGCTCGGAAGCGTCGGTTCGACATTGCTAAACCCACTACGCGACTTATCAAGAAACGAAAGGCACAGATTTAGATCCGGTTGAGAAGATGGAGTCGGCAAGTCTGTTTCGGAGGGAGCGCCGTCAGACCGCAATCGAGCCGGACTTTCAGCGATTTCAATTGCAACGAAATCATTCGTGAAGTGAGAACGGGATTAGGGCCGATGATTTCCTAGTCGCTCAGGTAATCCGCACCCAGGGAGACCCAAAATGACCAATCCAACTAGGTCCGAGTTCGACTGCACGCCGAAGCCCGCGTTCCTTCTCGGCATGCGTAATCAGGACTGGACTGCAGCGGGGGCGTTATCCGAGTTGGTCGACAACAGCTTCGGCCCAGGGAGAGGGAACGCCAACTTTGTACAGATCACTTACGACATTACCCATCGCACCCTCGTCGTACGCGACGATGGCCAGGGCATGGAGGCGGTAGGGCGATTGTTTCAGTTGGGCAACACCATCGGGCAGGTGGCGGGCGATATCGGCATCTATGGATGCGGCGGTACTTTCGCTCTTTTGTGGCTGGCCGACAAGGTGGAAGTTGTGACGATGCGCGACGAGTTGGTCAGCAGCGATACCGTAGACTGGCAGCGCTGCATGAAGGACAACGTGTTTCCGGTTGTGAGTAATCGCTGGCTGAAGGCGACAGCGCACAACACACCGGCAAACCTTCTCGAGACTCGACACGGAACTTCGATCACGCTGCATCTGTCTCGAGAAAGGAGCTTCTCTCCCAGCACGGTGCCCGGCGTTATGCGCTCCCTTTCACAGACTTACGCCCCGGCTATACGTCTTGGTAAGGAACTCCATTGGCACTCCATCAAGGGCGGCGAGCTGGTAGAGAAACGCCGTCTTACCGAACCAATCAGCCTGCCGGAGGACCCCGACAGGAAGATCGCTTTCGATGCAGTCGTGGAAACAGGCGATCGGGCGCTTAACGTGCATGGCGAGATCGGTGTGGTCGAGGACCTCCCAGTTGAGCGATCCAGAATAGCGATAGGCTTTGGGCCGCGGGTGATTGCGTTAACGCGGGAGTGCTTCGGACTTAGCGATGGCAGCGAGAAATTCCTCGGCGCCGGCGTCACCGGCTGGCTGCAACTGGGCGAAGGATGGCAGCCGCTCCTCACCACTACCAAGAACGCAATCAGCGATCGGCCCGCTTGGGATGCGCTTATGGATGAGGTGTTCAGACGTATCCGGCCACTGCTCGTACAAGTGCAGCGGGCGCAACAGACGATCATCTTTCAAGACATCGCCCTGCAACTCGAGGCGGCGCTCAACTCAGGCTCCCGCGCGCACATTCATATCGATACCGCCCTCGAGGAAGAACGAATGCTTGAGCAGCGCGAGGAACACGAGTTGTCCGAGGCCCAAGGCCTCGGGGCTGGACCTGAAGAGGAAAAACCACCCGAGCCAGGCGAGAATGGACCCAAAGACAAGGCCCCCGCCATCACCCGGTTGGAGATTCGGCCACTATCCGATGCTGAGATGGAAGGGGCGTTGTGCCGCGTGGATTTCATCCGTGAAGCAGTCACTGCCTCCGTCAATCGCGACCACGCAGTGATCAAGGCGGCAATGGAAGCGCGTCCGATCAACCGTATGGCTCTTAACCTGCTCGTCACCCATGAACTCGCCGCCGCTCTCAGGTCCGAACCGGCATTGCTCAAAAAAGTCTTTCCCCTGCGCATCGTCCGCCAGCTAGGAGACAAGTCAGAAACGGAGGTCAGGCGCATTGTCACTCGCCTGCTCATGGACAGGGTGCGAGACAGGAACGCGGCATAGACTTACTCCTGGCGGTAAGATTGCCGCGGCTTTCAGATCAGACCGGTCTCGGGGGTTCGAATCCCCCCTCTCCGCCACCCGGACGAATGGTTCGACGGTCACTGGGCGCGATCGGGTAGATGGGGCTGATGTACTACGTATACTCGCGAGTTGGGGGCGGCTCGGGACAACTCGTATCACCGCTCTTTCAAAACACGGGAACGATCGCGCTCCGCAGTTGGGACAAAAGGGAGCTGTCGCCAGATTCGCGCGACTAGCACGCGAATCTGCGACAACCCACATAACCGGGATCTCACTTGGTGGCGCTTGCGGCGCTGGCCACCATCAACTGGTTGTTCACGCCTCTGACGCCCTTGGTCTGCTGCGCCAGTTGCGCGACATGCTGCGCGATTTCCGGTGAAGGAACCTGGCCGTTCAGAGTGACCACGCCGGCAACAGTGTCGACGTGTATTGCGGAGGCCTTGACGTTCTTATCGCTTGCCAAGGCGGTCTTGACCCTGGCGGTGACGGTCGTGTCTTTGACCGCTCGCTCGGTGCCCTGAAACGCGTCCTTGGCGGCGTCCGCGGTGTTGGAACTTGCTTGCTCTATTTTTTGACCAGCTTGGTGCATTTCCTGGCTTGCAGGCTCGTCCTGAGCGAAACACGGAACCGACAGAACCAGCCCGAATAGAATTGCCGGTACTGCTAACTTGAATGCGTAGTTGTTATTCATAAATTCGCCTCTGATTTATCTAACCGAAAAATGCGCAAAGCGTTCGACGCTTTCGGATCGCTATTCGTCCATCCCCTGCGACCTGAGCCATTTCTCGATCGCTTCGCGCTGATCGCCCGAGCGCTCCTGGATTTTCCCGACCAGCATTTCCATGCTGCCCTGTGCCTGCCTCAGATCGTCATCAGTGATCTGTCCCCACTTTCGCTTGATTTCGCCCGACAACTGTTTGAACTTGCCTTTCATCTGATCTTTATTCATTTCGAAGAACTCCTGATTAGGTTTTCACCGAACCTTTGCGGTGACTCCAAGCTAATTCAGCAAGTATAAGGCCACGAACATAAGCCCCTGAACTGCGAGTGTTTTCGCCAATCGTCAGAGGAATTTCTTCACGATTCCGAACATGTAGTAATTTCAAAAGAGTGGGGAGGCGCCGGGCGCATTCCCGGCTGAGCGGGCAGTTATCGAGCCCGCTTCAAAAGGGCCTGCAGACGTTCGATCTTTACCGGCTTGGTTAGATGCTCGTCGAAGCCGGCCGCGAGAGCGTGCTGCTTGTCAGAATCCTGCCCATAGCCTGTAAGCGCTGCCAGCAGCGTAGGTTTCGCGTTCGGCAGCATCCGGATTTGTCGCGCAACTTCATAACCATCCATACCCGGCAGCCCGATATCCACGAGTGCCAGGTCGAACACGGTTTTGCGAACAGCCTCGATCGCTTTCGGTCCGTCTGAATACACGATTGCATTGTGTCCGTAGAGTTCGAGTAGCATCGCCAGCGCTTCAGCCGCGTCGGGGTTGTCCTCGACCACCAGCACGCGCAGGCGCTTAACCGTTTGGGGGTTGCGCACGGTCCCAATTACTTCCGGGGAGCGTTCGCCGCGATGGGAAATGAACTTCGAACTCGCTGCCCATTCCGAGGCCTGCGCTTTTTGCCTGAACGTGACCACCATGCATCTCGACCAGCTGCTTGACAAGGGTCAGCCCGATTCCCAGCCCGCCGCGCGAACGATCGAGCGAACGTTCGGCTTGGGTAAAGAGATCGAAAATGTGCGGCAGCAATTCCGCCGTGATTCCCATGCCCGAGTCGCGCACGCGGAAGACCACCTCGTTGTCGTTGCGATCAGCCATCACCTCGATACGGCCGCCTGGAGGGGTGAACTTGGCGGCGTTATGTAGGAGATTGGCGATCACCTGGCGCAGCCGCGCGGGGTCCGCTTCGATCTGAGACGCTCTCCGCTTGCGGCGACACGATCACTGACAACTGATGCTGGCCGGGATCGACCAGGCTGTGCGCTTCTTCGACCACCTGCTTGCATGTACATCCGACAAGCAGCGGCTCCTTCTTCAGCTCGATCCTGCCTTGCGTGATTCGTCCGACGTCGAGCAGATCGTCCACCAGTCCAGCAAGCTGTTCGGTCTGGCGACGCGCGATGGTAAGGGCGCGCTCGCGGCGCGTTCGATCGAGTTGCGCGGTCACGATCGAGTCCAGCACGGCCGACAGGGGATTGCGCAGCTCGTGACCGAGCATCGCGAGGAATTCGTTCTTGCGTTGATCGGCTTGCGCAAGCTCGGCGAGCCTGGCTTTAAGCTCCCTCTCCAGCTCGACGCGTTCCGTCACGTCGCGAATGAAGCATCGCGTGTAGAGGAACTTGCCGTCCTCCCACAGCCCATTCGAGTGGATGAGAACGTGCTTGATCGATCCGTTCTTGCATCGCAGCGCCGCCGGGAAGTCGTAGATGATCTCGCGGCGCATGAGCCGATCCCAGAACTCGTCGAAGCGGGTTTGATCAACGTAAAATTCGGCTTAGCCGATGGCCGACGTATTCCTCGGCAGTATATCCGAGCAGTCCGAGTTGCGCCGGGTTGGCCCACAATATTTTCGCCCCAGGACCGACCTGATGCAGACCTTCGACCGCGTTCTCGAAGAAATCCGCAAGCTCCCTTTGACGAAGCTGGAGCGCCTCCTCCGCCTGCTTGCGGCCAGCCTTCTCGATTTCAAGTGCCGTGGCCTTATGTTGGAGCACGCTCATCGGCGCGAAGGCGTTCGGTCGGGGTGGGCAACGCGCTGTAACTCTCGGCCGGCAGGACGGGGGTATGCTGTGCGCAGACTTTCAGGAACAGCGCCGCGTCGGCTTCGGAGCCGAAGCTCTTGAGCGGATACGCGCAGCACAATGAGAGTGCGTGCGTCTGTCATAAACGCGTTCCAGATTTCTTCGAGCCGGATTGCCGCGTTCCGGTTTCCTTGCCGCCACAAGCATGCGCGACCATCTCGCCGAATGCCCGGATGTTGCCACGCTTCGACATCGGGGCGAGAACGTTTTCGAACTGTGCGAACGAACAGTGCCTCGTCCGGCCATCCATCGACCATGAAATCGGCGAGCGTCCGGGCCGCATCGTGGCATACGTAACGTCCCTCGGCGCGCTATCGCGTCGAGATCGAAGCCGCTGACTTTCGAGACGTTTTTCGAGGCCGATGCGATGAGCTTCGGTGCCGATGAAGACGCATGCGTCGCCCGCGTTCAAGCCGTCGCTGAACCAACGGGCCAGCGAATCGATGAGGAAGCCGTCATCCTCGTAAAACTGGACCAGGTGTGAATGCGGGCGGGCATCGCCCCATGCGGTTGGCGTCAGAAATGAACCCTCATCGAGTCCAGGCTGAAGATGTTCGGAATTCATCGGCATCCATACGCCAATTGTGCGATCAGCAGGGCGCTGTGAAAGCTACCGGAGCAAGAGTCACGGTCAACCATTTGACATGTCTCAAACATACCTGAGCGACCGTGGATCGAAGCTTCGCGGGAAAGAAACAGCAAAATCCGAGCCAGAAGACATAGCTCGCAATGGATGGCTTTTTTGCGCGCGACCGAACGGCGCATTGGTAAACAGGTAAGATTTACTTGTGAGCCGGAAAGCGCATCGCTTGCGAGAAATGTTATTGAAGGAACGGACGGCGCGGTGCTCGTATGTTGTCTTACCGGCGGAAATCAGATTTCAGGGGAGATATGCCTGCGATATAATTGAAAAGGTGCGGAGGACGAGAAAGAAGGAAGATCGCGCGCATCCTGGTCGTCGAGGACGACGAAGACGCGCGCGAAGCGATGGTCGCTCTTCTGCAGATGAAGGGTTATCGCGCGGTCCCGGCGGGCAACGGCAAGGAAGCGCTTGATTACTTGCACCGGGCACCGGTTCCCGACTTGATCATTCTCGATTTGTGGATGCCGGTGATGGACGGCTGGCAATTTCGCAGCGAACAAGTCAAAGATCCGCGGCTGGCGAGAATGTACCGGTGATCGTCGTCACCGCGTTGAGCGATCGGGCCGATGTTGACGCCAACGAAATCATCATTAAACCAGTGGACGTGAATCGTCTGCTGACAACTGTGAGTCACTACTGCAGGCGGGAGCCGACGCCATGAAGCGCCGACCGACGCAACGCCGGGCAGCAAAGAGAAATCGAAGCGCTCGAGCAGCAGGAAGCGCAAGCGATGCTCGCCGCCGACGTTTCAACGCTTGCAGGCGCTGTGGGCTGACGACTCTGATCGTCAACAGCACAGCGAACCTGATCGCGGGAAAACAAATCCTGCTCGAAATGATCAAGAACGGACGGCTCAAACTGCAGACCTACGAACGCCGCCCCGTTCGAATCGCAACCTTCGGCGATCTGGTTGTCAGCACCGGCAATGAGATTTCGCAACTAGTCGCGGGATCACCGCGATGTTCAAGACTGTTCGTCAGCTATATGAATGTATGGACGAAACGCGAACGGAAACTGGCAATTGCTCGCACGTCATGTCGGATTGATCCAGCGGGAAGAAAGCCCGAGCCGCCGCAGTAGTGCTCATGACGATCGTCGGGTTTGTAAGTACCCGGGCGTCCGGCTTCCACCAGCCGCTTGATGACGGCCGCGAGCTCGGCCGGATCGACCGGCTTCACAACATGTCCATCGAAGCCGGCCGCTAAAATTTCCACCCTATCTTCGACGCGGCCATAGGCTGTCAGAGCGATAGCCGGCAGATGGGCCGAAGCCGCGTTTCTTTTTCCCTTTCCCGGATCTCCTCTGATCAGTGAATAGCCGTCGCGGCCTGGCATCCCGAGGTCGGAGATAAGGACGTCGAGGAGGTCTTTCGGCCAGGGCGGTGATTGCGTCCTCAACTGTTTCAGTCTCCTGACAGGTTGCTCCAAGCGATGTGAGCAAGGATCTCAGTCCTTGAAGCGTCGCCACATCGTCGTCGACCGCGAGCACTGATATCCCGTCGAGTCGCTGAAGGCGGGCGTTTTGCGCGACCGGCGCGACAGTAGGATGGCGCCGCGGGGCGCTCTCCAAGCCGGCCGTAGTGACCGGCACCGGAAGTCGGATCACAAAAACACTTCCCTTTCCCGGGCCGTCGCTATGGGCAGTGACGGTGCCGCCGTGAAGATTCACGATATGCTTGACGATCGAGAGGCCGAGGCCCAATCCGCGATCGCCGCTCTCCCTTGAGCCCTGCCAGAAGCGGTCGAAGACGTTTTCGATTGCGCGCTGGTCGATCCCCGCGCCGTTATCGGCAACCACAATTTCGAGGTGCGAGTTGATCCGCTCCAGGCGCACCTGCACCTTGCCATCCTTGGGCGTGAACTTGATCGCGTTCGAGAGCAGATTCCACACCGCTTGCTGAAGGCGATGCGAATCGCCGACGATCAAGCTCGCACGTGGATCGATCACCGTTTGCACTGCGATCGATTTCGCTTCAGCCGCGGGAGTCATGCTGTCAACCGCCGCCTGCACGACCTCGGCGGGACTAATCAGCTGAACGTCAAAGCGCATCTGGCCACTCTCGATCCTCCAGATGTCCAAAATATCCTCGATCAGCTGCGCCTGGGACTTGGCGGCCCGTAAGATTGCGCTAATGCCCTGCGCGGCTTTGCCCTCGAGCGTGCCGGCAGAGAGCAGCGCGTTGCACCACAGCAGGATCGAGTTGAGAGGGTTGCGCAGCTCATGGGAGACCACCGCAAGAAAAGTGGTCTTCGTCTGATTTGCTTCCTCTGCCTCCTTCAGCGCCGCCGCAAATGTATTGCTCGCCCGTCGAATTTCTCTCCATGCGGTCGACGTCAGTCCAATGATGAGGATCAACGCTGCGATAGGGATGGCCCAAATCGCGACGCGATATTGCAGATCCCGCCGCGAGTCCCTCGCAATCCGCAACTCCTCCTCAGCCCGGGAAACAGTATCGAACTGAGCCAGCACCTTGCTTCCGACCGCCGCGGCCCGTTTGGCAAGCTCGCGCTTGTCGGCATCTGCCGAGGCCGAGTCCGCAGCATTGGCGGCTTCGAGCCATTGACCTTCCAGGTCGTTCAGATTCGATAGCCGAACTTCTTGGCTGGGATTGTCGGCGACCAGAGCGATAAGTTGCTTGATGACTTGCTGGCTCGCGTTCCAATGCTCTTGCGCAGGACCGCGGTCGGCAGGATTCGAAGAAGTGACGTAGCCTCGGAGCGCGTTCTGTGCCGACAGGAATTCGGCCTTCGCGGTTTCGGCCAGAAGCTCAACGCGATCGGCATGTTCGACCCAGCCCGTTTCGGACATCTGACGGTGGGATTCCCAGAGCAGAGCGGCGGTCGCCATCCCAACCAGGATGCTGGGCATCAGGATCGTAGCGGTCAGGCTTTTCCTGAGTCGGTTTGCTGGCACATCGGCAACCGCGCGGACCGAACAAAAGCTTCTAGTCCGCGCCGCTGCTGGTAGCAAGGGGCCGCGACGGCTCCACTCGGACGACGGCTCGGTGTGAAGAATTTTCAGGTTGCCGGATAGTCGAGAAAGTCCTTCATCGGCGGAGCGGTGAGCAGATAACAGTAGAGTCCTTTTCCTCACAGGCCTCGATTTCCGATCAAACTCGTCCGAGCAGTGCGAGGGCCAGGACTATGATTAAGACGGTTCCCAACGCGCCGCTGGGATAGTAACCCCAGTCCGCACTGTAGGGCCACGCGGGAAGTGCGCCAAGTAAGAGAAAAACTAGTACGATGAGAAGTATGAGGTTCATGTAACTATCCTCGTCTATTTTGGAAAGGTGTGCCTTCGATTATGGTTCGATTGTCTACAGCAAATGTCCAAGCACAAACCAAATCACGATAATTGAGGCAGGGACTCCAAGAAGCCAGGCTATCGCATAACGCATCTTCGATTACTCCTTGTGTGGAATGAAGAACTCAACGAGCAGGAAGCGCGCCAATCGGCAGAGCAGTGGTCGGGCCTCGCCGAATCAGGGGACAATCACTTTTCACAGGGGATTTCTTACTGAGTTCTCGAAACCGCGATGCGCGCCGTTTCGGACGGGCCGCGAACTCGATACCGATGCGTCGCGGAATGATCGAGGCGAGCTGCCAGGACTAAGGGTCCGCGGGCGGAACTTTTGCGCCAGCGCGCCTGGCTTCGGAGAGGCCAATCGCGATCGCCTGCTTGCGGCTCTTGACCTTCTTGCCGGAGCGGCCGGATTTGAGCGTACCGCGCTTCATTTCGTGGATTTCGCGTTCAACCATTTTGCCGGCTTTTTTCGAATACTTTCTGCCGCTCGACTTTTTGGTGGGCATACATGCGCTCCTGGCCGATCAACTATTAGAGCAAGACTTGAAAAAAGGTCCGGCAGGACCTGAAAAGCCGCCAGCGGGGGGAGGACGCGGCGGCTTCCGACCCTGCCGGAGGGGGAAGGTGTTACTTGCTGCTCTTTCCGCAGCAGTCCCGCTAAAGCTTGCCGGAACCGCACGGGCAGCGGGAATTCGGGCTTGGTCTGTTCGCCATAGGGGAACCTCCAAGCGCAGATGCGATGCGCTGGTAAACAGCAATCCTTATGCCATCGAACGCGAAGAAACTTCTGCCGGCGATATGCGGAGTATTTGGTCATCAGGCCCAGATCGAAACTGAGAACTCTGTAATTCCGACTGACAAATACTCTTCCTGGTACCGCATGGCAGGTCCGAGGACCGTCTGAAACCATGGCCGGCGGCCCGCTTCACTCTGTAACTTTTTCCGACCTCACCAGAGAAAAGGATCGAGCGCGTTTGAATCATAGTGATTTGGTGGCAGCCAACTTGCTTCGATATTCCGCGAAACTTCAGTCGCGTGTACGACTAGGTCATCCAAAGGAAGGGCCTCAAAATGAGCACCGCAAAGGTAGATCTTGACGGTCTGATCGACGAGGGTCGCGAAAAGATGAGTGACTTTGCCGAGATGGGAATGGATTACGTTTCGTCAGCGAATTCCGTCGTGACGCAATTCGTCCGCGATGAGCCGCTGATTGCGATTGCCAGCGCGTTTACGGTCGGCTACATCGCCGCGCGCATCCTCAATTACGCGACCCGGCGGTAACGATCATGCCGCAGCAACGGACCGACCTCGCCGACTTGCGTGAGAAAATTGCGGAGTATCCAGAGCGCTCGCTAGCACTTGCCGTCCTCGGCGGCTTCGCGATTGGCGGAGGGTTCAGCAACCGCACCTCGTTCCAAATCATTCTTATGGTTCTCGAGGGCATGCTGGGAGACCGACTAACATCAGTAATGACCTCGAAGACGGGAAAAAATGGTAGACGCCCCCGAAATAAAAGATGAACTAAAAGACGCCACCCATGATCTGCGCGACGCGTTGAATCAGGTTGGCAATCGCGTTGAAGAGGGCGTCGCCCGGCTCCGGCCGGACCGCGGAATCCGCAACCATCCGGTCACTACCGCGTGCGTCGCCGGCGCCTTAGGGTTCGCGCTAGGATCGGAGTCGGGCGGCGCTGCAATGATAGCGCTGTTGCTGTTGGGCGCCGCCTTGGTACTTTCCAAGGAAGACAAAGTCGATGAGCGCGACTAAGTCGAACGAGTCGGACCTCACAATCGAGCGCGAGCCGCGGGACGAATTGCCGGAGCTGGCGGTTCGAATTCTGTCGGACTTCGCCCGAATCATCGCCGCCGAGGCGCGACTGCTCGAATCGAATATCGTTGGCGCGGCACAGACCCTCCTCGGCCAAGTCTACCTCACATCAACGCTAATCGCGCTCGCTGCGGCCGGCGTGGTAGCACTGCTAGCGAGCTTGGTACTGCTGCTCCATCAATGGATGCCCTATTGGCAGGTGTTCGGACTTGTAGGTATAGGTGCGATAGTCGTAGCCGAAGTGTTACGACGATCGCTGATAGCTGCTACAACGGAAAATATTGCCTAGTTCGTCCAAGGGGTATCACTCTCTCTCGTATTCATGAGCATTAGCAGTGGCATAGTCGTTGCTCAAACTTAGCATCAACCTTGGAGGTCATTGAGTAATGCTATACTACGCTCTCGTGTTTCTCTTGATAGCCGTGGTTGCCGCGGCATTCGGATTCGGCGGCATCGCAGGAACAGCCACGGAGTTTGCTCGAGTTCTGTTCTTCGTATTCCTGGTCTTGTTTGTCGTGTCTCTCATTGCCGGACGAGCGGTCCTTTAACCTGAGGCTGATAAATCGAGCAACAACTCCTTCGAGGCGGCCCGCTTCAATTCACGAGAGGAGATCTGACCTTTGTGGACAGAGCGCGAGGGTTCACTTGTCCATTACGCGGCGGTGTACCGACCGGCCGGCTACCTAGCCGCTATGTCGGCAGACCACGCGCTTTAGAGGCGGCAGGGTTTCGGGTGCTTCAATTGCCCGGGCCCGCCAGCGTCATTTCTACGCGGCGGTTTTGGGCTCGGCCGTTCTCCGTATCATTCGAAGCGACCGGATCTGCGTCGCCGAATCCCTGTGCAGAGATCAGAGCAGGGTTGACTCCGTTGGAGATCATAAATTGCATCACGTTATCGGCACGCTTCTGCGACAGTATTAGATTGCTCGTGATGCCTTGGCGTCTCAGTCCGGGACCGATCGGCACATCGTCGGTATATCCATTGACGGCAATCCTCGTGTGCTGCATTGGAGCGAGGATTGGCGCCATTTTCGCAATCGTCTGTTGCGCAGTCGCAGGCATCTGCCACTCACCCGACGGGAACAGCAACTGATCGTCGACCGTGACCTTGATAGCGTTTTGCAAGCGCTCGATGTGCATCTGCTTCCGACTAATTTCTGACGACATGGTCTGGTTGAGCTGATCGTACCGCTGCTGCAGCGCATCGTACTTCGACTGCGTAACACAACCAACCAGGGTCAGGGCCAGTGTCAGGGCTATTGCACAAATCGGGGTTGGTCGCGTTCTGGACATCTTCCACTCTCCTGCTTGATTTGAAATTTACACTTTCGAGCCTATCGGTAAACCGCTTTCTTCCGCGTGAAGTCAAGCGATCTCGACGGACGGCTCTATCCCGGTGACAGCGAAACCGTGATTACCATACCCTAACTATCTGGATCGTTGAATATATTGGGGTCGGTACGGAATGTCTGTCACCGCCTCGGGGCAAAGCGTTGCTTGAGCGCCTCGCGAGTGTAACGCTTTTCGCCCAACCAAAGACACATGAGCGTCGAAGTTTCAGTAAGCGCGACCTATCAGGACAGCAATTCCCGCGCGCTCTCATCGACCAAACCGATAATCTCTTCTTCGCGGATTCCCAATGACGCGGCGTCGCCGTCTGCCACCGCATCGCATAGCGCTTCTGCTATCAGCAATTGTGCGAGCATCCGAGCCCGGCTTGGCACCGGCGAGTTCCGCGCGCGAATCAGCTGCGTCAATTTCTCGAGCTGCCGGTCGCGCGATGCTACGCGCGCGGCGTGGACCCGATCATCGGTCGCACTTAACGCGCGCAAGCTCGCACGAAACGTCCGCCACTTGCGATGGTGTTCCAGAACGGCGCGGCTAAGCCGCCTGCGCAGGGAGTGCGCACTCCCGCCGGATTTGAGGATCACCTCGATCGCCGACCACTCTGCGCTCACCCAGTTCTGATAGACCTCGAGAAAAATCGCGAGCTTGTCGGCAAAATGAATGTAGAAAGTGCCGGGCGCGTAGCCCGCCTCGCGCGCGATCCGGTTCGAATCGGTGCCATCGTAGCCCGCCGAATTGAAAATTCCGGCGGCCGCTTCCACCAGCGCACGCCGCGTCTCTTCGGGCCGCCGATTCCGGGTCGGCCTGGATCGTTCCGCCAATTTGGAAGCTGATCGGACGGTCTTCAACTCCTCGGCCATGCCGACGATTCGCGCTCGGTATTTCGTGCGCAACTTTTACCGTGCCGCCGCTGCAAGCGGTCGCGACCGCTATTCCTCGGCGGTTATTTTTTCCAAAAAAGGTTCCACTGCCGCGAGAAACTTTTCCGGCTCCTCCAGAAATGCACAGTGTCCGCCGCCGAATGGCGCGATCTGGTGATTCGGAAAGCGGCCGATAGCGTCCTTGCTGCGTGCCAACGAGACGATCCTGTCGCGCTCCGCCCAGGTGAACAGAACCGGACAATGTATTTGCTCGCCAATCCTCGTCTGATCCGCCTGCGGCATGCGAAAGCCCAGCCACGCCTGCTCCCAGATTCTAGAGCATTCCGCCGCCGCATCGACAATCCTGTCCCGTTGCGCGCGCGCGGCCGGCGTCCGCAGAATCTGCCGATACTGCATCGAAAAAAGCGGCTTGAAGTAAAATGCGCCGCGCTGCCCTGCGCGTCCAAGTGCCGCCATCAAACCGCAGAACCTGTAGCCGAACGTGTTCATCGGAATAAGTCCGCCCGGATTGGCGAGCACCAGTCCAGCTACGCGATCGGGATACTGCGCGGCATAGGCCATCGCTGCCGAACCACCAATCGAATTTCCGATCAAGACCGCACGCTTGATCTTGAGCGAGTCCATGAATCCCGCGAGCAGCGCCGTGTAGCGACCAAGCCGCGCCGGATGCTCATCGGGTCCCGAGCGCCCCTGGCCGGGCCAATCGAGCGTAATAAACCGCGATCGGCTGGCAAGCCCCCCCGCGACTTGCTCAAAGTCGCGGCCGCCGTGGGTGATCGCATGCATCCCGACAATCGGAAACCCTTCTCCGCGATCGTCGTAAGCAATCGAGACGCCCTCGACGCTGACCCTTCGACACGTTGCCCTAACGCCAACCGCAAATCGCTTAGGCTCCAAACCTTCGATTGATTTCATCAGGATACAACTCCCTTGATAATGAAATGATATTGATATCATCATCACCGAACGGACACAAATCGCCTCTCTCTCCTACTCGGCGGTGACGCGGCGCATGAAGTTCCTGATGGCGCTGAGGCCCCCGGGATACGAAACGGCTCTCCGGCTCGGAACTCTTGCCTCTTCGGTGCTCTTCTCTTACATTACAACCATTACAGACTGACTGGTCGGTTTAAATGATGAATGCTTCGAACGCTCCCCAGGCTTCCACTCTCGATTCGCCCCAACTCGCACCTCATGCTGCTCCGCTCGATCGACCCTCGCGAGCAGTACCGGGCCCGCGCGGTCCTCTCTCCGGGCTTCGGATTGTACGGAACCCGCTTGAACATATCGCCGCCGACTGGAAGCGCTATGGCGACGTGGTCGCTTACCGGATCGGAACGATGCGAATCTACCTGGTCGTGCATCCCGACGGCGTCAAGCACGTGCTGCAGGAGAACCATCGCAACTACGTCAAGTCCCCCGACTATAAGATCCTCAAGCGCGTTCTCGGCGAGGGATTGCTCACCAGCGAGGATCCGCTGTGGTTGCGCCAGCGCCGCTTGATAGCCCCGATCTTCCACCGCCAGCGCATCGCGGAATTTGGCGCCACGATGGTGGATAGCACGCTCAAGATGCTCGATAAGTGGAGTTCAATCGCCGGCGAAGGCGCCACCTTCGACGTATGCAACGAGATGATGCAACTCACGCTCGAGATCGTCGCGCGCGTTTTGTTCAACGTGGAAATCGCGGGCGCGCTGGCGCATGAAATTGGCCACGATGTCACCGTCACCAACGAACGACTCGGGCAGTTCGACCTCGGTACATTGCTGCCGTGGCTGCCGACCCGGCGCAACCGCGAGTTCCGCCGCGCCATCGAGTCATTCGACGCGCTCATCGCGGGCATGATCGCCGATCATCGGCGCAACGGCCAGGATCGCGGCGACCTGCTTTCGTTGTTGCTCGCCGCGCGCGACGAGGACACGGGCGAAGCGATGAGCGACAAGCAGGTTCGAGACGAGGCGCTCACGTTGATCGCCGCCGGCCACGAGACGACGGCCAACGCGCTCGCGTGGACCTGGTATCTGCTTTCGCAAAATCCCGATGTCGAGCAAAAGCTGCACGCCGAACTCGCCGATGTGCTCGGCGGGCGCGCGCCGACGATCGCGGACCTGCCGAAACTGCGCTACACCTCGATGGTTATCGACGAGTCGATGCGGCTCTACCCGCCGGCGTGGTCGATCGGGCGCTCGCCGACCGCTGACGACGAAATCCTCGGCTTCAGCATTCCCAAGGGCGCCAGCGTGATGCTCAGCCAGTGGCTGACCCATCGGCATCCGGATTTCTGGGAGAATCCCGAACTCTTCGATCCTGATCGCTTTTCGCCCGAGCGATCCGCCAATCGCCCGCGCTACGCATACTTCCCCTTCGGTGGCGGCCCGCGCCTGTGTATCGGCAACACCTTTGCGCTCACTGAGGCGAGTTTGATCCTCGCCGCCGTCGCGCAGAAATTTCGCCTGCGGATGGTCCCGGGACATCGCGTTGAGCTGCAACCGTTGGTCACGCTGCGTCCGCGCTATGGCTTGAAGATGCAGCTCGAACTCGCCCGGACCTGAACGAGGCTGCGAGACAAAATGTCCCGAGCCGAAGTTAGCAAGGAGCGCCGCTATCAGATCCTCGACGCCGCCGAGAAGGTCTTTGCGCGTAACGGCTTTGCGGAATCGCGGATGGAACAGATCGTCGAGGAGTCGCAGCTCAGCAAGGGTGCAATCTACTGGTACTTTAAGAGTAAGGACGACATTATCGCGGCGTCGCTCGCGCGCATGTTTGAGCGCTCGCTGCACGACGTTGCGGAGCAGATCGAATCAGACCGCCCCGTCGTCGAGCGCATCATGACGGTCGCGCGATCCGCCACCGAGCAGATCCGCAATGCTCGCCAGCTCGCGGGCGTCGAGCTCGAGGCCTACGCGATGGCGGCACGTAATCCCTCGATTCGCCGCCGCGCGCGCGGTTATTTCGACTCTTACATCGATGCCTTCGCCCGGCTGATCGCCGACGGAATCGCGAAGGGCGAGCTGCGTCCGGTCGATCCGCGCAAGGCCGCAATCAGCGGCGTCGCGCTGTTCGAGGGCCTGACGCTCCTGTGGGTGGTGAACCCCGACCTGGACTTCGAGGAAGTCCTGGATCACGCCGCGGGCCTGATGCTCGCGCCGCTGATCACGTCAACTGCGCTGCATCCGCGAGCACGCGAAACGCGCGTCAGCTAGCAACGATCCAAAGCCGTTCGCGGGCGCCGGTCCCAGCGGATGATTTTCCCCTGCGGCTTCAAGCCACCTCAAACAGCCCGGCCGCCCCCATCCCGCCACCGACACACATCGTGATTACGACGTATTTGACGCCGCGCCGTTTGCCCTCGATCAGCGCATGCCCCGTCATCCGCGATCCGCTCATCCCATAAGGATGCCCGATCGAGATCGCGCCGCCGTTGACGTTGAGCCGCTCGTCGGGAATACCCAGCTTGTCGCGACAGTAGATCACCTGGCATGCGAACGCCTCGTTGAGTTCCCACAGGCCGATGTCGTCGATGCGAAGCCCGTTGCGTTCGAGCAGCTTGGGCACCGCGAACACGGGTCCGATTCCCATCTCGTCGGGCTCGCATCCGGCCACCGCCATACCTCGATAGATGCCGAGCGGATGCAACCCGCGCTGCTCGGCCTGTTTGCGCTCCATCAGCACGCAGACTGATGCGCCATCGGAAAGTTGGCTGGCGTTGCCGGCGGTGATGAAGCCTCCGGGTCCCTTGACCGGAGGAAGAGAGGCCAGACCATCGAGCGTGGTCCCGGGCCGGTTGCATTCATCGCGCTCGAGCGTCACTTGCTGCTTGGTGGTCTCGCCGGTCTTCTTGTCATCGAAGCGCTTGGTCACAGTGGTCGAGATGATCTCGTCTTTGAAACGGCCGGCTTCCTGCGCTTCAAACGTACGCTGCTGACTCTTGAACGAATATTCGTCCTGCGCCTCGCGCGAGATCTTGTAGCGCTTTGAAACCACCTCGGCGGTATCGATCATCGCCATGTAGATCGCAGGCGCGCGCGTGAGCACAATCGGATCGGCCTGCCGAAAAGGATTCATGTGCGCGTTCTGAACCAGGCTTATCGACTCGACGCCTCCGGCCACCACTGTCTGCATGCCGTCGGCGACGATCTGTTTCGCACCCATCGAGATACTCATCAGCCCCGACGAGCACTGGCGATCGACGCTCTGACCCGCGACGCTGACCGGCAATCCCGCCGCTATAACGCATTGGCGTGCAACGTTGAAGCCCTGCGTTCCTTGTTGGAGCGCAGCGCCCATAATTACGTCATCGATTTCTCCCGGTTCCAGGCGCGCGCGCGAAATGGCTTCTTTGATTACCGGCGCAGCCATCGATGGCGACTCGATGTCGTTGAAGGCGCCGCGATAGGCTTTTCCGATCGGTGTCCGAGCGGTGGACACTATTACCGCTTCTCGCATGTTTAACTCCCTCAAGGGCTGGCGCATTTGAAAGCGCCGCCCAATCATTGATTGGATTGCATACTCTCGCGACTCGCGAACGTTGGCAAGTCACGCAGGAATGATCGTTAATCCAGCCTTTCGACTTCTTCCGGAATCCTGACCGTCACCTCCAGGTCCGTAATCAAGCCATTTGCCAGAGAATAGACCCAGCCGTGCACGAGCAGGTTCTGGCCGCGCGCCCAGGCCTCCTGCACGATGACGTCAGACGCGACGTTGATCACCTGGCGGATCACGTTGAGCTCGCACAAACGATCGGCGCGAGCACGCGCATCCGCGATGGCTTCAAGTTCACGACGGTGCCTATGGCGGACCTCACGAATTGGTTGCAGCCAGTGATCCACGAGGCCGCGCCGCTTGCCATCCACTGCCGCGCTCACTCCGCCGCATCCGTAATGCCCTACCACCATTATGTGTTTGACCTTCAGCACATCGACCGCGAACTGCAGCACAGAGAGATAGTTGGCGTCCTGCGGCGGAGCCAGGTTGGCCACGTTGCGATGGACGAAGAGTTCGCCCGGTGCGAGACCCACAATCTCGTTGGCAGGCACCCGGCTATCGGAGCATCCGATCCACAAGTACTCCGGTGCCTGCTGGCTCTCGAGCCGTCTGAAAAAGTCGGCATCGGCGGAGACCATCCGCTCGGCCCAGATGCGATTATTTGTTTTCAGATGATCCAGCATCTGTGTCTGCTTCGTAGATCCGGGAACGCGTATCGTTCCACCGTTTCGGCGCCCAAGATATGTTCGCTCTGGCCGAGATCTGTCAAGCCTTTACGTTTCGCGTGGAAAGATCCCTTCCAGCACCGGATCGTTTGATGAAGGTGTTCTATTTTCTGATGCGGTCGTGCTCAGTCAAACACCAAAGCCGGGACGTATTGACGAATAGCGGTCGCAGCGAAAATGGACTTCCTCTCCGTCGAGAGTCTCCAATAGGCCGTAGCCGTCGGATGGAAAGATGGTGGTGACCCGAACGTCGGGAGACGGTCCCGGCATTTTCACATCGTGGCGCAGCTTGCGTACGTACTCTTCGAGTTTGATCCGCGTAGCCGCGAAAGCCTCGTCGATAGCCCGCGAGACATCGGTCGCGTTTTGCTTGTCGATAGTCACTTCACCCCCAGGCACGTCGAGATGAATGCGGACGCGCCCCGTTTTCGCGACGACTATAAACCGCAGGCGTTCGAGACACCTCGTGCAGCCCGTCAAGCTGTTGACGTAATTCGCCATCGCTGCGACCTGATCCTTGATCTGCGCCTCGACCGCTGCGGATTCAGTTGAGGTGATCTCGAGATGCATCTTTCTCTCCTGATTCCCGTCCTCAACGACACCCAATTCATTCTTCGTGCCGAGCCCGATGGGTTGATATCGGAACTGAATTCGGACAGTCAGCGGAGAGTTGTATCGTTCGGATGCATGAGCCTGACGCTTTTCGTAACACCTTCACGACATGATCTGCATCGGACGCTGCTCCCGAAATGACGCGGCGGCATTTCGTGCTTTAGGGAACATTCATGTCGGAACATTCGGCATTCGATCGTGCCGATACTTCCGACGCGTCGATTGTTCTGCGAAGAGTTTGTCGAACGGGCTTAGCCGACGCTGGGGCACGGCGACCTGCCGGTTGGATGGGGCGCTGACGAATCTCGGCTTATGGCCCGAAAGGCAACTTGGGTCTCAGGGGCACAAATGTTGCTCTCAGATGGCTGCGCCGACTTTGGCGCCGATCGGGGGAATTATGCGAGCCGGACAAATTTTCTCGACACTTCTATTCGCTCTTGGTGTGACGACGTTGTCAGTAACGGGCCTGGCCCGCGCTGCCGATAGCGACGCCGATGCCGCCGCCGCGCTCAAAGAAATCAGGGCCGAGATGCGCCAGTTGCGCGAGGAGCGCAAGCATGACCGCGAAGAGATTCGCTCGCTCGAGGGCAAGGTCCAGCAACTTGAAGGCAAAAATTCAAAGGTCGAGACCAATACGCAGCAGCTGCAGAACACCGATCAGAAGCTGAAGGAGACCACGCTCGAGCTTCAGCAAACCGATCAGTGGGTGAAGACGTTGCAGACCAAGGTTAATGCGCCGATCGCCTCGTCACAATTTGGCGACGCCGTCCAGCAATACCTGGGCTCGCATTCGTTTACTATCACTGGGGCCGCCGGCGGCAACTTCATCTATGACCAGCAGAGCGGCGCGCTCGACGATTTGCATCATGCGTCGCAAAACTCGTTCTTCTTCGATTGGGAGCCGATGATTCTGTATCGGCCCGACTGACTGGATCCTCTTCGAGGGCGTGATCAGCACCGCGTTTGGAAGCACCGGGACCGGAGTCGATTTGTCCACCGCGGATTTCCAGATTTTTCTCAACGACTACATGGAAGTCGTGGCCGGGCTCTTCGATCAACCGTTCGGTGACTGGTACGAGGCACAGAGCCCGATGTGGGTGAACAGGTTTGTCACCGCGCCGTTGCCATTCGGAGTCGAGCCGGTGGTTCCACCGGCAGAGCTTGGGGTCCAACTTCGAGGCGGCATGCAATGGGGCGCGCTGGGCCAGGATCTCGACTACACGGTTTGGGGCGGAAACGGCCCCAGCTTCAGCTCGGATGTCCTTGGCGCCAGTATGGCTGGCAGTCCTACGTCGATCGCAAGCGCCGAGACCAATGGCAAGTCGATTGGCGCGCGCTTCCGAATCTATCCGCTTCCTGTCGATACGAATTGGGGCCGGCTCGAACTTGGGCGCATCCACCTACAACGGCAAATGGGCGAACGGGAACTGGTACGACTCGTGGGGCGTTGATTTCAATTACTTCGTCGGTAATCTGCAGACGCGCGGCGAATGGATGTCATCGTACCGGCAGATGCCGATGGGGCAGGCCTCCGACAATCGCCAGGGATGGTACGTGCAGGCCGGCTACTTCCTGACCGGGCTGAAAGTCCCGGGCCTTCCCAACATGATCAACAACTACCTGCGCCGATTCGAGCCGCTGGTGCGCTACTCTGGAGTCAACCAGCGCGGCGTTTCGACCGCCGACATCGAGGCCGCCACCGGGTCCGGCCAGGGCGGCTCGCAGGTCGGACTGGTGCCGGATTTCGGCGTGAACGGCTCGCCGGCTACATACGCGCCGCACGCGCGCGAAGTGGCGCTGGGGCTGGACTACTGGATCGCGCCGTCGATCGTCTGGCAGAACGAATTCGATATCGAATTGCCGCGCGCGGGAGGAGTATTCGTCTCGCCAACCGGCGCGGAGACGCCCGCCGGTTCGATCCCGAACGATCACGCGTTCCTCAGCCAGTTCACGATCGGATTCTGAGGGGAGTCACGAACATGAAAAAAATATTCGTGGCAATCATGCTTGCGGCTCTCGCGATCGGATCGACCGGCGCTCGCGCGTCGGCGCAGGAGCAGAACGACATATCGCCGGCCGAGCACAAACGCCTGTTCCGCGAGGGCGCCAAGCTATGGCCCGTGTACTGCAACACTTGTCATAACGCGCGGCCCGGCTCCGAGAAGGCGCCCTATGAGTGGAATCTAATCATCATGCATATGCGCACGCTCGGAAACTTGCCGCCGGAAGACTCCAAAGCGTTAGTGGAATACCTCAAGGGCGGTTGAAGTCAGTTTGCGCGGCGCAACATCGAAACGGAGGACGACGTGAATCGAATCATCTCAATACTTGGCGCGTGCGCAATCATCGCGTGCACATTTGCACCAGTGCGCGCGGCCGACATGGCGGCGGCCAAGGATAACTACAACACGTTCTGCGCGAAGTGCCACGGCCCCGGCGGCAAGGGCGACGGTCCTGCCGCGGCGACACTTTCCACCAGCCCGCGCAATTTCACCGATTGCGCCGCGATGGCCAAGATTTCCGATGACACGCTGTTCAACGTGATCAAGAACGGCGGCGCGGCCAACGGTCTCAGCAAAGACATGCAGGCGTGGAACGCGGGCTTCGAGGACGGTGAAATTCACGACCTCGTCGCCTACGTCAGAACCTTCTGCGCGAAGTAGAGGCGAGATGAGCCGACAGGAATTCGATCGACGCGACGCCGCGCGACTTGTGGTGGTTTCGCAAGAACGTGCCATGCCTCGACGCGTGCCCGGTCAAGACCGACGCGGGCCGCTACGTTCAACTGATCGCGGAAGGACGTCTGGCGGAAGCCTACCGCGTCGCGCGCTCACCCAATCCGATTGCGTCGATATGCGGGCGCGCCTGCGGCGCTCCATGCGAGGACGCGTGCCGCCGCGGCAAGATCGACGCGCCAGTGACGATTCGCGCGCTCAAACGTTTTCTCACCGAACAGTTCGGCCCCGAAGCGCTCTCGCCCAAAGGGATCCGCGAGATGATCGCGGGACCATCGGGCGGCGGCAGCACGACGCCGGGTCATATCGACTATTCCCGGCGCGCAGCCCGATGCTCACGGGTCGAAGCGCAAAGTCGCGGTCGTCGGCGCGGGACCGGCCGGTCTCGCATGCGCCAACGATCTGGCGCTGATGGGTTACCGCGTGACGGTGTTCGAAGCGATGCCGCATGCGGGCGGAATGCTGCGCTACGGAATTCCCGCCTATCGGCTGCCGCGCGACGTGATCGATTGCCAGGTCGGCGAGATCGAGGCGCTGGGCGTCGAGTTCCGCTACTCGACGCCGCTGCGAGCCCGGCTTCGGCGTTCGCGAGCTGAAGGAGCAAGGCTACGAGGCGATCTTCCTCGCCGTCGGCGCATCGCGCGGACGCGCAGTGCCAATCGAAGGCAGCGACGCCGACGGCGTAATCAAGGCGATCGACTACCTGCTCAATATCAATCGCGGCTACCGCGTTCCGCTGGGCGGCAAGGTCGTCGTTATAGGCGGCGGCCTGGTCGCGATCGATGCGGCACGAACCGCGGTGCGCGCGCTGGTGCCGGGACTCGTCATCTCCGACGAGGAAGAGCACAGCCGTCGTGGCGGGCACGATGCGAGTGGCGCTCGATGCGGCGCGCGAAGCGGCACGGCGCGGCGCGCTGGAAGTCACGGTCGCGAGCCTCGAATCCGGCGACGAGATGCCCGCGATGAAATCCGCGCAGGGCCGCGAGGAACTCGACATCGCGCGCGACGAGGGCGTCAGCTTCATGCCCGGCTGGGGTCCGAAGCGCGTCGTCGTCCGCGACGGCCACGCGGTCGGAATCGAACTGGTTAAATGCGTCAAAGTATTCGACGACGCCGGCCGCTTCCGTCCGCAGTTCGACGAGAACGATAAACGAGTCGTTGACGCCGACGCCGTGATCCTCGCGATCGGGCAGGCGCCGGACCTCTCGTTCGTCACGCCGGAAGATGGCGTCACCGTCACGCCGGCAGGAACGCTCAAGATCGATCCGATCACGCTCGAGACCGGCATCGCGGGCGTGTTCGCCGGCGGCGACGCGGCTTTCCCGCCGTCGCTGCTCATCACCTGCGCGCAGCACGGCAAGGTCGCCGCGCGCGGTATCGACGCCTATCTGCGCGGCAAGCCGCTCGGCCAGCCACGGATGCACGTCACGATCGAGGAACTGCCGACCGACACCTACAAGATGGTCGAGCAATTACGAGCAGAAGCATCGCGACATCCCGCTGGTCCCGCTCTCGCGCCGCACCGGAATTACGGAAGTCGAGTCGACCTTCACCGCCGACGACGCGCGCGAGCAGGCCGAGCGATGCCTCTACTGCCATATCCATCCGATCTACGACGGCGCGAAATGCATCCTGTGCAATCGATGCGTCGACATCTGCCCCGAGCATTGCCTGCACTTCACGCTGGCGGTGAAATCGCCGATCAGGAGCGGGTCGCCGGCGTGATGCCGCGAAGCGGAGACGCGCAGCGTGTTTCTCTACGACGAAGCGAAATGCATCCGATGTGGCCTGTGCGCGACTCGATGCCCGACCTCGGCGATCACGATGGAGCGCTTTCAGTTCGAGGAAACGGCCGGCTGATGGACAGCGATCGGCGAAAAATTCTGCGCTTCATCGGCAAGGGCTCGGTGCGTGGCCGCCTTCATGGCGCAGATCGGCGCGGCCGGCCGCGCATTTTTCCCCAACGTCCTCTACGAGCCGCCGAGCCGCTTCAAGCTCAAGAAACCCGACGACTATCCCGACGGCTACACCCTCGACGAAGCGCATCGCCTTTTCGTGATCCGTCAGAAGGAAGCATTCCACGTGATCTCCGCCATCTGCACGCATCTCGGATGCAACGTGCAGTGGCGCGACACCGAGTTCGACTGCCCATGCCACGGCAGCCGCTTTCGTCCCGACGGCACGGTGATCGGCGGCCCGGCGCCGCGTCCGCTCGATTGGTTCGCAACGACGGTTTCGCCCGACGGCTACCTCGAAGTTGACAGCGCCAAAGACGTCGCGCGCGACTTCAGGCTGATCATCGGCGGCAAAGGCAAGGCCTGAAATGGTGGGCGGCAAGTTCAAGGCGCTCTGGCGCAAGACGTCGTGGGCGTGGTCGCCCGAAAGCGACCGCGAATCGTCCGAAGCGATCGTCAAAAACTTCTGGCTGCACTGGTTCCCCGCGAAAGTCGCGCGCGCCAGCATGGACTGGAACTACTCGTTCTGGCTCGGCACCGCGTCTGCGTCGCTGCTGCTGATCCTGACCGTCACCGGCGTGATGCTGATGTTCTTCTACGTGCCTTCGACCGAGCGCGCTTACGGCAGCATCAAGGATTTGCAGTACGCCGTCAGCTTCGGCCGCATCCTCCGCAATCAACATCGATGGGCCGCCGAAGGAATGGTCGCCGTCGTCTACATCCACATGGCGCGAGTGTTTTTCACCGGCGCGTACCGCGGCACCCGCGCAATCAACTGGCTGGTTGGCGTCGTCCTCTTCCTCGCGACGCTGTTCCTGTCGTTTACCGGCTACCTGCTGCCGTGGGACCAGCTCGCATTCTGGGCGATCACGGTCGGCACCAGCATCGCGCAAGCAGGCCCCGCTCGTCGGCCCGACGATTCAATTCATCCTGCTCGGCGGCCACGAAATCGGACAGCAGACGCTGCTGCGATTTTACGTGCTGCACGTTTTCTTCCTGCCGGTATTCGTGTGGGTGCTGTTCGCCTACCACATGTGGCGGGTGCGCAAGGACGGCGGGCTCGCGGCGGTCGAGCGCGTTCGCAACGAGCGCGTGATGATCCCGAAGGCGACGCCGAAGACCAAGAGCTACTCGTTGTTCGGGCTCACGCCCGGCACCTCGGTCCAGGTGATGAGCTCGACCGGGCTCGAAGAGTCCGACCAGGTCTTCTCGTCGCCGAACATGTCGCGGCGAATCGCGCTGGTCTTCCTCGCAGTCTTCAACCTGACGCTGCTGGCCGCAATCATGTTCAACGCGCCGCTTGAGGGCCTCGCCAATCCGTCGGTGACGCCGAATCCGGCCAAAGCGCCGTGGTACTTCGTCTGGCTGCAGGAACTGGTCGCGTCAACGACGGTTCGCTTCGGCGGCTACACCGTCAGCGGCGCATTGCTCGGCGGAATACTGCTGCCGGGGTGTTTGCTCGCAGTGTTGACGCTGTGGCCGTGGCTCGATCGTTCTCCACTTCGCGCCGAAGGAAAATGGCTCGCGCCCGAGCGCAAGCGCCAGAACCTGACCTTCGCCATCGCGACGCTCGCGATCATCATCCTGATCATGGTCGGCGTTTACCTGCGCGGTCCCTACTGGCGCATCTACTGGCCCGGCCAGGCGCGCCCCGAGACGCCGCGGCTCTACTGACATGGCCGGCCAGAAGGAATCGCTCGAGACGAAGGACTTCGCCTGGATGGTCGCGATGTCGATCCTGTTTCTGGTGCTGGTCGCGGTCTGCTTCTGGCTGGAGTTCAGCACCGAATGGGGCGGCTATCAGAAGCAGTTTCCCGCAACTGCTCGGCCACTACGGCAAAGTAGAAGACGCGCGCGACTTCCAGGCGGGCATCAAGCAAATCTGGATTCCCAAAATTGGCGTGACCGATCGATGCATCACGTGCCATCTCGGTTATGAATGGTCGTCGGTGCTTCCCGCCACGATCGCCGAGCCGCTGAAGCCGCATCCGATGAACGATTGGCTCGCGAAGCATGAGTTCGCGAAATTCGGATGCACCCCGTGTCACGGCGGCGATGGCGCGGCGACGACGATCGCGGGGGCGCATCAGGGCGGACGCGGATGGGACGATCCGATGCTCTCGACCGCGCTCGCCGCGCAGAACAGTCTCACGATGAACGAGATGCTCCAGATGCGCTGCAATTTTTGCCATCGTCACGATGCGGCGACGCCGGGGATGGACGAGATCAATCTCGCCAAGGTGCTGTTCAAGAAGAAAAAGTGCCTGCTATGCCACGTCGTCGAAGGTCGCGGCGGCGCGACCGGCCCCGAGCTGACCTACGAGGGCGACCGCAATCCCGAGCTGCTGAATTTCGCTCATGTGACCGGCGCGCACACGATGTTCAACTGGAACGTGCAGCATCTGACGCAGGCGAGCGTGGTCTCGCCGAAAACGGCTATGCCCGATTTCAACTTCAAGCCCGAGCAATCGAGAGCGCTGACGCTCATGCTACTAAGCTGGCGCCGGCTTACGTATCCGCCGGAATACATTCCCGACCCCGAGACGGCCGCCGCGGCAATGCAACCGTCGCCCACAGCAATGCCAACTGCGACCCCGTTGGCGATACCTCTTCCACATTGAATGTGTCAAGTCGTAAGGTGAATCGATGAGATTAAGATTGTTGGGATCATTGTTTGCGCTCGGCGCCGCGTTGGCGGTCGCGCAGGCTGCGATGGCCGCGGGCGACGATGTAGCTGACGGGCATCGCTATTTCGTTCGCTACTGCGCTTCTTGCCACGGCACTGACGGCCTGGGTGACGGTCCTGTGGCGAAGACTCTGGTGACACCGCCGGCGAATCTGCGCAAGCTCGGCGACAAGTACGGGATGCCGCTGCCTGCCCATAAAATTGCCGAGTTTATCGATGGACGCGATACGCCGCGCGCCCATGGCAATCACGAGATGCCGGTTTGGGGCGAGAAGCTCTACGAGATGGGCCAGGGTGAACGCGGTGAATACGGCATCGGCGAAGTGATCGGCAAAATAATCGCCTACCTCGACACCATCCAGGATCGGCGGACCGCGATGCGATAGTTCCGACCCTGCTCTTCGCCGAACGTGCTTCAACCGCCATTGCGGGCGACTGAGTCTGCGACAATCCGGAACACGGGATAGCGCGCCGCGACCTTCTCAAACTCCGCGAGCGGCGCGCGCCGGTCGATGTCGAAGTGCGGACGGGCGCCTGGCGCAATCTGCAGGTAAGCCTTGAGTATCGGTGCGCGCTGCGAGACGGGCACATCCTCCAGCCTGACTTCTTCCGTTGTCCCATGGCGCAAGACCGCGGCGCCCGAGCTGGCGCGCGCGTTGCGCACCCAGTCGGCGTTCTCACCCAGCATCGACACCAGGTAGCGCTCAGTCCCGACCCTTGCGACGACAAGTTGGACCAGAAGTGGCTTGCCGGTCCGGCGCCCTTTGGTTTCCAGGGCGACCAGCAGTGCAGGAAAGATTCCAA
Organism: uncultured delta proteobacterium; assembly: GCA_963721485.1. Lineage (GTDB taxonomy): Bacteria > Desulfobacterota > Binatia > Binatales > Binataceae > Binatus. The sequence continues at coordinate 59,290 of CAVRJV010000006.1, read as the reverse complement.
GCGCGGTCAGCCTCGCCTGCGCCGAGTTCAGACGTTTAGCCAGCGCGTTCGGTCGGCCGCCCGGATAGAAAAGCGCCTTATACCGCTCGCGCGGCAAGGTCCACGGCAGTGTGAAGAAAAAGACCAGAGCCCCGATAACGATCGCCCCGATTGGAAGGTAGATACTCACATTGATTGCCGGTTCCTCGCACAACAGGAGCTAGCGTCGTGAAGGCTGTCGAAAGTGCTCCGAAAAATTAATTGAGCTTCGAAAAGTCGCTGAATCATTCCTGCCGCCTGGATCACCAACGCATCTTTAGTCGTCCTGACGCTCATTCATTTCTTCGGGTGGCGTCCAGACGTGGCGCGACGGCTCGTCGACTTCGCCCTCGCCGGGGCGTCTCCGCTCGTTCCGCTTGCGCTGGCAGTCTATGCAATACGCAGCGAACGGCACCGCGTTGAGCCGGTCGACCGGAATCTCTTGCTTGCATTTGTCGCATATTCCATAGCGGCCGCGTCTCGAGCCGGCTGAACGCATCATCTATCGCCCTCAGCTTGTCTTCGTATCGTTCGATCAGCCCTGCATCCATCTCAACGTCCTCGAGCGAGCGAGCGACATCCAACCCGTCAGCGGGCAATTCTATCGCGTCCGCTTGCTCTTCCTTGCGGAGCACGCGCACTCGGGCCAACGCCGCATCGCGCTCCCGGTCTAACACCTCGACGCAAAGCCTTCTAGTCGGACATCGTTTGTGATTCGCTTCCGTGGCGTTCTAGTTTTCGCGCCGGTCCTGGACTTCATAGTAACTCTCCCCGAGCCACTGTTAGTCTTCACCGGTAAGAGAGGAGCAATTCGTGGACCACAATCGAATCGCAAATCGAACCGCATGGAGCTCTCCTTGTCGAATCGAGATGGCGCGATCGGCTACACATTACGCTTCCGCCGTCACCCGATGGCGCATTCGATGTTCGCGAAGTCCGTCCGGAGCGCCAATCTGGGTACCAACGTCTATGCTTTTCGGGATGGCATGGAAGCCGCTATAGGCTCTTTCAGATTAGAGCCTGAACGGACGAACCCTGCATGTACGAAACAGAATACAAGTCAAAGTTGATGTCGCCTGCGGACTGCCGTCGAGTTGATCCCTTCGCGCGGCACGCTTTCGATGGGCATGGCGATCAGCGAACCGCCCGCTTTGTTGACCGCGCTCGAAAATCGGGTGAAGGCCGGCAAGATCGAAGAGCTTCGCGTTTACTATTCGCACTCGATCACGGCCGCCGCCTTCACGATTCTCAAGTACGAGTACATGAACGTCATCAAGCCGCATCCGTTCTTTCCGACTATTGTCGAGCGGCGGCTGTTCGAGCTGGGCCAGCAGGATAATCGCCGCGTCGTGTTCTATATGCCCGGCAATTTCAGTGCGATGCCGCGGACGCTGGCTGAAATAGGAATCGACGCATTCGTCATGATGGTCGCGCCTATGGACAAGGGCGGATTCTTCAGTTGCGGCACCAACTCCGACTACACGATCCCAACTGCCCGAATCGCAAAGAAGCTGATCGTCGAGGTAAATCCCAGGATGCCGCGCGCGTTCGGCGACTCTTCGCTGCACATATCGGAAGTCGCGGCGATTGTGGAAAACGAAAGTCCGCTGTTCTCGACGCCTTCACGGCCGCTGACGCCGACGGACAGTGCGATCAGCAGGCACATCGTCGGGATGATCCCGGACCGCGCTACGCTCCAGGTGGGAATCGGCGGCGTACCCAATGCCGTATGTGCGGCCCTTCACGGCCACAAAGATTTGGGCATACACACCGAGCTGATGATGCCGTCTTTGGCGGCGTTGATTCAGTCGGGCGCCGTCACGAACAAATACAAGAACCTGAATCGGTACAAGAACGTCTATACGCTGGCTGCCGGCGACGAGGCCTTTTACGAATTTCTAAACGACAATTCGAGCATGGAGGCCCGCCCTGTCGATTATGTGAACGACCCGAGCGTAATCGGACAGAATGATCTTGTAGTCTCGATCAGTGCGTTCCTCGAGGTTGGCCTTGATGGCGAGGTCAATTCCGAAGCGATCATGGGCAAGCAATACAGTGCCCCGGGCGGCCAACTGGACTTCGTGCGCGGCTCTCAGCTATCCAAGGGCGGTAAATCGATTCTCGCCGCGTACTCGACAGCAAGCAATGCCTCCGTCTCACGCATCGTGCCAAAGATTGAAGGTCCTACGACCGATCCTAGAACGGATACTCAGTATGTTGTTACTGAATATGGCGTCGCCTGTCTCAGCGGCAAATCGACAGCGGAAAGGGCCGAGGCGCTGATTGCAATTGCTCATCCGAAATTTCGCGATGAGCTTCGTTTAGGCGCAAGGCAATTGGGTTTCCTGTAAACTGCTCCCGAAGAACTTGAAATGAGAGAATTGAATCTCAAACGCAACGACCAGCTCACGATCGAGAGTGACGTTGCCGCATTGAACGCGCGCCGGCGAGAGTAAAGCGATGCTTAACGGATTCTGGTACAGGCTTGGCGCATTGCTGGTGCTGATCATCGCGCTTGCATTTACCACCGGGCGCGCCGCAGCTCAGTCGGGAAAACAGGATTACGAGACTTATTGCGCCGAGTGCCATGGTTCTGATGGTCGAGGGAACGGCCCATCAATGCAGACTATTCCGATGAATCCGCGGCCGTCGGATCTCACCCAACTCGCGAAGAATAGTGGCGGCAAGTTTCCCTTCGATGAGGTCGTGAACATCATTGATGGCCGCAAGAATATACCGTCGCATGAGCGCCTTCAGATGCCCTTCCTCGGAACCACACTCCAAAAGCCCGGCCAGGAGTTCACGCCCGAAAGCGATGCCGAGGTGAAGCGAAGAATCGACGCGATGGCGCGATACGTCGAGAGCCTTCAGCGGAAGTGACGGACGCTACAGGTTGCTTGCCGTGGCGATGCCGATCGGCTTTCCCATGCACCCCTGACGCATTGGCCAATTCTCTTCGCCTGGGCTCATCTCTGAACTATCTCATTGGTTGCCTTAACGACCTTCAGAAACGCTTTCAGCAGATCGCTGGAAGTTACGATACCGACCAGCTTTCCTTCAGCAACAATCGGCAGCCCGCCGATTTTATGCTTGAGCATCAGAAGCGCCGCATCCTCCACCGTGTTGTATGGCGTTAGAGTGATGAGCGGAGTGCGCATCGCCGCCGTCACCCGCGTCGATTCCAGGTAACCGGTGTATTCCCGCAGATCGCGCTCAGTCACGATGCCGACGAGCTGATCGTTGTCGAATACCGGCAAACGCCTGAAGCGACCCTCATCCATAAGGCTTTTCGCCTTCGACAATGTGTCGTGCTGACCAATTGTAATCGGGTCCGGAGTCATCAGGTTAACGATCTGCATCTGTTTGTCCTCCAAAAGCCTCAGCTGCTGACTGTGCAAATCGCTTGCCATCAGCTTTTTGACCTCCAGGAAGAAGGCCCTCCAATTGAAGGCTGCCATTCGGCTCCATCAAAACCTTTCTGAGTGGTGCGATCGGATACAGATCGCCATTGGCCTGCTATTCAATCCGAAATTGCGAGAGGCGGATCTGGAGCCCGAGCAATGGCACGGCATTGGCTCTTGTCCTGTGGGCAACGTGAAAACGAAGGAGCACTTTTATGGCACCGCAATTCCGCAGAATTCTATGTCCGGTGGATTTCGACGATAACTCGATGCAGGCGCTCGACACCGCCGCCAATCTCGCCCGCGAGAGCAGTGGGATGGTGTTTGTCCTGCACGTCGTTCCGATGATCATCGCGCCGACCGGAATGCCGGTTTATGTGGATCTCTACAAGGGGCAGGAAGAGGCTGCGCGGACCAAGCTGCTCGAAATCGCACACAAGCAGCTGAACGGTATCAACTACGAACTTCTGATCCATACAGGTGAGCCGGCGGGCACCATCTTAAATGCCGAAAAGAAAACGAAGGCCGATCTGGTCGTCATGGCCACGCATGGGCGGCGAGGCTTCAAGCGCTTCCTGTTGGGCAGTATCGCCGAAGTCGTCCTGCGCGAATCCATCTGCCCCGTCCTGACCGTGCGGTGCACTCCGATTCAGAACGCCATGGTAGCGACCTGGATGACGAAAAACCCGGTCACCGCGACTCCGCACGAGAAGCTCGCTTCTATCGCGGCAAACATGCACGCCGGAGGCTTTCGAAGCGTGCCGATCCTGGGAGATGGTGTTCCAGTCGGAATCGTGACAGACCGCGACATCCGCCAGCATACCGGTTACCTCGATCAAACCGAGGCCTTCAAGGCGATGAGCGAGCCGCTGATAACTGTGACGCCCTCCACCGATATTCGGGAGGCTGCACGTCTGCTGCGTGAGCGGAAGATTGGAGCACTGCCGGTGGTGGAGGATGGCAAGCTGGTCGGCGTCATAACTACTGCCGACGTGCTCGAGGCCCTGACGCAGACCGACCACCGCGAGTAGCTCGGAGCACTTTCGTGGAGCTGGGCGAAATGACGCAAGAACGCGGAACGTCGAAAGCGGACGGCCTTCGAGGTGGCGTCCCGCCGCTGATCGAAGCGATGACGCGGCCGGGCTTCTATCCGGATTTTTCGCGGCACGTCGAACTCAAGCAGACGCACATATCGTACGTGTTTCTGGCCGGTGACTACGTATACAAAGTGAAAAAGCCCGTCCACTTCCCGTTTCTCGATTGCACGAATCTCACCAGCCGATTTCGCTACTGCGCCGAGGAAGTGCGTCTGAACGCGCGGCTGTCGCCGCGTGTGTACCTGGGAGTGTTCGCGATTCTGAAAACTGCTGACTCGTTCATACTCGGACCCGCGGTCGATGTGGAGCATCCCGAGGCCGTCGAGTACGCGGTTAAGATGCGTCGCCTGCCCGAAGAGAGAATGCTGGACAAGCTGATCGCCTCGGGCAACGCCGATAGCACCTCGATTCGCGCGATTGCGAGACGCATCGCGGAGTTTCACGCGACCGCCAAGTCGAACCGTGGATGGACCTATGGATCTGCCCTGTCCATCTGGCGAGATATCATCGAGGACATCGCACAAAACAAGATGTTCATCGGTCGCACCCTTGGCAAAGACCAGTTAGTTGCCATCGACGCTTTCTGCCGCGCGTTCGTTAATGGTCATTGGAGAGCGCTAAATGAGCGCGCATATGAAGGCCGCGTCCGTGAGGGCCATGGCGACTTGCGTGCCGAACATATCTGCCTTGATAGTAACGAAATTGACGTGATCGATTGCGTCGAGTTCAGTGAGCGCCTGCGCTACTGCGACGCGGCTTCCGAGATCGCATTCCTCGCAATGGATCTCGATCGGCTTGGCGTGTCTCGGCTCGCCGACGAGTTGGTTGAAGTCTACGCCGAAATAAGCGGCGATGAGGATTTCGGGGTGTTCGTTCCTTTCTACAAGTGTTATCGCGCGTGTGTGCGCGGCAAAGTCGAGAGTTTGAAAAGCCTCGAGCGCGAGGTGGGTGTCGCGGAAAGAGAACGCGCCGGTCAACTCGCGAGCAGTTACTTTGACCTGGCGTCGCGCTACGCATCAGATAGGTCGCCGGCGCTGATCGTCGTATGCGGGCTTTCGGGTTCGGGCAAATCGACCGTCGCGCGTCTTCTTCAACATCGCAAAGGTTTCAAAGTGATCAATTCCGATCGCGTCCGGAAGCGTCTGGCGGCGGTCCCCGCCCATGAGCACTCTTTCGCCGACTATGGCGCGAACATATATTCCGACAGGTTTACGAAAATCACCTACGACACGATGCTGGCCGAAGCGGAGAGCCTCATTCGCAGCGGCTGTGGAGCAATTCTCGACGCCACCTTTAAAGCCTCTGCCGATCGTCAGCTCGCGCTTTCGCTCGCGACCCGGCACGGTGTGCCGGTGCTCTTCGTCGAATGTGTTGTCAGTGAAGAAGAAGCGATACGCAGATTGGAACGTCGCGGATCGGCCCAAAATGAAGTGTCAGACGCCACGCCAGAGGTGCATCGAAGGCAGCGCGCGGTGTTCCAGCCGATACACGAGATTCCGCCGCAAAACCACCTACGCCTCGATACGACTCGAGAGCCCGAACGCCAGGTCGGCGAAATCGAGGATGCAATCAGGCGGGTGAGCTGACGCCGAGAAATCGGTCGCCCGGTTTGAACAGCTTAACTTCTGAATCATCACGAACGCTTTCAGAGCGGATAGATACTTTGCCTTACACAGCCGGGTGCAGGCGGATGCGTCCGCGATTGATCGATAAGAGCACTTCAAGCACTAGTTCTCCCAGCTTGTCATTCCTTCCACCGCGCAGCGGCCTCGCCGCCTCGCAGGCCAGATCGTCGAGCGTGAGCAGACCGACCAGGATTCCGTTCCCGTCGACTACCGGAACGCGCCTGGTGCGATGCTGCCGCATTAGCTGAGCCGCCGAATCGAGATCGTCATCAGCTCGGCAACAGACCGGCATTCGCGCCATCGCAATTTCGACTGGCAACTCCGTCAGCGGTTTGTTCTGTGTATAGGCGGCCATGCAAACGTCCCGATCGGTTAGAAAGCCGACGGGCTTGCCCTGCTCGTTGACCACTGGAACCGCGCCGCAAGGGGTGTCCCACATAATTTGCGCCGCTCTATTAAGCGGCTCGTGTGGTCCGCAGCATTTAACTTCACGATTCATGATCTGTTCGACGTTCATCGCCATTTCCTCCGCAGAGAGAGGACCTCAGCCCCTTGGAAGGAGCATCCCGCATGCCACGCCAGTCAACACAGAGGTCTTCGCCGAAGAATGTTATCCGGGTAACAACAGACCCATGTTGGATCATTAGTTGTCACTTGAGGGGGACGCGTGCGAGTGCTTTTGTTTGCGCGAGCCGTGGGAACCAATCTGAATTGACCGGAGGTAGTGAATTATATGGGCGACACTATCGCTCACTTGTGGCCTTCCACTTCCTTCAGGATTCTGCCACATCTCCCATCCCCACACCGGCATGTCGCGAGGGCCGTGCGCCGCTACGTCAGCGCGGCCGTCCATGTAACTCGCTATCTTGTCGTCGGGGAGCGGATCTCCATATTTCCTGGAAAGTAGACGCAAGTCCGCCGGTGGTGCCGTAAGCTCACGCTCCAGCGGTCCGTGTCCATCGGCGTTAACTCCATGGCAGGCCGCACAATGTTCCAGATACAATTCTCGACCTTCGCGAATATCTTTGCCCCAGATAGTTGCCGGTCTGATCAGCACTAAAGACCCGAACAAGAGAATCAGACGTGGCCACGATCTCATCTCGATTTCTTCGCTTGCCTGAGCTCGACGGCGGCCAGGAGGCTGCCATCATCGTCGGACCACGAAAAATGCGCACGGCCGCCGAACGCCTTCTCAACCTCGCGCGCGACGCGATGCGCGAGCTTCTGCGAAGTCGTCAAGACTTCGAGCGTCTTGCCATCCCAGTTAGTTGAGACGATCCGCCGCTCGGGCTGCGTAAACTGTGCGCGCCGCTCGACATTGGCGATGCGGGCCGAAACGGCCTCGACATTCGCGCTATCGCCGACCGCGATCAGCACCCGGCCGTGGTACTCGCCGGCAGCCGCCTGCGCGCATCCCGGGCATGTCACCCACGGGGCCTTGTCGATGACCTCGCGGGCCAGCCGTGGGCCCCGCCGCCAGCTTTTGCCGGTGTACACCGCGCCGCAGCGATCACATATCGCCGGATCGCTAAACGTTTGCTTTTGGGCGACCGGCGGACTCTTATCCGAGCGCGCGCCACGTCGATCCAAGCTTCGTACGAGTCCCTTGTTCATCGAAATCTCCTCGCGGTCGCGCGCTGCGAGCGCGGCTGATAGTGAGCCATTTTCTTGTAAATGGACATGACGATCCGATAGAAGCGATCGCCCGTCGCATCGGGGTATTCTTCGCGCGCGCGAGCTTTCGCGCGCTCCCACGCGATTTCTTCTTCCGGGGTTCTGACGACGTTTACGGGCATCTTCCGAGTCCTCGAGGTTCTCTTAGCTACAGCCGTGCCAAGTCGAGCGAGTTTCTCACGAGACGATCTTCCGTGCTGATTTGACGATATCCCCAGCCTCAGATGTTCAGTGGGTCGATAAGCGGCAGAAGGCCAGAAGTCGATGACGCGATCGGATGCATCGCCTCCGCGGAGTTTGAGTCTCCATCGCCTCAATTTGGATGGCGCGTTGCTTGCTCAAACAAGACAGTGGCGAAATTTCTCGTCACTCAAAAACAAAAAGATGGAGGACAGCAACATGGGAGCAATTTCAGCATGGAGCCCTTTGCGAGAACTCGAACGGATCGCACGACGATGGGAATCGCCTCTCCCGCGCGCTTTTGAGGACTTCGAGGATAACCAGAACGAGGCATTCATGCCGGCGGTTGAGAGCTATGTGAAGGACGGCAACCTCGTCGTTCGCGCCGACGTGCCCGGTCTCGAACTGAAAGACATCGATGTCTCAGTTCTCCGCAACGTGCTTAGCGTCAAGGGCGAACGCAAGAGCGAGAAGGAAGTGAAAAAAGAGGACTATCTGCGCCGCGAAGTCTCCTACGGCTCCTTCGAGCGCCGCATGAGCTTGCCGGAAGGAGCGGCGACCGACCAGGTCAAGGCCAACTTCAAGAATGGCGTCCTCGAAATCACCATTCCTCTTGCGAAGGAAGCCGTCGCCAAGAAGGTGCAGATCGAGACCGCGCCGGAAAAGAAAGTCGATATCTCGAAGCACTAGTAACCGTCCCGAGCCTGGCGATCACGGATCGCCGGGCTCTTGAAGATGCCGCTGATGCCTTGGGTACGGCCTCGGGCGATTGCTATAGGCCGTACTTTTCGATCTTCGCGTATAGCTTCTTACGCGAGATTCTAAGCAAGGCTGCGGCTTGCACCTTGTTGCCTTCGGTGCTCTTGAGCGCCCGTGCGATCAGTTCGCGCTCTGCCTCAGCAAAGGTGCCGATCGGCTGCTCCGGTTCTCGCTCGAGGGTTCGAGCGTGGAGCAAAGGTTTATTCGACCGGTTCCTGGCCAAGCCGGCGGGGAGATCTTGCAGCCGAATCATGGGGGAGCGGCCGAAGGTGAATGCAGCTTCGATGCAGTTCGAAAGTTCGCGAACATTGCCGGGCCACGGATATTCCACCATTGCCGCGAGCGCATCCTCTTCGATACCCCGCACCGGAATGCGCGGCTGGAGCTTCTCGTTGAAGTACTCGATGAAGTGTTCCACCAGCAGCGGGATATCCTCGGACCGTTCTCGCAGGGGCGGCACGTGAAGAACGCCTGCCTGCAGTCGGTAATAGAGATCCTGGCGCAAATTCCCCGCGCGAACAGCTTCCTCAGGATCGCGGTTGGTCGACGCCACCAGACGCGCGTCTACCGCGGTCTCCTTGGTCGATCCCACCGGGCGAACGCTTCGTTCCTGTACGGCACGCAGCAGCTTACTTTGAGTCTCCGGCGCCATCTCCGTGACTTCGTCGAGAAACAGGGTGCCGCCTTCGGCTGCCCGGAAGAGCCCCAGGTAGTCGGCATTCGCGCCGCTGAACGCGCCCTTTTTGTATCCGAATAGTTCGCTCTCGATCAGGTCCTTCGGGATAGCGGCGCAGTTGAGGGCCACGAATGGCGCGAGCGGCACGGCCCCGCACTCGTGAATCGCTCGTGCTATCAGCTCTTTCCCGGTTCCGCTTTCGCCGACGATCAGGATCGTGCCGCGGGTGCCTGCGGCGGCTTCGATCCGCTCGTAGAGACGGCGCATCGCGGGGCTGGAGCCAACCAGACCGTGAAAGATGCTGCGGCTCTCGCGCGCAAGCAATGTTGCCTGCCGCTCGAGTGCCTGGATTCGCGCACCCGCGCTCGCTGATGCGGATCGGAAATATGCATCGGCGAGCAAGATCATACGAACATGGCTCAACTTGTCGAAGGTAGTGTAGATCTCGAGCGGCGGCGGCGGATTTTTGGGGAAGGCGGAGTATGCACTCTCCTCGTAAAGATGGAGAGATGCGACGATTTCCGCAAACGGCACGTTGCGCTCGCAAAGAAGCTCGCCGGTTCGGATCGTATCGATCGCGTAGCGATCCATATCACCCTCGAGCAAATCCTTCGTGTTCCGCGACAACGCATTGTAGAAGAGATCGCGAAACTCGGGCTCTGACAGACTCCGCCGGTCGCCAAAATGGATAACGTAGAGCTGATACCAGTGTTCGATAACTTCACTTAGATGCTCCAGCACCAAGCGGAGAACCGGACGGAGCGCTTCGAGCTCTTCATCCCAAAGAAGGTGGTAATGGCGAGGCGCACCCTCAACCCTCTGTGGGCGATTCGGCTGGTCCTTTTCCGCTGTATCCGATGGAGACATTTATGAGAGGTTGCTTCCTTTTGCTCGCGCCAATGTTGTCTGAGACGGGCCACAGCCTTGGCACATTTGCTGCTCCAAGTATCACCCGGGACAGTTGAGACAATATCACGTTTGTTCGTGAACGAAACAGAATTGATCGAAAGTGAACACTCATTTGAACGAAGCGCGACTAACGCCCAGAGCCCTGCTCCTGTCTGAAGACGAAGAATTGGTGGACTTCGTTCGCCGGGTCGTCAAGCGTCCGTGGGGGCTGGTTCGGCAAAGAGCCGACAAATTCATGACTCGCGAGGTTCTCGCTCAGCCAAATCTGCGGCTCGCCATACTCGACGATCAAGCGGTCGATGAGAATGACCGTGGACGATTACTCGCACAAATTCGCAGACACCTATCGGGCGTTCCCTTGCTTTACGTCGCCGGCAGTCCAAACGACGGCAACGAAAAGCGCGCGCGCGCAAACGGCGCCCAATACTACATTTCGAAGCCGTTGTCGTTCGATCGATTCGGGCAGGTGCTGGAATCGTTTTTGCGCGCGCAACAGGTGGAGAGACGAGCCGCGCGTTCAGAAGTCAGAAAGGCCGGTATGAAAGCGAAAGAATCGAGCAACGGAAACCCAGCCTCGACCGACGATGGAATCCGTCGTCTTTGGCTGGAACTGAATCGCGAAGATTCCAAGCTGAGATCACGCCTGCTCGACGCGGCGCTCGCGGGGCTGCGCCTTGAACGCAATCCGGAATCTCGAGAACTCAGACGAGATGCCGCTCAGCTTTGGGCGACGATCGAGCCGATTCTATCCCATCACCTTGACACCGAAGACAAGGAGCTACTGCCATGGCTGGAGCAACATGGCAGGCTATTGCCGGAGGCGGGGCGAAAGGTCAGCGCATATCATGACCGGCTGCGAACTCTCATTGGCGCCATGGATCAGGCCGGCGCCGGAGGGTTACCGAGGCGCAGGCCCGTGAAATAGGGCGCGCGTTGAGCGGAATCGCGGTCAGCCTGGATGATGCGATCGATGACGAAGAACGCCGCCTGTTTCCGACGATTCGCAAAGCGCTCTTCGGAATCGACCACTGCATTTGAACCGGAATCACGACACACGAGTCTTCACACGTGGTGCGATCGGATACAGTTCTCGTGAGCCGATCATCTTAAGTCCTCGATATTCTTTGGCATAACGAATGCAGAACTCTACTGCATATGAAGGTGCCGCAAATCAAAAGATTATGGCCGTTTGCCGTCGCGATACTAATTGTTGCCGGCGTTGCGGTCTGGTGGATGACCGGCAGCGTGAGGTCGCCTCGATACGTCACGGCCCAAGTGGATCGCGGTTCGGTAGTCCGCTCCGTTACAGCGACCGGCACAGTCAATCCCGTGATTGTTGTGCAGGTAGGTACCTACGACTCGGGTCCGATTATCGGCATCTACGCGGATTTCAACTCGCCGGTCAAAGCGGGGCAACTGATCGCGAAAATCGACCCCCGGCCCTTCACCGTCAAAGTGCATGAGGCGCAGGCCGCGCTCGGCAATTCCCAATCACAACTCGCCAAAGACCAGGCGGACTTGGCCTACAAAAAGCTGCTGTTCGACCGTGACAGCAAGCTGATGGCCGAAAACATTATCTCGCAAGGACACCCTCGACAATGCGCGTAGTGCATACCAACAGGCGGTATCTCAAGTCGCGCTTGACGCTCGATGGTCAAGCAGCAAGCGGCCAACCTCGAGGAGGCGCAAGTCAATCTCGACTATACGAACATCATCTCGCCGGTCGACGGCACTGTAGTCTCGCGCAATGTTGACGTCGGACAGACCGTCGCCGCCAGCTTTCAGACGCCGACGCTGTTTCTGATCGCCAAGGACCTGACGCAGATGCAGGTCGATACCAACGTGAGCGAATCTGATATCGGCGATCTGCGAGACGGACAAACTGCGGACTTCGGCGTTGACGCATTCCCGGACCGCGTGTTCGAGGGCACCGTAGGGCAGGTACGCCAGGTGCCGATCAGTATCCAGAACGTCACGACCTACGACGTCGTCGTGAACGTAGCCAATCCTGAATTCCTGCTGAAGCCCGGCATGACCGCAAATGTGACAATCATTTCTGCACGCAGAGACAATGTGCTTCGCATTCCGATTCAAGCGTTACAGTTCTCGCCGACGTTCGCGAAGGGCAACTCCACGAATCCTTCAGCTTCGCGCGAGAAACAAGTCTGGGTCGCGGACGGGAGTGCAATCAAGCCAGTATCGATCGTGACCGGACTCGACGATGGCCACTATGTCGAGGTCATGAGCGGCGGGATACAGCGGGGCGACCTGGTCGTAACCGCGGAGTTGCGTTCAGGAGATACGAGTCCCACCGCATCGATGGCGGCCTCATCAACTCCACTGCGGCTCACGCATTGAGCATCCCGATGTCGGCGGTTATCCAGATCGAAGGCCTGAACAAGACCTACCGTATGGGCGAAGTCGAAGTGCAGGCCCTGCGGAGCGTCTCGCTTAGCGTCGAGCGCGGCGAGTTCCTCGCGATCATGGGCGCGTCGGGCTCGGGCAAGTCGACTCTGATGAACATCATCGGATGCCTCGATCGTCCCACCAGTGGCCGACTACCTGCTCGAAGGCGTCGATGTCGCCTCGCTCAAAGAGGAAGAGTTGGCGGCGATCCGCAGCAGTCGAATCGGCTTCATTTTCCAGACCTTCAATCTGCTCGCGCGAACCAGCGCGATCGAGAACGTCGAGTTGCCGCTCTTTTACTCGGAGCGCAACCTCGATGGCGAGCAACGCGCCGGCGAGCTGCTGGAAATGCTCGGGCTCAAGGGCCGTGAGAACAACAATCCGAATCAGCTTTCCGGAGGCCAACAACAACGCGTTGCGATAGCGCGCTCGCTGATTAATCAGCCCGCGATCCTGCTGGCCGACGAGCCCACTGGAAATCTGGACTCGAAGAACTCCGCCGAGATCATGGAGATCATCAGCCGGCTTAACCGCGAGCATGGGAATAACCGTTCTGGTGGTGACCCACGATGCAGACGTTGCCGCCTACACCGATCGGGTGGTGACATTTCGCGACGGCGCGATTCTTTCGGACGTTCGAAAACCTGAAAGCGAACGCGCCCCAGCCAAGACCGAGGCGCTCGCCGGCAGTGCGCGGGGCTTTAGGAGGCGGCCGCGAACGTCAACGGCCTGAGACGCACGCGCAAATTCGGCACCATGGCGCTGAGTGCCGCGGCGCGAGCGCTCAGGCGCAACAAGACTCGCGCCGCGCTGACCATGCTCGGCATTTTCATAGGAGTTGCCGCGGTGATCGCGATGGTGGCGGTGGGCGATGGCGCACGATATTCGGTGCAGCAGCAGATCCAAAGTCTCGGCACTAATCTGCTGGTGGTGCTGCCCGGCGCGACAACCGCCAACGGTGTTCGTGCGGGAGCGGGCAGTATCTCGACCCTGACCGTAGCGGACGCCGAGGCAATTCAGAAAGAAGTCCCTGCCGCAGCCGCCGTAAGCTTGCCAACCACCAGGTGGCGCAGGTCGTATATGAGCATCAGAACTGGAGCACCAGCATCGCCGGCACTACTCCGATCTACCTGACGATTCGCGACTGGCCGGTGGTCGATGGGCGCAACTTTACGGACGAGGAAGAGCGCAGCGCCGCGCCCGTATGCCTGCTCGGACGTACAGTCGTTAACAATCTGTTCGGTCCGGGCGAGGATCCGGTCGGCATGGTAGTCCGGGTGAAGAATTTCCCGCTGCGCGTTGTTGGCGTCCTCGGCGTCAAGGGGCAGTCCAGCTTCGGCACCGATCAGGACGATGTGGTCCTCCTTCCCTTTAACACCGCGGAGCGAAAGGTGCTGGGCACCTCGCAAGTAACGGCGAGCGTCCCCGCAAGCGCAACGGGATCGAGCAATCCTGTGCTTAACCCGTATATCGGTGTGCCTAGTACCACCGCCACCAATCCGATCTACGCGGCAAGTATCACGATGATCAGTCCATTCAGTGGTACGTCAAAGATCTCAGGCGTGGTAAATCTGATCTTCATCACGGCTCGCAGCGCGCAGGAAGTTGATTCGGTGCAGACGCAGGTCCAGCAATTGTTGCATCGGCGTCATCGTATCGGTCCTCGTGAAGACGACGATTTCACTGTTCGCAGCCTTAGCGAAATCGCACAGGCCTCGGAAAGTGCCAGCGCGGTGATGACACTGCTATTGGCAGCGGTAGCGTCGATCTCGCTGCTGGTCGGCGGGATCGGAATCATGAACATCATGCTGGTATCGGTTACCGAGCGAACGCGAGAGATCGGAATCCGCATGGCGGTTGGCGCGCGGCGTGTGCAGATACTTCTTCAGTTCCTGGTGGAGTCCGCGCTACTCAGCATCGTGGGCGGCCTCGCGGGTGTTGTGCTGGGAATAGTCGCGTCCAAGATGCTGTCCGCACTGGCATCCTGGCCTACCTTGATTTCGCCGGTCGCAGTGTTCGGAGGGTTTGGCTTCGCAGCAGCGGTCGGGCTGTTCTTCGGATGGTATCCGGCGCGCAAGGCGTCGAGACTCGATCCTATCGAAGCGCTCCGCTATGAGTGACAAAGGGTACCCGACACTACAGTAACACCCGCGCGAATAAGGGCGGGACGTCACTTCTTGCTGCCGGCATGCGCAGCCGGAATCTCCTCTCGAACAGTCAACACCGGGCACGTCGCTTTGCGCACAACAGCTTCGGTAACGCTGCCGAGGAACATGCGTGCCAATCCTCTCCGACCATGGGTCGCAATCACGAGCAGATCAGGCTGATGCTTGGCCTGCGCTGCCAGGATCGAGCCAATCACGTCGCCTGTATAGACATGCGTTTCGTACTTCAACCCGCCGAGCTTCCGCTTCGCAATGTCCGCCAGTTTTGCTTGGGCGTCTTTTTCCTGATCCTCGTATAGCCCCGCAGGCGGCGGGACTTCGCCCAGAGCAATGATCAACGGCACTACATGCACCAGCATGATGCTGCTCCCGAGCGACCGGGCGATCTCGACCGCCTTGTCGAGCGCCGCCAGAGAGTTCTCATCGAAGTCGACCGGACAGAGAATCGTTTTGTATGGGAATGCCACAGTTTGAACTACCTCCTCTCAAGCGGTGACAATAGCGATTCGCAAAAAGATCGGTCCTCCCGCAGCGATTCCGCGGCGGCATCATAAATATATCCGGGTTCAGGTGTTGAAGAGAGGGTATTCCTTGATCATATCGGTCTCGACGATCGCCAGGCACGCGCGTTCTGACGCGGCTCAAATCCCTCGTAGACGAAGGCGGGGTCGTCGAGGTCGATGGCCGGCAGAGTGTCTTTTTCGCGCCAATAGTCCTGGGTATGTTGCCATTCCGGCT
The DNA here is from genome assembly GCA_963721485.1 of uncultured delta proteobacterium. Taxonomy (GTDB): domain Bacteria; phylum Desulfobacterota; class Binatia; order Binatales; family Binataceae; genus Binatus. The sequence continues at coordinate 43,642 of CAVRJV010000006.1, read as the reverse complement.
TATCGCCGCGTTTGGGCAGCAGGCGCATGGCGCGCATGAGATAGCCCGGATTGAAGTTCTCGGGGTCGATCCAGGGCAATAACGGCATGTCCTTGTCCTCCGGCCTGAGTGCCGGAGTGACTTTCTTGGCGCCGATCAGCTTCATGTGATTGAGCAGGCGGCACACGAAGTCGGCGATCAGATCGACCCTCAGCGTCCAGCTCGCCCGGAAATATCCAAACACCCAAACGAGATTGGGCACGCCTGTGAACATCATGCCGCGATAAGTGACCGTGTCCGAGAAGACGAGCGGCTTGCCATCGATCACGAAGTCGATGTCCCCAAGGACATTGAGGTTGAAGCCGGTCGCCGTGACGATGATGTCGGCCTCGAGCAGTTTGCCCGACTTCAGGAGAATTCCCGACTCCGTGAAGCGGTCGATCTCGTCCGTGACGACGGATGCCTTGCCGGCGACGATCCCCTTGAACAGGTCGCCATCCGGCACGAAGGCGATCCGCTGACGCCAGGGCCGGTAGCTCGGCGTGAAGTGCTTGTCGATATCGTAATCGGGACCGAGATAGGCGCGAACGCCCGCCAGCAGCTCCTGCTTCACGACCTCCGGTTCGGTGAATGAACGGCGGGTAAAGACGGCTTGATCATGCAGAATCTTGCGGCGCACGATTTCATGGATCCACGATTCGTCGATCTGTAGCTCACGCAAGGTGTTAGCGAGCTCGTTCTCGTTGAGCGCTGGAATGAAATAGGTCGGCGAACGTTGCAGGACCGTGATGTGGCGGGTGTCGGCGGCCATCGCCGGAACGATCGTCGCCGCTGTGGCGCCCGAGCCGATGACGATGACGTTCTTGTCCTTGTAGTCAAGGTCTTCCGGCCACGTCTGCGGGTGAACGATTCGGCCCTTGAACTCGTCCATCCCCGGCCATTCGGGCGTGTAACCCTGCGAGTGTCGATAGTATCCCTGGCACATCCAGAGGAAATTCGTGGTGAAGCGGACCGTCTTGCCGGTGTCGGTCTGAACGGCCTCGATCGTCCAGAGATTGTCGCTGCTCGACCAATGCGCCGAATTGATCTTATGGCGATAGCGGATGTGCCGGCCGAGATCGTTCTCCTCGATGACTTCGCCCAGATAGGAGAGGATCTCGGCCGCGGTCGCGATCGGCGCTCCGACCCACGGCTTGAAACGATAGCCGAAGGTATATAGGTCGCTATCCGACCGGATGCCCGGATAACGGTGGGTTAGCCACGTGCCGCCGAAGCTTTCCTGAGTCTCGAGGATCACGAAGCTAGTGCCTGGGCACTGCTTGGTGAGGTGATAGGCACCTCCAATCCCGGAGATTCCTGCTCCGACGATAACGACGTCGAAATGCTCGGTGTTGCCGCTGCGCCCTTCCCAGGCGTCGGTGCGCGATGAACGGACTTGGGGCCTTTGACGTGCGTGTTCATGACTTCCTGTACGCAATTCCTTTCGTCGAACGGATCATGGAGATGGTTATGTTTCGCGCGCAAACGTTCGCTTGCAGAGTCATGCAGGGAGTATGCCGTTGCAGCCGGCGCACTCGTATATCGATAAACAATGTTAGCCGACCATTTAGTCGATAACTGCGCCAGCTCCTCAGAAAGGAGACTGTCACCTAAGGAGCCACGGTGTCGCGGATGGAGTCAGTTCGCCCGGCGGTGAGACGCCAACACCGCCGGGCGCAGTCGAGTCACCAGCCGAAAGAAACCGATCCCGTGTACTGGTTATACCCCTGGCCGTTTCCGTACTGGTTGTAGCGCCATTCCGCTCCAACGAATGACTTGTCGAGTAGCCGCTGAATTGGCTCTGCTTTGAGCGCGGACAAGCCCAGTTCAAACCCCAACCCAAACACGCCGCCGCCCTGAACGTCGGCGTCGTAGTGGCGATAGTTCGCTCCCGGGTTACCGTTCTTCACTACGATCGGCGTGCTCAGCAGATTGATATACATCGACGGACCAGCCAACGCGTATGGTTTGAATGCCTCCAATTGCTTCAATCCCAAGAGCGCGGGTTCAAGATGGTATTGCACCGTAGGTTGCAGCGAGAGCGTGTACATCCAGGTACTGACGGCGGGAGCCAACCCCACCTGGCTGGCCAGATTTGCATTGGTCGTTACATGGTTGCCCTGCGTCCATCCAACCAGCATTTCGCCAGCCAGGAATCCTCCCGGGATGCCGTCCTCATGTGAGAGCAAGCGATGGTTGAGGAACGCAGCGTAGTAGAAGCCTCCCGGCATTCCATACGGCGATTCGGACCATCCGGTGCGAAAGCCCACCTCGAGCGGCACCGATCTCTGCTTGGTCGCTACATCGCTCAACTCCTGCTGCATCTGCGGCACCTGTTGCTGCAGAGTTGCGACGGGTTGCGACGTTGCCTGCATCTGCTGCATCAACGTCTCGATTTGCTGTTTCTGGGTGTTCAGTTGTTCCTGTATCGCGTGATTTTGAATCTCCAGAGTTCGATTCTGTTCCCCGAGCTGATCGATCTTCAGCTGCAACTCCTGTTGCGACACTCGCCTGACTTTCACTCCACCCGAGGGATCGTCGCCGGCGGCTATTGTTGGCCGCGCGGCGGCCAACGAGATCGCAAGCCCGATCACCACTACAGTCAGCCTGGCCTGTCTACACATTATGTCCTCCTCCTGGCAGCCAAATCTGCCAGCCGGAATAGGCATGACGCGTGCCACAAGACGAGCTCGAGCTGAAGGCTCGCGCTTACTGCGATGGCTCAGGTGAGAGTCACAGTCTTTGCTATCGGCCTCCGGCTGCCGCGGATTGTGCGGAGCGCCTGGGCTCGGCGTTCTTGAAATACGGGATCGCATAGCGCCCAATGAGCTTGATGGTGTCCATGATTGCGGCATGCGGCATCCGCCCGACCTGAACGAGAAGCATCAGCTCGTCGATCCCGGCCGCTGGATATTTCTCGATGCCCTTGATGCAATCGTCGGGATTTCCGCAAATCACGGTTCCACTCTTCGCCGCTGCGTCGATATCGAACGCGCTGGGTGCGATAGGCGCGGCGGTCAGAGGCTTGGAGTCATCTTTTTTCTCGCCGCGGCTCGAGATCAGTGCGTCGGTGATATTCGAATAGAATTGGTAACTCTTCGCGCTTTTCGGAATGTAAAGCTGCTGGCCCAACTCCCAGAAGAACTTCATGTTGGGTGCGGCAACCTCGTACGCTTTCGCCCTGGTTTCAGCGCAACAAGCCATTGCCGAAGAAGCGACCTGATTGTTCACAAACGCGCCGGCCGGGTTGGTGCATGATTCAGCTGCGTCGCGATAGATTTTCAGTTGAGCTTCCAGCATCCCAGGCGCCAGGAATCCGAACGACAGCAGTCCGAGCCCAAGCTTGCCCGCGCGTTCGAAGCTGCTGGGCTGCGTCGCGGCATGCCAAAGCGGAGGATGCGGCTTCTGCACGGGCTTCGGCAGAACGGACCGCACCGGCATCTTCAGGTACTTGCCGTCAAAGCTGACCTTGTCCTTCATCCACATTTGCGGAATCGCCCGGACCGCCTCTTCCCACTGCCCGATGGTTTCATCGGGATCGATCATGAAGCCTCCGAGTTCCTGCTCCGTAATCGAGCGCCCCGTGCCCAGTTCGACGCGACCGTTGGAAAGGATGTCCAGGACCGCAGCACGCTCGGCCACTCGCACCGGGTGATTGTAGCGATGCGGCAGCAGAACGACGCCGTGCCCCAGCCTGATTCGCTGCGTGCGCTGACTTATCGCGCCGAAAAAAACATCGGGCGCCGAGCTGTGCGAGTATTCGGTCAGGAAGTGGTGCTCGACGCACCACACGGCGTGGAAGCCCATCTCTTCCGCAAGTTCGATCTGCGAGATCGCCTGCCAGTAGGTATTGTACTCGGAAAGATCGTGCCATGGCTTGGCCATCTGCAGTTCGTAGATCAGCGAAATTCGCATCGTTTCATTCCTCCGAAGACACCTTTATGCGGTGTCTTTTTCCCTGAAATGGGTCATCAAGGTGCCGGACGCATCAGCTCGGCCTCTTCGGCAACGAAGGTCGCCCACACCTCGCGTTCGATGGCGCGCACTCGTTCCGTCGCACGATTCGCTCGTTCCTCGTCGCCGCGATCTTTTGCGATCTCACGCATCTTCGCGTCCACCCACGCGAGGTGCCATTTCTCGTCCACGGTGACCGCCTTCAGAACCGCCAGCGTATTGTCGTCGACGCCCTCTTGCTGTGCATGACTTTGATAACGTTCGAGTGCTCGGTTCTCGGCTACTGACGTGAGCGCGAGGAGATCGATGGTGTCCTTGGGCACCCCGAACCGCATTCCAAGCCGATGCTGGTATCCATCGGTAATATTCTGCGGCGTGCCGCCCATGTCGGAGATTCGTTTGGTCCACAGAAAAGCGTGGCGGACCTCGTCGGCAAGATGGCGGGTGAGCTTTATCTGCGAATCCGGGTCGCGCAAATGATTGTGCATTACCAGGAGTAGCCGGGCGCCGTGCAGCTCGGCTTCGCGGTAGAAACTCATGACCCTGATACGCTGATCGAACTCCCTGGTGCCGGGCTTCGGATCTGATTTCAACCTGTCACTCCCACATTTCCGTGTTGGCAATGACATGCACGGAATATGCCGCACGGGCGAGAATAACGAGTACGAGAAAATCGATGACTACCGACCATTCGGTCGATAAAGAGATTCAAATCTCTCGTTTAGTCGAACGCCGTCGTCCTGATCGAGAAGCGTAACCGTCCCCTTCGGGAGCGGCTCCAAAGGCGACAGCTGTTTCGATCGGAAACAGAAAATTCGCGCCGCCGGTCGCATCTGAAACCTGATTCAGGTGGCACGCTACCTGCACCGTGCTGAACGGCGTCGACAAAAAGGGAAACCCTGTGCTTAACAATCTTCTGCCGAGCAATGTTTCGACCTTCGGAGAGGGCATCGACCACGTCTTCTGGCTGATCTTCTGGATCGTCGGGATATGGTTTATCGCCGCCGAAGGCGTTCTCTTCTATGCCATCATCCGCCACCGAAAGAGAGCGGGCGCGCAGGCCTCGTACCTGCCCGGCAATACCGCGCGGCAGCTCGCGTGGGTTCTGATTCCCGCGTTGGTCGTGCTCTGCCTAGACCTTGGCATCGACCGCGCCGGCGCAAGTGCGTGGGAGCGGGAAAAAGGTACTCCACCGGCGGGCGACGTCCTGGTACGAATCACTGCCAAGCAATTCAACTGGAACTTCACCTATCCCGGCCCCGACGGAAAGTTCGGCACCGCCGACGACGTCACGATCGAGAACGAGTTGCACGTCCCGGTCGGCAAGGTAGTGCGGTTCGAACTGCAATCCGAAGACGTCATCCACAGCTTCTTGGTCCCTGATATGCGGCTGAAGCAGGACGTCGTACCGGGACGAACGATACCCGGATGGTTCGAAGCGACCAAGACGGGCACCTACGAAATCGCATGCTCGGAGCTGTGCGGATTCGGCCACTACTCGATGCACGGGAACGTCATCGTCCAGACCCAGGCTGAATATGCCGGATGGCAGCGCGAGACGTGGCCGACTCAACCGCCGCGAACGATGCGGTCAAGGGAATCGGGGCAAGATGATGGAAGTCGGCAGATTCACACGCGCAGCCGGCTGGGTTCATCCGACGCTATGTGTTCTCAACCGATCACAAGGTCATCGCGAAGCAGTACCTGATGCTAGCCTGCACGATGGCGATGATCGGCGGGTTCACCTCGTACCTGATCCGATGGCAGCTCGCGTGGCCGGAGACCTACATCCCCGGATGGGGCCCGATCGGCCCCGACAACTACAACGCGATCATCACGATGCACGGCACCGTGATGGTGTTCTTCGTCGCGATGCCGTTGCTGCTTGGCGCTTTCGGCAACTACCTGATCCCCTTGATGATCGGCGCCGACGACATGGCGTTTCCGCGCCTCAACATGATGTCGTTCTGGACCCTGTTCACTCGCTTCCGTCGTGCTGACGATCTCGATGTTCGTGCCGGGAGGCCCGGCCGCCGGCGGGATGGACCAGCTACGCGCCGCTTTCCGACAACCCGATCTATACCGGGGTCACCTGGGGCAGAATCTCTGGATTCTCGCCGTCGCGCTGGAGTTCGCATCCTTCCTGATGGGCGGAATCAACTTCCTCACCACGACGTTCAACATGCGTGCGCCCGGCATGACGCTGTGGCGGCTTCCGCTGCTCGTCTGGATGGAAATCACCGCGGCGGTCGTGTTCCTGCTCTCGGTCGGTCCGCTGATCGCGCGGCGCTCTGATGCTGCTCATGGATCGCACGTCTGGGCACGAGTTTCTTTCGCGCCCGACGGCGGCGGCGACCCGCTGTTGTGGGAGCATCTGTTCTGGTTCTTCGGCCATCCCGAGGTTTACGTCGTCGCACTGCCGGGCTTCGGGATCATGCTCGAGGTGATGCCGGTGTTCGCGCGCAAGCCGATCTTCGGCTACCAGCACGATGATCTGGTCGACGATTGCGGCCGGGCTGCTCAGCTTCGTCGTATGGGCGCATCACATGTTCGTCAGCGGGATGGATCCGCGGCTGGCGACTCCGTTCAGCATCACGACGATCCTGATCTCGGTGCCGTTCGCGATCTCGTGTTCGCGATGATCGCGACGGTGTGGCGCGGCGCGATCGTCCTCTCAACGCCGATGCTGTTCGCGCTGGGCGGACTGGCGACGTTCATCATCGGCGGCGTGACCGGAATTTTCCTGGGCTCGGCCAGCACCGACATCTTCCTGCACGGCACCTACTTCGTCGTCGCGCATTTCCACTACACGCTTTTCCCGGTGACGTTCTTCGGCGGCTTCGCGGGGCTCTACTTCTGGTTCCCGAAGATGTTCGGCCGAATGATGAACGAGACGCTGGGCAAGATTCATTTCTTCTTTACGTTCGTGTGTTTCAACTGCGTCTTCATCCCGCTGTTCCTGGCCGGGCTCAAAGGCAATCCGCGGCGCATCTACGAAATCGAGTTCGTACGACTTCCTGAAGCCGGTCCAACACGCTTCACGTTATCGCGACGATCGCCGCGATCGGCCTACTCATCGGGCAACTGCCGTTCATCATCAATTTCTTTTACAGCATGGTGCGCGGCGAAAAAGCCGGGCCAATCCGTGGCAGGCCAACACGCTCGAGTGGACGACGGACTCGCCACCGCCGCACGAGAACTTCAGGACGATGCCGACCGTCTACCGCGACCCTTACGAATACAGCGTGCCGGGCGCGCCAAGCGACTGGATTCCTCAGAACGAACCACCAGAGCCGATCTATCCGATCTCGGCGGCTGCAGATTGATCGTGCGGGAGTGCGAAGGGCGATAAATGAGCACAGCAGTTGAGACCGCGTCAGCGGAAATGCAGGTTGGGTACGAACCCGCGCTCTCGCCAAGCGGCAAGCTGGGCGTATGGTGGTTCATCGCATCCGAAATCATGGTCTTCGGCGGCCTGATCGGTTCATACGTGCTGTTCAGAGTGGCGCACGGAGGATGGAACGATCAGGCCTCGCATGTGAACTGGCGCCTGGGCGCGATCAACACGCTGGTTCTCGTGACGAGCAGCCTTACGATGATCCTCGCGCTCAACGCCGTGCGCATCGAACGCCGACAGCGCGCCGCGCGATTTCTGCTGGTGACGGTGTTGCTCGGGTTTACCTTTCTCGGCATCAAATCGATTGAGTACACGCACGAACTCGGTGAGGGGTTCACGCCGACCAGCGGAATGTTCTGGTCCTTTTACTACATCATGACGGGCCTTCACGGCATCCATGTGCTCGGCGGGATAATCCTGAATTTGACGCTCTACATCGCAGCTGTACGCGGCACTCTGTGGTCCGGAAACAAGAGGAGCCGGGTCGAGTTCGCGGGACTGTACTGGCACTTCGTCGATGTGGTCTGGATTTTCCTTTTCCCGCTGCTTTATCTCGCGTGAGGCGGACCTGATGAAGTCGAATGAAATGACCGCGGAATCTCTTGATCGCTCATCAATCATTATATGGATGTGGCTGGTCGTACTTTTGGGCGCCGGCATGATGGTCTTCACGCTGCCGATTCCGCGAATTCCCGCGCTGCTGCTGATCTTCGGAATTGCCGGATTCAAGGCCACCCTTGTACTGCGCGATTACATGCATCTCAAAGGCGAGAAGATGCTGATCTACGCGATCGCCTTGACGCCGCTCTTGCTCGCGATCGCGCTGGCGCTGGTGCTGATTCCCGACATTGTGCTTCGCCACTGACGCAGACGCATCGTAATGGCAATACTTCGGAACATCGCGGCCGCGCTCGTACTGTTGATAGGGGTCAACGATGCGGCATTCGGGTGTGCGGCATGCTTTGGGGCGTCGTCGCCCGGCGCGTTGCGGGCTTACTACATCAGCACGATTCTTCTAAGCGCGATGCCGTTCGTACTCATCGCCGGGTTCGTTGTCCTTCTTAGGCGCTACCGATTCGGCGGCGGCACACCTTCGCGAAAACAGTCAGAATAACCAATTCCGGCGCGCGCGCTCGATCCGTCGAGCGCCCGGCTCAGGAATCAGGCAACAAACGAATCAGCCTGAGTTGGACACCGCTTAGCCTAGTGAGTGAGAATCGGGCACCATGGCAAACTGGTTCGATTCTGCAAGATTCGGGATGTTCATTTGCTGGGGACACTGCAGCCAGCGCGGACTTGAGCTGTCTTGGCCGCTAGTTGGCTGGGACAGGCTGCCGTACAACGTTCCGGTTGCCGAATACCATTCGACCGCCGCCACCTTCGATCCGCTGCATTTCGATCCGCGCGATTGGGCACGCCGGGCCAAGCGCGCCGGGATGCAGTATGCGGTGTTCACTGCCAAGCATCACGACGGCTTCGCGATGTTTCACACCCGCACGACGGACTACTCAATCGAGCATACCCCGTTTCGGCGGGACATCGTGCGAGAATACGCCGAGGCCTTTCGCGCCGAGGGCTTGCGCGTCGGCCTCTATTTCTCGCTTATCGACTGGCATCACCCCGACTACCCCGCGTTCACCGAGGCCGATAAGCCTTACAAATGGGGAGTGTGGCAGCGCCCTGCGCCGGAACAGTGGGAACGCTTTGTCGCCGTGATGTTTGCGCAGGTGCGCGAACTGCTCACCAACTATGGTCAGATCGACCTGCTGTGGTTCGACGGCGGATGGGAGCGCACCGCGGAGGATTGGAAGTCGCGCGAGCTGGAGCGGATGATCCGCGAGCTTCAGCCCGCCATCGTCATCAACGACCGGCTGCCCGGATGCGTTGGATACTCTACCCCCGAGCAGTCCGTCCCGGCGCGTCCACTTCCGGGGACCTGGGAGACCTGCCTGACGATGAACGAGAGCTGGGGATACAATCCTCGCGACCGGTTCTACAAGTCGGCGCGATTTCTGATCAACACACTTCAAGAGGCCGCGTCCAAGGGCGGCAATCTGCTGCTCAACGTATCGCCGATGGCTGACGGCACCATTCCGGCCGAACAAATCGAGCGACTCGACACGATTAGCGATTGGATGGCGCGTAACGGCGAAAGTATCGCCGGCGCGCTACCAGGATTCGAGAGCTGGCAGTTTTACGGACCGTCCACGCGACGCGCTGCTGCCGTCGGTGTCAGCGAGCGGGTTTATCTTCACCTCACAACGCGCCCTTACGAAACGATCACGGTGCGCGAGGTCAAGGTCAAGCAGGTCAAAGGCGTGCGAGCGCTGGGCAGCGGAGATGAATTGCGCTCCTGGCCGCGAATAGCGGCGGGCGAGATGTTCCTTAACCCCGACCCGACCGGAACGCTGGTGATCGAAACTCCCGAGAGCACGCTCGACCCGTTAGCAACGGTGATCGCAATCGATTTCAAGAGCTGAGCTCCCTCACCCCGGCTCTCCTTTACTACGGAACTGCTTGGACCATAGTGCATTTTTCGGTCGCCCAGTCCTCCTTGAACTCTCCTAGTGGATGGCGATACCGGACGGGCCGTTCAGATTTTCGTCGGAGTACGGACTTCCGACGACGGTGCCGCTGGTCGGATCGATTTCGAGAATGCTGGCGTTGTTGAAATTAGTCACGAAGATGTCGCCGTTCGATCCCACGACACCACAAACCGGACTGTTCATGTCCATCGTAATCGTTTGTGTCGGCGATATATCCCCGTTGCCGGTGATCGGGAACGCTTCGACGCTGTTGCCGGTCGCGTTCATCACGTAGACCGACGTGGGTGTATTCGTCGGATAGAAGACCAGTCCTTCAGGGTTATCGAGCCCGGTGTTGTCGGAGCAGGTTCCGGACTGGATTCCCGTACAACATGCGAACGGCGAGCCAGAGCCGGTGCACTGGACGTTCTCGCCTTCAATCGTGGCCGTCGGAGATTCGTTCAGAGTCCCGGTGCTGCTCCCAAGGGCCGGATACTTCGTGACGCTGTCGCAGTAGTTCGTCACCCAGATTGCGCCACTCGGATCGAGCTTAACTCCGCTTGGTGAGCACAGGCCGGTCTTATTGCCCGCGATCGTGGCGGTGGGGGATTCATTGAGCGTGCCGGTGCTGCTCCCCAGAGCCGGGTATACCGTGATCGAGCCGCTGCCGGATCCGCCGATAAAGTTCGCTACGTAGATGTTGCCGCTGGAGTCCAACGTAAGCCCCGACGGGTAATTGAGGCCAGTGTTGTCCACGCAGGTGCCGGTGAACGGACCGCTGCAGCATGAATAGGGGACGCCCATGGCGGTGCAATCACCATTCTGCGGGCCCATGATAGTGGCCAACGGAGCTACGTTGCCGTTGGCGCCTGCGGCGAAGATCGTAACGCTGTGCGCGTGCTCATTGGCGGCGTAGATATTGCCCTTCGAATCGACGCCGATGCCAAAGGTTGCATTGAGGCCCGTGTTAGATCCCGAAATAATCGTGCTCGGCGTCACACTGCCGAGACTGCCCAGGTGCCCGATCTCACCGAACACCAACCCAAGCTGATATCCCAGGATGCTGTTACCGTCGAAGTTGCCGATGTAAGCCGTGCCCATTGGTGTAGAGGTCGATGTGGGGGTGGCTGATGGCGTGTTGGTCGACGTGTGCGTGGCGGTGGCCGTAGCAGTTGCGGTAGCCGTCGCAGTCGCAGTCGCGGTCCCGGTAGCCGTCGCGGTCGCAGTCTGAGTAGCCGTTTGTGTTGCAGTTGGGGTTGCAGTCGCAGTCGACGTAGCGCCGGGCGTTCCGGTCGGAGTTGGGGTGTTGGTCGGCGTCGGCGGCGGGACAACGCCTACTCCTGTGAGCTCGACCTTTTCCTCTTTGGCCTTCTTCGAGCCGCCGCATCCGCTCACTCCGACTTTCATTTTCGCGCTGGCACGACCCTTCTTCTCAGGGGTGAACGACGCGTCGATTGTGCAGGTATCGCCCTTCTTCAGTGTCCCGCAGGTGGTCGATTCAACGTCGAAGGGTTTCTTTGTTGCGGCTCCCTCGACAGTGACGGTATCGGAACCCGGATTCGATACGGTCACCGACGTGGAACTGGTAGTGCCGACGGCAACCTCGCCAAAGTTCACCGGATCGGGGGCGAACTCGACGCAGGCGCCGGATTTGTCCGGCTTCGTGGACGGCGCTGCGAACGCAGGCGCACAGATAATCGTGATCGTGCTCAGGGCGACGATTGTTAGTGTAAGGCTTCGCGCGGCTCATTTGCACCCCCATCCCCCCGACCGTTCTGCGAATCAAATGAGCCGGATTATGCATTTATCGTCGCGGATAGGGCAAGATGGCACAAAACCCTACAAATAGAGCCTCTCCGTGTCGTCTAGTGGAGGTCCTCCTCCCTTCGCCTCTTGGTTCGAATTCCCCGGCCGGCCCCTGGCCCCTAGTTCTTTCGTACGTTCCGGAACGGGCGTCGTTGTCGGTGCGCGGCTCCTTCGGCATCCCCAGCACGCGTTCGGAGATGATGTTGCGCTGGATCTCGTCGGTGCCGCCGGCGATCGAGCCCGCGGGCACCGAGACCAGGATCTCGGCGATGCATTCCGTTCATCGGGCTGTCCTCGCCGGTCAGCATCGCGTCCGCGCCCGACATCAGCGTATGCACCCGCGCCGCGGCGCGCGCCACGTGGCTGGACACCAGCTTGCCGAGCGAGCCTTCCGGCCCCTGCGGGCGGCCCTGCGTCTGCGCCGCCCGGGCGCGCCGCGCGGTCCATTCGGCGGCCTTCGACATCGTCAGCAGTTTGGCGATCTCCTGCCGCACCACGGGATCGCTCGTTAGCGCCGGTCGCCTTGCGCCCGTTCCACGCACCAGATCGACCCGGCCGGCGCGCTGCGGATACCATTTGTACGGCTCCATGACGGTGGCGTTCTCGGCCCGCTCCTCGTCATAGATCTTTCCGGCCCGCGTCCGCGCTTGGACTGGCGCCCAACGGCAGATGCCGTCGGCGCCGCGCCGCTCATGCATCAGCGTCGTCGTCGCCACCGCCCAGCCGCGGCCGACCTCGCGACGACCAGCTTCTCGGGCGGCACCTCGGCGTCGGTGAAGAACACCTGGTTGAACGAGGCGTGGCCGTTCATCTGCCGCAGCGGACGCACCTCGACGCCCGGCTGGTTCAGATTCGAGCACGAAATACGACAGCCCCTGGTGCTTCGGCACGTCCAAGTCGGTGCGCGCCAGCAACAAGCCCCAATCGGCGTGATGCGCGCTGGTGGTCCAGACCTTCTGGCCGTTGACCACCCAGCGGTTGCCCTTGAATCCGGCGCGCGTCGTGGCGCCGGCGAGGTCCGATCCGCTGCCCGGCTCGCTGAACAACTGGCACCAGGTGTCCTCGCCGGTCAGGCTGCGGCGCAGGAACTTTTTCTTTTGGTGTCCGTGCCGTGCACCAGCAACGTCGCCGCGGCCAGGCAGCGCATGCCGGTCTTGGCGACGCCGACCGCGCCGACGCTGCTGCATCTCCTCCTCGACCACTCGCGCCAGCGCCGTGCGGCAAGTCGCGCGGCCGTACCATTCCTTCGGCCAGTTGCGGCACGCCCCAGCCGGAATCGACCAGCTTGTTGCGCCATTCCACCAGGCCGAATATCGGGGTCCCAGTTGGCCTCCAGCCAGGCGCGCACTTCGGCGCGGACAGGCTTCGGTCGTTCGCTGATCGTTCACTCATCGCTCAAACTCCCCAACGCTGCATCATCAGTTCGCGGTGCTAACTCGGTTGACCGAGGAACACCTCGGAACTTTTGGCGCGCTTGAACCAGAGATGCGTGTCGTTGTCCCAGGTGAAGCCGATGCCGCCATGGATCTGGATGCATTCGGCGGCGGTATCGCAGGTACGTTTCCGACGCGGCGGCCTTGGCCAGACGAGGCGAGCGCCGGCCACTCGGGATCGTCTCGGCCGCCGGCTGCAGCGGCGTAATAGGCCGCCGACTTGGCAAGCTCGACATCCAGCAGCATGTCGGCCTGCTTGTGCTTCATCGACTGGAACGATGCGATGGTGCGCCCGAACTGCACGCGCAGCTTCGCATAATTTACCGCCGACTCGAGCATAGCCTGGGCGCCGCCGACCATCTCGTTCGCGAGCGCGATCGCCGCCCGATCGAGAGTACGGAGGATCGGCTCGGCGTCATTATCGAGGCTGCCGAGTAGGTTCGCGTGAGCGCCGCGAAAATCGATGCGCGCGATCTTGCGGGTTGGGTCCATCGATTCCAGGCGGCGTCGTTCAACGCCGGCGGCATTCGCATCGAGCGTGAACAGCGCCAACCCCTCAAGGCCTGTAGTCTTTGGGGCGCGTGCGGCGATGATCAACAGCTCCGCCACATGGCCGTCGACGACGAAACTTTTGATTCCGTCGAGACGGTAGCCGTCCGAATCGGGAGCGGCGACAACCTTGATGCCGGCTGGATCCCAATTACCATCGGGCTCGGTGATCGCGAGCGTCGCCAGGAGTGCCCCACTTGCGATCCCGGGCAACAAGGCGGATTTCTGCGCATCGGTGCCGGCGCTGAGAATCGCATTGGCAGCGAGCACGGCCGTAGAGAAATATGGAGCGCAAAGCAGTGCGCGGCCAAACTCTTCCGTAACGATGCAGAGCTCCACCATGCCAAACCCTGCGCCACCGTATTGCTCTGGTACGTGGATGCCGGGCAGCGCCAGATCCTCGCTCAGTTGTCGCCACACCGTCGGATCGTAACCCTCGGCAGTCGCCATCAGGCGCCGAACCTCGGTAGTAGGAGATTTGTCGTTCAGAAATCGCCGAACCGCCGAACGGAATTGCTCCTGCTCATCGGTGAAAGCGAACTGGATTCTACGCGCGGACGCGGATGTGGATTGATGCGACGTGCTCATCGTGCCCCCAAAGTTGCTCCCGGAGGCCCCCGCGCCGCAAGAGATCTGCAGCGCACGAGGCGTGCGCTATCAGCGTCACCTTCAAGCCGACTGCTGCCGGCGATGGACTCTTATGCGATCGTGCCGGAGGTGCGCAGGCGTTTCAGATCAGCAGGGGTATAGCCGAATGCCGTCAGAATTTCGTCGGTATGCTCGCCGACCAGCGGGGGGCGGGTGATCGTCCCCGGCGTCGATTCGAGCTTGGCGGCCAGTCCCGTCGTCAGGTACTCGCCCAGTTCCGGATGCGGCAACTTGAGCAGCATCTCGCGGGCGGCAGTTTGCGGATGCTTGAACATCTCTTCGACGGTGAGAATCGGGCCTGAGGGGATGCCTTCGCGGTTCAGCAATTGGATCCAATGATCGGCGGGATGCGCGGCGAGGGCGCGATTTATTTCGTCGGTGAGGGCGGCGCGATTCTTTATGCGGCGGCCGCTGCTGCTGAACCGATCGTCGGTGGCGAGTTCGGGGCGGCTGATGACGCCGACGAACTTTTTCCACATCGCCTCGCTGCCGCATGCGATGTTGAACGGGCGGTCAGACGCCTTGAAGACGCCGTGTGGCGACGACAGCGGATGATTGTTGCCGGCGGGCGCGGGTGTCTTGCCGGTCTCGAAATAAATTCCCGCCGACCAGGTCAGGATGCTGACGATGGATTCGAGCAGCGAGGTTTCGACGCGCTGGCCGCGGCCGTCGCGATGGCGCGCTTCGAGTGCGAGCAGGATGCCGTTGGCCGAGAAGATTCCGGCGAGCAAGTCGCAGATCGCGATGCCGACGCGGGTCGGCCCGCTCTCGACGGTGCCGGTCACGCTCATCAGGCCGGACATCCCTTGCGCGATTTGATCGAAGCCGGGGAAATCGCGCAGCGGGCCGGTCGAGCCGAAACCGGAGATCGAGCAGGTGATGATGCGCGGGTTGCGCTGCGCCAGCGTTTCGTAGTCGAGGCCCATCGCCCGCATGATGCCGGGGCGGAAGTTGTCGACGAGGACGTCGGCGCCGTCGATCAGGCGCATCAGGATTTCGCGGCCTTCGGGTTTCTTGATCGCGAGGCGGACGCTTTTTTTGGATCGATTGGTGGAGAGGAAGAAGTAGGTGTCGGGGCCTTTGCCGTCGCCGAGTTCGCCGCGCGGATTTTCGACCGGCTCGATTTTAAGAATTTCAGCGCCGTAGTCGCCGAGGATTTGCGTGCAGAACGGCCCGGCGAGGTAGCGCGTGAGATCGACGACCTTGATTCCAGTTAACGGTGGTGCTTGCGACATGGCCGTCAGGTTAGTCGGGTCGGAGGAATTTGCTCAAGGCCTTCCGGACCACGACGCTCACTAAAATTTAAGTTTTATTCCCAACCTCTTTAGCATTTCATACGTGCTGATTGACTCGACCGCGAACCGATCACAGACAATTGGAATCTTAACATGTGCGGGATGTAGGCGATTCTCCAAAGTAACAACCGTCCCAGAGTCTGCTTGAGCGTGCGCTATTACCCAAGGATCGGCTCCAGCGAGGAATCTCTTCGCCCACTCTGGACTGTACGCAGACTGCACATGCGCTGCTATGGGAGCAAATGTTGTCTGTACTGTGTGGTCGGCATTGACGAAGAGAGGATCCTTGTGGGCTTTGACCCATGCCTCTAAGTCATCACCCGGCTTTATTTCGTTGAATACCATCTCCGGACTACGCAAGTGCCCATCTTGAGCGCTTTTGCTAATTGCGTCCCAGAAACCGGGAGCAATATCGAAGCTGTACGGACCTTGGAAAGCCTGAATTAGAACGCTCGCGTCTAGCCAATAGTAGCCCATCAAGTACGATCTTTCTCAGTGCCCGCTAAGAACTTAGCGATCTTGGGTATAGTAGAGGGACGTACGTTCAACAGGCTGGCAGCTTCCGTGTATAGCGCCGTCTCTGATTGCACGGCACCAACAACAGCCTCCACCAATAGTCGGCTATTACGACTCAAGAGGTTTCGGAAAAAATCACCGCCACCCTTCGATCGTTGTTTCTGGTTCTGTTCTTCCTGGCGGTACCTTGGCCAAACGATATCGGGCGGCAATAATTCCAACTCCAGAGTGCGGCGTAACACCACTAGGGAGCTGACACGGAAATGACGCATCGCCTCTAGTAGATTCGAGTCGAGATCGCGTTCCGGAGACCAACTACGAAGAAACTCCCTCCTTGGGACCAGTACCTCAGTGGCGATCTGATTGCACTTCTGTTCGACCTTGTTGCTGCCAAAATCTGCGGGACTTTCGTTGGAGATTCCGGTCTCTCCAGTCCATATGTGTGCCAGTTCGTGCGCTAAGGTAAATATTTGTGCAGCCTTAGCGTCGTTGCCGTTGATAAATATTAAGGGTGCTAACTTGTCGCTTATCGCAAAGCCTCGGAACTCCTTCGTCGACACATGGCGATGTGTATTGCCTGCGACCAGACCACTTCGCATTACTAAGACGCCGATCCGCTCGGTTCTATCCATGAGGTCGCGAAGGAAGGCCTCCCAATTGCCCGCAGACCTACGAAGTTGGTCATCGATGCCTAAAGTAGAAGCAATACTGGCAGCTACTTCGTCAACTTCGTGAGCGATTGAGAAGTATGCTACAAAGGGTAATTCGTCTGCTCCTTCATCCTTCCTGAATTCTCGATACCACGATTGCTTGGCGATAACATCGTAAAGCAAGTCCAGAAACTCTGCAGAAGGGGTCGATACTTCGGCGTCACGGATCGTCCGGAAGTCCCGCAACGGGATTGGCTCGGAAGGAGGCGCAGGCAAGTACAAATATCCAAACGGGATTTTGAGTTTGCTGGCGATATTTTGCGCTTGGCGAAACGTGGGCCGCGTTTCGCCGGATTCCCACATCGCGATGCGCTCTGGATTAGTGTTGAGTTTTTTAGCTAGCTCGCCTCGGCTCGTTCGGGCGCGCTCGCGCGCCCACCGTAAGATGGTGGGTGTAACCAGTGCTTCGCTTGTTGTGCTGGGCATTGCCGTCGCCTCCGTGCTACAGCGTTAGCCCGATCGACGATCTTCGCGGATTTTGCTAGGAACGGTAAGTCACCACTGCAAGCAAGAAGCGGCCAAAGTTTCCGACAGTTTGGGTTCTCGCCCTTCTCTTGTGTCGGTTTGGACGCTCCAAACCGGTTCACTGCGGCATTGTAACCACCGCCCTTCCGTTTATTCAACCACATGACCGTACCGAGGACTGAAGACATTCTGCAGCGCATTGGCACACTTTTTTTGGCCAAAATCCGACGGGGATGGACAGAAGGAGACGCCCGCATTTCTCGAAACCTTCGGTGGCGGAGGTTCGGTCGGGCTCGTTTTCGATTTTCTTGTAACGCGCGCGGGGGTGGTTCGTCTTTCTGGTTAGGGCATCGTGTCCGCGAGATTTATGAGAACTACTCGATCTGCATTGTTCATCAGTGCGACGGCACTTCTTCTTCTGGCGTGTCTCGTAGTGCCGGGGGCGGCTCGGGCGCAGGGGATGGATGGAGTGTCGCAGTTGTTGGGCGGGTTGGGACTCTCGGGGAATTCGGGCCAAACTGCTGCTGCCTCGGTCACCGTCCAGCGCAGCGCTCCGCCTTATACCGGGATGTTCAGCGGCAAAACAACGACGGGCTCCGAAACCAAGAGTCTGGATGCCAAGTTCCAATGCTATCCGGCGCGTGACCCCGCTTTCGAACAGACCGACGCCTTCGTCTGCTATGCCGCAAATTGAATGACCTGACGGCGAGTCTTTAGAAGTATCAACCCGGCGTTGTCCGTCATCGGGCACTTGCGCTTATACGGGCGAAGGTCGCGTGGGAGGTACCCGCTGCGAAACCTTCGGGGGTTGGGGTTCGTCTATGAGGCAGCGTCTATGGAAACTTGGCAATGAACGGGATAATAATTGAGCACCGAACCATGAAAATTTCGAAAAGAACCGCGTGGATGCTCGCGATTGTCGCGTTGCCATCGTTGGCGGCTGGTATTTCTTCGCGCCGAGCTCGTCCGGGGTGAGAATCGTTACCGCCAAGGTCACCGAGGGGCCGATCGTGCGGTCGGTTACGGCGACCGGGACGGTGAACCCGGAAATCACGGTGCAGCTCGGCACTTACGTGTCGGGTCCGATTATCGCTATCTATAAGGACTACAACGCGCCGGTCACCAAGGGGCAACTGATCGCGAAAATTGACCCGAGCACCTACCAGGTGACGGTCGATATCGCGCAGGCGACGCTGGCGAACTCGAAAGCGCAACTGGGCAAGGACCAGGCCGATCTCGCCTACAAGAAGGTCACCTACGAGCGCGACCGCGACCTGTACAAGGACGACGCCGTTTCCAAGGACGCGCTCGATTCAGCGTACAGCGCGTGGCAGATGGACGTCGCGCAGGTCAAGCTCGACCAGGCCAATATCCAGCAGCAGACGGCCAACGTGAAAGCGGCCGAAGTCAATCTCAACTACACCAATATCGTGTCGCCGGTTGATGGCACCGTGGTCTCGCGCAACGTCGACGTGGGACAGACGGTGGCGGCGAGCTTCCAGACGCCGACGCTGTTTCTGATCGCCAAGGACCTGACCAAGATGCAGGTGGACTCGAATATCAGCGAGTCCGATATCGGCTACGTCAAGGACAGGACAGAAGGCGACGTTCCGCGTCGACGCGTTTCCGGACCGCGATTTCGAGGGCGTCGTCGCGCAGGTCCGGCAGGCGCCGATCACCGTGCAGAACGTCGTGACCTACGACGTGGTGGTGAGCGTCGAGAATCCCGAGCTGCTGCTGAAGCCGGGGATGACGGCCAACGTGAACGTCGTGACGGCGTCGAAGGCCAAGGTGGTGCGGGTGCCGATCGACGCGCTGCGCTTCTCACCGCCGGGACAGCCGCCCGCGGATTCTGCGGCGCTGACGGAGCGCCGGGACAGCCAGACGCGAGTCTGGGTGCTCGAAGACCGCAAGGTCACGCCGGTACGATCACCACCGGGCTCAGCGACGGAACCTGGGTCGAGGTCGCCGACGGCGACCTGCAGGCGGGCGATCGCGTGGTGACGGACGAGGTTCGCAGCGCCACGGCGCATAGCGGATCGGGATCGCACAGCGGCAGCGGCATGGGCGGTGGCAGTCCGCTGTCCGGGATGCACACTGCCGCATTAGCTGGAAAGGCATCGGCGGAATCCGATTCGTACTACCGTCCGATGAACACCGTTATTCAAATCGTCGGCATGACCAAGACCTACGTGCTTGGCGATATCGAGGTTCACGCGCTGCGCGGGGTCGACCTGACGATTGAGCGCGGCGAGTTCGTTGCGGTGATGGGTGCGTCGGGCTCGGGCAAATCGACGCTGATGAATATGCTCGGATGCCTCGACCGGCCGACCAGCGGCCGCTACATCCTGGAGGGCGAGGACGTCGCGCAACTGAACGAGTCGGAGCTGGCGACGATCCGCAGCAAGCGAATCGGATTCGTTTTTCAGAACTTCAACCTGCTGTCGCGAACCTCGACGCTCGAGAACGTCGAGCTGCCGCTGTTCTACTCGGCGTGGACCGCCGACGGAGAGCATCGCGCGGCCGACCTGGTGAAGCTGGTCGGGCTGGCGGGCCGCGAGCAGAACCATCCGAATCAGCTCTCGGGCGGGCAGCAGCAACGCGTCGCAATTGCGCGCGCGCTGGTGAATCGTCCGTCGATACTGCTGGCCGACGAGCCGACCGGCAATCTCGACTCGACCAACTCGGCCGAGATAATGGACGTGCTCACCAACCTCAATCGCCAGCAGGGGATCACGGTGATCGTGGTGACGCACGATCCCGACGTGGCGGCGTACGCCGATCGGACCGTGACGTTTCGCGACGGCGTGATCATCTCGGACACGCGCAAGGAAGGCGCGGCCGGCGCGAGGCGGCCGCGGTCAAAGCGGCGGATGATGCCGCGGCGAAGACCGTCACGCCGAAGCGGCCGAGGCGTCGATGCTGGACGAAGTCGTGGACCTTTGCGAGCATGGCGGTAGTCGCGGCGGGGCGCGCGATCAGGCGCAACAAGCTGCGCGCGGCGCTGACGATGCTGGGAATTTTCATCGGCGTCGCGGCTGTGATCACGATGGTCGCCGTGGGCGACGGCGCGAAGTCGTCGGTCGAGGCGCAAATCAACAGCCTCGGCACCAACCTGCTGATCGTGCTGCCCGGCGCGACCACCGCCAATGGCGTGCGCGCGGGTTCGGGCAGCACTTCGACCCTGACCGTCGGCGATGCGCAGGCGATCGCCGCAAGGAGGGGCCCGGTCGCGCTGGTCACCTACATGGATCGGCAGGTGGCGCAGGTGGTCTCGGGCAATCGCAACTGGAGCACCAACATCCAGGGCACCACCTCGAATTATTTTGCGATTCGCGACTGGCCGCCGTCGATCGGGCGCATCTTCACCGACTCCGAAGAGAAAGCCGGCGCCGCGGTTTGCCTGCTCGGACAAACGGTCGTCGAACAACCTCTTCGGCGAGGGACAGAATCCGGTCGGCGCGACGATCCGGGTCAAAAATTTCCCGATGAAAGTGATCGGCGTGCTCGTCGGTGAAGGGACAATCGAGCTACGGGCAGGACCAGGACGACGTCGTGATCGTGCCGTTCAACACTGCCGAGCGCAAAGTGCTGGGCGTGTCGGCGCCGCAGTCGACACCCGCGCCGGCTGCCGTCTCCACCGCGACCACCTCCAACTGCGCCACCTGCGTGTACCAGTCGGTGCCGACCACCAACTCGGTTTATAGCTCGACCAGCGAGGCGACCAACGCATACGGCGCGCGCGGCAAAAATCACCGGCGTGGTGAATACGATGTTCGTCAAGGCGAGCGGCTCGGACGAAGTAGACAGCGCGATCGCGCAAATCACGCATACGCTGCACGAGCGCCATCATATCCAGCCGAAGCAGGACGACGACTTCACCGTGCGCAATCTCAGCGAGATTGCGGCGGCGTCGGAGAGCGCGACTGCAGGTGATGACGATGCTGCTATTGGCGGTGGCGTCGATTTCGCTGCTGGTCGGCGGCATCGGCATCATGAACATCATGCTGGTGTCGGTGACCGAGCGCACGCGCGAGATCGGAATCCGGATGGCGATCGGCGCGCGGCGGATCCACATCATGCTGCAGTTCCTGGTGGAGGCGATGCTGCTGTCGGTGATGGGCGGGTTCGCGGGAATCATTCTGGGCATTCTGGTGTCGAAGCTGATTTCGGCGCTGGCGGAATGGCCGACGCTGGTCTCGCCGGTGGCGGTGGTGGGCGGGTTTATTTTTTCGGCGGCGGTGGGAGTTTTCTTTGGCTACTATCCGGCGCGCAAAGCGAGTCTGCTGCATCCTATCGACGCGCTCCGCTACGAATAGATTAGACGTGCCCTGCTTGCTCCGTCCGTGTGTGATTAAGCGTTTCGGTCGCAAAATCAAAGACTTAGCCCATTAACTAGTATGGTTCTTTGCATTACAAATGCTTATGTTTGCTGACCCGCTTGAAGGCGAAAGTAATCATTTCCGGTTGTTTTTCGGGAACATCTATGATGCGGTAGTTGTTCTAATTCTGTCAGAGGCCTGCCCTTTCGCAGTCGCCAGGAGGTTTCCCGAGAAATGTTATCCCGTTGTACCCGCATTGTATGGAAAGTCGCGGGTGTCGGCGCGCTCCTCATGAGCATCGGATTGTTCGCCGCCACTGCTCGGGCCGGAGTAAAGCCCGGAGATGTAATCACCCCCCAGAACGCATCGGAGGTCAAAGATCTGGTGTCGCCGGGCGTCTACTATATGGTGACGCACGGAATGCAGATGGATATCGTGCCCTCCGAGCGAATTGATTGGCCGCCGCCGTACAAGGACGCGACCGAAAAGTATTCGTCGCAGGTGCGCCTGACTGACGACCACAACTCGCTGCTCGGCTACGTCGCAGGCCAGCCTTTCCCGCTGATCGACACTAACGATCCGCAGGTTGCGACCAAGATCATGTGGAACAACGTGTTCCGCCCGATCAGCACCGACGACTACGACCTGCGCTTCTTTGATTGCCAGATCGAGTACGTCAATCCGGGCCATGATCAGAAGGTCGTCAACGACATCCAGGTCGGCCACTATGCCGGCTACGATCTGGTGGGCCGCACTGAAGTCGAGCCGCTGCCGATCGATCCCGATTTCAAGAAGACCGGGCGCCTGTGGCTGTTCGGCCTGTATCCGATCCTCGCGCCGCAGGAAGCACGCGGCCAGGGCCTGATTCGCTATCGCTACGCCGCGCCCAAGCAGGGCGACGACACCTGGTACGTGGAATCCGGGCAGCCGTCGCGTACGGCGCCTGAACGAGTCGCTGAACAGCACGGCGACCGGAGCGCAGACCTTCGACCCCGATCACTATTCGGGATTCAATCCGAAGACTGAGGAATACAACTACAAGTTCCTGGGCGAGAAAGAGATGCTCGCGGTGGTTCATGCGCGGCATTCTCCCGAAGTGACCTGCCCGACCGACGGCGGTGCATCAGCATGCCCCGAGGATTGGGAGATGCGCCATATGTACGTGGTCGAGGCGACTCCGGATCGCGACATTGGCCAGGCGGGCAACGTGCTCGACAAGGACACCGTCGTGTACATGGACTCGGAAGTATGGTTCGAGCCCTACGTTGACGGCTACGATCAGAAGGGCGCGCTGTGGCGCACCAATATCTTCTGGGCAGCGTATCGCGACCGCCCGGTGCCCGACGCGAAGGTGGCAATTTACCCGTTCAAGCGCGAGTTCATCGTGGGCTCGGCCCGCTATGACGTGCAGTCGGGATTCGCGACAATGTGTTATTTGCCGGGGCAGAATACGCCCGAGCGCGAATGCTGGTACATCAACATGGGCGCGGTGGACAAGGACTTCTTCACCACGCAGTCGATGGTGAAGGCGGCGCCGTAAGGCGAGTTTAGGTAGACAAATCAGGGCTTAAGGTCCCTCAAAGCTCGACGGGGCGGTGCAGCGAGATGGCTGCATCGCCCCGCGTTTTTTCGCGCCGACAACATCAATAAGTAGAATTAATGAACATTTTGATGATATGTGCGCGTAGATACTTGACTCGTGAAAACTTCGCGACCCAGAATTGAGTCGCTTATGACGCTAAGGAGGTCTGCCTAATGGTCAGGTTGGGGAACAGAATGCTAAGCGTGGGGACGCTGGCGATTGGGCTATGTCTCATCGCGGCTTCAGCTAATGCAACAGTGAAGGCTGGCGATATCATCGCTCCGTCAAACGCGGCGCAGGTAAAGGACCTGGTCTCGCCCGGAGTCTATTACGCAGTCAGTCATGGGATGCGGATGGACATCATCGCGCCG
Source organism: uncultured delta proteobacterium (assembly GCA_963721485.1). Classification (GTDB taxonomy): domain Bacteria; phylum Desulfobacterota; class Binatia; order Binatales; family Binataceae; genus Binatus. The sequence goes on along the minus strand of CAVRJV010000006.1, from coordinate 20,051 downwards.
GAGCGGGTCGATTGGCCGCCGCCATATCGGGAGGCGACGGAGAAATATTCGCAGCAGGTGCGGCTGACGAACGATCATCGCAGCATGGTCGGTTACGTCGCCGGACAGCCGTTCCCGTTGATCGACCCCAACGATCCTTACGTGGGAACGAAAATCATCTGGAACAATGTGTTCCGGCCGATTTCGAGCGATGACTACGATCTGCGCTTTTACGATTGCCAGAGCGAGTACGTTCGTCCGGGCGAGGACCAGCGCATGATCGACGACATCGAGATCGGTCACTACGCCGGCTACAACATCGTTGGACGAACCGAAGTTGAACCGCTGCCCATCGATCCGGACTTCAAGGAGTCTGGGCGCTTGTGGCTGTTCGCCTTGTATCCTGTGCTTGCGCCGCAGGAGGCGCGTGGTACCGGGTCTGATCCGCTATCGTTACGCGGATCCCAATCGTGGCGACGACAGTTGGGACTGGACTCCCGGCAGGCGGCGCGTACGCCGCCTGAGCGAGTCGATTCTCTCGAGCGCCACTGGTGCGCAGAGTTACGATCCCGATCACTATTCAGGCTTCAATCCCAAGACCGAGCAGTACAACTACCGATTCCTGGGCGACAAGATGATGCTCGCGACGGTACACGCGCAGCATTCACCCGAAGATACCTGCCCCTACGATGGCGGTGCGACCGCGTGTCCCGAAGCCTGGGAAATGCGCCACATGTACATCGTCGAGGCGACGCCGCGGAGTGACAATCTGGCGGGCGGCGCGCTGGACAAGCTGACCAACATCTACCTGGACGCCGAAGTATGGTTCGAGCCGTACATCGACACCTACGATCAGAAGGGTCATTTGTGGCGCACGCACATCTACTGGCTGGCCTATCGCGATCGGCCGGTGCCCGATGCGCGCGTAGCGATCTATCCGTTCAAGCGCGAATTCGTCGTCGGCGCGGCGTCGATCGACACGCAGGGAAATTACTCGACGATGTGTTATCTGCCGGGCCAACACACGCCCGAGCGGGAATGCTGGTACATCAACATGGGCGCGATCGACAAGGACTTCTGCACGGTGAAGTCGATGGTAGCGGCGGCTCCATAGCGCCTTCTTTCACCAGACTGATCGCATACTGAAACGGGCGCGGAGCAATGCGGCGGATCGCCGACAGCTCCGCGCCTGTGTTTTCGACGCATTCGGTTTTCCACAGGGACCTAACGGCAGCCGTTTACATTGAACGGGCCGCGGAATAGTATTCTGCGGCGTATCGTGTGTGTGGGTGTCGAATCCACCGCGCGGTCGCTTAAAAAGGTCCCGTGTCCGAAAGCCGGCGCAGGTGCGCCTCGCAGGTCCAACGAGTCGCGCTTGCGCCGGCAACTTTTTTCTCCCCTCCGTTAGCCTATTCGCCGCTCTGCGTTGACAACGCCCGCTCGGCTCCACCACAATCGGCGCATCTCAGCTATGGCATTGGCAGGATTCAAGATTATCGACGCGGACGGCCACGTCACCGAGCCGGCGTCGCTCTACTCGACGCACATCGATCCGAAATTCCGCGCCGCTGCCGACGCACTGCTGTCGCGGATCGGCGCGGGCAATCTCGGGATCGTTCCCGCGCTCTATCCGAAGTGGCGATCAGCAGAGCGTCCGCTCGGCGAGGCGAACGAAGTACCCGGCCTCGGCAAACTGCCGTCCGGCCGCAATCATCCGCTGGCTTCGCCGGCGGGCGGCTACGATCCAGCCGAGCGCATCCGCGACATGGACAAGGAAGGCATCGACGTTGCGGTCTGCTTCGCGACGGTCGCGACTTCGGTCTGCGCGGCGACTGATCCTGCGATGGAGGCTGCACTCGCGCGCGCATACAACCGATGGGTAGGCGAGTATTGCAGCGCGTACCCAGCGCGGATCAAGGCGGTCGGGATCGTACCGCAGCGCGCGATGGACCGATGCGCCGCGGAGGTCGCGTATCTAGCGCGTGAGCCGTGGGCGGTCGGCATCATGACGTTCGGCAATCTCGACGGCATGCTCCCCGACCATCCGTACTTCGATCCGCTGTATCGAGCCGCGCAGGACGCCGACCTGCCAATCTGTTTTCACGGCGGCACCGATCGTCCGCCGTTCGCGCCCGGACGCGAGGATGTCGGCAACAACATGTTCATGATGCATCTGACGGGGCACGTGTGGCATCAGATGCGCGTGATGGGGTCTGTTGTCGGCGGCGGATTGTTCGAGCGCCATTCGACGCTCAGGTTGGGATTTTTCGAAGGCGGAATCTCATGGGTGCCATGGTGGGCCGAGCGGATGGACGGGCACTACAAGCACTTCGCGCGACACACGCCGCATCTGACGCGCAAACCCTCCGAGCACCTGCGCGGCGAGCGATGCTTCTTCACGTTCGATCCCGACGAGGCGATGCTGCCGGAGGCGATGCGCCTCCTCGGCGTGCCGCGCCTGATGTGGGCGTCTGACTATCCGCACTTCGACGCGGAATTCCCCGACGCCGCGGAAATCGTGATGAACAATCCGCGTTTGTCGGCAGATGAGAAGCGCGCGATCCTCGCCGACAACGCGCTGCGATTCTTCACGCGAATCACCGAGTAGCGAATCGGATCGGACGCCTGCGCGGCGGTCGGCAGGGGTGACCCCTGCACCCGGTATAAAAAGAAATCGCAAAATCGCGAGGACGCGCTTTTGCTCTCAGGTTTGGGGAAGAGAGTCAGTCTTGAACCGCGCCGGCGCGGCGTTCGCCTATGTGCCAGAGCACTCCGGAGGGGTCATAGAGGTAAAGGATCCGGAGGCCCCAAGGCTGCATCGCTGGGGCGCGCGGGGGCTGGACGTTGAATTTTGATGGCAGATCGAGAGAACTGATGTGCGTCCACCATGCGTCGAGATCGTCGACCATCAGCTGCATCATGAAGTTCCCCGCCCAATCCTTTTGATAGGCGCGCTGAAGTATGAAACCGCCGGATCCGGCGTCGAATATCGCGACCTCTCCGTCAAGAACTTTTTTGAAGCCGAGAGTCTCGTAGAATTTTTTGGAGAGATCGAAATCTTTTGCGGGCATGAATGGGCGGGCTAGTTCTGTTCCGGTCGGGATTTGCTTCATCTGTAGCTCCCTCAGACCTTGAAGCGGATGTGGATCATGTCGCCGTCGCGCATCACGTAGTCGCGGCCTTCGAGCCGGAGCTTGCCGGCTTCCTTCACCTTGGCGTCGGATTTGTGAATGGCGAAGTCTTCGTAGCTGACGACTTCGGCGCGGATGAAACCGCGCGCGATGTCGGTGTGGATTACGCCGGCGGCGGCGAGCGCCGACTCGCCGCGGCGCAACGACCATGCGTGCGCTTCGGGCTCGCCGGCAGTGTAGAAGGTGATCAGCCCGAGATGATTGTAGAGCGCGCCGATGAGGCGGTCGCGCGCGGGCGCGTCGAGACCCGCGTCCTTGAGCATTTCTTTCTGACCGGATTCGTCGAGCTCCCACAGTTCAGACTCGAACGCCGCCGCGAGCCTGAAGACCTCGAGTCCGTGCGCGCGTACTGCCGCATGCTCGGCGTCGGTAATGTCGGCGCTCGCACGTTCCAACTCGCAGTTGACGGTAACGAGCGCGGGCTTGCGCGAGAGAAAGCCAAAGCTCGAAAACGCCTGGGTTTCCTGCGCAGTCAGATCGAGCAGCCGCAGTGGCTTGCCCTCGCCGAGCCATGCGATCACTTTCTCGAGCGCGGCGCGCTCGAAGTCGCTGCCCTTCTCCTTCTTCAATCGCTCGAGGCGGCGCTCGGCCTGATCGAAGTCGGCGAAGACCAGCTCGCCCTCGATGCTTTCGAGCGTCGCGACCAGGTCCTTTTCCATTCCAGCAAATTGCGGAATGACTATGAGCAGCGCGTCCATATCGCGCACGAGCGGGAGCAGGCTCGGGTCGAGCGCGGCGCCCTCTTTCTGTTCTTTCGGATTGGGCGCGAAGTCGATGATAGTGAGCTCGACGGGAATTTTTTTCTTCGAGCCGTACGCCTCTTCGAGCAGATCGAGGCGCGGATCGGCGACCTTGATTTGTCCGGGGCGCGCGCGATTACGGCCTTCGGCCGTGCCGGGAATCGGCGCGAGTCCTGTCAGTGCGTGAAAGACGGTTGATTTTCCTGCGCCGCGTGCGCCGATGATGCCGGTTTTCAAATTGCGTCACCTTCGATCTATGGGATTCTACATGACGGCGGTTCGGGAGTAAGCCATGCGCGGGGCGCGAGGCTCGTCGAGGAGAAGCTGAGAGGCGACATAGTAAAAACTTCGAATGCGCTGGTTGATCTTTCCCGGCGAGTGCGCGAGATCGGAAACATGCCCAAGGCGCCCGCTGACTACCAACTGCGGTATCCGATCGATTTCGGCGATATCGATCCGTCGATTCGCCAACGGCCCGTGCAGCTTTACGCTGCCGACTTCGGCAAGTCGCGCGGCATCCTTTATATGCCGGCCAGCGGCAAGCCGCGCACCGTCGTGATCATGGCGCATCCGCGCGCCGACTTCAGCATGCACTATTCGATTCCGTACTGGGTCGAGGCCGGCTTCGCGGCGTTCGGCTTCAACACGCGCTATCTTAACAACGACGCGATGATGATTCACGAAAACCTCCTGCTCGATCTCGCGGCGGGAATTCGATGGCTGCGCGATGAGGAAGGCTTCGAGAAAATCGTGATGCTCGGAAATTCCGGCGGCGGCTCGCTGTTCGCATACTACGACGCGCAAGCGCGCACGCTCCGCGGGAAATCGCGTGACCGCGCCACCGGGCGGCGGTCCGCCCGATCTCAACAAGTTCGATCTGCCCACTGCCGACGGATACATCGCGCTTGCGGCGCATCCGGGACAGGGGATGGTGCTGATGTCATGCCTCGACGCGGCGGTGGTCGATGAATCCGATCCGCTCGCGAGCGATCCCGCGCTCGATATGTACGACGAGCGCAACGGCTTCAAGACGCCGCCCGCCGAGAGCCGCTACGCGACGGATTTCGCTCGAGCGCTACCGTGCGGCGCAACTGCGCGCGATGCGCGCGAATCGACGCGATCGCGCGGCGCCATATCGTGGAGTCGAGTCACGGTCGCACGGCGATGCGCGCGCAAGACTTCGCAGCGTCGAGCGCGGAGAATCGCAACTACATGGCGCGGCGCGCGATGGCGCCGCACTACATGATCGTCTATCGCACGCAGGCAAACCCCAACTATCTCGATCTGTCGATCGATCCGTCGGAGCGCGCAGTCGGATCAATCATTTCGCCGCGGCCTGATCTCGCGAACTACTCGGCGTTCGGCCTCGGTCGAATCGTGACGCCCGATGCGTGGCTATCGACCTGGTCGGGGCTGTCGTCCTACGCGAAGATGGCGTCGAATCTGCCGAAGGTTACGGTGCCGACGCTGGTGGTGGGCGCGAACGGCGACCAGGACATTTTCAATTCCGACGTGCGCGCAGAGTTCGAAGCGTCGGGCGCGAGCGACAAGACGCTCGCGTTCATCGAAGGCGCCGATCACTTTATGCGCGCCGGCGGCACGAAGGCGCATCTCGGCGACCCGCGCCCGCGTCTGATGAAAGTGCTGACGGAGTGGACGCGCGAGCGGTTCGCGAGTTAGGAGATGAGGAATCGAATGTGGAACCCGCGGTGGGTTCCACACCTCTTTCGGCAGGGGTGACCCCTGCACCCAGTATTTGGAGAAATCGCTATGCAGACACATCCGATTCGATTTGGAATTCAAACCGGGCAGCAGCTCGTCGAATGGAACGACTTGAAAGAGCTGTGGCGCAACGCCGACGAGTGGGGTTACGACTCGCTGTGGACCTTTGATCACTTCTATCCGATCTTCGTCCCCGACCCGACCGGGCCGTGCCTCGAAGGATGGACCACGCTCACCGCGCTCAGCCAGCAGACCAAACGCGCGCGCATCGGCGCGATGGTCAATGGCAACACTTATCGCAACCCATGCATCACGGCGAAAATGGCGGCAACGCTCGATCACGTCAGCGACGGGCGGCTCAACCTGGGAATCGGCGCGGGATGGTTCGAGCTCGAGCATCGCAGTTTCGGAATCGACTTCAAGACAATTCCCGGACGGCTGCAGGCGCTCGACGAATCGCTGCAGATCATCAAGGGGATGTTCGAGCAGGAAAAAATGACGCTGCATGGGCGTCACTACAACGTGACCGACGCGGTATGCAATCCCAAGCCGATTCAGAAGCCACATCCACCGATAATGATTGGCGGCCAGGGACAGCAGCGTGCTGCTGAAAATCGTCGCCAAACACGCCGATATGTGGAACGTTCCGGGCGCGAGCGCAGAGCGATACGCCGAGCTGTTGAAGGTGATCGAACGGCACGGCGATACCGTCGGCCGCGACACCGATCAGATCGAAAAGACGATCATGATGGGGCTTTGTTACCGAGCGCCGGCAGAGCGCGAGAAGGCGGCGCTCGCGCGCGTCACGGCGATGTCAGGGGCGTCCGCGGAGCAAGCGCGGCGGCAGATAATGATCGGATCGCGGGAAGAATGCCAGGAGACGATCGAGCGGTATCTCAATGTCGGCGTGACCCACTTCATCTTCACGCTGCCGCGGCCGTTTTATCTGGACGAAGTCCAGCGCTTTGCAGAAGAGGTGATTCCCGCGGTGCGACACTGAGTCGGGGTCTTTCTCGGCATCGCGAGCTTCGCTAGTCTGCAGATTCGTCGGCACGGGCACGAGGAAGAGCCACCCTAGCTCAGTTGGTAGAGCAGCTGATTCGTAATCAGCAGGTCGTCGGTTCGAATCCGACGGGTGGCTCCAAAAATCCAATAGAAATCAACAACTTTCGACGACTACTCGATCTCCTGGATCAGTGTCTGCATTCTGTGTCACCACTGTGTCACCATCGCGGACGGGCAACCTGCAGCGATCGACGTTCCAGCTGCCGATTTCCGCTCGGTAGTGCGTCGCATCCCACAACCGCCGAATTATCGTCATCTCGACTAACGGAGTTCGTGACCTTCTCTCACGAAGTGTTCCGCACGACGCCGTAGTCTTGTCGTCCGCGTTACCGCAGCGTCAGAGTGCCCAGATCTCTGTTTGGCGAGTCTTTAGATTCGATGCTCGATCTCTTCGAGCGTTGACAATTCTGAATCTCGTTTCGTCCGTTCGCTGTACGCCGAACTCCGCTGTCGTCGTATAGGCCGCGTGCCGGTCCCATCTGGATTGACGTGATCAGATTCCTTTCAGATCGCGCCGGTACTCCGAAATTAACGACATGACCTGAAACGTTGCCCTGTCCATCATAGCGAACATTCTCCCAGCCGACCTGCGGTCCGCCAAATTTTACGTAAGGCTTCAGAGTCGCGGTCAATTTGTATGTTCCGCTAAGGCATCGCGTCTCGAATACATCGTACTGAAGATGCGGACATCGAGCGGTGATAGTCGCGGTTTCGTCGCAGGACCGTCTTGCCCACACGTTAACAGCCGTCGCGAAACATACAATCGCGAAACAAGGGCGATTCACGTCTCCCGTTCTAGCCTGCCGACATAAGCGAAACACCAGTCAGTTTCGACGGCCGATCGCACCTCACCTTATAGCGCTGCGCGGCGCGGCTGAAGTCACATGGCGCGCAACTTGCTCCAGCCCAGAAGTCAGCGAGCACGAATTCACAACAAGTGCTCGATCGCTAGCAATGAGGCGTCAGCATGGAAGGCAGCGTCTATCTCAAAGCGCGGCAGGAATGGGACGAGCGTTACGCTGATCTGGTTCTCGGCAAACGTAACTGGCAGATCACCGCCGCCGGCATGATGGCGATCACGCTGGTGCTGGCCTTCGGGATGGTCTGGGTCAGCACGCGAAGCAAGTTCGTTCCATACGTCGTCGAAGTCGACAAGCTCGGCTATGCGATCGGCGCGCCGAGCGCGCTCACCGAGAACACCACGCGGATCAGCACTGACCGGATGGTGCGGTACGAGCTTGCGGCTTTCATCCGCAATGCTCGCGAGGTGATCACCGATCCGGCAGCCGAGCACCAGCTGATCGGCCAGGTTTACAGCCGCGCTCGCGGACCGGCTTACAAGTTTCTCGAGAACTACTACCACGAGAACGACCTTGAACATGATCCGTTCAAGGTCGCTCAGCACCAATCCGTCAGCGTCCAGATCGATTCGATCCTGCCGTTGTCGAAAGCGACGTGGCAGGTGCGATGGACCGAGGAAGCATCAGGCCTCGACGGGTCTCCGGTCGCCACGACTCATTGGGAAGCGGCGCTCGACACCTCGATCATTTCCGAAACCTCGGACTCCTCGATCCTGGAGAATCCGCTCGGCTTCTATGTCACGCAGCTCAATTGGACCGAGCAGCGGAGTTAGGAGGCGATCACCATGAAGTTCATCGGCAAATTTGGTTTCATCGCGCTCTCGCTGACGCTCGGCGCCTGCTCAGCGAAGCAAGCGCCACCACCACCGCCGCTGACGCTGGTCACGAAGGCCGTACCACCTCCCGAGCCGGAGCCCGCACCGCTCACCGGCGCTCAGCTACTCGCACAACAGCCCCAAGAGGTTCAGGAGGCGGTCAAGCAACATCAGCAGGACGGCGCGTGGCAGGTCTATAAGACACCGCGCCGCGAACTCTATCCGTACGATGAAGGACAAGAGCCTGCGGTTGACTGCTCTCCATTGCGAACGACCGACATTCAACTTGAGCCGGGCGAGACGATCACCGACGTTGCCAGCGGCGACAGCGAACGCTGGCTTGTGACGCCAGCTTCATCAGGCGATCCGCGCAACCCGACTCCGCACCTTGCGATCAAACCCACCGCGGCGGGCATCAGCACCAATCTGACGATCTACACGACGAAGCACATTTACCACCTGATGCTGCGCTCGCGCGCCGGACACGAAATTCAGGAAGTCGCCTTCTACTATCCTGAAGATCTCCAGCAGGCGATGCAGGACGCCGACCACACAGCCGCCAAGGCGCGCGATTCCCAATCGCAGCCGGACGGAGTGGTCGCTTCTCTGGCTTCGCTCGATCCGGGCGCGCTCAATTTTTCGTACGCGGTTTCTGGACCAAAGCTGCCGTGGAAGCCGGTCCGAGCATTCGACGACGGCACGCACATCTACATCCAGATGCCCGCGACTACAAAGTCGAGCGAAGCTCCTGCGCTGTTGGTCGCCGCAGGCGACGGCAACGAGATGGTGAACTATCGCGTCAGGGGCGACTACTACGTGGTCGACAAACTCTTCGACCAGGCGGTGCTGGTTTCGGGCGTCGGTCGCGAGCAGGACCGCGTCAGCATCCGGTACACCGGCGCGGCGAGGTGAATCATGGCCACCGCAACGGCAATTGGACCGACCGGCCCGCGCGTTCACCAACCGCGCGGAGGCGGCGCACGACTGACTCGCACTCTGGTTATCGTCGCCGGCGTGGCAATCGCAACAGCAATGTTCGTGATGATCGTTGCGCTGCATTCGGACTCGCCGGATTCCAGCCAGGCAGTTCGAAGCGACGATGCAGCAACCGTGACATCCAACGAGGAACGCGCTGCGATCGCGGAACTGGAAGCGAAGGCCAGGAATCAGAAGCCGCCTGAAATCAAGTCTGTTCCACTTCCGCCTCCGTCGCCGACGCTGACGACGCAGGCTCCTGCTGTTCCACTACCAGCGCGTCCACCGAGCAGGCTGGCCGAGTTGCGGGAGGAGGAATATGTGAAGGCGCTCTCCGCGCCGCCGATGGTCGAAGCGTTTCACCACGGCGAGACTCTGGAAGTTCCAAGCGTCGCCAGTCAGGCAGGGACAACCAGGCCGTACGATCTGACGATCACGCCATCTGGCCAGAGCAACGGCACCAGTGCGATCGCGAGCGTCAAACCGGCGGAGTCTCCGTATCTGATCACAGCAGGCAGCGTTATTCCGGCGGTGCTGATTAGCGGCATCAACTCGGAACTGCCCGGACCAATTCTGGCGCAAGTTCGCGAGAACGTCTTCGACAGTGCATCCGGACGATGGGTTCTGATTCCTCAAGGCTCCAAGGTCATCGGCTCGTACCAGACCAACGCAGCGTATGGACAGGAGCGCGCCCAGATCGAATGGAAGCGGGTGATCTTCCCGAACTCGTCGAGCATGGACATCCCGGACATGCCGGGGGCCGACCAGGCGGGCTACGCGGGGTTCAGCGATGAGGTGAACAACCACTACCTGAAGACGTTCGGTACCGCGGCGCTCATTTCAGTCATCAGCGCAGGCCAGATGGTTGGGCAGATGGGAGCGTTCGGCGGAGGCACCGGTTTCTCCGGCCCCTACGGGTACGGCTACTCGACGCCAAACCAAATGTCATTGCTCAGTGAGATGGGCGGCGCGGCGGCCAGTCAGCAACTCGGACAAGTCGCGCAGAGCAGTCTTCAGCGCGGAATGAACATCCCGCCAACGTTGGAGATACGACCGGGCTATCAGTTCAACGTGATGGTCACGAACGACCTCATACTGCCAGGGCCTTACCGGAACTGAGGCGGAGGGCAGCAAAGTGGAAAGCGGAGCCGAAAAGAAGACGCTCACTTCAAGCTATCTCACGCTGACGATAGGCGGACACCTCAAGAAGGAGATCGACGCGTATGTCGAGTACGCCCATAAGGTCGGGGGTCAGAAGAATCGATCCTGCGGAGGTGGCGCAGTTGATGCTGTGGCACTTCCTCGAGACCAACGAGGAATTCAGCGCGTGGCGCAAGACGCGCATCTACGAGAACTCACAACGACTGACACAAAGGAGCTGGAGAGATGAAGCTCAGACTCAAGGACAAGGATTTACCTCCCGTACAGTTGCGGCTCACTTTGCCCGGCAGCCTCAAGGCGTCGCTGGACGAATACGTCGGCTATTTGCACGACAGCTTGCATCGGGAGACGGACGCCAAGGAAGTCGCGATCGAGATGCTGAAGCATTTCGTTGATAGCGACCGTGATTTCAGGGGCTGGCGTAGTAGGCGGGAAGGAGGCGGCGAGCGGTTGGCGCGGAGGGAGGAGAAGAACGGGGCAGCAGGGGCGATGCGGTCGTAGGGCAAGATAAAGGTTTTACCGTACTGTGGACGCCTTTCGTCAGATTCTCTTTCTTCGGCGCGGGATTTCTTCCCCGTACCGCATCGCCTTGCCCCGTACTCGAACAATCGCAAGACGAGCACTGTTTCCGGTCATCCTCTGTGCGGGAATCGCAGTACCAGTTTTAGGCTTCGAGCTTCTGGGATTGAGGATCGGTCTCACAGACAGCGCGTGCCCGCCAGGGATCTATCGGATGGTTAAACGCGCACCGTCGCGCGGCGATTTGGTGCTGGCGTGTCTGCCAGACGCGATCGCACAGCTCGGCATCGCACGCGGCTATCTCTTACGCGGACGCGGTTGCGGCGACGGCATCGAGCCGGTCGGCAAACGACTCAGTGCGCTCCCCGGAGACTCGGTTGAAGTCGTGCCCGATTACATCGCGGTCAACGGCCAACGTTTGGAGCATTCGGCGACGCTTTCGCGCGACAGCAGCGGTCGATCGGTGAAGCACGTCGCGTGGGGCCGCTACACCGTGCCGACAAATCAGGTGTGGCTATTCGGAACCAAAGACGCGCGAAGTTGGGACTCTCGTTACTTCGGGCCGGTGCCGGCGAGCTCGGTTCGAGCCGCGCTGGAGCCGGTTCTCACGTGGTGAGTTATGGCGGACGGACTACACACCAGAGAGCAGGGACTTAGAGTCCATCATCTCGCGAATCTCGGCGGGCTGGTCGCGATTGCGGGGCTGGACCGTGAGCCGCCCGACCTGTTGCTCGGTGGATTACTTGAACTCGCAGCACGTCTGCCCGACCTCCCTGCTACACGGCGCGCCGCGATCGCTTCAGCCGGGCGCGTGAAGCTCGATACTCGCGCGACTTCGAAGCGCGCCTGGAAATCCTGGAGCCGATCCAAGGAGCTGCACAGTCTGACGCTTTCGAGCGAACACCTCCGGCGCATTGTCGGCGCGCTGGGCGGCGAGGAGCCACGCGACTCCGCTGAACTTCCGCGAATGATGCTGCGGCTTCTGGGCGAGGAAACGTCAGATGAGTGATTTGCTGCGGCGCGACCTCGGTATGCAACCGCGCCCTCCGCGCCGGCGCGGCGAACGGCATCGCACGAGGCGATGGTGGCTCGCGGTCGCGAAGCGACAAGGCCGAGCAACCCAGTCTCGGCGTATGAACACTCGACTTGGACAACGGGGCGCGGGCGTCCAACGCGAGCCTCACGCCTTCATGCAGCGAAGCGTGGTCAAGGTTTCGTACGCGCGCAACGCGAGGTCGGCATCGTGGGCTGCGCACGGACGCTATCTCGCGCGGGAAGGCGCGCAGCGCGAGGACGCGAAGGGACTCGGCTTCGATTCGACTCGCGACGACATTAACCTCTCCCAGCTTCTGGCGGGTTGGCAGAAGGCGGGCGACCCGCGGCTGTTTCGGATCATCGTCTCGCCTGAGAACGGCGCCGTAATGGATCTCAAAGAGCATGCGCGCGAGCTGGTCGCCCAGATGGAACGCGATCTCGGAACGCGCCTTGAGTGGGCGGCCATCGATCATCACGACACTGACAACCCGCACGTCCACATTCTGATTCGCGGCATCACCGAAGCGGGCAACGCGCTTTCGATTGACCGCAACTACATCAAGTCGGGGATCCGGGACAGGAGCCAGGAGATCGCGAGCCGCAAGTTGGGTCTCAGGGTAGAGCGCGACATTCTGGAATCGAGAAAGCAGAGCCGTCACGCGCGATCAGTTCACGGAAATAGATCGCGCGCTGATCGGACGGGCTGACGCGCGGAACGTCGTAACGTTCAATGACACGCCGCACCGGAACGAAGGCGCGCGCGAGCGTCAGGCTCAAAACGTAGCGAGGCTTGGCTTCCTTGAGAGCATGGGACTTGCGCGTCAACTCGACCAACTTTCTTGGCAAATCTCACCCGACTTGGAACAGACGCTGCGCCAGCACCAGCTTTCGATCGACATCATCAAAACCAGAGCGCGCCACCTCGATCAGATTCATGACCGGCAGGCGCCGCTTCACGTCACGGAACTGAAACCGGGCGAACAGGTGACCGGCCGGGTGATCGGCACCGGCCTCGAGAACGAGACGACCGACCGTCGCTACCTGATGATCGAAGGCAACGACGGCAGGCTCCATTACATCCGTCAGACCCCGGCAATCGAAAAGGCGCGCGGCGAGGACCGGCTGAGAATTGGCGAAACCGTAACCCTCAGCGGCAGGGAATTCGAGAAGAACGGGCGAAAGGTCACCTACGTACAGGTTGCCGAGCACGGAAAAGGACGAACACGATGATGACCAGTCAGTCGCTACCATACAGGACGCCGGTTTTCCGCACCGTAGCCGAGCGGGACGTACGCCTCACCGCGACAGCCGCAGTCGCCTTTACTGCGATGTTCTCGCTCGCGATCGCAACCCAACACGTCGCCGCGCTACTCGGACATTCCGCAGTGTTGGGCGCACCGCTCGTCAGCTTGCCCCTTGTCGGATCTCTATACCGGCCGTGGGGCATTCTGATCTGGGCATGGGAGTGGCAACACGTCGCCGCTGCCAAGCCGATGCTAAGCGCAGGAATGCGCATATTCGAATATCCAACCTTGATCGTCACAGTCGTGGCGATGATCGCCGTTCATTTCACCCGGCGAGTCGGAGCGCGAGCAGACGATCTGCACGGTTCAGCTCACTGGGCCGGCAGGAAGGAGATCAGCGCCACCGGGCTGCTCGACGCAGATAGCGGCGTTTATGTTGGCGCATGGCGAAATGGAAGGAAGACCTATTATCTCCGCGATTCGGGACCATCGCACGTGCTCGCCTTTGCGCCGACGCGCACCGGCAAAGGCGTGGGACTGGTAATCCCGACCCTGCTCAGTTGGCCCCACAGCGTCGTGGTCCACGACATCAAAGGCGAGAACTGGAAGGCTCACGGCGGGCTGGCGACAGAAAGGCCTTGGCAACCTTTGCCTGCGATTCGATCCGACGTGCACTGACAGCACAGCAGCACGGTACAACCCGCTCGCCGAAATCCGACTCGGTCCCGAAGAGGTCAAGGACGCGCAGAACATCGCTGACATGCTGATCGATCCGGCCGGCAATGTCCCCTCGCGATCATTGGGACCTGACCGCGCATGATCTCCTCACCGGCGTGATCCTTCACGTGATCCACGCGGAGCCCGACAAGACACTCGCTGGATGTCTGAAATTTCTGAACCCGCCGGATCGCGATCAGGAGAAGGCAGTCCAGGCCATGATCGATACGTCACACGGTCGCGAAATCACCCACGCCGTGATCGCCGGAACGGCACAGGCGGTGCTCAGCAAAAGCCCCAACGAACGCACTTCGGTCCTCAGCACGGCGACCCGTTGCCTAACTTTGTATCGAGATCCGATCGTCGCCGCGAATACGTCCGCATCGGACTTTTCCATTGCCGATCTCAAGCATCACGATCGGCCGGTCAGTCTCTATCTCACAGTGCCGCCGTCCGACCTCACGCGGACGCGACCGTTGATGCGCCTTCTGCTCGCGCAACTCGGAGCACGGCTCACTGAGAGCACATCTCCAGACGACCACGTAGCGCCGATGCGGCGCCTATTGCTGATGTTGGACGAATTTCCGGCGCTCGGACGGCTCGATTTCTTCCAGAGCTCGCTCTCGTACGCGGCAGGCTACGGAATCAAGGCCTACCTGGTCGCCCAAGACCTGAGTCAGCTTTACGCCGCTTACGGCCACGACGAATCGATCGTTTCGAATTGCGCGGTTCGCGTCGCATACGCGCCCAACAAGATTGAAACCGCGCGGCTGATTTCCGAGATGGCGGGCACGGCAACGGTCCGCCACCAGCACCGCAGCTATTCGGACAGTCGGACCACGGTGTCAGAACCCTCGATGCAGCGCCCATTGATCACGCCAGACGAGACGATGCGATTGCCAGAGGAGGCGGCATTGATCTTCGCTCCAGGAAGTCCACCGATCTACGGAACCAAGATTCGTTACTACCTTGACCAAGAATTCTCGGCCCGCGCGAAGCTCGCTCCGCCCCGACACTCGGACCGAATCGGCCGCCGTCCGCGAGTGGCCCGAGACGTCCGGTCTCGGACGCTAACCATAAAAATCAAAGCACAAATCAACGGACGACCAGCATCCAGCCAGACCGGAGCCGGAGCGCGAACAAGCTCTGAAGAGATTCGAGCAAGGAGTGGTTATTCAAGTGAGAAACAATGCACGGGAAGTCTCCTGCTATTTGAGTATCGAGGAAGCCGCCCGCTTCAGAGAGGCGGCCTCCGCAAACAAAGTCTCGCTGTCTCGCTATCTCCGGCAGTGCCTGCTCGACTACGAGCGTCTGAGCGACAACGGCAACCGAGCACCAAACGGCTTCGCGTTAATCGAGATGGAGCAACGGCTCGCGCGCAGTATCGAAGTGCAGAGCCGGCGGCTCAATTCGCTTTACCACGAGTTGCATGTCTTGTTCGCGATGGTCGACCGGCTCGCGTTCGTTTCGTTGGTACACCTGCCCGAGATTCCTGCCGAACTGCGCGAAAGCGCGCTGACGGCCGGAACCCGCCTCTACAACAACTGGCGTAACGCGGTGATGGAGCTGACCGAGAGCCCCACTGAAACCGATTCTTTAAGCGCACGACCGACCGACGAGTCGGCCGACCGGCGACACGACCAACAGGAGAATGATGATGGGATTGGCAGCGATTCAATCGACGCGGCTGGATGAGCGGCTTCGGCGCGAGCTTGGTGCGAGCGTGCTGGCGGCTCTCGACGACCCAGACGTGATCGAGATCATCCTCAATCCGGACGGCACTCTCTGGCTTGAGTCTCACGGCGGAGGAATGCGGCCCGCTGGAACAAAGATGAACGCGGTTCAGGCGGAACGGCTGATCGGAACCGTGGCGTTCGCCCTCAACACCGTCGCGAACGATCAACGTCCGGTCATCGAATGCGAACTACCACTGGACGGAAGCCGCTTCACCGGCTGGTTGCCGCCCGTCGTCAGCTCACCGTCGTTTGTGATCCGAAAACACGCGCGACTCATCTATACGCTCGACGACTATCTCGCCCACGGCATCATCGACGCCAACCAGGCCGAAGAGTTTCGAGGAGCCGTCGCCAGACGCGAAAACATCGTGCTCGCCGGCGGAACCGGCTCCGGCAAGACGACGCTGGCAAACGCCCTGCTTCACGAGATGGTCCGGCTCGGAAATCCCAATGAGCGCTTCATCATCATCGAGGACACTCTCGAACTACATTGCGACGCGCCGAACGTGATGCAGCTTCATACGACCGTCGCAGCGGACCTCACCTTCCTTACACGCACCACAATGCGAGCGCGTCCCGACCGCATAATCATCGGTGAAGTTCGCGGCGGAGAAGCGCTGGCGCTGCTCAAGGCCTGGAATACCGGTCATCCCGGCGGCGTCACTACCGCCCGGATGACCGGTATTCCATGCTTTGAGCAGAGCCAGCGCTTCTCCGCCGCGAACTTCACCGATGATTATCCGGTCAGGACGCGCTCTCATTGTGGTGCGTGTCAGGAATGTGAGGTCCGCGGCGACGTTCGTATGAAGCTGCATCCCCGGTTCGGCGCGTCCGCCATTGAGCTCGAAGAGTGTCCTTGATGATGATGAAGCGTTCGTTAGGATTTCCGAGGCGGACCATCTCGTGAAGGAGGGCGTTCGCCAGCGTCGTCTCTGCCGGAGCCGGTTTCGCCGGCGAGCACGATGTTTTCGCGTCTGAAGCGATGGCTCCTCGAAACTCTTCTGCCTGATTGGCGTCGATGATGCCGTGGGCAAGATAGTCGTCGAGCGTATAGATGAGGCGCGGTGTTTTCGGATCACAAACGACGGTGAGCTAACGACGGGTGCATTCAGCCGGTGAAAGCGCTTCCGTCCAGTGGTAGTTGCATTCGATGACTGGCCTTGATCGTTCGCGATGGTGTTGAGGGCGAACGCCACGGTTCCGATCAGCCGTTCCGCCGGAACTGCGTTCATCTTTGTCCTGAAAGCCGCATCCCTCCGCCGTGAGACTCGCCAAAGTGTGCCGTCCGGATTGAGGATGATCTCGAGCACGTCTGGGTCGTCGAGGGCCGTCAGCACGCTCGGACCAAGCTCGCGCCGAAGCCGCTCATCCAGCCGCGTCGATTGAATCGCTGCCAAGCCCATCATCATTCTCCTGTCGGTGGTGTCGTCCGTTGGCCGCATCGTCGGTCGGTTGTGCGCTCAAGGGATCGGTTTCAGCGCCGCTCTCGGTCAGTTCCATCACCGCACTACGCCAGTTGTTGTAGAGGCGGGTTCCGGCCGTCAGCGCGCTTTCGCGCAGTTCGGCAGGAATCTCCGGCAGATGTACCAACGAAATGAACGCGAGCCGGTCGACCATCGCGAACAAGACATGCAACTCGTGGTAAAACGAATTGACCCGCCGGCTCTGTACTTCAATGCTGCGCGCGAGCCGTTCCTCCATCTCGATCAATGCGAAGCCGTTAGGTGCTCGGTTGCCGTCGTCGATCAGACGCTCGTAGTCGAGCAGGCACTGCCGGAGATAACGCGACAGCGAGACTTTGTTCGCAGCGGCCGACTCTCTGAAGCGAGCGGCTTCCTCCAAGCTCAAATAGCAGGAAACTTCCCGTGCATTGTTTCTCACTGAATAACCACTCCTTGCTCGAATCCTTCAGAGTTTGTTCGCGCTCCTCGCGCTCCGGCTCCGTGGCCGGATGCCGCGCGTCCGTTTCTTCGGTGCTTGCATTTTTGTGGTTAGCGTCCGAGACCGGAGTCTCGGGCCACTCGCGATTGCGGCCGATTGGTCCGAGTGTCGCGGCGGAGCGAGCTTCGCGCGGGCCGAGAATTCCCGGTCGAGGTAATAACGAATCTTGGTTCCGTAAATCGTGACTTCCTGGAGCGAAGATCAATTCCGCCTCTTCTGGCAATCGCATCGTCTCGTCTGGCGTGATCAATGGGCGCTGCATCGAGGGTTCTGACACCGTAGTCCGACTCTCCGAATAGCTGCGGTGCTGGTGGCGGACGGTTGTTGCGCCTGCCATCTCGGATATCAGTCGCGCGGTTTCAATCTTGTTGGGCGCGTATGCGACGCGAACCGCGCAATTCGAAACGATCGATTCATCGTGGCCGTAAGCGGCATAAAGCTGGCTCAGATCTTGGGCGACCAGGTACGCTTTTATTCCGTAGCCGGCGGCGTACGAAAGCGAGCTCTCAAAGAAATCGAGCCGTCCGAGCGCCGGAAATTCGTCTAACATCAACAATAGGCGGCGCATCGGTGCCACGTGGTCATCTGAAGGTGAGCTCCGGTGAGCCGTGCTCCGAGTTGCGCGAGCAGAAGGCGCATCAACGGTCGCGTCCGCGTAAGGTCGGATGGCGGCACTGTGAGATAGAGACTGACCGGCCGATCTTGATGCTTGAGATCGGCAATGGAAAAGTCCGATGCGGACGTATTCGCAGCGATGATCGGATCTCGATACAGAGTTAGGCAACGGGTCGCCGTGCTGAGAACGGAATGCGTTCGTTTGGACTCTTGCTGAGCACCGCCTGGGCGGTGCCGGCGATCACAGCGTGGGTAATTTCGCGGCCCTGTAACGTATCGATCATGGCCTGGACTGCCTTCTCCTGATCCCGATCTGGAGGGTTCAGAAATTTCAGACGTCCAGCGAGTGTCTTGTCTACCTCGGCATGCATCACATGAAGGATCACGCCGGTGAGGAAATCGTGCGCGGTCAGAATCCCATGGATCGCGAGGAGCATTACCCGCGGGATCGATCAGCGTCTGCCCGCGATGTTCTGGCGTCCTTGATCTTCGGGACCGAGTCGGTCTGGCGAGCGTTGTACCGGGCTGCGGTGCTGTCAGTGCACGTCGGGATCAAATCGCCGGTTGCCGAGGCCTTCTGCTGATCCGGCGGTGAGCTTCCAGCTTTCCTCTTGATGTCGTGGACCACGACGCTATGGGGCCGACTGAGCAGAGTCGGGACTACCAGTCCCACGCCTTCCGTGCGCGTCGGCGCGAAGGCGAGGCACGTGCGATGGCCCGTCCCCCGGAGATAATAGGTCTTCCTTGCGTTTTGCCGCGCGCCAACATACACGCCGCCATCTGCATCGAGCAGCCCGGTGGCGCTGATCTCCTTCCTGCCGGCCCAGTGCGCTGAACCGCTGAATCGAGCGCTCGCGTTCCGACGCGGCGCGTAAAATGAACGGCGATCGTCCGCGACGACTGTAACAACCAAGGTTGGGGTATTCGAAGTACGCATTCCTGCCTTAGCATCGGCTTCGCACTAACAATAGGTGTTATTCCCACGCCCAGATACGAATCATATGGACATCTGACGAGCGGCGCGCCTAACGCTGAGATGTCCGAGCGCAGCAGACGCATGGTGGCGGTGGCGAGAGCGAGAAGCGTTACAGTGAAAACGACTGCGGCCGTCGCAGCTAGGCGCTCCACTCGGCTACAGTACGGAGACAGCATCCTATATATGGTAACGACTGACTGGTCATCATCGTGTTCGTCCTTTTCCCTGCTCGGCAACATCTGTACGTAAGCGACCCTCCTTCTCGAACTTCCTCGGCTGAGCTACTAGGTTTCGCCAATTTTAACCGCACCGCGCGCTTTCGTTGCGGGTCTGACGGATGTAGTGGAGCCTGCGTCCGTTCCCTTGGAAACACGGTGGCGTGTACCGGCGCCTGCCAAATAGTTAGTTCTAATCGAGGTGCCGCGCTCTGGGGGTCTCTGAATCGAAAGCTCATGCTGGCGCAGCGTGTTTCCAAGTCAGTGAGATTTGCCAAGAAAGTTAATCGAGTCAACACGCAGATCTTGCAAGGAAGACCAACCCTCGCGACGTTTTAACCTAGACGCTCGCGCCGAGCCTTCGTTCCGGTGGGGGCGCGTCATTGAACGTTTCGACGTTCTGCGCGTCAGCTCGTCCGATCAGCGCGCAGAAATCTGTTTTCTCTGAACTGATCGCACGTGACAGCCTGCCTTCTCGTACCAAAATGTCACTACAACCCTTAGACCCAGCTTGCGGCTCGCTCTCCTGGCTCCTGTCCCGAATC
>CAVRJV010000005.1:0-14369 GCA_963721485.1 uncultured delta proteobacterium | reverse complement strand
AAGAACGCGATGTCCTCGGTCTTGCCGTCGGCGAACGATGTTGTCTCGTATGTGCAAGGGCTTCTGACCTTCATACCTCTAGCGTCGACGGTTCCATTAGACCGGATGGGGTCTCAGCTCCATTTCTTTTCTCCGAGAGGCTCTTGGGCATTTCCCCCGGAAGCGACGCAGGGAGTTTTCCAAGTATCTAGCGCACGAAGTTCTCCAATTTGTGAATTGGGCCGTCCGCCGTTCATCGCTCTCACAGACCACATTAACCAGCACTATTTTCTTCTCGCTGTAGAAGCCACAAATAGGCTTCTTAAATTTGTCAATGATCCTCGCCAATTCCAGGATCACGGCGGGGAGTTTGATCTGGATCGATTCCTGAAGACACAGAGCGCCATCCATCTAATGTTCGCCGATCTACTTGCTATCAATCACACGAACTCCGTGTACTTGCATGCCAGAACAGCGATGGCCTTTATGGACAAACTGGCCAATCTGCGAAAGACGCTTACAGCGTCAAATCAACGAGAGGACGACATTTTTAAATCCCTGTTCAGCGCGGAAGCCGGGAACGCGGTGACCAAGGTGCTCTCTCACCATGGCGGCAAGATAAATGACAAGCTTGGGAAGGCCCTTAAGCGCTGTTCGGAGAGCATCTTTGAGGGTATTCACTCACATCTGGGCGCGGCTCTCTCGCCTGGTCACTCGGAATCGGACCGTTTGGGGCTGCATCAGGATTTTCCGAAATACGTCACACGGATCCTTTCTGAATTCTCACCAATTTGAGAAAGCCTTCGCTTCCTCTGCGGCTACAATTCCGAGACAGTTGCCACACGTTCCGCTACTGTATGCATGGGCTCTTTCGCTTGATCCTGAGAGGATTCTAACGCTCTAAATCTGACAGGGATTAACGAGACAAATTCTACCGGGGGTGCGCGTTTGAAACTTGCACACGGAATTCTGGCGATGCTGGTGACGCCGTTCACCGCCGACTACCGGCTCAACGAAGACGCGCTGCGCGCGCGAAGTGCACTGGGCGATTGCGGCGGGCGCCGACGGCGTCGTCGCCGCGCCGAGTATCGGCGAATTTCTGCATATGGACGAAGCCGAACGCACGCGCGTGTTCGAAATCGTGATCGAAGAGACGCGCAAGCGCCCGGATCTGTCCGCGGTCGCGATGACCTCGGGCGCGACCACGCTCGAGACTCTGCGCTATGCCAAAATCGCGGCGCGCCTGGGTTACGACGCGCAGCAGGTTATCCCGCCGTACTACTGGCGATGCGGCGAGGCCGAGGTCGAGCGCCACTACCGGCATGATTGCCGAGGCCGGCGATCTGCCCGTCGTCATCTATCACAACCCCGCGCTCAGCAAGTTCAACATCACGCCGAAGTTCGCCGGCAAGCTCGCGGCGATTCCCGGCGTCGTCGCGTTCAAGGAAGTGCTGACCGACTTGCAGCATCTCGAGGCGCTGTACGACGAAGTGGACGGCCGCGCGGACATCTACAATACGTTTCGCGCGATGCTGGCGGGGCTGATGCTCGGTGCGGCCGGCGGCTTCATCAATATTTTCGCCGTGCCCGCCGCGGTCGCGCTGCTCAAGGCGTTCAAGGCCGGCGATTACAAGCGCGCCGAGGAAATTCAGCGCCGGCTCAATCGATGCTTCCCGCGCGGCGGCGAGGAAACGCTCGGCCATCTCGGCACCACCAAGGTCACCGCGTCGGTCGCGACCGGAATCGAGATGGGCCCCGCGCGGCCGCCGTACATGGCGCCGGCCGACGCCGCCGAACGAATCCGCAAGCGGCTGCCGCTGCTCAACGAGGTCATCTGAGATGGGCGCGCGCTCGGGCAACAACTATCT
Source organism: uncultured delta proteobacterium (assembly GCA_963721485.1). GTDB lineage: Bacteria > Desulfobacterota > Binatia > Binatales > Binataceae > Binatus. The sequence goes on along the minus strand of CAVRJV010000005.1, from coordinate 12,522 downwards.
GTCGTCGCTGAAAAAGCTCGGCGCGGAAGTCTGGATCGGCGGCGCGCGCGTCGGCGACGTCACCGCCCATCCGGCGTTCGCAATTGCGCGCGCTCGGTCGCGTCGCTCTACGACATGCAGATGGAGCATCCCGAGACGATGACCTATCGCACCGACGACGGCGGCCGCGCCGGAATGTCGTTCATCATGCCGAAAACCGCCGACGACCTGCGCAAGCGCTCGCGCATGATGGCGACGCTGGGCCGACTTCAGCGGCGGGATGCTCGGGCGCACGCCCGACTACCTCAACGCCAGTATCGCCGCGATGGCGGCGGCGCGCGATTTTTTTGCCGACAGCGATCCGCGCTTCGGCGACAACATCTGGAACTACTACATCGAAGCGCGCCATCACGATTGGTGCGCGACGCATACGCTCGTCAATCCGCGCGCGAGCCGCGCCGCCGGATGGGCGGGGCATACCGACGCCGACCTCGCGCTGAAGCTCGTCGAGAAAACCAACGAGGGCATCATCGTGAGCGGCTGCCGGATGCTCGCGACGCTGGCGCCGCTGTCGGAGGAGCTGCTCGTGTTTCCCTCGACCGTGCTGAAGGCCGAGCCGGCCGCGGAGCCGTTCGCGCTGTCGTTCGCGATCAATTGCAACGCCAAGGGCCTCAAGTTCCTCTGCCGCGACACTTACGACCTGGGCCGCTCGCACTTCGACGATCCGCTCGCCTCGCGCTTCGAGGAGATGGACGCGTGGTCGTCTTCGACAACGTGCTGGTGCCGTGGGAGCGCGTATTCCTGTGCGGCGACGTCGCGCGATGCAACGCGCTGTACGCGGGCACCGGCGCCGTCGTGCACATGATGCATCAGGTGGCAGTGAAAAACGTCGCGAAGAGCGAATTCGTGCTCGGACTGGCGGCGCGAATCGCCGAGGCCAGCGACGCGATGTCCCTGCCGCACGTGCGCGATCGCCTCGCCGAGATGATCATGACCACCGAGACGATGCGCGCGTGCCTGCGCGCCGCCGAAGCTGACGCCGCAGCCCGACAAATGGGGCGTGTTCACGCCGGCGCGCGCGCCGCTCGACACGGCGCGCAATCTTTTCCCGCGGCTGTATCCGCGCCTGGTCGAAATTATCCAGCTCAACAGTTCGAGCTCGCCTGATGGCGACGCCGTCCGCCGCCGACTTCGCAAATCCCGCCGAGCTGCCGGATATCGAGCGCTACTTCGCCGCCGCCGACGCCGGCGCAAAGGAGCGCGTCGCGCTTTATCGACTGGCATGGGATGTCGCGTGCAGCGCGTTTCGGCGGCCGCCAGGTCCTCTACGAGCGTTTCTTCTTCGGCGACCCGGTCCGGATGGCCAGCGCGCTGGTCGACAACACCGACCTGAAGCCTCTCTCCGACCGAGTGCGCGCATTCCTAAACCGCCCCGACTGAACACGCCTTCTCCCGCTCCGGTCCCGTCACTTTTTTGTGTCATCCTGACAAAGCGAGCAACGCGAGCGGCAGGAAGGATCTCGGACAGTAGCGCGTAAGCGCTGCCGGTTCCGGTTTCGAGTTGCTGCATCCAAGAGAGACAGCGGCGCTGTAGCGAGGGCAGGTCCAGCCCGCTATCGTCATCCACATCTATGGCACGACTTCGAAAAGCTGCGCGAATTTGGGGCAATCCCAAGTCGCGCGAGATTGGCGAGCGCGTGCTCTTCACGCCCGGACGCCAACCTCTTCACGATCGATCCGCCCGCGATGTTCGGCCGCCGTCGCGCCGCTCGAAATCGAGATCGGCGCGGGCAAGGGCGAATTCATCATCGAGCGCGCCGCCGAATTTCCCGATCGCAACTTTATCGCCGTCGAACTCTCCTCGACGATCACGCGCGTGCTGGCCGTGCGATGCGGCCGCGCGGGCCTCGACAATCTGCGCGTCGTGCGGATGGACGCGCGCACGCTGGTCAATCTGATGCTCGCCGCCGCCAGCGTCAGCGCCTACCACATCTACTATCCCGACCCATGGCCCAAGGAGCGCCACGTCAAGCATCGGCTGTTCACGCCGACCCTCGCCGCGAGCCTGTTTCGCACGGTCGAGCCGGGCGCGATCGCCTACGTCGCGACCGACGTGCGCGACTACGCGGCCGAGATTTTTCCGATGATGCTCGCAGCGGGATTCATCCGCGCAGTCGAGGCCGTGCCGGGCGCCGAGCGGACCGGCTTCGCGCGCAAGTACGTGGCGGCGGGCAAGCCGGTCTATTCGGCCTCATTCCGCAGGCCGCGCGAGTCCAAAAATACCTGAATTCGCCGCCATGCCTCGAAACTCCGATCGGGCGCGGATTGCAATGCCGGAGAGCGTTGTTTAACCTTTTTCGCGTCACCCGATGAAACGATTGCTGTTGATATTGGTGGCTCTTGCGATGCTGCCCGCCAGCGCTTGCAGCCTGCGCCAGAAGCCCACCGGCGAGAACTACTACCAGCAAGGTCAGCTTAATTTTGCGACAAAAGAGTACAAGGCCGCGATCGAAAATTATCAGCAGGTGATCGACAAGTATCCGTTCAGCCCCTACGCCGAAGACGCCGAAATGAAAATCGGCCTCGCCTACTACCAGCAGCAGGACTATGCCGAGGCGATCGGCGCGCTCGACGATTTCCAGCGAATGCATCCGACCAGCAAGAATCTCGAGCTCGTCACCTACTACATCGGGCTGAGTTACTACGATCAGATCGGGCGCGAGGATCAGGATCAGGGTAAGACCGAGGCGGCGCTCAAGCGCTTCCAGGAATTGGAGAATCGCTTCCCTGAAGGCGACTTCGCCGAGTTGGCGCACGACAAGGTCCTGGTCTGCCGCGAAATGCTCGCGCGCAACGAGATGATCGTCGGCAACTACTATTACAAGCGCGCGAACTTCCGCGCGGCCGAATCGCGCTTTGCCGAGTTGCTGCAAAAGTATCCCGAGACGCCGATCGCGCCGGATGCGCTGTACGAGCTCGGCGTTTCGCTGGAGAAGGAAGGTAAGCGATACTCGGCGGCGCAGGCATTTGCCGCCGTGAAAAAACATTTCCCGGATTCCAATTATGCGAAACGAGCGCAGGCCGAGCTGGCCAAACTCCACGAACCGATCGACACCGAAGAGGATCCGCTGCCGCTGGTGCTCGCCGAGACCGGCTACGGTGGAAGTCCTGACGATACGAATGCCGACCGGGTAATCGTGCGCCAACGCTCTGACATGAGCAGCGGCACCAAGGTCGCGTCGAACACCAGCGGGTCGGCGTACGGAGCCGACGGACTGCCGAATCTCGATGCGCCGGCCGCGCCCGCCGCGCCCGATCCGTCGCAGCCCGACCTTCCCAGCCGCAAGCCCGGCGCACCCGACATGATGCGGGCGCCTGCGCCAATCTTGCCGAAGCCCACCGGCAGTATCGCCGGCGCTGCCGAGGCACAGGCGCGCGCGATGACGGGTCTGGCCGCCTCGGCGCCGTCCGAGCCGTCGACGAATCAGATGGCCGCTGCTGCCGAGCCCTCGACAAATCAGATGACTGATGCCGCTCAGGCGCAGCCGGAGTCGACGTTACATGAGCCTCGCAACGGCCGGGACTAAACCAGCGCCCGAGCCGACGTTGCATCAGATGACCACTCCCGGGGATCGATCGTCCGCGGTGCCGCTGTCGCAGAGCCAGCCTCCCACGGCTGGTCCCGCCACGCTGGAGACGATCAGGTTGTCCTCGAATGACCCGCCGCTGTCGGTGATTCTTGAACTGAGCGGTCCCGTCAGCTTCGACAAGAACCTCGAGAGCAGTCCTGACGGCTCGAACGCAACCGTGATGCTCAAGGACGTCAAGCCCGGCGTCGGGCCTGCAGACTCACCTGGTCTTCGACAAATCGATCTTCAAGGATTGCAACATCATCGAGCAGCTCGGACGGAACGACCGTGACCTTGAACATGCAGCCGGTCGCGCACTTCGCCGTCGTGCCGCTCGAAAGCCCCCCACGCCTGCTGATGACCTTCACCCCGCAAGCGGGCGCCCTGAAAACCAGCTCCGCAAACTAGTCGCTCACGCGAACACGTCGTCGAACTTGATCCCCAGGAACTTCAGCACCACTTCGGCGTAGACCTTCAGTCCCCAGTAGAATCCCTCGATCGGCAGGCGCTCGTCGTTGCCGTGATAGAGCGATCCGAACGGCATGTGCTGGTCGAGTTTCACCGGCGAGAAGCCGTAACACGCCGCGCCCAGCTTCGAGTAGAACTTGCTGTCAGTCGCGCCGGGAATCATCCACGGAATCGCGCGCGCCCCCGGATCGGCTGCCTCGACGGTCGCCTTGATCAGCTCGAACAGCGGCGTGTCGGGACTTGTCTCGGCCGGCGGCGCGGTCTTGAGCAACTCGAAGGTCGGCTCGGGACCGACTATCTTGCCGCAGCTCGGCCATGAAGCTTTCGGGATCTTCGCCCGGCAGCGTGCGCCCGTCGAGCACAATCGTCGCCTCGCCGGGAATCACGTTGTCCTTGTATCCGGCGCGCAGAATCGTCGGCGAGACCGTGTTGGAAAGCATCGGCGCGAACAGCGGCCCCGGCGATTCGACCGGCACGCCCATCTCCTCGAGCGTCTGCCGCATGAACGGCGACACGTTCTTGCGCATCGGCGTCCGCACGATCCTCGTGATCAGCTCGGACATTCGCGAGATAGCCGTGTCCGATCCGCGGCATCGATCCATGCCCCGGCGCCGCCGTGACCTTCATCTTGATCGTGACGAAACCCTTCTCCGCCACCTGGATCGGATAGAAGCGCTTGTTCCTGAGATGAACGGTGAAGCCGCCGACTTCGTTCAGCACGTAACCCGCGCGCACCAGCTCGGGATGCCGCTCGACCAGAAATTTTGCGCCGAAATCCGATCCCGCTTCCTCGTCCGCGACCGCCGCCAGTATCACGTCGCGATTCGGCTTCGCCCCCGTCCGCTTCATCGCCGTCATCATCACGAGGTCCATCGCGCATTTGGACTTCATGTCGATCGAGCCGCGCCCCCACACGCAGCCCTCGACGACTTCGCCGCTGAACGGCTCGCGCGTCCATCCCGCTCGCTCGACCGGCACGACGTCCGTATGCGACGAGAGCAGCAGCGCGCCTGCCGTCGAGTCCGTACCCGCATATCGCGCAACCAGGTTGGCGCGGGTCGGAGCGCTTTCCCGGATCACCGATTCGAGGCCGTGCGCGCCCATCGTCTCCGCCATGTAGTCGGCGACGATTCGTTCGTTACCGGGCGGATTGGTCGTGTCGAGCCTCACCACCGCGCGCAAACAATCGAGCGCCTCCTGCTGAAACGCCGGCCACGAGATTTTCATCTAGCCCCCCTGTCCGATGAGTGCATAACTCGTCATAGAATGCTACAACTTGTCACAACATGAGCATAGACGTTTGAGCGTCGATTATCGCTAGTAAAACGACGCAAATAAAGGACTCTATAGGTATCAACGGCGGTAACTTTTGACGCTGGCATCGCAAACTAACTGACGATACCCTCGGGCCGAAGGTTTCAGAAGTGAGCATCGTCTGTGTCGAGAGAGTGATCGTCGCCGTGCGCGACCTCGCGGCTTCCCGCGAAAACTGGCATCGCGCGGGGTTCGCTATCGCGCGCGACGAAGTCGATCGTGACGGCATCCGCTTCGCGCGACTGGCCGCCGGCGCCGTGGAAATCGATCTCTGCGCGGTCGACTCCGTCGAATCGATCTCACCGCTGGCTCACCATTTGCGCGAAGCGGTTCAGGATGGTCGCGGTGGCGGCATCGTCGGATGGATCTGGGGCGTAAGGGGCGTATTGATCTCGGACGAGCGGGCTCCCGGCGAAGGACTATCCGGCGAATCGATCGCGATACCGGGACTGTCGCAGCCGGCCATCAGGGCGGAGATGCTTTCATCGGGATTGCCGGGAGTCGTCACCGCCGCCGCTCCGATCAATCTCGATATCGAGTCGCGCCGCCGGTCGCTCGCACAGCTTTGCGGGATCAACGCCAACACCGTCGAGTATCTCGAGCACATCGTCGTGATGACTCCCGTGCTCGACGATGCGATCGCTGCCAACGAAGCAGTCGGCGTCCCATGTAAGCGAATCCGAGAAATCGGCAACGGCGCGCGCCAGGCGTTCTTCAAGCTCGAGCAAACCGTGCTCGAAGTCGTGGGTCCGGCGACGCGCGGACGTCCCGGATGCTGGGGTCTCGCGCTGATGTGCTCCGACATCGCGCAGGCAGTCGCGACCGCGCACGCCAACGGCCTGCAAGCGACAGAGCCCAAGCTGGCTATTCAAGGCGGCCAAATCGCGCGCATCGTCGATCCGCTCGACGGCGTCGCGATCGCCTTCATGCAACCCGGCCCCCGCATCGACGACTGATTCTCCAAATCCGGTTCCGCTTCTTTTTGAATGTCATCCTGACGACGGGAGCGATAGCGACTGGAGGAACGGACCTCGGACAGCTTCGCGTACGCGAAGCCGGTTCCGGTTTTGAAATCGCGCAGCGGTCCTTTGTCCGATCGTGTCACCGCCCGCTGAAATTCGGCTCCCGCTTCGTCATGAACGCCTCGAGCCCTTCCTTGAAATCCCCTGATCGAAACAGCACCAGCAGCTGCATCAACACATGATGCGTGTGCGATTCGAAATCCTCGCTCAGCCCGTGCCGGAATAGCCGCTTCATCGCGCGAATCGCGAGCGGCGCGTTCGCCGCGATCTTCGACGCCCATCGCATCGCCTCTTCCATCAGCTCTTCGTGCGGCACGACCTTGTTCGCGAGTCCCAGCTCGACCGCGCGCGCCGGCGCGATATCGTCGGCGATGAATCCGATCTCGCACGCGCGCGCCCATCCGACCAATCGCGGCAGATACCAGGTGCCGCCGCTCTCCGGCACGATTCCGCGCTTGGCGAACGCCGGCACCAGCTTGGCGCGATCGCTGATCAGCCGCAGGTCGCATCCGAGCGCGAGGTCGAATCCGTAGCCGGCCGCCGCGCCGTTGATCGCGCATATCACCGGCAGGTCGATTCGATTCAACGTCACCGTCGGCAGCTCGCGCGTGCTGACATGCGATGCGCCCGGCGCGCCAGTCCCGCTCCGATTCCCCGCCCGGCCGCCGTGTCCTTGAGGTCGAGCCCGCTGCAAAACCCGCGCCCCTCGCCGGTCATGATGATCGCGCGGACCTTCGGGTCGCTGTCGAAATCCTTCAGCGCCTCGCCGAGATGCTTCGAGCATCTCGACGCTGATCGCATTCATCCGGTCGGGCCGGTTGAGCTTCAAAATTCCTACGTGATTGGTTTTTTCGACTAGTAGATCGGCCATCGGCGCACCTCCGTTTCGTCTCCGAAAAACCTAGCGCATCGCGTCGATTTAGCGAATGATGCGGGATAGAATTTCTGACGGAGCACCAAGGATGAGCATCAGACACTTGCCGGCGTCGGCGTCAGCGGACGAGATTTGCGCAGCCCTCGACGAAGACGGATGCGTCGTCGTCGACAACGTCGTGCGCCCCGAAGTAATGGACGAGGTCGCGCAAGAGCTGCGTCCCTTTGGGATGCGACCCCATTCGGCCCCGACGATTTCAGCGGACGCCGCACCCGCCGCACCGGCGGACTGATCGCGCGCTCGCCCAAATCGCGCGAGCTCGTGATGCATCCCGACGGTGCTCGGCGCCGTCGGCAAGATGCTCGGTCATGCGACCAGCTTCCAGCTCCATCTCACCCAGATGATCGCGATCGGCCCCGGCGAGCCGGCCCAGACGATTCATCGCGACCAGTGGGCGTTCGATTTCTTCCCGTTCCCCAAGGGCTACGAAGTCCAGTGCAACACGATCTGGGCGATGACCGACTTCACCGAGGAAAACGGCGCCACCCGCGTAATCCCCGGCAGCAACCACTTCGACGATAAGCTGCACTTCGCCGAGGCCGACACCGAACCGGCCGAGATGACCAAGGGGTCGGTGCTGTTCTACACCGGCAGCATCTACCACGGCGGCGGCGCGAACCACTCGAAAGAACATCCGCACCGGCATCAACATCACCTACAACGTCTCGTGGCTCCGTCAGGAAGAAAATCAATACTCTGTCGGTACCGCTCGAGATCGCGCGCACGCTCCCGGTCGATCTGCTGAGACTGATGGGCTATCGCCTCGGCGCCTACGCGCTGGGCTACGTCGACGACACCCGCGACCCAATCGAGGTAGTCCGCCCCGACCTCGCCACACCGGCTTCCGCCCCGTGCTGGAATCCCAAAAAGCCGACGACTACCTGAAGGATCAGCCCCAAGCCTCGGCCCAGAAATAATCGGCGAACAACGCAATAGTGGACCGGTCCCCCTTCCCACTGGGAAGGGGTTAGGTTCCGCGCGCGCCTCGCAAATCTGTCATCCCGACGACGGGAGCGATAGCGACGGGAGGAACGGACCTCGGACAGCTTCGGCGCGAGCCAAGCCGGTTCCGGTTCTCCTGACCCCCGCGCCGCGCGCGCTCCAATTGCGACGGCCAAAAGGTTCAGGGATGAACTGTTCAGCCTTACGCAAAATCTCCGACCTGTTAACAATGATCGAATGAGCCTCGACTCAACCCGCCACATGCTTGCCCAACTCAGAAGCATCGCGACGGACCGTCACTCCGCGAAACCCATTTTTACGGAACGAAACGACCGATGGTATCCGATGGTCCGATCGACCACAACATATTGTGTAGTTCTAGTTTCCTGCCCGGCTCGACTCGTCGGATTACTCACCCTTCGCGAAGCACACCGCCTCGATATTGTGACCGTCCGGGTCCAGCACGAACGCGCCGTAGTATGTCTGACTGTATTGCGGCCGCGGACCGGCGCCACCGTTATCGCGCCCGCCGGCCTTTATCGCCGCCTCATAGAATTGCCGCACCGTCGCGCGATCCTTCGCCAGGATCGCGATATGCGCATAGCCGTGAGAGGCGCCTTCGCGACGCCCAATCCAGATTCGTTCGCGATCGGGACCGGCGAAGCCCGCGTATTGCTCCTGGTCGTTGCTGAACACGAGCGTGTATCCGAGCGGCGCCAGCGCCGCCTTATAGAAACCGAGGCTCTTCTGGAAATCCGAAACTCTCAGCGAGATGTGATCGATCATAGTCGCAGCTCGGATCTATTGCGGATCGCCCAGCTTCAACAACTGCTTGCCGAAGTTCGCGCCGGTGAACAGCCGGATGATCGTCTTCGGCGCGTTTTCGAGTCCCTTCTGCAGATCGATCTGGTTCTTGATCTTGCCCTCGGCGTACCACTTCGACATCTCGGCGATCGCCTCGGGATAGCGCTGCAGGAAATGAAACACGAGGAATCCTTCCATCCGCGCGCCGTGCAATATCAGGTTGAAATAATTCTTCGGCCCGACCGGAGTTCCGCTCGCCGAGGTTGTTGTACTGCGAAATCGCTCCGCACAGCACGATGCGCGCATCCGACGCCAGCCGCGCCAGCGCATCGTCGAGGATCTCGCCGCCCACGTTGTCGAAGTACACGTTGATACCTTGCGGGCAATGCTTGCTCAGCGCCTCGCCGACATTCTCATTCTTATAGTCAATCGCCGCGTCGAAGCCCGCCTCTTTCAACAGCCATTCGCACTTCTCGCGACCGCCCGCGATTCCGACTACGCGGCATCCTTTGATCTTCGCGATCATCCCCGCCACCGAACCCGTCGCGCCCGCCGCGCCCGAGACCACGAACGTCTCGCCCGCCTTCACCGCGCCTACCGCGAGCGTGCCGAAGTATGCCGTCAGGCCGGTCATTCCGAGCATCGACAGCGCCAGTATCGGGTCGGTCCCGGCCGGCAGCTTCTGCAAGCCCATCAGGCCTTCGCCGCCGCTGACCGTGTAGTCCTCCCATCCGAAAAGCCCCTGCACGAGGTCGCCCTTGGCAAATCCGGGACGCTTCGACTCGACCACCTGTCCTACGGTGCCGGCCTTCATCGTCTGCCCAATCGGAATCGCCGGCATGTAAGTGTCCATCGACATCCAGCCGCGCTGAGTGGGATCGAACGAGAACGCGAGGTTGCGCACCAACACCTGGCCGTCCTTGAGCGGCGGAACGGCAGTCTCGTTCCAGCGGAAATCGCTTTCCTTGATAATTCCCTGCGGACGCGCCGCCAGCAGCCATTGCCGATTTTTCAGCTCTGCCATCGAAATTTCCTCACTGCGAGAATCGATCTGAATCATCTGGACTTACCCGATAAGCGAGGCTCAAACAAGCAACGCCCACAACGCTTCACACGGTTCGCCGTTGGCGCATGATCGGATGAAATCCTAGAATCGTGCCGGCAGATCAATGAGTGTAAAAATTCGTCGCGGCAAAGCAGAGGACGCCGCCTTCCTGGCGAGAGTCATGATGCTCGCGTCGCGCGGACATCTGCGGCGCGGAGTGTGGGACCTGATCGCAGGCGGCGCCGAGGATAACTGCCTCGACTATCTGCGGCGGCTCGCGCTCGCGGAGCCGGTGTCGCTCTGCCACTACTCGAGTTTCATCGTCGCCGAACATGACGGCCGCCCCGCCGCCGCGCTCTGCGGCTTCGATCCGCGCGACGGAGGATGGCAAATGCTGGGCGACGCGATGCAAAACGTCCAGCGCGAGATCAAGGATGGACGCCAGGCCGACGAGAAAGCGATGGCGGCGCGAACGGCGCCGGTCTGGCAATGCACCTTCGACACGCTCGACGGTGCGTGGGTCGTCGAGTCGGTCGCGACGATGCCCGAGTTCCGCCGCCACGGATTCGCCGACGCATTGATGACCGAGATTCTCGACACCGGCCGCGCACGCGGACATCGTATCGCGCAACTTACAGTTCTGATCGGCAACGTCGCGGCGCAGCGCGCGTATGATAAGGCCGGATTCAACGTGCGGGACGAAAAGCGCCATCCCGACTTCGAGGCCGCGCTCGGCGCCCCGGCTTCATGCGCATGGTGCGGGAATACTAGTTGTACGGATTTGCGAGTACTAGGAGGAACCGTTGCATGTCGATGATGGGGCGCTTTGTACAGGTCTCACCGGATCGCCTGAAGCAGATCATTGACGATCCTTCCGGCATGGAAGAACTTTTCGCCTCGGAGCAAGTTTCCAGGCCGACGCCAAAATTTGCCGGCGCACTCGCTGCATTGCAGGGCCGCACGCCGCAGATGCTGGCTGAGTCGATGGCGAAGTTGCCGCCGGAGTGCGCGAAAGACTCGCACAGTCGCTGAAAGCCCTCGGCCTGGATCCTGACGCGCTCGTGCGCGGCGAAGGCGGTGATGACCTTGCAAAGTTGTTGTCCCAGCGGATGCAAGCGCTCGGGTTGCGATTGCCCGGTCAGCAGCCGCCCGCGTCGGGCGCCAATGCGCAAGCGTCGGGCAAAGGCGCGACATCTCGATCGACAAGGCGTGGCACGGCGTCCACTACCTGTTGTGCGGTCAAGCCGTACCCGGCGCGGGCCTCGCAAGCCAGGCCGTGATGGGCGGCACGGACGTCGGCGAAGACCTTGGTTACGGACCTGCGCGCTACTTCGATGCCGCTCAGGTCGCCGCGATTGCGCATGAACTGTCTCAGCCGAATCTCGAAGCGGAGATGAATGCTCGATTGGATCCGGATCAGATGATGCGCTCGGCATCTATCCGGTGCAGTCTCGAGATCCCGGCGACCAGCAGTGGCTGATGGACGAGTTTCCGCAAGCTCAGAAAGTTCTACGTCGATGCGAGCGCTGCCAGCCTCGCCGTCGTCGCCTGTATCGAGTGAGCGTTCAGAACGGGCGATGGCCGAAGAAGAAGGCGTTGATGTCGCGCTTCGACGACGCAATTGCGTCGCGCGATTTTGCGGCCAGCGCCTTTGCGAGTTCCCGCGCCGCCGGCATCAGCTCGTCTGGCTCGACTACGCGATTGAGCGCACCCATCGCGAGCAACTCCTCCGCCTTGTAATGACGGCACATCAGGATCGCTTCTTTCGCACGCCACGGGCCGAGCCGCGCGGCGAGGACGCTGGCGGGAGCGCCGCGATACGGCACGTCGAGATCCACCTCCGGCACCCAGAACTCGGCGCCCTCGACTGCGATCGCAAAATCGAATGCGAGTACGAACGACCATCCGCCGCCGACTGCGTAACCGTTGATCGCGCCAATCGTGACCTGATCGAGATGCGCGAGCACGTCGAACGCGCGGCCTATGAGCCGCGGCCATCGCTTGCCAAACTCGCCCATGCGTCGTAGCCGCTCGGCGGGATCGATCGTGATGTTCGCCGGCGCCTCGAACATCGCCTTATCTGCACCCGCGCAGAATGCCGCCCCGGTGCCGGTGACGATCAGCACGCGACACTCGCGATCGTCGCGGACATCATGCAGCAGGAGCTCGAAGTCGAGGATGACGTTCTCATCGAGGCAATTCCGCCGCTCGGGCCGATTGAAGGTGATCGTCGTGATCGGGCCGTCTTTCTCGATGAGAAAATTTTGCGTCATGTCGCGCGGCACCCCTTGTGATGCTTTACTTCGGCGCGCCGCTGCGGCGCAACTCTCCAGCCGACTTGCGCGCCACCGATCGATGTTGAACAATCGCTCTTTCGCACTCGCG
>CAVRJV010000004.1:0-102802 GCA_963721485.1 uncultured delta proteobacterium | reverse complement strand
AGCGCGGCTGATCCGCGAGCTGAAGCCGCCGTACAACCGGATGCTCAAGTCGGCGGCGCCTGCCTACTTCATCCGGGTCGATATGATGGACGAGTTTCCGCGCGTGACGCTCTCCACCAAGATGAGCGCGCGGCGCGGCGTGATGCACCTGGGGCCGTTCATCGGCCGTCGCGGTATCGAGCATTCGGTCCGCGCGCTGTCGCGGATTCTCGGGCTCCGTACCTGCGGCGGCAAGCTGACGCCGAGCGCGGAAGCTTCGCCGTGCATCTACGGGCAGATGGGCCACTGCTCCGCGCCCTGCAATCGCAGCATCGACGAAGAAAAGTATTCGGAGCGGGTGCTGCGCGCAGTCGGTTTTCTGCGCGGACGGAGCGGGCCGCTGCTCGGTGAGCTGGCACGAGCGCGCGATCAGGCCGCCGCTGCGATGCGCTTCGAGGAGGCATCGCGCTTTCGCAGTTACCTGGAAGCGCTTGCCACGCTGGCGCATCGCGCGAGCCGGCTGAACGAAGTGGTGACGGAAAACAATCTGGTGATTGTGGCGGGCGAGGGCGGCGAGCGCGCGGCGCACGTCGTGCTGTCAGGACGGCTCGCGATGACGCTGGAGCTTGCAGGTGACGATGGGGCGCGGCTGGTGGCGCAATTCGTCGCGGATAACTACGAGCGGTACAAGTTGAAAGCCGTCGAACGGGGCGAGCTGGAGCAGATGACGATCGTCGCGCGATGGCTCCGGGAGCGCACGTCCGACGAAGGCCGGATCGTCCACCTCGCCGGCCCGCATCTCGATCAAGCTGCGCTGGCGAGCTGATCGCCGTTTTGCGGCTCCGCTATTTTCCCTGCACCCCTTTGCCCGTCAGATCGACGGAACCCGGCGAATTACTGGCGTTGCTGTAGATCGTCAGAGTTCCTTCACTCTTGCCGTAAACCGTTCGGCGTGAACCGGACATTCACCGAACATTTGGTCCGGGGCCCGAGCGTTGCGCCGCAGCTGCTCGCCATCGCGAAATCGCCATCGGTGGCGATGCTCCCGAACGTGACCGGCGTGGTGCTGCTCTGATTCGTCACGGTGACCCGGAGGGGACCGCTGATCCTGCTCCGGGAGAACTTGATCGCGCCGAAGTTGAGCTGCTTCGGCGAGATCTTCAGCGTCGATGGGACCTCGGTGGCGGTGGGCGTGGCTGTGGGAGTCGAGGTCACTGTAGCGCTGGCGCTGGCGGTCGGAGTTGGGGTCTCGGTTGCGACGGGAGTTCGGACTGGTGACGGCGTCGCGGTGGGCGTGTCCGTCGCGGTCGGCGTATCGGTCGCAGTTGCCGACGCGGTAGCTGTGTCGGTTGCCGTTGCCGTCGCGGTCTGAGTCGGCGTTGCAGTTGCCGTACCGGTGGCGGTCGCAGTCGCGGTGCTGGTGGTCGTGGCTGTCGCAGTGTCGGTTGCGGTTGCGGTCGGCGTACCAGTGGGCGTCGACGTATCGGTTGCGGTGCTGGTCGCAGTGGCCGAAGCGGTTGGCGTTCGGTTGCAGTTGCGGTCGCAGTATCAGTCGCCGTCGAAGTGGGCGTGGCTGTATCGGTTGCGGTACCGGTCGCTGTTGCCGTCGCCGTAGGCGTCGCAGTATCGGTCGTCGTCGGAGTGTCGGTCGCAGTCGCCGTCCGGTCGCGGTGCCCGTGGCGGTGGGCGTCGCGGTCTAGTTGCTGTTGCGGTGTCGGTTGCGGTCGCAGTTGCCGAGGCGGTGGCCGTGGCGGTTGCTGTGTCAGTGGATCGCGGTCGCACTAGCGGTCGCGGTATCTGTCGCGGTCGCCGTATCGGTTGCTGACGCAGTTGCTGTCACAGTCGCAGTTGCGGTTGCGGTCGGCGTGTCGGTTGGAGTAGCGGTATCGGTCGCTGTCGCCGTGGGAGTTGCCGTACTGGTCGCGGTTGCGGTCATCGTATCGGTTGCGGTGGCTGTCGCACTTGCCGTCGCGGTGTCAGTTGCGGTTGCGGTCGCCGTGCCAGTCGCGGTTGCGGTTGCCGTTGGGGTGTCGGTGGCCGTCGCCGTTGGAGTGCCGGTATCGGTCGCAGTCGCTGTGGCCGTTGCAGTGCCGGTCGCAGTTGCGGTCATCGTATCGGTTGCGGTGTCAGTTGCGGTTGCCGTCGCTGTGTCAGTCGCAGTTGCGGTTGCCGTTGGCGTGTCGGTGGCCGTCGCGGTTGGAGTGCCGGTATCAGTCGCTGTCGCCGTGGGAGTTGCCGTGCCAGTCGCGGTCGCGGTCATCGTATCGGTCGCGGTGGCTGTCGCCGTTGCAACCGCAGTGTCGGTGGGCGTGTCGGTCGGCACCGCCGTATCGGTCGCCGTCGCCGTCGGCGTGTCCGACGCGGTTGGAGTCGCACTGACAGTGGGGGTAGGCGTGGGGCTCGGAACTATCGGGGCGTCGAACAGCAGCACGCGGTTATTCGTTTCGTCGGCGACGTACAGATTGCCCAGCGCGTCCAGTGCGACGCCGGCCGGCTGGCACATCCCGAAGGCGCTGGCCGGCGGGTTGCCCGGGGCCGAATCGGCGCATGCGCTGCCCGAGAAATCGAGCGGGTCCGTACCTTGTCCGAAGACCTCATTGGCGGTGACGTTGGACGACGCCAGGGGCTGATTGTACTCGAGCACGCGATTGTTGAACTGATCGGCGACGACCAGGTTGCCCAGGGGGTCGAGGCTGACGCCGACGGGATTGCAGATTCCGACCGCGGTGGAACTCCCGCATGACTGGGTTGTGAAACTGGTGCCGCTGCCGCCCTGCCCGAAGACCAGATCCGCGGTCGTGTCGCCGGCGCCGGTGAGTGCGTTGAGCGCCGCCAGCGGCTGATTGAATTCGAGTACTCGCGAGTTGTCCATGTCTGCGACGAACAGGTCGGCGCTCGGGTCGGTGACCAGTCCGCGCGGAGTGCATAGCGTGTCCGCAGTTGGTGCGTCGCCGCCATTGCAGACCCCGGTGGTGTAGATTCCACTTTGGCCGAACACGTCGTCGGCCACCGTGTCGCCGGGATTGAACTCGAGCACGCGATTGTTGTCGGTATCCGAAATGTACAAATCGCCGGTGCTATCGACTGTCACTCCCTCCGGTGAGCACAGCGAGATCCCATTGATGGTGTCCGTGCCGAAGTTGCATCCGGTGGTCGTGAAACTGCCGTTTTGTCCCCAGATTTGAATGGCGCTTTGTCCAAAAATCGGCGAAGGAAATCGGCGAACGGCGCAAGATATTCGAGCACGCGATTATTGCCCGCGTCGGCGACGTACAGATTTCCGCTACTATCCACGGCCACGTCGATCGGATCGCACAGGCTGTCCGCGCCGATGCCGTTGGAATCTCCAGCGCAGTGCCGTCGTTGCAATTGACCGAGATGCGTCGTGCTGCCCGATCACGATATCGGCGGGTTGGTCATTGGTGAACGCGGCGGCGCTGGCCCATCCGAGCACGCGATTATTATTCGAGTCGGCGACGTAGAGGTGGTTCGGCATGGCGCTGGAATCGATCGCGACTCCACTCGGCCGCTGCAGCGCGGAAGCAGTCGGATTGTTGACGCCGTTATGCGCCAAATCCATCTCGCCCAGCACCAGGTTGGCGACCGGGGGGGAAACTGCGGATTTATGTAGTCGAGGACTCGGCTGTTAGACGCGTCCGCAATAAAAACGTCGCCGGCAGGTCCACCACTACACCGTCGGGCAGGCATAGTACCGATCCGCTGGCGGAATCCCGCTGGCGGCTGGGCCACCGCAGATGGCGGTGGTGAAGCTGCCGCCCTGACCGAAGACAACGTCCGCCGTTGCGTCGCCGGAACTCCCGGGCGTTCCGGGTGTTCCGCCGCCGATCGGCGAGTCGGGTTCAGATATTCGAGCACGCGGCTGTTGGTGATTCGGTCACGTACAGGTTGAGTGAGCTATCGACCGAGCCACTCCGCTCAGGTCGCAGAGGCCGTCGGCGCTTGGCGCCGGATCGCTGCCGATGCCGTCATGACATGCGTTGTCGGTAAAATCGGTACCGCTATCCCTGGCCGAAGACCACGTCGGCGGTCACGTTGCCCGCTGCCCAGCGTTGAATTCGAGCACGCGATGGTTGCTGTCGTCGCCGACGTACAGATTCCCCGAACAGTCGACGGCGACCGACACGGATTGCACATCCCGGTGCGCGCGGCGAAGCCTCCGAAATGGCGCAGCGGTTGGTCGGTGAAATTGGTGCCGCTCGCGCCCTGTCCATAAACAAGTTGCGCGGTAGCGCCGCCGACAGTGTATATTCGAGCACGCGATTGTTGCCCGCATCGGCGACGTACAGGTCGTCGCTGGAATCGGGCAGCGACGCCCTGCGGATCGCACAGGCCCGTCGCCGTTGGCGCGCAGATTTTCGAAGTGAAACTTGCCTCTCCGTATACGAAAATCGCCGCGAAAGCCGGTGCTCTTCGCCTGGCGAACGGCGCCGGGTATACGAGCACGCGACTGTTGCGGGTGTCAGCAACGAAGAGGTCGCCCGCGTTGTCTACGGCGACACCGTACGGCAAGCATAGGCTATCGGCGCCCAGGCCGTCTACGTCACCGCCGGCAGTACCGCTGTTGCAGAGAGTGGTTTCAAAATCGGGCTGGCCAATCTCGATGTCCGCCGGCTGGCCGTTGGTGAAGCTGGTAGCGTCGTTCCATCCGAGGATGCGGCTGTTGTAGGTATCGACGACGTACAGATGTTGCGTGTCGCCGGAGAAATCGATAGCCATCTGGCCGGGCGAATTAAGACTCGTCGCGTTGGGATTGTTCAAGCCGTTGTGAGCGAAATCGATTTGCCCGAGCACGGCATCAGCGATATTGTCGCCGGTCGCTGCCGGCATCACCGTCACCATGAACACGCGCGATGACCGATACGATCGCGATGGTGCTGAGGCGGAGGTTGGAAATGATTCGCGACTTCTTTGGCGCGGTCACGCTGTTTCCATTTGAAGCCCGCGCAATCGATCCGTCCCAGCGCGGCGAGGCGACATTCAAGCAGTGTCGTGCCCGCGCAACAGCGAAGTAAGTGGGTTGACAATTTGTGGCTAAACATACTGCTGCGCGCACGGCGCAGAACGTCGCCGCACAAGGTCGCTGTCATTTAGTGCAAATGAGGCGATGAAGTTTCCGACGATTCGATTTGCCGCCTCAAAGTCGACGCGTGGGATCGATCGCTCAAGCTGTTCGCCGCCATCCGTTCGCCACTTTGATTACCTCGAAGGTACGCTTGCTTCGCGCAGCGCCGCACGAGCGAGAATCCACGGCGCCGGTGAACGCTCGCGGACAAGATCGAATCCTTGATGAACGGTGTTGTCGGGACAGATAAGAAGTTGCGCGCCCGATCGGACAACCTTCGACGCCGACTCGAGCATCATCTCGCCCACCGCATCCCAGCGCTCATCGTCGATTAGCCGCTGATAGCTGCCAAGAGAGTAGTCGTGCAGGCTGATTTCCGGATGCTCATGCGGCCCAAGCAGCGCCGCGCCTTCGAGACAGATCGTGCGGTAACAAAGCGCCGCGCCCTCGGCGCTGACTGCAACGATGCCGATATGCTTCAAAGATCTCTGCATCCCGAGCGTGGCCAATTAATACGAAAACTCAGGTCCCATCTGTTCGCAACCTACTCGGCCGCTGTTACCGGGATGAAGCCAACGGCGCCGTTCTTCAGTTTGATCTGGAGATAGTCGCCCGCGATGCCGGTGACGTGAACGTACTTCCTGCGGTGAACTTGGCCGATAGTGGAGCTGGTCGGATCGGGATTCTGATACACCGGCGAATTTTTCGTCAGCAGGAAAAGTTTATTGAGCGGTTTGATATTCGGCGCGGTGGCGCCACCGGCCGACGCAGTCGTCGTCGCGGCGCCCGCCGGAGCACTGGCGGCGGTCGTCGCGGCGGGCGCGGGCATCAGTTTCGGATCGAGCGCGCGCACCTCGTCGAATTCCGCGTTGGCCTCGGTCATACGGCCCGGCTCCGACGCGAGCAGATTCGCCAGCGCCAGGTGGGCCTTGGCGTCCTTGGGACTGAGTCCGATTGCGGTGCGGATCTGATCCTCCGCCTCGGCGGTCTTGCCTTCCTGCCTGAGCACCTCGCCCAAATCGAGATGGTAGTTGGAGCGATCGGGCTCGAGCGCGACCGCCGCGCGGTACTGATTTTCCGCGAGTCCGTGCTGGTTCTGATCGTTATATAGATTGCCGAGCGCGACATGCGTCGCCGCGTTCTTCGGATCGATCTCGAGCACCTTCATGAACTCGACCTGCGCGTCGCTCGGCTTGTGCTCGAAGATGTAAAGATTGCCGAGCGCGATATGCATGCGCGGATCGTTGGGCGCGAGCTTCACCGCCTCCTGGTACGCCGTCTCCGCATCGGAGAGCTTGGTCGCCTGCATGTCGGCGTCGCCCTCGGCCAGAAATCGTCGGCCGCCTTGTGATGGCATCCCGCGACTATCACGATCATCGCGCCCGCCACGATCGTCGCAGCGGTCCGCATGACTAAGATTCGCTTGCAGTTCATCTGCCGAAGTCCCTCCAGGACACGCGCCGCTTCCGACGAGCAATGATCGGACCGCGACGGAAAATTCGTTTCATGTTGAAGTTAGCACGAAAACGCGTCAAGCCTTGAGCCTCGCCCGTCCTGTATCGCGGAGCCGGTAACTTTTTCAAGCAAATGCCCGCTGGTGCTTTTCCAAATATTGGGTGTAGGGGTCACTCCTGTTGAAACCCACGGAGGGGTTTTCACATTCAACAGAGTGATTCTCCTCCCCATATTCCCCTTTGGATTGCCTGCGGTTGTTAGGTTATAAAGATACGCCGTGCGCTTTATTCTTGATCGCAGCCAAGCAGCTCGAATTCGCCAAGACCCGGCTCGCGCCCGCGCTGCCGCCCGGCGAGCGACGTGCGCTGGCCGAGGCGATGTTTCGCGACGTGCTGGCCGCCGCGCTCGGCGCCACTTGCCGCCGACCACGTCGCCGTGGTGACGTCCGACGCCGGGCCTGCTCGCGATGGCGCGGCCGCGAATGCGCTCGCTATCGACGAGGAGTTTCCGCGCGGCCTCAACGTCGCGATCGCGCTCGCCACCTCGGCGCTGATTGCCCAGGGTGCGCGAACCGTTTGCACCGTGCTGTCCGACATCCCGCTGGTCACCGCCGAAGGATATCGACGCCGTGTTCGCCGCGATGCCCGCCGGACGCGGCGCCGTGCTGGTGCCCTCGCGCGATTTCTCCGGCACCAACATCATATGCCGCTCGCCCGCCGACGCCGTGCCCACTCGCTTCGGCCGCCTGAGCCTGGTCCGCCATCTGGACGATTGCCGCAGCAGCCGACGTTCCAGCTAGAGTGCTGCGACTTGCGCGGCCCGCGCTGGATCTCGACGTGATCGCCGATCTCGCCGAGTTCGAGCGCGCCGGGTCCGCCACGCATACTCAAAACCAGTTGGCCCGGCTCGGGATTGCTCATCACTAAAAATTGAAAAACGGACTGATGTCGATCGTGGAAATGATTGAGCGGCTCGGCGCGCTTGTGCTCGACGGCATCGTCCGCCTCGGCGCGTTCGTGCTGTTCCTGCTGAACGCGGTGTTCTACGTGTTCGTGCCGCCCTTCAAGCCGCGGCTGTGGATTCGGCAGACTCGCATCATCGGCGCCGACTCGCTCTTTCTGATCATTCTGATCGGCGGCTTCACCGGCATGGTGCTGGGCCTGCAAGGCTACAACACGCTGCGCCGCTTCGGCTCCGACGGCGCACTCGGCACGGTCGTCGCCCTGGTGCTGGTGCGCGAGCTTGGCCCCGTGCTGGCCGCGCTGATGATCGCGGCGCGCGCCGGTTCCGCGATGGCGGCCGAGCTCGGCTCGATGCAATCGACCGAACAGATCGACGCGCTCACCGTGATGGCGATCAACCCGGTGCAATACCTGGTCTCGCCGCGGATGCTCGCGGGGATAATCAGCTTCCCGCTGCTGACGTCGATCTTCGACGTGGTCGGAATCTACGGCGGCTACATGGTCGGCGTCGGCCTGATGGGCGCGCCGTCGGGCGCCTACTTCAACGGTATCGCCGCCAACATGAGCGGCCACGACATCATGACCGGCCTCTACAAAGCCCTCGTCTTCGGCGTGATCGTCATGTGGGTCTGCTGCTACAAGGGATATCACGCCGAGCGGATGGCGACCGGGGTCAGCCGCGCCACCACCGAAGCGGTCGTGCTTTCGAGCGTGCTGATTCTTGCTTTCGACTATTTTCTTACGTCTATACTTCTGTAATAACGCCGTACGATTCGACCAATCTATGAGCGAACCTCAAATCAACGGCCGCGACGGCAATCCGCAGCCCGCCAGCGGCCGGCCGAACGCGATCGAGGTGCGCGATCTCAGCCGCCGCTTCGGCCGCCAGCAGGTGCTCGACGGCGTCACCCTCGATTTTCCCTCCGGCAAGATCACCACCATCGTCGGCCCCAGCGGATCCGGCAAGACCGTCCTGCTGAAGCATCTCAACCTGCTGCTGCGGCCCGATTCGGGCACGATCGTGATCGACGGTGTCGAAGTTACGCGGCTTGGCGCGAGCGGACTGGACGCGGTGCGCGAAAAATTCGGGATGCTCTTTCAGGCGGGCGCGCTGTTCGACTCGATGTCGGTATTCGACAACGTCGCGTTCCCGCTGGTCGAGAAAACCAGGCTCACTCGCGACGAGATTGCGGAGCGTGTGCACGAGACGCTCAAAGCCGTCGGCCTCGAGGGGATGGAAGCCAAGTTTCCGTCCGAGATGAGCGGCGGGATGCAGAAGCGGGCCGCGCTCGCGCGAGCGCTGGTGCGCCGCCCGAAAATTCTCATGCTCGACGAGCCGACCACCGGCCTCGATCCCTCGCGCACCGGCGCGATTCACGATCTGATCCGCCGCACCCAGGAGAATTTTCATCTGACCGCCGTGATGGTCAGTCACGACGTGCCCGCGGTCTTCCAGGTTTCCGACCGCGTCGCGTTTCTCCACAACGGACTGACCCGCCTCAACGGCACTGTCGACGAGGTGATGGCGGCCGACGACGATGTCTTCAAGCGCTTTCTGGCCGGCAAAGCCTCCGGCGAGGAGAATGAAACGGCCCTCGCGGGCTGAAACAAAGACCTATGTACGCAAGTCGAACTACCCAGTTTATCGTCGGGATTTTCGCGCTTCTCGGGATTGCCGCGCTGGCGATTTTGTCCATCTCGCTGGGCAAAATCTCGATTGTCCAGCGCCCGGCTACACCCTCTACGCAAGTTTCGATAATATTTCAGGCTTGAAGGCCGGTGACCAGGTTCAGCTCGACGGTGTGCAGATCGGCAAGGTCCAGCACATCGGGCTCAAGGACATGCGCGCGCGGGTTGCGCTGCGGGTGGACCAGGGCGTCGATATCGACTCGGATGCGATCGCCGCGATCAAGACCAGCGGCATCATCGGCGACAAGTATGTATCCATCGGCCTCGGCCCCAGCGAACGCATCCTCAAAAACGGCGACACGATTCATGCATACGCAGGATGCGTTTGTTCTCGAGGATGCCATCGGCCAGCTAATCAACAATGCCGGCAGCGGCGGCGACAAGGACAAGGATAAATCCGGAGCCTCAGACAAAGATCAGAAGCCCGCAAAGACGGAGAAGTAGAACCGAGTGAATTATACAATGATGTCAAATTCGATCCAGCGATTGTTGCAACGCCGCGCGATCGCGATGCTCGCGCTGACCGCCGCGCTCGTCCTCAGCCTTGCACCATCGCGCCTCATTGCACCCGCGTGGTGCGACGACGATCCGATGGCCGTCGTTAAGACCACCGTTAACCAGGCGCTCGACGTGCTGCGGACAATCAGACGCCGCTGGCCCAGCGCCAGGACAAGCTGCGCCAGATCGTCTCGGCCACCTTCGATTTCACCGAGATGGCCAAGTCGGCGCTGGGCTACCATTGGAAGCAGATCACGCCCGCTCAGCAGCAGGAGTTCACGACCGCCTTCGTCGCCTTCATCGAGGATTCCTACCTGAGCAAGATCAACGACTATAAGGGTCAGCAGGTTACTTTCCTGCGGGCGACCAACGACGGCCCCCAATATGCCCAGGTCAACACCGACATCGTGCAGCCGACCGGCGACCCTATCCACGTGAACTACCGCCTGCTGCAGAACGGCAGCGCCTGGAAAATCTACGACGTGACCGTCGACGCTATCAGCATCATTGCGAACTACCGCAACCAGTTTAATCGCGTGATGAATAACCAGGGCTATGACATCCTGATCAGCGATCTGAAGAAGCAAGCAGGCAGCCCTTGCAGCCAGCCTCGCCAACCACTAACTGAGTATGGATTCCTTCGCGGCAGGACAGGTACGCTTCTACGAAAGAAATCTAAGGCGGCAGCGCCATGGAGAAGCAAATGAGATCTGGTTCGAAACAAATCGAAAGGACAGGCGCGCTCTGGATGATGCTCGCATCGTCCCTGCTTGCGGTCGTTTCGTTTGCAACGCCGGCACTATGCCAGTCGCCGCGAGTCCGCAGACTCCGCCGGGCGAGAATCAGGCCAGGTCACTCCCGACCCGTTGTCGGGGTTTAATGAGCCGATGTTCACCTTCAACCTGAAGCTCGACGATTGGGTGCTGCGTCCTGTCGCCAGCGGCTACTCCTTCATCGCGCCCCAGCCGGTGCGCGAGGGCGTCGGCCGCTTCTTCGACAACGCCCGCGTCATCCCGCGCTTCGCCAACAACCTGTTTCAGCTCAAGCTGGCCGAGGCCGGCACTGAAGTCGCCCGCTTCGGAATCAACTCGACGCTCGGTCTGGCCGGCTTCTTCGACCCGGCTTCGAGAATTGTTCGGACTCGAGGAGCATCACAACGACTTCGGCCTCACCATTCGCTATTACGGTATCCCGACCGGACCGTACCTGATGCTGCCGTTCTTTGGACCATCGACGATTGGCGACACGGTCGGCCTGGTGGCCGACGGCGCGATGAATCCGATGAGCTACCTGCTGCCGATGGTGGATTACGATCACTGTGACCACCGGCGCAGCACGCGGTTGAGGCGGTGAACTACCGCTCGCTGCATATGAACCAGTTCGAGGAAGCCGATCGCTACGCGATCGATCTCTACGGCGCGGTTCAGGACGCTTACCTGCAGACGCGCGCCCACAAGGTCAAGAAGCTCCACGAGGAACAGTGGTAGATCGAAGCTAGACTACAATTCACGACAAGCGCGCCGCGGGACAAATCCTGCGGCGCGTTCTTTTGTCGCCGGGTCCAGGGGTCACCCCTGCCGAAGGAAGTCTGAAACCCACGGCGGGTTTCAGATTCAATCAAGTGATTTACCCTTCCCGCGCGCTATCTTGCTGCACGTGTTCCCAGGCGTGGTACGAGCTGCGCACCAGCGGCCCCGACTCGACGTGGCGGAAGCCCATCGCCAGCGCGGCGGCCTGAGCTCCGCGAACTCAGCCGGAGGCACGTAGCGCGCGACCGGCAGATGATCCGCCGACGGCCGCAGGTACTGCCCCAGCGTCAGGATGTCGCATTCGACCGCGCGCAGATCGCGCATCACGTCGAGCAGTTCGTCGTTGCTCTCGCCCAGCCCGAGCATCATGCCCGCCTTGGTCAACATCGGCTTGCCGAGCCGCGCGCCGATTCCTTGGCGTGGCGAACACGTCGAGCGATCGCTGATAATTTCCGCCCGGCCGGACTGACGATAGAGGCTCGGCACCGTTTCGATATTGTGGTTGTAGATTTCGACCGGCGATTCGACCACCGTTTCGACGCTCGCGAACGATCCTTGAAAGTCGGGCACCAGCACCTCGACCGCGCGCCGGCTCGGATTCGCTTTGATCGCGTGCGCGGTTGCCGCGAAATGCGCCGCGCCGCCGTCGGGCAGGTCGTCGCGATCGACCGACGTGACCACCACGTGCTGCAAGCCCAGCCGCGCGACCGCCTCGGCGATTCGGCGCGGCTCGTCGGCGTCGAGCGGACGCACCTTGCCGTGAGCGACCGCGCAGTACGGGCAATTGCGCGTGCACACGTCGCCCATCAGCATGAAGGTGGCGGTGCGATGCGAAAAGCATTCGCCGATATTCGGGCAGCACGCCTCCTGGCAGACCGAATGCAGTTTCAGTTCGCCGAGCATCGCCTTGGTGCGAAAGTATTCAGGCGACGTCGGCGCGCGCACCTTGATCCAGTCGGGATGCTTCCGCTCAGCCATCGCTATACCATCTGACTGAGGCGCCGGCACGGTTCCTGCACGCGTCGTGCCGGAGAAGCCTTCGTCGTAGTCGAACACGCGGGCGAAACTCTCGCGCATCGCGACGGCAAACTCGCTGATCGACACCGCGCCGATTCCGTCACTTCGCACACCGAAGTCATTCCGCATCCGTCGATTCCGCAGGGCACGATCGAGTCGAAGTAGCTGAGGTCGGTGCAGACGTTGAGCGCGAAGCCGTGCAACGTCGTCCAGCGCCGGATCCGACGCCGATCGAGCCGATCTTGCGCGCGCCGACCCATACGCCGGTCATCCCGTCGCGCCGCCCGCCCTCGATCTCCAAATTTCGCGAGCGCGTCGATCATCGCCTCCTCGAGACTGCGCAAATACTTCGTAACGTCGCGGTCGCGCCCTTCGAGTTTCAGAATCGGATAGCCAATCAGCTGCCCCGGCCCGTGATAAGTCACCTGGCCGCCGCGCGAGACGCGCCGCACCGGCACTCACGCTGTTTGGCAACGATAAACCGCTCGTCGGCGCCGCGCCCAAGCGTGAATACATGCGGATGCTCCAGCATCAGCAGCGTGTCGCCGATCAGCCGTCGAGCCGCGCCGCCACCATCGCGGTCTGCAGCGCAAGCGCGGCCGTCATAATCGACGACGTTCCAAGTCGCGCAACCTCAAGGCGCAGTGAGTCTCGACATCGGATGTCATCCTCTAAAAGTCTATCGCTTCGCCATCAGCCGCCAAAGCCGCCTGCATGATCGCCTCCGACATCGTGGGATGCGGATGCGCGGTCTTGCCGATCTCCGTGCCGTCGTTTCGAGCGCCTTGCCCAGCACGACCTCGGAAATGATGTCGGTTGCGGCGTGGCCGATGATCTGGCATCCGATCACTTCGCCGTATTGCTTGCTCGCGACGATTTTCACGAAGCCCGTCGCTCTCGCCAATCGCGACCGCCTTGCCGATCGCGCGAAACGGAATCTTGCCGACCTTCACCTCGATCCCGCGCGCCTTCGCCTCCGCCTCGCTCAGTCCCACCGTCGCAACCTCGGGCTCGCAGTAGATGCATGCCGGAATCGCGAGCAGGTCGAAGCCGGGCTCGCGCACACCCGCCATGATTTCCACCGCCGCGATACCCTCGGCGCTCGCCTTATGCGCGAGCAGGGGCGGCCGGATCACGTCGCCGATCGAGTAGATGCTCGGCACGCTGTCCGGAACGAGTCGTCCACCTTGATAAAGCCGCCGCGCTCCAGCTCGATGCCGACTTTCTCCAGCCCCACGTTCATGCTGAGCGGCGTGCGCCCGACCGCGACCAGCACGACCTCGGCGTCGACGGTTTTCTCGGCGCCGTCCGCGTTCACCGTGACCGACCACAGCTCGCCCTTGCGCGCCATCGACTTGTAGCCGTGCCCGAGCATCACCGTGACCCCGCGCTTGACGAAGGCGCGGCGCAGCTCCTCGGCGACTTCGGCGTCGAAGCCGGGCAGCATCTGCTTCTCCAGCTCGACTATCGTCACCTTGGCGCCGAACGCGCTGTAGAAGTATCCGAACTCCAGCCCCGATCGCGCCCGCGCCGATCACGACGACGCTCGCCGGCATCTTGTCGAGCACCAGCGCCTCGTGGCTGGTGACGACGCCGTCGCCAACCTTCATCCCGGGAAACAGTCGCTCGCCCGATCCGGCCGCGACCAGAATCCGCTCGCCTTCGAGCGCCGCGGCGGCCGGCGCCGCTTTGCCCTCGACCTGGCGGAGCGCCACCGAATGCGGCCCGGTGATAGTCGCGTCAGCCTCGAAGTAGTCGATCTTGTTTTTCCGAAACAGGTAGAGCACGCCCTTGGAGAGCTTGTCGGCCGCCTCCCGCGACCGCGCAATCACCTTGGCGAAATCGAACCGCACCTCGCCGACCTCGATGCCGTGCTCTTTGGCGGCGCCGCGAATCGTATCCATCGCGCCCGCCGAATTGAGCAGCGCCTTGGACGGAATACATCCCCAATTAAGACAAACGCCCCCAGGCCGATCCCGCTCGATCACTGCGACGCGCATCTTGAGCTGCGCCGCCCGAATCGCGGCGACATACCCGCCAGGCCCCGAACCAATCACAACAAGGTCATACCGAGAATTTTCCAAGATGAAGTCCTTACCAAGAATTTACTCATTATTGTCCGAATGTGGATATCGGGTAAGGGCGCAGGCAAGCAAGAGGGAGCGGAAGAAATGCGCAGTGGGTTGCGCAAAGCTTTCGTCAGCCAAGGGCGCTACCACTAACCACCTCGTCCGACTCCGCCGTCCGACCCGTCGGACACGCGCCGGTCATGGCTCGCTCTCGACGCGCTGTCGGAACCGAAATACTGAATCGCGCGAAAAAATCGCGCATTGCACAACGACAGCTGTGGTTACTAGGGCGTTCCCAGTATCACAGCCACTGATAGAGCCAGGCCCGTTGGCATCGAGCCTACCTTGGTGAAGGTTTGCGCTGTTGGGTTGTAGATTTCCGCTATCTTGTTGGGGCCCTTGATAGCGGTGGTGTCTTTGGATCCGCCGAAACCACCGGCGATAAGCACGGTGCCGTCGCCGAGCAGCGCCGCTGCATGGGCCGCGTGCGGACTCTTCATTTTGGTTGCGCACACCGTTTGCATGGTCGACTTGACTGTCATGGTTCCGCCCAAGCATGCGAAAGTTTTAGTGCCGGGAGTGTAGATCTCCGCGCCTTCGGCGGCAGTGCCGAAAAATGCAGTGATCCCGCCGGAAGAGGTGAAGACCCCCTGCTCTGCGTCAAAGCCGCCGGCGATCAATACGGTGCTGTCCGGCAGCAGCGTGGCGGAGTGCATCATAAGCGGCTCGCCCAACGATCCGATGGCGGTGAATTCGTCGGTCGTGGGATCGAAAATTTCGGCGCTCGCGGTTGCGGAAAAGACAGTTCCGGCATTCCCTACATTGTCGCCACCGGCCAGCAGGACGGTGCCGTCCGACAGCAGCGTCGCGGTATGGAAGGCGCGGAAGTCAGTCATCGTATTGAGCGTGGCTGTGAAGGTCTTGGTCATCGGGTCATAGAGGTCAGCGGTGTCGAGGGTGGCGCCTTGGTTGGGTGAGCCGTCCGTATTGTTGGCGATGCCGCCGGCGATGAGCACCTGGCCCGACAGCGTGCCGGATGTCAGCAAGGTAGCGGTGTGAAAGGCGCGCGGGCTGCTCATGGCGCCGGTTGTTGCAGTGAAAGTTCCGGCGGTCGGGTCGTAAATCTCGGCCGAGCTGAGCGGTATCCCGCTCGAATCGAGTCCTCCCGCGAGCAGAACTGTGCCGTCATTGAGCAGCGTCGCGGTGCATCCGACTCGAGCCGTGGTCATCGAGCCTGCCGAGGTAAACGTTCCGTCGGTGCGATTATATTGGTCCACAGTGCTGTGCGGGGAGAGCGTTAGCGAGAGCTCTCCCTTGGTCTTCGATGTAGCCGAGGCGCCTCCCGCGTCGACCACCGTCATGCCGTCGGGCAGTACTAGTCCGCATCCGGCGAGTCGACCAGTGGTAAGCGCTCCGGTCGCGGACCATTTTTTGGTTGTGGGATTGTAGAACTCAACCGTGGAGCTGGACTTCGTGCCACTGGCGCCGCCAGCCACGATTACGTCACCAGATACCGGCAGCGAGCCCTTCGTTTTTTTGTCGGGTTCGGTCACGGCCAGTTCGCCGGACGACACCGAGCTGGTCTCTTCCATGGAGACGAATTTAATCGAGTCGTGGGAGTCGTGAGAGCAGCCAAATACTGCCAAGAGCGAGAAGGCATAGAGAGAGCCCACGAAAATCTGCAGTGACAATTTGTAGTTCACACGAATCATCGGACACTCCTTGTGGCGGCTCGATCTTCTTTAAAATACGTCGGGCTCGCCACATCGGTCGTCAGCATAGATGACGCATTTGAGACTGGCAACGAAGTCTGCTTAGAGCGCTCTGCGAGCGGTAAAGCCTAACCTTATTCCGTGGCGGCAGGCTCGGGTTTATCGGCGTGCTGCGAGTTTTTCCTGTAGATGGGTCAGGCGGTCGGCGGCGGCGGCGATCGTCTCGTCGCTCTTCGAAAACGTGAATCGAATCTTGCCGTGCCCCAATTCGGGGCGATGGTAAAAGCTCGAGCCCGGCACTGCGGCGACTCCCACTTCGTCGAGCAGAAAATCCGCCGCTGCGAAGTCGTCCTTGAATCCCAAGGCCGCCGATCTCCGCCACGATGTAATACGCGCCGTCCGGCTTGCTGCATTGCAGGCCCGCCCGCGTGAGCGCCGCATACAGCGCGCCGCGCTTGCGCTCGTACATCGCGGTGAGCTCCGCATAAAACGATTCCGGCAGCCGCAGTGCGACGGCGCCGGCTTCCTGCAGCGGATGCGGCGCGCCGACCGTCAGGAAATCATGCACCTTGCGAATCGCCGAGGTGATCCGCTCGCTGGCGATCGCATACGCCAGCCGCCATCCGGTAATCGAGTAGGTCTTCGACAGCCCGCTGATCGTGACCGTTCGCTCGGCCATCCCCGGAAGGCTCGCGATCGAGATGTGACGCGCGCCGCCATAAATGATGTGCTCGTAAATCTCGTCGGTGATCGCCAGCGTGTCGTGGCGCTGGCATAGCGCGGCGATCGTTTCGAGCTCGGCGCGCGTGAAAACCTTGCCGCTCGGGTTATGCGGAGTGTTGATCACGATCGCCTTGGTGCGCGGTCCGAACGCCGCCTCGAGCTCGGCGCGATCGATCGAAAAATCCGGATCGCGCAGCGCCACGTAGCGCGGCGTCGCGCCGGCCAGGATCACGTCGGGCCCGTA
The DNA here is from genome assembly GCA_963721485.1 of uncultured delta proteobacterium. GTDB lineage: Bacteria > Desulfobacterota > Binatia > Binatales > Binataceae > Binatus. Next base: position 85,842 of record CAVRJV010000004.1, on the reverse strand, counting down.
GTTCTCGTAGAACGGCTCGAAGATGATCACCTCGTCGCCCGGATTGATCACCGCCAGCATCGTCGCGATCATCGCCTCGGTCGCGCCGCAGGTCACCGTGATGTTGCGATCGGGGTCGCAGGCGATGCCGTTGTAGCTGCGCACCTTGTCGGCGATTGCGCGCCGGAAATTCGGCGAGCCGTGCGTGATCGCGTACTGGTTGTATTCCTCGTCGATCGCGCGCTTGGCCGCTTCCTTGATTTCGGCCGGCGCCGCAAAATCGGGAAACCCCTGCGCCAGATTCACCGCGCCGCACTTGAGCGCCCGCCGCGTCATCTCGCGGATTACCGATTCGGTGAACAGGCGGGTCTTGGAGGAAATATCAGTCGGCATGACGGCTGATCGCTGCGCGAAAATTCGACGCGCGAAATTCAGTTGCCCGCAGTCTAGCCGCGCACGAGTGCGCGCGACAACTTGCCCGATCTCAGGTCGGACTGAAAACTTCGGACGTGATGACTTCAGCGGCGGTGTTAGCGAAACTCGGGCAGTTTTGAAAATCAACGGCGGTCCGCCGCAGGTTTCAGGTCGGCTATCCGACCGCTTCCTCTTCCAGCACGCCGGGTCCCTGGCGCAACCGCCATTCGTCGATTACCTCGACGTTGAAGCGCCAGTCGCTGCCGATTTTGAAACCGGGCAACTGTCCCTTCTTCAGCAGGCGGTAGATCGTCGAGCGATGCACCCGGAGATACTCTGCTAGCTCGTTTACCGTCAGCACTTTGGTCGAGGATGCCATTCGTTCACTTCCTCTTTAATGGGCCTACCCATTCTTAGGCTGGCAAACAGACTATCATAAAAGTTGCGCCGCGCTATAGACCCTCTTATTGGACTATTTCCCGCCGCAGGTCAAGCCTAGCCGGTGATATGCTAGGCGACATTGTGCTATTCGGCGCTGGATCGGGATCGCCGCGAATCGGCAGTATTTACAGGAGCCTTTGACTTATATGGCTCTGCCAGTGGATTGGTCCCACCGGACAGCCAGTCTTAAGGAGTAGATAGCTCGACTGAGAATCTATCCGAACAGTCGGCTGGCGGCTTCTCTTCAGCTCGGCGCGATGGTCAGGATGAGCAATCGCGATCAGTTCGTTGGCGCGCTCGCGATGGTTCTTGCCGAGCAGCCGCGCGATGCCGAATTCCGTCACCACGGTATCGGCAAAGTAGCGCGGCACCGTTACCAACGCGCCGGCCTCGAGTTGCGGCACGATACGCGAAATCGCGCCGCCCACCGCGGTCGATTGCAGCAGCGTAATCGCGCGTCCGCCGGGACATAGAAACGCGCCGATATGAGTCTCCGGCTGCCCACCAGTCCCGTTCATCATCCGCGCGCCGAGCACGGTCTCCGAATTAATCTGGCCCGGTGAGATCGATGCTGATCGCGTTGTTGATCGACGTCTGCCGATAATTCGAGGACACGGTCGCGAGCTTGAGCGCGTATTCCGGATCGTAAAGCTCGAACGCCGGGTTGTCGTCGATTATCCGCAGGTCGTCAGGATCCGAGCCCGACCATCGCGACCGCCACCGCCTTTCCGCGATGGATCGTCTTGCGCCGCCCGTTGATTATTCCCGGCGTCGACCAGCCGCGCGATTCCCGGCGCGCACATCTCGGTATGCAGCCCCAGGTCATGCTTGCCGTCGAACGCGCCCATCCGCGGCATCTGCGAGCTGGGATCGCCGACGCCAATCTGAATCGTCACGCCGTCTTCGATCAGCTCGCTCAGATATCCCGGCGACCGCCTTGAACTCAGCCGGCGGCGGCGTGATACCGAGCAGCACGCGCAAATCCGGCACTTGATGCGTTGCAGATACTGAACGATAGGCCAGATACGCTCGACGCCCACCTCTGCGATTACGGCGCGGATGCCCTCGCGCTTTTCCGCGTCCATCGCGGCCAGCGACTGCTCGATCACATTCAGATCGGGCGGTGGCGGAGTGCCCTCGACGAAATACTCAAACTCCGAGACGTGCATGTAAACGTCGCCGTAGGTGCGCGTCATGTTCGCATCGACCTCGGCGATCGCATGCCGCGCGCGCCGCGCGTACATCCGCTTGTTCCACTGATGCGGCCCGAAGCTGACGAATCCTTTCGAGTTGGGCGGGGTGACGTTGACGAACGCGAAATCTATCGGCCGGTCTTCGGCTCGGCCGTTCGTCATGCGGCTTGAATCCGGTCGAAAATAAATTGGGCAGGTAGGTTGCCCCGTGCCGGTCATGCACGCGGACGTCCCATGTTGCCGATGAACAGCTCGAACTCGATTCTGAAACGCGAAGCGACGTCTCCGTCCAGCCATCCGGGGTCGATCAACGGCGACGCCATCCGCAAATCGACGACGCCGTCGAGATGCTTGCCGCGCGCCGCCAACGCGCGCTGCATCACGGTTCCCGCCGCGAACGGGAAGTCCACCCGCATCCCCGGCTTCACCATCGCCGCCACTTCGTCGGGCGAATGCGTGCGCGAGCGGTAGTACTCCTGCCAGTTCATTTCGCGCCACAATGGCCCAACTCGCCAAACGTTCGCAAACCTCATGAGCACAAAACTTGTCCGCTCCCACCCGAGCAGTTAGCTTTCGAGCATGCTGATTGCCGACGGCGAGTTCCGCTACGAAATCCGCCGCGGCGGCGAATTGATCGCGGTCGAAACCGAAACCCTCGCCTGGGGACGTATTCACGGCGTCCGCCGTCCCGCTGCCGGCGCGAACGTGTACGAAGTCGAAGCCGATCTCGACGACGCCGGCGCTCGTCCGCCGTGTCGTCGCTGAGCTACAGCCGCGGCCCGTTCACGCGCCACGCAACCTACGAATCAGTCGACAACTTTCTGCGCGGCAACATCAGCACTGGCGGCAGCCGCAACGACCTGACCACCAAGCTGGGCCGTTACGGCGAAGTCGATGCGGACCTCGTCATCTTCCGCGCACTGACGATCGCGCATGTTCGTGAACGCGGGCAGACGCGATGGACCGGGCGGGTCGCCGCAATCGATCCGAACACTCTCGTCGCCGCCACCAGCAAACAGTCATGCCGCCAGCGAGGCGCCGATCCGCATTTGTGGATTTACGAGCCGCGGATGGGCGACGCCGAAGAAATCGAGCTCGACGACGCGGGCGTCGTCGTTCGCCGCCGCGACTCGCGCGGCGTCGAGACCGTACTGACGCCCAACCTATTAACCCCGCACAGGACCGCCCGAACCGAATCCTCGCATTCGCGATTCTCTCTAATACTGGGTGCAGGGGTCACCCCTGCCCAAGGAGGTGTGGAACCCACGGCGGGTTCCACATTAAATCACGTGGATTCGCGAGCGCGCCGCGCGCCTCGCGGTTCCCCTCTACGCTGCGAGCTTCTTCGTCGGCATCTTGCAATCGCCGTCGAACTGCGCGCCTTCGTTGAGCACGAGGCTTGGCGTGCTGATCGTTGCATTGCACCCGCGCCGTCGCCATCAGCTCGACGCGTTCGCGCGCGGTCACTTCGCCGCTGAATGCGCCGGCGATCGTCACCTTGCTCGCGGTGATCCGCGCACTCACGACCGCGCCGGTCGCGATTACGACTTCGTCGCCGCTGATCTCACCTTCCGCTTCGCCTTCGATTTTCACCGGGCCGCGAAAGTTGAGTTTGCCCGAGGCCTTGGTGCCTTTGCCGATTCGTGATTCGAATTCTTCTGAGCGCCATATGATGATTGCCTTTCCCGGTTGGGGGTTTCACTATTGCGGGAATGCGCGTGCGCAAGCAATCCTCGCGGTCTGCGCCGATATTAACGGAACATTAAGTAGCGCGCCTTGAATGGCTTGCACGTCGTCATGTCGCACGGCGCAATGTTCTCGACGAAGGAGACTGCGGAAAAAATGAATCGCGAATCCGTCCGGCTGACGCGAACATGGGCCTGAACGCCGCGGCGGCCAAGGACTCGATCCGCATCAATACGATTCCGGCGACGCGACAATTCTCGCGATGCTGGCCGAGGCTCCCGTCGCGATCACGTCGATCTCGCGATCACCTGGCGCGCCGACGCGTACGAGGTGTGGTCGCGGCGCGGGATGGTTCGTTTCAAGCGATTTGCTGACGATAGCGGCGCGCTGTCGTTCGAGGTCATCGAGCAAATCGGCGAGAACCCGGTAGCGAACCAGGATCCATTTATCATTGCCACTATCGCCGACGAACTCGACGCCGCCGCGCGCAGTGGCAATCCCACCGACGAGCCCAATCGCGCCTACTTCGAGCCCCACGTGCTCAGTCATCCGTATGCGTACGAGCGAATTGCGCAGCTCTTCGACAGTCCGCGCGCGCCCGATGTGATCGCGAGTCCCAAGGCCTACGCCTGGGGAATTAAGCCGGGGCAGCATGGCGCGCTCGACGTCGTGCAATGCCGCGCGCCGCTGGTGTTCAGCGGTCCAGGCGTCCGCCGCGGTCTCTTCAAGCTGGGCGCGCGCCATGTCGACGTTGCGCCGACGATCGCGCGGTTGATGGGGATGCCGAAAATCGCCGGCCGCGACGCGTCGGGCTCGCCCGCCGAGGTTTATCTGAAGCGCCAGGACGGCAAACCGCTCGATGAAATAATCGACGACGATGCGCAGCGTCCGGATCGCGCCTACATGATTCTGCTCGACGGCCAGTCGCATTCCGCTCTGCGCGACGAGCTCGACAACAACCCCGGCGCTATCCCAAATCTCGCCGGGCTGATCGAGCGCGGCGCGATGCTCTCGCACGGCTCGATCGTCAACTTTCCCAGCATCACGTGGCCTAGCCATTCGACGATTCTGACCGGCGCGTGGGGCGGCCATCACGACGTCGTCAACCCCACCTTCCGCCTGCGCGAGCATCGCGAGACCGTGCCGATCCAGGGCAACATCTTCGAGGGCGAGCGTTATCTGAGCCCCGACGTTGAAACGCTGTACGAGGCGTTCAAGCGCCACGGCGGCCCGAACTACGATCACCGCCTCGATTCACGAACCGCAAGGACGCGGCGCCGATCATGCAGTGTTCGAGCGGCGCATCGTCGGCGACAAGGCGCGACTCAAGGCGCTCACCACCGAGATGGCTTCCGACGTTAGCCCGCGATGGGCCGCGGACAACATGCCGGGGATGACTCGCGAGGAGGTCGTCGATATCCGCGGGATGGCGCAGCTGATCACCCTGTTCGAGCATTGCGGCGACAACGCGCCGATGTTCGTCGCGCACGAGTTCGTGCTGACCGACGGCAGTGGACACGACTACGGCCCGCATCACGAGGGCCAGCGCGAAGCGCTCTACCGCACCGACAAGCGAATCGGCGCGGTGCTCGAATTGTTGCGCGCGCGCGGACTGCTCGACTCGACGCTCTTCGTAATCACATCCGACCACGGGATGGCGGCGCAGCGCGTCGAGCTGAAGGCAAACCCGGTTCACGAGCCGCAGCGCGCGGGAATCGAAGGCGTGTTTACCGATTCGATGATTTACCTGCGCGACCTGCGCGTCGAGCTTGAACGCGCGCACGACCTGCGCAGTATCAGCGTCACGGTTCTCGACAACGATCATCTGCCCGACGGTGAGTATCCGCCGCTCGCGGGCGCGCGCGTCACTTTGCATGGCCGCGGCGGCGCCGTCATCGCGGAAACGCGAACGCCCGAGAGCGGACGCGTCGCGTTTGCCACGCCCGCCGACGTTGCCGACGCCGAGCTGACGGTGAGCGTCGAGCTGAAAGGCTTCAACTCGCGCAAGCTGCGAGCCGACGGCAAGTCGCTCGGCAAAGACCTCCGTCAAATCCTCTACGCAAATCTGAATGCATAAACCTGATGGATGACCACAGTCTCGACGGCAAAGTCGCAATCGTAACCGGCGGCACGCGCGGACTCGGCCGCGCGATCGCGCTCGGACTCGCACGCCTTGGGGCGACGGTCGCGATGAACTATCGCCGCGACGAAGCGAGCGCTGCGAAAACCCTCGACGAAGTTCGCACGCTCGCGCCGCGCTCCATTCTGATAAAAGCCGACCTCGAAGACGAAGCCCCGGTCCGCGCGATGGTCACCCGCACCGCCTCCGAGCTTGGGGGGCTCGACATCCTGATCGCGAATGCCGCCGCGACCGCCTTCAAGCCGCTGCTCGAAACCAAGCCGCATAATCTCGCGCGAACATTTGCGCTGAGCGTGAACGGCTTCGTTGCCGCCGTGCAGGAAGCGAACAAGGTGATGCGCGACGGCGGGCGCGTCCTGATGATTTCCGGCATCGACTCGATTCGCAACCTGCCCGGCCACGGCGTGCTCGGCGCGGCGAAGGCCGCGCTCGAGAGCATGGTGCGCGACTTCGCCTTCGAGCTCGGCCCGCGCGGCATCACGGTCAACGGCCTCAACGTCGGCTACATCGACACCGACTCCGCGCGCTTCTACGCGAACTACCTGGGCGACAACTACGAAGACTTCCAGCGCCGATGCGCCGAGCGCTCGGCCCTCAAGCGTCTCCCAACCCTCGACGAAATCGCCGCCGTCGCATGCCTTCTCTGTCTCCCCGCCGCCAGCTACCTCACTGCTCAAACCATCATGGTCGACGGCGGCTTCACCCTGAGCTTCCCCGGCGTGAAGTGAATCGCACCAGCAAATGGCTCTGCAGATGCGGCAGTGATTTCCCGTGCGCAGCCAGTCGTCGCGCCTAGTTCAATTTTGCAATGTTGAGGAGCGACCCAAAATCGACGGATACGAGGGATTTTGTCTCGACCGCGCGCGTCCTCCCCTGATCGATCTGCAGGTGGAACTCGAATGGCGGCTTCATCGGTACGGCCTTGCGCGCTGCTTCCTGAAGGAGGTCGCCAAGCTTCTCTGCGGTTGTCCGCTCAAGTTTATTGGACAAACGCCTCCATCCGATCATGCTGTTGACAACCTGCATGCCTCTGCCATTCGTCGCGTAGCCACCGCCAGGCCCGAAATGAATAGTTCCATCGGCACGCTGAGTAAGCACGTTCACGCCGGCTGCTCGTAGGTCTTTTATTTGATCATCGGACGCCTCGTATTCCAGCCCGTCGCCGCGGATCGTAGACCCGGCAATCGAGTTGGGCCAATTGGAGTGGACAATCTCAAGTAGTTGTCGTTTCGACCAGTTCCCATGGTCGATGATGGCGATGCAATAGAGCTCGCCGAGCGTCACGCGCGCATACAGCACCGGGCCGGATCGAGTCACGAATCCGTCCGCTTCGATCCTAGTACCTAGATGTAGATGATTAATTCCCCAATCATTTAGCAGCGAGTCATCGAAATTTGCGTCTGCCAACTTTCGACTCTGATGCGGCCATAAAGCGTCCCCGCTTTTCGCCTTCTCGCATACGAGGTCGAATCCCGCCCTGTGCTCAGCGGGGCACTGAAAGCCATTCGCAATGAAAACAGTCCGCGGCCGCGCAGCGATACGCCGCGCAAGCACATTGAAGTACGCGGTCACAACCTCTTCGGCCTTATCCGATGAGCTGACCTTGTAGTGGGCCGCAAGCAACTCTTGGCGAGCCATCCCCGCCATATCTTCGAAGAAGTCAGCGATTATTGTTCCCGATTCGGTTAGACTAACCATCGCGTGATTTTACTCTGCTGACTTCACGGAAGAAATCGGCGGTCGGATCGACATGACGTTTTCAAGGCCACGGTCCTAAAACATGCGAATCGCTATCGCGACGTTTCCCTTCCCGATGAGGCCGACCGAGGTGACGCGCGCGAGCCGCACGCCCATTGGGGGTGTCTTTTCAGCCGGACCAAGACCGCAATTTCCGCTATTCCAAACCATGCGCGCCTCTGCCTCCCCGCCGCCAGCTACCTGACCGCGCAAACGATCATGGTCGACGGCGGCTTCACGTTGAGCTTCCCCGGCGTGAAGTAGACGGGCTGATCAATCAGGGAGTGGAGGCGGGAACAGATTCCAGCTTGCGTACGCTCAAGTGGAGCGAACCGGGATTGGCGAGAGCAATGATGATCGGCTGCGTCTCCGATGCGTTCGTGGTCGGAGCCGTCACTCCGATCGAATAACCATTCCCAACTGCGCTCGCGACTTTTCCGAATGCGTCGACATAGGTGCTGCCGTTGTCGGTCGCCAACTCCGACACGATGAAGTATTGCCCGCCGCTTTGCGTAGCCAGCGCCTCTATCGTTTTCGTATCCAATCGGTTGTCGTCTCCGATACCGCCTATTACATACGGCCCCACCGAGATTTCCTGTTCGCCTGGTGGTGCATTTTTGTTGCCGATACCGATCACATAGATCGTCACCATGTCACTCTTCGCGCGGTCGAGCACCTGGTCCTTTTTCGATTCGCTCGTATTCTCGAGACCGTCGGTGATCACGATCATGACGCGATTCGGGTAGTGCGCGGCCTCGAGCAGTTGCAGCCCTCGCGCAATCCCGTCGTAGAGGGGAGTCTGACCCCACGGAACCTGCTCCGAAATCCGCGTCATCGCGAGCCTGTGGTCGGTAGTCAGCGGCTGTATGACTCTAATCCCCTGGTCAGGGTCTTCTCCCTTCGGCGAGTTCGCGCGATGACCTCCCACCGCGATCACGGCGACCTCATCGCACCTGTTCATTTTCTCCGCCGCGTCTCCGACTTCCTGGCGCACCTTTTGGAACGAAGCCGTATCCCGCAGAACAACCTTGTTCACCATGCTGCCCGACTCATCTACGACCGCGACGATTGACTGCGGCGCTTTGCCGGTCTCATCGTCGAAATATTCGATCGGCAGCCTGCGTCCCGGCACGTAAGCAATGAAGTCCGACTGCTTCAGGCCGCTCACCGGATTCCCGTCTGCATCCGTCACGGTAACCGCATACTGAACGTAACCGGGATGCGTCGCGATGTTGTTCGGCGGCGAAGCAATCGGCGAGCACAGATTGAGCGGCGCACTGATTTCCACGGGAGGAGTCACAGGAGGCTGCGGCGACGACGCACATCCCGCCATTGCGATCGCTACCGCCGCGCCCACGCAACGCACTATTGTTCGCATGACGCCGATTCTAGAAGTGTTAACCGGCGGACGACAACTACTTCGCGGAAGTTAAGCTATCTATCGAGGATTTGTCGATTGAGATTTACCCTTCGCGATTGCGTCGGCGGCGGCCGCGACTGCCTTCCATCCTTCGTCGGGGATGTAGTTCATCTCGAGTCGCGTGCCGTCGGGGTCCTCGAAAACCACCGAATAGTAGCCGGGCCAGAATGGGCCGGGCTCGGCGGGGAAAATGATCTTCGCGCCGATCTCCAGGAGCATCGCGTAGCACGAGTCGACCTCTTCGCGGCTGCGCGCGCGGAATGACAGGTGATGCAGTCCGGTGCGCCATTGCGAAAATCGATCGCCCGCCGGCGCCGCATGGCCCATCACGAACATGTATTCGTCCGCGAACCATCCCACGCCGAGCGGCGACTCGAAGTATCGGCGCATCCCGATGTGCGCCATCAGGCGGTCGTAAAATTTCAGGCAAGCTTCGTAATTGCTGACCGTCAGCGTGATATGTCCAAAGCCGGCGAATTCCATTCTGAGTACCTTAGTGCGGACCGGTGATTGCGATTCTTATGTTGCCCCATTTGCCGACTGCGCCCTGGCCGTGGCATGAGACGCTGCCCTTGCCGGGTGCGATATCTTTTTCGCTCATCAGGCCGAGTGCGAGCGTGCATGGGCCGAGCTTGAACGGGACGTTGGAATACTGGCGCACCTGCTTGCCGTCAACCGAGAAGGTCACGCGGTCGCCGGTCGAGTCGTAAGCGATCTCAAAATGATGGAGCTGGCCGGGCGCGCTCGCGTCGCGAATTTCCTCGAACAGACAGAAATGGCGCGGACCGTGCGCGGGATCGACGATCGGCACTCCCGGAAACGGCAGCTTGCCATACACCGTGGCGATCGTTTCGTTGCCAACGAAGAAGTCGAGCGCGGCGCCGGTCGAGAAATCGAGCACGTTGAAAGAAACGAAGCCGTCGTAAAGATCGCCGGGCACGCCGTCGATGATGGTCGCTGCGAGGTCGATCGAAAACGTGATCGTGCCGCCGTCGGGGCATGCGAACGTGCGCGTGCTGAAGTACATGTGCTTGGCGTTGTCGAGGAACTGGATCGTGTCGTGGCCGCGCGTGTACGGCACGGCGGCGACGCGCAGAAAACCGTCCTGCACGATGACGACGGCATTGGGCTCGCGATACTGCCAGAAGCCACCGTCGGGCAACGGGAATCCCGCGGGCATCCAGTCGCCCTCGCCGGTGACGACCGAGGTAAAATTCGAGTACTCAACAACCTGGTTGGCGGATGGGACTGCGGACTTGCTCATGTGGAAAAAGATACTGGATACGAAATGAGGAATCACCTGCGCGGTGAGCGGCAAGGGGTGACCCCTTGCAACCCAGTATCCATACCGAAAAGCGCTGAGGACAGGTCTTTTCGAGTGGATACTGGGTGCAGGGCTCAGCCCTGCCGCTCACCGCGTAGGTGATTGTGCGGATTTGCGCGTGGCGAAAGAATGGTGTTAGTCGGTTTTTCATCGCGGAGGTTCACTATGGCACAAACTAAAGACTCCGATCGCGCGCGGCAGGCCGATCAGGCGACGCATCAGGCACGGCATCCGCATCACGAAAACTTTTTGGCGCAGGGCGGATTGATCGCCGTCGATGTTCGGGCGGAGATCGCGCGCTTGAAGAGCGAGCTGGCGTGGGCCGACAACGATCGGCATGGCAGCTCGCTGGTCAAGGGCGACGGGATCAATGTGGCGCTGATGATGCTCAAGAAGGGCGCGAAGCTCCAGCAGCATCACACGCGCGCGCCGATCACAGTGCAAGTGATCGAAGGCAAGATCAATTTCGTCGCGAGGGGCAAGTCGCAGCTGGCGACGGCGGGGACGATTGTCGCGCTGGATCGCGCGATCGAGCATTCGGTCGAGGCGCTCGAGGAGAGCGCGATCGTGCTGACGGTCGGCGGAGAGCAGATGTAGTGGCACTGTACGACCGGATTGGAGTTGGATACGACACGACGCGGCAGGCCGATCCGTATTTGCTGTCGCGATTGATTCATCATCTGCGGCCGCACGCCGACGGCCGCTACCTCGACGTTGGATCGGGCACCGGGAACTACACGATCGCGATGTATCAGGCGGGCGTGCCAATTCGCGGGCTCGAATTGTCGGCGACGATGCTCGCGCGGGCGAAGGAGAAATGCCCGGAGATCGCATGGCACAACGGGCGCGCCGAGGCGATCCCGTTTGCGTCGGGCAGTTTCGAGGGCGCGACCTGCACCTTCGTGCATCATCACATGGCGGACCCGGTCGCGGCGTTCAAGGAAGTGCATCGCGTGCTGACGCCGCGCGCGCGGTTCGTGATTCTCAACGGCACCGTCGAGCAGATGCGCCATTACTGGCTGAACGAATACTTCCCCCGCATGATCGAAAATGCGATCGCGCCGTACGAGCGATTCGTCACCGTCGATGTGCTCGAGACGGCGGGTTTCCGAATCGCGTGCGAAGAAAAATATGACGTTAGTCCCGACCTGAAAGATTTTTTCCTCTGCTGCGGGAAGAATCAGCCTGAGCGATACCTCGACCCGCGCATCCGGAGCGGCATCTCGTGTTTCGCGGACGCTCCCGATCAGCAAGAAGTAGCGCGCGGAGTGCAGCGCATCGCCGACGATATCAAGTCGGGACGCATCAACGATGTGATCCGCGAGTACGCCTACGACGGCGGCGACTACATGTTCACCGTCGCCGAGCGATAGCGCGAATCCTAGACGCGGGCGCGCAGGCCGCCGTCTACCGCGATCGATTCTCCTGTTACGAAGCCGGCGGCGGGCGAACACAAGTAGAGCAGGGCGCCGCCGAGTTCCTCGGGCCTCACGAGACGATTGTCGGGCAGGTACTTGAGCAGGTTCTTGCTGAACTCGTCGTTCTTGTTGGCCGGACTCGATTCGTCGTCGAGCCATCCGGCCTGGATCGCATTGACGCGGATTCCCTTGCGCGCCCATTCGAGCGCAAGTGCGCGCGTCAGGTTCAGCACCGCAGCCTTTGCCGCGCAGTAGAGTGCAGCGTTGGGGACGCCGCGCTCCGCCAGCACCGACGTGATGTTGACGATGACGCCGCCGCCCTGCCGCAGCATCACGCGCGCGCCTTCCTGGCACGACATCCACACCGTCTTGAGATTGTTCTCCATGATTTTGTCGAACGCGGTGTCGTCGCTGGCTTCCGCGGGTCCGTAGGCCGGCGTGTCGAGTGCGTTGACCAGGATGTCGAGTCCGCCGAGTTGTTTGGCGGCGAAATCCGCCGTGGCGGAAACGTCGGCGCGCGTCGCTGCGTCCTGCACGCGAACGACGGCCTTGGTTCCGGCGGCAGCGACGAGTTTTGCGACTTCCTTGAGTTGCTTGTCGGTGCCGGGCTCCTGCGACGCGATCAAAACTTTGGCGCCGGCCTCGGCCAGCGCCACTGCGGCAGCGCGGCCGACTGAATGTTCGGCACCGACGATCAGCGCGGCTTTTCCTTCGAGCGAGAAATCATTCGACGAGTTGGAGGTGGCCATCTTAGCTCCGGTGTCTTTAGTTCGAAGTTTCCGGCGACACTCCGGTTGGCGTGATTCCGCCTGCGAGGCCGCCGCCGTCGATCGCGATCAGTTCGCCATTCACATGATTCGATGCTTCGGACGCAAGGAAGACGGCAAGCGGCCCCATCTCGCTGTCGTCGCCGACGCGGCCGATTGGAATGAACTTGCCGCCCTTGAAGAACACCATCATCTCTTCGTTGTGCGGGAAGATTCCGGGGACGATGCAATTGGTCTGGATGTTGAACTGCGCGTACGTCAGCGCCATCGAGCGCGTCAACTGGATCGTCCCGCCCTTCGAGCAGGTGTACATGAAGTTGTGCTTGCCTCCGCGCAGACCGTAGCCGGACGCGATGTTGATGATCTTGCCGCGCTTCTGCTTGACCATCTGCGGGATGACGGCGCGGCATGCGTAGAACTGGCTCGAGAGGTTGGTGTCGATGCCGCGGCGCCAGTCTTCGTCGGTGATTTCGGGGAGCTGCTTGCCGAGCGTGCCGTCGCCGCCGCCGGCGTTGTTGACGAGGATGTCGATCTTGCCGAACTCCTTGAGCGTCGCCTCGGCCAGAGCGTTCACCTGGGCGGAGATAGTCACGTCGGTCGGCACGATCAGGCATTTGCGGCCGGTCATTTTCACGGCGTCGGCGGTCTCGTCGAGCTGCGACTGGGTGCGCGCGGCGGCGACGATGTCGGCGCCACTCTTGGCGAACTTCACCGCCATCGCGCGGCCGAGACCGCGGCCGGCGCCGGTGATGATGGCGACTTTGCCGTCGAGCTTGAGCGAATCGAGAATCATTGCGTCACCTCAGTTGAACGCGCGCAGTGGCGTCTGTCAGCTAATTAACATAGCCGCGTTGTTGCGGAAAATGCGCTTTTGACGGCGCTCGATGGCGAGTCTTATATTGTGCGGAGAGGATCGAACAATGGCGCTGAAGATTGTGATGTTCTCGGACTACATCTGCCCATTCTGCTACGTCGGATTCGAGACGATGCGGCGGCTGAAGCCGGAGTTCGATCTCGAGATCGAATGGCGCGGCTTTCAGATTCATCCCGACTGGCCGGCCGAAGGGATTCCCGCCGAGACGGTGCGCGAGGGCGGCGACGCGGCGGCGCGGAAGGCGACGTGGCAGAGAATTGTGGCGATGGCCGGTGCAGTTGGATTTGAAATCAAGGCGCCAATGATGTTTACGAATTCACGCGCCGCGCTGGCGGCGACCGAATTCGCGCGGGAGTCGGGCCGCGACGAAGCGCTCGAAGAGCGAATCTACCGCGCGTACTTCAATGAGGGCGAGAATATCGGCGACGCGGGCGTCGTCGCGCGGCTGGCGGCAGAAGCGGGTCTCGATGCGGACGAAGTCGCGGCCGCGATCAAGTCGCCGAAGTACGAGATGCGGTTGAAGAACAATTCGCTGGCGGCGAATCAGCGCGGCGTCAGCGGAGTGCCGACGTTTTTCATCGGCGAGTTCCCGCTGGTGGGAGCGCAGAGCCTCGACGCGATGCGCGCTATCCTCAAACGCGCGACCGAACGATTCGCGAGTTTAGGACAATGACCAAAACAATCGAGCAGCGTATCCAGGAACTGGAGGATCGCGACGAAATCAAGGAACTGACGGCTCGCTACTGCTGGCATGTCGCGCACGGCGAGGGCGAGGCAGTCGCGAATTTGTTCGCCGACGACGGCGTGCTCGATGTGCACGATGCAGACTTCAAGCCGGTGCGCGGGCGCGAGTCGCTGCTCAAGTTCTATCGCGCGTCGGTGCGGGAGCCGGAGGTCGCGATCCCGTTTATCCAGAATCACATCATCACGGTGAACGGAGACGAAGCCCACGGGACCTGCGCGATCGAAGCGCGCTTCGCGCGCAACGGCGAGAGCGTCACCGCGGCCGGATACTACGAAGACAAATATCGGCGCGAGCGCGGGCGATGGCGCTTCGTCGAGCGCAAACTGTTCTTCCATCATGTGGTACCGCTGAAGCAGGGCTGGGCGGAGGCAAAGGGGCAGAGCAGGAAGGTTTAGGAACTTGATTCAATGTGAAACCCGCGGTGGGTTTCACGCTTCCCTCGGCAGGGGTGACCCCTGCACCCAGTATTAGAGATCAGACACGTGCGTGCGCGATGTAGAGGCCGCGGCCCATCAGGCCTTCGGTGTCGTAGCGCACGTCCATGTTGGCCAACTCGAATGCGTGCGTCATCTCTTCGCGGGTGAAGAGGCCGAGCTCGAGGCGCTCGCTGTAGTGCTCGATGCCGTTGGGCGTGCCTCTGAGATAGTGCATGAGCGTGAACGACAGGTTGCCTTCCTGGCCGCCCAGACTCATGCGGCAGACTTTGTCGGCGCCGATTTCGCCGGCGTGAAGGAAAGTATTGCCGGGCTTCCAATTTTCCGGCGTAATCCAGGGCTCGACGATCAGCACGCCGCCGGGCTTCACGTGACGCGCCATGCACGCGATCGCGCGGTTCATGCGATCGACGGTTTTGACGTAGCCGATTGCGCTGAAGAGGCAGGTCACCGCGTCGTAGGTAGTCGCCAAATCGAAGTCGGTCATGTCGGCGCTGGTGTAGCGGCCCGCGGGATTCTTCACGCGCGCGGCGCGCAGATAGTTTTCGTTAAGATCGACGCCGTCGACCGAGTAATGCTGCTTCAAGAATTTATCGTGTTCGCCCGTGCCGCATGCGACGTTGAGGATCGTGCGCGCTCCCGGCGCGGCGACTGCGATCACGGCGCGCAGAATCTCGCACTCGTGCGCGTAATTCTTGAAGTGATAGATGGCGTCGTAGAGCTCGGCACTTTCGAGGAACATCGCGCCCAGCATAGCGATTCCACGCCGCGGATTCACGGGCGCGCGCGGTGTGGTAAGAATCATGCGGGTATGGAAGCGCGCGGCAAAACGATTCGTCTCGACCTGCGAGGCGTCAAGTGTCCGCTCAACTGGGCGCGCGCGAAGGTGCGGCTCGAGCAGATGGCGCGAGGCGATGTGCTCGAGCTGACGCTCGACGATCCGCGCGGTGCTCGCGACATCCCGGGCGCGGCGGAGGCGGAGGGCTACGTCGTGCTCGAATCGACCACGCGCGGCGGCATTTTCCATCTGCGCATCGAGCGCTGAGCAAACCCGCTGCCCTAACAACTTCCTAACAGGGACGAAGTCCCGCATCTTTTCCTTTACTGGGTGCAGGGGTCACCCCTGCCCAGGGAAGCGTGAAACCCACGGCGGGTTTCACATTTAGTTCTTACTTCGTTTGCACCTCGCGGCGGTTCGCGTTAGTGCTTCGCCGATGCGGGTAAGTATTGGCGACGTGCGGCTATTCTTCGATGTGGAAGGTGCGAAGCTGCGGCCCGACGGCGCGAAGATGCGCGAGGTCCCGACGGTCGTGCTGCTGCACGGCGGCCCCGGCTTCGACCATTCCACCTTCAAGCCGGACTTTTCACGGCTCGCCGAGAACGCGCAGGTGGTGTATCTCGACCATCGCGGCAACGGGCGCAGCGATCACGGCGATCCGGCGAAATGGAATCTGCCGCAATGGGGCGACGAC
Organism: uncultured delta proteobacterium; assembly: GCA_963721485.1. GTDB lineage: Bacteria > Desulfobacterota > Binatia > Binatales > Binataceae > Binatus. The sequence continues at coordinate 69,798 of CAVRJV010000004.1, read as the reverse complement.
CTGCGCGCGTTTTGCGACGTGCTGGAGATCGAGCGGCCGATCGTGCTCGGCGTCTCGTTCGGCGGCATGGTGGCGATGTCGTACGCGACGCGCCATCCCGAGCATCCCGGCAAGCTGGTGTTGAGCAGCACGGCGGCGGTGTCGCGGCAGGATCGATCGCTCGAGATGTTCGAGAAGCGGGGCGGGCCGGAAGTGCGCGAGGTGGCGCGGCGCTTTTTCGAAAATCCCGATGCGGAGGCGATGGCCGAATATCGGAAGCAGTGCCTCCCGCTGTACAACCGAACACCGTCGCCGCCCGAGTTCGTCGAGCGATCGGTGATGAATCCGAAATTGATGGCGGATTTTTTCCTGCACGAATCGCACACGTTCAACTTTCTGGCCGACCTGAAAAAGATTGAGTGCCCGACGTTAATCACGGCGGGCGAACTCGATCCGATTCTGCCGGTTGCCGACTCGCAGGATATCGCGGCGGCAATGACGCCGGGCGTGGCGCGGCTCGAAGTGTTCGAGAACGCGGGTCACGGGGTGCATCGTGATCAGCCGGAGCGCTTCTTCAAAATCTTCAACGACTTCATTCAGGCGTGACGCACGAGCGATGGCACAACGGTACTTCACTCCGCGATTTTTCGAATTCCTCGAAGAGCTGAGCCGCAACAACAATCGCGAGTGGTTCATCTCGAACAAGCCGCGTTATGAGCGTGATGTGCGCGAGCCGATGCTCGCGTTCGTCGCGGATTTCGCTCCGCGGCTGAGAAAGATCAGCGCGAACTACGTCGCCGATCCGCGCCCGAGTGGCGGATCGATGATGCGCATCTATCGGAACCTGCGCTTCTCGCGCGACAAGACGCCGTATCACACCAACGCGTCGGCGGCGTTCGGTCATAGCGAGGTTGAGCGTCATCACGGGTCGCCGGCGTTTTACCTGTCGCTGTCGCCCGCGGAAGCATTCATGGGTGTAGGAGTGTGGCATCCGCATCCGGAGACTACGGCAAAAATTCGCGATGCGATCGTCGCGCACCCGACGAAGTGGAAGAGTGCGATCGACGATCGAAAGTTCAAACTGCGATTCGAAATGATGGGCGACATGCTGTCGCGTCCGCCGAAGGGCTACGACGCGGCGCATCCGATGATCGAGGAGTCTCAAGCGCAAGGATTTCATTGGCGGCACCGAGTTCACACGCAAGGAAGTATGCTCATTGGAGTTCATGGATCTGTTTGCAAGCACGTGCGCGTCGTCGGCGGGCTTCATGAAATTCCTCACCGAGGCAATGGGATTGAAGTGGTGAGCCTCGGTCTCTTCTCGCCGTATCAGGGCACGTAGAAATAATAATCGGCAGTGTAAGAGACTCGGGCCTGCGCACCCTTGTGCGATTCATCGCAGCCGTTGGCGGGCGCTTTGCCGCCTTTCGTGTGCAAGCGTTGGATACTGGAAACGTTCTTCATCACGCCATCGCCGGTGTGACCGGTCGCGGTCAACAGCAGCCACGGAATCGATTCCGGATCGGGGGTAGCGTTGGCTATAGGTTTCGCGGTAACCCGGCTGCCGTCCGACCATTGCCAGGTTGGCCCGGCGAAATGAGAGCCGACCTTATGTCCGGCTTTATCGAAGAGCGTGGCATCGGGTCCGCTGAGAATCCATTTTGATCCGTCGCAGGTGTAAATCTGCTGCCCGGATGCATGCGCGTGCGCCTGCAGATGTTCGGCGGCAGGCGGCTTAAGAGAGTCGGGTGCCGACGGCTCAGTCTGACCCTCTGCGCTATCCAACCCGACCGCAACTGCAGCGGCGAAGAGGAGGGCGCCGCACAGGATCATTCTGCGCGTTACATTGTGTCGAATCTGATTTTCTAGCACTTATTGTGGTGCGATGGTGTCCGAACCACAATCGATAGCTTCGTTCCGCGTGATTTTGATCCGGAGATCATGACGCCAAGTGCGGGGAAGAGGTGATCGAGTCGGGAGTGTTTGACGCGTGACTTTGAGTCATCCATGCGGACGATCATAGCGCGAGTGATGTGTGGCGGATAGCCTGAAAAGTTTATCCCCCAGAAGAATTGACTCGTATCAGCCCGGCGCCCGTTTACGCTCGTTTGATGCCTTAACTCAGAGAGTGGTCTTTGCTCAGTCCTTTCGGACTAGACCGGTCACTCCGCCGACAAACATAGTGGTGAAGAACCATCCGGCCAAGATGTGAAACCAGAAATACCAACGAAGCTCCCTGCCAAAATTGGAGCCGAAATCATGGTGCCAAGGCGGCAACCATCTGAATGGCCAATATCGCAGGTGGCTCAGCAGATCGACCGGGTTCTTAGGCTTAGGTGTCGTACAGGGGAGCCAATGTTTTGCAAATTGCAGGTCCACAAGGGGCAAGAAGGTCTCGAGCGAATAGATGAAGCCATTGAAATTCTGGTAAATGGAGACCTCTTTGTCTTGAATCTCGGCCGCGTCTTTATTCTGAATCACCACGGCATCCTTGTCTTTGTTCTGCCTCAGAAAGCCTGCGTCGTTTCCCCAAGAAAAGAGAAAGAAGCCAACAAGAACGAACCCCGCCACCCACCAGCCAGCGCGGAACGGCTTGTAGCCATAACCAATAGTTACTTTTAGTACCCAAGCCCAAGCCCACGATCGCCAAGAGAGATTTGGACTCTTCGACCACCAATTGAGCTTTCCGCCTCTGCGGCGTGCGTTCTCCATTTCGACCAGCACCCGCTTTGCGTAGAGTCATCCCCTGCTTCCCCCAGCACCTTGGCTAGCTGCCGATAAGGCTGTGGGCGAAACCCGAGCCTATCCGACTGGAGGCGTAGCCATCCGATCCGAGTCTTCGCGTCTGTCGGTGCATCGGAGATGCGACCGTAGACGAAACCATCAAGACGCAGCAGGCCCTGATTTGGCCAGCTAGGCACGTCATCCACCAACGACCCCACCTTCGCATTGGACAAGTCCAAGGACGACCTCAATTTTTTGTCTGGAAACTCCGGAGGAGGATTCTTGCGGATATTTTGCCAAAAGAACGGCCCCATAATATTGGCGCTGTCGAGATTCAATGCACCCATCCAAGCTTCATCGACCTCCATTTGCCCCCTGACTTCCGCGCCGCGCAACCACACCTGCCCAACTGCAAGGAATTTGTCGCAAAGCAAAACGCTGCCACGCACCTCGATGCTGTCGGCATTGATGGCGTTGATCTCGTAATTCACCTTGGTGCCGTCCACATCAGGAGCGCGTTCGTCCAGCCTGATGAATTTTCCACTCGTCGCATCTAAATCGCCTCCGAGGGTCGCGCCCAGTAGTCGAACTTCACCCCGCGCGCTGAAGCCGTTCCTTAGGAAAATGTCTCCTGTTACCCTGATACCGTCGGCGTTTAAAGCGGTTTCATTCTTGCTGCCGTCGGGATTCAAGGCGTTTCCACTCGTTTTCTCGAAGCGTCCGCCGCTCGCATCTAAATTGCCCCCAATGGCCGCATTGGTCAGCCGTACCTCGCCCTCAGCTATGAATTTGTTCTTAGTCGAGCCGTCTGCGTTGAACTCCGGCTTCATCAAAACGTTGCCACCAACATTGGCCCCAACGGCAACAAGGGAGTAGCCGTTTGAATTTTTGAACGTCCCTCCATATGCATCCAGATTGCCACCGATTTTCGCGCCGGGCAGCCGCACCGTGCCCTCGGCGCTGAATCCGTTTCTCAGGAAAACGCTGCCGGACACCCTAATGCCATCCGCGCTTAACGCGTCTCCGTTTCCATTTTTGAACGTGCCGCCGTCCGCTTCCAAATTGCCTTCGATTGTCGCGCCTAGCAGGATAACTTCGCCCTCGGCCAGGAACTTGTTCTTCATCCCGCTCTCACCGATCAACCCTTGCTTCATAAAGACGCTGCCGCCGATCTTAGCGCGGTCGGCGTTCATGGCGGGTCCGTTCGGATTTTTGAATGTTCCGCCCGTTGCGTTTAGGCTGCCCCCAATCGTCGCACCGAGCAGGCGCACCTCGCCATCGGCAGAAAAGCCGTTTTCCAGCGAAACATCACCCTCCAATCTAAGCCCCTCGGCATTTATGGATCTCACCAAACTTCCGTCCAGAGTGAGCTGGGGTATTTTCGCAAATTTCAGGTTAAGATCTTTCTCCAAACGACAGCTCAACAACACAAGAGGGAAGAGTAGGTCGATGGAGCTGAGATCGAGGTGGCCTGTTATGCAGCTCCCGGATTCGCGCGCCGCGAGGATCGATCCGTTTACGGGCTCCAGCATTGACGAATAGCCAGCGGATTAGCTCCGCTCGAACGTTGCGGGTTTCTGGCCACTTTTCGTCGGGCGCCTCAGACGTTCCGTTGGCCTTCCCTGGGTCGTCACCTCCTCCGAGATCGAGACAATCTGTCTCGGTCCCCTTGGGCGCAGACCCTACGACCCTTTTTTCAGCCTCAGACAGATCTGCGAACGCTTTTTGGGCTAGGACTAACAGACTCTCCATTTGCTCCCCTCGATGACTATTTTCCTAGCGCTGCGCGCGGCATAACGCGATAGCCCGATGTGCTAGCAATTTGCGTTCAGCCGATAACAATTGCATCCAAAGTGAGTCGACCCCGCGTGTTTCCGAGCGAAGTTGAAGCGCTTTGCATTAGAGACTTGGGGTCCGTCGCGGCGCTCTCGCGGCTAGGCCGAAGCCTTGTTGGCGGGATAAACTCAAGCGCGATGCGATGTTCTAGTTGCGGGAGTGAGAATCCGGGCGGGATGAAGTTCTGCGGCGGGTGCGGAGCTGCGCTGCGGAATAAGTGTTCGCGCTGCGGATTGGAAAATCCTCCTGAGTTTAAGTTTTGCGGAGAATGCGGCGACGCGCTGACGGTGGCTCGGGGAGCCATCGCTAGCGCGAAGCCACCGGCGGATGTTGAGCCTTCGGTGCGCGTGCGCTTGGAGCAGGACGCTGCGGATGCGTCGGGGGGTGAGCGCAAGACCGTCACGGCGCTGTTTGCAGATATCAAGGGATCGATGGATCTGATGGAAGGGCTCGACCCTGAAGAGGCGCGGGCGATTGTCGATCCGGCGCTGAAGCTGATGATCGACGCGATGCATCGCTACGACGGGTATATCGTGCAGTCGACCGGCGACGGGATTTTTGCGCTGTTTGGCGCGCCCGTGGCGCATGAAGACCACGCCCAGCGCGGACTCTACGCGGCGCTGCGCGTGCAGGAGGAGATGGCAAAGTATTCGGCCGGCCTGCGCGCACAGGGAAATCCGCCGGTCGAAATTCGCGTCGGGCTCAACACGGGCGAGGTGGTGGTGCGATCGATTCGTACCGACGATGCGCATACTGAGTACACGCCGATCGGGCATTCGATGAGCCTCGCGGCGCGGATGCAGACGCTGGCGCCGACCGGATCGATCGTCATCACGGAGCATACGCAGAAACTCACGGCCGGCTACTTCGACCTGAAGCCGCTCGGGCCGGCGCGAATCAAGGGCGTCAGCGATCCGATCAACGTGTACGAGGTGATTGGGATTGGCCCGCTCAGGACGCGGCTTCAGATGTCGGCGTCGCGCGGATTGTCGAAGTTCGTGGGACGACGCGCCGAGCTCGAGCAACTGGGCAAGGCGCTCGAACTGGCGCGCGGGGGACATGGACAGATCGTCGCGGCGATGGCCGAGGCGGGCGTCGGCAAGTCGCGATTGTTTTACGAATTCAAGATGCGCCGGCAACTGGAGTGCCTGGTGCTCGAGGCGTTCTCGTTCTCGCACGGCAAGGCGTCGGCGTATCTGCCGGTGGTCGATCTGCTGAAGAGTTATTTTCGAATTGCCGATCGCGATGACGCGCGCACGCGGCGCGAGAAGGTTACCGGCAAGGTGCTCGCGCTGGATCGCGCGCTGGAAGATACGCTGCCGCATCTGTTTGCGCTGCTTGGAATTCCCTCGGGTGACGCGCGGCTCGACGAAATGGATCCTTCGATCCGGCGCCGCCGCACGCGCGAGGCGGTCAAGAGTCTGATCGTGCGCGAAAGCCTCAACCAGCCGCTGATTTTGATTTTCGAGGATCTGCATTGGGTCGATGCGGAGTCTGAAGCGCTGCTGAACCTGATGGCCGACTCGATTGGCACCGCGCAAATCCTGATGATGGTCAACTATCGGCCCGAGTATCGGCACAACTGGGGCAACAAGACCTACTACACGCAGATGCGGCTCGATCCGCTGGGACCCGAGAACGCGGCCGAGTTGCTGTCGGCGATGCTGGGGGACGACGCGGCGCTCGATTCGTTGAAGGCGACGATCATCGAGCGTACGCAGGGCAATCCGTTTTTCATGGAAGAGATGGTGCAGGTGTTGTTCGACCAAGGCGTGCTGGTGCGAGACGGCGCGGTGCCGATTGCCAAACCGCTCACGTCGATTGCGATACCGTCGACGGTCAAGGGAATCCTGGCGGCGCGAATCGATAAGCTCGCGCCCACCGACAAGGACCTGCTGCAATCGCTCGCGGTGATCGGCAAGGAATTTCCGATCGGGCTCGTGCGGCGCGTGGTCGGCAAGCATGATGACGCGCTCGCGCCGATGCTGGCGAACCTGCAGGCGGCGGAATTTATCTACGAGCAGCCGGCGTTTCCCGAGAACGAATACACCTTCAAGCATGCGCTGACGCAGGAAGTTGCGTACGACTCGGTGCTGATGAATCGGCGGCGGACGATTCATGAGCGCACGGCGGCGGCTCTCGAAGAGATGTTCGCGGCGACACTGGACGATCACCTGGCTGAGCTGGCGCATCACTATAGCCGCAGCGCCAACGCGTCCAAGGCGGTCGAATACCTGCGCCGTGCGGCCCAGCAGGCGGGAGCGCGCTCGGCGTACAACGACGCGATCGGCTACGGGCGCGAAGCGTTGCGGCTGATCGCCACGATGCCGGAATCGCGCGAGCGCGATCAGATCGAGCTGAAGATCCAGATGATGATGGGGCCGCTGATCGTTGCGGTGCAGGGATTTTCGTCGCCGGAGCTGGCGACCAATATCGAGCGCGCGCAGGAACTCTGCCGCCGTGCCGGCGAGACGCCCGAAATCTTCGGAGTGCTGGCGGCGCTATGGAGTTTCGATCACGCCAACGGACAATTGCGCGAGAGCCGCATCCTGGCGGAACGATTGCTCGTTATGGCGCGGCGCATGGAAAGCGATCTCGCGTCGGGGATTGCGCACAACGCGATGGGAGCTTCGCAGCTGTGGTTGGGAGAATTTCCGGCGGCGCGCGAAAACCTCGAGATCGCCGCCAAGGTTTTCGACCGCGACCTGCCGCGGTATCTGCCGATGATGCAGACGCCGGTTACGCCGTCGCGCTGCAACCTTGCATGGGCGCTGCATATGGCCGGCTACCCCGACCAGGCGAAGCGGCGGATGGACGAGGCAATCGAAATGGCGGCGCAGCTTCGCCGTCCTTTCAGCGTCGCTTTCGCCAACCTGTACGCGATCGTGCTGATGCATTTCCGGCATGAGTATGCCGAAGTGCGCCCGCGTTCGGAGGCGCTGATCGAACTTTCGCGCGAAAACGGACTGCCGTTTTGGCTCGCGGCGGGAGAGATGTGCCTGGCCCGCACGATTGCAGGCGAAGGCGAGTTTCGGGGTGACGAAGCGGCGATGACCTCAGGCCTCGCGATGTTGAAAGAGTCGGTCAAGAGCCTGGCCGCCAGCGGCGCCGACCTGATCTACTCGTTCTCGTTCATCATGCTGGCGGAAATTTACCTGATGATGAAACGGGTGGACGAATGCATCCTCGCGCTCGACCAGATCGCGCAACGGGTCGAGCAGAAGGACCATCGCCTACTCGAAGCCGAAGTGCACAGGATCCGCGGCGAGGCGATGTTACTGCGTCCCGACGGCGCAATCGAAGCCGAGCGATGCTTCCGCGGCGCAATCGAGATCGCAGTGCGTCAGGGCGCGAATTCGTGGAGGCTGCGCGCGGCGACGAGCCTGGCGCTGATGTTGGCGAAGACCGGCAGGCGCGACGAGGCTCGCGCAGCACTGGCGCCGGCGTTCGCGCTGTTCACGGAGGGATTCGGGACGAATGATCTGCTCGAGGCGAAAGCGCTGCTCGACGAATTGAGCGCGTAATCGCGGGCACGGCGGCCCGCGCCACTAGCGCAGCGCTTAGAGCATGCGGCCGATCTTCTGGCCGATGCGGCCGAAGAATCCGGCGCGGTCGACGCCTGCCTTCGTGACGATCGGAATCGTCGCTTGCGGCTTGCCGTTGAGCAGGACCGTCAGATCGCCGACCGAATCGCCGGGATGAACCGGCGCTTCCACATATCTCTCCGACGGCTCGAACTGGACCGTCACCTTGGTCTCTTCGCCGCGCCCGAGCGTGAACGCCGCTTCGCCGTTGGGTCCGATCGCGACGGTCTCGGCGACGCCGTCATGCACAGGGATCGAGGTTGGCACCGACTTCTTCAGATCGGGCCGGTAGCTGACGTAAGTTCGAAATGCCCATTCGATCAGCTTTTCGGACTCGCTCATCGCGCTTCGTGTCGCTCGGCGCGCCCATCACCGCCGACAGAAGATTCATGCCGTTGGATGTCGACGACGCGACCAGGTGATAGCCGGCTTCATCGACGTGGCCGGTCTTGATCCCGTTGACGCGCGGGTCGTGGAGCAGCAGCCTGTTGAAGTTGGGCTGCGAGATTTTGGCGAAGGTGAATTCCTTGGCCGAAGTATATGTGATCGCTTCGGGATGATTGCCCACGAGTGAATGGGCGAGCGCGACCATGTCGGCGGCGGTGGTGAACTCGCCTTCCTCGGGCAATCCGTCGGGATTGGCGAAGTGGGTTTCGGTGAGTCCGATTTCTTTCGCCTTGTCGTTCATCATCACAGTGAACGCGTCGGTGCTGCCGCCGATATATTCGGAGAGCGCCACCGCCGCATCGTTGCCCGACGACACCATCAGGCCATACAGCAGATCGTTGACGGGAACTTTCTGCCCGACGCTGAGAAACATCCGCGACACCGTATCGTCCATCGAGAGCCGCCAGGCTTTTTCGCTGATGACAACGTCGGTGTCCGGCGCGATCTTGCCGGCCTTCAGCGCGTCGAGCGAGAGGTAGAACGTCATGATCTTGGCGAGGCTGGCGGGCTGCATCTTCTCGTGCTCGTTGTAGGCATACAGCACCGCGCCGGTATTGGCGTCGATCATCTATCGCGGCCTTGGCGTCGAGCGCGAACGGAGCGGGCCGGTCGCCGAGCACGTGAATCGACGACAACGGAATCGTGGGCTCCTCGACGACGTGTCTTCGACGACCGGATGCCGGTGAATGACTACGGCGAATAGCACGGAGTGGAACCCGCCGCCGCATAGCGATCGCCGCAAACGCAATAATTTTCGAGATTGATTTTTTCCGCACGCCCTTCCTCATCCGCCTCAACAGATTACTTCGCTAGCGCCTGCACGCGCGCACGATCGGCATATTCCCTTTTCATCGCAGCATAAAGGAAACTTAGCCCGAATGGACATTTCCGTAATTTTACCGGTGATGAACGAGGCCGAAAACCTGAGGGTCCTGATCCCCAGGCTCATCGCGTCGCTCGAGCGCGAACACCTGACGCACGAGATCATCGTGATCGATGGCCACTCCACCGACGGCACTCGCGAAACGGCGGAGGCATTGGGCGCGCGAGTCGTCATGGAACGCAAGCGCGGCTACGCGGGCGCGCTGGGAGACCGGCATCGCCGAGGCGCGCGGCGACTACGTGCTGACGCTGGACGCCGATCAATCGCACGACCCGGATTTCTTCGTCACGATGTGGCGGGCGCGCAAGCTGCGCCGACATCGTGGTCGCGTCGCGCTACGCGCTGGGGGCGTCGCGTACTCGGACTTCATCCGCAGCTCGACGAGCTGGTTTCTCAATCTGGTGCTGCGGCGGTTGCTCTCGATGCCGGTGCTCGACCTGTCCAGCGGCTTTCGGCTGTACCGGCGCGAGGTGTTGGCGAACCTCGAACTCACGTCGACGAATTTCGAGGTGCAGGAGGAAATCCTGGTCAAGGCCTTCGCCAACGGATTCAGCGTGGTCGAAGTTCCTTTCATCTATTTTCCGCGCGGCGCGGGCCGATCGCACGCCAAGCTCTTCAGCTTCGGCTGGATGATCTTTCGTTCATCGATACCGCTGTGGAGACTCCGCAACTCGCTCGCGTCGACCGACTACGACGAGCGCGGCTTCAACAGCCTGATGCCACCGCGCCGCTACTGGCATCGCCGGCGGCATCATATCACCGTGCTATGGGCGCGCGGCGCGGGCCGGGTGCTCGACATGGGATGCGGTTCGAGCGTGATCGTACAGAGCCTCAACAATGCAATCGGCATGGACCTCGACTACGCGAAGCTTCGCTTTCTGCGCCGCTACGAAATTCCGCTGGTCAACGCGTCGGCCTTCGCGCTGCCGTTCAAAGACGGTTCGTTCGACTGCGTGATCAGTTCGCAGGTCATCGAACATATTCGCGTACGACGAGTCGATCTTCAGCGAGATGTGCCGGGTGCTGCGGACCGACGGCATGCTGATCCTCGGCACGCACGACTATGCGACGGTTGGAGGCGGATCATCGAACCGATTTACGGCTTCGTGATGCCGGCGGATACAAGGACGCAGCCATCTACGCACTACACGCTGGCACAGCTCCGCGAGATCCTCGGCGCGCCACGGAATCGAGATCGAGGAGACCGCCCATATCGCGGGAGTCGAGCTGATCCTCAGATGCCGCAAGTTGAACTGCGCAGCTCGCGCGGGGAGCGACGTTGCCGAGCGCCGCATCGACGGCAGGGCTGAGACTGCGAGTCTCGATGGTGAAAGAGTCAGTGTCGATGCCGAAGCGCAACATTCTGAGCTGGCGGGCGCTGCGCTGACGTCGCGATTTGCATCGCGTCGTGCTCGAGCAATGACGCGCAACCGCCGGGATGCCCGCGAGCATGCAGATCGCGCCCGCCGCGCCGGCAGTTGCCGAGATCGATGCGGTCAAGATGTGCCAGGCCGTCGGAGGGAACGCGGCGCCGCCGACGGAGCATAAGCCGGCCATCGCCGATGCCTGCGTACGGACCGCCCAATCTTCCCGACTCGTATCGAATTTCAAATTCCCGCGGGCCAGACTATCAAGCTGATGTGCTACTTCGATCCGCAGCACACTTCGGTCTATCGGGCCGACGCCACGCCGGATGTCGCCGCTGACCGAGCAATTCCGTCGAGTATATGAAGAAGCAGGGATTCTGCGCTAACAAATAGAGCGGCAGCCGTCTGCGCGGTCCGGAGGAAACCGAAATGCCAAAAATTCAAAGTCGGCGATGTGAACCTCAACTACGATGTGGCCGGGAAGGGCGAGCCGCTGCTGATGATCATGGGCCTCGGCGCCAGCTCGGCGACGTGGGATCCCGAGCTGGTAACCGAGCTGGCGCGAACGTTTCGCACGATCACCTTCGACAATCGCGGCACCGGGCAGAGCGACAAGCCCGACGCGCCGTATTCGATCGAGATGTTTGCCGATGACGCGGCGGGCGTGCTCGACCAAGCTCGACATTCCGCGCGCGCACATCTTCGGCGTCTCGATGGGCGGGATGATCGCGCAGGAGTTCGCGCTGCGGCATCCGAGGCGGACGGCGACGCTCACGCTCGGATGCACCACTGCGGGCGGCACGCATTCGGTGCCGCCGCCGCCCGAATCGTTGAAAATTCTGACCGCGCCGCGCGAGGGCGTTTCGCCGGAAGACGTCATTCGCCGCGGATGGCCGCTGGGGCATACGCCGAAATACATCGCCGCGCATCGCGACGTGCTCGAAGCGGCGATTCCGCGGCTGCTCAAGTATCCGACGCCGCCCTTTGCGTTCCAGCGCCAGCTCGAAGCGACCTACACGCTGCAAGACCTTCGACCGCCTGCCGCAGATCAAGGCGCCGACACTGGTCGTCACCGGCGCGGAGGACGTGCTCATCCCGGCGAAGAACTCGGAGATAATCGCGGCGCAGATACCGGGCGCGAAATTGCATGTGATCCCGGATGTGGGCCACGCGTTCATGGATGCGCGCGAGGAGTTCCTGAAAGTATTTGTGCCGTTCGTGAAGTCGCATCCGATGGCAGCTGTAGAGCAACATGCTCGGGCGCTTGCGCGCGGCATCGCGGGCAGCATTAATCTTGTACGTGCCCTCGTTCTACGATTTCGCGGTCGTTTGCCAGTCGCTCAGCCAGACTCAGAGCCGGCTGCAGATGGCCGAGACCGTCGGCACGTTCCTGGCCTCGCTCGATGTCGATGAAGCCGAAATTGCGGCGCGATTCATGGTCGGGCGCGCGGTCGAGCAGGGCGAGGAGAAGCGCCTGCCAGATAAGCGGCCGCGCGATTTGGAAAATCGTCGCCGAGATGACCGACGCGCGCGACCAGGGCGAGGACATCTTCACCGCCGCCGAAGATTTCGGCGAGGCCGTCGAGATGACGCTCAAGCTGCGCGCGGCAGATCCCGAGCCGACGCTGACAATTCGCGAGCTCAACGATAAGTTTGCCGAGATCGCGGCGATCGAGGGGCGGCATGCGCGCAACCGCAAGCTCGACGCACTGCGCGAGCTGTTCACGCGCGCGTCGGCGTTCGAAGGAAAGTACATCGCGAAGATTCTGATCGGCGAGATGCGCCACGGGGTGAGCGAAGGCCTGATGCTCGAAGCGATCGCGAAGAATGGCGCGCGGCCGGTCAGCGAAGTGCGCCGGATTCACATGCTGGAGGCCGACCTCGGCCGCGTCGTGCGAATGATCCGCTGCGCCCGGCGCGACGAAAATCCGTCGCCGAGCGAATCTTCGCCGCGTGCGGCGCGGTCAAGCCGCTCAAGCCGATGCTCGCGTTTCCGGTCGCGGATATTGCCGAAGCGTTCGCGACGCTCGGCCCGGATTTTTCGCTTCGAGCACAAGCTCGACGGCGCGCGGGTGCAGATTCATCATGCGGCGGACGGCGGCGTGCGAATTTTTTCGCGGCGGCTGAACGAGATCACCGAGAGCATTCCCGACGTGGTCGAGGTTGTGAATCGAATCGGCGCGCGCCACGCGATCCTCGACGGCGAAGTGATCGGCGTCGACGCGTCGGGGCGGCCGGCCGCATTTCAGGATCTGATGCGGCGGTTCGGACGCACGCGCGACGTCGACAAAGCGCGCGCTCGAGCAGCCGCTGAAGCTGTACGTGTTCGACGTGCTCGCGCTTGACGGCGCATTGACGATCGATCGCCCGTGGGCCGAGAGAATTGCGATGCTCGAGGAACTGCAATCAGTCGGCCGGGCTGGAAATCGTCGAACGCATCATCAAGCCGAACCTCGCCGACGCGGAGAAATTCTATGGCGACGCGGTCGCCGCCGGATACGAAGGCGTGATGGCGAAGTCGCTCGCGAGCGCATACACGCCGGGCGCGCGCGGGCGCGGATGGCTCAAGATAAAGCACACGCACACGCTGGACCTGGTGATCATCGCGGCGGAGTGGGGCTACGGGCGGCGCCACGGCTGGCTTTCGAACTACCATCTGGCGGCGCGCGACCAGCAGCGGCGGGTTCGCAATGCTCGGCAAGACCTTCAAGGGTCTGAACGACGAGCAATTCCGCGCGATGACCGAGCGGCTGCTCGCGCTGAAGATCGACGGAGGCGCACGGCGTCGTGACCGTTCGCCCCGAGGTCGTGGTCGAGGTTGCGTACAATGATATCCAGCGCAGCCCGAATTACGACGCCGGAATGGCGCTGCGATTCGCGCGAATCGTGCGCATCCGCGACGACAAGTCGCGCGAGCAGGCTGACACAATCGATACTGTGATTGCGGACTACGAGCGGCAGACGATTCGGCCGTCGGCAGGACAAAGTCTGAAGTGCAACGCGCCGCGAATCAGTGGTGGTGATGCTGGATGTGGTTGGGCTCGTGCGCGTCGCTGAGCGCCATCCCGATCGCTTCCATTTCCGATTGGCCGAAATCTTCGAGCACGAACGCCTCGACGCCGGCGTCGCTCTCGACGCGCTCGTAAAGATCGCAGCACCACCAGTCGGGACTCAATTGACGCGTCCGAATGACGAAAACGTTGCCGCCAACTACTTCAACCCGTTCCATAAGAGCCACCTTCCTGACTTGGAATGGCCGCAGGTGCCGGGAGGATTAGGATAAATTATTTAGCACAATTGCGTCAGTAGTGCTAATGCGGAAAGCCCAAAAATTTATGATGTTTGGCGGGGGTTTCGCGTCGAAGCGACCCATGCCGTCAGGGCGTCGGTCGTGGTGGGAAATGCGATGTCGTGCCACGGAATTTCGTCGGGAGCGAAGTAGTGGACTTCGGTTGCCTCGTCGGACAGCGACGGCGCTTCCTTGCCGGGCGTCGCGAGATAGACGACGACGGTGATCGCGGAATCGTTGAACACTCCGAGTAGTGGGCCGAGCGCGACGCGCATGCCGACTTCCTCGAGCGTCTCGCGGATCGCGGCCTCGGCGGCGTTCTCGCCGAAATCGACGTAGCCGCCGGGGAACGTCCACTTGCCGAGCGCCGGTTCGATGCCGCGGCGGATCAGCAAGCACGCGGCCGTGTCGACGACGAAGCATCCGGCGACCAGCTTCGGTCCCGGGAACAGCACGAAGCCGCATCGCGTGCAGACTTTGCGATCGGCGTTCTCGGGCATGAGCAGTCGCGGCTCCATCGCGGCGCCGCACAGCGGACAGAATTTCACCTTGGCGGGATAGTCGCGCTGCACGCGATGGTTGGCGTGAATCGAGTCGTGCTTCTTCATGCGGTCAGGCGGCGCACGAGCGCTTCGCCGATCAGCAGAATCATCGCGGCGACCAGCAGATACGGATTCATCGAGACGCGGCGCTCGAGCGTGGCGCGTTCGGTCGAGACTTCCGCCGGCGAAGGATTGAGACGCCCGCCGGTTGCCGAAGCGAGTTGTTCGAGCAGGCCGTAGTTGGGCTCGGGACGCGGCAGCTCGGCGTTGACCGACGGGCTGACGGTGAACGCGAGCGGCGGGAACTTCTTGTCCTTGCCGGCGGGCGAGCGCACCTCGAAGTAGTAGTTGCCGGGCGCGGGCGCGTCGATCGATCCCGACAACTCGCCGACGACTTCCTCGGTGAGCGCGGTTTCAGTGCGAGTCCCGTCGGGCCGCGTCACGAGCACGGTCACCAGGCGCGCCGCGTTGCCGGGCTCGGCGCTGTAGTCGGTGAGCTTCATGTTGATGCGGCCCGCGTTGTAGCCGAGCGCGACGTCGATCTTCGGCTCGGTGGGTATCTCCGGCGTCATCCACGCGAGCAGCCGATCCCACAGCGGCGCGAAAATATTCGCGGTGACCCACGTCCCCGACCATCGCCCGCTCGCGTCGGTCGTCACCGCCATCACCTTGCCGGCGCCGTATCTCCAGCTCGCGATGACGGGTTCGCGCGTGCCGCCGCGATCGACGTACATGTCCATCGTGGCGCGCGGTTTGATCTCGGTGGAGACGTAGCCCTTGAGCGGCGGCATCTGGCGCGCGGCGAGGTCTTTCAGGACCGCGTCGGGATTCTCGGTGAGCGGCGTGAATTCTTTTTCGACCATCGTGATCTCGCCGCCGTGAGACTTGAAGTCCTCGACGAAAAGTTGCGGCAGATTGCTCGCGCTGTCGGTCTGGTAGTACGAACCGCCGCCGTATTTCGCGATCGCCTGCAGCAAATCGACGTTCGCTTCCTTGCCGATCGCGATAGTCGAGATCGTCACGCCGGCATCATGATGCATCGCGAGACCAGGTCGTAGTACATCTCGGGCGTGCCGCCGGTCTCGCCGTCGGTGAGGATCACGACGTGCTTGACCTGCGCGCCGCTGCCGTCGAGCGTGCGTTCGGCCTCGCGCATCGCGGGAATCAGGAAAGTCTGGCCGTGCGCCTTGAGCCGGTCGATCATCTGATTGAAATAAGGCGCGCTCTGCCCGACCGATTGCAGCGGGATGACGACGAACGGTTGCGAGTCGAATCCGATGACGCCGATCAGGTCGTTGTCCTTGAGATTGCTGGGTGACGGTCTCGGCCGCCGCCTTGGCGTATTTGAGTTTGTCGTTGCGGCCCATCGAGCCCGACTTGTCGATGATCAGAACCAGCGCGCGTTTCTTTTCCTTGTGCTGCGGCGGCTTCATCGTCACCGGCATCACTCGCGCGAGCGGGCTGTCGGCATAGCCGCCAAGGCCGAAACTCGAATCGCCGCCGATCATCGCGAGCGAGCCGCCGCGGCTGACGTACTGCACCATCGCATTCTGCGCCGCCGGCGCGATGCGCTCGCTCGGCACGTTGTTGATCAGCACCGCGTCGTAGCCGGCGACGGTGCCGTCCCACGCGCCGCCGGTGACGGGCACGACGGTCGGGTCGAGTCCCATCCGATTGACGACGGTGCCGAGATAGTTCGCGTCGCGTGGCGCTGTCGGTGAGAATCAGAACCTTGCGCCGCGCGCCGACTCCCACCCATCCCTTGAGCGAGTCGTCTTCGAGGTACGCGTCGAGCGCGGGATTGTCGGGCTTGTAGGTGGCGGAGTACGAAGCGAGGCCGGCGGTTTCGGTGCGCACCGGGAAGTCGAAGCGCTGCGAGCCGCGCGCGAGAGTCACTTTGCGCTGATCGATCAGCGCGCCGTCGCGCTCGATCGCGATTGTGCCGGTCGACCGGGCGCGTCGTTGAGATTTTCCATCGTGACGCCGAGCGCGAACGGCTCGGCTTTCTCGAGCGCCGGCGGCAGCGAGAGCGCCGTCATCGCGACGTTGGGAATCGAGCGCGCGCCGGGCGGCGTGAAGATGTCGAGGCGAATCTCCGGCGTTGACGATCGCGCTTATCGCGCGGTCGGCGTCGCCGCGATTCTGCCAGCCGTCGGTCACCATCACGGCCGGGCCGCCGTGCGCGTCGGGATCGGCGGCGATATCGGTAGAGCGCGCTTTCAAGATTGGTCGCGCCCGGCCCGCATTCGGCGCATCCAGCTGCCGTTGGCGAAAGCCGATTCGACGCCGCCGATCGATTGCGGCGCCGCGTCGCCGGCGAACATGTACGCCGGGTCGCCCGCGCGCAGCCCCAGGTCGTCGCGCAGCAGCTTGAGCGTCCACGCGCGCATCGCAGGCGTGATACTCGCGCTGGCATCGACGATCGCGGGCCGCGCCGCGCCCTCGGAATGCATCACCTGCTGCGGATTGGCGAGCGCGACGACGAACAGCGCGAGCACTAGCGCGCGCATCAGCGGCGCAAAGACGCGGCGAAGCTCGCGCGCGTTGAGCAAGACCCCACAGCAGCACGACAGCGGGAATCGCAAGCAGGTAGAGCACCTCGCGATGCGCGAACGTCAGATCATGCGGGAGGCCCGAGGGAATCACTGGCGCGGCCTCGAGAGTGCGCCGGCGCCGATAGACGATGAGCGCTTCCAGAGCCGTCAGCGCGATGATCGCGAAGAGGATGTAGTCGCTGAGCGAGGATTTCTCCATCAGCGGTTCGGCGGCGGAGCCCGAGTTTGCGGCTTCGACCTTGAGCAGCGGCGAGCTCGAAGATCCGATTCGGTCAGGTCGGCGAGATTCACCGCGCGCGGCGTTTGCGCGCCGCCCGGACCGACAAGCTCATAGACTCCTTGCTCCGCAACGTCCGGTGAACAGCGTGCCGGGATGAGCGACCTTCTTTCTTCCCGACGGCAGGACTACGCGATCGACGCCCGCCGGCACCAGCCACGGCTGTCCCGTCCGGTAGCCGCTGCTGCTCGACGCCAAGCCCGGCGAGGTAGCTGATCGCGTTGAGCGTCAGCACCGACATCGGAAGGTTGCGCCTGCCGAGATACGGGAACGGATTGAAGCCGGTCGCGACGAAACGATGCGCGCCGCGCTCGCCCTTCAGCATCAGCGCGCCGCCGTCGCCGCCAACGACCTGGCTCATCCACGGATGCGTGCCGAAATATTCGCCGCCGCGCAGACTGAGCAGGCGGAAATTCACCGAGTCGGTGAGCGTGTCGGTCGTGCGCCATCCGGCAATTTCGACCTTCGCGGTCGGCGTCACCGTCAATCCGAAAACGGGATCGCCCGGCGGCGGCATCACGAGCATCGTGTTGACGCCGGGCATTTCCTTGGGCGCCGCGTATTCGAAGATGGCGAGATCGAAGTTGCGCGAGCTCGTCGGGCGAGTAGGCGTCGGGATACTTGCGCGGTGACCTCGACGCCCGGAATCGAATTCAGTCCCGCGGCGTCGGCGGGCGTCGGGCTGATGAACAGAATCGACACGTTCTTGACCGAGCCGGCCGTCGCGTAAGCGACGTTGTCGAGCGCGAGCGCGTCGTCGGGCGCGAGTTTCGCCTCGTAGATCCGCGCGGCGCGGAATCGCGGGAAACTCGAGCGTGGCGGTCTCGCGCGCGCCGAGCGCCTCTTTGGCGTGCGCGACTTCCTTGCCGTCGCCGGTCACGACGAGTTCGAGCGTGCGGGTCTCGGGGCTGAAGTTGGCGATCGTCAGACTCGCATGAAGCGCTTCCGCGCCAAGGACTTCGCGCCGCAGCGAGAACGAGCCGATGGCAGCGTTCGCGACCGCGTCGCCCACCGCGATCGGATGAATCCGCGCGGGCACCGGCGCGCGCGAGCGCGTTGGCGCCGGCGAAAATCACCTTGGCGACGCGCGCCTCCGAGGCGAGGTTGCTGAGAAAGTTCTCGAGCGTCGTCTGATCGTTCGGCGCGTCGGTCGGCTTGATTTGCGACAGCGCGAGGCGCGCCTCGGTCAGCGTGGTGAACGGCGGCGCGACGCGACGCGGCTGCGGCGCGGTGACGTAGACGGAAATTTCGCCGCCGCCATTTTCGGCCGACAATTCGGCGTCGAGCTTTTCGCGCGCGACGTCGAATCGGGTTTTGCCCGAGGGCGTCAGCGCCTGCATCGCGGCCGAATTGTCGATCACGACCGCGAGCGGCGCAGTTCGCTTCCATGATGAACGGACCCGCCAGCGCGAGCACGACGAGGCTCAGGATCAAGACCTCGGCGAAGAACATCCAGTCCAGCCGCGGCCATCCGCCGAAACGCTCGCGCCGAAAGCCGCGCAGCGCGCGAAACGCCAGCACGCTCGAGACCGTCACGCGCGACGGCCGCTCCTTGGCCAGGTACGCCAGCACGAGCACCGGGATCAGGGCGAAAAATACGAGCGCGCCTGGGTAGAGGAGTCCCATCGAAATCGCTTCAGTGCGCGAGGCCGAGGTCGCGCGTCGCGCGGACGAAAAATTGCTGGAAGTCCTGGTCGGTCGTGTAGAGCGCGTAATGCAGGCCGCGCTTGAGGCAGAACGATTTTATCTCGCGCGTGAGCCGGATCATCGTGTCGCGATACTGCTCGCGCTCGCGCTCGCCGATCGAGACGCGCAGCCGCTCGCCCGATTCCGAATCGACCACCTCGACGTCGCCGTCGAGTCCCTGGCCGTTGATCTCGCGCCCGCCAAGAATCTGCACGGCCGTCAGATCCATCGAGGCGGCGGTGAACATGCCAAGCCCGCGCGTGACCGAATTGAGCATCATCAGGAAATCGGAAACGATAAACACCTTGCCGGCGCGCCGAATCGCGAGCAGCTCGGTCGCCAGCGACGTCGCGAAGTCGAATTGCCCGCCCGGTTTGAGATCGTGCGAGGCGGCGCGCCAGCTCGACGATTCGATGGCGCCCGTTGACGAACGACGGATTGACGCTTCGTGCCCTTGCCGCCGAGCACGCGCAGCATCACGCGATCGCCGCTGGCCAGCGCGACGTAGGCGAGCGCGAGCGCGGTCGACGATCGCCGATCTCGAACTTGCGGTCGGCCGCGGGAAAGCCCATCGACGCGCTCGCGTCGACGAAGATGTACGTGAGCAGGTCTTCCTCTTCCTGGAAAAGCTTGATGTAGAGTTTGTCGCTGCGGCCGTACAGTCCCCAGTCGATGTAGCGGAAGTCGTCGCCCGGCGAGTAGTGGCGAAAGTCGTTGAACTCGAGCGACGAGCCGCGCTTGGGCGACAGATGCATGCCCGCGCCCCAGCCCGGCGATACTCGCTGGCGCGTCCTGATCCGGAGCTTTTCGAGCCGGGCCAAGAAATCCCGGCGTGAACTCATCGGGCAGTCCGAACATCGGCTACGTGCGCGGCTTCTTGAGCCGCTTTATCACCTGCTCGAGGATCGATTCGGCGGTAACGTTTTCGGCCTCGGCCTGGAAGTTGAGCAGCAGGCGATGGCGCAGGCAGGGACGATCGCGTCGTCGATATCGTCGTAGCTCACGCTGACGCGGCCGCGAGCAGCGCGTTAACCTTCGCGCACAGAATCAGCGCCTGCGCGCCGCGCGGACTCGGGCCGAAGCGCAGATATTGCGAGACCTCGGGAATCGCGCCGGGACCGCCGGGAGTGCATCCGCCGATTACGCTGATGATGTAGCGCTCGAGCGGCTCGGCCACCATCACCTCGCGCACCAGCGCCTTGAGCATCCTCGATCGCCTCGGGCGCGCGCGCCGGCTCGAATAGTCGGCTGAATCTTGTTATGCGCCGCGCCGGTGGTGCGGTTGCAGGATTTCGCGCAGCTCCTCGGGCTTGGGCGATCCCATCACGACCTTGAAGATGAAGCGGTCCATCTGCGCCTCGGGCAGCGGATAGGTTCCTTCGAGCTCGATCGGATTCTGCGTCGCCAGCACGATGTACGGCGGATCGAGCGGATAGGTCGTGCCGAAGACCGTGACCTGATGCTCCTCCATCGCCTCGAGCACGGCCGACTGGGTCTTGGGCGTGGCGCGGTTGATCTCGTCGCCCAGCACCATGTGCGCGAAAATCGGGCCCGGCTTGAACTGGAACTCGCGATGGCCGTCGGCCTCGGTCAGGACCTGGGTGCCGATGATGTCGGAGGGCATCAGGTCGGGCGTGAACTGGATTCGCTTGAAGCTGAGCCCGAGCGCTCGCTGGCGGCCTTGACCATCAGGGTTTTGCCGAGTCCCGGGCACGCCTTCGATCAAGATGTGGCCGCCGCAGAACAGCGCGGTCAGCATTTTTGCGCACGACGTCGCGATGGCCGACGATTACGCGCGCGACCTCGCTCTCGGCGCGCGAAAAAGTCTTGCGAAAATCCGCGACGCGCTGGTCGGGTGAAGTCTGTTGCGGAGCCGCTCCCATCCGTTGTCCTTCCTTTAGAGAGTCTAATGAATCATGTCGCGATAACGCGGCGGCACGAGTTGTCGTTCATCTGGCGGCGCATCGTCGCTGCTCGGCGCCAGCGGCGCGTTGACGTATCCCGTCGCCGCCGTGGGACGACTGGTGTCGAGCACAGTCTTCCCGCCACTGCCGGAAGCGGGCGCACCGGGCAGCCGGAACATTACGTAGCGCGCGTCCTTGATATCGACCGTCGTGCCTTTCTCGCCCGGCTTCAGGAAACGCTGCGCATTGGTCGAGGTCGGGAACTCGCCAAGATGCGTATCGCCCATGTTCGAGCCCATGTCCTGATTGTTTTTCGGATTGCCGCCGGCTGACGGAATGTTGCGATCGCCGTTGGCGCCCGGCTTCGGGAGGTCACCGGGCTTGTTGGGATCAGGCTGGCTGCCCGCCTCATTGGACTTGTCGCCGGGCTTACCGGCACCGCCCTTATTCTTGTCGTCGCCGGGCTTGCTGTCGGGGCCGGGATTCTTGGCGTTGGCGGTCTCGACCTGCGCTTCAGCCTTCGCAAGCTCGTTCTGAAGCTTGATGTCCGATTGGTTGCCCTTGTTTTGATTATTGTTGTCGTTCTTCGCGGTGCCCTTGCCGCTTTCGTTCTTGCCCGAGCTATTGCCGCTGCCGCCTTTGCCCGGACCCGGGTTGTTGCCGCCGACATTCTGTCCGGCGCCGGTGCCGCTCTTACCTTCGCCGCTGCCGCTACCGGATGAGTTGCCCTGGCCCTGGCTGTTGCCGTTGCCCTTGCCGCTCTGCGCGTTGGACTTGCCGGTGCCCTGATTTTTTCCGGATTGGCTGTTGTTGCGCTTTTGCGCGGCCTTGTCAGCTTGCCGCATCGCATCTTCGATGCGTTTCTTTTTCTCTTCAGGCGGCAGCTTTGAATTTTCGAGAGCGTCCGCCGTCTGCCGAATCTTGTCCGCAAGTGCGGTGTCGTCGGTGCTTGTCGCACTCCTGGCGATCTCTTCGGCGATCGCGCGCAGGCGCGCGGCTTCCATGCTTTCAGGCGTCGGCGCGCGCACCAATCCCAACGTCGCGAGCACCATCGCGAGTGCGACCACGCCTGCAAAAATCGAGGAGCGCCTCAGCGGCTCGCCGACTTCGAGTCTGAATTCGTGGCGCAGGTCCAGCCCGCCGAACAGCGCGATTGCGCGCCGCCACAGAATCGGGAACAGCGGTGTGCGCCGCGCGCGGCTGCTTTCCGGCGCCGACGGGTCGGCCAGAGTCGCGAACGTTACGATCTCCTGGTCGCATTCCAGGCGGTCGTCGAGCTCGGCGGCAGCCCCAACAAAGTTGTGCGCGCGGCGATACGCGCGAAATGCCATGACCAATCCCGCCGCAAGCACCACAATGCCCGCGCCGATCAATGCGAGGCTCAGCGCGTTGGCGCGATCGGGTGCGAGCGCGTAGCCGTATCGCGCCCAGGTCAGGTCGCCGATCGGGTCGAGGAACAATCCCAACGCGATCGCAGTGAGCGCCGGCGCAACCGCGCACAGCATCATGCGGATTGCGGCTAGCCGCGCGATTCGCGCGCTGGCAGCGCCAATTGTCTCGACCGGATTGTCCACGGGATGAAATTATAGCGTACTCGACCCAGATGCGACCGTACAATCGACGGTTCGGAGGACCTTATTTTACCGGCGTTGCGGCAGGTTTCGCGGGCGACGGTTTCCTTTCCGAGGCAATCACCCGGCGATGCTCGTCGTAGGATTTCGAAAAGACGTGGGTGCCGCCTTCGCGCGCGACGAAATAGAGATATTCGGTCGGCGTCGGATTCAGCGCCGCTTCGATCGATTTGAGGCCCGGATTTGCGATCGGCCCCGGCGGCAGGCCGGTGAAGTCGTAAGTATTGAAGGCTGATGTCGTATGAACGGCGCGTGCGGCCGACTCCTTGGCGCCATCAAGCTCGTACTCTGCGGTCGGATCGGATTGCAGGGGCATCCCGAACCGCAGCCGATTGTAGAAAACACCGGCGATTAGCGGACGCTCGCTGGGGGCCTTAGCTTCTTTCTCGACAATCGAGGCCATCGTGACCAGCCGGCGCGCGTCGAGGCCTTCTGCGAACATCCGCTCCTCAACCTGCGGAGTCAGGACCTGGTAGAAGCGCGCGAGCATCGCTGCCAGTACGTCGTTGGTCTTGGCGTGCGGCGAGAATTTGTACGTCGCGGGGAACAGGTAGCCTTCCGCGCCGAGCGGCATCAGCCCGAGCGCGCGAACGAGATCACCGTCGCGCGCCGCATTCTCGAACTCGCCCTCGCAGACCAGGCCCGTCTGCGCGACGCGCTCGGCAATCTCATGGACAGTCAGGCCTTCGGGAATCGTGACCGTCACGACGATGAAATCACCTTTGACGAGGTGGCGCATGACGTTGGGGATACGCTCGCCGCCCTTGAAGGCATAGTCGCCCGGCTTGATTTGGCTCGCGGTGCCGCCGATGCGGCCGTAGAGGCGGAGCGCGAGTTCGCTGCGGACGACGCCGGTGTCGGCGAGATCGCGTGCAATCAGGCGAAACGACTCGCCCTTTTGAATCGTCACTTCGCGCGGCGGCGCGAATGTTTCAGTGGGACTAAGCCAGTAGTACGACAAGGCGGCGTATGACGCGCCGATGATGATCGCGATTAGGAGGATTGTCGCCGCGCGCTTCATCTAACTGGAAATTATATTCCTTGCCGTGATTTTTCATCAGCCGGCGAGATGGCTCGATCGGTTACAGGGTGGCGCCTTCGGCGTCAATTTTGTCTCGCCGGGTTCGTGCATGAAGCGCGTTTATCCAACGACTGCCGAATCATTTTCCATTCCGCTTTTATCGCGCTCGGCAACGCGCGCTTGGCGTGGCTTTTGCGTCTCGTCATTAAGCAGCAAAAATACTTGCGAACCGCGAGTTCGCGACTCCATAGGAGGCATACCGTGGCGTCAGCCAAAGAATCTTTCCGGCTAAGCACTCAGGATGCGTCGTTTCTGTATGGAGAGGCCGCTAACGCGCCGCTGACGATGGGGATGCTCGCGACGTTTCGCGGCCATGTCGACTTCGAGAGCCTGTGCACGCATATGGGCGCCCGGATGCATCTGCTGCCGCGCTATCGACAGCGCCTGGTATTCGCGCCGCTCAACCTCGCGCATCCGAGCCTCGAGGATGACCCCGACTTCAACCTCGCCAATCATTTGTTTCGTCACGAGTTGCCGCCCGACTCGTCGGAAACGGTACTGATGAAGGCGGTGATGGAGGTCTATAAGAAGCCGCTCGATCGGGCCAAGCCATTATGGGAACTCCATCTCTTCAACGGCCTGCGCGGCGGTCACAGCGCGATTCTCACCAGGATTCATCATTGTCTTGCCGACGGCATTTCAGGAATGGAACTACTCGCGGTGACGACGAGCACCAGCCCGGACGCTCCCGCGCCGACGCCTCCAGCCGAGCCCTGGAGGGCGGCGCCGACTCCGGGTACCGTCGAGCGGTTGGCATCAGCGATTTCCGACCTCGCGCGCTCCCGAATCGAGCTGGCGCGTCGTGCGGCAGGCACAATTGCGCATCTGCGCGATCTGGACGTTGATGTGTCCGCACCGGCGGCGGCCGTGCAGACTATCCGGCGATTGAGTCAGCCGATCGTTGCTGCACCCTGGAATGCTGCGACCGTAACCGCTGCGCGCAGCTTCGCTTGGCTGCAAATCCCGCTGCGAGAGGTCGCGCGCATTCGCAAGACGTTCGGCGGGACTGTCAACGATGTAGTCCTTGCAATCCTGAGCGAGGGCGCCGCGCGCTACCTGGAGCGCCACGGCTGTCCGACGGAGGGGCGGCCGCTCCGAATCGGATGCCCGGTGAATGTTCGCGCGAAGGACGAACACGGAAAACTCGGCAACCGCATCTCGATGATGTTCCCCGAGTTCGACGCGCGGCCGATGGATGCCGTCGACCGGCTCAAGGCGGTAATTGAGGAGACCTCGCAGATCAAAGCCAACAAGGAAGCGCTCGCGCTCGAGAACCTGTTCGCTGCGCTCGACTACGTTCCGCCGGCAGCACTCGGAATTGCGTCGCGGCTGGTGACGTTGGCGATCGAAAGCGGCGGATGGCTGGCCGGTGCGGCGCCACGGCTTGCACGCGTGGCGCCGTCACTCGGCACCGGTATCAACTTCATCGCGACCAACGTCCCGGGCTCGCCGGTTCCAGCGTATTTCGCGGGTCATCAGATGGCCGAAACGGTGGGCTTTGTTCCGCTCACCGCAACGCTCGGCTACGGGGTTGCAATTCTGAGCTACAACCGAAACCTCTATCTGGGGCTGATGGCGGAGCCGAACCTGATGCCGGACGTGGGTTTCATGAAGTCGCGGATTAAGGAGGCGCTGCGCGAGTTGATCGCGCGCGTGCCGAAGAAGATCGTGCCCGGGGCGCCGACTGAGCAAGTCCCAGTTGAGCCTCGGCAGGTCGCCTGAGCCGCTAGCTGCGAGCGCGCGGGATTTTATCGGGATGCGCGAGCATCCAGCCTTCGAGGATTACCACTGCGGCGAGTGCGTCGATGCCGGTCTTGCGCTTGCCTTTTCCGACCGGCATATCCGCGAGACGATCGCGCGCCTCGAAGCTGGTCAGCCGCTCATCGAACATCTCAACGCCGACGCCGAGCGCCTCCGCCAGCTGCTCTGGCGAACTTCCGCGCGCCACGCGCCGCCGGCCCTTCGCTGCCGTCCATGTTCAGCGGTAAGCCGACGATGATCATGCTGACGTGACGATCGCGCAGCATCGCAGCAATCGCGTCGAGGTCGTGCTTGAGCGCCCGCCGCTCGACGATTCCAACCGGATGCGCCCCCATCGCGGCCGCATCGGTGACGGCAACCCCGATTCGGCGCCGCCCAAGATCAATCGCAGCGATTGGCATCAATAGCTCTCAACCTGACTGATGGATCAGATCGTGGGATCCTCGGCCACTCCTCGCGCCCACTGCTTTTCGCACAGCGCTGCGTCGAAGGTCGCCAACTTTAAGCGACAGCGGCGCGCCAGGTAGACCAAGTGGGCGTCCGTAACGTCCTTGCTCGTGGTTACGTGAGGCAACACTCGTGCGCGAGTATCGTCGCGTACGAACCTATGACCTCGCATCCTCACGATCGCTTCGAGCGCGGCGACGGCGTCTTCGAACGATGCGCCAAGGGCAGGACTAAGGCTGACCCTCAGAAAGCCCGTCTCGCAAACAGAGCTGGTCGCGAACGACTTCGCGCGGCTGAGCCACCGGCTTGCCCTTTCGTGCTCAGCATGCGACTGCCATCCACACGCGATCAGAAAGTTCACGTCGAGCAGGTGACTCACGGGAGATCGTCGAGCAGTGCGTTGACGGCGTCGGTGGTTATCGCCGAGGTTCCCGGCGCAGAAACGAGGACCGGGCGCCCGAATTTCCCCCGCGTCAGCTTGGCGGCGCGGGGCGACCTGCGCTCCAGTATCAGTCTCCGTCCTTCAAGTGTCACCTCGACCTTGTCGCCCGGCCGCAGGTTCAGAGCCCTTCGAAATTGAGTTGGGATGACGAGCTGCCCCTTGGTGGAAAGCGTTGACGAGCTCGATAATCATGTCTTACACGTCTTACCATGCGAATGAAAGCAACGCTTTACATCGCCATCGTCGTGTTGGCGCTTCTGCTCTGCCCTCTGTCGGCGTGGGCGTGGGGGCCGGACGGGCACAAAGTCGTCGCGGTCATTGCGGCGGACAATCTCACTCCTGCCGCGCAGGCTCATGTGGCGAAAATCCTCGGCGTGCCCGACGAGAAAAGGGCGATTGCAACTGCGATGGAAGCTGCGGCGAATCGTCCGGATAACGAGTTCCGCGAGGATAAGTCGACGGTGCCCTGGCACTTCATCGATATCTGCTTGCAAGACCGGCGCGCCGACGTTCGACGCGCGATGCGCCGGCGGCAAGTGCGTTACCGCGAAAATCGACGAATATTCGAAGCGCCTCAAAGACGGGAACTACGACCGCTGGGGCGCGGCCGGCGATCTCGCATTCCTGATCCACTTTGTCGGCGACATCCATCAGCCGCTGCATGCGGCCAACAACGAGGATTGGGGCGGTAACTGTGTGATCGTCGACTCTCGTTCGCGAGAAACAAAGCTGCACGCGGTCTGGGATACTACGGTCGTGCGTCGTCTCGAAGACAGCATCGATTCCGGAAGGCCCGAGACGACGGCGCACAAGCTGGAGCGAACCTACGCGACCGAGCGATCAGCCGACTCGTGGACTCCCGCGGACGATATCGCGTGGGAATCGAATCAGCTCGCGCGCTCGGATGTCTACGGCGCGCTGCATATCCCGGTCGAACCGTGCGAGCCGACGGTCAATGTATGCGTCAATCCTGCGGGGCATCCCGTCGAGCTGGATTCGTCCTACCTGGACCACGCCGACGTGCTCGCGGGTCATCAGCTGGCGAAGGCGGGATTCAGGCTGGCGAGCCTGTTGAATGAGATTTGGCCGCAGCCCGTCGGGCCCAATGATGTGACGCCCGGGGCGAATGCCGATCCGGCGCCGATTGTTCCATCAGCCACCACCGGCCAGATAGTCGGCAATCGGCGCAGCAAGATTTACGCATGGCCGGGATGCGGAACCTACGATAAAATGTCTCCGGAGAATCGTGTCCTGTTTCCCAGCCGCGATGCAGCCGAGCAGGAAGGTTACCGGGTGGCGCGAAACTGTCCATAAAGTAGATATGTTACAAAAGTGTCGCTTTATTGGTTCCTATTGTAACTGGAGATGCGGGTATTTGTGTCGCTATCGTAACCAGAAGTCCATACCGCAGACATGCTGGGGTTGCGTTGTGTAGTCGAATCACTTAGTTTCAAAAATGATGGCGGCTCGGGGGAGAAGCTTGGTGGGATATCCACGCGCGTTGATGGGATTGGTCGTAGCCCTGATTGCGACCTCCACCGCGTTGTTCCTTTTTTTCCAAGCAAATCAGCAGACTTTTTCCTCTCCGATCGACACCCTCAGCTCCCAACTCGACGCCGGTAAGGACGGCCCCGAGGTTGTCGAGCAGCCTGAATCTGCCGAGCCAGCACCTCCGTCGATCACAATCAGTACCACCCTTGATCGCACTGCGCCCATCGAAAGCTACCTGCGCGAAGCAGGGATGGAAGCGAGCGATGCACATCAATGGGCGTCCTACATCCAGCACATCCTGGCGAACCGATATTTTCAAAGCGGGCATCCGCTGACTCTCTATAAGGATCCCGAGACCGGAGAGATGCGCGGCCTCAAATACGATCTCGACCAAAACACCACGATGGTTACGGCGAGCCTCGGCGCCGGTGTGTTGAAGGCCGGGCTGCGGCCGATCGAGTATTACATCCGCCCGATCAAGATGACGTTTGCGGTCAAGGATAATTTCCAGCGCGCCGCTGCCGAGAACGGTATTCCCAAGCCGATCGTCGATTCGTTGCAGGACGCGTTCTCGGATCGTCACGATCTGAACCGGCTCGCGCCGGGGTCCGCGGTCAAGCTGATCTACCAGGAAAAGGTCAGCCGCGACGGATCGTATACGCTCGTCGGCGACGTGCAGGCGGCGCAAATCCGCTTTGGCAGCCGCACGCTGACTGCGATCTCTTTCAGCGACGAGCACGGCCGGCCTCATCTATATGATGAACAAGGCCATGCGCTCGGCCCGCAGTCGCTGAAGTTCCCGCTCAACTTCCAGTACATATCGTCCGGCTTCACGTTCCATCGCTACCATCCGATTCTCCACGAGTACCGTCCGCACGTCGGCGTCGATCTGGTCGCCAAGTACGGCGAGCCGGTCAAAAGTGTCGCCGATGGCACCGTGATCAGCGCGGGATGGCAGGGCGAGCTCGGCAACGCTATTCGTATCCAGCATCAACACAATCTGGTCAGCATCTACGGGCATCTGTCGAAGATTAGTCCCGAGGTGAAGCCGGGCGCCAACGTTCATATGGGGCAGCTGATCGGAAATGTGGGTACGACCGGCCTTTCGACCGGGCCGCATCTGCACTTCGCGATGGAAAAAGACGGCGCCTGGGTCAATCCTTTGACCGAGAAGCTCGGCGAGAATCACGCGGTCTCACCACGCATGCGCGCGATCTTCGACGACATCAAGGATCAGTACCAGTCGGCGCTGGCGGAGCTGCCCGATCTCGGCAGCCACTTTATCGCGACCGGCGAGCGCAAGCCGGCGATCTCACAGTTCGGCGACATGTATCACGTGACGCTCGATCGCAGCCTCAGAAGAGTCCACCATCTGCGCGGACAGAGAATCTCGAGCAGCCGCTACGGTACCGACGGCGCGCTCTGATCTGAACGTCTTCCCGCTTTCGTTGCAATTTCTTTCCGCCATTGCCAGTTCGCTGCGTCTGGAAGATTCCGACACCATGCTGCTACGATGAAGTGGTGTCTTCGACCCGCGACATTGAGAAGAATTTCGGCCTAGATGGTGAGGACCGCTCGCCTGAGAAATTCGACGACGCTTATTTCTCCGCTGATGTAGAGACGGACGGCCCTATCCCTGGTCCGTACTCGATTCTTTCGCTTGCATTGGTCTACGCCGGCCGGTTCAACGGCACTCATTTCGAGCGACCAAAGAATCTGGGGTTGACCTTCTACCGCGAACTGAAGCCGATCTCTGAATCTTTTGAACCTGAAGCACTGCTCGTAAATGGACTAGATAGAGAGGAACTGATCAGAACCGGCCAAGAGCCGAATCGCGTGATGAGCGAAGCGAGCAAATGGGTCAGAAATATTGCAGGGCCGAACAAACCGGTGTTGGTTGCATACCCCCTGAGTTTTGATTGGAGCTGGTTGTATTGGTATTTCGTGCGGTTTTCTGATTCTGGATCGCCGTTTGGATACTCTCGATGTTTTGATATCAAAACGGCTGTGGCGGTGAAGGCACATCTGACGATAGCGAACGCAGGCCGCGCTCAATTGCCCCAATGGCTCAGATCAGATCGCGAGCACTCGCACAATGCGCTCGACGATGCGATAGAGCAGGCTGAGATATTTGCGAAGGTCTTTGAGTTGGGGGGTATAGATGGGAAAGGTCCTCGAAACCCGCAGAAGTAAAACGAATGCCCGATTCGAGGAACTTCAGAAAGAACTGACGCCGGCAAGCGGGATAGCGGCAAAGAGAGCATGCGTCTACGCAACTGGCTCGTTCGGACGCGGTGAGGCAAGCAAATACAGCGATCTCGATCTCTTTATCGTAGGGTTAGGAAAAAGCAAGCGCAGACTATCACGACTGGACGAGATTCGTCTCGAGGCAGAACTAATTTCGGCCACTCGAAGACTCGATATTCGCGAGTTCTCCGGCGACGGAGAATACTTGGTGCACTACACACAGCAGGAACTCGTTGAGGCATTGGGCAAACGCCACGACGACGCCAAGAACACGTTTACCGCTCGATTGCTTCTGCTCCTTGAAAGCCGACCCGTACTGGGCTCCGACGTATACAACAGAACCATCGATAGTGTTGTCGAGGCGTACTGGCGAGATTATGACGACCATAAGTCGGAATTTATTCCAACCTTTCTTGCGAACGATATATTGAGATTGTGGCGAACATTTTGCGTCAACTACGAAGCGAGTACCTCTTCCGAACCAGCGGAAAGAAAGGCCAAGCGAAAGCTCAAGAACTACAAGCTAAGACACAGCCGACTGTTGACCTGCTATTCCGCACTCCTGTATCTACTCGAAATCTTTGTGGCTCAAGGTACCGTACGCCCTGAGGATGCAGTAAGCATGGCTCGGATGAGCCCAACGGAACGACTAGATTGGCTTATCTCAGAAAGAGGTATTTCTCAGAAGGCTCGCAAAACAGTCCGTGAGCTACTAGCGCACTACGAGAAGTTTCTCGAAGCTACCGACCATCCGGAGAGTGAGTTGGTTGAAATCTTCCTCGATCCCGCAAAAAGCAGAAGATATTCTCGGGATGCAAGTAAACTCGGAGACCTGACGTTCGAAGCTCTAGAGAGCATCGGACGGAAGAGCGCCTTTTACCGAATTCTCATTGTGTAGACTCAGTTTCCCTCAAGGGCTGACAATGGCGGCAAGATCCGGCGTCGATAGTTTTTGGCCCGCAGTCTAACTAGTGACCATCGAAGCGGAAGTGAAGCCTCGATCCGATTTGATTGCCAGTTCGCATTTTCCCGGCTACTGCTGAAGTTGCGACCGGTCACATCTGGAATGCGCGAGCACCTCGATACCGATTTCTTCA
The DNA here is from genome assembly GCA_963721485.1 of uncultured delta proteobacterium. Lineage (GTDB taxonomy): Bacteria > Desulfobacterota > Binatia > Binatales > Binataceae > Binatus. The sequence goes on along the minus strand of CAVRJV010000004.1, from coordinate 38,528 downwards.
CGCCCGCGCTGCCGCGCGTCTTTGGGCATCGTGGCTCCGCCGGTACACATCCCGAGAACACGCTCGAATCGTTTCGCGCCGCCGTAGCGGGCGGAGTTGAGTATCTCGAACTCGACATCCACATGACCCGCGACGGCGAGCTTGTCGTCAGTCACGACGATCATCTCGAGCGCAATTGCGGACGTGCGGAAGTCATTCGCGAGATGACGTACGCGGACTTGGCAACAGCCGACGCGGGCCGGATGTTCACGCTCGACGGCGTCACGTTTCCGTTCAGGGACAAGGGAATCCGCGTGCCGCGCCTGGCCGAGGTGCTCGCGGCGTTTCCGAAGCTGCGGACTGTCGTCGAGATCAAACAGATCGCGCCGAGCGTCGTTGCGCCGATGCTCGACCTGATCGATCGCGCCGGGATGCATCGAAACGTGCTCGTCGCCAGCGAGCATCAGCAACCGCTCGACGAGGTGCGGAGGCTGGCGCCCAACATCCCGACCAATTTTTCGTATCTCGAAGCGGGCGTTTTTATTCAGGCGATGGGGACGCATGACGCCAACTACCATCCGCCCGCAGACGCGGTCCAAATCTCGCACTTTTACGAGAACTGGGAGCTGGTCACGCGCCAGAGCGTTGAATTCGCGCATCGACTCGGAATCGAAATTCACGTCTGGACGGTGAACGAGGAAGCCGAGATGTCGGAGTTGCTCGACATGGGCGTCGACGGATTGATCAGCGACTATCCGCAACGCGCGCTCAACTTAATTCACAAACGCGCCGCAAAGCGCTGAGCCTCTTTGCCAGTTTGGCGCGGGCTTTGTTACGATTCAGCTGGCTCATCGAAGAAAATTCAGCGGGAGCGAAAATTATGAAACTCGACACCGGTCTCTCGACGCGCAACTTGCGCGATGTCCCTGCCGCTGCCCGCGCCGCCGAGGCCGCCGGCTTCGACGCGATCTGGATTCCCGAGGCCGGCAACGACGGCTTCCTTCCCGCCGCGCTGATCGCCGAGCATACCAAGCGAATCAAGATGGGCACGTCGGTCGCGATCGCGTTTCCGCGCAGCCCGATGATCACGGCCGCGACCGCGTGGGACCTCGCGGGACTGTCCGAAGGGCGCTTCATCCTCGGACTCGGCACGCAGGTCAAGGGCCATATCGAGCGCCGCTACAGCACGAAGTGGGAAGCGCCGGTGCCGCGCTTGCGCGAGTACCTGCAGTCGCTCCGCGCGATTTTCAAATGCTGGTCGGAGGGCGGCGCGAAGCTCTCGTACCAGGGCAAGTACTACAACTTCTCGCTGATGACGCCGTTCTTCACGCCCGCCCGCCACAATTTTTCCAACGTGCCGATTTACATCGCGGGCGTGAACGAACATATCATCCGGCTGGCGGGCGAACTGTGCGAAGGCCTGCACGCGCATCCGTTCAACTCGCCCAAGTACCTGCGCGAGTTCGTGCTGCCGAACGTCGAGAAGGGCCTCAAGAAGGCGGGCCGCTCGCGCAAGGATTTCCAGATCCAGTCGACCGCGTTCGTGATCGTCGGCCGCAACCAGGACGAAATCAAAAAAACGCGCGAAGCGGTCCGCCAGCAGATCTCGTTCTATGCCTCGACGCGCACCTACAAGATCGTGCTCGACACGCACGGATGGGGCGACGTCGCGCAGCGGCTCAACGAGAAGGCGGCCAAGGGCGAGTGGGTCGCGATGGCGAAAGAGATCACCGACGAGATGCTCGACGTGTACACTGTCTCGGGTACCTTCGACGACATCGCGGACAAGGTGAAGGAGCGCTACGACGGGCTGCTCGACCGCGTCGCGTTCTACATTCCGTATCGCGCAGGCACCGATGACGCCGAATGGACCAAACTCGCGAAGCGATTCAATGGCTGAGTTTCGCCGTTGTCGTGATAGATTTCATGACCTGCCTAACAAGGAGAGAACTTCGATGAGCAAGGCAATGTTGAAAACGATGGCGACGATCGCAGCCGTGGCGGCTTTGATGCTTCCCGGCGCGAGCCGAATCGCGACGGCGCAGAGCGCTGCAGCCGCTCCCGCGGCAGCGCCGGCGCCGGCGATGGACGAACCCGGCACGAGGAGCTTCACGATGGTTTCGGTCGAAGTGGATGACGCGAAGATCTGGCTGCCCAGCGTGATCGCGGTCGAACAGGGAGACAAGGTAAAACTCACGCTGAAGAACCTCGTGCCGGGCGCGACGAATCAGCACGGCTTTACGATTCCCGCGTACAACATCACCGAAGTGGTGACGCGCGGCGAGCCCAAGACGATCACCTTCGTCGCCGACAAGGCGGGAGTTTTCCCGTTCTCATGTCAGTTGCATCCTGCGCACATCGGCGGCTCGCTGATCGTCGAACCGAAAAAGTAGCGGGTCGGCGCTGGCCGGCGTTCGCGCCGCCCGATGCCATCGGCGCGCGAAAGGGCTAGGCTGAATCGCGCATGCGCAATGTCGTCCTCTATGCGCGCTCGCCCGATTGGCGCGCGGTCGCCGAGCGCGCCGACGAGTTGATGGCGTCGCCGGATTTTCGCGTGCTCAAGTCTGAAGCCCGCACGCGTGCCGGATTTATCGAGGTTCCCGGTGCGGGTACAGCGTTCATAAAGCGCGTCGAAGTTTCGTCGTGGAGCCGCGGTCATCATCGCGCGAATCCGCGGATCTCGCGCAAAGCGCTCGCTCGCCGGCGCTGCGATGCTGAAAGCGCACGGCATCGAGCATCCGGAACCGCTGGCGGCGATGGATGTATATAGCGTCGGCGCGATTCGCGCCTCGTATCTCGTCAGCCGCGCGCTCGTCAACGCCGACTCGCTGAGCCGCTTCATGCTCGGTCCCGGCGAAATCAAGGGACGCAACGTGCATCGCCGCAAACAGATTTCAGACGCGGTAGCCGCGCAAATCCGGCGCCTCCACGAATCGGGGCTTTACACGCGCGACCTGCAAGAGACCAACATCATGGTCGAGGACAACGATTCCGGCGGCTTCAACGTGTACTTTATCGATCTCGAAGACTTCCGCCGCGAAGCAAACGTCCCGTGGGACCGCAGGATTCTGAACCTCGTGCATCTCGATCGCAGCATCGGGCGATTTCTCTGTCGTGCTGCGCGGCTCGACTTCCTTTATTCCTACCTCGGTCATCGGCCGGACCACGTGGCCGCGCTCAAGATGATCGCCAAGGTGAAATCGGCGCGCGAATCTATCGATCACCGCAAGCGCCGCGCCGCGCCGGCCGCGGACCGCGTCGTCGCGCCGCTCGCCGGAGGAACCCGCTAGTGGCTTTTTCGATTTTCAGCCGCGAGTACGACCATCACACCGAGCAGGTCCACGCCGCGGGCGGAAGCTGGGTGCGCGACGTGATGCTCGGGCTGAACGACGGCTTGGTCGCGTCGTTCGCGGTTACCTCGGGCGTCGCGGGCGCATTCGTCACCGGCAACGCGGCGATGATGGCGGGTCTGTCGGAGATGCTCGGCGGCGCAGTCGCGATGGGCCTCGCGGCGTTCATCTCGGCGCGATCGCAAATCGAATTTTATCAGAGCGAGATCGAACGCGAGCGCGACGAAATCCGCCGATGGCCCGAACGCGAGCGCGAAGAAATCAGCAGCATCTACCGAAACAAGGGATTCGCGGGCCGTTGCTCGATCAGATCGTCGCGCACATCACGTCGGACCCCGAGCGATGGAGCAACGTGATGATGCGCGAGGAGCTGGGCTTCAACGCAGAATCGTTCGACAGTCCCCTCCGCTCCGCGTTCGCCGTCGGCCTTGTCATATCTGTCGGGCGCGGCAGTGCCGGTGTGGGCGTATATTTTCTTCGAGCCGGGCCGCGCGCTCGAAGTGTCGGCAATCTCGACCGTCGCGGTGCTGTTCGCAGTCGGCGCGATCAAGACGATCATCACCAGCCGTTCCTGGTGGCGCAGCGGACTCGAAAGCATGTTGGTCGGAGTCGCAGCCGCGGGCGCGACTTACGTCGCGGGCCGCATGTTCGCCGCGGGCTAGAATCTTCGCGCGTCACGCCTTCGACGAGGATGTCGTCGCCCTCAGACTTCACCGCATAGCATCCGAGCTTGACGCTTGGGTCGTCGAGATTCGCGCCGGTCGTGATGTCGTATTCCCAGCCGTGCCAGGGCAGACGACTGTGGTGCCGTCGAGATCGCCCTCCGCCAGCGGGCCGCCGCGATGCTTGCAGGCGTTGTCGATCGCGAAGAATTTCCCGCCCGCGTTGAACAGCGCGATCTGTTTGCCGCCGGCCTCGACGAGCTTGCCGCTGCCCTCGGGCACGTCCGCCACCTTCGCAACTTTGATGAAACTTGCCATCGAGAATCCCCTCCGCTCAGGTCGTGTACTCGGCGTTGATCCGCACGTAATCGTAGCTCAGATCGCAAGTCAGAATCGTGGCGCTCGATTTTCCCAGTCGCAGATCGAGCCGCACCTCGAATTCGCGCGCTTTCATCGCAGTGCCCGCATCCGCAAGCGCCTCGGTCAGCAATCGGCCCTGCGCTGCGACCTTCACTCCGCCAATCCGCAGCACCAGCTTGTCGGACTCGACGTACGCGCCGGACGATCCAGCCGCCATCAGGATGCGGCCGACGTTCGGATCGCATCCGAAGAACGCCGTCTTGACCAGCGGCGAGTTCGCGATTTGCCGCGCTGCCCGCTCGGCGTCGGCGGGCGTGCGAGCGCCGCGCACCTCGACCGTGACCAGCTTGGTCGCGCCTTCGCCGTCGCGCACGAGTTCGCGCGCGAGCGCCGCCGAAACTTCCTCGACCGCGCGATCGAACGCCGCCTGATCGCGCGCGCCGAACGCGCGATTTTCCGCGGCGCCGCTCGCCATGATGATCACCGTGTCGTTGGTCGACATGTCGCCATCGACCGTGATCGCGTTGAAGCTCTTCGGCAGCGCGGCCTTGAGCGATCGTTTCAGCGCCGTGGGAGCGAGCATCGCGTCGGTCACGAGATAGCCGAGCATCGTCGCCATCTTCGGCGAGATCATGCCGACGCCTTTCACCGCGCCCGCGAGCGTGATGGTCGTCGCCGCCCGCCTTGAAGGTCGTCGAAGCGATCTTGGGACGCGTGTCGGTCGTCATGATTGCGTGCGCGAAATCGGACGAGCCCGTCCTCACGCAGCGCGCGAACCGCATCGGCAGCGCCGCTTTTGAATTTCGTCGAAATCGTAAAGATGGCCGATCACGCCGGTCGAGGACGGCACGACCAGTTCCGGCGCGCATCCGAGAAGTTGCGCGACGTGCGCGCATGACTCGCGCGCGAGCCGCATCCCCGCCTCACCGGTGAAGCTGTTGGCGCATCCCGAGTTCGCGACGACCGCCTGCAAACGCCCCGACTTGACGCGATCCGCCGTCACGTAAACCGGCGCGGCCTTCACGCGATTGGCGCTGAACACCGCCGCTGCGGCGCACGGGCGATCGGCGACGATGAGGCCCAGGTCGAGCGCGCCCGCCTTGGTCTTCAGGCCGGCGCTGACGCCGGCGAATCGAAATCCGCGCACGAGGGCGGGTTCGAGTGCGACTTTCATCTGATTGCGATTCCGCCGCGTCACTTGCCGTGGCAGCGTTTGTATTTCTTGCCCGAGCCGCACGGGCACGGATCGTTGCGCCCGACTTTATCGGCTTCGCGCTTGGCGGGCGCCGCCGCTTGCGCCTCGCTTTCGCCGCCATGGCTCATCACGACTCGCTGCGGCTTGGGCTGCTGAATCTGCTCGACGTCCTGCTGCCGCTGCACCTGCACCGAGAAAACTTTCTCGACCACGTCCTGCTGCATCACGGCCATCAGCGCCTCGAACATCGTGAATCCTTCTTTCTGATACTCGACCAGCGGATTCACCTGCGCATAGCCGCGCAGCCCGATTCCCTCCTTCAGATGATCCATCGCGAGCAGATGGTCCTTCCACAACGCGTCGAGCGTCTGCAGCATCACGATCTTTTCGATCTGCCGCATCACCGGCTCGGTGAATTCCGCCTCGCGCTGATCGTAGAGCTGATGCACGCGCTCGGTGCCGATATCGATCAGATCGTCGGAGCCGTGGATCGGCTTGCCTTCGATTTCGGTCTGCGCGTTGAAGCCAGGGCGGAACTTGAACTGCTTGAAGAACGCGTCGTCGATCGCCTTCCAGTCCCATTCCGCGGGATCGATTTCGTTATTGCCGTGCGCCGCGGCGATTTCCTCGATCAGCGCATCGCACATGTCGAGCACGTCCGCCTTGAGCGACGCGCCGCTGAGCAGCTCGCGCCGGCGATGGTACACCACCTCGCGCTGCTTGTTCATGACGTCGTCGTATTCGAGCAGATGCTTGCGGATGTCGAAGTTGTGCGACTCGACTTTCTTCTGCGCGTTTTCGATCGCTTTCGAAATCCATCGATGCTCGATCGGCTCGTTGTCTTCCATCCCGATGCGGCCCATCAGGCCCTTGAGGCGATCGGCGCCGAAGATGCGCAGCAGGTCGTCCTCGAGCGACATGTAAAATCGCGACGAGCCGGGGTCGCCCTGGCGTCCCGAACGGCCGCGCAGCTGATTGTCGATGCGCCGCGATTCGTGACGCTCGGTGCCGAGGATGTGCAGGCCGCCGGCCTCGAGCACTTTCTCGCGCTCGACTTTGCACTGCTCGACGTACTTGGCGAGCGCCGCCTGGAAATTCGGATCGGCGGGATCCTTCGTGCCGGCTTCCGCCGCCGCCATGAACTCGGGATTTCCGCCGAGCACGATATCGGTGCCGCGGCCGGCCATGTTGGTGGAAATCGTGACCGCGCCGAAGCGGCCGGCCTGCGCGACGATTTCCGCTTCGCGCTCATGATTCTTCGCGTTCAGCACGTAATGCTTGACGCCGGTCTTTTTGAGCTTGTCGGCGACCCGCTCGGACTTTTCGATCGAGACCGTGCCGACCAGCACCGGCTGCCCGCGTTCGTTGCAGTCGCGGATCTCTTCGATCACGGCGTCGAACTTCTCGTCCTCGGTTTTGTAAACGACGTCGTGATTGTCGATGCGGATCATCGGCTGATTGGTCGGAATCACGACCACATCGAGGCCGTAAATTTCCTTGAACTCGACCGCTTCCGTGTCGGCCGTGCCGGTCATGCCCGACAGCTTCTTGTACATGCGGAAGTAGTTCTGGAACGTGATCGTCGCGAGCGTCTGGTTCTCGGATTCGATCTTGACGTTCTCTTTCGCCTCGACCGCCTGATGCAGTCCGTCGCTCCATCGCCGGCCCGGCATCAGCCGCCCGGTGAATTCATCGACGATGATCACCTCGCCGTCCTTGACGACGTAATCGACGTCGCGCTTGAACAGCGTATGCGCCCGAAGCCCCTGGTTGGCGTGATGCAGCAGCAGGATGTTGCGCGGGTCGTACAGGTTCTCGACGCCGAGCAGTTGCTCGACGCGCGTCACGCCGTCCTCGGTCAGCGCGACGGTGCGCATCTTCTCGTCGATGGTGTAGTGCTCTTCGGCCTTGAGGCGCGGGATCACGCGGTCGACGACGTAGTATGTATCGGTCGATTCTTCGGACGCGCCCGAAATGATCAGCGGCGTGCGCGCCTCGTCGATCAGGATCGAGTCGACTTCGTCGACGATCGCGAAGTTATGCTCGCGCTGGACGTAGTCCTCGATGTTGAACTTCATGTTGTCGCGCAGGTAGTCGAAGCCGAACTCGTTGTTCTGGCCGTACGTGATATCGGCGCGATAGGCGGCCTTGCGCTCCTGGTCGGGCACGCCGTGAACGACGACGCCGACGGTCAGCCCGAGAAAGTTGTAGATGCGGCCCATCCATTCGGAGTCGCGCCGCGCCAGGTAATCGTTGACGGTGACGACGTGCACGCCGCGGCCCGACAGCGCGTTGAGCACGGCGGGCAGCGTCGCGACCAGAGTCTTGCCCTCGCCGGTCTTCATCTCGGCGATCTTGCCCTGAGTGCAGGACCATCCCGCCGATCAACTGGACGTCGAAGTGGCGCTGGCCGAGGGTGCGCTTGGAGGCCTCGCGCACGACGGCGAAGACCTGCGGCAGGATTTCGAGCATCGCCTCGTCGCGCTGCTCGCGCTCTTCGATCGCGCTGATCTTCGCCTTCCATTCGGCGATTTTGGCGCGCAGCTCGTCGTCGTTCAGCGCCGAGATCTCGGGCTCGAGCCGGTTGATCTCGTCGACGTCCGGACGGAGCCGTTTGATTTCGCGTTCGTTCTTCGAGCCGAAGATTTTTCGCGCTACGAGGGAAAAAGCTGAAGCCATCTTATATGAGCGACTTATGCGGCAAGTTTGAAGTTAGGTTCCGGGCGCGATCCGATCCGCAAGTTTAGCTGGAAATCATCCTATCGTGAAATCGCCCGATTGAAGAGAGGGGTTGCTCACCGCTCGATTCGCACCGCCGATTCGACCTGCGGGCCGAGAAACCTGCGGCCCGACGCGGACGAAGCGGTCGGGAGTCTCGGTGACGAAGAAACTCTGGCTGCCGTCGCTGCGCGCGCCGGGCCAGCTTGAGCGTCCGCAGCCGATCGCGCACGTCAGCCGCGGTCGCCGTCGCCGAATCGACGATTTTCACGCGCGCACCGAGAATCTTCGCGAACATTTCGCGCAGCAGCGGGTAATGCGTGCATCCCAGCAGCAGCGTGTCGATGCCGCTCTGCTTGAGGCTCTCCAGATAGTATGCGACCGTAAGCTCCGCCACCGCGTTGTCAGTCCATCCCTCCTCGGCCAGCGGCACCAGCAGCGGGCACGCGCGCGTGTAAATTTCCGCGCGCGGGCTGAGCCGCTGAATCGCGCGCGTGTACGCGCCCGACGCGATCGTCGCCTCGGTGCCGATCACTCCGATCTTGTCCGATGCGCGAGGCTTTGACCGCAGCGCGCGCGCCCGGCTCGATCACGCCGATCACCGGAACCATTGTCTCCGACGCGATCGCGTCGAGCGCGACGGCGCTCGAGGTGTTGCACGCGACCACCAGCATCTTGATTCCCTTGGCGAGCAGGAAGCCGGTGTTCTCTCTCGAGTAACGGACGATCACCTCGTTGGACTTCGTGCCGTACGGCAGCCGCGCCGTGTCGCCGAGGTAGATGAAGTCTTCGCCGGGCAGAGCCGCGATCAGCGCTTTCAGCACGGTGAGTCCGCCGATGCCGGAATCGAACACGCCGATCGGCCGGTCGATCGCCGCGCGCGAGCCGCGCAAGATTACCGTTCGAAGCCGCGATCGACGTTCGGGCGTGCGGTCGATTTTTTTCGTGGCAGGCATTTATCCGCGCGCGAGGCGCTCGCCGATTGTAGCCGGTCGCGAGGGCAATCCGCCAAAGACATGTTCGTGGACGCTCGCCGGTTCCATACACAGATAGGCGGGAATTTCCGCGCCGTGCGCTTTGAAACGCTCGGCGAGCGCGCGGTAAAGGCTCAGGCGCAGCGGCGTGAAGGTGCGAAAGCGGCCGTCGGACGCAAGCACGTCCTCGCCGCACAGCATCGGATCATTCGGAAATCGGTCGCGCGCGGCGCCGCGCAATCGCGGCGTCATCCGCAGGCCGCCCATGCTGATGAAGGAGATTTGCTCGGGCGGGATCATTGTCGAGCAACTCGTCGATCAGCTGCAGATAGTCGCGCTCGGCCTCCGGATAGGCGATCAGCGGATCGAGATGAAACGCAACGCGGTAGCCCGCATCGAGCACGGCGCGCGCCGCCGCGATCGCTCCGCGCGGGCGACGCGGTGCGATGCTCGGAGCTGCGATAGACGGCATCGGGCGACAGCGTCCACGAAACCAGCACGCGGCCGCGCGGATCGACATCGAGCAGATTTTCGATCTCGTCGGTCTTGGTTTTGAGTTCGAGTGTGAGATTCTCGCGCGACGCAAAAAAACTCGACCAGATCGCGGCTCATCGCCGGTGATCGAATCGAACGCGAGCGAATCCGCCAGCTCGCCCGTACCGACGCGGAAGCTGCGCCCGCGCGCATTGGCGCAGAGCCGGTCGAGCTCGCCGAACGCGTCGGCGTAATTCGCATAGACCTGAAACGCGGGATTGTCGGCGAGATACTCCTGCAGAAAGCAGTAGCAGCAATCCATCGGGCAGTTCGACGCGAGCGTCAGCACCAGGTATCCGCAGCACGCGAACTTCGACGAGCCCGCCGGACATGCCATCAGGAACGGTGTCTTGCGGCGCGCGATCACCATCCGCCGCTTGCCCGCGCCAAACGGATCGCGCGCGCCGGGCTCGGCGCGGGAGACCTCGCGTCCGTCCTCGATGTGCGTGACCGGTACGTCGCGCGGAATCGAGCGCAGGATGCGAGCCGCCAGAGCGGAGTCGGCGCATCCATGTTCTACAAAGACTGCGTCGAGATCGAACTTCACTTTTTACCACCGAGCATTTCAATAATCCGCGTCAGCCCCGCGCGCTTTTGTTCGAGTGCTTCGAGCAGATGCGCCAGTTCAGCGCCGCTGCGCACCCGAAGCGAAACCGTGACCTCATCAGAGCCAAGGTCTTTGGGCAAGTCCAGCGCAACGCCACGCGGCAGCTTCAAAGCGGAGACTTCGGCGCGCAGCTCGTCCTGCGTTTTCTTCAACAGCGGGTAGCGAAGCGCGCGAAGCTGCTCCAGGAGCGCGCTTGCGCGCGACGGCGCGGATCCGGAGCGCCGCGCGATGCGCCGAATCTCGGGATGGTCGAGAATGGCGGCGACGTTGATGTGCTCGCGCACCGCGATTTCTTCGAGCGTGTCGATCGCGGCGACCAACTGACCGGTGCGAAGACGCAATGTCTGGGCGATTTCGAATAGCGCGGCGCGCGACGGTTGATCCATCGCGAGCCATCGCGCGAGATGGCTTTCGGGCAAGCGTCGCTCAGCCACGAGCGTGCGAATCTTCGCGTCGACTTCGTCAGCTTCCATGTTGAACATCACGAAGCGCGGATCGCATGGCTTGGATAGCGCAATCTATTTCGGCAGCGCGCCACGATTGCGCCTGCTCGGCGATTCGTTCGTAGAAGCGGGCCTGGTCGATTCTGCTGCGGCGCGCTAGGCCGCCTGCGTAGATGAGGCATTTCTCGGCAAGCACTTCGACTACCGCAGTTCTACGCGCCGGCGTGAGCCGATCGTCGGCGAGCAATTTCATAAGCGCGAGGACGCGGAAGCGGTCGATCGCCGGGGTCGTCGCCGAGGTTTGATCCGGATGGCCGCCGCGACGCGTCACCAGCGGCTCGTCGAGCAGGCCAGCTTCGTGGTCGATAAGAATTCGCAGCCAGAAGTCGTAGTCCTCGGCCGCATCCATCGACTCGTCGAAACCGCTGAGCGCGCGGAATAGTTCGGTACGCATCATCGTGGCGGACATACTGATGAGACAGGTGCGGAGCGAGTCGACGAAGATATCGCCGGCGCGCTTGCGATGACGGATGCCAGGATTCACCCGGCGCCCGTTGCGAATCCAGATTTCATTGGTCTGCGAGATAGCGCACACAGGATTGTCCCACATAAACGCAAGTTGCCGTTCGAGCTTGTCCGGCGCCCACAGATCGTCTGAGTCGAGAAACGTAATCAGCGGCGTCCGCGCCATCTCGACGCCTCGATTGCGCGCCGCCGCAGGGCCGCCATGTTCGATGCGCTCGCTTCGGATCGCATCGCCGAGCCGCATCAACTCTTCCGCGGTTCCATCAGTTGATCCGTCATCAACGACGATCAACTCGAACGCGCGCACCGATTGCGCGAGCACGGAATCGATCGCCTCGCGCAGCATCGCGCATCGATTGTACGTCGGGACGATTACCGACACTTGCGCAATCATCGCTATTGGACTTTGCCCTGGAGGGCCTGTTCCGCGTATTCGCGAATGTCGCTACGCAGATTTGGGTGGGCGTGCAGATACTTTTGGATAACGTCGCATCCGAGGTGGGTGTCGTGCACCAGGTGGCCGAGTCCATGGAGTGCCGATTGCTGACACGCGATGCTCGGTATTTCGATTATACGCGCGAGCGTCTTGAAGGCTTCCCTGCCGATTTCAGGATCCAGAACGCTATCGTGTATCGCGAGATCCCATATCATGTAACAAATGGAGTCCAACGGTTGCGTGCCGTTGATCACCTCGTCCGAACACCTTGGCGCGAACAATTCGCGCGAGAGATTCTCGATCGATCGGATACAGCGCTTTCGAAGCCGAAGGTCGACTCGCCCGTCAACAACCCACTCGAAATGTTTCGAATTGGCCGTGCTAACAATGAACCAAAGACCTTGATCGATCTGGGCATCGCTGTATCCAGAGAGATACTTCAGTGGATTTTCGAACAGCTTTGTGACGAAGGTCAGCGCCGGTATCGGTGGCCGGTCCAACCATCGGCCGCCTTCGTCAGCGTCGGGCTCGTCCCACCACCATTCTTTTTCGCCTTCAGAAGCAACTGGGTGATCGAAGACCCATTTGAGCCATTCGTCAAAGGTCGCGGCGTTCGAAGCGCTAGACGGGATGGTCTTAGCCGCCTTCTTTCGATCCACCGCGAGAATTCGGCGCCGGAGGTCGTCCAATCCTTCGCCGGAAGTTGCTGAGCAAAAGATTGGCGGTACGCCCATCGAATCAAAGCGCTTGAGGGCGGCGGCGCGATCGGAGCGGCGCAGCTTGTCGCTCTTGGTGGCGACGGCGATCACTTCGATGCCGCGCTCCTTCGCCATCCGCGCCAGCGAGAGCATTTCTTCGTCGGGACCGCGCCGGCAATCGACCAGAATGGCAATCGCATCTAGATTGTCGCGGCCCTTCACATATCCCACCAACATCGATGCGATCTTCGCGGCGTCCACGTGGCTCATTTTCGCGTAACCAAATCCCGGTAGGTCGCACAGCGCGAGCGTATCGTTCACTGAAAAAAAGTTGAGGCATCGCGTGCGGCCGGGGGTCTTGCTCGTGCGCGCTAGGCCTTTGCTCCTCGTCAGCGCGTTGAGCAGCGAGCTCTTGCCGACGTTGGAGCGGCCCGCGAGCGCGACCTCCGCGCGTTTCCATCGCGGGCATCCGTCAAGCGCGAATGCCGACGCCACGAATTCTGCGGAGAACGGAATCATGCTAGAAGAACCGTGAAATCCACGTCTGCCGGCAGTTTGCAGTCCCCAGGAATCACGCCATTTCGTCCGCCGGGTCGGTGGAACATGACTCACGCGACCCGCTCGATGGCCTCTATGATCGCTGCCAACACGGAGTTGGCTGTGCGAGGCTCAGTCTGCGCAGGTGGCGGCTGGTTTGGGTTTCTATGCGCGATCCAGTCGCGGTAGTCTTTGATCTGCTTGGCGATGCCGATCTGATCCGGGTCAACCAGGGGCTTGAACAGGTCAAGAACATCGTCCATCCGCCAGTGCTCTATCTCTCTTCCGATTTTAGCACTGATTCCTTCGGCGAAGGCGGCAGGGCTTGCTGTTGCAACTGTCTGAGCCCTCGCTTGCGCATATCCGATCAGATAGCGCTCGAACCAAGCCCACAGCCCGACAATCGCAAGATCTTCGGCACCCTTACGTGCATCATCTATCCACTTCTGGGCGTCTTCTTTCGATTCACCGATGAAAGCGGTTCCATCGAGAAGCTCGATGCTTCCCCGCTGTATGGCGCGACCCACAATTTTCAGGCAATCTCGAAGCCTCTCGTGGGTCGCAAAGAATGCGGCTAGAGGCTCAGAGCTCATAGCGATCAGAAACGGTTCGTATCAAGTCCTTGAATAATGGCCCGTCCAGCAGGCGCGCCCGGCCCAATCGCACGTCTTCAAGCCAGTACCAGCCCTCACTCGCTACGTCTCTGAAAACGCGGCGACTAATCTGCCTGGGCTTTGGCCCTCCGTCGATCGTAACGCTGATCTCAGGTCCTCCGGCCGCGAAATAGACCAACGGCTGTCGATCCCGTGTCCCGACGAGGCTCGACGCGGCCCTCCGCGGCGATCACCGCAGCGCCGATGGGAACGAGCCACGCTACGTGGGATCCATCGGTGCTCTTCAATTCGAGCTGAGGAATCTCATACGAACCATAAATCTCCTCCCTCACGGAATATTCGTGGGTTTCTGTCGTCAGCGAGGTACCCGCGGTCCATCCGGCCACTCGGCTGTAGAGGTTGCGGACGCGAGTGCCGAAAGTTCGCACCTTCTCGAAAGGTCCAAGCTCCAGCGCGAGTTCGCCCGCGGCTATACGGTCAGAGCCCATCGTACCGGGACCAATCTGAATCGTTCGAAGTCCCGCTAGGCTTCTGGAATCTTCGACTTCAAGGAAACCAAAGTCGTCTTTGCGAATTGAAGCCTTCTCGGATCCGGATTCGTCTCGAAGCACGGCGCTGACCTCGCCGTCAACGACGCGTTCCACTACCTTAAGGGACGCTCCCGCTTCATCGAAGGCTGACACTTGCGGCCGGATCTGAAGCTGCTCAAAACTCAAGTTGTGTTCGAGCAACGGTTTCCTATCGGGCTCGACAGTCAAGGCGCCAAGTGTCCGCTCGCCACTTCTTAGACTGAATCTCATCCGCTGTTCTCGTTTTAACCTCAGGAATCTGAGGAGCTTCGTTTCACATTGTCCCCCGCCCGTTGCCCGAAGGGAAACGCGATCGGCAATGCCGTGCGTGCTAACGCCGAGATTACAGATTCTTTCGAGAACGGAATCATCAGCCTGCGAGCTCGATGCGCGGTGGCGTGACAGTCGCAGTGTCCGAGTCGAGCCGCGCGAGTTCCGCCGTGAGTGCGCTGCGGAATTCGCGCAGCTTGATGCCGCGATGACGGTCCGGGTACGGCGCGAGGAATTTCAGCGCGGCTTGCAGATGAAATCGCGCACTCGCGATCTCGCCATCTTCCAGCTTGTGATTCGCGACCGAGGCGCGCAGCAGTCCGAGGAGGAAATCCCAGTCGGCGGTATCGTCTTCGAGCAGGTTCATCGCGTCTTCCATCGCTTCATGCGCTTCGAAAAATTCGCCGCGATTGAACAGCTCGACGCCGAGCGCAAGCTGCGCGTCGACATCCTTCATTGTGATGCTCGCGCGGAGAACGGCTTGCGCCGTTCACGGATCATCGTCGTCGTCGGTATCGTCGGCGGTCTTGATGTTGAGCGACTTCTTCAAGCCCTCAAGCTGCGCGACGAAGATCCCGCGGATGACCTGCTTGATGACGCCGTCGGGCACCGGCAGCGACTGCAGCATGTGCGTGTCCTGATGATAGTCGATGAACGTGCTGGCGCCCTCGTCGCTGAGCTGGTACACGGCCTGCGTCTCGAGCATCGGATTGTTGACCGTGTTGTAGACGATCTTTTTGTCGTCGGGCATGTACTCGAACTGCAGCTCGGTGGTGATCACCTGGCCGCCCGGCCCGGCGATATCCATGTCGACGGTCTTCTTGTTGCCGCTCTGCGAGACGACGCGCACCGCCTTGACCTGATCGCTGTGAGTGTTCTCGACGTTTTTGATTGCGTCGAACACGGTCTGCTCCGGCGCCGGGATGCGCGCAGTGAAGTCCGCCTTCCAGAGGTCGCCGTCATGCGTGATGTTCTCGGTGAGCAGGCCGGCATTGCGCGCGCGATGCATTTGATAGTAGTGCCAGCCGACAATCGCGACGACCGCGAGCACGATCACTGCGCCAACAATTTTGAATGTAGCGTCTTCATCGTTAAAATTAGGCTTTCACGCTCATCGTTCGCAATCATCGTTCGAAAGTACCGACCAATTCTGCTGTCGCGAGCACGTGACCTTTCATCGCCGCACTCAGCGCGTCCGCGTTGGCGTGATCGCCCGGATTCAACATCGAGTCGAGCGCGAACAGACGAAAATAATAGTGATGCATTTTCCCCGGCGGCGGACATGGTCCATTGTAGCCGATATGATCGAAGCCGTTGATTCCATTTGTGCCGCCGCCCGCAATTTCCGCGGTTTGCGGCAACGCCTGCGGGCAGCGAAGTTGCGTGAGCGGGAATATTGTATGCTACCCAATGAATAAATGTTCCAGCGGGAGCGTCCGGATCTTCAACAATCAGGGCAAATGATTTTGTCGTTTGTGGCGCGCTATTCCACGCGAGTGCGGGGGAATGAATCGGCGCCCGCGCACGAGTTGTCGGCCGCAATGGCGGCGTCAGGCGCGATCGCCGGGCTGCTCAAAAGTAGCTGGGCATGGGCTGGACCTGCATAGGCAAATGAAATACAGATTAGTGCAATTGAGTATTCTTCGGAGATTTGACATACTTATGATCATTTCAAGGCTTGCTGATGCGGTTTAAGGCTCTGACGTGCATTTTGTATGGATATCCCGTCAACAAATGGTACGTTTGTACGTACTTAAAGTGAGAAAAAATAGCGAAAATTATCAGAAATCCTCTTAGGCTGCTCTTGACCGCCAGCGATGATTTTGAGACTATCTAAGAAGCTCATGGTGGGCGTAAGGGGCGGATGAACCATCAGTTTGAACGATGCGAAAGAAAGCATCAAATCCAGGCAGTAGGCGGCTGACGGGGCTTACGTTACCGGGAGATATCATGGCTAATGAAGCAAAGTATAGCTTGCCGCGCGTGATGACAGTCAAGGAATTGTCCGAATATCTGCGCGTGCATCCTTCAACGATCTACAAACTTCTGCGTCGCGGAGAGCTTCCGGGATTTCGGATCGGCACCGACTGGCGTTTCAACGCCGAGGTGATCGATCGCTGGTGCCTCGAGCGGAACATGAAGGGCCCAGACGGCGTCTTCCAGCCAGAACTGATCCGCGCACTGGTTAAGTCGCCCGTGTAGCACGGGCGCAACAACGGAATAGTATCCGCCGCGGTAGAATTGTGCGCCTCTCACGGGGCGCGCTTTTCTTTTGTCTTGCGCTCGCGGCCCGCGCTTGACCTTTACACCCGCGGTGCCTCACCATACCGATCGTTCAGATGATCTCTCCAGTTCGCAAAAATGCGACGCCAGCTCCGCGCCGGTGCGCCGGCGCGGCTCGCTCGATCAGGTGTTGATCGACGCGGCGATGGATCTGTTCGCCTCCTACGGATATCGCGGCACGTCGCTCGCGCGCATCGCGCGCGCGGCCGGCGTCACCAAGGGCGCGCTCTACTGGCATTTCGCCGATAAGGAAGAATTCTTCATCGCAGTCGTCGCCAAGGTGCTCGGCGAATGGGACCTGGTATTCGAGAAATCCGCGCACGCGACCAACGCGGTCGAGTTCCGCGCCGAGTTCGGACGGATGTTCGACACGATGGCGGAGCTCAATCAAAAAAATCCGTGGGTGAGCCGGCTGCTGCTGATCATCGCGCTCGAGTCGCACAAGATTGGGCCGCGCGTGCTGCGCTCGATGCGCAAGGCGAACCTCGACGGCATCGCGAGCTTTCGCGATCTCGTCGAGCGCGGCCAGCGGCTCGGCAGTTTTTGACGCCGAGCTCGATCCGGACTGGGCCGCGACGCAAATTTTTTCCAGCTACCTCGGACTCGCGATGCTCTGGTATCTGCACGGGCCGCGCTTCGATCTGCGCCGCTCGCTGCGGCGGCAGGCGCGCGAGTTCATGCGCAATTGGAGCGTCGCGAAATGAAGGCGGGGCTCATCTACGAGATCGAGTCGGTCAAGCCGCACGCCCCCGATCACGAATATCGCGTGTTCTGGGAAACGATGGAGCAGATCGAGCTCGCCGATCGCCTCGGCTTCGACTCCGTCTGGACCGTCGAGCATCATTTCCTGAACGAATTTTCGTACTGCTCGGCGCCTGAAGTTTTCCTTGCCTGCGTCACCCAGCGCACCAAACATATTCGCGTCGGCCATGGCGTAGTCGTGCTGCCGTTCAACCATCCGATCCACGTCGCCGAACGGATCGCGATGCTCGATATCATGTCGAATGGGCGCGTCGAGTTCGGCACCGGCCGCGCCACCACGATGGACGAGTTGCTCGGCTTCGGCGTGACTCCCGAAGAGACGCGCCCGCGATGGGCCGAGGCGGTCGAGGCGATCCCGCGCATGTGGCGCGAGGATCCGTTCACGATGCATGGCAAGTACTGGACGGTCGATCCGCCGGTCTCGGTGATTCCCAAGCCGATTCAGAAACCGCATCCGCCGATATGGGTGGCGGCGACCAATCCCACGACCTTCGAGCTCGCCGCCGAGCGCGGCCTCGGCGTGCTGTGCTTCACCCTCGGCGTCGAGCTGGCGCAGGTCTCGGAGCGCATCAACATTTATCGCGCGGGAATCAAAAACGCGCGGCCGGTCGGGCAGACGATTAACAACCAGGTCTCGATGAACATCATGGGCCTCTTCGGCGACGACCCGTACGAATGCCGAACATCTCGCGCGCGAAGCGGTCCTGTGGTACGTGCGCAAGGGCTTCGAGCTGGTCTCGAGCATCGCCGCGGCGAGCAAGACCGACGAGTCGTACAAGTATCTGAAGACGGCGGCGAAATTCGATCGCCGCAAAATTCACCGCCGACTACTACGACTTCCTGAAAGACGGCGATCTCATCGCAGTCGGCGCCGCCGACGAAGCAGTCCGCGTCGCACAGCGCTACCGCGAGCTCGGCGCCGACCAGGTCTTGTTCTTCCTGCAATACGGCGCCATCCCGCACGAGCAAATCATGAGATCTATCGAGCTTGTCGGCCGCAATGCTCTAGGCGAAATTCATTCCTGGAAAACACCGGGCGGTATCACAGCCGCACAACCGGAAGTGGCTCAATCCTTTAAGTAAGTGGAGCGGGCCGCCGTGCCCGCCATTTTGACAGCGGGCACGGCGGCCCGCCCCACTACAAGAAACATTGACCGAGGAGACAACCAATGGAATTTGCCCTGCAGTACGAACTCCAGCGCAGCCGCCCGCACTACCCCGGCTTTATGTACGACATCTACCATCAGGCCACCGAGCAGGTGAAACTCGCCGACCGCCTCGGCTACCACTCGGTCTGGACTGTCGAGCATCACTTCCTCACCGAATGGTCCTACTCGTCGGCGCCCGAAGTCTGGTACGGCGCGCTCAGCCAGGTGACGTAGCGGATTCGGCTCGGCCACGGCATCTGCCTGCTGCCGATTCCGTTCAACCATCCGGTGCGCGTCGCCGAGCGCATCGCCGTGCTCGACATCATGTCGAATGGCCGCGTCGAGTTCGGCTCCGGCCGCTCGATCACCGAGCAGGAACTGGGCGGCTTCCAGGTTAACCCGGAAGATTCGCGCGCGATGTGGGAAGAGGCGGTCGCCGCGATCCCGAAAATGTGGACGCAGGAGACCTTCAGCCACGACGGCAAGTTTTTCAAGATGCCGGAGCGCGAGGTGCATCCCGAAACCGATCCAGAAACCGCATCCCCCGATGTGGGTGGCTGCGACGCAGCCCTCGACCTGGGAAATCGCAGGACAAAAAGGAATCGGCGCGCTCGGCTTTGGCATCGCCGAGCCGGGATTACTCGACAAGCTGATCGCCGATTTACAAGAAAGCGATCAACACCTGCGAGCCGGTCGGCGCCTTCGTCAACGATCGCACCGCCGCGGCCACCGTATGCGTCTGCGCCCCGACCCGCGAAGAAGCGAAGCTGATCGCCAAGGACGCGATCGATTTCACCACCCGCAAAGCCGCCGAGCTCTTCACCCCCTTCGCCAAGCAGGAAGTAAAAGGCTACGAGTACTACAAAAAGATGGCGGAGCAGGCAGTCGCAATCGGCGACTACCGAATGTCGCTAGCCGACCTCGACAAACGAATCGAAGCCGGCGCCGTGATGGTCGGCGACCCCGAAGACTGCCTGAAGGTCGCAAAATTCTACGAATCCGCCGGAATCGATCTCCTCCTGATGCTGGTCCAGGTAGGCGCAGTCCCCCACGAAAAAGTAATGCAAACGGTGGACCTAATCGGCAAACACGTAATGCCAAAATTAAGCCAAAGCTCCCGCGAGTATCAGGCCCAATCCGCCGCCGCCGCAGGTGGTGCGCGGTGAACAGAGCCCGAGAAGAGTTGTTTGCGGCGTTGGCCCGTCCGCCTCTTACCTCGCCCGTTACTTTACGGGAGAGGAGGCCGGCCGCACCGCGGCCGGTAGGTGAGGGTGCCGCTGCGCAACCTGTCTCGCACGCATCATCGAGCGCCCATCCTTTTTAATGTCGCCCGAGAACCTGTCTTTTTATTGTGTCATCCTGAGCTTGCGAAGGATCTCGCGCGACAGCGCGTTACAGCCGACGCCGAAAACGCGAGTCCCTCCGCGGCGCATGCTACCCTACACGCATCATCGAATGCCCGAATCAGGAACCAACCATGACCGCCAAACGATCGTCGAAACATGATGCAGACCGAAGGCCGACTCATCCCGGAGCGATCCTGCGAGAAGACGCCCTGCCCGCACTCGGCCTCTCAATCAGCGAAGCCGCCCGCCAACTAGGCGTGACGCGCCAGACGTTCATCGGATCATAGCCGAGAAGGTATCGGTCATTCCCGAGATGGCGGCGCGGCTCGGCCGTTTCTGCGGCAACGGCCCCGGAATCTGGCTGCGGATGCAGCAAGCCTGCGACCTCTGGCGCGCCGAGCGCGAACTTCGTTCGGAACTAGAACGAATCCCGGTTCACAGAACATCCTCCGCAGCCTGATCTGACTAACGAAGCCGCTCGAATTCGCTGGCGGCCTTGACCATCTCTTGCGAACCTGGATACGCCAGCTGCCGCAGTACGCCCTTAATGTTGGGGTCGGGACTGCTATGCAGGCTATTCAAATATTGCCGCGCCTCTGAAGTATCGATACCCATCAGGTCCCAGATGCCGAACGGTATCTTCATTGGATCCTTGCTGTTCGTAGCCGCGATCGCCGCATCGATACCTGCGTTGGGTGACCCCAGCACTCTTTCAAGTCTCGCCATCTCTGCCTGCAGACACTCCTTGTCCCGCTGATCATAAGATGCTCCCGTCGGCGGCAGATTCGCGATCAGCTGCTTGGTCGCGTCGAGCTGGCTGCGATAGAAGTCCTTGAAGTCGTCGCTAACGTTGCTATAGCCGCTACCCTTCCATGCATAGGTCGCAGGCCAGGTCGCTCTGCATTGCCTGGGTATCGAGGTAAAGGTTTGACTAACAATCAATTCCAGGTTGCCGTCATGCCCAAGATCCTGGACGCCGAGTGGAACGTTTCCGCTCCCATCGATCGATCCTAGGGTCTTGTACACTTCAAAGCCCGTGCTGGTCTTATCGACGATGTAGACTGAGCAAAACGTCCACTTATGCGGATCGCTACAAGATGACGCGCTGTCCGAACCAGTTTCCGCAACGAGCGACATGAAACCATTGTGGCGTAAATTCGCAAACTTATAAGAGCGAAGCGTCTGTGCTCCTACAACCGGTCCCGATTTGCCGGCGACCGAGGTTTCGACCGATAGCATAAAGCGCCCGACTAGTTCTTTGGCCGGTGGCTTATCGGCCAGGTTTGGTGAAGCTGCTATCGACCAATCATAGGCGGCCAAATTCTGCGACGGCCCCTGAGTCAGGCTCGCGAGTCCGATCGCGATACCTTCAGGATGCTGCAGGCTGGTGAGCGGGCCGGTGATTGTAGCGATAGGTGCTACGTCGCCATTGCTGCCGGGTGGATAGACAGTTATCGTCGCTGGTGCTTTGTGCCCGCTGTCGTTGTCGTCTGCATCCTCATCGGTTACAACGCCGTCGCTCGCATTTGCTACATAGATATTTCCCTTTGAATCGATTGCGATTCCTCTTGGCGTAGCCAGTCCAGTTTTGGATCCGGCAATTGTCGCTTTCGGTGCGGCGTCGCCCTTGCTTCCCGCGGCATAGATAGTAACCGAGTTAGCTCCCCCGTCATTGGTTACGTAGATATTTCCGCTGGCATCGAGCGCCATACCCGCCGGCGAGTTCAGTTGCGTGTGCTCGCCGGTAGCACTATCGGAGATCTTTGCTTCGGGCGCGACATTCCCATTGGCGCCCGGAGAATAAATCGTGATGCTGCCGCCTTTGCCCGTGTCGCCGAACTCATTGAGGACATACAGCTTGTCCGCCGCGTCAATCGCAAGCGCGTTCGGAAAATTCAATCCTGTATTGTCTTTGGTCTTGCTGCGACTGATCTTGGCGATTGGCGCTACGTCGCCGGTGCTCCCCGCCGCGTAAACTGTAACGCTGAAGTTGGTACCGTCAGCCTGGTTGGCGACATAGACCTTGCCTTCCTTGTCAACCGCAACGGCGAACGGGCTGCTGATTTCGGCCTTGTCATTTGTTGCGCTTCCGAGAGTCGCAACGGGCGCCGTCGCAGCATTGCTCCCGGCAGCATAGATCGTGACGGTGTTGGACACTTGGCGATCCGCATTTCCGTTCACCACATAAATTTTTCCGCTCGGGTCGATCGCGACGCTGGTTGGCGCAAAGATATCGTTGTCTGTCGCTATCTTTGCGGTTGGCGTGACATTCCCGTTGTCGCCAGTTTGAAAAGTCAGGATGCTGTCCGCATCCAAATTCGTAACGTAAATCCCGCCTATCGAATCAACCGCAATTCCAAAGGGCTGCTCGATTCCCGTCTTCGGGCCGAAAATATTGTACGCCGGTGTGAGGCATTGCCCGGTGTATCCGGGCGCCAACATATCGTGAGTAAACACCGCCACGCTCTCGTCGCCGCTCGCAATATTCCCTGGGTTCGTAACGTAGATGTTCGCGCTCGCGTCGAGTGCGATCGCGCCCGGACAGCTTAGCACCGCGCAATCTCCGTCTATCGACGCGCTCGGCGCGACATTGCCGGCGCTGTCCTTCGAATACACGAGGATCGAGACGCTGCTGTTTCCCTCTGCCCCGAAGCTGGTGGCGTATATATTCCCCTTCGAATCGACCGCCACTCCTCCGGGCTGGTTCAGCAGGGTAGCGGATCCCGAGATTACCTTCGCCGGCGCGGCATCGCCGGTGTTGCCAGGAGCATAAACCGTGATGCTGTCCAGCTCGCCATTGTTCGATCCTTCGTTAGCCACGTAGATGTTGCCGCTCAAATCCACAGTCAGCCCGCTCGGCGAGGACAGCTTCGTCGCAGCGCCGGTGATTTCGGCAACCGGTGCGACATCCCCGCTGCTGCCCGCCGCGTATTTGGTAACGCTGTCGCGGCCGCCGCCATTCTTCGCTGCGTTGGCCACGTAAATGTTTCCTGCCGAATCGAAAGCGATCGCCGTCGGACCGTCGAGGCGCGTTTTCTCGCCCCCGATAGTAACGATCGGGCTCACGCTTCCATTGGCGCCGGCCGGATAAACCGTGATCGAGCCGGTAGCCTCGTTTGTCACGTATATACGGCCGTTCCAGTACCCGATCCCTCCGGGATTGGAAATAGCAGCATTGCCCACCAGCGATGGTACGTTGCCGTTGCTCGCGATTGGATATACGGCGACGGTGTTCAGCCCGGGAAGCGCTGCGTAGATTGCCGGGCTAAGCTTCGGGCTCGGCGTTGCGACCGCGCTCGCCGCCGTCACCGGATGAGAACTCGGGTTCTTTCCCGTTTCCAGATAGTAGCTGAGTGTGCTTCCCGCATCGGCATCGCTGGCAAAGGGCGGCAATCCACGCAACAGCATCAATATCGCCGCCGCGACAACGACTGACCAACGCAGCCGCGCCAAACCGCCGAGGCGTGCGCTACGGCGATTTCCGGAGACGGCGAAGCATTTCGCCCGATTCGCTGCGACTAACATATCCCCCCATTTGGCACGAACAAGTAACCCGAAGTTTACCCGCTCGACGCCCCTGCGCACAGCGCTTCCGATCCAAAACTCCCGCGCGCGGATTTCAAATGACAACCGCTGTCATATCGATCTGCCATAATACCAACCATGGCTTCCTCCACCGCTCCCCAACACGCGCTCATCGCAGATGCGGCAACTCCAGCCGATAGAAACTCATCGACCGCTGCCAACTTCACTCCGTCCGCGTTCTCGATCACTTGCACCAAGGAGATGAAGAGATGGAAGAGAAGCGAGATCTCCCAAAAATGGCTCTAGAACAGCGTTTCCATTCGGTCTCTCTTGGAGCCGGGGGCCGGGCGCGGATCGACGATCTGGCGGCCGGTCGGGCGGATCTCCAGCGAGCAGCCGAACAGCGAGTCGTCGCGCACGAGGCTCACGACTGCATCCGCGATTTCTTCGGGCTGGATTATCTTCGACGGCATCCAGCTCTTGATGCCGTGTTGCGCCGCCAGCTCGAGGCCTCGGCGCACCATCGGAGTGTCGACGATGCCGGGGCAGATGCAGTTGACGCGAATCTTTCGTTCCGCTTCCCACGACGCCAGCGAATGCGTGAAGTTCACGACTCCGCCCTTCGCCGCGCCGTAAACTGCGTCCTGGCGATGCGGATACAGCCCCGCCATCGAGGCCGTGTTGATGATGACGCCGCCGCCGTTCTTTTGCATCAGCGGCGCGGCGAGGCCGGTGCCGAGAATCACGGCCTGCAGATCGATCTCGATCACCAGGTGCCATCGCTCGGGCGGCGCGTCGGGATAGCCGGGTGCGCCGACGCCGATGCCGGCGTTGTTGTGCAGGATGTCGAGGCGGCCGAACTTCGAGACGGCGGTGTCGAGCATCCGGCGCGCGTCTTCGAGTCTGGTGACGTCGGCTTTACGAACACAGCGCGGCCGCCGGCGCTCTCGATGCGCTTGACGGTTTCGGCGCCGCCGGCTTCGTCGAGATCGGCGACCACGATTGCGGCGCCTTCTTTCGCGAGTCGCTCCGACGTTGCGCGCCCGATTCCCGATGAGCCGCCGGTGATGACGCCGACCTTTCCTTTGATTTCCATTGCGCGAATCCTCCGTCCGAATACTAATCGATCGCTTAGCCGACGCTCCCAACCAGTACGCCGACGATCAAGTCCCGCGAGCACGTAGGCCGTCAGCGCAACATAAGTGTAGTCGCGTTCCCGGATAAAAAGCATGAAGCAGAACGCGACGCGCGCGAGCGGCACCAGCGTCAGCACGAACAGCCCGAGCGTCAGAACCGCGTGCGGATTGCCGGCGCGAATCCGTTCCAAGCAGCACATCGCGGCCAAACTTTTCCTTGCCGATCAGGTGGCCCTGCTGCACTGCGTGGTAGCGATCGACGTAGTAGTCGGGCGCGAAGGTGTAGTCCAGATACCAGACCGGCGACGAGCAGGATCATCGCGGCGATCAGAATCGAGCGCAGCAGAATCGGCGTCCATTCCCGAGTATCCGATCTTCTTCCTGTTTCGGCATCGCTCTAGATCCCCGACAACGCGCGCCATCCCATCTCGGCGGCGATCAGCACGCAGAATTATCACGAAAACGATCCGCAGCGACTCGACCTTGACGTGCGGCAGGACACGGCTGCCGGCGAGCGCGCCGGCGGTGACTCCGATCGCGACCGGCGCCGCGATTGTAGTGGCGACGTCGCCGCGCGCGAGGAATACCAGCGCGCCGGCGCCGGCGGTGACGCCGATCATGAAGTTGCTGGTCGCGCTCGAAACCTTGAGCGGCAGGTGCATGATGTAGTCCATCGCCATCACCTTGAGCGCGCCCGACCCGATTCCGAGCAGGCCCGACATCAGGCCCGCGACCACCATCAGCGCGCCGCCCTGCGGAACTTTGACGACTTCGTAGTGGATCGGGATTGCCGCTCAGGTCGGGCACTTCGCCGCCGAGTTCGAGCCGCTCCGCGAGCGGGTCGCCCTTGGTGAGGATGTCGTCGCCGTGCTTGGTGAGCGTGAAGTATGCCGACTGCAGCATCATCGCGGCGAACAGCAATTCGAGCACGACGGTCGGCACGACGCCGGCGAGATAGGCGCCGATGACGGCGCCGGTAACGGTCGCGCATTCGAGCACCATCGCGACTTTCAGATTGGTCCATCCGTCGCGCACGAAGGCGACGCTGGCGCCGGCGCTGGTCGCGACGACGGAGATCAGGCTCGCGCCGACGGCGACCTTCATCGGCATGTGCGCGAAGATCACCAGCGCGGGCACGATGAAGACGCCGCCGCCCAGGCCCGAGATCGCGCCGATGAATCCGGCGCCGATCGAAAGCGCGAACAGGTTAAGTCAGGATTTCAAGCAAGCACAGGCTCCGGCTGCGGGCATTTGCGCGCAATCGTAGTTTGCTTCCGAATCGAGAAAGACAAACGCGGAGAAGACGCAAGGCGTGACTATACGGGACGGGGATTGAGAATTTCAAACGTGCGGCGAGGACTGTTGCGCAAGCCGCGCTCGATGTCGTCGGTGATCTCGCGCACGGCGCGCAGCGGCTCGGCCGCGCGCCAGATGGGACTGCCGACGACGACGTAGTCGGCGCCCGCGCGAATCGCGTCGGCGGCGGTGATCGCGTTCGCGGCCGGGCTGGCGAGTTCGCGCAGCCGCACGCCCGAACGTCACGATGATGAATCGGCGTCCGCAGATGTTGCGCACGCACGGAACTTCATGCGGCCAGGTGACGACGCCGTCGAGCGAGGCGTCGGCGGCGAAGCGCGCGATCTCGGTGACGCGGTCGGGCGAGCCGGGCGCGCGCCGGGCTCGAATTCGGCGACTTCATTTCGGCCAGCGTCGCGATCGCGAGGATGCTCGGCCGGCGGAGTCCCTCGGTGCGGCAAATGCGCGCGACCTCGGCGCGCGTGCGCGATCATCATTTCGGTCGAGCCGCAGGTCGAGCCGTACGGATGGATGTCGAACATCTTGACGCCGAGCCGCGTCGCCTCGACGGCGGCGCGCAGCACTTTCTGCGGGCTGTCGTGAAATTTGAGATCGAGAAAAACTTCGGCGCCGCGCCGGCGAATCTCGCGGATGAAATCGGGGCCGCCGCCGACGAACAGCGCGCGCCCGACTTTGAACATCCCGACCACTCGCGCGAGGCGATCCACCAGCCGAGCGCGTCGCGCGGTCGCGCAGATCGAGCGACACGATCAGCCGCTCGCGCAGCGCGTTCTGCCGCATCAGTCCTGAAAATGGCCAGTACTGGGTCATCGCAGCCTATTCATGAAAATATGCCGATTGCGGTCGAAGTCAAGGAAGCGGATGCTCGATCTCGATGCAGTGGGGGGACTGCAATGGCGCGACTGCACTAGAGCCTGGCGTGACACCTGAGCGATATCCGTGGAATCCACGAGAATGCTGGACTTTTTCGCCGAATCGAGGGGTCGGCATCCGCCTTGCAGTTAGAGGTCAGGACCGGGAAATGAAAGGTGATTGTCTTAGTTCTGGCGACTCGATAGGTCAATTACACGGACCGGCATTTCCGGGACCAGGTGAGACAGGATGTTTGGCATCTTTTTAATAGCACTAATCGTTTACGCGGTCGTGCAACATCGAAAACGAAATCGCTTGCGCTGGATGAAATATGGCGGACTGGTCGAAGCGCGATTGGTCGAAGCACGACTGGTCGCAATACGGCCGCAGCGGTTCGGAATTTTCGCGCGACTGGTCGAAGTGGAAGGAGAATGCGAAGGCGTCGACGACGGCGTCGGCGGAGCGCTTCGCCAACGATCTTCACTCGAAGATAAAGCACGAGTTCGACTCGAAGATGGCGCGCAAGTTCGAAGCGAAGGCCGAGAAATTCGAGCGCAAGCTGAAGGAGCGCTTCGACAAGCAAACGCGGAAATACGGCGGCGTCAGCGCCGATCCCGCGCAGGATATGCCTCCGCCACCGCAGTTTAAGAACGACGCCGAGCGCCAGACCTACGAGCGCGCGCGCAAACGCGCACAGGCCGAGGCCGGCTTCTTCGTGCACCTGATGTGGTACGGGATCATCATCGGCTTCCTGTTCATCCTCAACCTGATGACGACCGGGTTCGGCGGATATCCGTGGTTCATCTGGCCGGCGCTCGGCTGGGGATTTGGAATCGTCAGCCACTTTGCGGCGGTGTACGGCTGGCGCTGGGTTCACGACCGGGTGTTCGAGCCGGCGGTCGCGCGCGAAGTTCAGCGCGAAGTCTTGCAGGAGAAGGAGCAGCTGCGGACCGAGAAGCAGGCGTCGCTTGACGAGCTGACCGCGACGCTTCGCGCACGAAATCCGCAATCCGATCGCGGCGGCGAAAAGCCTGGTGCAGCAGATGGGCGAGGATCCCACGTCGCACGAGAACGTCGAATACGCGAAGGTCGCGCTCGACGAGCTGGCACGGGTCGAGCGCAGCGTGTCGCATCTGCTGAAATACGCGAAGGAAGAAGACTACAAGTTCGAGAACGTGAACCTGGCGTGGGTGCTCGACGGCGCGCTGACGCAGATGCGCAGCAAGCTCGAGGCGAACTCGGTGATGGTCTCGCGCGCATACTTGAGCGGGCCGACGGTGCGCGCCGACGCCGACAAGCTGCGGCAGGTCTTCTCCAACATCATCGACAACGCGATCGACGCGATGGAATCGACGACCGGCGAGCGGCGGCTCGAGTTCGCGATACAGAACAACGGCGCGGGCACGGCGGCGGTCAGGATTCGCGACAACGGATGCGGAATCGCAGACGACAAGATCGCGAAGATTTTCAATCCGTTCTACACGTCGAAGACCAACGGCACCGGGCTTGGCCTGGGCGTCGCGAAAAAAGTGATCGACTCGCATCGCGGGACGATCGAGGTACACAGCAAGGTCGGGCAGGGCACCGAGTTCGTGCTCGCGATTCCGCTCAGCGACGCGGTGCGCGACAACGATGACGTCGTCCAGGCGTCAGCTGAATCGCCGGACATCGTGGGAGAAGCGGCGGCCGAACCGGTGCCGCAGAACAACGCAGGCAACAACAATGGTGGCGCGGTGACCACGCCGATTATTCCGCTGGCAGCGGGTGCGCCGTCCGCTCAGACCTCGAGGCTACGAAATTGAAAGGCCGATTGCTGGTAGTTGACGACGAGCGCGGAATCGTCATCGCGCTCAAGGGGCTCTTCACCAAGGAGGGCTACGAAGTCGAGACCGCGGAGTCGGGCGAAGAAGCGCTCGAGAAGGTCAAGGCGGGACTGTTCCACGTGATCATCACCGACCTAAGCATGAAGGGAATGAGCGGGCTCGAATTGCTCAAGCATGTGCGCGAGCTCGATCCCGCATGCGCCGTGCTGATGATCACCGCGTTCGGCACGCAGCGAATCGCGGTCGAAGCGATGAAGGCCGGCGCCGAGGATTACCTGCCCAAGCCCTTCGACAACGACGAGCTGCGCATGAAAGTGCGCAAGGTGATGGAGACGCAACTGCTCAAGCGCGAGCACAATCAGCTGCTCGAGCAGGTGCGGCTCGAGACCGGCGTCTTCGAGAACATGGTCGGGCAATCGCGCACGATGATGCGCGTGTTCGAGACGATCGACAAGGTCGCGCCGACCGACGTCACGGTTTTGATTCGCGGCGAATCGGGCACCGGCAAGGAGCTGGTTGCGCGCGCGATTCATTTTCGGAGTCCGCGCGCGCGCAAGCCGTTCATCGCGGTCAATTGCGCGGCGTTCTCGCGCGAGCTGGTCGAGAGTGAGCTGTTCGGCCACGAGAAAGGCGCGTTCACCGGCGCAGTCGCGCGCCGCGAAGGAAAATTCGAAGCGGCCAACGGCGGCACCTTGTTCCTCGACGAGATCGGCGACATGGCGCTCGAGACCCAGGCCAAGCTGCTGCGCGTGCTGCAGGAGCAGGTGTTCGAGCGTATCGGCGGCAATCAGCCGCTCAGCGTCGACGTGCGGATAATCGCGGCGACCAACCAGGACCTCGAAGCGATGATCGAGCAGGGCAAGTTTCGCGAGGACCTCTACTACCGGCTGAAGGTGGTCGAGATTCGCGTGCCGCCCGTGCGCGAGCGGCGCGAGGACATTCCGCTGATGGTCCAGCATTTTATCGCGGAAGCGTGCAACCGGTTCTCCGCGCCGCAAAAGCAGCTCACGCCCGAGGCGATGCGCGCCTGTGTCGAGGCGCCGTGGAAAGGCAACGCGCGATCGCTCAAGGCGGCAATCGAGCAGGCGGTGATCCTGTCGTCGGGTAAGGAAATTACGCCGGAAGATCTCTTCGCCGGATCGGAGCCCGACAGCGATCACGCTGGTGCGCCCGCGCCGGCACCGAATCATGCACCGGCGTCAAGTGACAATGGCGAATCGGCGCTGACGTTTCGCGAAGCGAAAGAGAAATTTGTCGGCGACTGGGAACGCGATTTCTTCGTTCGCGCGCTGCGCGCGACCGGCGGCAATATCTCGCGCGCCGCGGAACGCACCGGGATGTACCGGCAGAGCTTTCAGCAGAAGATGCGCGAACTCGGGATCACAATCGAGAATATCGGGATCGCATCCAAGAGCGAGGCGAACTGATTTGGCACAAATACGGAGACGCAATCAATGAACTCCACCGAATCGCAAACTCAAACCCACGGCACTACGATCTCGACGATGAAGATTCATCCGCCACTGCTCGCGGGTGTGCTGTTGATCGTCACGCTCGCGCTGCATTTCATGCTGCCCGAGGAGCGCGCAGTAGGATGGGAACAGTTTATCGGCCTGCTGTTCGTTGCAGCCGGTGCGGGAGTGTCGAGTTACGCAGCCGCGATTTTCCAGGCGCGCGATACGACCAAAAAACCTTGGGGCGAGCCGTCCCAGTTCGTCGTGCTGTCGCCATTCACCTGGACGCGTAACCCGATGTATCTCGGCATCACGACAACACTGTTTGGACTGGCGATTTTCTTCGGATCGATCGTGATGCTGGCCGCGCCGGTGGCGTTCTTCGCGGTGATCGATCGGATTGTGATTCCGCGCGAGGAGGAAACGATGGAGCGGCTGTTCGGCCAGGACTACCGCGATTACTCGTACCGCGTGAGGCGTTGGATCTGAAAATTCAGCAAAGCCGGCTGCGCAAGCGAATCTCGCTCGCGGCTGAAAAAGGAGAACGACAGTGTTATCAAGATTTTTCAGACTGATCGGAGGCAAGTTCAGCCGCTGGATTAAAGCGCGCGAGGCCCGCGACCCCGAAGCGGTCTACGAGTCCGCAATCTCGGACCGGGTGCATCGCTATCATCAGCTCAAGACTGCGGCGGCCGGCGTCATCTACATGCGCAACAAGCTCGAGCGCGAGCTGCGCGAGAAGCTTGCCGAGATGAAAGAAGTCGACGAAGAAGCAGGGCAGGCTGCCGACATGAATGAGGATCAGTGCGCGCTGATTCTGATCCAACGCAAGCATATCCTCGACGGCGATTGCACGCGGCTGCGCGAAGAGCTCGGTGAGCTGACGACCGAAGCCGAGGACGCGAAGAAGAATTTGATCTCGTTCAAGGGCGAGATCGAAAAGCTCAAGATCGAAAAGGTGCGGATGATCGCACGGATGCGGAACGCGCAGGCGCGCGTGCGAATCCAGCGGGCGCTCGAGGAGATTTCGTCCGACGACGACGTCCGCGCGCTCGAAGAAGTGCGCGAATCGATTCAGCGGATGCTCGCGCAGGCGGGCGTCAATCACGAGATCGCCGGATCCGAACTTGGCGACAAGCTCGAAGCGATTCGCAAGCGCAACGCCGAAGCCAAGGCCCAGGCCGAACTCGCGGACCTGAAGCGCAAGCGCCGTCCGCCGCTGGCGCCGATGGATATCTTCACCGCAGCAGCCAACGCCGCCGCCAACGGCAATATCAAGCACGCGAACTGATGCGATCATGGTGAGCGTGGCCATTTTTTCCGGAAACAAGATCGATGGGAGCATGCTCCATCGCGGCGAGTCGTTCTTTGGCCTGGCTCTCTTCGGAGGACTTGAGTTGGACCTCACCTCTGCGCCGCCCGAGCTTGCGATTACCGTCGTCGCGATATTCGGCGGCGCGAAAGTGAGAGTGCGCCCCGAAGAAGAAGTGGTATGCAACGGCTTCAGCATATTCGGCGGGCGCAAGATCGATCTGCGGAGGCGGGGGACAGCCACGAGCAGTTCGGAATCGAGCGCGAGGATCAGTGACGATGAGGACGCTCCTCTACCACTGGACATTCTTGCGTACTCGATGTTCGGAGGCGTCAGCGTGAAGCGGGCGTGGGAAATATGAGAACCGGATCGACAATTGTTGCGGCACTCTCACTATTCGCGTTGATTGGCTCTGGATGCGGTCGTGGGCCGCATCCGGGGTCTCCACCGGGGGAAGGCAAATCGGGCGCCGAGTCAAATGATGTGACCGGTGTGTGGGCGAACAGCGTGTTTGGCTCCGTCGATGTGAAGCAGGCGGCCAATCTCTGCGCCGGGCGCGTGCAACTCGCTCAAGGCAACGCGACGGTCGACGATGCATGCTTCACCGGCGACACCAACGTCGTGCTGTGCACCGACGCGTCGTCGGCCAGTGCCGTTCAATGCGCCGCCGGGAACGGGAAGTTGGTACTGGCGGGCAACGACAGCGACCAGGTCAACTACGCGCGCGTCAGATAAGAGTCAGCGGCGGAACAGCGTCGAGTCAGCGATCGGCAGACCCAGCGCGTACCGCCGCAACCAGTCGAGCGCGACCTGCGACGTGATCAGCTTGATCCAGTCGCGAGTGCCGCGGAACTGGTAGCGGCGCGTGAAGCTTTGATCGTCGGCCGACAGCGCGATACATACCGTACCGACCGGCTTGTCGGGCGTGCCGCCGTCGGGGCCCGCGATGCCCGACGTTGCGACCGACACGCTCGCGCCCGTGCGCTTGCGCACACCGGCCGCCATCTCGCGCACGCATTCCTCGCTCACGGCGCCATGCGCTTTCAGCGTCTCGTCCGAAACGCCGAGCACGCCAGACTTCACGTCGTTGGAATAGGTGACGAGGTCGCCCACGAAATATTGCGAGCATCCCGGGACATTGGTGATGCGATGCCCGATCAGGCCGCCGGTGCATGATTCGGCGACCGCCAGCGTGAGCTTCTTTTCGATGAGCAGGCGGCCGACGACTTCTTCCATCGAGGTGTCGCCTTCGGCGTAAATGAACTGCGAGATTTTCTCGCGCACGCGACGCGCACAGCTCGTCGAGCTTGCGCTCGACTTCGCCGGGCTTGTCCCTCGACCCTGATCTTCATCGAGATCTGCGGGAAGCTCGCGCGAAACGAGACCTTGGCTTCGTCGGGCTTTGATCAATCCCGCGACCGCTTCGTCGAGCGCCGATTCGCTCATGCCGAAAGTCTGGAAAATCTCGCACCGCGTAAACCTGGTTGGTGCCGCGATTCGCCGCGATCCACGGTATCACCGTGTTTTCCATCATCGGTTTCATCTCGCGCGGCACGCCCGGCATCACGATCAGATGCGCGGTGTGGCCGCGCGATCGTCACCGGCATATTGAAGCCGGGCGCGGTGCCGAGCGGATTCTGAATGACCGTCGCGCCTTCGGGAAAGTCGCGCCTGCCTGAGATTGTTCTCCGGCATCGGGCGGCTGATCGACGCGAACAATCTCTTCATGTGCTCGACGGTCGCCTCGTCGCGCCACAACTTCACGCCGGCGACGCGCGCGATCGTTTCGGTGGTCAGGTCGTCGGCAGTCGGGCCGATGCCGCCGGTCGAAATCACGACGTCGCCCTTCTCGATCGCCGTGCGCCACGCCCATTCGAGGCGGTCGGGAACGTCGCCGACGGTGATCACCGCAACGAGGTCGATTCCGATTTCCGCGAGCTTGTCGGAAAGATAGTTGGCGTTGGTATCGACGACCTTGCCGGTGGTGATTTCGTCGCCGGTGGAAAGAATCACAGCGTTCTGAATCATCGGGAACTCCTTGCGGGCGTGCAGGTTCAGAGCAAGCGCCAGATCACCTGCAGCACGATATTCGCATAAATCGCGGCAGCCAAATCATCGAGCATGACGCCCGCGCCGTTGCGCATGCGGCGATCGATCACGTTCGCCGGCCACGGTTTGATCACGTCGGCGATTCGAAAAAGCAGGAATCCCAGCATCAGCCAGCCGAACGTGATCGGATTGCCGAACATCGTCGCGGCCATGCCGAGCACTTCATCGAGAACGATGCGCGAGTCGTCGTGAGTTTCGAAAATTTTCTCGGCGCGATCGGAAATCCAGCACGCGATCGCAAACGCAATCGCGAAGACCGTCAAGCACAGCGCGGGCGAATGCATCCACAGCGGGCCGAACACCAGCCACACGACGAGCCATCCCGACCACCGAGCCTGCGGTGCCCGGCGCGATCGGAGAGTAACCGGAATAAATTCCGGTGGCGAAAAAGATGATAAGCGCGCGCATCCGGCAGGCGTCAGCTGGTAGTCAAGGTTATCGGATCTTCTTCGGCGCCGACTTCGACCGACGCGACGCCTTCGATCGTCTGCGCGACGCCTATGACGAGCTCGTCCCACGGCGGCACCAGGCCGACACCGCTGACGCGCACGCGTCCCGCCGAGCAATTCACCGACATCTGCGCGTCGCTGATTTTCGGATGCGCCACCAATGCCGCATGCACCTGCGCGGCGATTGCGGCGTCGCGCATGCACTTCGTGCGCTCGGGGTTGCCGTCATTGTCGATATGAGTCGCGAGCGCCGCCAGCGTGTTGGCGTGCGACGCCAGCGGCAGGCGCGAGGTGTTGATGACCAGGTCGTAAATCGCGGGGTCTTCGATATCCTGGCCGAACAGGCTCTGGATGCGCGCCTTCACTTCGGCGTCGAAGTCGCGCACGCGCTTTTCCGCGTGCCGCGGAACGAGCTTCTCCTCCTCCGCCACCTGGTTGATGCGATCGGCACAGGGAGCCATCGTGCGCACCCTGATGCCGCATCCGCCCTCGGGAAGAAAATGCGACGAGCCGCGGCCGGCGACGACGATTCGGTCCTGCGCGGCCTCTTGCAGAAAGACGGCGCGATAGTACGCGGCGAAGCGGCCGTGCTGTCGGTCTTGCGCTCCCAGAAATGCGGGCGTGCACGTCGAACCATTTCATCTGCTCGGCGCTCACGTTGAAGCGCTTCGCAGTTTCGGCGATCAGTTGCTCGCCGGTCTGGAAACGATAACCAAGTTCCCGCGCCGCGAGCTCGCCAAGTTCGATTCCCCTGCTGCCGATCTGTTGACTGATCGCGATAACCGCCATGGTCTCGTCCCCGCAGCCATCTTAGATTCATGGTCGCGAAAAGGGCAAACCATGCGCGATGGAATCGGCGGCGAGGTGCAGATAGGATTTTCGGCGGCTGGAATGAACGTATGGAAGAAAATGATTTGACGCGGGAGCTGACGCTCGCGAAGAAAGCGGCGCGCGTGGCCGGTGAGATCCTGCGCGGCTATTGGAAGCGCGAGGGACTCAAAGTTGGATCGAAGGGACATGACAATCCCGGTCACGGCAGGCCGATCTCGAGGCCGATCAGCCGCAATCAAGAAGCTGCTGCGCGATCCGTTTCCCGCTTACGGCTGGCTATCCGAGGAGACCGCCGACAACGACGACCGGCTGAAATGCCGGCGCGTGTGGATCGTCGATCCGCTCGACGGCACCAAGGAGTTCATCAACGGCATTCCCGAGTTCGCGGTCGCGATCGCGCTGATCGAAGACGGCGTGCCGGTGCTCGGCGTCACCTACAATCCGATCAAGCGCGAGATGTATTGGTCGGCGCGCGGCGTTGGATGTCATCTGAATTCGCAGCGCGTGCGCGTCACGCGGACGCGAGTGCTCATAGCGCGCAACGGTGCTCGCCAGCCGCAGCGAAACCGGGCGCGGCGAATGGCAAGTTTTCGACGGCAATGCTGAAAGTGAGCCCGACCGGCAGCGTCGCCTACAAGCTCGCGATGGTGGCGGCGGGCAAGGCCGATGCGACGTTTACGCGCTCGCCGAAAAGCGAGTGGGACATCGCGTCGGGCGCGGCGCTGGTCGCCGAGGCGGGCGGCACGATCACCGATATCGAGGGGCACGCGCTGCGGTTCAATCAGCCCGACGTGAAGCTCGAGGGGTTGATTGCGGACAATACGATCCTGCACGGGGCGTTGATGAAGGTCGTGCCGAAGCAGCCGCTGGGCGATCATCGGCGAAGCCGCGGCGGCTCCGAATGACCGAACAGAATTAAGATGCGGCGGCGGTCGCGATCTCGTAGCGCGTGCGGCCGGGGCCGGTTTCGGGCAGGAAGTACATCGTTACGATCGGCAGGAACTGGAAGACCAGGAAGCCGAGCATCACGGTGCGCAGTCCGATGTGCGCGGCGAGCGCGCCGCCCAGAAACGGCGAGATGAACGCGCCGAAGTAACCGATCGCCCAGACGAAGCCGAGGGCCGCGCCCACGCGCGTCGGATTCATGCCGGGCAAGTTCCATCAGCAGTGTGGTGATCGCGGCGAGCGATCCTGCCGAGCCGATTCCGACCAGCACCAGCGACAGCCGAATCCAAGTCGGATCGGCGAACGATGATCGCGCCGGCGCATCCGACCAGCGTGGTGAATCGCGATCGGCCAGGTGAACGGTTTGCGCAGTCCCGACATCCCCGTGCCGATTCCGCCGCCCAGCGCGGCGAACAGGCCGGTGAACGGCAGCACCTGCGTCATCAGCGACGCTTCCGCCATCGACATGCCGCGGTAGCTGCGGAAGAACTCCGGCAGGAACGCCGTGTAGAGCTGGAACACCCACATCCCGCCGAAGAGTCCGGCTGCGACGAGCAGCACGTCGCGCATCTTCGCGACTTCCATCAGTGCCGAGCCGCGCTCGGCGGGCGCTTCGACCGCGACTCGGCGCGGCCACGACGGCTTCGCTGCGATGCTCGCGGCCGAAGATCGTCCACAACAGCGCGACGCCCGCCGAGCCGACGCCGTACCACAGCAATGTCATCCGCCATGATCCGACCGCCGCGAACAGCGCCGGCGTCGCGCGGAACACCGCGGTCAGTCCGACGTAGCCGAAGGAGAAGTTGATCATATTGATGTACGGCCATTCGCCTTCGCCGAACCATTGCATCGTGAGCGTGCCCGGCGGCGCGATCACCAGCCCGTAGCCGACGCCTTCGAGCACGCGGCACGCGAGCAGCGCGACGAAACTTCGGCGCGTAGCCGCTGGCGACCTGTCCGATCGCCATCAGCCAGATTCCGATAAGCAACGCGCGCAGTGCGCCGATGCGTTCGGCGACGACGGCGCCGAGCAGCGAGAAGATGCCGATGCATAGCGCGATGATCGAGATGATCAGGCCCGCGCTGCTGAGTGAGATTCCGAGGCCGCTCCTGATTTCCTGGAGTATCGGCGCCGGCGCGAGCCATGCGAGCGACTGCGCGATCAGCAACAGCAGCAACAGGACTTCGATGATCCATCTGTATGGCGACAGTGTGCTCGGCTTGCTCATTGATGATCGCGCTGATCGCGCTCCCGTTCGTCTTACGGGTATATCGCGACTCTCAAGCTATGCGCCACCGGAAAACTTCAGAGCTTCTGATCGCCGCTGGCCCATCGCAGGTAGAAAAACATTCCGAGGCCGTAGACCGCCGCGATCAGATAGAAAACGGCGCTGAACGATTTGGTCTCCTGCACGATCAGGCCGGTCGCCGCGACGCCGATGATGCCGGGGATGGTCGCGAAGGTGTTCGAGATTCCCATCAGGATTCCGGCGTAGGTCGGCGCGACGTCAAGGTGATTGACGCCGAAGGCCGCAGAGCCGATGCCGTTGGAGGTGGCTGCCAGCGTGAGCAGCGCGACCGCCATCGCGGCTGAATGCGCGGCGGGCACGGCCATCAGCGATATCGCACCGAGCGTGAAGGCCGCGCCCTGCATCGACTTGCGCACGGTGCCGACGGCGAGGCCGCGCGCGATGAGAGTGTCGGCCAGCCAGCCGGAAAAAGTGATGGCGAAGAACGTCGCGATCCACGGAATGATCGAATAGACGCCGACCCGCGCGAGCGGCACGCTGAACGTGTGATGCAGATAGGTCGGCATCCAGAGCAGCAGGATGTTGAAGCCGAAGTTGCTGCAAAAATGCGCGACGACGATCGCCCACACCGCTTTCTCGCGCGCGATTGCCGCCCACGGTACCCGAACGGCGCGCGGCTCGGCCGAGCGCATCGAGGTGATCAACGTCAGCTCCGGCGAGAGTTATGCGCGACGAGGTTTCAGGCCGGTCGGCGGCGACATACAGCCACACTGCGACCCACACGAGGCCGAGCGCGCCTGAAATGTAGAACAGCGCGGGCCATCCGAACGCCTTGATGATCAGCGGACTCACGCTGAGCGCCGCGACTGTGCCGACGTACATGCCGCTGTAGTTCACCGACAACACGCGCGCGCGCTCGGAGGGCAGCGTCCAGCGCGAGGTCAGGCTGTGAATCGAGGGGAAGTTCACGCCCTCGCCCAGACCGAGCAGTACGCGAGCGGCGAGCAGTGCGGAAAATGAGGCGGCGGCGGCGATCGGCGTGACGAAAGTCGCAATCGACCAGATGGCGACGCCGGCCGCCAGCACGCGATGGCCGCCGAATCGATCGGCCATCCATCCGCCGACGAGCTGCGTCCACAGGTAGCCCCAGAACACGGCCGACAGCACGAGTCCCTGCGCGGCGGAGTCGTAACCGAATTGGTGCGCCAGCGGGATTATCGCGACCGAGATGCTGATGCGATCGATGTAGCAAAGCGCGGTGCCGAGAAAGAACAGCGCGACGACCGTGTAACGCTGCGGCCATCGCGCGGTGCCGGCTGCAGTATCGTGCGATCGTGCGGGCTCGCCCATGATGCAGTCGAGCTTAGGCTGCGCGATGCGCAAAAAAAAAGACGCGGGAGGCAATGCTCCCGCATCCCGGCGAAGCGTTGCGGACCCCATCAGTTATTTTCCGACAGCGTGACGCACGGTATTGAGGATGTAGATGAAGTCGCGCGGGGAGCGGACGTCGCCGAG
>CAVRJV010000003.1:0-591890 GCA_963721485.1 uncultured delta proteobacterium | reverse complement strand
ACGATCAGCGGCGGCACAGTGTTCCAGGTCACTCCTTCCGGGACGTTCACAACCCTCCACTCGTTCTGCAGCGAGAAGGACCCGAGTACTGGCAATTGTCTTGACGGCGACGAGCCCAACGATTTGATCGAGGGTAGCGACGGCAACTTCTACGGCACAACTCATGCCGGCGGAGCATATGACGATGGCACGGTATTCAAGCTTACTCCGTCCGGCACACTCATCACCCTCTACTCATTCTGCAGCGAGGGAAATGCAAACACTAACGATTGCCTCGACGGCGAGGCCCCTAGCGCGCTGATCGAAGGCAGCGATGGTAATTTCTACGGCACCACCAGGGCAGGCGGCAAATTCGGAATCTATAACAGCGATGGCACGGTATTCGTGCTCACCCCTTCCGGCGCGCTTACTACCCTCTACTCGTTCTGCAGCGAGGAGAAACAGAACTCTACAGACTGCCTCGACGGCCAGGGCCCTAATGCGCTGATCGAAGGCAGCGACGGTAATTTCTATGGCACCACCGTTATCGGCGGCGCATATGGCGACTTTGGCTTCGGCACCTTGTTCAAGCTGGCCGTATCGTTTCCTACGCCCGTTCCAGCAAATCTGACAATCTCGCCTGGAGGGCACTCGTTCGGATTGACGAGGGTCGGCAATACGCGCCACGAGTCCTTCCTCTTGCGTGCGAGTTCGCGCGGAAAGAAGGCGGCCCAAGTCGTGCTCGAGAATTTCACGATCAGCGGCGCCGACTATTCAGTGGACCCGGTGCTCACGACGTGCAAGCAGGGGCAGACGCTTCAGCCGAACCAGACGTGCAAGGTCGTTGTGGATTTCATGCCTTTGGCGACCAAGACCTACACCGGCGCGCTCAACGTGATGAGCAACGCGGAAGAAGTCCATCCGAAGCACGGCGTCGTTTCTCTTAGCGGAGGCGGTAAGCCGGCGCCCCGGAACAAGAGGTGAAACGAGCACACCCATTTTCATCAAAGCCGCGAGCGAGCGCGTCAGGGACAGTCGCCCTCAGGACTCACGACCATTGCGGTGCCGCCGTTTGGCGTACATTGGGGCGGTTCGGTGTCGGAGCCAATCGCAACCCCGCCGCCAGATGCTATCGCGGTTACTTTGGTGCCGTGGTTACTACAACGCGCTTCAGCGTCTGAACTGTCGCCGGTGGCGTTAGCCGTCGCCTCACAAGATACGCCGGAAGATTCTGCGTGAGCGTTTCCGCCGTCGTCGGCTACGCCCTCCGCTCTCGATTTGTGTGCGGAGCAGTCATTCACAGTCGTTCCGTTGTTGGAGGCGGTCGAGATAACGGTGCAGCTGCCAGTGAAGATAGTCGTGTTAGCGGTGGCGTTACCACCCGACATCGCAGTCGCTTTGCCGGTTCCTCCTACAGTGTCTACCTGCGCATTCGAACCGGTGCCGCTCGCAATCGAGGTAGCATTGCCCGGTTGCGCGATACAGGACGCATTACCAGCATCCGAGGCTTTCGCTTTGGCGTGTCCGCCGAACATCACAGCCGCTGACGCGCCCGAACCGTCGCCGACAGCGCTGGAGGTAGCTCTGCCGGCGTGCTTGCCGTTGCAGAAAGCCGTGCATTCACTGCCGTCCGAGCCCATATGAGTGACGGTGCCGGAGTCGCAGGCACACTTGGCGCCCTTGGCGTAACCGGCCGCAACTGCGACGACCATCAATGCAACCGATAAGACAGTGGTGCAGAGAAGAGTCGTTCGTACCTTCTTCGACTTCGTCAAGTCTGCCATCGCGATCCCATCGCAACTGCAAATCGGCTAGGTGCAGTGTAACTGTCGTCTATCAGAAAAAAGGTCGATAAAACCAATGCGACGAAGGCCTCGGCACCATGCATGTCGGCGACAAGCGCTGATATCAGATGTAGAGAGAGGACCGAAGAGACCGCTGAGGCGAATCGGCTTTTCATCGGTCCAACGCTCCCAAAGTTAAAAGCAAGCCGTCTCCCCGAAGTTCCCTTTTTGGACCCCGCCATCCGCCGAAGATTGTAGCGTCCGGAGCGGACAGCGTCGATTGCTAGCCACAAGTTTAGCGCCGCCGCCCGATCGCAAACTTATTCCAGCGCGTTTCTTACAATGGAGAAATTACCCGCGAGGTATCCGACATACCTCAGCAGCAAAATATGGGGTATGTGCTCGATCCGGCGACCGGCCAAGAAAAGGTCGTGGACCTCAATGTTCCAGACCCCGAAGTGCTAGTAGCCTACGCGGCGCAGGGCGACTTTATGGCGAACCTCACGCCTTGTGAGAAATGGACTTACCATGTGCAAAACGTTGCTATTGACCCTTTTGGTACTGAAGCCAAATTAGACGTTCAGCTTCCACCATCATCGGAACAGCTAGATACTCATCATTCTTGTATACCCGCCAGATACGAAGGAGTTCCTGTGGAACAGAGTTTGGTCGAGACGATTGAGGTGAGATAAATATGCGACGCCACTCCATATTCTTGGTGGCCTTGTTGTGGACGCTGTTCTGCGGGTCCAACACGTGGCGGGGGATCGATGGAACGTACAAGACTCTTAACGCTTGCATCGCTGAGGGTAAGAAACAGGTCGATCGCTCTAATGCCAGAAGAACCAAATTTGAAGCGCTTGCTGCAGCCACAAAGAAGGCTCATCCGGGCGTAGGAGTGGGCAACGATGAAGACTACAACGTTGGATGGGAGTGCGTGCCGAGTGATGGATCACCCTCTACTTACGGCGGCTATTGGCTAATCAA
The DNA here is from genome assembly GCA_963721485.1 of uncultured delta proteobacterium. GTDB lineage: Bacteria > Desulfobacterota > Binatia > Binatales > Binataceae > Binatus. The sequence goes on along the minus strand of CAVRJV010000003.1, from coordinate 589,140 downwards.
AAAACCATAGAAAGGAGACAACCGCCCGGGCTTTCGATCTTGCAGAGCAACCCTGTTTCGGGTCACGCCTTCCGGATTATGGTGGGCGAACGGAAGGCGATGCTCCGCGGACCTAGGTAAATCGCGCCGAGAGAGGAATTGGCCAATTTGCTCGAATCGCGCAGAAAGAGGGGTTCTCTGGGTCCGCGCTCGATCATAAATCGCGCGCACACGCGCGCTTTTCGATCGATTCTCTGACGTCTCCACGTATCTGGAGACTGAAATGTGGAGCAGAAGGGATTTGAACCCTCGACCCCTACGTTGCGAACGTAGTGCTCTCCCAGCTGAGCTACTGCCCCATCCGAAGCGGACGCGATTACTATTGTGAGATAACTGACTTCAGATACGCTCGCAACCTGTCAGCCAGGTCCGGCCGCTTCAAGCCGAAGCCGATTTGCGCCGAGATGAACCCGACGCGATCGCCCAGGTCGTAGCGGATGCCCTCGAATTCGTAGCCGTAAATCTTGCGCCGCGCGGTCAGCGCCATCAGCGCGTCGGTCAACTGGATCTCGCCGCCGGCGCCGGGCTTGCCCGCGGCGAGCAACTCGAAAATATCCGGCGTCAGCACGTAGCGACCCATGATCGCAAAATCACTCGGCGCCTTTTCGGGCGCGGGCTTTTCGACCATCCCGCGCAACTCGTACGTGCGATCGCCGGCCGCCTTCGCGTCGACGATCCCGTACTTCGAGATTTCGCTGCGCGCAACCTTGAGCAGCGCGACCACCGGCGCGTCGCGCGTCTCGGCCACGTCGAGCAATTGGCGCAGGCATGGGCGCGGGCAATCGAAGATGTCGTCGGGCAGCATCACGGCGAACGGCTCGTCGCCGACCGCCGCGCGAGCCTGCAACACCGCATGGCCGAGGCCGAGCGGATTCCGCTGCTCGGCGGTCGTAATCCGCGCCGGATTATTGCTGCGCCGGATCAGTTCGAGGAGGTCGCGCTTGCCGCGTTCCTCGAGATGACGTTCGAGTTCCACGTTGGGCTTGAACTGATCGACGACGGTCGTCTTGCCGGGGCTGATGACGAGCACGATTTCCTCGATGCCCGACGCGACCGCCTCTTCGACGACGACCTGGATCGCCGGCGTATCGATCACCGGCAGCATTTCCTTGGGAATCACCTTGGACGACGGCAGCATCCGCGTGCCCATCCCGGCCGCAAGGATGACCGCCTTTTTTACTTTCATAGCAGTGCGATTTTCCCGGTTGGAGGAGCGACTCAGATCTTCGACTCGCGCACTTCCTGCGCCGACTTGCAGGCGATGCACAGCGTGGTGACGGGGCGCGCCTTCAGCCGCTCGATGCCGATTTCGCCGCCGCATTCTTCGCATTGCCCGTAGGAGCCGTCCTCGATTCGCGCAAACGCCTCGCCGATTTTCGTCAGCAGCTTGCGCTCCCGATCGCGCATCCGCAGCAAAAAATTGCGATCGGATTCGAGCGCGGCGCGATCGGTCGGGTCCGCCGAGGCCTCGTCCGACTCGTGGTTCATGGTGCCGACCGCGCGCTCCGCTTCCTTCAGAATCTCGCGCTTGCGGCCTTCGAGCAGTCGCGGAAGAGCTTGAGGTCCCTTTGCCTCACGGTTGAACAATCCGTCAAGAAGCCGATTTTTGATTCTATCGGACGCCCTGCTACGATGTAAAGGTTGCACGATGAAAACCGCTTATCTCGACGCGTTCTCCGGGCTCAGCGGCGACATGATTGTCGGCGCAATGCTTGATTGCGGCGCCGACTTTCCGTGAATTCGAGCGCGCGATCAAGTCGATGCCGCTCGCGGGCTATCGGCTCTCGACGCGCCGCAAAACTCTCAGCGGGATCTCGGCGCTGAAGTTCGACGTTGAGGTAACCGAGCCGCAACCCGAGCGCCATTTCAGTGATATTCGCGCGCTGATCGACGCGTCTCAGCTCTCGACGAACGATCAAGCAGCGCGCAATTTCGATCTTCGATGTGCTCGCGCGAGGCCGAGGCGAAGATTCACAACACGACCATCGACCGCGTTCACTTTCACGAAGTCGGCGCGGTCGATTCGATTATCGATATCGTCGGCACCGCATGGGGATTCGAGCAGCTCGGGGTCAGCGACGTGCTCGTGTCGCCGCTGCCGATGGGCAACGGCTTCGCGCGCTCGCAACACGGAGTCATTCCGGTGCCGGCGCCCGCAACGGCGGAGTTGCTGTCCGGATTCCCGATGAAAATCGGCGACGGTGCGCATGAGATGGTCACGCCGACCGGCGCCGCGGTCGTCCGCGCGCTTGCGCGTCCTGGCTCCAATCCGCTCTCGCGTTCGCGAGTCGAAAAGATTGGTTACGGCGCGGGCACGCGCGAGCTGGAAGATCGGCCCAACGTGCTGCGCCTGATGCTCGGGCGCGAATCTACGCGCCTTCGACAGCGACGAGATGATCGAGATCTCCGCGCAATATCGACGACCTCAATCCGCAGATTTACGACCACGTGATGGATCGGCTGTTCGAGGCCGGCGCGCGCGACGTGACGCTCACGCCGACGATCATGAAGAAGGGCCGTCCCGCGGTGACGATTAGCGTGATCGCGGAGGCCGCGAGTCGTGAAGCGCTCGCGGCAATCGTTTTCGCGGAGACCTCGACGATCGGATTGCGGTTCCATCCCGTCGCGCGGCTGAAACTCCATCGCGAAATTCACGAGGTCGAGACGCGATGGGGCAACGTCCGCGTCAAGATTTCGGGCGCGCACGGCGGCGACGCTGGCGACCCTCTCGCCGGAGTACGATGACTGCCGGCGATCGCCGCGGAACATCAGGTGGCGCTGCGCGTCGTGATGCACGAAGCACGCGCGCAGCGCGGCGAACGCCGGCAACGTCTCCCGAAAAGATGATTGCACGACCGGCTGCACATCAACGAGATCTTCTACAGCATCCAGGGCGAATCGACCCACGCGGGGCGTCCGTGCGCCTTCGTGCGGCTCACCGGATGCAACCTGCGCTGCAACTGGTGCGACACCGCGTATGCCTTTTACGAGGGACGGCGCGATGCCGATCGCGGAAGTCGCCGAGCAGCTCCGCGGCTATCGATGCGACCTGGTCGAGGTGACCGGCGGCGAACCGCTGCTGCAGGAAGGCGTGTCATCCGCTGACGCACGCGCTGCTCGAGGCGGGCACGACGGTGATGATCGAAACGTCGGGCGCCATCGACGTCGAGCCGGCTCGATCCGCGCGTCGATCAAGATCATGGACCTGAAATGCCCGGGCAGCGGCGAATGCGAGCGCAATCTGTGGAGCAACCTCGATCATCTGACGCTGCGCGACGAAATCAAGTTCGTGATCGCCGATCGCGCGGACTACGAATGGGCGCGGGACGCGATCGTCAGCGCGACCTTGCGCGCGCGCGTCAACGCGTTCTGTTGAGTCCGGTGTTCGGGCAGTTCGAGCCGGCCGCGCTCGCCGGCGTGGATACTGGACGATCGGCTGCCGGCGCGGATGCAACTCCAGATGCACAAGCATATCTGGCCCGGCGTCACCCGCGGAGTCTGATTCCTCAGTAACCGACGTGAGCGCTGGCGCTCGCCTCGGGCGCGAGGTCCGCGTAGCGCGCGGGCGGCGTCCACGGTGTGCCGAGCGCGTCGAACTCGCGCAGCAACGCGTCGACATCCTTGACGTTGGCGGTCTTGCGAATCAAATCGCGGACCATCACGGGGCGCTCGTTGAGCCGCTGTCGCAGCATCGTGCGAATCCCCCGCTCCGCCAGGTCGTTCACGACCTTGCGCCCGGAAATCGGCTTGCCGTCGAGCGTGAGCAGCGTGCGCGCCTGGATTTCAGAGAGCGCCGTGCGCAGGTACTGGACGTGCGGCGCCTCGTCGGCGCGGATGAAGCGCACCAGGTTGGCGGCGTCGTCGGGCGCGTCGGAGACTTCGGGATCGGACAGGATTTCCTCGGCCCACGCGAACGTCGATGCGGCAAAGACCTCGATCGCGAGCACGTTGGCCATGAAGCGAATCAACCGCTCGACCGGCTCGCCCAGCTCGGGGAACATCGCGGCCGGCTGGCCGCCGCGCCGCGCGATGATCGCGGTGTAAATTTCGGGCGAGATAGCAGGATTCGACAGCGCCGCGTCGCGGGCCGCGTCCCACATCTGGCGATGGCCGCCCTCTTCGGTCCATCCCGCTTCGTCGCGCGCATGCGCCTCGAACAGGCCGCTCGTGAGATGAGCCAGCGCGGTGCCGCAGTATCCTCGCGGATGAAAGATGAAAGGGGCGGCACCGGCAGCTCGCGAATCATCGCGCCGAAGCCCTCGACGATCGCGATTTCCGACAGCCATCGCACCATCGGCTCGCGCACGCCCGACTTGAGCAGAAACTTCACCTGCGCAACGTTAGGCACCTGCGGCGAGACGGTATCAGCCGGAATCTCGAACAGCGCAGTCCCGGAAGTGGCAACATGCTGCTCCTGCCATGCCTTGATCGCCGGCACGCGAAACGCAGTCCGCGGCGAGCGATAATTGCCGTCGGCATCAAACCCGCCATGACACTTAACGCCCTTGACGATCAGCGCCTCGCGCGTCGGAACATTGGCAAGAATTTCGTCAGTAGAAAAGTTCAATCGAGATTCATGAGGCATGGAATGATTCACCCGGTTTCGTGCGTTGATGCTCGCCTAACATACGTTAGGTTCAAGAAATGAGTCAACGAGACGCAAGTCGAGGTACCGATTCAATTTGGCTCCTCTTTTCGCCGCGCTGTCATTCTCGCGCGTGGCTGCCGCGCGAAGAATCCCGGTGCTTTATGCAGCGACTGAGCCCACTCAAAGTTCTTCGCTCAAGTCCTTCCAATTTGAGTTCACCGAATCAATCAGTTTGATTTTCCGCTTGCGCGTCAGCAACTTGATCTCCTTCTCGCGGGCAATCGCCTCGCCAATGTCAGCCGAAGTGCTCAAAGTAGACCAGGTGGCTGACTCTGTAGCGGGCAGTGAATGAACCGGGCAGTTTCGCTTCCTTATGCTCAGAGATGCGCCGCCTGAGGTCGTTCGTAACGCCGGTGTAGAGCGTCCGCGACGGGCTGCTCATAATGTAAACGTAAAAGTTCCGCTCCCTCATTGGCGGGACTCAGATGAAAAGATCCGGGATTCTTCGCGCGGCAGCCACACGCGAGAATGACAGAGAAACAGCCGCAGTTCCGCAGCGGCCGGATTTCATAGAGAACGACGAGTTGCGATGACCGGGAGGCCGTCAGAGGGGGCGAAGGCTATGCCGCGGCGGGTGGCTTTTGCGGTGTAGCCTTCCGACCTTCTTTAACTCTACGCGTGACAGGATTTCTGCGATTACTATTTTCATCTGGTAGGTCGCGAAGGCTGCGCCCAGGCATCGGCGGGGGCCGCCGCCGAAGGGTAAGAACGTATAGGGGCTTTGGCGGGATTCGAGGAATCTGTCCGGCTTGAATTGTTCGGGGTCGGGCCATAGCTCCGCGCGACGATGCACCAGGTAGATGCATGGCGCGATCGCTACGCCCGCCGGTAGTTCGTGGCCGGCGATTGTCAGCGGCTTCGGTCAGGATCGCGGGCGAAGTTCGGGACTACCGGGTCCAGGCGCATCGTCTCGTTGATTACCGCCTCGACGTATTTCAATTTGCCGACGTGCGACGCGTCGAGCTGCGCGCCATTCAACACCGAAACGACTTCGGCGCGCGCGCGTTCCATCACGTCGGGCTGCGTGACCAGCCGGTTGATTACCCATGCCATCGTGGCGGCCGTGGTTTCGTGACCCGCGAGCATCAGCGTGTACATCTCGTCGCGGATGACCGCTCGGGGAGCGCTTCCCGTCTTCGTAGCGCGCCGCCAGCAGCATCGAGAGGATGTCGGCGCGGCCCTCGACGCCGTCGTTTCTGCGCCGCGCGAATTCCGCGAACAGGATCGCATCTATCTGGCGCGATCAGCCTGACCGCCCGCCCCCACGGACTCCATCGGCCCGCGTCGATGCGCATCGCGGGCAGAGAGAACAGCGTGCCGAGGCTGCTCGAGTAGAGCGCGAACAACTCGCGCATCAGGGCGCGCAACTCGGAGCCGGACGCGTCGTCCTCGAAATCCGAATACCGCGCGGATGATCGTTTCGAAAGTGATCGCGCGCATCTGCGGATGAATCGGGAACTGCTGCCCTATAGGCCACGACGCGATCGCATTGTCGGCCGCCGCGCGCATCGCCATCGGCGTGCGACGCCATCCGCTCGCCATGAAATGCCGGCAGCAGCAGCCGGCGCTGGCGCAGATGCTCGGCGCCGTCGAGGAACAGCGACGACCGCTCGCCCATGAACGCGCCGAGCGGACGATTCGCCTCGCCGGCATGAAGCGCGTCGGGATCGCCGAGAAAAACCTCGCGCACCGCGGCCGGGTCGCTGGTGAAGACGAACGGCGATACTCCCGGCACGCGCACCGTGAACCAATCGCCATAGCGGCGCGCGCATCCGTCGAGGAAACGAAACGGATTGCGCACGAAATCGAAGGTCGTGAAGAGTCCGGGGCCTGGGGGCAGAGGCATTGGCGCCATGAGTTACTTGATTGTAGTGGAACCCACTGTGGGTTACAGTCTCCTGGCGAGGCGAGTGACCCCTGCACCAGTGCGGAAATCGCGAAGTGACGAGGACGACCTTCGCTCCGTAACGTCAGACCGGCCGCTCGTGAATGTACACAAGGAAGTCCCGCATCTTGCCTTTGTCCGGATGCAGGGGTCACGCTGCCCAGGAAGCGTGAAACGCCACGGCGGGTGACCGTTAAATAACGCTCGCTGACCGCATCGACGGTCGAGTCTTTTGCATCCTCGACACTGCCCTTTGTACCGTAGGCGAGGATTCTCTCGATGGCTGTCGCACCTAAATCGCTCACCCAAACTACGCACGAGGTCCATGAGTTTTCCTCGACGCGCAAGTGGGTCATCGCGTTCTCCGTGATGCTCGGCACCGTGCTCGAGGTGCTCGACAGCTCGATCGTCAACGTCTCGCTGCCGCATATGCAGGGCAGCTTCTCCGCGAGCGTCGACGAGATCGCGTGGGTCGTCACGTCGTACCTGGTCGCGGCGGGAATCATGATCCCGATGACCGGGTGGATCGCCGAGCGCTTCGGGCGCAAGCGCTACTTCGTCGCGTCGATCGCGATGTTCATCGTGTCGTCGGCGCTGTGCGGCGTGGCGCAATCGCTCAACCAGATCGTGCTTCTTCCGCCTGATGCAGGGCGCGGCCGGCGCGGCGATGATGCCGCTGTCGCAGGCCATCCTGATGGAGACCTTTCCGCCGCGCGAGCAGGCGATGGCGATGGCGGTGTGGGGAATCGGCATGATGGTCGCGCCGATCATGGGCCCGACGATCGGCGGCTATATCACCGACGCGTGGAGCTGGCGCTGGAATTTCTACATCAACGTGCCGATTGGCACGCTGGCGGCGTTCATGGTCTATCGCTTCGTCGACGACCCGTCGTACATGCGCAACCTGCGCCGCGGGCGCATCGACCTGCTCGGCATCGCATGCCTGTTCGTCTCGCTCGGCCTCGGCGAAATCGTGCTCGATCGCGGCGAGCGCGCCGACTGGTTCCACAGCCCGTGGGTGGTTTACTGCACGGCCGCCGCGCTCATCTCGCTGGCGATCCTGATCTACCACGAGCTGCACACCGAGGACCCGGTCGTCGATCTCTCGATCCTCGAGAACATGAACTTCACGCTGCCGGTCGTGCTGATAATTTTCCTGACCTTCACGCTCTACGGCACCGCGATCCTGAATCCCGTGTTCCTGCAGGAGACGCTCGGCTACACGGCGTCGAAGGCGGGACTGGTGATGGCGCCGCGCGGTTTCGGCACGATGTTCTCGATGATCATCCTGGGCACGATTGCGCGCCGCGGCGGCGATATCCGGCCGCTGGTCGGCATCGGCTTTATCCTGGTCGCGCTCGCGATGTGGCGAGATGTCAGGGCTGAATCTCGACTCCGACGTGCGCCGAATCGTGTGGCCGACGGTGATCCAGGGAGTCGGGACCGGGTTGATATTCCCGGGCTTGTCGGCGGCGGCGCTGAGCTCGATGGAAAAATTCAAGATGGGGCGCGCGGCGAGTCTCTACTCGGTCACGCGCAACCTCGGCGCCGCGATCGGCACGTCGTACCTGACCACGCTGCTGATCCATCGCCAGCAGATCAATCAGAGCTACCTCGTCGAGCACATCACGGTCTTCACGCTGCAGAATATGCAGATGCCTGGCGGCCTCAACATGGGCAATGAATTCGCGATGGGCCACAAGCACGGCATGGTGATGCTTTACGGGATGGTGCAGCGGCAGGCGATGATGCTGTCGTTCAACGACATCTACCGCGACCTGACGCGTGCTGATGCTGGTCCTGGTGCCGACGTTCCTGTTCCTCAAGCGCGACACGCGCAACCTGCCTGCTGAAGCGGCGCACTAGACATAATTCGGTACATCCTAGCCAAACCTGTGCGACGGTTTTGATATTTTTCGCTCCTCGGAAAACATCACTACGCGGGGCAAGGATTTGTTCTCTTAATTCTCGCGCGCTCGACGATTCGCATACACCGCGTCCGAGTCCTCCGGCGGTTCATACCGCAATCGCAACTGTCGCATGCGCGACAAACCCTATTCCGGCTTGAGACTGTGGATATTTCACTTCAAACCGCACGCAGATGCGCGCGCCGAGCCGGCAATCGAAGTCCATTAGCGCATCTCATTTTGCTGCGATCGGCGTTGCGGGAGCGCCCGCGAAAAGGGGCACTTGCGCCACCGGTTGTCAAGTTTGGAATCGGAACTTAATCGCGCGCGCGATGTTGCCCGACCTCGGTTCGCGCGCTAGTTAAGATGCCGTCCTACTGATTGATGTTCTTGATGGTCTGAAAACGTCGCGCGGATCGCAACGGCCAAGTCGGGGGATTTGACGACCGAGTCAACGCGCGCATTATCCATCGAGCCGCTGCTTGGGAAATGAGTTGTGGTGCGGGCAGGCGGGGCGGGCATCGCGAGATGCTGAGCTGGGCTGATGGTCCGATGAAAAGAGCCGGTGCGCATGGCGCAAGTTTGTTTTGGCGCTTTTCGATCACCAGCCCTGAAGTCGGCGTCAGCGGGCGCCGCGGCTGTTGTTATTGGCGCGGCGCGATGTCGATCAGACGCAACTCACAGCTCTTCTCGGTTCGACTTCTCTCCCATCAATCGCAGTTACAATTCGAAATTTGAAATATCCATCCGACGGCCCCTGACGGTGTCCGGCGGCAAGGCCGCATGCGCGGCACACCGACCGGAACTCGAAGCCCTGGGAGGTTGAGACTGTGCGAAACGGACCACTGGTTCATCGACGCGCCCACGCATCGCGATTTGCTTACGGCGCGCCGTCGCCGTTGGAGCGTCTGCAATCATTCTCGGTATTCGGCAACCCGCGAACATTCTCGCGCCCGTCGCGGATTGCGCCGATCGAGCCTGCGCCAGCGCCGTTCGAGACGCAGCGCTTGCAGCTCGGCAGCCGCCTGCCGATCAACCTGCGCCACTTCCTGGCCGAGCAGCTCGGCGCCTCGATGCGAATCGAGGACGACTCGATCGTCGCGCTCGAGCCGCGCTCGAATGAAACCTTGATGCGCGAGCTGGCGCGCGCGATTCGCCGCTTTTCCGCCGAGCGCGCGCGCGAGGCATGGTGCGAATGCGCGATGGGCCTCGATCGCCTCGAGCGCGAGTTCTTCGCCGCGCCGAGCGACAATCGCGGCCCCGTCGTGCTGTGCCTGCGATGTTCCTGTGTGGGCGCCGGCCCGCTCGATCAGCATTGCGGCGCGCGATGCCTGCCCGTTCATCTGGGCGCCGAAGTTCGCGCGCAACAGCTCGAGGGCAAATGCGTCGACGGGTCCCTGACGCCCGACGCGTTGCATCGCGCGGTCGAGAATTTCCGCCTCCGTCGTACCGAAGACGGCCAGCCGCACTATGATTTGGACTGCTACGTCGCCGGCGGCCAGGTAATCTTCACCTGGCGCCCGCTACCGGCGTAGCGCGAGATACAGGGCAAATTGCGATGCCTGATACGGACTCGATCAGGGAACAGGTCAAGGAGCGCTACGCCGAGGAGGCGCGGCGCGTCCGTCAGAACTCGGACGCGGCATCATGCTGCGGCGGCGCCCCCGCGGTATCGAAGTCGAAGCCATCATGCTGCGGTGGCAATGCGTCCGCGGCAAATCCCATCACGTCGAATCTCTACCTCGATGACGAAAAGGCCGGGCTGCCCGCCGACGCAGTCGCCGCGTCGCGCGGATGCGGCAATCCGACCGCGCTGGCCGAGTTGAAACCCGGCGAGACCGTGCTCGACCTCGGCTCTGGCGGCGGCATCGACGTGCTCCTGTCAGCCCGCCGCGTCGGTCCCGATGGCAAAGCTTACGGACTCGACATGACCGACGAGATGCTTGCGCTCGCGCGCGATAATCAGCGCAATGCCGGCATCGAGAATGTCGAGTTTCTGAAGGGCGAGATCGAGAGCATTCCGTTGCCCGACAATAGTGTCGACGTGATCATCTCGAATTGCGTGATCAACCTGTCGGGCGACAAGGATCGCGTTCTGCGCGAAGCGCTCCGGGTGCTCAAGCCCGCCGGACGCCTGGCTATCTCCGATGTGGTCGCTCGCGGAGAAGTTCCCGCCGAAGTCCGGCGCCATGTTGAATTGTGGTCGGGATGCATCGCGGGCGCGCTTGAGGAATCTGAGTATCGCGCAAAACTCGAGGCCGCCGGCTTCGAGGCGATCGCCGTCGAGCCAACGCGCATCTATTCCGCGGCGCAATGCAGCGAATGGTTCGCACAGGCCGGCGTCGCCACTGACAAAGCCGCGCCGCCGATCGATGGGTTGTTCATGAGCGCATTCGTCCGCGCCCGCAAGCCCTCCTGATCAGACCGACGAAGCGGACCGCCGCAACGCGGGGACACTAAGGAAATTTTCCCTCAGTTATCCAGCACGCTGCGGATTCGCTGAAAAAAAAAAAGGTGCTGGATTTCTCCAGCACCTGAACAGCAGCCGATATTTTCGTTACTTACATCGCGGAGGCGCGACGGCGGCGCTGTTCCTTGCGGCGGCGGCGCTGGGCCTCGGAACGTTTGCGCTTGCGGCGGACGCTGGGCTTCTCGTAAAAAGCCCGCTTCTTCATCTCTTTGAAAACGCCCTCCTTGGCCAGCTTGCGTTTGAGCACTCGCATCGCCTGATCAAGAGAGCCTTCGACCCGAATTTCCATAGTCCTCCGTCCGTCCGGTGATTAGCCTGTCGAGTCTAGGTCCGCCCCCGTTCAGAGTCAACCTGCGGACTCGCCTCGAGGTATTGCTCTCTTCATGCGCACAACCCGCGTCTGGTAAAGGAATGGAGTCGCGGATCTGCGCACAAGGAGCTTCGAGATGGATTTGGGATTGACTGGAAAAGTCGCGATGGTGACCGGCGCCAGCCGCGGTCTGGGACGCGCGATGGCGCAAGCGCTCGCCGACGAGGGCATGCACGTCAGTATCTGCGCGCGAGCGCGGGATACGTTGAACGAGGCGGTCGCCGCGTTGACGAAGACCGGATCGGCTATCGGATTCGTCGGCGATCTCACCGCGCAAGGGACCGCGGAAAAGTGGGTCGATGAAACCGTCGCGAAATTCGGCGGTGTCGACGTGCTCGTCAATAATGCCGGCGGAGCGCATCCGGGAGCGCTCGCGGAGCTGCCGGAATCGGCGTGGCAGGAGCAATTCGATCTGAACCTGTTCGCACCGGTGCGACTGGCGCGGCTATGCGCTCCGCAGATGGAGAAACGCGGCGGCGGCTCGATCATCAATATCGGATCGATCTACGGTCGCGAGTCGGGCGGCCCGCTGACCTACAACGCGTCGAAGGCGGCGCTGCATTCGTTCACCAAGATGCTCGCGCGCGAATTCGCGCCGAAAAATATCCGCGTCAATACGATCGCGCCCGGCTCGATTCTCACGGCGGGCGGAAACTGGGAGCGGCGCTTTCGCGAGAATCCCGCCTTCGAGAAAGATTTCATCAGCCATGAGATGCCCGCCGGACGCCTCGGCCGCCCCGACGAAGTCGCTTACGCGGTCGTGATGCTCGCGTCGCCGCGCGCGAGCTGGATCACCGGCACGAATATCCCGGTCGACGGCGCGCAGGGACGCTCGATCCTCTGATGACGCGGCTGCGGCTCTCGATTCTCGCCGTGCTCTTTCTCGCGGGATGCAGCTCGCCGCTGCCGAGCACTGAACTTCCGCCCGCGCGCTACATCGAGTCGGCGCCGGAGTTCCCGGGCTTCCACGACTACCGCGGGATCGTGGACCTGCCGATCAAAACGTCCGGGATGGATCAATCGGGAATTGCCGACCTGGCCAAGACCGCGCAGATCGATTTCATTTTTCTGGCCGACCCGGTCCAGCACGGTGACAGTGACTTTGGAATCGGCGGCTTCACCAACGACATCCTTTTCATTTCGGGCGGCGCGTTCGACGTCGGCGGCAGCGAAATAATCGCGGCGAACCTCCACGAGCCGATCAAGCCCAACCTCGCGCCCAACGATTTGATTGCCGCGATTCACGACCAGGGCGGCCTTGCGATTGCGCGCGACCCCGCGAAGTTCGCGTCATCGGAAGACTACGCGCTGGCGGACGCGATGGAAGTTTACAACGATCGCTCGGCGTGGCTGGCGCAAAGTCCCACGACGCTCTACCTCCGCGCGATTTTCTTCGGCACCGATCATTTCTTGACCGGCCTCAACCTCCGTCCCGACGCGAATCTCGCACTGTACGATCGCATGACGACCGGCGCGCGCGTCACGATGCTCGCCGGCATGGGCGCGCCCGACAACCTGAACGTGCTCGGCGCGAAGGTCGGGACGATGCCGCAACTATTTCTCTACTGCACGACGCATCTGATTGCGCGCGAGCGCGACACGGCGCCGATCCTCGAAGCGCTGCGCCTGGGGCATTCGTATGTGAGTTTCGACTACCTCGGCTACGTCGGCACCTTCGCATTCTTCGCACACGCCGGCGACACGATCGCAGTGATGGGCGACGAGATACATCTCGCGCCGGCCCTGATGCTCAAAACCGAACTGCCTGCGCCGGCCGATCGAATTGTGCTTCTGGAGAACGGCGCCGAAGTATCGTCCGTCGACAACGCCACGACACTCGAGTTCGCCCCGAAATCCCCAGGCGCATACCGCATCGAAGCCTACCGCAGCGGCAAGCTGTGGATCATGTCGAATCCCGTGTACGTGCGCTGATCGCGCGGGAAAAACGAATCGAATGTGAAACCCGCGATGGGTTTCACGCTTCCTTCGGCAGGGCTGGGCCCTGCACCGAGTGAAAGTAATCGCGAAATGTCGAGGACGACCTGTCGCTCTCAAGTTTGCGAAGAGAGCGTCGATCTCTCCAACGCGATTGTCCCCTTCCCTCGAGGGAAGGGGTTAGGGGTTTGGTTGCATGGAATGTTCACGAAGCCCGCGCCGTCATTTCTTTGCATCAACCTAACCAAAGCGAGCAACGCGTCGCCCGCATTCGCTCAGGATGACGGACAAATTTTCCCGATTACGCGATCGAGCACATCAGCGAATGACCAGTGGCGGTGTCGACGCGCACGTTGACGGTATCGCCCGCTGAAATTCCTTCGACTCCCGCGAAGATCGCCGTTTTGAATTGCGGCGTCTTGCCGGACATCATGCCGCCGCCGCGGCGCGCCGCGCCTTCGACCAATACCGGGAACTCGCGCCCGACCATCGCGCGATTGCGCACCAGCGACATCTCTTCCTGCAGCGCGATCAGCCCGATCAGCCTGCGGCCTTTCTCTTCTTCGCTTACGGAATCGCCGAGCTTGAATGCGCGCGTATGCTCGCGCACCGAATATTTGAACATGAACGCCGAGTCGTAGCCGACTTCGCGCATCACCGCGGTGGTCAATTTGAAATCCGATTCTTCTTCGCCGTGAAAGCCGACGATTATGTCCGTCGAGAGCGCGACGCCGGGGATTGCCGCGCGCACACGCTCGACGAGTTTGAGATATTCGGCAACTGTGTAGCCGCGTTCCATCGCAGCGAGAATTCTGTCGGAGCCCGATTGGATCGGCAGATGAAGTTGCGGCTGCACCTTCGGCTCCGTTGCCATCGCCTCGATCAGCGATTCGGTCGTGTGGCTCGGATGCGGCGACGTGAAGCGAATCCGCTCGATTCCGTCGATCGTCGCGATCATTCTGAGCAGCGCGCCGAAGTCAGTCTCGCCGAAGCGGTAAGCGTTGACGGTCTGCCCGAGCAGCACGACTTCCTTGACGCCGCGCGCGGCCAGTTCGCCAATCTCGCGCATCAGGTCCACTGGCGGAATCGATCGCTCTCGCCCGCGCGTGTAGGGCACCACGCAAAACGCGCAGAACTTATCGCATCCGCGCATCGCCGTAACGTATGCGCGCACGCCGCCACCGTAGTCGGGTGTGATGTCGGCGTAGGTCTCTTCACGATCCAGCCGCACGTCAATCGACGGGTCGAAGCCGGCGCTGCCAATCATCTCGGGCAGCCGCCGGTAACTGTCGGGCCCCGCGACGACGTCGAGGAACGCCGCCTTCTCCATAATCGCGACGCGATTGTGCTGCGCCATGCATCCGAGCAGCCCGATCTTCACCTCGGGCCGCGCGTTCTTCAGCCGCGCCAACTCGCGCAGCCGATGCAGCACCTTCTCTTCGGCATGATCGCGAATCGCGCAGGTGTTGAGCAGCACGACATCCGCATCTTCGGTACTGTCGGCGGTGACATAACCCGCGCGCCGCAAAACGGCGCTCACCGTTTGGGAATCGGCGACATTCATCTGGCATCCGTAAGTTTCGAGATAGACTCGCGGATGCGCGGGATTTGCAGCACGAACATTCATAGGACGAACGGAAATCTTAGGCCACGCCGCCACGTCGATACAACGCGGCTGTGCCGCGAGACTTGCCGGGAATCGTCGCGAGACTTAAGTTTCGTCAACGACTCCGATGCGAGAAAATCGCAGGCCATCGTTCGAGCGGATGGAAGCCACTTTGCTGGCGTGTCCGCAATGCAAGCGCGCGGTGAAGGTGCGCAAACGCCTGCTGCTCGTGCTGCCGCAAGGGGACAAATATCTCTACGTATGCCCCGACTGCGGCTCGACCTGCGGCGAAACAATCGAGACGCCGCCTCCGATCGCGCGATGACTCACCACGGAACCGTCTGGCCGAGGTAATTCAGATACTGTAGACCCGCTTTTCCGGCCTGGGCGTCCATCGTATTCGCGAGATTCGGTATGCTTTCCTCGATGCTCAGACGCGCTTCCGGGCCGCCCAGATCGGTCCGCACCCAGCCAGGCGCCATGAGCAGCAGGGTTCGCCGATCATCGGCGTGGCGGGCGGCGAAGCTGCGCATGAACATATTCAGCGCCGTCTTGCTTCCACGATAGATCTCGTAGTGCCCGTTATCATTGTTTGTGATGCTGCCCTGTCCCGAGGACATGATGCCGATCGTGCCGGTTGGCAACACGAGCTCCTGCAAACTCTCGACGACACGCATGGGACTCAAGGCATTCGTTACCATCATGCGTATGAATTCGTCGTTGGAAATGTCGGCGAGCGTGTCACGAGTACCGATGCCGCGCATTGACGAACAGCATGTCGAACTGTCTCGATGCCAGACGCGCCCGCAGCGCGGCAACCTGATCTGGATAAGTAATGTCGAGGGTCGCGATTTCGAGTCGACCTTGAGCGGCGGGCAATAGATCGCGCAGTTTTGATTTGGTGCGGTCCCGTTCAGTGGCCACTACGCGCCAGCCGCGCTTGAGGTACTCCTCAGCCAGGGCGAAGCCAAGGCCGCGGGACGCGCCAATGAGAAGGAGCTGTTTATCAGACGACGCAGTCGGCATTTACAATTCTCCTTGGCAAGCAATCAATGAAGGGCAGCAGCACCTTGGTATTTACGGCTTGTCGCGCATACCATCGAGATCGCGCATCGCGCGCTCGAGGATCTCGCGCACCTTGTCGATTCGTTCTTGCGACGCCGTCTCACCTGCCACTGCACGAAATGCCGCCTTGACCAGGCGCTCCGCCGGCCCGCGAACTTCGGCTGCGTCCGGGTCGTTCGCGTGGCGCCATCCGGCCCATCGCTGCGCCCGCCACCAGATTCGGCGCACGGTCTCGTCCTCGCGTTTGAGTTCGGCGGCGCCAGCGTCGGTGATCGCGTAGACGCGCTTGCCTTTCTTCGAGTCCGACGAAATCAGGCCTTCGTCTTCGAGTTGTTGGAGCGTGGGATATACGGTGCCGGCGCTAGCCGCTGTAGATTCCGCCCGAGCGCTCTTCGAGCTGACGCATCAGCTCGTAGCCATGCTTGGGACCGTCGGCGATTAGTGACAGGAGCGCGAGCCGCACTTCGCCCGGGCCGAAGAATCGCGCCCGCATCCCCATCATGCCGAATTCGCCGAAGTGACGACCGTGCCTATGAAAACGTCGAGTTCCGCAAACCATCATGGATATCCCTCCGTTACACCGTAAATCATGATGGAAGGTATATCGTACGATATAGCTGGAGTCAACGCTGCGTAATCGACCATGAAGTGGCGCGGGCCGCCGTGCCCGCGGCTGAATTCGCGGCCATCAGCGCAATGGCACCCGTGGGTTGAATCGCGGGCACGGCGGCCACGCGCCACTTCAATCATTGCAGCAAGCGGGGAGAGGCAGTCAGTTGCCAATCAGCCCATGACGTGCACGGATGCCGGCTCGATCACGTACGTCACCCGCTTCTCGCCCGGCGTGCGGAACGGATACTTGTCCTGATTCAGGTACTTCTTGGCCAGGCTGTCGATATGCGCGTCGGCGTCCTTCTCGTCTTCGCTGATGACTGGTCCGCGAATTCCGATGTAGCGATAGGCATTGTCGGGATCCACGATCGCCAGCGCGACCTTCGAACCGACCTTCATATTTTTTGCCTTCACCCGGCCGCGCGCCGTATTGATGCGGATTTTTCCGTTGGTGTAGTCGAACCAGACCGGCGTCACTTGCGGCGATCCGTCGGGCATTATGGTTGCGATATTCGCCAGCGGCTTCTTGGTGGTCAGGAGGTCGAGAAATTTCTCGGGAATGGTGCTCGATGCCATTGCGGGGTACTCCTTAAATTAGTGACGGGTATCGAATCAGATTAGACGATCGCTCGCTTGAGGCAACCGCCTGTGCGAGCAAACTGCCGGATGAATTTGACACCTATATTTGCATACGTTAATAGCCAAGCCTAAGCTCGAATCTGGAATGCGGCGCGGGGGAATTGCCCGATTGCGCCGAGGAGTGTTTTGCGATGGCGCTGTTCAACAAAGAGCCCGAAAAAAATCCGAAGATTCAACCGACCACGACTCCGATAAGTTCGTCCACGTCGCCCGCGCCTGCATCATCGACTTCCTCGACGGCGTCCGCGGTCGGCTCCGCGAGCCAACGGGCCCGCTCCGGCCGACGGCACGCGCATATCTCGATCGCGGATCGAAAATCTCCGGCAAGATCTCGTTCGAGGGCCCCGCCCGAATCGACGGCGAGGTCGACGGCGAGATCAACGCCAAGGACAGCCTCACGATTGGCGAGTCCGCCGTGATAACCGCGCACATCCGCGCCGCCTCGGTGTCGGTCGCCGGCAAAGTCAGCGGCGATATCGTCGCGAGCCAGCGAATCGAAATCCGCCCGTCGGCCAAGGTCAGCGGGAACATCACGGCGCCTGTGCTGTCGATTCACGAAGGCGCGCTGTTCGAGGGACATTGCTCGATGCAGCCCGAGGGCGTGCGCGAAGACCGCAAAGTCACCGTATTCCCCAAGGAGGAGCGCGTGCCGCAGGCCGCCGTCGGAGGGCAGAAGCAGGCCTGAACTGCCCCGGCCGGTTCAGCTAGTATAGTCCGCGTTCCTAGGTTTCCGGATGATGGAGAGAACTTCGATAGTCCCCCCAGGGGAGACGCCGTAATATGCATATCCCGCCGAATTGGGGGACGTTCTTTGCGCTGATTGTTTCGTTCCTGGTTTTCTGGTTTATATTCAGCCGATTATTTTTTCGCCCGTTCCTGAAGCTGCTGTCGGAGCGCGAGCGCAGATTCAAGGACTTGAACGATCGCACCGAGCTGTTGATCAAGCAGGCGCGCGAGGCCGAAGCGGAACGCGAAGCGCGGCTGGCCGAAGTTCGCAAGGGCGCGATCGCGCGGCGCGAGTCCGAGCGCCGCAAGGCCGAAGCCGAGGCCGCGCAGATGATGGAAGAGGCGAAGGCCGAGGCGCGCGAGGCGCTCGATCAGCGTGCGGGCGAACATAGAAAAGGAACTCAAGGCGGCGGAGCGCGAACTCGAGCGGATGGGGCATAGCCTCGCGGGCGAGCTGGCCGAGCGCGTGCTGGGCCGGCCATTGAATAGCGGCGCGGCGACGACGACAGGCAAAAACAATTAGGCGCGACTGACTCAACCTCAAATGAAGAAGTAGCATCACATCGGCGGCGATTTTCGCTGCCGCTTTTTTTCCGCGCGCCGCCCTGGACGCGCATGCTGCAGAAGGAGCGGGCGCAGCCGAGCACGGCTCATGGCTGCTGCTGATGTTCTTCGCAATCAACTTCGCGCTGTTCGTCTGGTGCTGGTTCGTTTCGCCGGTCCCTGTTGCGCGAAATTTTTCGCCGATCGCGCCGTCACGATTCGCACGGCACTGTCGCGCGCGGCGGGCGCGCTTGCCGAGGCCGAAGATCTTGGCCAACAAGGCGGCGGCGCGGATGGCCGCACTCGCTGAAGATTTGAAGAAGGTCGGCCGACGAGTTGGAGCAGGAAACCGCATTCCAGGTCGGCAAGGTCGCCGATCTGGCAAAGTCGACCGCCGAAAGAATCCGTCGCGATACCGAGATGAGCAGTTCCGCATTGTCCGAAGCTGCCAAGCGCCGCGTGCGCGCGCAGCTTGCCGAATCCGCCGCGACCCTCGCGAGCGAGTTTGATCAGCCGCGATTTTCAGCCGCAACGACCAGGGCCGGCTGATCGACGGCTTCATGGACAAGCTCGGCAGCGGTGACCGGCAATGAAAGGTTCGCGAGTCGCCAAGCGCTACGCGCGCGCCCTGCTCGATCTTGGCCGACAAGGGCAACGAGGAGAAGTGGGGCGCCGAGCTCGACCGGCTGGCCGCGATGGTCGAGTCGCCGGAGTTGCTCGAACGCCTCGCGTCGCCCGAGTTGTCCGATCAATCGCGGCAGGAGGCGATGGCGAAGATTGCCGAGCGCCTCGAATCTCAGCTTCCCGGTGCGCTCGTTCGCGGTTGTGATCGCGCGCCACGGGCGCATCCGCGAAATCGGCGCGATTGCCGAGTCGTATCGCGACCTGCTCGACCAGGCGATGGGCCGTGAGCGCGCGACGCTGACCTTTGCGATTCAGCCGTCCGACGCTGAAATCGCGCGCGTGGTCGGCGGACTCGAGACGATCGCGAAATTGAAAATCATCCCAACCGTGAAAGTCGACGCCGCGCTGCTCGGCGGCGTGACCGCGGAGTTGGGCGGAAAAATTTACGACGGCAGCCTTGCAACTCGCCTCGCGGAGGCAAAACGCCGGCTCGCGGGCTAGCCGCAGCGAACAGACTACATCTATATGGCAGAAATCCGACCATCAGAAATCAGCGAAATCCTCAAAAACGAAATCAAGGGTTTCGAGGGCAGCATCTCGGTCCGCGAAACCGGCCGCGTCCTCTCATGCGGCGACGGTATCGCCCGAATCTACGGCCTCCAGAACGCCGCGCTTCGGCGAGCTGCTCGAATTTCCACATCAGATGTTCGGCATGGTGCTGAACCTCGAAGAAGACAACGTCGGCGCCGTGCTCTTCGGCGACCCGCAGGCCATTCAGGAAGGCGACGAGGTCAAGCGCACCGGCAGAATCGCCGAAGTTCCCGTCGGCGAGGGCCTGCTCGGCCGCGTCGTCAACGCGCTCGGCCAGCCGATCGACGACAAGGGTCCAATCAAGTCGACCGAGACGCGCCGCATCGAAATCAAGGCGCCCGGCATCATCCGCCGCCAGCCGGTCAAGGAGCCGCTGCAGACCGGCATCAAGGCGATCGACACGATGCTGGTTATCGGGCGCGGACAGCGCGAGCTGATCATCGGCGATCGCCAGACCGGCAAGACCGCAATCGCGATCGACACGATCATCAATCAGAAGGGCCAGAACATGCATTGCATCTACGTGGCGATCGGGCAGAAGCGCTCGACCGTCGCGCAGGTAGTCGAGAAGCTCACGAGCGCCGGCGCGATGGAGTTCACGACCGTCGTCGCCGCGACCGCTTCCGAAGCCGCCCCGCTGCAATACATCGCGCCATACGGCGGCTGCACGATGGGCGAATATTTTCGCGACAGCGGCAAGCATTCGCTGCTCGTGTACGACGATCTCAGCAAGCACGCGCAGGCCTATCGCCAGTTGTCGCTGCTGCTGCGCCGCCCGCCCGGCCGCGAGGCGTACCCCGGCGACGTCTTCTATCTGCATTCGCGATTGCTCGAGCGCGCCGCCAAGATGAGCGACGAGATGGGCGGCGGCTCGCTCACCGCGCTGCCCGTAATCGAGACGCAGGAAGGCGACGTGTCGGCCTACATTCCGACCAACGTCATCTCGATCACCGACGGCCAGATAATTCTCGACAAGGATCTTTTCAACTCGAACGTGCGCCCCGCCGTCAACGTCGGCCTGTCGGTTTCGCGCGTCGGCTTCTCGGCCGCGATCAAGGCGATCAAGCAGGTCGCCGGCTCGCTCAAGCTCGACCTCGCGCAGTACCGCGAGATGGCGGCGTTCGCGCAATTCGGCTCGGACCTCGACGCGTCGTCGCAGCGCCTGCTCGCTCGCGGCGCGCGGCTCACCGAGATGCTCAAGCAGAGCCAGTACAGCCCGCTGCCCGTCGAAAAAGAAGTGCTGATCATTTTCGCCGCGAAAGAGGGCTACTTCGACAAGCTCTCCGTCGAGCAGATTCGCCCGTTCGAACTGGGCCTCTACACCAATTTCGACTCGCGCCACGCCGACCTGCTCGCCGAGATTCGCGATCAGAAACAGATTTCCGACGAGCTGACCAAGAAGCTCAAGGCCGGACTCGACGACTACGAAAAATCGTTCCTGGCCGAAAACAAAACGGCCTCGCCCGCCACGGCCGCCTAGTTGCGATAGCGCTCGACGATGGCATCACTCAAGGCAATTCGCCGGCGGATCGGGTCCGCCAAATCGACGCAGCAGATCACGCGTGCGTTGAAGCTGGTCTCGGCCGCGCCGCTTGCGTCGCGCGCAGGAAGCTCTCATCAACGCACTGCCGTACAGCACCGCGCTCGCGCGCGTCGCCGATTCGCTGCTCACGTCGGAAGGAATCTCGGTTGACCCGGTCGAGGGCGCGCAAAAGCGCTCGCTGCTGGTGGTGGTCGCGTCCGATCGCGGCCTGGCCGGCGGCTACAATTCGTTCCTGTTCCGCCAGGCCGAAGCAACGCAGCGCGAAATCCGCGGCAACGGCCTCGACATCGAACTGTTCGCCGTCGGCAAAAAGGCTGTCGACTATTTCAGGCGCGCCAATGTGCAGGTAGCGCTCTCGCGAGTCGACAATTTTCCGCGCCTCGCGACCATCGGACTCGCGCGCGACATCGCGGCCAAGATGCTCGCCGACTACAGCAGTGGCGCCATCGACGAAGCCGGCATCGTCTACACGCACTTCCAGTCCGCCATCGTGCAGAAGCCGATCTATGAGCGCCTGCTGCCAATCAAGCCGCCCGGTGATGCGGGCATCAAACCCGGTGCCGAGGTCGAAGCCGCGGTATCGGCAGCCGACAAACCCAAAATCGACTACCTGGTCGAGCCGTCGCGCGAGGAACTCGTGCCCGTCGTGCTGCGCGGCTATCTCGAGGCGAGCGTCTATCACGCGCTGCTCGAATCCGAGGCCAGCGAGCAGGGCGCCCGCATGACCGCGATGGACGCGGCGACCAACAATGCCACCGATATGATCTCGTCGCTCACGCTCGACATGAACCGCGCCCGCCAAGCCCAAATCACGCGCGAGCTGATGGACATAGTCGGCGGCGCCGAGGCGCTGCGCGGTTGAACCGGATTGAAATAATAGGAAGTCAACTTTTATGAGTACTCAGCTCACTCCCGGAAAAATAAACCAGGTCCTCGGCAACGTCGTCGACGTCGAATTCGGCGCCGGCACGCTCCCGCCGATCTTCTCGGCGCTGCGCGTCAGCAATCCGTCGATCAGCGACGAGACCGGCAACCTCGTGCTCGAAGTGCAGCAGCACATGGGCGAGAACACCGTGCGATGCATCGCGATGGATTCCACCGACGGCCTCGTCCGCGGGATGGAAGCCGCCAACACCGGCGCGCCAATCTCGGTGCCGGTCGGTCCGGGCACGCTCGGCCGCATCATGAATGTCACCGGCAAGGAGATCGACGAGCGCGGCCCAATCCAGGGCATCTCGACGATGCCGATACATCGCGACGCGCCGCCGTTTGCCGACCAGGCGCCCGAGGCCGAGATCCTCGAGACCGGCATCAAGGTCCTCGATCTCATTTGCCCGTTCGCGCGCGGTGGCAAAATCGGACTGTTCGGCGGCGCCGGCGTCGGCAAGACCGTCACGATTCTCGAGCTCGATCAACAACGTCGCCAAGCAGCACGGCGGCGTCTCGGTGTTCGCCGGCGTCGGCGAGCGATCGCGCGAGGGCAACGACCTCTATCGCGAGTTGACCGAGTCGGGCGTCATCTCAAAAACTGCGCTGGTCTACGGCCAGATGAACGAGTCGCCCGGCGCGCGCGCCCGCGTCGCGCTGACCGGCGTCACCGTCGCCGAATATTTCCGCGACGTCGAAGGCAAGGACGTCATCTTTTTTATCGACAACATTTTCCGTTTCGTGCAGGCCAACTCCGAGGTCTCCGCGCTGCTCGGCCGTATGCCCAGCGCCGTCGGCTATCAGCCGACTCTCGGCACCGACATGGGCGAGCTCGAAGAGCGCATCACCACCACCAAGAAAGGCGCGATCACGTCGGTGCAGGCCATCTACGTGCCCGCTGACGACTTGACCGACCCCGCGCCCGCGACCACCTTCAGCCATCTGGACGCCATCTGCACGCTCGATCGCAAAGTTTTCGAGAAGGCGATTTTCCCCGCCGTCGATCCGCTCGGCTCGAACTCGCGCATTCTCGATCCGCAAGTCGTCGGCGAGGAGCACTACGACGTCGCTCGTCGCGTGCAAGGTATCCTGCAGCGCTACAAGGACTTGCAGGACATCATCGCAATCCTTGGGATGGAAGAACTGTCCGCCGACGACAAGCTGGTGGTCGGTCGCGCGCGCCGCGTCGAGCGCTTCCTGTCGCAGGCGATGTTCGTTGCCGAGCCGTTCACCAATCAGCCGGGCAAATACGTCAAGCGCGAGGACACCGTGCGCGGCTTCGCCGAAATCCTCGACGGCAAATGCGACGACCTGCCCGAGCAGGCCTTCTACTTGGTCGGCACCATCGAAGACGCCCGCGAAAAAGCCGAACGCCTCGCGCGCGGCGAATAGCGCCGGATTCCAGGACCTATGGCTTCGACATTCCCATTCAGGCTGCTGACTCCCACCGGCATCGTCTTCGAAGGCGAAGCCGCGGAAGTCTCCGCAATCGGCCCGCTCGGCGAATTCGGCATCCTGCCCGAGCACATCAACTTCATAACTTCGCTCGTCCCGGGCGTGCTCGAAGCAAAACTCCCCGACGGCTCGAAGATGCACTGGGTTGTCTCCGGCGGCCTCGCCGAAGTGAAAAACAGCGCGATGACCGTGCTCGCCAGCAGCGCCGAATCCCCGGAGACAGTCGACGCCGCCTCCGCCGCTGCCGAAGTTGACGAAGCCGACAGAGAATTCTCGAGCTTGAGCTTCTACGACCCTGCCTATCAACCAGCCCAGGAAGCCCTGCAACTAGCCCGCGCCCGAGTAGAAGCCGCCGCCCTGAAATCCACCGCCCGCTAAAATCTAGAAAAGAATCCAGAAACTGGTCCCCCTTCCCGCACGGGAAGGGGTTAGGGGTTAGGTTCCGTGCGCGATTTTTTTCGCGCGCGATTCACGATTCCGCTCCGCGTTCAGGGGGGGATGAACTTTTCAGCCTGACGCTATGCCCGCGAACCGTGCTAGAAGTAGATTGATGCGCACCGTCGGCGACACTCGAAACCCGCCCGCACTGATTCACAGCTCGCGCCAGCTCCGATGCTCCTGAAAAACCAAATTTTACGGAACGAAACGACGCCTAGTGGTTCGAGCATCTCTCAACCACAACCTATGGTATACCTCGTCGCTTTGCTCACGATCGCCGCATCCCGATTTCCGCAATGAAGCACGCATCCCAGGTCACTCTCATCCACCAGATATTCGACGCCATCGATCGCGGCACGCCGCCGATGGCCGATCGATTCACGCACAACGACACCTCCGCCTACACTTCGTCGGCTCGCGCCGCCCGCGAGCGCGACGTCCTCTTCCGCCATCATCCGATCGTCGCCGGCTTCAGCTCGCAGATTCCCAACCCCGGCGACTACCTCACCGAGGATCTCGCGCCGGTGCCGATCCTCGTCGTGCGCAACTCCGCCGGCGAACTCCGCGCCTTCGTTAATATCTGCCGCCATCGCGGCGCCAAGCTCGCCAGTGGATGCGGTCACACGGCGAAGCTCTTTTCATGCCCCTATCATGCGTGGAGCTACGATACCGACGGCCGCCTCGTCGCGATCCCCGACGAATACGGATTCGAAGGACTCGATCGCACTACGAGCGGCCTCGTCGCGATTCCGGTCGCCGAGAAGTACGGCCTCATCTTCGTCACCCCGACGCCGGCCGGCAACGAAGCGATCGACATCGACGCGATGCTCTCCGGTCTCGGCGACGACATCGACTCGTACGGCATCGGCGCGATGACGCATCAGGAGACGCGCCTCGTCCGCCGCCGGATGAACTGGAAGCTGATCAGCGACACGTTCTGGGAGGCGTACCACATCAAGGTGCTGCACGCGGCACAACGTCGCGCCGCTGTTCGTCAAGAACCTCGCGATGTTCGACGCGTTCGGCCGCAACACGCGCTACATCGGCGTGCGCAAATCAATCGAGAAGTTGCGCGACCTGCCCGAAGAAAAGTGGGACCTGATTCCGCACACGACCATCCTGATGAACCTGTTCCCCAACACGATCCTCGTGATGCAATCCGATCACGCCGAGGTCTACCGCATCTTCCCTGCCGGCGCGCATGTAGGCGAGAGCGTCGCGACGATCAGCATCCTTGCGCCCGCGCCGTCGCCAAAATGGTCGCGCACGATGGATCTCCTGCTCGGCGTGGTCGACCAGGATTTCACGCTGGGCGAGGGCATCCAGCACAACTTCGAATCCGGCGCGATCAGAAAAGTAATGTACGCCCGCTACGAAAACGCCCTCGACCATTTCCATCGCTCAATCAGGGAAGCCCTCGGCGAAGTGTGATTTTGCTTGTCATCCTGACAAAGCGAGCAGCGCGAGCGGTCGGAAGGATCTCGGACAGCTTCGCGCCAGCGAAGCCAGTTCCGGTTTCGAGTCGCCGCGTCCAACTAACCATGCACGCTCTCTTCAACCACCGACGCGGAACACCGGCACTTCGAATTCTGCACGATAGCCTCCGCTGGCTCCCAGAGCCATCGCGCCTAGCCGCCACACGATTCGGCTTTCCGGATTCGAATCGTCGGTCGGCCGGCAATCGGGCGCAATTATGAACGCGACCGCAACCGATCCCGCTGAATCGCTCATCGAGGTTTGGTCAGCACGCCACAAAATCCGATCCCAGACCGTCAGGCTGTGCCAGAAGCCGCGCGTCGTCCGGTTGATGCACTCGAGTTCGAGCGCGACTTGTTGTCCCGGCGGGATCGGCTTGTCGACGTGAATCGATCCGACGAGCGATCCGCCGATCTGCCCCGGCACCGACGCCATCACGAATCGCGACTCGCCATACTCGCGCACTCGCCGCCGCATCCGCATCGCCCACGCCAGCATGGCGACGCCGATCAGCGGGAGTGTCAACGACGGGACCGCGGAGTAGTCGGCGTCGCGGATCGCGCGATGCGGCGCGATGAATAAGATCGGCATCGTCACGACGCACCACGCGATCGCGATTACCGTCAGCCGATTAGCATCGCGCCGCGCCGAAGTGCGGACTTCGCCAGCAGCCCAGTCTTCGCGCCACATCCATGGCGCGTCAGGATTCGCGGCGCGCAATCGCTCGGAACGATCGACAGCGCGCGCGTGGAATCGAACCCACCAGTATCGCGCCGAAGCCCGCGCCTCCGCATGCAATCGCGATCGACGCGGCAAGCGCCGCTTGCTCCCAATTGCCTTCGCGCGCGCGAGTGATCGCGACTATCGTCGCCAAAAACGCTGCGACGCATAACGGCGTGCCGAGAAATTTGATGATGCTGAAGACGAACCGCTCAGGAGGAGCTTTCACCTTGAGCGCGGAGAGGCGATCGAAAAAATCCGGGAAGGTCTTCGCGACGCATCCGGGATCCTTGATCTTCACGCCGCCGAGTTTCAGGCCCGCCACCGCGAAGCTCATCGCGATTCGATGATCGTCGTAGGTCTCGATCGGTCGCCGCATGCATCGCGGACGGCGCAATCTCGAGTCCGTCTTCGTTCTCGACCACTGTCGCGCCCAGCCGCCGCAGTTCGGTCGCGAGCGCGCGGATGCGATCGCTCTCGTGATGCCGGATGAACGCGACGTTGCGGATTTTCGTCGGCGTCGACGCGAACGGCGCAATCGCGGCGAGCGTCGCGACCATGTCGGGCATCGAATTCATCGCGACGTCGACGCCGGTGAGCGCTGCCCGGTCCCGACGACCTCGACGAAGTCGGGATGCCACACGACGCGCGCGCCCATCTGCTGCAGCACGCCGAGAAAACCGAGGTCGCCCTGCACCGAGTTCGAGGTCAGGCCCTTCGATTCGCACCGTCCCGCCGACAATCGCCGCCGCCGCAGCAAAGTAACTCGCACTCGACGCGTCCGGCTCGACGACGAAACGCTGCGCGCGATACCACTGGCCGCCCGGTACGACGATCCATGTCGTCTTCGACGCTGCTGTGCGCGCCCCACGCCTCCATCAGCCGCAGCGTCATGTCGATAAAGGGCCGCGCCGTGTCGCCGATCACGCGGAGCTTGAGCCCGGCCTTCCAAATCGGCGCCGGCATCAGCATCGCCGAGACGAACTGCGACGACACGCGCGCGTCGATCGAAGTCTCGCCGCCTTCGAACCGCGCGCGCGACGCATCGACGATCACCGGCGGACAATTGTTGTCGCGCTCGCTGTAGACGCTCGCGCCCAGGCGCTGCATCGCGTCGAGCTGCGGGCCAATCGGCCGTTGACGCATCCGCTGATTTCCGTCGATGCGAAAACGCCCCTCGCCGAGCGTGACCATCGCACACAGAAAGCGCATCACCGTGCCGGCGCCGCCGACAAACATGTCGCCACCGTGCGACGGGATCGTCCCGCCGCGCCCGCTGATCGTGATCCGGCGCGCGGGCTCGTCAATCTCGACGGTGAAGCCCATCACCCGCAGCGCGTCGCTCATGTAGCGCGTGTCGTCGCTGAGCAGCACCGCGTCGAGCACCGATCGTCCCTGCGCCAGCGCCGCCAGCACCATCGCGCGGTTCGTGATGCTCTTGGAGCCGGGCAGCACCACGCGAGCATCGAGCGGGGCGGCCTGGGGAGTAATTTCTATCTCGTCAGTATCCATTTCCAACTGTCGATTGAGACTAACCGCCCGCATTGACCGGTCACAAGCGCGGACGCCGGCTGCGGTATCGCAACGGCCGGGTTATTGCCTCATACTCGGCGCTACGATTACAGTATCTAAAGTTACAGGCAGTAGGCTCAGGGGAGGTCGAACGCCATGAAACTCATCAAGCAGATTGTACCGGCCGCCACGATCGCGGTGATCGCCATGTTCGCGCCGCACGTCGGCGCGCAAACGATGGGCGAGTATGCGACCGCGACGGCCGGCGTTGCGAGCGGTGGCGGCACCTCGATGGGCAACAGTATCGCCGCCTCGGTCAGCAACGCCGCTGGCGACTCTGGCGGAGGATCGTCGACGTGGGGAGCCAGTTCAT
Organism: uncultured delta proteobacterium; assembly: GCA_963721485.1. GTDB lineage: Bacteria > Desulfobacterota > Binatia > Binatales > Binataceae > Binatus. The sequence continues at coordinate 561,036 of CAVRJV010000003.1, read as the reverse complement.
TGGGCGGCAGCTTCGAGGAGCGGGCCGGGTCCGCGTCGGGGTCTAGCCTGGGCGGGGATTTCGAATCGCGCGCAGGATCGTCGGGCGGATTCGGATCGGAATCGCGTTGGCCAACGTCGGGCTTCAGCAGCGGCAGCGGCGGGGGCGCGGACAGGTTCAGCGAGTCAGGCGACAGCGACAGGTTTAAGGATCAGGATCGGTTTACCGGACACCCCGAGCTTTCGTCCTCGTCGGATCGCTTTCCGGCCGGCGTGCTCGATCAGAATCAGCAGGGGCTGGACACGCACTACAGCTCGTCCTCAGGGCTGGATAGCCACTACAGCTCGTCCTCAGGGTTGGACAGCAGCTACAGCAACAACTGACGCTCCCTCGTATCTCACTAGCTAGCCGCCGCGACGTTCCGGCGAGCGCGCTCCTTGCTCGCCTCGGGCCAAACGTCGTCGATCTTGTAGGCCGTTTCGAACGCCTTCGCACCCTCGGGAAGTCTCAGCCATGGCAGCTTGCTGCGCGTAAAGATGTGAACGTCGGGCTGCACCGCGTCCGGATTGTCGAGCGTACCTGCACGAACGAACAATGCCTCGGGGCCGGGCGCGACCGCGTAGCGGCTCCAGAGGTAAGTACCGCACTTGTCGCAAAAGAACGCTTCGTGATCCTTGCCGGTACCCCCCTTTAGTGAGACTGACTTCGGCGTCGCACCGCTGCGTTCCACGAATTGCTTCTCGATCCAGATATTGATCACAAAGCCGCTGCCGGTCACGCGCTGGCAATCGCGGCAGTGACACGCGTGAACGATAAGGGGAGTGTTTGTCAACTTGTAGCGGATAGCGTTGCAAGAACATCCACCTTCGAGACTCATAGGACTCTCCTTGAGCACCTTTCAGGGACTGCCTTGATCGATGAGACCTATCAAGGCAGTCCCACAGGCCGGCTATTCTTCCTTGTGGCAGACGGCCTCGATGTTGTTGCCGTCGGGATCCTTCACGAACCCGCCGTAGTAGTTGGCGGCATACTGGGGCCGGAGGCCGGGCTTGCCGTTATCCTTGCCGCCCGCGGGCAGCGCGGCCGCATAGAAGGCCTGCACCGATGCGCGGTCCTTGGCCGTGAACGCGATATGCACAGGCCCAGTCGTTTCGCCTTTGGCCAAGCACAAGGCCGGCGCGTCCTTGGGCCCGAAGACCACTATTCCGTCGGCGTCGTACTGCACGCTGAAACCAAGCGGCGCCAGCGCAGCGCTGTAGAAGCGCTTGCTCGAGTCGAGGTCCTTCACCTTTAGCATGATGTGGTCAAACATGACTTTCTCTCCTTCTGCTGATTTTCGTTCTGCAACCTGCTAAACTCCTGGTTAACGCCCGCGCCAGGCGGGCATGTCCGCCAGCATCGCGCGCGCCATCGCGCTTGCCGCGGCGGGCGTAACGCCCTGGGACTCGACGTAGAAGCGCGCGTTGGTCTCGACGACCTGTTCGTAGGACAGCAATTCGCCGCGCGCGTCGGTGCAATAGCGGCAATAGGGGCGCGTCGCGTCGCCGAGCGCGTAGTCCTCGACTTTCTCCAACGGCATTCCGCATGAACCACAAGCGGGACATTTTTCAGCCATCGTCGTTTCTCCTTCTAGGGTTTCACTAACGCCATAAAATGATTCACCAAGGTCTCACCCTGCTCCGCGATCACAGAGTCGCCGGCAGCGAACACGTCGCGATTGACCAGGTAGTGATGCACGAGTCCTATCCAGGTATTGAACAGGAGTGGCCGCGCGATCTTGCGGGCGCGGCCGAGTTTGCGCTCGCGCTCCAACGCACTGAACAGCTCGTAGGACACCGCCGCGTGCAGCAGCATCAGGGTGCTGCGCACTTTCGGCGGCAGCATCGGAGCCTCGGTCACCAGCCGCGTGTAGAAGGGCTCGATCTCGGCCAGCACGCGCAGATGCGCCTGCAATACGGCGCGCAGGCCAAGGTCGTGCTCGAAGGCCTGCCGAAACTCTGCGGCCAGCCGGCGCCCGAACTCGTCGATCACCGCGATCACCAGGTCGTCGCGCGTCGGGAAATGCAGAAACACGACGCCGTGCGACATGCCGACCGACTTGGCAACGTCGGCCGTAGTCGTATTTACGATTCCGTTGCGCGCGAACAGCGTCATGGCCGCGTTGACCAGCCGGTCGCGCGTCACCACTTTCCGCTCCCGCCGCGTCGCCGTCTGTACCGATTGCTTCATCGTTCGCTGAGTCTCTACTCAGTGAGTATATACTTAGCAACCCGCGATCTTGTCAAGAGGTGAATCCGGTGGTTTGCAGAAAGCGCGCTTGATGCGAAATTAAGAGCGGCAGGCAATCCGCGTGACGCAGCTATATCCAGCGATCGAACCTTACGCGCGTGGCATGCTCGAGGTTGGCGACGGCAACCGCGTGTATTGGGAGACGTGCGGGAATCCGAGCGGCAAGCCGGCTGTTGTCCTGCACGGTGGGCCGGGCTCGGGATGCACGCCGTGGCATCGCCGGCTGTTCGACCCGGCTGCCTATCGAATTGTTCTGTTCGATCAGCGCAACTGTGGACGAAGCACGCCGCATGCGAGCGCGCCCGAAACGGATCTCGCGAGCAACAACACTGCGAACCTCGTCGCGGATATCGAAAGACTCCGTGAGCACCTGGGCATCGAGCAATGGCTGGTGCTCGGCGGATCGTGGGGCAGCACGCTCGCGCTCACCTACGCGGAGAGTTATCCCAATCGTGTCACGGAGATTATCTTGTTTGGCGTCACGACCGGACGCCGCAAAGAGTTCGACTGGTTGTTCCGCGGCGGTTTGGCCGATCTCTTTCCCCAGCAATGGCAGCGCCTCCGCGATGCAGTCCCGGCGGCGCTGCGTGACGATGACATCATCGAGGCATACTGCGCACTGCTGAACGATCCCGACGCGTCGATTCGCGAACAAGCCGCCATGGCGTGGTGTACGTGGGAGTCGGCGACGCCGGCGTGGCCGCCTGCTCAAGGGCTGTCGCCGCGGTTTAGAGAGCCGGCTTTCAGGATGGCGTTCGCGCGCATCGTCACGCACTACGTCCGCAATTATGGATGGCTGGAGGACAACATCCTGCTCCGCGAAGCCACTGCGATCGCCGACCTTCCCGGCATCATGGTGAACGGACGCTTCGATCTACAAGCGCCGATCGGCTGGGCGTACGATCTCAAGCGCGTATGGCCGCGCGCCAAACTCGTGATCGTCGACGACGCCGGCCACGACGCCTCGAATGCGAGCATCACCGGCGAACTGATTCGAGCAACGGACGAATTCGCCGGCAGGTTCTAGAACAGCGAGCCGACGAAATGCGCCTAGGAGACTACCGAAATTGAATCTTAAGCTAAAGTTGTTCTTTTCTCTCCGCAGATTGCCACCTGAGTTTGCTCATGTCGATCGGTTAACCCTGCGTTCCGCGATGGCCGCTATGGTTATCCTCCCTCCATTTCTGTTTCCTGGCCGGCACTATTTCCTATACCCAATCGGCGGCATCTTTATAGCTTACGTAGGTCGGCTCATTGGCTTTTCCCGACACTATCGAGAGATTGCAAAATCGTCGAAACCTGGCCCACCGCGCCCACGGGATAGCAAGATAACGGGCACCTTACTAACTATAGGAATGGCTGGTCTGTTGGTGTCGACGTTATATTGGGCTTGGACAACACGAGATCCAGTCTTTATGATGCAATCAACCTTTGGCGCCATCGTTCTGACCTATTGCATCGGACGATATTGGGCTCCCGTACCAATGGGTGTACTAAATGTCCTCTTGATGGTTGGAGCGTTGGCATTTTATTTTTACTTTCGACTGCCGGGATTTCTCGGCGCTGCGGCATTCGCCGGACTTGTGGTTTGGCACTTTTTGTTCAGAAAATCCCAACGGCCTCCAACTCCTGGACAGTTGTCCGAATCAATCGGCAGCTGACAGATCCAGCTAAGATTTAGAACAGCGAGCCGATGAAGTGCTCCAGCTCAAGATTGAACTTCACGATCACGCGGTCTGAGCCGCGCGTGAGGCCGATGCCGGGGCCGAAGTTGTACTCGATTCCGCGCGGCAGCTCGCCCTTGAGCACCGAAAACCTGAAGCCGCGCCGGTCGCAATCTTCGACTTGCAGACCGGCGTCGGAGGGAATGCGAGGCACGGAAGTCTCGCCGAAGAAATATCTCGCGGCGCTTTTGCCCAGCATCTAGCGGGGCGATAGCAGGAATCGGCTTAAGCCTGCGCATGAAATTTGTTGACTAGTGGAGCAAGGGCAGATAATTCAATAGGTCTGTTTCCCTGCGGGCAGCCGGGAGACGCGCGCGAACGGGGACTCGTGCGCGGGGAGAAGCCATTGGCTCGAACAACGTTGTCAGCGAACCGAATTGCAACCGCAGTCGCGGCGCTCATGCTCGCGATCGCGGTCGGCATCGCGTTCCCGCTTGGCGCCTCGGCCGGAACCACGCTCCCGTTCCCACGCCCCAAAACGATCGAGCCCAACGTGGATTTCTGGGTCGATGTCTTCACCAAGTACTCGGAGAATGATTTCGTCGTCCTCGATCGCGACAACATCTCGCGCGTCTACCACGTCTTTCATCTTCCCGGTGACGGCCAGCCCACGCGCACCGATATCGACTGGGCCAACGACTACCTCAAGACAAAGTATGCCGACATTCTGAATCGCCTCGCGACGCGGCCGCCGACCGATGACGAAGAGCGCGAGATTGCCGCGATGTTCAAAGGCGAGCCGCCGAGCGCCTACACCGCCGCTGCGCAGAACCTGCGCGTTCAGGAAGGACTGCGCGAGCAATTCCACGACGGGCTGCTGCGGAGCAAATACTACATGCCCTCGATGGAGCGGATTTTCCGCAGCGCGGGCCTGCCACCCGAGTTGGTGACACTGGCGAGCGTCGAGTCGGGCTTTCACGGCGGGTCGCGGTCGAGCGCGGGCGCAGTCGGCATCTGGCAGTTCACGCGCGATACCGGCAAGCACTACATGAAGATCACGCGCTATCACGACGATCGCCTGAACCCGGAGCGCGAGACGCTCGCGGCGGCCAAGCTGCTGCGCTCGAACTACGACACGCTCGGCGATTGGCCGCTGGCGATCACCGCGTACAACTACGGCACCGGCGGCGTCGCGCGCGCGGCGGGAATCTACGGCGGCGACTACTCGGAGATGGTTCAGCACTACCAAGGGCCGCGTTTCGGCTTCGCGGTGAAAAATTACTACGCTGAATTTCTTGCCGCCCTGCAGGTGCATCGCGACGAGGACAAATATTTCCCCGGCATCGAGGACGAGCCGGCGATTCGGCCCGCGCCGATCAAGACCGACTTCGCGCCGCGCCGCGCTGTGAAACCGCACGCGTCACATTCTCACCATACTTTGCATACTTCCCGGACTGCCTCAAAGACGGTCCATCGTTCGAAGAAGACTGTCGCACAGCAAACTTAGTCTCACTCTCGTTCAAGCCGAACTCGTATCGGATAGCTTCGACGCGAACCGCGCCTTCGATATTTGCCGCGCGCGATGCTCGCGTCTGTTATCGTTGACGAGATGCCACGCAAGGCCGCGCAATCACCGCAGCTTGCCGTCCTCGCCAAACGGCTGAAGGACCGGCTGGGTAACGCTCGCCTCGCGCAGAATGCACTCGCGGCGGTGCGCGACCGTGCCCCCGATGACCAGTTGGCGCTCGCGTTCCTGACCAAGCTCGCCGAAAATTCCGCCGCCGCGCTCAAGGACGTGCTGCGCGATCGCGCCGCCGGTGCTGACCTGATCTTTTGTCTCGGTTCATCGGAACTGGTTGCGACCGAGTTGTCCTTGGCCGGTCCCGAATGGGCGTATATTTTTCTCGCCGCGCGCGCGCAGACTATCGACGGACTCGTCGCTGCGATGCGCGCCGAAACGCGCCACCATCGACGCCCCCGACCGCCAGGCTGCCGCCGCCGCGCTCGGGCAATTCATGCGGCGCATGATGGTCCAGGTGGCGATCGCTGATCTGCTCGACCGCCTGAGCGTCGGCGAGACGGCGCTGGCGATGTCGGAGCTGGCAGACGAATGCATTCGCACCGCGCTCGAACTTGCGACCCGACTTTCTCGGCGAGCGCGCGCGCGAGGTCGGGCGATTCTGCATCCTGGCGATGGGCAAGCTTGGCGCGCGCGAACTCAATCTCAGCTCGGACGTTGACTTGATTTATCTCCACGCGTCGTCGGGTTCGCCGGACAGTACGCGAAGCGGCGGCGCGGCTGGGCGAATGGTTTACCGAAATTCTGTCGGCGCGATGCTTTCGAATCGATTTGCGGCTTCGGCCCGGGCGGCCGGTCCGCGCCGCTGGTCACGCCGATTGAAGGCGCGATCAACTACTACGAGAACCTCGGCGAGCCGTGGGAGCGCGCCGCGCTGCTGCGGGCGCGGCCGGTCGCGGGCGACCTCGAAATCGGCTACCGAGCTGCGCGCCGAGCTGAATCACTTCGTCTTTCGCAGCTACCTCGACTTCGACACGCTGCGCCAGTTGCGCGCGATGAAGCATCAGATCGAGGCGGAGCTGAAAAGCGCCCGCGATGATCGAGCGCAACATCAAGCTCGGCCGCGGCGGAATCCGCGAACTCGAATTCATCGTGCAGGCGCTCACGCTGATTTACGGCGGACGCGATCCGCGGCTTCGAATCGAGCAGACCGTCGCCGCGCTCGAGAAGCTCGACACGCTCGGCTACCTGCCGTCGAAGCGCGCGCGCGAACTCGCCGACGCCTACCTGTTCCTGCGCGACGTCGAGCACAAGCTGCAAGTCGTGGCGGGCCTGCAGACGCACGTGCTGCCCGGCCGATCACGACGGGATGCGCGCGCTGGCGGCGCGGATGGGTTTCGGCAAGGGCGCGGGGGCGCTGGAGCAATTCAGCGCGCGGCTCAAAGCTCATCGGGCGTTGGTCGAGCTGCAATTCCGCGAGACGCTCGCCGGCGGCGACGAAGTAGTCGACGCGCTCGATCTCCTCGGCCGCGGAACTGGCGTGGAACTCGGCGCTCAATCCCGATTCCTCGATCCGTTACCTGCGCGAGCTCGGCTTTGCGCGCGCCGACGAAAGCGCGCGCCATCTCGAGCTGCTCGCGCGCGGTCCTTCGCATGCTCCCGACCAGCCCGCGCCGCCGCGAGCTGCTCGAACGGCTCGGCCCGATGCTGATCGACGAGATTGGCAGGCTGCCCGATCCCGACCTGGCGCTGATGAATCTCGCCGAGTTCATTGCCGCGGTCGGCGCGCGCACGTCGTTCCTCGCGCTGCTCGAGCAGCATCCCGCGACCCGGCGCATCCTGCTGCGGCTGTTCGCCTCGAGCGCCTACCTCTCGACCATCTTCATCCGCCATCCCGACATGCTTGACACGCTCGTGCGCTCCGACCTTGCGGCGACGCGGCGTAGTCCCGGCCAATTGCGCGCCGAGTTGGCGGGCTTGATCGCGGCGAGTCCGGATTTCGAAAGCAAGCTCGACGCGCTCCGCGCCTTTCGGCATCAGGAATTCCTGCGCATCGCGATCGCCGACCTCGCGGGAGATCTCGAACTGTTCGACGTCGAGCGCGAGCTCACGAATCTTGCCGAAACGGTGCTGGACGAGGCGATGGTGCTGGCGCGAATCCAGACCGAGGCTCGGTTCGCGATTCCCGCCACGATGCGCCTGTGCGCGATTGCGATGGGGCGGCTGGGCGCCGGCGAGATGTCTTACAACTCTGACCTCGACCTGATTTTCGTCTACGACGATCGCGCCGAAGTTGCGGGCGGCAGCCGTGAAATCGCGTCGCGAATCACGCAGAAGCTGATCGCGATTCTCGAGTCGCGCACGCGCGAGGGCTACGCCTACAAGATCGACCTGCGCCTGCGCCCGTCAGGCAACGCGGGCCCGCTGGTCACATCGCTGGCGGGATTTCGCGAATATCATCGCCAGAGTTCGGCGGTCTGGGAGCGGCAGGCGCTGGTGCGCGCACGCGTGATAACCGGCGACGCAGAACTTGGCGCGCGAAGTCGAAGCGGCGCGCCAGGAATTCGTGTACGGCCGCGGACTGACGGCAGGCGGAGGTCGGCGGAAATCGCGGCGATGCGCCATCGGATGGAGATGGAGATCGGCGCCGAGGACAAGACCCGGCTCAACATCAAGCAGGGCCACGGCGGATTGGTGGACGTCGAGTTCCTCGCGCAGATGATGGCGCTGACGCCACGGCTATCGGCATCCGGAGTTGCGCGTACGCGACACGATGGCCTTGCTCGAAGCGCTCGACAGCCTGCGCCTGCTGGCCGACTCCGACGCAGCCGACGCTCGAAGACCGATTACCGATTCCTGTCGCGGCTGGAGAATCGTCTCCGCATCGAGAGCGACCAGCCGGCCTGGGCAATCCCGACGTCGGTCGCCAGCCTGCGCCCGCTGGCGCGCCGCATGGGCTTCGAAGACGAGTGACGGCGCCGCCCGGTTGCTGGCCGAACTGTCCGAGCGCCGCAACCGAATCCGCGCAATCTTCGAGCGCTACTTCACCTCTACTCGAAATCCAGCTTGATTCCCGCCAGCACGTTGATCGTCGGCGCTTTGAAGCCGAAGGCCTGCGAGTAGGCGCGGTCCATCAGGTTGTTCACGCGCGTGAAAGCTTCTTCGTTGTGCACGAACTTGAGGGGGATTCCCACCGAGTATGACAGCACCGCGTCGAACAGATTGTACGCCGAGTGATTCGCGACAGTGTCCTCGACTGTGAGGTCGTCGCGATCGCCGACGAAGATGTAGTTCACGCTGGCCGTGATTTTGTCGTTAGGCAGGAAATTCCCTCTCCGCACGTATTGTAGCAGCGACGACGCCGTATGCTTCGCCACTCGCAGCGGCTGCGCCGTCGAGCCGGGCGTATCCTTGTGCGTCTCGTCGAGGATAGTCACGTTGCCGCTGAGCGTCAGTCCCTTGAGCAGCGTGAGACTCGGCACGATCTCGACCCCTTGCGTGTCGACGCGCGCCGCGTTGCCCGCGGCAACGTACTCCGGCGCAGGCGCGGTGACAGTAACGATTTCAGTCTTTCACGCGGCGAGAGAAGTAGGTCGCGGTGAAAGATGCCTGCTCGCCGAAGGTGGTGGTGAAGCCGCCGTCCTACTCGCTCGAAATCTCCGGCTTCAGATTGGGATTGCCGAAATCCGGAAAGTACAGCTCATCGAATGACGGCGCGCGAAAGCCTTCGGTATAGCTGCCGCGCAAGCGTGGTCGAAATTTTCGCAATCGGAATCGCAACCGACCATGCCGGGGCTGACCTCCTTGCCGAACTGGCTGTTGCCATCGACGCGAAATCCTCCCGTCGCGAGCAACGTGGCCGTCGAAAAAGCTGCCCTCCTGCTCGAGGTAGCCCGCGTACTCCTGTTGCGGTCGCGCGGTGAACACGGTGTTCGACGGCGGCGGGTAGGACGGGAAAATCGAGATGCACCGATCGGACCCATAGATCCCTGAACTCGAAGCCCGCCACCGTGCGAAAGCCACTGCCCCAGGTGTAGATCGCCTCGGTAAGTCCGCCGCGCGTCTCGTCGGGGATACGATCGCTCCTGGAAGCTCATCGTAGCCGGGATACGGCGTCGAGGTTGATCGCGTTGATCGTGGCGCACGAAAAATGCGCTCGACGCACCAGCAGATTTCGCCGAAGTGATGCTCGAGTTCGCACTTGAACAGCATGAACTCGTTGCGGTGATGCGCAGTCGGATCGAGCGGCGAACCGTGGACACGTTGAAATTCGGAAGGCTCACATTCGACGCGATGTAACGCGCGAAGCCCGCGGATCACAGTGTCGTCGCTCGAGGTGATAGTCGAGCCGCCAAGTTGAGCGACGAGATTGTCGGAGTTGTCGTTGACCGGGCGAAAACCCTCGGTCGAGAAGTACGACACCGCAGCCCGAGTAGCCGAGACTTACCCTCGGCGCCGCTGATGGTTCCGACCTGGCGCTGGTCGCGCGATTGCCGCCGCCTGAAAGCAGGCTCGACCGTCATGGCGGCCCTCGCCCTCCTGCGCGATGCACATTGACGACGCCGCCGATCGCCTGCGACCCGTAAAGCGATCCGCCGGCGCCGCGCACAATCTCGACGCGATCGAGATTGTCGGTGGTCAGGTTGGCGAAGTCGAAGCTGCCGGTCGCGCCAGCGTTGACCTCGACCCCGTCGACCAGCATCAGCGTCTGCGATGCGGTCGCGCCGCGAATCATAACGTCGGTCTCCGTGCCTGACGAGCCGCTCTGCGTGACCTGCACGCCGGGTACCTGGCGCAGCACGTCGGCGACGCGCTGGATCTTCTGCTCCTGGATCTGCCGGATCTTCGACGACCGTGATGGTCGTGCCGACTTCGCCGATTGGCTGCGGGATTCGCGTCGCCGTGACGACCATCGGATTCAGCTTCTGCGCCTCTTCTTTCTTGGCTGTCGTTGCCGGCTGACCGGTCTTCTTTTTCGACGCCGCCGCCATGGTCTTACCGGCTCGCGCGGCCTTATGGGTTTGAGTTTGCGCGGGCGAGGCCGCTGATGACGGCTGCTGAGCGCATGCGATCGGCGCCAGCAGCGCTGTCCAAAGATTGTCGACAAGATCAAAATAGGAAACCGCATGAACTCCCTCCGAGTTAAAGTCTGCCATTGCGCGCGAAGGAAGATCAGGATGAAAAGCAAAACCCGCTCCCTCACGTCGAGGGTCGGGCTTCAGGAGATCGTGCCTGAGGCCACCCTCCCCGCGGAAGGCAGACAGTTAAATCACCCGGCCGGTCTCCTGGCTTGGGGTTCGTCCTCGGGCCCGCCTTCCCGCCGATAGCGGTGGCATCGATGGGCCGTCGTCCCCCTCACAGTTGCGGGGCAGCGCCGGATTTGAACCGGCTTCCCGTGCACCGGGTGCGACGCCGAATCTTACGCGCGGCATCGAGGACGTCAGTCAATCGCACATCGCCAGCAGCGCGAATACATTCTCGCAACGCGCGTCCGCGATCAGTGTACGCTTGATGATTCGCGATGGGCACGGATCACGCTGATCACCGGCGGCGCGCGCAGCGGCAAAAGCTCGCACGCGTTGAAGCTCGCGCACCCGTATCAGGGTAACCGCTTCTTTCGTCGCGACCGGCGAGGCGCTCGACGATCGAGATGGCGACGCGCATCGCATTTCATCGCACGACGCGGCCCGGCCGACTTTCGTCACGATCGAAGAGCCGGTCGACATCGGTCGCCGCGCTCGCAGAGCTGGAGCCGCGCCGACGTGCGTAGTGCTCGATTGCCTGACGCTGTGGGTATCCAACCTGATGATGGCATCGGGGCGCAGCGACGAACCGATTCTCGCGGCTGCCGACAGGCTCGCGGGCGCGCTCGCGCGTGCGCCATTCGCGAGTATCGTCGTGACCGATGAAGTCGGATCGCCGGAATCGTGCCGACTGATCATGCGGAGTCGCGCCGCTTCCGCGATCTGCTCGGATGGACCAATCAGAAAGTTGCGGCCGTCGCCGACCAGGTGTGCTGATGGTCGCGGGCTATCCGATGCGCGTGAAGTAATTTTCACGCCGCCATCACGAGCAGCACCGCGATCTCCACCATTTCGCCGCACGCGCCGATGAGATCTCCTGTCACTCCGCCGAGCCATCGCCGGTAGAAGCGCCGCATCGCAGAACGCGAGCGATCCGCGACCGCATATGGCCAGCGCAACCGGCGTCGCGCCAGAGCATCAGCATCAGCGCAGCGATCGCGACGATCGCATGGCGACCGCGAGGTTCCGATCGCCGACCCGGTAGCCATTGAGGAGCGTCGCCGCCTGATCCCGGCGCGCAGATAATCGATCCCCAGCTCACCGCGACCATCGCCCAGCGCGCCAGCATCGGCGCGAGCTAGCGACGCGGCGTGCCGCGATTCCCGCCATGCGTCGCGCAGCGCGAGGATCTTGAGCGCGAGAGCGAAGAACATCGCGGTCGCGCCGAATGTGCCGATCCGGCTGTCGCGCATAATCTCCAGCGCGCGAGCGCGATCTGCCCCCGCGCCGAGCGCATCGGCGGTATCGGCGAGTCCGTCGAGATGAACCGCGCCGGTGACAGACCATAGCGAGAGCACAACAGAACCGCGAGCGAATCGCGTGCCGAACAGGTGAGCCAGCAACCAGATCTTCGCCAGCGAACATCGCTCCGATCGCAAACCGACGACCGGAAACCACGCGACATCGACAGCTCGCGACGATTTCGTCGGAAGCACCGGCGCTAATCGATCGAGCCGGCAAGAATCGTGAGGAAGCTGACGCCAGCGGAGCTCGGTGAAGAACCTCGCACGCGCGGGCCGCGTCGTCGCTCATCGCGATCTTTTCCGACACCCCGGCGCTCTCGAACGTCGCCATCTCGTGAAACAAGTCGAGCGCGGCTTCGATCACGTTCATCGCCAGCGCCGCGCCGGTGCCTTCGCCCAGCCGCATTCCGAGATCGAGAATCGGCCGCACGCCGAAGTGCTTCGAGCGCGAGCGCATGGCCTCCCTCGGCCGAGCGATGGCGAAGAACAGATGCTCGAACAAGGCCGGGGCAATCCGCTCGGCGGCCACCGCCGCCGCAGTTGCGATAAAGCCGTCAACCACGACCGGCACGTTGGATGCGGCGCCGCCACCGAGACATACGCCGGCCATCGCGGCAATCTCGAAACCGCCGAGCGCGGCGAGCATCGCGAGCGCCGATCGTGACGTCGCCGCGCGATGGAGTTCGAGCGCGCGCTCGATAACCTCGATCTTGCGGCGCACGCCCGGCGTCGTCGAGGCCGGTGCCGCGCCCGGCCAGTCGCGCGGGCGGAATTCCGGTAAGCGCGCGATAGCACCGCAGCTGCGGAGGTGCTGTTCGCGATGCCCATCTCGCCGATGCCGATTAGCGTCGCGCCGGCTCGCTGCGCAGCTCGCGCGCGACTTCGATTCCAACTTCGAGCGCGCGCGTCGCACTCGTCAGCGCGTCATCGCGGCGCCCGTCGAGAAAATTGCGCGTGCCCGGCGCCGATGCGACGATATGTGACGCCCGCGAATGGCTTGGCGCTGGTATCGACCTCGACGCCAACATCGATCGACTCGAAGCGCATAGCCGAAGCGCCGCGCGAGCACGCTGATGGCGGCGCCGCCGCCCGCGATGTTGCGCAGCATCTCGACGGTGACCGCCTGCGGAAACGCGCTGACGCCTTCTTCCGCGACGCCATGATCGGCGACGAAAACCGCGAGCGCGCCGCCGCCCTTCCGTGGCCGATCCGATCGCGGCGGATCGCTGCATAGCGGCGCACAATTTCCTCGAGGTGGCCGAGGCTGCCGGGCGGTTTGGTGAGCGAGTCCAACCGCGCGGCAGCGGCCCACGCCGCTTCATTGTCGGGTGGAAGGATCGAAGCAATAGTTTGTTTGAGCAAGGACATGCCGCGTGATCGCATCATGCGGCGCGGCGGCTTACAAGGAGGACGGTCAGGCGAGTCACATGAAAACTCTTCACGGCCAGGATGAACGGACGTTGTGACCTGATGATAAAATCCCGCGACTACATGGAGACCAGGTCACCACTCAAGTTCTTTCTGCTCGTGTTCGCACTTTCGATTCCGTTCTGGCTCGTCGGTGCTGCAAGCAGGTTACAGCTGTTACCGGGACTCCCGCTCGCTGCGCTCATGTTCGTCTGCCCGGCGGCAGCGGCCTTGATTCTTGTTTACGGAGAGAACAAGACCGCGGGCATCAGCGCGCTACTGGAGCGGTGTTTCGATTTCAAGCGAATCCGAGCGAAGGTTTGGTATGTGCCAGCCATCTTTTTGATGCCCGGCATCTTTGGGCTGTCCTATGAACTGATGCGCCTCAACGGAGTGCCGATTCCATCGCCGCAAATTTCGGTCCCCGCGGTGCTGGCGATGTTCGTTGTGTTCTTAATCGCGGCACTGGGTGAAGAGCTGGGATGGTCGGCATTCATTACCGAGCCAATGCAGGAGCGGTGGGGCGCGCTCGGGGCCGGCATCTTACTGGGGATAGTGTGGGCGGCTTGGCACTTCGTGCCGTTGCTCGAAGCTAACAGATCTTTGGCGTGGATCGCCTGGCAAAGCCTCTTCACCGTAGCATTCCGCGTTCTTATCGTCTGGCTCTACAACAACACGAGTAGGAGCGTATTCGCCGCGGCGCTGGTCCACGATCTATCAAACGTCAGCTGGCAAATATTTCCTATCCACGGTTCATATTACAATCCGCGAGTTTCTGGCTTGACCATGATATTCGTGGTCGTAGTCGTAACAGTGGTGTGGGGGCCGCGAACACTAGCTGGACGCTGTCATTAGATGGAGTGTTCGGACGACACAAACGGATGGGGCAGTCTGATGTCAAACTTGCGAATCATCGTAGAACCAGAACCGCCTCGAGCCTGGAGCGAAGTGATCGAGCGCGGGCTGCGCAACCATAACACCGCAGCTACCGGGATCGTTGAATTCTATCCGGTCGGATTCGTCGTCAAGGACGCGCGCGGCGCGCTCGCCGGCGGGCTGCTCGGCAATATCGTGGGCGGATGGTTGCACGTGCGATCGTTATGGGTCGATCGGATGTGGCGCGGATGTGGCTACGCGATCGAGTTGATGGCTGCCGCCGAGCGATACGCAATCGCGAAAGGATGCGGCGCGGCGGCTCTGCAGACCGGGAGTTACGAGGCTCGGCCGCTATACGAAAAACTTGGCTACCGCGTATTCGCTGAACTCGACGATCATCCGGTTAAGGGCCATCGCCGGTATCACATGATGAAGCGGCCGTTGACTGGAATCGAGGCCAGGCGCCGCGACCCTCAGGACAGTGCGATTATCGTTATGCAGCCGTATGCCTCCGCCGAGGTACAGGGTCTTATCGCGCGCGGAATCCAGAGCCATGCGCTTGCGTCGCTAGGACTACCCGAGCAGATGTGGTCGGCGGCCAGTGTCTTTGTTCAAAGTGACGACGGCGAGATCCTTGGTGGAGCACTCGGCAACACCTGGGGCCTATGGCTCTATGTTTCCGATGTGTGGGTCGACCCGGCGATTCGTGCAATGGGCTATGCGACAAGACTTATGACCGCTATCGAGACCTATGCGCTCGCTCGCCGATGCAGCTACTCCTATCTCGACACGTTCAGTTTCCAGGCGCGCCCCTTTTACGAAAAGCTCGGCTACAAGCTCTTCGGCGCGCTCGAAGATCATCCGATAGGGCACACGCACTATTTCATGAAGAAGGAATTAGCCGCCTAGTTCGACGAGCAGGGATTTGGCGTCCTTTAGGTCCGGCGTGTTCAACCCTTCAGTGAATTGATCGTAGATTCCGGCGAGCCTGGCGCGGGCCTGGTCTGGACGATCTGTATCGCGCAGCATGCGCGCGAGGCTGATAGTCGCCCGCAACTCCAACGTGCAGCGCCTCGGTTTTGCCCTTTCGGAAAGAGCAGGCTCCTTTTGTAGCACCTCCGGCGGGCAAGCGATAACACGCCGCCGAATGAATCGCTCAGTCGCGCGAGGGTGGTTTGTCGCGTGAATCTTCCGGAAAGATCGAGAGCCAGATCGAGTGGTCGTCAATTTTTTTCAGCAGCGACTCGGCCGCGGGAGACTCTCGGTTGTTCACGTCGTTCCACGAGTCGAAATGGATCAGCGACTTGGGCGGCAAGCGCTGTGCCCAATCCTTGCTGGCGAGGATGGGGCGGTCGGGAAACTCGCGGACGTAGCCGATACATAAATAGGCGATGGGAATTACGTCGCCGGGGATGCCGAAGATTTCGGTCAGCGCGTCGTTGCGCATGATGCTGACCCATCCCATGCCGATCCCTTCGGCGCGCGCCGTCAGCCACATGTTTTCGACCGCCAGGCACGCCGAATAAATTTCGACATCGCGGATGCTGGTTTTGCCAAGCACGGCAGACCCAAAGCGATCGGGCTTGCATGTGACGATCAGGTTGAGCGGAGCTTCGAGAATGCCCTCGAGTTTGAGCGATAGATATTTTTCTCGGCGCTCGCCGCTGAACTGGTCCGCGTTCTTTTGACGCTCGGCCTCGAAGACCTCCTTCACCCGGCGGCGCTGCTCGACGCTTCGCACCAGGATGAAATCCCACGGCTGCGTGAAGCCGACGCTGGCCGCGTGATGAGCCGCGATCAGCACGCGCGCGAGCACGTCGTCGGGAATCGGATCGGAAACGAACTCACGAATATCGCGGCGCCGGAAAATGGCCTCGTAGAGGCCGCGCTTGAGCGCGTCGGCAAAGGCATAGCGATTGGGTGCGGAGGTTGGCATCAAACAAACAGATCTATCACGGGCGGACGCATCGGTGACACGTCCGCCCGCGCGATGAATCAGGCGTCAGGCTGCTGCGGCTTTCTTTGCGGCCGCCAGGGCGGCTTCGAAGTTGGGCTGCTCGGCGATTTCCTTGACGTACTCGACGTAAGTCACGTTGTCGTTCTTGTCCACGACAAACACGCATCGCGCCAGCAGATGCAGTTCTTTGATCAACGCGCCATAGCCGGTGCCGAAACTCGCACTGCGCCAGTCGCTGAGCGTCGTCACCTTGTCGACGCCGGCCGCACCGCACCATCGCGCCTGCGCGAACGGCAGATCCATCGAGACCGACAGGATCACCACGTCGCCGGGCAGGTTGCTCGCCTCGACGTTGAAGCGGCGCGTCTCCGCGTCACACACCGGAGTGTCGATCGACGGGATGGTCGTGATGATTTTGACTTTGCCCTTGAATTGATCCAGTGTCGCCGGCGCCATCCCTTTGCCGACCACGTTGAAGTTGGGTGCCTTTTGTCCGACCTTGATTTCGGGGCCGACCAGGGTCATCGGGTTTCCCCGCATAGTAACGGCGCCTTTACGTTCTTCCGCCATGAGCGAATTCTCCTTGATGATTGATCGAAGAAACTCTAGCCGCGCCGGCGGCGTGAGGTAAAGCGAACAAGGGCTGAAGGAATTCAGCTACAGGGCTTTGACTACGATCCAGATCAGGCTGACCAGCACCAGGATGCCGTTGATTGCGGCGCTGGCGAGTGCGCCCGGTCCCCGCTTGGCGGCAGCGCTCAGGTAGCCCTGCGCATACATGATGCGGGCGATGAGAAACAGAAATCCAAGCGCGACGCCGAAGTGGTAATTGACCGTGAATGAAAAAATCCACACTGCGGGGATGAAGACAATCAGGGCCTCGAGCGTATTTGCATGGACGCGGAAGTAGCGCTCGAAGTCGGGATTGCCGGTGGTGGCGGGCGCCTCGACGCCGTAGGTCCCCCGTGCGCGTCCAACCATCAGGCCGAGTATCGAGTATTCGAGCAACGCCAGCAGCGTCACCAGCTCCAGTTCGTGATAGGTCATGTGAATCGTCCCTCCCGTTGCGGCGCCGCCGCACGGATGAACGTACTCGCGCGAATTGAAAAGTGCGAGACGCGAAGTACGGATTAACTGCGGCGGAATTTTGCCTGGCGCTCGGCTTCGAGTTTGTCGGCCGCTTCGCGCGACGGCCGCGCGGGCATCCATCCCTTGGTGTAGTCGATGTCTTCCCACGAACGATCGTTGGCGTCCCAGACGTACGGTAGTTCGACGATCGTCGCGGGTGCGGTGATCGTTTCGAACGCGCGCATCGCGTCTCTGACAATCCGGCGCTGCAGCTCCGGTTGATCGGGTGGGCCGGTCTGATGGCCGAGCGGAAAATTCACGAACACCGCGCGTGGCGGTTTGACCGACTGCGTGATGTCGATCGCTGAAGTCATTGAGAGCGTGGGGATTCCCGCTTCTTCGACTGCGCGCGCGATCAGTCCAACGGACTGATGGCATACGGGTCATGCAGGGACGAGGAAGAAGGCGTCGGCGTGCGCGCGCTTGAGCTCATCGACGATTTGCGGTGCGAGTTCGTCCCGGACTTTGCGCGCTGAATAAACTCCGCCCATGAAGCTGAACGCCGGATCGGCGAGTTCGCCGATCACGCCGGCCGCCGCAAGCTCGCGCATTCGCTCGATGGGAAAAACGCAATTCACGTCGCGCTCTGCATCGCCGGTTGGATAGCCGAAGTGCCACACGCTCAACTCGTCGCGGCGCGCCTCAATCGGGATGCGGCGATACGACGCGTCCTCCCGATGGAAGCGCGGCTGATCGCGATACATGATTCCGCCTGAGCTGATCAGTGCGACTCTGCACTGCGCGATTGGCTTCGTCAGTGGAACAAATGGCGCCGATTCATTTTCGACCCACCGGTACGGAATGAAATCGTCGTAGAGATCTCGCGTGCGAGGAATATATGCGACCGGCATGCGGTCACTTTACGAGGCGTCGAAGGATTCGGCAAACACGAATTGGCGGCGATGACGGTCCGCCCTGCGAATTATTCATTGTGAAAGGAGGGTTTGACGCGATCGAGCTTCACATGATGAACAGACATCACACACTCCCCCAATGGATGCGTAAGCTGCAAGGGAGTAAAAAAGACGACCGGTATCAGCGGCTAGGTCAAATTACGTTTATCTAGGGTTATTGACTCTGTGCATGGTTTTCTGCGACAAGTGTTTCGGCAAAGTGTCCCGGGGGGGACCGCAATTGGGTTTTCCGGTTCCCGAGTTGGACGAGGCAGGCCAGGAGCCGTTTTCTGGCGCGAGTTTTAGGGAGGGACGGTAATGCACGTATCACTCAGGCATGCGCGACGCATGCTGCTCGGCGTCGCGATGGGGGCGCTGTTTCTCGCCGCTGCGCCGCGAGCAGGTCAGGCGGAGATCCTCACGATCTGTATTCCGCCGCATGGGCAAAACATTCTATTGCCGCTCGGTGGGACTTGCAGTCCACCGAACCGCCAAATCACTTGGGACAGTAATGGCGTCGTAGGCCCAAGCGGACCCCAGGGTCCCAAGGGTATGCAAGGACCAGCAGGACCGACCGGGGCGATGGGTGAAGGTGGCCCGCAGGGTCCCGTAGGCCCCGCCGGCGTTATCGGGCCGAGCGGACTCGCAGGAGCCACTGGTCCGATTGGTCCCGCTGGAGAAGTCGGTCAGCAAGGACCGCAAGGCCCGACTGGTCCGACCGGAACGACTGGTCCGCAGGGACCGACCGGAGCCGCAGGTCCTAACGGCATCAACGGAGCGCAGTACTACACGCTTGGCGGCGGCAACCTTGGCAGCAATGTCGAGTTGACGTTTGGCTATACGAGCGCGTTGGGTGGCCCGAGCGCTCCGTCTGGTGGCAACCCGTTCTGTACCACAGGCACTTGCAGCAATAGCCCGATTTACTATGGTCCGGGCAACGGTGCCGACACGCAGCTCGAGAGCATAGCGGTACCGATTGACGCTTCGACCGTAACTCAACTCTGGGTACAGACCACGAACGTACCTGGTCCCGGACAAAACTATACGTTCCAGCTGTGCATCAACAGCGATTGCACTTCGCCAAAAGTCACCTGCACGATTGGCAACAATCCGCCGAACAGTAGTTTCCCGAGCCTGACCGAGTGCGCCTCCGAAAAGGGCGAAGCACAGGACTTCCAACCCGGCGATACGATCGCACTCAGAGGCACCGCAACCTCGGCGGCGGCGCCGACAGAAGTGACGTGGTTGGTCGTGATGCACCAGACCGGCGGTACTGGCGCGCCGATTCTGAAGTGAGTCGCCGATACAGGGGAACGGGAAATGCTGAGTACGCGAATGGTAACAGTCAGGGAGGGGACGAGAATGCCTCAATCTTTTAGGAATGCGTGGCGCTGGCTCGTCGGAGCATCTGCGGCTGCGATGTTAATAGCATGCATCTCTCCGGCGGCGAGCGCACAGACGCCGGACACCGGAATCATAACGCTCTGCGTCGCCAGGAATGGCAAGATCGTTGGGGTCGACATCGATTGCAAACCCCATAACTTCCAGTTGCGCTGGAACATACCAGGCGCGGCAGGCCCGCAGGGGCCGCAGGGCCTTACTGGTCCTGCCGGAGCACCCGGTTCCGTAGGACCGACGGGATCGCAAGGTCTGGTCGGTCCGGTCGGTCCGACCGGGCCAATGGGGTCGGTCGGCCTGACTGGTCCTGATGGAGAGGAAGGGTTCATCGGTCCTACAGGGCCGACTGGGAACACTGGTTTTCCGGGACCGACGGGACCGACTGGCGCAGTTGGAATGGTTGGCCCTTCGGGCACGCCGAGCTTTCCCTTTCCTTCCAACGACAATGTTGTGGTCTTGAGCGGTGGGACGCTGGGCGGAACTATCGGCGATCAAGCGGCGATCCAGCTAAGCGATGAAAGCGGAGCCGGCGGATTCCCGACTCAACCGCTCTACATGGGGCCGGGCAATGGCGCCTCGGGAGAAGGCATCACCTCAATTCCTCCCGCTCCGGTCGCAGGCCCTCAGACCAGCGTCGAGGTGCCAATGCCGGGCGGCACTGCATTCAATATGACGGTTTCGATCACACCCACGGATTCGGGTCCCGTCGGCGCCGCATACACTTTCGTCGTGTGTAACGGCACGTTATCCGGCACGGGGGAATCCGGGGATTGCGACTTCTCTTCGAATCCGTTCCCCTTCGACACCAATCCCAATTGCACGGTAGCGAACGACTCGCCACCACCAACTGCGGATACGATCATCTGCAATTCCAACGCTTCGACGGTGGGCCCCAAGTTCCTGCACTTCAACCCGGGCGATCCGCTTTCGATTATGGCTTACAGCTCTGAAGCCAATCCGACCAACATCGTAGACGTAAATTGGTCGATGGACTTCGCGATCGACACCGCGGACGCCTTCTGATTGAGACGCGGAGGAGGAGAAGAAAGATGAAACCGCGATCGGAAGTCAGGACGGCCGGAAGGCAACAGAAAATGGAGGGCGTCAACATGCCTGCTTCGTTTAAATTCGCGTGGCGTTGGTTGGTCGGTGCGACCGCCGCTACGATTGTAGGTCTGGTAGCACTTCCAGGTGTTGGCCAGGCGACTAACATCGAAATCTGTATCAACAACGCCAACGGCAAAATCAAAGGTGTCAACCTTGGCGTCGGCGCATGCACCGGAAATAAAACCGAGCTCGATTGGGTAACGACCGGGCCGACTGGACCCACCGGGCTGATGGGCGTCGTTGGCGACCCGGGGCTTCCCGGCACGCAGGGCCCCGCAGGCGCCACCGGTCCCACCGGACCTGCGGGAGCGCAGGGAGCGGCGGGACCGCAAGGTCCGGAGGGCGTTGCCGGGCCGACTGGGCCGACGGGCCCCGCAGGAGTCATGGGTGAGAACGGAATCCGCGGCGCGACCGGGCTGGCGGGTCCCACCGGAGATACCGGACCTTCGGGCACGCCTGGAACGGCTGAAGGGAATATCTCGGTCTTCACCGGCGGCACGATGGGTACCTTTGGAAGCCCGTCGGGAGGCCCCTACAACGTCGGACTTTCAGGCAACAACAGCGTCGGTACGCCGGGTACGATCCTGATAATGGGACCGGGCAACGGTTCGGACACGTCGCAGGCACCCGAGGTTCCGATGACCGAGGCCGGGACGGCTGAGCGCCTGTTCGTCAACGTAGATACCGACCCCGGAACGCAGCAGAATAACGGGCTCCCGAGCGCCTTCTTCTTCTTCCTGTGCAACGGCAACAGCTTCCCCGCGAATTGCGGTTTGACCTGCTTCATGGTCGGACCCGACACGACTTGCAGCGACCTGACGGACACGCAGACGTTCGCGGTGCAGGACCAAATGAGCTTGTGGGCCTATGCCAACTATCCCGGCGCCAACCAGGCCAGCGTGAAGTGGTCAGTGACCTATGACCACGGCGCGGGGATCGTCGTTCCGTAAACGCAGCAGCCGACGACTGCTCAATTGTGAGATCGAAAACCCCCGGGTAACTCCGGGGGTTTTCTTTTTCCGGCGAGGCAAAGCTACTTCAGGCGCGGCAGAACTTCGGCGCCGAATCGGTCGAGCGATCGGCGTGCCTTGGAGGGATCGAGGCCCGGCAACTGCGTCACTACAATCAACTCGGTCATCGGTGTCGAGTCGAGGATTTCCTCGAGCCTCGCCGCGACTTCAGCAGCGGTCCCCAGCACGCTGGTGCGTCTAAGCCGGTCGGCGTCGGGACGAATCAGCACCTTGCTCTGATCGGTGGTACCGGCCGCGGCGGAGAGCCATTTGCCGTACAGCTCGGCCTGGTACATCAGCGCGTCGCGCGTGTCGCGCCACGCGTCTGCTTCGCTGTCGGCGATGTATACGACGCGGCTGTTGACGATACTGTAGCGCCCGGGATCCTTGTCAGCGGCCTTGAGCGCATCAAGATAGATGCCGATTTCCCGGCGGCCGCCTACGCATGCGAATCCCATATCCAGCCCGGCCGCGCGCCGAATCGATTTCGCCGCGCCCGCGCCCCACAGCAATTCCGGATACGGCTGGCTGACGGGTCGCGGCAGCAGGCGGACGTCGCGGAACTTGAAATATTTGCCGTCGAAGCTGAATCGCTCGCCGATCCACGCGCGCTTGAGAATCTCGATTGTCTCGAGCGTGCGGCCGAGTCGTTGTGCGCGCGGCACGCCAAAGCCCTCGAATTCCTCAGCGCGATAGCCGAGCCCGATTCCAAGCCGCAGCCGGCCGCCCGAGATCACATCGACGAAGGCCGCGTCCTCGGCCAGCTTCAGCGGATGAACAAACGGCGCGAGCAGGACGTAGGTGCCGATAGTCACGCGGGTCGTGCGCGCCGCAATCGCAGCCGCCGCGGGCATCAGCGCGGGCAGGTAGCCGTCGTCGGTAAAATGATGCTCGGTCAGCCAGATGGAATCGAAGCCAAGCCGTTCGGCCGCCTCGATCTGCGCAAACGATTCTCGGTACAGCTCGCCAAACGACAACGACGATCTCGGCGGATTGCGGAAATCGAGTTGGTAACCAACTTTCACCTTGCGCACGACTCACCTCAACGTGTCGAGAGGCCTCCGTCGACGATTAGTTCGGTGCCGGTGATGTAGGACGCGTCGTCCGACAGCAGGAAGACGATCGCGTTGGCGATTTCCCACGGCGTGCCCTGCCGGCGCATCGGGATTCGCGGTCCGACAGCACCCTCGCGATCGCCGACGAGACGGCGCACCATCGAGGAGTCGATCAGCCCCGGCAGGATCGTGTTGACGCGAATATTGTCGCGCGCGTGTGAGACCGCCGCCGAGCGCGACAGTCCGAGCAGCGCAGCCTTGGTCGCTTCGTAGGAAATCTGCGAGTTGCTGCGGAGTGCGGCGAGCGAAGACACGTTGACGATCGCGCCGCCGCCGGCCTTCGCAATCTCGGGCACCGCGTAACGCATCATCAGGAAATGGCTGCGCAGATTGACCGCGAGCATCTTGTCGAAATTCTCGGTCGAGGTCTTCAGCAGGTTGCCGCCGATTGCGATGCCGACGTTGTTGACGAGCAGATGAATCGCGGAGAATGCGCGGGTCGTGGCTTCCACGGCGCCACGGCATTGATCCTCGATACTCACGTCGGCGGCAACGGCGTCGGCGCGGCCGCCTTCTTCGCGAATCGCGGCGGCGGTCTGCTGCGCAAGTTCGAGCGAGCGATCGGCGACCATCACGGCCGCGCCTTCGCGCGCGCACACTATCGCGGTCGCGCGGCCGTTGCCGATCGAGAGCTTGTCGCCCGCTTTTGCCGGACCGTCTGCGCCGCCGCCGACGATCAACGCAACCTTGCCGGTCAGACGAGCCATGATTTTGCCTCCAGTTGTTTAGTCGGCTGCCGGCCGCGCGGTGGGGAAGCGCCGCACGTATTGCAGGAAGCGCGCGAGCGCGCGGTCGGCGTCTATCAGCAGGCCGTCGTGAAAGCGGATGGTCTTCATGATGGGCTCGTCTTCCTGGATGAGCCGCCTGAAGAATGCCTCGCCGATTTGGAGGCGCTGCTCGCGCTCGGCGTCGCTGCCGTCGGCGCGCGGCGTCGCCGTGACCGACCATCCGTGCGTGCGGCCGTCGGGCGTCGGCGTCCCGGTCGCCATCGAGAGTATCGCCATCCCGTTCAGGCGCCCCGCCAGCGCGATCGTGTTGGTGCCCGTCACGCGGATGCGCTGATCGAAGACGCCGAGGTTGGGATCCTCGAAGCGCACGTCGTACTGGATGCGGTAGTCGCCGACTTCGATCGCGTCTGGGTCGCATTCTATTTTGAGGCCGTGCAGCACGCGCAGATGCTGAAAGTCCATCGAGTTGGTGAACGGCACCCACGGCTCGACCGGCAGATCGAAGGCCTCGGCGGTGCGGATGTCGAGGTCGGGTTCGGAGTAATCGACGAATTCAGGCACGTCGAATAGCGGCGCGGTCCCGTTGAACGCCCAAATCAGCCCCCACTTTTCCTTCGTTGGATATTTGAATACTCGTGCCGCTTTAGGAATTTTTTCGGAAGCCGGAATTTTGGTGCATCCACCGTCGGGGCCGTATTGCCAATGATGGAACCCGCAGCGGATGTCGTTGCCGATGACTTTGCCCATGCCGAGGTCGGCGCCGAGATGGCGGCAGTAGGCGTTCATCACGACCGCCTCGCCGCTCTCGCCGCGATACGCGATGGCGCGGCCGTCGAGGAAGTCGCGACCGATCACTTCTCCTGCGGCGACTTCGTCGGAGCGCGCGATCGCGTACCAAGACTGATGGAATCCGGCGGGCTTCTTCGCGAGAGTCTTGGATGCGCGGGCGCCGTGCGCGCGCGGGATTGCGGTCGTCGATGCCATCTTCGTGGACCTCCGATAGTCAGTGCTCAGGCAGCTGCGGCTGCGGATTTCGTGTCGAACTTCGGCAGCTGGACGAAGAACAGCACACAGTCGTCCACGACTTCGAGTTCGCGGCCGGTGTCAGCGGGATCGACGCGGAACGCCGAGTGAGTGTCGAGCACTTCGCCCGACGTGACGTCGCGAATCGCGCCGCTCTCGACGAACAGCAGCTCGGGTGCGCGATGGCGGTCGACCTTGTGGCGCGAGCCGCGCGTCGCGCGAATCTCGCCGATGTTCAAAGCCCGCTCGCCGAACGTAGCCATGTGCTTCAGCTCGAAGCCGGGGTCGCGCGTCGCTATCCATCCGAAGCCGTCGGGATGGATGACGATCGGTTCCTCGTAGCGCGGCGGCGGATACTCGACGGCGCGGCCGTTGACGTGCTCCCAAATCGCCTCGTAGCCGTCCTTGCGGATGACGCGGCCGTCGGGCGTCGAACGGGTGAAGACGCCGCCGTCGAATTTCCCGAGGTCGGACAATTTTTCGTAGCCGCGGTTCAACTGCTGATAGCTCATGAAGCCGTAGCCTGCCGAGCCGCCCATCTGGAGCAGCAGTACGATGGATTTGCTGGTGTCGGATTGCGGGCCGTAAAAGGTGCCCTCGGGAAAGTAGCCGACGGTGCCGGCTTTCAGATCCTTGCCGGGCGCGTAGTTCATTGCGCCTTCAAGGCATAGCCGGACTTGGTCGAAGTTGTGGCGATGACGCGGCGTGAAGTAGTCGCCGGCCGTTCGCACAATACTCAGTTCGAAATTGTCGGGCGTGCCGGGCGTGCCCTGCAGCAGGCGCTTGAAGTCGATCCCGCCCGAGCGATGCCCCGAAACCTCGCCCCATTCAACGTCGGCAGCGTGTATCGTTTGCATAACTGTGGGGTAGCGCGGGCGTATGCACCGCGTCAAGGATTGCGATGCGCCCTATGCGGGGTGGTGCGTTCTCAGGATGGAGCCGCAGGCGGCGATAGCGTCGAGCACGCCGTCGGCCACGCGTCCGTCTTTCACGGTGGCGAGAAATTGGTCGACGATTTGGTTCCATGCTCCCTCTGGCGCGAGGGCATGAGTCTCGTGGTCGGCGATGATTTCCACATAGCGCTCGCCGAGCGAGACGAACAGCAGGATTCGGTGGCGCTGCTCGGGCTTTGCCAGCACATGGGCGTTGAACTCGCGATGGGCGAGTTGCCATGCGCGAGCCTGTTTGACGCGTGTAGGTACAATCCAGAGGCGGATCGGGAGCCAGTCGAATATAAGAGTCAGCGCGAGCAGAGACCACAGTTGAATTTCAATCACGACGAGGCTCGCGGTGTGGGGACGGAGCGCACCTGCGAACGCGCCGATTAGAAGCGCGGCGATCGCAGCCGATGAGAGCGGATAGAGTGCGTAGCGGTCGCCGACGCGCGTCACGACGACGCATAGGTCGGCGGAAGTGTCGCGCTTGACCGCATCCATCGCCGCGTCGATGCGTTTATGCTCTTCGGCTGTGAATGGACTCTTCATGTTGTCACTTCACCAGCTTCCCGACGCGCCGCCGCCACCAAAGGATCCACCGCCTCCAGAGAAACCTCCGCCACCACCGCCGTCGGATGAGCCTCCGCCGAAGCTGCCACCCGAATACCAGCCATTGCTGCCGCGGTACCGGCTCCTGTTTCCGACCGATGCAATGCGTGCAAACACAATGAGCGAGAAGACAATCAAGGGGAAAAGATTGAACAGCAGCATGATGGCGTATTGAACGCCTCTTGGAGGCTGATACCCGACGGTGGGTGCGGACGATTCCGGCTGGCCTGCGTCGGCGGAGTTGCCGCCGAGTACGCTCAGGATGGATTTAGTGCCGGCCAAGACGCCGGCATTGAAGTCGCCGCGCTTGAAGTTGGGCAGGATGTCGTTCTCGATTATCGTGCGGCTGATCGCGTCGGTGAGCGTTCCTTCGAGGCCATAGCCGACCTCGATTCGAACCTTGTGCTCCTTGGGCGCGACGATGAGTAGCACCCCGTTGTTGGTGCCTTGCTGCCCGATACCCCAGTAGCGGCCTAGCTGATAGCCGTAGTCCTCGATCGTGAATCCTTGCAGCGAGCCGAGCGTGACTACTACGAGTTGCTGGCCGGTTGCACTCTCGTGCGAGGCCAGCATCTCGGTGAGTTTAGTCTTGGTCGAGGAGTTCAGGATGCCGGCGTCATCGACGACGCGGCCGGTGAGAGCAGGAAATTTCGGCTCGGCGGCGTGAATGGGTGTCGCGAGGATCAGTAGAAGAAGAATGAGGCTCAGCGGTTGCGATCGTTGCGTATTCACCAGCTGCCCGATGCTCCTCCGCCGCCGAACGATCCGCCGCCGCCCGAGAAGCCTCCACCGCCGCCGGAGGAGCCCCCACCGAAGCCGCCACCGGAAGACCAGCCATAGCTGCCACGATATCGGCTCCTGTTCCCGGCTGATGCAATGCGTGCAAACACAATGAGCGCGAAGACAATCAACGGGAAAAGATTGAATAGCAGCATGATGGCGTATTGAACGCCTCTTGGAGGCTGATACCCGACGGTGGGTGCGGACGATTCCGGCTGGCCTGCGTCGGCGGAGTTGCCGCCGAGTACGCTCAGGATGGATTTAGTGCCGGCCAAGACGCCGGCATTGAAGTCGCCGCGCTTGAAGTTGGGCAGGATGTCGTTCTCGATTATCGTGCGGCTGATCGCGTCGGTGAGCGTTCCTTCGAGGCCATAGCCGACCTCGATTCGAACCTTGTGCTCCTTGGGCGCGACGATCAGCAGTGCGCCGGTGTTCGTGCCTTTCTGCCCGATGCCCCAGTAGCGGCCTAGCTGATAGCCGTAGTCCTCGATCGTAAATCCTTGCAGCGAGCCGAGCGTTACGACCACGAGCTGCTGGCCGGTTGCAGTCTCGTGCGAGGCCAGCATGTCGGTGAGTTGGCTCGTAGTCGAAGCGTCCAGGATACCGGCGTCGTCAACGACGCGGCCGGTCAGCGGCGGAAATTTTGGTTCCGCGGCGAGGGCATGGGACCCGAAAGTCAGCAGAAGAAGGAGCAGCGCGCTCGCCGCTTCAATGACGCTGCACTTCGATGCGCAGCGAAGGCGCATCAGAATTTGACCTGTGGCACCTGTTGGGCTTGCTCGGTGATGGTGAAAGTCTCGCGGATTTTCAGGTCAGGGTAGAGGAACGCGGCGATCCAGCGTTGCGGGATCGTCCTCAGCGCCGTGTTGTAGTCCTGCACGGCCAGGATGTAATCGCGACGCGCGACGGCGATGCGATTCTCGGTGCCTTCGAGCTGCGATTGAAGCGCGAGGAAATTCTGATTCGACTTGAGGTCGGGATAGGCCTCGGCCACTGCGAGCAGGCGGCCAAGAGCTCCGCTGACGGCGGCCTGGTTCTGCTCGAACTGGTGAAACGCCTGCGGGTTCGACAGGATGTCAGCCGGCATCTGCATCTGGGTCGCATGCGCGCGCGCCTCGGTCACCTGGGTCAGAACCGTCTGCTCCTGATGCGCATAGCCTTTGACTGTCTCGACGAGGTTCGGGATAAGGTCGGCGCGCCGTTGATACTGGTTGAGCACTTCGCTCCACGCGGCCTTCACCTGCTCGTCGAGCGTCGGGAGCTTGTTGACGCCGCATCCCGAGAGACCTATCAGCAGCAGCGCAAGAAACAGCTGGCGAGCCGGCGCGCGAAGGTATTTCAGATGCATCAAGGCGGATTAGCGCGGGCGAGTGCGCCGCGTCAACCTTGAGTCAGGCGCCTTCGCGGGACTTGAACCGATGCTGATGCGGCTCGGGCGGCATCGTGAGCAGCTCGCGCGAATAGATCTCGCCGAGATACTCGATCAGATTGCGCATCGAGACCACCGCTGTCGGCCGGCCGTCGTCGTCGACCAGCGGGATGTGGCGAAAGCCCTCGAGCACCATCTTGCTCAGCGCGAACGCAACGTTGGCGTCGGCGGGGAGCGTGAAGGGATCGGGGGTCATGGACATCGACACGGGGGTGTGGATGAGGTCGAGCGGCTGGCCCACCACCTTCATCAGGATGTCGCGCTCGGTGAAGATGCCGGCGAGCTGGTCGTTCTCCATGACCAGGACGCACGCGCGGCGCTCCTGTCGCATCAGGTGAATCGTGTCGGCAAGCGTGGTCGAAGCGGAGACCATCAGCGGCGGCTGCGAAACCACCTCACTGAGCGCAGTGTTGGCCAGCGCAGATTCGAGGACCTGCGGGCCGGGATGTTCGTCGTCGAACAGGATATCGCGATCGTTGTCGTCGCCAGGCATAAGTCAGCCTCCTATGCCGTAGTCTGGAAACAGACACCCTAGGCCCTTCGCGCGTTTAGGGCAAAGGGAATGAGAGGCGCGATTTCAGCCGGAGGCCGCGATCATTTCCTCGACGTCGCGCAGGCGATCCTTGCCGAAGAAGATTTCGTTGCCGACGTAAAAGGTCGGCGAACCGAAGGTCCCGCGCTCGACGGAGCGATTGGTGTTCTCGATCAATTCGTCTTTCACCGGCTTGGTCTCGATTAATTCGAGAATCTTCGCGCTTGGCAGCCCCGCTTCGTCGAGCGCCGCACGATAGATGGCGGCATCGTCCATCTTTTTGGGCTCAGCCCACATGTTGCGGTACATCGCGTCGACGTAGCGATCGAACACGCCGAGCGAGCGGGCGGCGATCGCGCCGCGCATCATCATAAGCGTGTTCACCGGGAAAAACGGATTGCTCTTGAAACGCGTAATCCCATGACGCTTGATGAAGCGCGTCATCTCGAGGCGCTCATACTCGGGCTTGTTCTTGATCCCCACGAGGCTTTGCGCGGGCGAGCGGTTGTTGGTCAGCTTGAAGACGCCGCCCAGCAGCACCGGCACGTACTCGAACTTCGCGCCCGTGCGCTTTTCAATTTCGGGGATCACGAGATGACTCAGATAGGCGTTGGGACTGCCGAAGTCGAAATGAAATTCTACCTTG
The DNA here is from genome assembly GCA_963721485.1 of uncultured delta proteobacterium. Classification (GTDB taxonomy): domain Bacteria; phylum Desulfobacterota; class Binatia; order Binatales; family Binataceae; genus Binatus. Next base: position 531,465 of record CAVRJV010000003.1, on the reverse strand, counting down.
ACCATGACGTCACCATTTTTCTCCGAAGGGACGAATTTCCTGCTCGAAGGTCCACGCGTCGCGCGGCTGCTGGTAGAGCTGCCAGTAAGTCTCGGCAACCGCGGCTGGGCGCATGAGCCGGTCAGGGTCGAGATTCTTCATCGCCTCGTCGCCTTCGCGTTCGCTGATTCGATCGCGTACCCACGCGGTATCGACGCCCGCGTCGATGATCAGATGCGCGACGTGGATATTCTTTGGTCCGAGCTCCCGCGCGGCGCTTTGCGCAACCGCACGCAGGCCGAATTTCGCGGCGGCGAATGCCGCGTAGCCGATTCCGCCGCGCACACTCGCGGTGGCGCCGGTGAAGAATATGTTGCCGCGCCCGCGCGGAACCATCAGGCGCGCCGCCTCGCGGCCCGCGATGAAACCGGAGTAGCAGGCCATCTCCCAGACCTTGCGGAACACGCGGTCAGTAGTTTCGAGCAGCGGAAAGTTCACATTGGCGCCGATGTTGAAGATGCAAACCTCGAGCGGCGCGTGCTTGTCGGCGTCCTGAAGGAATGCGGTGAGGTCGTCTTCCTTGCGCGCGTCGAGCGAGCGCGCGGAGATTTTGCCGCCGGCGGCCTCGACCTCGGCGACCAGCGGCGCAAGCTTGTCGCCCTGGCGGCGTCCGGCGAAAACGGTGAAGCCTTCAGCCGCGAATTTTTTTGCGATTGCGCCGCCGATGTAGTCGCCGGCGCCGATCACTGCCGCCGTGGCATTTCTGTGTTGCAAAGGTAATCTCTCCTTAGCGTTCTAGAGAACGGCGGCCGGCAGTGCGCGACTTTGCCGCGCTTGAGTCACTCGATTGGCGCGTGCTCTTCAATATCAAATCCGAAAGATCCTCGTCGCTCACCGCGCGCGCGAGGATCAGCGCGCCGACCATGGCAGCAAACGCCGCGATCGCATCTTCGTAGCGCGCGAGGTCGCCGTTCGGCATCAGTCGGACAGGAATTCGAGGTCATTTTTTATTTCCCTGGTGAAGGCCTGGCGGACGCGCCGCGGCTGCCTGGCGATGTCGGCGCCGAGCGCCGCGACCACGCAACCGTTGCCGGGCGCATCGCGATGAGCGCGCGACAGATAACCGTCGACGATCGCGGGCAACGCGCCTTCGCCGGGATTGCGTTCGAGCGCTCGCTGCCACACGCGCTTGCCGCGCGCCAGCGCGAACCGAATCGCCTCGGCCGCGATCGCTTCCTTGGACCCGAACTGGCTGTAGAGGCCGCCGTGAGTGAGGCCGGCATCCTTGGTGATCGACGTCGACGCCAGTCGCGCCGATACCGTGCTCGCGGAACAGACGCGCGGCGGAGGTCAGGATTTGTTCGCGGTTCTGCGCAGCCTTTTCTTTCGAAACCCGCATTCAGCTCCCCACTGTTTTGCGATCTGTCCTTGACACGATATGATTACGAGCGTCATTAATATGCCAAACATGACGGCCGCCATCAATAGAGGCGCGCGGCAAGGTAACCATGAGCAATTCCACTCACGAGAAATCAGACAAAGTATGCGTCGTGGTCGGCGTCGGCGAAGGTCTTGGCATGGCGCTGGCGCTGCGCTTCGCCGCGGGTTACAAGGTCGCGCTGGTCGCCAGGAGCGCCGGAGGTGATCGGCAGGACGGCCGAGCGAGATCAAAGCGGCGGGCGGCGTCGCGCTTCCAGTCCAGAGCGACGCTACGATCGAAGCGGAGATCGCGGCGCGCCTATGAACGAATCATCCGCGAACTCGGACCGATCGAAATTCTGATCTACAACGGCGGCCGGCGCCCGATGGGACGGCTGATGGATACCACGCCCAAGGTCTTCGAGGAGACCTGGCGACTGCATACCTTCGGCGCGTTTTTGTGGGCGCGGCAGGTCGTGCCTGAGATGCTCGCGCGAGGCAGCGGCGCGATTTTGATTACCGGCGCGACCGCGGGCATCCGGCCGTGGCCGACTTCCGCCGGGTTCGCGCCGGCGAAGTTTGCCGTGCGAGGTTTGGCGCAAGTGATGTCGCGCGACCTTCATCCGCAGGGCATCCACGTCGCATACGTCAACGTCGACGGCGGCATCGACATGCCGCTGCTGCGGAAGTTCCGCCCCGATTCAAAGGACGAGGACCTGCTTAAGCCTTCGGCGATCGCCGACGCGTTCTGGTACCTTGCGCATCAGGATCGCAGCGCGTGGAGCCACGAGCTCGATGTCCGCCGTTCAAGGAGAAATTCTAAAGCCGGAGTCGCGAGTGAATCCTATGGCGCATGATCTAACTCTATGGGGAGTCGGAACGAGCCGCACGATGCGGGCGCATTGGATGTTGCTGGAACTGGGTCTGGAATATGAGTTTCATGCGATAGGATCGCGCACGGGCGAGACCAAGACCGACGAATTCATGCGTGCTCAATCCCAGGCATAAGATTCCGGTCCTTCGCCATGGGTCTTTTGTACTTGACCGAAAGCGCGGCGATTATTCAGTACCTGAGTGAGACCTTTACCGAGCCCGAGCTGATGGCGGTGCCGCGCGATGCCGAGAGCCGGGCCGCTCTGAACGAATGGTGCTACTTCATCGCGACCGAACTCGACGCGGGTTCGCTCTACGTCATGCGGCGCCACGTAGGACTCGAGCACGTCTATGGCGCGGCGCCCAAGGCGGTCGAGGCTGCCAGGAACTACTTCATGGAGAATGCCGAGGCGATGGCCCCCAGGATCGCACAAGTCCGGCCGATATCTGATGGGCGATCAGATCAGCGTCGCCGATATTCTTCTGATGACCTGTCTCGATTGGGCGGTCACGGACCGAATTCCTCTGTCCGACACCTTGCATGAGTATCGCTCGCGAGTAGCTGTGCGGCCGGCCTATCAGAAGGCCCTCGAAAGAAATTTCCCGGCGAGAGGCTGACTCTCCCGGAACCGATTGGACCAAGGAGTAAGGAAATGCCAGGTGCGATGGAACGGTGTGCGAGTGCTCGATCTGACGACGATGGTCGCGGGTCCGGTCGCGACCATGATGCTTGCCGACCAGGGCGCCGACGTTATCAAGGTCGAGTCGCCGCATGGCGACCTTATGCGTCATTTCAGCCGCGGCCGCAACGGCATGAACGCGTCCTTTCTGAGCTGCAACCGCAACAAACGCTCGATTGGCGGTCGATCTCAAGTCGCCGGACGGTCTCGAGATCGTCAACAAGCTGATCGCTACCGCGCGAGTGTTGGTTCACAACTTCCGTCCCGGAATCGCCGAGCGCATCGGTCTGGGCGAAGAGGCGGTGCGAGCTATCCGGCGCGACATCGTCTATGTGTCGATCACCGGCTATGGAGACCAAAGGTCCGTATGCGGGCCAGCGCGCGTACGATCCGGTGATTCAGGCTATGTCCGGGTTGGCGGATATCCAGCGCGACCGGGACACCGGCCGCCCGAGGATGGTGCGAACTATCATCGCCGACTACACGACCGCTTTGACCGCGGCGCAGGCTATAACCGCGGCGCTGTTCGCGCGCGAGCGAACCGGACAAGGACAGCACGTGCGGCTCTCGATGCTCGACGCGATGATTTCCTATCTGTGGCCCGAAGCGATGCCGAGCCTGACCTTTGTAGGCGATGAAACCGATCCGTCGGACGGCGAGCTCGGGCCCGATCTGGTATTTGCGACGCAGGACCGATACATCACCGCGGCGGCGCTGTCCGACGACGAATGGGCCGGCATGTGCCGTGCGCTCAATCGGCAGGATCTCATCGACGATCCTCGCTTCAAGACTGCGCGCGACCGCTCGATCAACGCGGTCGAGCGGCGCAGATAACGTCGTCGGAGCTGGAGAAGTGGCGCGCCGACGAAATCCTGCCGCGGCTGCTGGCCAACGACGTTCCATCGGCGCCGGTCTCTGAGCCGCTTCGAACTGCTGAAGGACCCTCAAGTCCGCGAGAATCATATCCTCGAAGAATTCGAGAGCAAGGCATTCGGGAAAGTGCGGATGCCGCGGCCGGCGGCTCGCTTCGATCGCACGCCGTCGACCATCCGCGAGATGGCGCCGATGCTGGGCGCGGATAACGCCGCCATCCTTGCAGAGCTGGGCTACGACGCCAGCGACATTGCGCGGCTGGAAAGCAGCCGGGTCGTACACAACCAAACGAAGGAAGGAATCCGTCGGTGGATAAAAAGAATCCAGTTGCAGTTGTGACCGGCGTAGGTCCCGGAACCGGCGCGGCAATCGCGCGGCGCTTTGCGCGAGGCGGATATGGGGTTGCGATGCTCGCGCGAAATCGCGATCGTCTGGCCGCGCTCGAGCGCGAAATCCCGAACTCGCGCGCCTACCAATGCGACGTTACCGATGAAGCGCAACTCGACCGCACCATCAATGCGATACGCACTGACCTCGGCGAGCCCAAGGTGTTAGTGCACAACGCGGTCGGCGGCGCTTTCGGCAATTTCATGGAAATCGATCCGAAGGTCCTCAATCAGAACTTCCAGGTGAATACGATGGCGCTGCTGTATCTCGCACGGCGGCTGGCGCCCGCGATGGTCGCCGCAGGAGAAGGCGCTATCATCGCCAGCGGCAACACTTCCGCGCTTCGCGGCAAGGCCAGCTTCGCCGGATTCGCGCCGACCAAGGCCGCGCAAAGAATCCTCGCGGAATCTATCGCCCGCGAGCTAGGACCCAAAGGCGTGCATGTCGCTTACGTGCTGATCGACGCTGTTATCGACCTGGAATGGACGCGCAAGCGCTTCGCCGACGCTGCCGACGAATTTTTCATCAAGCCTGCCGCGATCGCCGACGAAGTTTGGCACGTCGCGCATCAGGATCGCTGCGCCTGGTCATTCAATGTCGAGGTCAGGCCTTTTCGCGAAACCTGGTGAGCGATAGCTGGAGCATGTCTTATGAGTGACCTGCGAATATTTTCGTACCTGCCTAACCCACGCATCTGGAAAGCTACTATCGCCGGGCGCCTCTGTGGTGTCGACGTTGAGGTAAGAGGCAGCTCGCCGAAGGAGCTAAAGTCATGGCTATGGGATTTTGATGCGCGTCCACTCTCAGATAGCGAGCTGACAAGTCCGCCGACACCAGGACTGGCAAGGTTGGTTTCCAAGGAACTCTTCATAAGACCGACGCTTTCATGCGGGCGCATCCTTTCGGCACTGTCCCCGCCGCTTTCAGTCCCGATGGCAAGACCGGCATTTTCGAATCCAACAGTATCATGCGAACCGTGGCCCGCCTCGGTGAGCGCCGCTTTCCGCTGTATGGCCGAGATGCCTACGAAGCGTCGCGCATCGACAGCTTCCTCGATGCGAGCCTGGTGTTTGCGCGCGATTCGCAGATCTATCTGCTGTCTTTGATCAGTGGAACTGTGCCGCCCGAGATTCATTCCAGGATGCGCGACAGCTTTGGCGTCTACCTGGCTGGAATCAATCAGGCACTGTCGCCAGACCGCGAGTTCCTTGTTGGTGAGAGTGTCTCGATTGCGGATATCTGCTTTGTTGCCGAACTGGCGCTGTTCTTCAATGAAAAGGCGCGACGCGGGGAGCTGCTAAAGAAAGGTTTCGAACCTATTCTGCATGCCGGCGTCGAGTCCGAATTTCCACAGGCCTTTGCCCACTTCGCAACGCTGCGCAAGCACGCGGCGTTCGCGCCGGATATGGAGGCTTATCTGAAGAAATTCGAATCGCCGAAATTTCACGGCGCGGAACAATCGGCCGCACGCTGATCGAACTCAGGCTCTGCGAATCGATTCAGTCATCATCCGAATCATCGCCTGAGTCGTCGCCGCATCGTTAAGCCGCGGAAACGGTTCGTCCGGAACGGGCACGTCGAGGAAGCGACAAAGCGGCCCCCATCCTTCGCGCACGTCGAACTCGAGCAGGCGCCCCGGATCGATCGCATCGCGCACAGCTCGATTGTGCAGCTTGAAGACTTCGATCGTATGAGCCTTGTCTTCGAAGCGGTTGTCGAAGGTCTCGGCCAGAACTGCCTTGCGGATCATCTGGCTTTGAAGGCGAACGATTTCCGGCGCGTCATCAGGCGCCGGCGATTTCATCGGCTGGTAAATCGTCTCGGTCATGCTCTTGTACCAGGCTTCAGGATCGCGCACCGAGAGCAGCACTTTCGCATCCGGGTAATATGCGGCGATTTCGCGCCACCATCGCGCCGACGGCCAATCAACCGTCGCGCTGAAGCCTCGAAAGAGTCGTCCCAGTCGATCGAATTCTCAAACGCGAGTCGATGCCAGATCGCGACATGCTGCGGCCGTGGAAAAACCTCTGCCATGTGATAGCAGGGGCCGAACCCTATTTTCTCGAGCGCGGTTTTGAGTGAGAGCGTCCCGGTTCGTCCAAATCCTGCGCCTACGAGTTTCAGTGCCACGTAAAAGGCTCCTTACCGAGTGTTCGAGACTTAGTTACGACAGTGTGTCCCTCAGTGTCGACGCCGATTGGGGGTCGATGATCGCTATCGCGCGGGTCCTTGCGAACCCGTGGAACCTGCGTCCGCATGATGGTGGACCATTTTCCATTTTCCATCTTCGAGCCGGAAGACGTTGGTCGCGCGTTGACTGAAGCTGATCATCGGCCCGTCGGCTGAACGCAATTGTCCGGTCTCCGTGCAGACCGAATAGCCCATGTTCCCTTCCGCGACGACGGCGATGTCCTGTGGCGCTATGCGGCCGCCGGGATAAAGCCTCATCACATTTTGAAAGTCTGCGCGAACCTCGTTCCATCCATTCGCCCGGCCGCCGCCCGCACTGAAGTTCGATACGTCCGGGTTATGGGACCACACGGCGGTGAGCGGATCGAGGTTGCCCTGCAGGGCAGTGTTGTACGCGTCATAGAAAAGCATCGTCGCGCCGCGGACCTCGTCCTCAGCTGCGGAAGCTTTGTGCGCCTGCGACTGTGCGAATGCGGTCGGGGCGAGCAACAGCAGCGCGACTATGGTCATCAACCAGAATGAATTTCGCAACCTAGGTGACAATTCCACTCATACCTCCGGGGAGTCGAGCCGCAATCGAATCCGCTGCGGTCATTCCTTTCCCATCGCACGGTAGCACAACGAGACTCGCTTGAGGGTGTCGTGCGGGCTGTCCACTAATCCAAGACCGTCGCGTTCCCAGTTGTGCGGATCCGCGCAAGTCCCTAATAGAGATGCATGGGGAGGAGGAAGGGGCCCGGTGGCCCCACCGGTCTTCAAAACCGGCTTGGCGGCTAATATTGTTGCCGGAGGGTTCGACTCCCTCCCTCTTCCGCCACTGGATGACGCTGGTTGAGCTTTTGGGCGAGTGCCACGCAAGTAGCGCCTCACTGCCAAAAGAAAAAGCACCGGGCTAGCGAGCGCACCATCGCCAGCCCGGACCGGCTGACGCGATCTACTGCGTCAGCCAATTCTCAAGTTTTCTCTTTCAGTGCAATCCAGGAGGCGTCGCGACTGCCGCGTCGACGTCGCTCTGCGGAACATCTTCGCCCTTCTTCAGCTTGGCCATCACGCCGTTGATCTGCTTGATCTGCCGATCCAGATCGGCCTGCGCATGTGGGTCTTGTGAAGATTTGGCACGCATGAACTTGAACCGTTTCTTAGCGTCCGCCAACGTCTTCATAGCTGTACTTTTGTCTGCCATCACGCTGGTCGCGGCTGCCTCTGGAGCGGGTTGCGCGTATGACACTCCAAATTGGACAGGACCGCTCACCCCGGCCATCACCATCAACGCTATGATCGCGGTTTTCCGCATGTTCTCCCTCCCTCCAAGGCGACCGAAACGGCCGCGCGAGTCGGTATCTGCGCAAACGAAGGTTACCGGCGCATTAATGGAAAATTGACGTGAGATGAATTAGCGTTTCAACGGAGTAGACGCTCCTCAGCACTCGCGACTGTCCGCTTGCCTCATGCGGGATCATAGTTCATTCTCTTGTTGAACTATGTAGTTCGATAGATGAACTGACCAGATTAGGAGATTCGCCATGGGTGACGACTGGCAGAAGACCATATGTATCCTGTGCAGCGTTAACTGCGGCGTCGAGGTGAAGCTCGACGGCCGCCATATCACGCGCGTGCACGGCAATCGCGATCATGTCGCGTCCAAGGGTTACGCCTGCGAGAAAGCGCAGCGGATTGACTACTACCAAAACGGCAGGGACCGCCTGACTTCGCCGCTGCGACGGCGTCCCGACGGCACCTTCGAGGAAATCGACTGGGACACCGCGATCCGCGAGGTCGCGGCAGGATTCAAGCGCGTGCGCGACACCCATGGCGGCGCGAGCATCTTCTATTACGGCGGCGGCGGGCAGGGCAATCATCTGTGCGGCAGCTACGGCGCATCGACGCGCCGCGCGCTTGGCTCGGTATACAGCTCCAACGCTCTCGCCCAGGAAAAGACCGGCGAGTTCTGGGTCGACCACAAACTTTTCGGGACCGGTCTCAGTGGCAGCTACCAGCATGCGGAGGTCGCGATATTCGTCGGCAAGAATCCGTGGCAGTCGCACGGCTTTCAGCGCGCCCGCCCGATCCTGCGCGACATTGCGGCCGACCCGAACCGTGCGCTCATCGTGATCGATCCGCGCGTCACCGAAACTGCGGAGATGGCGGACTACCATTTGCGGGTACGTCCCGGCATGGACGCATTCTGCCTCGCCGCGATTCTGGGAGTACTCGTACAAGAAGATCTGGTCAGTCACGACTATATTCGCGAGTGCACGCAAAACAGCGATGAACTGTTCGCGGTGCTCAACGAGGTTCCGGTGGCGGACTATTGCGCACGCGCGGGCATCGACGAGGCCTTGATTCGCGACGTCGCGCGCCGAATCGCCCGCGCCTCGAGCGTTTCGGTTTACGAAGATCTCGGCATCGAGCAGTCGCTGCACAGCACGCTCAACTCTTACCTCGAAAAACTTCTCTTCGCGGTGACCGGAAATGTCGGGAAGGCCGGCGGGATGAATGCGGGCACGAGTCTTACCGGGATGTTCGGCGGCGCGCTCTCGACCAAGACCAGTCCTGTCGGCGGCCATCGCATCATCGGCGGCATGATCCCGGCCAATGTGATCCCCGATGAGATTCTGACGGACCATCCAAATCGTTTCCGCGCGATGCTCATCGAGAGCGAGAATCCCGCGCACTCGGTTGCTGACAGTGCGCGGATGCGCGAGGCGCTGCGGGCGCTCGAATTTGTCGTCGTGATCGACGTTGCGATGAGCGAGACGGCGCGCGAGGCGCACTACGTGCTGCCGGCGTCGTCGCAATACGAGAAATGGGAAGCGACTTTCTTCGGCGCGGCGTTCCATACCGGGACGGAATACGCGAACACGTTCACGCTGCGCGCGCCGATTCTCGATCCGATTCCCGGAACTTTGCCCGAGGGCGAAATTCATCGCCGGCTGGTTCGCGCGCTTGGCGCGATGACCGACGAGGACGTCGCTCCGCTGCACGCGGCCGCCGCTAAAGGCCGGGCCGTCTATGCGATGGAGTTGATGCGCGTGTTGTCGGAACGGCCTCATCTGGCAGAGCTGATGACCGTGCTGCTGTACGAGACCCTCGGCCCGACGCTTGGATCGGGAAACGAAAACGCCGCGTCGGTTTGGGGTATCGCGCAGAATTTCGCGCGCAGATATCCGGAGTCGCTCCGGCGCGCCGGCTTCAGCGGCGCGGGTCCCGAGCTGGGCGAAGCCTTGTTCGAGGCGATTTTGAAGAATCGTTCGGGAGTCGTCGTCAGCGTCGATCCGTATGAGGAGACCTGGCGCAGAATTCACGACCGCAAGGTCGATCTCACGATCTCCGAATTGATGCCCGAACTGAAAGCTCTCCGCGACGAGCGTCCGTCGCGCGATCCGGAGTTTCCATTCGTGCTGTCGGCGGGACAGCGGAGATCGGGGACGGCGAATACGATCATCCGCGATCCGCAATGGCGCCCGAAGGATCCGGCGGGCGCGCTCTGGATGAATCCCGCGGACGCTGCTGCGCTCGGAGTGCAAAGCGGCGGGCGCGTACGTATAACAACCAAGCGTGCGAGCGCCGAGAGTGTTGTCGAGCTGACAGATACGATGCTGCCCGGACACGTCGCGCTGCCCAACGGCACGGGACTGTGGTACCCCGACCGCGAGGGCCAGGAATTTCAGCATGGCGTCGCGCCCAACGAGCTGACGGTGACCGAAGATCGCGACTGGTTCGCAGGCACGCCTTTTCATAAGCACGTGCCAGCCCGAATCGAGGCGGTTGCCTGATGCGGAGAACTCGCTTCGACCGCTGGCCTTGCCCTATTGCGCGCACCACCGACCTGGTTGGCGATTGGTGGACGCCGCTTGTGATGCGCGAGGCATTCCTCGGCCGCCGCCGCTTCGAGGATTTCCAGCGCGCGCTGAAAGTTCCGCGTGCGGTGCTCGCCCGTCGGTTGGATCGATTGGTCGATGAAGGCCTGCTCAAGAAAGTTTCTTACGAAGAGCATCCGCCGCGATTCGAATATCGCCTCACCGACAAGGGCCGTGCCTTCTGGGACGTGCTCGCCGCGATGTGGCGATGGGGCAGCGATTGGCTGTGGGGTGAAGACGGTCCACCGGTGATTCTCATCGATCACGAGACGGGCAGGGAAGTGAAGCCGGTGGTAGTCGATGAAAACACCGGCACCCGACTGACGGGCCGGCGCCTGCGCATGGGCCGCAAGCTCTCGTCGTTGTCTGCGTCAAACTAGCGGCAACCCGCTTGCTAAGGTCCGGTTCCTGTCAGACTGATGTTGTGCGGGCTGGTTGGATCGCTGCCGACGTTCACCGCGACGCTGGCGCTCTCTGCCGCGCCGCCGGCCGTGGGCGTGAAGGTCACGGCGAGCGTGCAACTTTTGTCAGGCAATGCCGTTGCTCCGCACGTCCCGCCCGATACTGTGAAGTCGCTCGCGTTCGCGCCGCTAAAAGTTTCGCTCAGTGGCAACGAAAATCCTGACAGGTTGGTGACCGTCACGTTCAACGTCTTCGACGATTTCGTCAACTTGCCATATGCGATTGAGGCCGGAACGACCGTCGCCGGAATCGTCGGCCCGGTGCTTAACGCGACCGCGTAGGGACTCAGCGGATCGGGATTGTCGGCGATCGACAGCGCCGCGGATTCAGTGCCCAGCGCGCCCGGCTTGAAGGTCACCGTAATCGTGCACGACTTGCCGGCGCCCAGCGTCGTGGTGCAGGTGCCGCCCGTTATCGAGAAGTCACTGGCGTTGGTCCCGCTGAAAGTTTCGCCCAGAGTCACACTCCGGGTCTGATGGTTGATCACGGTGAAAGATAGCGGAGACTTGACGCCGAACTTCACGCTCCCGAATACCAGGCTCGTCTTCGACAGCGTCAAACCTGCGATGCTGGCGCCGGTGAGCGACACGTGCTGTGGGCTGGTGCTGGCATTGTCGGTAAGCGTCAGGGTCGCGTCGTGCGCGCCGACCGCACCGGGAGCGAACGCGATTCCGATCGTGCAATTCGTCTTGGGCGCAACTGTCGCGGGTATCGCACCGCACGTTCCGGCGCCGCTTAGAGAATAATCGGCGGGATCGGACGATATTGCACTGCCGATGATCAGCGAATTGGCTGCCCCGGTGTTATAGACAGTCACATTCTTGGTTAGTGCCTGGCCTACTGCGACATTGCCGAAGGCGACCGAGGCAGTGACCGTCATCGAGGTGGTCGGCGTCGCGGTAGGTGTGGCAGTCGCGGTTCCAGTTGCAGTGGCGGTCCCGGTTGCGGTGGAAGTTGCAGTTGCGGTCGTAGTCGCGGTGGCAGTGGGAGTTGCGGTCGCGGTACTCGTAGCTGTCGCCGTTGCGGTCGAGGTTGCCGTCTGAGTTGATGTGGCCGTCGCCGTCGCCGTTTGAGTATTCGTCGCTGTTGCTGTAGCCGTCGAACTTGCCGTCGGAGTTGAGGTGGCCGTTGCTGTCGAGGTTGCGGTGCCGGTCGCAGTCTGCGTCGCCGTAGCCGTAACTGTCGGAGTCGCCGTAGCTGTTGCTGTGGCCGTCGAGGTTGCTGTCTGAGTCGAAGTGGCAGTTGCGGTCGCGGTGCCGGTCGCGGTTGGAGTCTGCGTGGCCGTAGCTGTCGGAGTCGCTGTGGCTGTCGAAGTTGCGGTCCTCGTCGCCGACGCGGTTGCGGTAGCGGTGCGCGTCGGCGTAGCGGTGACTGTAGGCGTCGCGCTAGCAGAAGCTGTCGGCGTGGCGGTGGCGACCGGCGATCCAAATGCGATCACCAGGTTATTTGCATTGACGGTGCCGATGCCGGTTGCGAAGTCCCAGCCCACTCCAGCCGCGAATGCCGTCTGAAGTACTGAATCCGACGTTGACAGTCCTCCGTACGTGCCCGAAGGCAAGTAGCAATTCTTGCTGCCCGTGCAATCGACGTCCATGTCACCGAGCGTTACGTCATAGAAGGTGCACGACGAATTGGCGGCCTTGCCGAGGCTCGAATTGCATGCCGCATCGCCGCTCGCGCCATACTCCGCCGCGGCTATCGAATAGTAAGTTGGATTCGGGTTTCCTTGCCGGCTCGCGGTGCGCTGATTGATGAGCGCCTGGATGCCCGCCATTATCGGCGACGAGATCGACGTTCCGCCGTATCCCGCCCACGTATCCGGCGCTCCCGCGCACGACGCGCCGCCGTTGGCCGTGTCCGAATAGCAGACGACGTAATAGTGGTTCCACAATCCGTTCGCGGCGAACAGCGAAACGTCGGGAATGTCCCGCACGTTGTCGGCGGGATTTCCAAGAATCGATTGCCACGTCGGCTTGGGGTAGCCGGCGCAGGTTCCGCTCACGACGTTGGCGGTGGACGGCGCCCCCGTCGCACATCCGCTCGGCCCGCCACTTCCCGCAGCGGTGTCCAGGTAATAGGACTCTGCCAGCGTGCTGTTGCAGAAACCCGCGCTTCCGAAAGGCGAGGCATAGCCGGCGTAGGTCGAGAGCAGTTCGCTCGCGCACGAGTCATTCCAGGGAATTTCCGGAACATAGGATAGCGCCGATCCATAGGTCGATCCGTTGCTCGCTCCCCAGTAGCTGCTTGCCGTACCCGCGTAAGTGTCGCCGAAATCGGTGCCGCCCACCGACACGTTGTAAGGCGTCGAGGTGAATCCGCTCACCGCTACGCCGTGAGTCGCCGTGGCCGTATTCGCGTCGGCGCTGGCGCCACCCTCGTCGCCCGACGATACGAATACCGATACGCCCTCGGCCACCGCCTGTTGGTAGAGCCCGCTGATGTACATGTTGAAGGTCGCACCCAGCGACGCCTCGGCCTCGCCATAGCTGATACTCACAACCGCGGGCGGCTTGCTCGACTCGCTGAGCAGGTTTTGCAATGCGATGAATCCGCCGAAGTTGGTGCTCGTGTCGGCGCACGACGCCAGTTCGATCGCAGCGTTGGGCGCCGCCGCGCTGGCCCATTCGACATCGATCGCCGCTTCGCCATCGTCAGCGTTAACGTTCGGGTTGGTGCACGTGCCGCCGGTTCCCGTCGGATGAACCTGCGTCAAAGTGCCGGACGGATACGAGGCGCTGAGGCCCATGACACTGCGGAACTTCGTCCAGTCCGCAGTGGTGTAAAGATTCGTGTCCTCGACCGTGACGATCGTCTGCCCGGTCCCCGAGTAGCCGGCGGAGAATATCGGATTGAAGTTGTAGATGGTTGCCAGGTCCGCCGGCACCATTAACTGGTAACCGCTGCTGGTCGTATAGTTCGCGCGCCGCCGATACATCGGATGCGGCCGGAAGTCGTTGAGCGATACCACCCCCGCCAGCGCCGGTGCGAGCGCGGCCGGAATAGCGGGGTCGCTCATATTGGCGAAATGGATTTTGCCGTGCACCGAGATCGAATGAATCTCGGTGTGGAAAGCCTCGCCCACTGACCCGGCGGTTCCTGAAAAATCGATCAGCATCGCGCTCGGATAAACGTAGTTCACGCGGAACCGATGTGCTCGGAGCCATGCGCTAATCGTGTTGATGTCTTGTGGGCTCGCGCCGAAACGATTGCCGAACTCCTGAGCGCTCAGCCAATGGTGGTAGTTTGGCGAACTCGCGTCTTCAAGCTCGCCCAGCAACCGATCCAGGCCGCGCCCCCTGTCCGGCGATCGGCGCAATTGGAGCAGCAGATGGTCCAGTGGAAAGTCGTCGGCCACCCGGCCGCGATCGTTGGCGGCGGTCGCTTCGGGCCGGACATTTCCGGGCACTGCGATCACGTCATTGTCGTCTATCGAGTCGGTGATTTGCGCCGATGCGGACCCATCGGCAGAAAGCGCCCGCGCCGAGATAGGCAGGATGCACGCAAGCATTCCGGCGATCGACAGGACGATCGCTACAATCCAAATCCGGCTCTTAACTCGTAGCATCGAAATCATGCCATTGTGTACATGAAGTCGTTTACCTAGCAAATTGCCTCGCTAGCGTCGAATGGCTCGGTTAGGCTCCATTTTTCGCCCTTTCCCACGGTTTCGTGATACTCCGTGGAATGAGGCATCGAAGGTGGACACTCCTCCTGACGACCGCTCGCAACCATTTCAGCGGCTCACGCGCTGGCTCACGCCGAATCGCTCGACCGCGCTGCGCCAGTATCGCTCGCGCGCACGCATCTACGACCTCGAGCTATTGCTGTTCGAGCCCGTACGGCATCGCGCGATCGAGCTGCTGCGTCTGAAACGGGGCGACCGCGTCCTCGACGTTGGCTGCGGCACCGGGCTCAGTCTGGTGATGCTCGAAACTATGGTCGGCCCGCGAGGCTCGATTATCGGTATCGAGCAAAGTCCCGAGATGCTCGAGCGGGCGCGCGCTCGGGCCGCTGAGGGCGGCTGGAACAACATCACTTTCCTCAATGCTTCGGTCGAGGACGCCGCGATCCCGGATCAGGCCGACGCCGCGTTGTTTCATTTCACGCACGACATAATGCGCACGCCGGCCGCGCTCGCCAACGTCATCCGCCATCTTAAACCGGGCGCGCGAATCGTCGCAGCCGGACTCAAGTGGGCGCCGGTCCGCACGATGCCGCTGAATCTGTTCGTGTGGAACGCGGCGATGCGCTCGACCAGCACCCTCGAAGGACTCGCGCGCCCGTGGAGCAACCTCGAAGCTATTTTGCAAGAGCTCGAGGTCGAACAAATGCTCGGCGGCACTGTCTATGTCGCCCACGGCATCGTCAAGGGGCACTGAGTTTTCTGATACTATCTGGATACGGCGCCGCGAGAATACCAGAGACGCGGGGCCGTCAGTCATGCGACATATATTTGTTCTCGCGGTCTCTTTTGCTGCACTGGCCGTGTCCGGATGTAGCACCCAACAGTCGAACCAATCGCAATCGCAAACGGAAACGTCCTTCGCCGATCAATCGCACTCGCAGGTCGTAATCGCGCCCCAGGTCGATGACCTGCCCGCTCATCCGTTGCCTTTCAAGGGCAAGCTGATTTCTGGTGATAAGGATGAACTGCCGCCGGCGGTCGCGATGTCGCTGTCGGACACTTCGCCTGTGACCTTCACCTATCGCGAGGAATTGACCCACGACGACTATCATGTGCCGCTGGCGATCAGCGCGCTCGATCCGGCCAACCTGATTGGCGCTCCGCTCGGCGATATCGGCGTGACCGCGTTTGCGTCGCTGTCAATCAGTTCCGGCGACACGATTATTGCCGATTACACCGCCAAGGAGCACGCGTCCAAGTCGTACAATATCTACCACGACGCCTCCCACGCGGAGGTCGACGAGGCTGCGCGCACCGCTGTGCGGAATCGAATCGATCAAAAGATCTACAGCGACGAAGCTCGCCTGGCGAAAGCCGTCGCCGGCGCCGAAACCCGAAGGTCTCCGGCCGCATCCGCAGGACCATGAATCGCCGCCGGTTGTCGTTATGGTCCGTTGCCGTCGTCGCCTCAGCGGTGGCGGCTTCCGGATGCGCCGTGCAGGGGGCGCATTTTGAAAAACTCTCGTCGCCGCCCGGCAACGCAGTGATCTATGTATATCGGCCGTACAGCTATGGATCGTCGGCTCTTCGCCCGGCCGTTACCTGCGGCGAAGAAACTGCGCGCATCGGTCCGGGCGGCTACCATGCATTCATAGTTCCAGCCGGGCAGAAGGTCGTTTGCACTATGACGACGGACAAGACCGACGAAGTCGAATTCGACACCGAGCGCCGTTCGTACTACGTCAGGGAAGAACTCGGATGGGGCTGGCTGACGGCAGTCCCGCATCTGAACCCGGTGGACACCGACAAAGCGCAATCCGAGATCCAGCAATGCAAACTGGAAACGCAGCCTCCTCCAGAAGAGCAACAGTCGCCTCAACCTGAACCGCAGACGACCGGCAGCGCGAAGTAGGACGGAATTTATTCGGGAGTATGTACTTAACGCAATTTGAGCGGGACCAGCCGGGATTAAGTGGGATGAACCGGGATGCCGGATCAGCCCCGGTCTAGCTCCGACCAATCGCCTTAAGAGTCTTTCAACCGCGATGTATCGAGTTCTCTTTCCCGTTGGGAAAGAGTAGCGATTCGGTTTGCGCGTTCACGACCGCTCTTGCTGTGATGCCGCCTAGGAATCTCGAACGAAATTGACTCGCGTTTTTCGGGCGTGCCGCTTACTTCCGCACAGCCTCGACAGCAGCAATGCGGATTGCCAAGAGCCCAATGCAGCACCCAACAATTATGCTGGCCACATAAACCTTGAAGACCCGGACCCGTCAAACGCTTGCACGACGCCAGTCTGCACTTCTTTTTGGAGCGGACTCGACTCATCGCTTGATGCTCTGAATTATGCGCCTTTTTTCTTTTCGGGTTTCGGCCAGCCAGCGACGGGACGCTTTTTTGAAATAAGCTTCCGCATAGCGTCCTTCCAATCGCCTTCGATCTTCAAGACTTCCGGTTGCGGCCCTGGATTGCGCCGTTTTGGTTTCGCGGTTTTCTTCACAGCAGTTTGCCTTGTTGCTTAGCTTCCAATTCGGCCTTTGCGAACTGACCGGGGTCTGGCGACGGCAGATCGGGTTTCTTACCTGCGAGCAGTTCTTCGATTGTGGAAATCTGAAGTTTCAAATATTTCCCGCCCGCGCTGGTCTCGAAATAGCCTTCCTTGAGCGCTTCCTTTCTCATCGGGTCTGTCGGCTCCGCGAGCGTGATGAATAGCCCTAGCTTCGCCTTTTCCCGATCTACAACGTGCGCGAGATCGCGGACCATACTCACGCTTACGTTCTCGCCGCCCTTGACTGACACAACGGCCTTTTCTGTCGTGATCTTCCCGTCAAGAAAATCTTTGAAGTAGATCAGACCATCAATGCCCGTATCCGCGCCCTTTTTCTTTCCGCCGAACGGCACGGCATTAACGAGCGAAACGGCCCACCATTGGAACTGATACTTGTCGCGGTGCGCCAAATCTCGCGCTCCCTCGATGTCTTTGGGCGTACCGTGAACTTCATATTCGATGCCGGGGAAAGCATCATTCAGGCGTTTTTCAACAAGCGAGATCGCTAGGTGCGTAACGTCGATTCCGATCCATTGGCGCTTGAGCTTTTGTGCCGCGTGGATCGCCGTACCGCATCCGCAGAACGGATCGAGAACAAGATCGCCTTCGTTCGATGAAGCGTTGACGATGCGTTCCAAAAGCGCGACGGGCTTTTGAGTGGGATAGCCGAGGCGCTCTTGCGCCTGCGAGTTGATCGGCGGGATGTCTGTCCAGACCGACGTGACCGGTGTTCCAGCCATCTCATCGAGATAACGCTTGTAGCGCGGCACGCCGCCGGGCTTTTGTGGCGGAATGATGCGCCCATTGTTCTGCTCTTGCAGCATCCGATCCTTCGTCCATCGCCACACCCTGATCACGCCCAAAAATTCATAGGTGAGGTGCGGTCGGTTCGGGTTCGGATTCAGGAGGCTGGTAGCCTGAAAGTGGCGGCCGGATTCGGGATCGACGCTGGAGTAGTGAGATTCGATGTATTCTTCTCGGTGCGCGATGTACTGCGTGCGCCACGTTGTTTTCTCCGAGCGGCTATAGAACAGAATCACATCGTGAGTGGAAGGAAAGCGAGTGAAAGCTTGGCCACGGGGCGGAGTTCGCTGCCAGATAATCTCGTTGCGGAAGTGCTCCGGTGCGAAGATCGCGTCAATCAGCACTTTCAGATAGTGGCTCGCGGTCGGATCGCAATGCAGGTACATTGAGCCGGTCTCTTTCAATACGCGGTGAAGCTCGATGAGCCTTATCGCCATCATCGCGAGATAGGCCATCATGTCGTTTTCGTGTAAGAACGAACGCATCGCCCGGAGCATTTCAGCGGCATCCGTATTGGTGCTTTGAATCACTTCATCAAAAGCCCGCTCTGCCGATTCCCCCCAATGCCATGTATCCTCGAACGCTTCGATCTGAGCGTGCGATTGCTCGCCAGTCGGAGCCTTGAACAGCACGTTGTAGGTGGCTTGGCTGTTGAACGGCGGATCGAGATAAACGAGATCGATCGATTCGTCTTTAATCTCGTTTCGCAGGACTTCGAGGTTGTCCCCGTAGTAGAGCCGGTTCAAAATGGCGTCCCTTGTATCGGAGTCGGCGGAAGTGTCGCCAATGGTTCACGATATCGCAGTCGCTTGCCAACTGAACTTTTGATCGCGCGAGCCAACCTTTCCCCGTCGTCTACTTTGCGCGCATTCCAGCGGAAATCAAACTCCGCAACGTAGCGATGCAGATGCTTGCGGCTGACGTTGTGGAACGTGCCATAGATGCCGCGCTTGAGCAGCGAGAACGACGATTCTACCGTGTTGCTGTGCGTGCCGTCCGGCTTGGCGTACTGGCCCTTCCTGTGATCGGTGGTGCCATGTCCGGCAAATGGTCTGGAGCTGTGCGCGTAAATCCGCGAGCTATCGGTCATCAGATGAGAATCGCGCGTGATGTTTTCCAGTAGAATCCGGCCCACATTGTCCGCTGTCACGTCTACGGTGACGAATGAGCGGATATTGCCGCCACGCTCGACCAGCGACACAACCGGCATTTTTTTACCATCTCCCGTGCGCGGTCCCGGACGGGACTGTTTGTAACGCGGTTTTCCGCCGACATAGGTTTCGTCAGTTTCGACAGTACCGGAGAGCTTCGGCTGTCCTCTCCAATCTTCTGCCATGCCGAACCGGATGCGATGCATCATAAACAGGGCGGACTTGTAGGTTAGACCAGTCTCGCGTTTGATCTGTAGGGCGCTGACACCCTTCTTCGATGAGCAGGCTTTCCAGAGTGCGTATGCCCAATGGCGGAGCAGGATGCGGCTGTCTTCCATGACCGTACCGACGCGGACGGTGTATTGCTTCTGACAGCCGTTGCACTTCCACAAGAACCGCTTGTTGCGTTGACCGCTTTTGCGATCTGTCATTTTGTAAACATCGGTATCGCCGCAACGCTGACAGCACGGGCCGGTTTCGCTCCATCGTAGCGATTCGATGAATTCGACTGCGGCCAGTTCATCGGCGCACGCTTTTGGTAGGGCGGCTATGATCGCGGACTTGTCGGAACCAGCCGGTCTTTGTCCTTTTGCCATGTTTTTAGAATACACTATCGTGATATTTGAGTCAAGTGTCATGATAATGTCCCTCTCGCAACAAAGACCGGCACGCGGCGTCTAGCGTATAGTTTCAGAAGGATGCGAGTTGCCCAACGATGCGTGCGCGTTCTATTGTTTATGTTGTCGGGGCGGCGGGATTCGAACCCGCAAAAGAGTGCCATCTCTCTGGCTTCCAATGCCAGTGCGTTTGCCAATTTCGCCACGCCCCGATAAATCGCCCTGCTAGCCCGCTGTAGGGCGGGGAGTGATATTCCCCGCCCCACAGCCCAACTCAAAGGCCAGCCCGGATCGCGAGTTGGATAAACTTCACGGCGTCCGGGATTGTCGCTAAGGCGGTCGCACCCGCACAACACCTCCTCCTCTGTTTGCGGGGCCAGTGCTTCAATCACTCTGGCCCCGCATTTCGACTATAACAGGGTGCAGCGTGTCGATTTCCGGGAGTAGAAATAGAGGTGATGAACGACGTTCTAGAGCCGCAATCCATTCAGCAAATCGAGTTGCCTTCGGGCCGCGAGATAACCATAGCGAAGGCAACGCCGGTATTCCGCAAGTGGGCAGGTGAGATACCAGTCGATACTTTCAACGGCAAACCGCTGCTCGAATTGAACGGCGAAATGGTCTTCGCTGAGCTTGCGATCCTACGGAGTTTTCAACAGGCCGGATGGGACGGCAGATGGATCGATAGCTTCCATCAACGCTTCCTGACGCAATATTGGCCCACGCCAGTTAGCGAGCCGCTTCCGGCCAAAGCACAGTCAGTTCTAGACCGTATCCGCGCCCAAGGTGGCGGCAGCGGCGGATGTTTTGACGTGTTCTGCTGGCGCGGCGACGAACTGTTGTTTGCCGAATCGAAGTGGCGCGACAGGGTTCTCCCGACGCAAATTCAGTGGCTTGAAGCGGCGCTAAATATTGGGATTCCGGTAGGGTCGTTTCTGATCGTGCAGTGGAGATTTGAAGAAGGAAGGGCACGCCCACAAAGGAGTAGAAAAGTGAAATGAGTAACAATGGATCACCTTCCGAGGTTTCGCCGGAAGTAGTTGAAATTACAGCGCGGGTTCAGGGCTACGCCAATACAGGCACAACGAACGAACTCTACGATTTCGGCAAAATGCTGTTGCTTGAAGAGGTTGATCGAGCGCACTGGATCGATTCGAAAGCAGCAAGCATTGGCGGCTTCTGCGGGGCAGCGGTAGCGCTTCTTGTTTCGACCTCCTCAAGCTGGAAAGCCGATTTGACTAGTGAACCTTACTTGCGGATCGCGGCATTCGTGGGCGTTATTTGCATCGTGATCGCGGGCGGGTTGGCATTTCTCGCCTTGTACAATCGTAATTTCAGCTGGATCGATGAAAAGGATGAATGGTTCAAAAGCGATTATCTAGAATTCCCTGATTTTCTCAAGCGGTTTTATGTCCTAACCATGTACCAGTCTGCTCGCTCACACGGTAAAAGGAACGCCGCAAAATCAGCCTGTTTAACCGGCGCCCAATTGGCGCTCCTTATAGGTGGCGCATTCCTGTCTGCCGTCCTGCTATCTGCGTTATGGCCGTTTTAGGCCCCCTTTTTGATTGGTTTACCAACCGGCGGTTTCAATGGGGGCGGACTTGCTGGCGGTCTAGGTGGCGGATTCGGGTTTTGTCGGTAACGCATTATCGTCACTTCTTTTTGGTGGGCTGTGTTCGAGAACCGACCTTGAGCACGGGTTTGCCCGATGGCGGCTTCAACGGCGGCGGAGCGACGGCGGGTTTTTTGGGTTCATCTGCCATTCTTGTTTCCCCTTTTCGTGCGTTCTGACGTGGGCGTAACTTTGGAGCCACCCACCCTAATACCCGATCCGTACTGTGGGCAAGTAAGTGAATTTGGGAGGGTTGTTCTGTCCGCCCTCGTCCGGCCTAGTCCGCTCTGGTCCGCCATCCCACGTAATCCCGTTCCCGTCCCATCAGATCCCGCTCAAATTGCGTTAAGTACATACTCCCGAATTTATTCCGTCGATGTAGAAAGTCGACGAATGAAAAACGAAGAGCGACGAAATAAATTTCGTCCTACTGGAAAAGGAAAATTGGACGTTGACCTCACTCCAGTCCGCGAGAATCATCGCTTCGACGAGGCTCGCCTCGATCACTACCTGCACGATTCCATGCCGAACTTTCGCGGTCCGCTCACCGTTCGCCAGTTCGTCGGCGGGCAATCGAATCCCACCTTCATGCTCGAGACTCCGGCCGCGCGCTTCGTGATGCGCAAGAAGCCGCCGGGCACACTGCTCCCGTCGGCGCATGCGGTCGAGCGCGAATACCGAATCATCAAGGCGCTCGCGGCGACCGATGTGCCCGTCCCGCGTGCGCATCTGCTGTGCGAGGACGCCTCAGTCATCGGGACATCGTTCTTTGTGATGGACTTTGTCGAGGGGCGCATCATGCGCGATCCGATGATGCCCGACTCGAACCCGCGCGAGCGCGCTGCGTGCTACGACTCGATGAACGACGTGCTCGCACTGCTGCACAAGGTCGATTTCCGCGCGGTCGGACTTGGCGACTACGGCCGGCCTCAGGCTTATGTTCAGCGCCAGCTTGCGCGATGGACCAAGCAGTACGAAGCGTCGAAGCTCGACGAGATTCCCGAGATGGATCAACTGATCGATTGGTTGAACCGCCATGTTCCCACCGAGGATGAGACATCGATCGCGCACGGCGACTACCGCATCGAGAATCTGATTTTTCATCCGATCGAGCCGCGCGTGGTCGCGGTGCTTGATTGGGAGTTGTCGACGCTTGGGCATCCATTGAGCGATCTCGCGTGGGCTTCTCGCGCGTACCATTGCCCGCCCGGCATCGACGGCGTGTCGAGCTTTCAAGGAATCGATCTGAAGGCGCTCGGAATTCCGGGCGAAGAAGAATTCGTCGCCGCATACTGCCGTCGCGTCGGGCGAGCGCGGGTGCCCGATCTGACGTTCTTTGTTGCGTTTTCATTTTTTCGCGGCGCGGCGATCGCACAAGGCATCGCGATGCGCGCGAAACTCGGCAACGCCAGCGGTCCCGACGCGGCGCTGCGTGGAGCGAAGGCGCGGCAGACCGCAGAAATCGGATGGGCCATTACCCAGCGATCATCATGAGCGCGCGAGAAGTCACGAAGCTCGATGCCGTCGATCTCTCTCGCGCGATCAAGTCGAAACAAGTCTCCTGCGTCGAGGTGATGAACGCGTACCTCGCTCAAATCGAGCGCCTGAATCCGCGCGTCAACGCGATCGTGTCGCTTGAGCCGCGCGACCGCTTGCTCGAACAGGCGAAGAATCGCGATGCGCAACTCGCGCGCGGCGAATATCTCGGCTGGATGCACGGGTTCCCGCATGCGGTGAAGGATCTCGAACCCACGCGGGGAATCCGCACGACGAAGGGCTCGCCGCTGCTCAGGAATTTCATTCCGCGCGACGACTCGATCATGGTCGAGCGAATCCGCAGCGCCGGCGCGATCATTATCGGGAAGACCAACGTGCCGGAGTTCGGCCTGGGGTCGCAAACCTACAATCCCGTCTTCGGCACCACGCTCAACGCATACGATCAATCGAAAACGTGCGGCGGCAGCAGTGGCGGCGCGGCCGTCGCGCTCGCGCTCAGGATGCTGCCGGTGGCAGACGGCAGCGATCACGGCGGCTCGCTGCGAAATCCCGCGGCGTGGAACAATGTCTTCGGCTTCCGAACTTCGTCGGGCCGGGTGCCGTCGCAGTTCTACGAGGTCTTCATCCCGTCGATTTCCGTGCACGGCCCGATGGCTCGCAGGGTGCCGGACCTCGCGATGTTTCTTTCGGTGATCGCCGGATACGACGCGCGCACCCCCCTTTCCATTCGGCAGGATCCAGCCGAGTTCACCGCACCACTCGAGCGCGACTTCAAGGGTGCGCGAATCGGATGGGTCGGCGATTTCGCCGGACAGATTCCGTTCGATCCCGGCGTGCTCGAACTCTGCGAGCGGTCGCTCAAAGTGTTCGAAGCGCTCGGATGCAGCGTGGAAACCGCGACGCCCGACTACGCGCTCGAGCCGGTGTGGCAAAGCTGGATGACGATGCGAGGCTGGAATATCGCAGCAGAGTTCCACGCCATCTATCCCGATCCCGCACAACGCTCACTGATGAAACCCGAGCTGCAATGGGAAATCGAAAACGGCTTGCGGTCGACCGCGATGGACGTCGCGCTCGCGTCGCGGACGCGCACCGGTTGGTACCACGCGGTG
Organism: uncultured delta proteobacterium; assembly: GCA_963721485.1. Lineage (GTDB taxonomy): Bacteria > Desulfobacterota > Binatia > Binatales > Binataceae > Binatus. The sequence continues at coordinate 507,773 of CAVRJV010000003.1, read as the reverse complement.
CGCGCCTTCTTCGACAAGTACGATTTCATGATCGCACCCGCCGCGCAGGTCTTCCCGTTCGACGCGACAATTCACTGGCCGAAAGAAGTCGGCGGCGTCGCGATGGATACCTACCATCGCTGGATGCAAGTGATGATTCCGATCTCGATGTCCGGCTGCCCCGCACTAAGCGTCCCCGCCGGCTTCAACGACCGCAGCTTGCCGATGGGCATCCAGATAGTAGCCCCCAACCACGCCGAAATGGCCTGCATGCAACTAGCGCACGCCTACGATCAGGCAACGAACTGGGTGACAAGTCGCCCACCGTCATTACTAAGTAGCTAGTGAAGTAGCTATAGTCAGTCGGCGACGTGGGACTCGGCGGGCGCCCTCGTCGGACGTCCCAGCGCTCGACGCCACAACGTGGACCAAGTCGCACTGAGCCGATCCATGTACAGGTAAATTACCGGCGTCGTGTACAGCGTCAGCACCTGGCTCACCATCAGGCCGCCGACGATTGCGATACCGAGCGGCCGGCGCATCTCCGAGCCGACGCCATTGCCCAGCGCTAGCGGCAGGCCGCCGAGCATCGCCGCCATCGTGGTCATCATGATCGGGCGAAAGCGCAGCAGGCACGCTTCGTAGATCGCGTCGTGCGGCGACTTGCCCTCGCCGCGCTCGGCTTCCAGCGCGAAGTCGATCATCATGATCGCGTTTTTTTTGACGATGCCGATCAACAGGATAATTCCGATGAGCGCGATGACGCTCAGATCGATGTGGAACAGCAGCAGCGCGAGCAGCGCGCCGACGCCGGCCGACGGCAGCGTCGAAAGAATCGTGATCGGATGAATGTAACTCTCGTACAGAATGCCGAGCACGATGTAGACGGCGAACAGCGCGGACGCGATCAGCGAGCCTTCGTTCTTGAGCGAGTCCTGGAAAGCCTGCGCGGTGCCCGGGAAGGTGCCGCGAATGCCGCCCGGCAGATGATCTGTTCCTCGGCCTGCGAGATCGCGTCGACCGCGTCGCCCAGCGCGACTCCCGGCGCGAGATTGAACGAGATCGTGACCGCCGGAAATTGACCCTGGTGGTTAACGGCGAGCGCGGTCGTTTCGTGCCGAAGTGGGTGAAGGTGCTGAGCTTGACCTGCCCGCCGCTCGTGCTGGACCCCACGTAGATCTGATCCAGCGAATCGGGGTTCTGCCAGAACTGCGGCGCGACTTCCATCACGACGTGGTACTGGTTCAGCGGCGTGTACATCGTCGAGACCTGGCGCTGGCCGAAGGCGTCGTACAGCGTATCGTCGATCACCTGCTGCGAGAGCCCCAGGCGCGACGCGGTGTCGCGGTCGACCACCAGTTGGACCTCAAGGCCGCTGTTCTGCTGGTCGCTGTTGACGTCGGTCAGGATCTGGCACGGTGCGCAATTTCTGGAGCAGCCGCGGCGCCCATTTGTTCAGTTCGTGAAGTCGTCGCTCTGCAAGGTGTACTGATAGTGCGCGTTGCTCAGGCGGCCGCCGATCCGCAAATCCTGCGCCGCCTGAAGGTAGAGCGTGCACGCCGGCGACATGGGCAGCCTCTTTGCGGATGCGCCCGATCACCTGATCGGCGCTGATCTTTGCGCTGGCTCAGCGGCTTGAGGCGATGAACATGTCGGGCTGTTGGTTGCCCCGTTGCCGCCGGCGAATGCGATCACGTTGGTCGACGGCCGGATCGGTCTTGATGATGGCGACGAACTGCGTGAGCCGATCGCTCATCGACTGGAAGGAAGTGTCCTGGTCGGCCTGGACCGCGCCCATCAGACGTCCGGTGTCCTGCTGCGGGAAGAACCCCTTGGGCATAATCGAGAATAAGTAGATGCTCAGTCCGAGCGTCGCCAGAAGCCATCAGCGTGAAGCGCGTTGATGCCGCAGCACCCACGAGAGGTGCCTTCGTAATGGTCGAGCAGCCAGTTGAAAATGCGCTCGCTCGCCACGTAAAAGCCTTCCATGTCTCCTCGTCTGCCGCGGCTCGCAGCAGCTTCGCGCACATCATCGGCGTCGTGGTCAGCGAAACGACCATCGAAACCGCGACCGCGACCGACAACGTGACGGCGAATTCGCGGAACAGGCGGCCGACGATTCCCGCCCATCAGCAAAATCGGAATGAACACCGCGACCAGCGAGACGCTGATCGAGACCACCGTGAATCCGATCTCGCGCGGCGCCGCTTGATCGCCGCGTCCGAGGGCGACATCCCCTGTTCGCGGTAGCGCGAGATGTTCTCGATCACCACGATCGCGTCGTCGACCACGAAGCCGGTTGCAGATCGTAAGCGCCATCAGTGACAGGTTGTCGAGGCTGTACCCGAGCAGATACATGACGCCGAAAGTACCGATCAGCGAAATCGGAACGACCACGCCTGGAATCAGCGTGGCGCGCCAGATTCCGCAGGAAAAGAAAAACCACCATGATCACCAGCGCGATGGAGATCAGCAGCGTCAACTCGACGTCGTTGCACCGACGCGCGGATGGTGGTGGTCCGGTCGAGGACCACAGTCAGTGTCGATCGCGGCCGGGATCGAGGCCTGCAACTGCGGCAAGGCCGCGTAACATCCGATCCACCGTGTCGATGATGTTGGCGCCGGGCTGGCGGAAAGATGATCACCAGGACCGACGGCTTGCCATCGACCATCCCGGCGTTGCGGACGTCTTCGACCGAATCCTACCACGTCGCGACGTCGGAAAGACGGACGGCGGCGCCGTTGTGGTAGGCGACGATCAGCGGCTGGTACTGGTCCTCGGCCTTGAGCAGCTGATCGGTGTCGCTCAGCGCCCAGGCCTCGTGATCGTTCGGCCACCTCGCCCTTGGGCCGATTGGCGTTGGCGTTGCGACAGCGCATTGCGGACTTCCTCGAGGCCGATGCCATAGTTGCTCATCTGCGTTGGATTCAGTTCGACGCGGACGCCGGGCAGCGCGCTGCCGCCCACCGTCACCTGGCCAACGCCCTGAATCTGCGAGAGCTTCTGCGCCAGGATCGAATCGGCCGCGTCATACATCAGGCCGCGGGCGCAGGCGTTTCGGAGGTCAGCGCCGAGAATCATGATCGGCGCATCGGCCGGATTCGACCTTCTTGATAAGTCGGATTGCTCGGCAGATTGGCCGGCAGTTGGCCGCGCGCGGCATTGATCGCGGCCTGCACGTCGCGCGCGGCGGCGTCGATATTGCGGTTCAGATCGAACTGCAGAACGATGGTGGTAGCGCCAAGCATAGCTGGTCGAGGTCAGTTCCGTCAGCGCCCGCGATGCGGCCGAACTGGCGCTCGAGCGGAGTCGCCACCGACGACGCCATCGTCTCCGGACTGGCGCCCGGCAAGCGCCGCCTGCACCTGGATAGTCGGAAAATCGACCTGCGGCAACGGCGCAACCGGCAGCAGCCGGAACGCGACCGCGCCCGCAAGCGCAATCGCGAGCGTCAGCAGCGTGGTCGCGACCGGCTTCCGGATGAAGGTCTTCGGAAATACTCATGCGACGCTTGAGCTGGAACGGCCTCCGGCACCCGCGTACGTACCGTCATCCGCCATCCTGGCAACCCGCGTCGCCATGACGGTCGAAGGCAGAAAGATCACCGGCGTCGTGTAAAGCGTCAGCACCTGGCTCACCAGCAAGCCGCCGACGATCGCGATTCCGAGCGGACGCCGCAACTCCGATCCGATGCCGGTGCCCAGCGCCAGCGGCAAGCCGCCGAGCAGCGCCGCCATCGTGGTCATCATGATCGGCCGGAAGCGCAGCAGGCAGGCCTGGTAGATCGCTTCGTGCGGCGGCTTGCCTTCCTTGCGCTGCGCTTCGAGCGCGAAGTCGATCATCATGATGCGCGTTTTTCTTGACGATACCGATCAGCAGGATGATGCCGATCAGCGCGATCACGTTGAGATCCTGGCCGCAGATCAGCAGCGCGAGAATCGCGCCCACGCCGGCCGACGGCAGCGTCGAGAGAATCGTGATCGGATGGATGTAACTTTCGTAGAGCACGCCGAGCACGATATAGACGGTGACCAGCGCGGCCAGAATCAGCAGCGGCTCGTTCGCCAATGAGGCCTGGAAGGCCTGCGGCGGTGCCCTGGAACGCAGCCGCGATGCTGGCCGGCATCCCGATTTCGCTCGCGCGCCTGCATCGATCGCGGTGACCGCGTCGCCGAGCGAGTAGCCCGGACGCCAGTTGAACGAAATCGTGACCGCCGGAAATTGGCCCTGTGGTTCACCGACCAGCGGCGCCGTACTCGGGCTCGAAATGCGTGAAAGTGCTGAGCGGCACCTGCCGCCGGTGGTCGAACGAGATGTAGATTTCGTCTGAGCGACCTGCGGGTTGCGCTGAAACTCCGGCGACCGACTTCGAGCACCACGTGATACTGGTTCAACTGCGTGAATATCGTGGAGACCTGGCGCTGCCCGAAGGCGTCGTAGAAGCGTGTCGTCGATCAGTTTGCGGCGTAATCCCCAGGCGCGACGCCGTGCAGCCGATCGATCACCATTTGCGCCTCCCAGCCCTCGTTCTGCTGATCGGTCGCGACGTCGCGCAATGCGGGCAGCGTCTTGAGCTTTTCGACCAGTTTCGCGGTCCACAGTTTCAACTCGTCGCCGCTCGGATCTTCGAGGCTGTACTGATACTGCGTCCGGCTGACCCGGTCCTCCACCGTCAGATCCTGCACCGGCTGCAGGTAGAGCGTGATGCCCTTGAACTTTGGCCAGCTTGCGGCTGCAAGGCGGTTGATCACGGTGGCTGATATCGACCTTGCGCTGCATCGAGCGGCTTCAGGTTGATCAGAATGCGGCCGCTGTTGACGGTGGTGTTGGTGCCGTCGATGCCGATGAACGACGACAGGCTCTCAACCGCCGGATCCTGCAAAATGATCCTGCGCCAGCGCCTGCTGGCCGCGCACCATCGCGGCGAACGACACATCCTGCGGCGCCTCGGAAACGCCCTGGATCACGCCGGTATCCTGCACCGGAAAGAATCCCTTGGGCACGATGATGTAGAGCAAGATCGTCAGGACCAGCGTGGCGATCGCGACCATCAGCGTTCCGAATTCGTGCTCGAGCACCCATTCGAGCGTGCGTCCGTAAAGCGCAATCGTATCTTCGAAGACCTTCTCCGACTTGCGATAGAACCAGCTCTGCTCGATCCTTTCGGCGTATGATTCAGCAGCTTCGCGCACATCATCGGCGTCAGCGTCAGCGAAACCACCGCCGAAACCAGGATCGTCACCGCCAGCGTGATCGCGAATTCGCGGAACAGGCGGCCGACGATGTCGCCCATGAACAGCAGCGGAATCAGCACCGCGATCAGCGAAACCGTCAGCGACAGGATGGTGAAGCCGATCTGCTCGGAGCCCTTGAGCGCGGCCTCCAGCGGCTTCTCGCCCTCCTCGATAAAGCGCGAGATGTTTTCGATCATCACGATCGCGTCGTCGACCACGAAGCCGGTCGAAATCGTCAGCGCCATCAGCGACAGGTTGTCCAGGCTGTAGCCGAGCAGGTACATCACGCCGAAGGTTCCGATCAGTGACAGCGGAACCGCGATGCTCGGAATGATCGTCGCCGAGAGGCTGCGCAGGAACAGAAAGATGACCATCACCACCAGCGCCACCGTCAGCATCAGCTCGAACTCAACGTCCCGGACCGACGCGCGAATCGTGGTGGTCCGATCGGTGAGAATCGGCACCTTGACCGACGACGGCAGCGAGGCCTGCAAGCGCGGCATCAGCGCCTTGATCCGGTCGACGACGGCGATGATATTGGCGCCGGGCTGGCGCTGAACGTTGAGGATCACGGCCGGCGTCAGGTTCATCCAGGCCGCCTCCTTGACGTTCTCGGCATCGTCGACCGCAACCGCGACGTCCGACAGCCTGACCGGCGCGCCGTTGTGATAGGCGACGATCAGCGGCATGTAGTCCTTCGCGGTCAAGCAATTGATCGTTGGCGCCGATCGTGTACGCCTGCTGCGTGCCGTCGAAGTTGCCCTTGGCCTCGTCGACGTTGGCGGCCGCGATGCGCAGTGCGCAGATCCTCGAGCGTCATGCCGTAAGACGCCAGCGCGGTCGGATTAGCCTGAACGCGCACCGCGGGCTTCTGGCCGCCGCTGATGCTCACCAGTCCGACGCCGGGCAACTGCGATATCTTCTCCGCCAGTCGCGTGTCGGCCAGGTCTTCGACCTGGTCCAGCGGCAGTTCCTTCGAGGTCAGCGCCAGCGTCAGAATCGGCGCGTCGGCGGGATTGGTCTTGCTGTAAACCGGCGGGTTCGGCAGATCCGTCGGCAGATAAGTCGCGGCCGCATTGATCGCCGCCTGCACCTCCTGCTCGGCAACGTCGATGTTCAGGTTGAGATCGAACTGCAGCGTGATGACCGAGCTGCCGAACGAGCTGTTCGAGGTCATCTGGTTCAGGCCCGGCACCTCGCCGAACTGCCGCTCGAGCGGCGCCGTAACCGACGACGCCATCACGTCCGGGCTCGCGCCGGGATAAAAAGTCAGGACCTGGATCGTCGGATAGTCGACCTGCGGCAGCGCCGATACCGGCAATTGCCCGTAGGCCACCAGCCCCGCCAGCAGGATCCCGACCATCAGCAGCGAAGTCGCGACCGGCCGCAGAATGAACGGGCGCGACAGATTCACGGGGCGGCGCTCTCCGTCGAGATCGCGCCGGTCTGCACGTTGACGTGCGATCCTTGCTGCAGCTTGTCCACGCCGTCGGTCACGACCAGGTCTCCTGCTGCGAGACCCTTGCTGATCGCGATCACCTCGCCCTGCGTTGCTCCCACCGTCACCGGGCGCATCTCGACCGTCTTGTCCGGCTTGACGACATAGACGAACGATCCTTGCTGGCTGCGCTGGAGACCGGCCGCCGGAATCAGGATCGCATTGGGGATTGTATTCACCAGCAGCTTCGCGTTGACGAACTGATTCGGAAACAGCGAGTTGTCTTCGTTGGGAAAGGACGCCTTGAGCTTGATCGTGCCGGTGCTCTGATCGATCTGGTTGTCGGTGGTGAGCAGCGTTCCTTCCGCGAGTTTGTGTTTGAGGTCGCGATCGTAGGCCGTTACCGGCAATTGCGGGTCGGCCTTCATCGCAGTCTCGAGGCTCGGCAGATCGTCCTCGGGAATACTGAAATCAACCGCGATCGGCTGCAACTGCGTAATCACTGCGAGACCAGTCGCATCGGTCGCGTGAATGATATTGCCGGGGTCCACCAGGCGCAGTCCGACCCGGCCGGTGATCGGCGACGTGATGTGGCTGTAGGTCAGTTGCAGCTTGGCGTTATCCACCGCGCCCTTATCGCTTTCGATCGAGCCGGCGTACTGTCCGACCAGCGCTTGCTGGTTGTCGAGGTCCTGGTGCGCGATGATTTTCTGATCGTAGAGTTCTTTGTCGCGGGCGTAGAGAATTTTGTTGTTTTCGAGGTTCGCCATATCTTTCGCGAGCGTCCCCTCAGCCTGGGTGAGTTGCACCTGGTAGGGGCGCGGATCGATCTCAGCCAGCAGATCCCCGGCCTTTACGATCTGTCCTTCGGTAAAATTTACCTTCTCGAGCTGCCCGTCCACCCGGCTTTTCACGGTGACCGTGTTGTAGGCAGTGACCGTTCCGATCGCGGAAATGTACTGCTTCAAATCTCCGACCTTCGCTGGAACCGCGGCGACCGAAACAATCGGATGCATCACTGTCGCAGGGACTGCGGAGTCCGTGCTGCTGCGCCCCGTCAGGTAATAGATCCCAATGATCGCGACCGCCAGGACCACCAGCCAGGTGCGCCATCGTTGCATCACTTTGTCGAGCAAGCTAGGCACTTCGGCATCCTGTAGGAATCGCGAGGCGTTAGGCTTACCAGTCGTCGGGCCGTCTGAATCCATCATGTGCTCCGTCGCAACTCTCTCCAAACTAGCAAAGCTTGATCTTGAGTCTATTGTTGCAATTGTGGACTCGCCAGTCCATATTTCAGATGTGCCGGATGTGACTGCCGATCGGAAACACCGGCCAGGAAACCAACAGTACCAATTACGGATCTACGCATCTTATGCTTCCAGGTTTCCAATTTTGAGGGTCAAGCGACAACCAATTTCGTCGCCGATTCGCCGCAAGGACGGCCGCGGCCGGCCCTCGACGCCTTTTATGCGCGAGCGAATCCTTCAAAGCGCCGCCGAACTCTTCGCCGAACGGGAATTCGATCTCGTGTTGATCGACGAGGTCGCCGCGCACGCCGGCGTCGGCAAGGGCAGCGTTTACCGCCAGTTCAAATCGAAGGAAGAGCTCTACGCGGCGGCCGTCATCAACGGATTCACCGAACTACAGGGCGAAATTCGCGCGGCGCTCGCCGGATGCACCTCGAACCGTGATCAGATCGGGACCATCGTCCGCCACAGTGTCAAATTTTTCTGGGCCCGCCGGCAATTCTTCGCCCTGCTGCGCGATCCCAAGGCGTTACCCGCCTCGCAGGAGCGCCAATATCGCGCTCAGCGCAACGATCTCGCGCGGCTGATCAGCGGCGTGCTCGACGACGGCGTCCGCCGCGGCTCGATGAAGCCCGGCATCGACAGTCGGCTCGCCGCCGAATCGCTGCTCGGCATGATCCGCGGCATCAACCGCTACGGCCGCGAATACACGACGCCCGATCGCGCGGTCGATGTCGTTACCTCGACCTTTCTCGACGGATGCGCCGCGCGATAACATCGCATCGATTCTGAATTCGAAGAGGCCAACATGCAGACTCTGCTGCCGCTCGCCGAAAAAATCGCGACGCTTCTCAAAGACCGGCGCGAGACCGTCGCCGTTGCCGAGTCGAGTACCGGCGGCCTCATCTCGGCCGCGTTGCTGAGCGTCCCCGGCGCATCGGCCTACTTCATCGGCGGCAGTGTCGTCTACACGCTGAAAGCGCGGCGCGCGATGCTCGACGTCCCTGACATGGCCTTCGCCGGAATCAAATCAGTCACCGAAGAAGGCGCAATGATCCTGGCGCGCGCCGCTCGATCGCGCTTCGATGTGACCTGGAGCATCGCGGAAATCGGCGCCAGCGGCCCCACCGGCAATCGCTACGGCGACGCCGCCGGCCACAGTTGCATCGCAGTCGCCGGCCCTGTTGATCGCTCGCTAACAGTAGAAACCGGCAGCCCCGACCGCGTCGCCAACATGCGCACCTTCAGCACCGCCGCCCTGAACCTCCTGCTCGAATGTCTGCGCGCCGGCGTCTGATCCCTCGCCCGTTATTTCACGGGAGAGGTTAGGTGAGGGTTCTGCGATTCAAGCAGAGTGCGCGTCACGGCGTAACCTCCGACAACCGATCCACCTCCCGCAAACTCGGAAACATCCGATACCACACGGCCACGATCACCAGCGTCCCGATTCCCCCAATCACCACCGCCGGCACCGTCCCGAACCACGTCGCCGTCACCCCCGATTCGAACTCTCCCAGCTCATTCGACGCGCCGACGAACAGCCGGTTGACCGCGCTCACCCGCCCGCGCATCGCGTCCGGCGTCGCCAGCTGCGTCAATGTCGTCCTCACGTACACGCTCACCATGTCCGACGCGCCGAGCACGAACAGCGCCGCCATCGACAGCGCAAAGTTCCGCGATAAGCCGAAAACGATCGTCGCAATTCCGAAAATCGCGACGCATACGAACATCGCCAGTCCCGCATGCCGCTGCGCCCGCACCATATTGCCGATCGCCAGCCCGAGCATCGCCGCGCCCAGCGCGGGCGCGCTGCGCAGCAGTCCCAGCCCGATCGGTCCGACGTGCAGGATGTCGCGCGCATAGACCGGCAGCAGCGCAGTCGCTCCCCCGAGCAGCACCGCGAACAAATCCAGCGAGAACGCGCCGAGGATCAGCGGCTTGCGCCATACGTACGCAATCCCCGCCGTGATCCGCTCGAACACCGTCGTATCGGCCTCCGCCTCGTAGCGCACGCCGCGGCTCCGGATTCCGAAAATCACGATTGCGATCGCGACGAACAGCGCGAGGCAGATGCCGTAGTCCACCGCCGGCCCGAGAATATAAATAGCGCCGCCAATCGCCGGTCCCGCAATCACCGCCACCTGCGACGTCGACGAGCTCCACGCGACCGCCTGCGGAAATTGCTCCTGCGGCACCAGCAGCGGCACAAACGACTGCGACGCCGGTCCCGCAAAAGCCCGCGCCGCGCCGAACATCACGAGCACCGCGTAGAACGGCCACACCGCGGTGGCCCTCGTCAGCGCCAGCATCAGAAAACCGCCCGACGCCACCGCAGTGCATAGATTGCTGACCACGAGGATCATTCTGCGATCGAAACGATCGGCAAAATGCCCCGCCGGAATCGTGCACGCCATCATCGGGAGAAATTGAAACAGCCCGACGTATCCGAGCGCCAGCTGCGTCCGTGCGATCGCATAAATCTGCCAGCTCACAGCCACCGACTGAATCTGCATCGCAAGGATCGCCATGAAGCTCGCCCCCAGAAAGCGCCGAAAATCGCGATGCGCCAACGCACTGGAATTTACGGTTGCAGACGAGTCATCCATTGACCTCCCGTTTGTATTTGAACCGCACCGTCGAATCGACATTTTGCCTATCGACACTCATCTCGCGTAGGCTCCCATCATGGACAAGTCAGCCATCCGCACCCACGTCGATCGCCTCTGGGATGAATCCATCGTCGCCGAACTGGTCGAGTACATCCGCATCCCCAACAAATCCGTCGCCTTCGATCGCGACTGGAAAGCCCACGGCCACATGGACCGCGTCGTCGCCCGCTTCGAGGCCTGGGCCCGCCGCCAGCCCATCCGCGGGATGAAGCTCGAAGTCGTCCGCCTCGAAGGCCGCACGCCGCTCCTGTTCATGGAAATCCCCGGCGACTCGAACGACTGCGTGCTGCTCTACGGCCACATGGACAAGCAGCCCGAGATGTCCGGATGGCGCGACGGACTCGGCCCGTGGGAACCCGTGCGCGAGGGCGATCGTCTCTACGGCCGCGGCAGCGCCGACGACGGCTACGCGATGTTCTCATGCCTCGGCGCGATCGGCGCGCTGCAGGCCAACTCGATCAAGCATGCGCGATGCGTCGTCGTCATCGAGGCGTGCGAGGAAAGCGGCAGCTTCGATCTGCCTCATTATATCCAGCACCTCGCGCCGCGCATCGGCCAGCCGAGCCTGTGCATCGCGCTCGACTCCGGATGCGGCAACTACGATCAGCTCTGGCTCACCACGTCGCTGCGCGGCCTCGTCGGCGGCCGCCTGCAAGTCGACGTACTCACCGAGGGCGTGCACTCCGGCGACGCAGGCGGAGTCGTCCCCGACACCTTCCGCATCGTGCGCAATTTGCTGAGCCGCGTCGAAGACGAAGCGACCGGCAAAGTACTCGCGCCCGAATTCTACGCGACCATCCCCGCCGACCGCCTCAAGCAGGCCGCCGCCACGGCCAAGGTGCTGGGCAGCGACATCCACTCGAAGTTCCCGTTCATCGATAAGACTCGTCCAATCTCGACCGACACGACCGAGCTGATCCTGAACCGCGCATGGCGTCCCGCACTCTCGATCATCGGCGCCGACGGCCTGCCCCCGACCAACAACGCCGGCAACGTGCTCCGCCCGAGCACGGCAGTAAGCCTCTCGCTCCGGCTGCCGCCCACCGTCGATCCGAAAGGCGCATCGCAAAAACTGAAAAGCATTCTGGAAACCGATCCGCCCTACGGATGCAAGGTCACGTTCCAGGCCAACTGGGGCGCCAGCGGATGGAACTCTCCGGCCCTTTCCCCATGGCTCGAGCAAAGCCTCGACACGGCCTCCAACGCGTACTTCGGCAAGCCAACCGCCTATATGGGCGAAGGCGGCACCATCCCCTTCATGGGGATGCTAGGCACCCGCTTCCCCGATTCCCAGTTTCTGATCACAGGCGTCCTAGGCCCGCACGCCAACGCCCACGGCCCCAACGAATTCCTCCACATCCCCACCGCGAAGAAGGTGACCTGCTGCGTAGCGAACGTGATCGCCGATCATTTCAATCGCGCTAACGCCTGACCTTGAGGATGCTTATGTCGATTCGACTTCGCCAGATTGGAGGGACGACCGCATCAAAATGAACAGAATTCGGGATTCGTCTACTGATTCAAGCCCTATCAAAGATGCGAAAGACCAAAAATAGCGAGATCTTCGACTCCTTTGCCGAGGATCTTTTAGCCGAGCGTGGTGTCAGGCCATTGCTAATCGTTGGCGCGTCAAAGGTTGATCACCTTCTGCTCGAGATTCTTCGCTCTTACTTCTTGCCGAAAATTGCCAAGGACCAGATGAGCTGCTTGAAGGGGATACTCCCTTAGGGACATTCAGCGCTCGCATCAAGATGTGCCTTCGATTGGGTCTGATCGATGGAACACTATATGTTGCTCTTGAGCAACTCAGAAAACTGCGGAACCTCAGCGCTCATTCCATCACCTTCGATGACGCGAAATCTCCGGTTCGTGAACATCTTCTTGAACTTAAGAGGCACCTCGCCAGCCGCAATTCCTATAAGTTAACAATGCAGAGGTACTTTGATACGGCGGATCTTGAGGTGATGCAGCAATGGCAATGCCTGCTGCTCACTATGTGTGTTTTGCTTGAGGCCGTTGGAAAAACAGTGAGGCGTACGCCTGGAAATGCCAAAGCGCTGCACATTGCGGCCAGATAGAAAGGACATGTGACATGACCAAAAGACAAAATAAGATACTGGCATGCCCGGTTGTGAGGGCGAAGGTCCTAGGTGTCAATGTCTACCGTGGTTTCGCCGCATTGGCAGATTTGGCTGAAATCTCCAAGGCCGATATCTATGATCAGTTAGATAACCCAAGGGGCACACAAAGAGATTTGAGCCCATCACATGCTCGAGACGCATACGAGTACGTAAAAAATAGAGATCTCGGCTTCTGGCCAGAAGTGTTTCTTTGCGCTCGAAAAAAAAGTGTGGTGACCTTTTATCCGGCATCGCCGGAAACGCCGGACTTAGGAGTCCTCGAAATCGACGCAAAAGGCTGCAAAGGTGCGAGCATAGCGATATCGCGAGTCGACGGGAATCACAGGTTGCACTACGGCGACGGAAAGCAGACCGGCTACTCACGAATCGAGAAGCAGGTGTCATTCTGCCTCGCGTTCGACCTTAGTCGCGACGAGGAGATTCAGCTATTCAAGGATATCAACAAAAATCAGAAAAGGATGAATACAAGTCACCTCGATGGTATCGAGGTTCGCTTGACTCCAGAAGAGCAATTGAAGCACCGAACTCCGGAGCTTTACATCGCGCAACGCCTAAACCGTGATCCTACAAGTCCCCTTCACGACAGAATCTTTGAGGGAGGGAAGAAACCGGTCGGCGTCGATATCCCACTGCGTGGCTTGAAGACCGGAATCGAATATATGCTTAGCAGATCGACCCAACTCCCCCATCTAGACGACGCAGAGGCTCAATATAGAGTCATTCGCAACTACTTCGACGCAGTAAAAAAGTGGCAACCGAAGGCGTGGAGTACTCCGAAGGAATACATCATGCTACGCGGCTCAGGTCTGTGGGCGATTTGCTTCATCGGTTCTCAAGTAATTGACAGGGCGCTGCTGAAAGGCCAGTTCAAAGCTTCTCAAATGCTTACTATTTTGCGATCCGGTAAGGAGTGGGATTGGAGTAAGAAGGGTGACTTCAAGGGTCTCCTAGGGCGTGGCGGAGCGCTCGAGATTAGCAAACTTGTCACGAAAAAGCTCAAAGACGAAAACCGCATGTCGACGAAGCAGCTGTTCGAAAAGATCATGGCTGCAGGTGCTACAGAGTAGGCAAATTATCTTCGTACGTGAATCGGGCGAACTTCAAAACTGAAACCAAGGGGAAGGGGAAGTTATAGGTGAGTATTCGGCGGTTTTGGGTTTTCTTTCCCTGGCCGCAGTTAAGTTAGTCTTGCTAAATAGCTAGTCTCGCGGCATGCGCAGAAAAGTACTCATCCCCGACATCGCGGTTGGCGCGGCTGGTCGCGTCGCCGCCGGCCTCTCACCGGCTACGCCTGTTTCAACGTGAGTTGGACCCGTACGTGATCGCTGGGTGCTTCAATCGTGCTAGCTTCTGACCAGGAGGCAGCCATGTCGATTCGACTTCGTCAGATTGCGCTCGTCGCCAATAAGCTCGCGCCCGTCATCGACGACCTCACGGCCGTCTTCGGACTCGAAGTCTGCTACATCGATCCCGGCGTCGGCGCGTTCGGACTCGAGAATTCGCTGCTGCCGGTCGGCAACAACTTCATCGAGGTCGTCGCTCCCATCAAGGACGGCACCGCCGGCGGGCGCTACCTCAAGCGGCGCGGCGGCGACGGCGGCTACATGGTCATCTGCCAATGCGACACGCACGACGCCCAACTCGAGCGTCGCGATCGCGCCGCCGCGATGGGCATCCGAATCGCCTGGGAGCGCGAGAACAGCGAGTACCACGTGATGCAGTTGCATCCGGCCGACACCGGCGGCTCGTTTTTCGAAATAGACTGGGACGCAAAGCAGGAACCCGAGGGTCATTGGGAGCCAGCGGGCGGCGACGGATGGCGCAAGGCGAAACGCACCGAGGTAGTCAGCTCATACTCCGTCGTCGAGCTGCAATCGCCCGACCCGGCAGGCCTAGCCGAGCGATGGAGCAAGATCGCCGGCGTGCCCGTTCGCAAGGACGCACGCGGCCGCCTCGAGATGCCGCTCGACAACGCCAGCGTCAGATTCGTCGAGGCAACCGATGGCCGAGGCGAAGGCCTGTCAGGAATCGACATGGTCGTCGCCGATCGCGCGCGGCTGAATTCCGCTGCCGAGCACCGCGGATACAAGACCACCGGCGACCAACTGACCATTTGCGGCACGCGCTTCTACTTAGTATGCGCCATAGTCTGACGGCGCGATCCGTCGATACGACGTGCGCAGGATACTACTCATCGCGGGCATCGCAGTTGGCGCTCTCCTGCTGATCGCGGCCGGGCTTACCGTTTACGCATACTTCAATTTGAGTTCGCTCGTCGCCCGCAACCAGATCGCGCATTCTCGCGCGCGTGAGCGACGAGCTTGGCCGCCAGGTAAACGTCGGGAAGATACAGGCGCAGATGGGATGGGGCGTCTCAGTCGAGGTGAGCCGGGCTGACGATAGCCGACGACCCTGCGTTCTCGCCGAAACCGTTCCTCGCCGCCAGCGACGTGACCGCGGAAGTCGAGTTCATCCCTCTGCTGCGCGGCGAAGCGAAAGTCACCAAGCTCGATCTGATCAAACCCGACATCCGACTCGTGATGAACGCGAAAGGCGATCTGAACGTGAGCACGATTGGGTCGAATGCCAACTGCGCAGAGCGGGAATACAGCGGCTGGACGCATCGAAGCGATCGTCGCTCGCCGACTTGTCGATCAATGCGCTCAGCATCGAGGACGGCGAAATCTACTTCAACGATCTAAGCGAAAAGGCGGCGCCGATTCGTGTCCATCACCTGGATTTCGACGTCACCAACTTCAATGCCGCGTCGGCCTTCGACGTCGCAGACGAAATTCGCCTTCCCCGGCGATACGCAGAACGTCGAGGCGTCGGGCAACGTCGGCCCGCTGCTGACTCAAGGCATGCTGGACGCTTCCAGCATTCCGGTCGATCTCAAGTTGCGAAGTTCGATTCGATTCTGCTCGACAGTCTCCGCCCGCTCGCAGATATTGGAACGCACATTCCGGCAGGAGCTTTCGATTCCCGATGCTGCCTCCGTCGCCGGAACTCTGCGCGGCACCGTCGGCAATCTCGCGATCGCGCTCAGCACCGACCTGACGGCGAACCGTGTCGCGTACGCTGCAGTGTTCAACAAGCCCGCCGGAACCGCGATGACGTTGAATGCGAACGGTACCTGGGGCGACCAGATCCAGATAGCGAGCGTGAATCTCAAGCTGTCGGATCTCGAACTGACGGCGAGCAGTTTCACTGGCGGCGGCGCGCAACCGCTGAGTGTGCAAATCGATTCGAACAGCTTCAACTTCGCCAATCTGTGCCCGATGATAAGTGCAGCGGCTCCCTACGACGTGAAAGGGATGAGCGAAGTTCACGGTACTGTGACGTTCGGCGGCAACGCGCCGCCAGTCGAAGGATCTGTGACGCTAAAGCAGGTTGCGCTGAAACCGGGACCGTCGTGGCAAAGCGGAATCAGCGATCTGAACGGCACGATTCGCTTCGCCAACGGCGTCGAAACTGTCGAGCCGACCAGCTTCATGCTCGGCTCCGCGCACGGCCGCATCGAAGGACGAGTGGAATCGCTCAGTCCGCTCAGCGCGAGCTATGCGCTGAAGGCCGACTCGGTGAAGCTCGCGCAGATATTCGCCAGCCGTCCCACCAGCGACGTCGTCAACGGTCTCGACGTCAGAGGTACTGCCGACGGCGAGCTGTCATCGCCGCGTATCAGCGCGACGATACAATCGGCCGACGGTTCGCTCGAAAATGTTTCGTACAACAACCTCGAGATGACGGCGGCCTACCTCAATCGCCGCGCGTCAGCGCGTCCGCTGAACGTCGAATTGTTCGGCGGATCGCTAGACGGCCAACGGGGATGCAGTCTTCGGCGCTGTGCCGAGCTTCAACGTCACGCTCGCGATGCGGAATCTGAACATGGAACAGGGGCTGCGGTCGCAAAATATCGAGGCGGCCGGCAGGGTGCGCGGATTGCTGACCGGCAACGTCGCGACGTCAGGCCGCGGCGCGGATTGGGATCGAATCAGGCCGACTCTTCGCGGCAGCGGACGCGTGACAATCGCGAACGGCAAACTGGTCGGCGTCAACATTGTGGCCGACGCACTCAATGCAGTCGCGGCGGCGCCCGGCGTCAGCCAGCTCGTGAACGTCGCCTTCATGTCGAGTCATCACGGGTTGCTGGTCGATCCTGACACCGAGCTGCAAACCGCGAGCATGACCTTTGAGCAAACGGGACCGCGGTTCACGACGCACGACCTGTTTGCGCAGTCGCCGGACTACGCGATCACCGGTGACGGCTGGTTCGACATGGACAAGAACATCGACATGAGCGCCGACATTCGGCTCACGCTTGGACTGCAAGTCGCGATCCCGGTGACGGTGAGTGGGAAGCTGCCCGGGGTGCGGGTGCTGCCGGACGTGCCAACGCTGGCGGAGCGGGTGGCGATGGGCGCGATTAACACGCCCGGCAACATAATCCGCGGCGGAGTGAACGCAGTGGGTTCGGTGGTCGGCGCACCTTCGGCGGGGTCGTCGATTCCATCGATTCCGAATCCGATTAACGCGCTCAAGAAATTCCTCCCTTGAACTAGCGGTTGAGCAAGCCCAGGGTGCCGACGATCCAGATGAGCGTTACGACGCCGAAGATCACGCCCGGCAACTCGGACAGAAAGCAGCTCTGGCTCATGGTAAGTCCTTCCTTTTCCGGCGACGGATTGATGAAACCGCGAATCGCCTCCATCTGTTTTTCATTCAGTAGTGAAGTCATTTTGTTCGCCTCCTCATGGAACAACGTCTTCACCCCTAAGGCGTTAAAGCGCCCTGAACGAAAAGTTCAGACGAACGGAACGGAGCGAACGATTAGCGAAGAAATGGACTACGGCGGGAATTCGAAGCGTCCGAAGCGATAAGACCGATAGATCTCGAAGTCCTGGCGGTCGATGGTGAAGATGCGGCGCAGGCCTTCGCGCTCAGCGACCCGCACCAGAGCGGCATCAGCGAGGTCCATCGGCAGGTCGCGATATTTCCACATCAGCTCGCGCATGCGGGGAAAATCGTCAAGACCAAGTTCCGCGAATCTTAAGCCGTCGGCCTTGAACATGTCCCAGAGCAATCCCTGGGCGCGGTCGCTTGCGCGCAACAAATACATCGCTTCCGTAAACGCGGGCCATACGGTCGCGAGCGGATCGCGCAGAGACTCAAACGCTGCTATGCATCTATGATGATGCGGGTCGGCCCGATCAATTAACGCGACGAGTGGACCGGCGTCGACCAGCACGATTGGCATTTTTATTTTCTTGCAGCATTCGCGCGAACCGTTCGCCAGTGCGCTCGGACAAATTCATGCCGCCGCTGTCCCATTTGCCAATCAGATGAGCGACCAGTTCATAGGGCGTTTTTCGTGAGGGGCGGGCCCCCTCTTTCTTGCGCAGTTTACCCAGCGCCTGGCGCACGACTTCGGACTTACTAAGCCCACGCTCCCGCGCAAACCGCTCGAGGAAGTCGGCCGTCTCCGCATCGATCCTGATATTCAGCGCCGCCATGGCGGTACTTGTATTACATCGTGTAATACAAGACAACGTCGCAAGCGCCGATGCTTAGCGGCGAGTCAGCTTGTCGACTTCGGCGAGTTCTTCGGCCGATAATTTCCAGTTGCCGGCTTTCACGTTCTGGGTGACCTGTTCAGGACTGGTCGCGCCGGAGATTACGCTGGAGACCTGCGGCTGCGACGCTAGCCATCCGACTGCCAGCTCGAGGATCGTGTGCTCACGGCTGGTGGCGAACTTCTCGAGTTTTTCGAGCGTCGCGAAATTTTCGTCGGTGAGCGCCTGCTTCGCCATCCGTTGAATCAACGAAAGGCGGGTGCCTTTTGGGGGTTCGGCGCCGCGCTTGTACTTCCCGGTCAGAAATCCACTGGCCAGTGGGAAGTAAGGCAAAATGCCGACGCCGAACTCGCGGCATGCGGGAACCAGCTCGCGCTCGATGCGACGGTCGAGCAGGTTGTACTGATTTTGCGCGGAGATGTAAGAGGCAAGACCGCGAGTGCGCGATATCCAGTGCGCATCGACAGCTTGCCACGCGGCGAAGTTACTGTGCCCGATGTAGCGGACCTTGCCGGCGCGAACGAGATCGTTCAGCGCTTCGAGAGTTTCATGCTGCGGCGTCTCGGGGTCCGGCTGATGAATCTGGTACAGATCGATATAGTCGGTGCCCAGTCGCTTGAGGCTCGCCTCGGCCGCCGCCATGACGTAGCGGTAAGAGCCGCCCTTCATGTAGGGACCGTCGCCCATCGCCATCCCGAACTTAGTCGCGACGATAATATCGCGGCGCCGATCGCCGAGCGCCTTGCCGAGCAATTCTTCGGAACCGCCGCGATTGCCGTAGATGTCGGCGGTGTCGAACAGCGTGATCCCTTCGTCGAGGGCCTTATGCACTACTGCGCGCGTCTGTTCGGCGTCGCATCGCATGCCGAAGTTGTTGCATCCGAGGCCGACGGCCGAAACCTTGAGTCCCGAGTTGCCGAGATTGCGATATTCCACGAGTATGATCCTCAGGCGGACGCTTCAGGCGCGAAGAAGACCAGGGTCCGCACTTCGACGCTTTCGCGCGGCGCGGCGTCGAGCAGGGCTCGTGGGATCCTCGAAGGCGGAATGCGCGGTGAAGCGCGCGCGCCGTCCGTCGGAGTCGTAACACTTGAGCAGCAGCACTTCTTCCTTCTGCTGATTCGGAACGTAGTACCATCGATGATTCGGGTTGTACGCGACCGAGTACACTTCACCGTCACGATCGCGATACTTGAGCACGTGCTTGACGAAGTCGTCCTGCACCATGGTTTGCGCGTCGCATACTGCCAGCGGCGATTCCTGCACTGGCCCGCGAATCGGGCGCCAGACATTGATCACGGCGAAGCGATTCTTGAGCAGATCGCTCGGCCTCGCCACCCATGAGATCGCGCACGCGCTGCGGCCCGCTCTTGAGCGTGTAGTCATTGTGCGCGACCTTGACCGGCTCCTGCGCACCATTCTCATGGCGTTTCGCCATCGGGCGCGATCGAACGTTGTGGTCGAACGCGTGCACTTTGATGGCGCCGGTAAATTCGCGCACCATCCGCTCGACTTCCGGATAGTAAACTCTGCGCACTTCGTCAGCGTCGTAGAAATTTGCGACTGCCGACTGCTGACGCGTGACGGCGAAGCCCTGGCGGTCGAGGGACAGTTGCTCCAAGCACCGGCCGGGCGCTGTAAATCGGCACGGTGAACTTGGCGTACGTACCCGTCCGCGCAGGGACGCCCTCCGGCGGCTTGAAGTTGTAGCTCACGGGGCGCTGCTCTTTGTCGGCCAGGTAATTGAGCACGCCGCTGACGTGATCGGGACTGGTGGCCGTTGAGGTTTCCGCGCTGCGGGTCGCCATAGGGAAGTACTCCTGAGATCTTTAACTGTGCTACGGCAGCGCGCGCGGCGGGTCAAGCGAGCATGAGCGTGGCGAAGATGGCAATATTCGGCGGATGGCAAAGCTGCGCGACATCCTGAAACCGCGGCCGCGAATTTTGTTCGTCGGGATCAATCCGAGCATTCGCTCCGAGCAGATGGGGCATCATTTTGCCAGCCCCGGCAATCCGTTCTGGCGGCTGCTGTATGCGGCGCGGCTGGTGCCGGTGGAGCTCACGTGCGAAGACGATGAGCGGCTGCTGGAATTCGATTTGGCGCTGACGAGTTTGTGCGCTCGGGCGACGCGCGCAGCGGCTCGGAGTCTGACCACGGCCGAGATGATCGAGGGGCAAAAACTGCTTGCGCGGAAGATCAGGCGTTTGCGGCCGCAGCGTAGTCGCGTTCGTCGGTGTGAGCATCTACCGGCGATTCTTCGGCGTCGCGCAGGGCGAGGGAGCGGGCGCCAAGCAAGAGGAAATATTTGGTGCGCGAGTCTTCGTGCTGCCGAATCCCAGTGGCCTGAATGCGAGCTATCCGGGCTTCAAGCATAAGCTGATTTGGTTCGAACGGCTGCGGGCGTACGCCGAATCGCTGAGTCGATTAGCTACTCAATCCCGTAACGGCGGCGCTTGCGCCACAGCGTCGTCACGTTGATGCCGAGTGTGTCGGCGGCCTCCTCCAGCGTGGCGCTGGCTGCCGAGCACGCGCGCGATGTGCTCGCGCTCGACTTCGTCGAGGCTCGCGGCGTTGGGGATGCCGGCCAGCGCTTCGGTCGTGAGTCGTGGAAGAGCGAATCGGGCAGATCGTCGGGCGCGATGGTCTCGCCGCGCATCAGGACGGTGCCGCGCTCGATTGCGTTGCGCAGTTCGCGGACATTCCCCGGCCATCGATAGCGCGTGAGCGCCGCAGTCGCGCCGGGCGAAAGTGCCAGGCCGGGATGCGAGTTGCGGATGGCGGCGATATTCAGCAGCCACTGCGCAAGCGGCAGAATATCTTCGCGGCGTTCGCGCAGCGGCGGGACGCGCAGCGTGATGACGTTGAGGCGATAGTAGAGATCCTCGCGAAAGTGATGCGCAGCGACTTCGGACTCGAGGTCGCGATTGGACGCGGCGATTATTCGCGCGTCGACGTGGATCGTGCGCTCGCCGCCGACGCGCTCGAAGTTCTGATCCTGCAGAAAGCGCAGAAACTTGGTCTGCAGCGTCGGCGTCAGGTCGGCGATCTCGTCGAGAAAGACGGTGCCGCCGTTAGCCGCCTCGAGCCGCCCGGGCTTGTCCTTGACCGCGCCGGTGAACGCGCCGCGCATGTGCCCGAACAGCTCGCTTTCCAGCAGTTCCTCGGACAGCGTGGTGCAATTGACGACGACGAACGGCTTGCTCTGACGCGGGCTCCATCGATGAATCTGCCGCGCGATGACGTTTTTGCCGGTGCCGCTCTCGCCGGTGAGCAGAATGGTCGCGTCGCTGGCGGCGGCCTGGCGCGCGGTCTCGAGCAGGCGTTGCATCGCGGGACTCTTCGAGTCGAGCAGCGGCTCCTCGTCGATAGCGCTGCGCAGCGCGCGATTTTCGGCGGTCAGCAATGCCGACGTGCAGCGCGCGATCGACGGTGTGCTGAATCTGCTCGAGCGAGAACGGCTTGGTGACGTAGTCGTAGGCGCCGGACTTCATCGCTTCGACGGCGTTTTCGACGGTCGCGTAAGCGGTCATCAGGATGACGAGGCTTTCGGGCGAGCGCCGCTTGATCTCGTGCAGCAGCTCGAGCCCGCTCATCTCGGCCATCCGGAAGTCGGTCAGCACGAGATCGAAGCGCGTCTCGGCCAGCAGCGGCGACGGCTTGCGCGCCGTTCTCGGCGGCGCTGACCTCGTGGCCGAGCGACTCGAAGAAGGTGGTGAGGCTCCGGCGGATGTTGCGCTCGTCATCGACAATCAGCAGCTTGGCCATCACATCTCCTGCGCGGCGGGAATTTCGACGATGAATCGAGCGCCGTGCGAGTTGGCGCTTTCGACGAAAATCCTGCCGCCGTGCGCCTCGACGATTTCCTTGACGATCGACAGGCCCAGCCCGGCCGATCCCTTTTCGAAGCCCTCGGAACCATACTGCACGAAGCGCTCGAAGATATAGTCCTTCATGTCGGGCGGAATGCCGGGACCCGAATCGGTGACTTCCAGCCGCGTCGCGCGTTCGGTGCCGATGCGCCGCGACGGTGATCGTTCCGCCCGCCGGCGTGTAGCGCAGCGCGTTGCCGATCAGGTTTGAAATCACCCACGAGAGCTTGACCGGGTCGCCGATAATCTCCGGCACCGATCCGATGTGTTCCTCGAGGATGATGTGTTTCTCGCGCGCCTGGATTGCGAAGCGCCGGGTCACGTCCGCCGCCAGCCGCGCGAGGTCGAGCCGCTTTTGCTGGACGGCGATTGCGGGAATCTTCGCCGCGCGCGAGGTTGAGCAGGTTGTCGGTGAGCTGACGCATCCGCGAGCACTCCTCGAGGATCGACTTGCAGCAGCTCGCGCTCTTGGGATTCGCAACCGGCTCTTCTCGCGGCTGCAGCAGCTCGGCCGACAGCGCCAGCGAAGTAAGCGGAGTGCGAGCTCGTGCGACAGCGTCGCGACCAGGTTGGTGCGCGCGCGATCCTGATCGCGAATGTAGGTTACGTCCTGCAGAATCAGCAGCGTGCCGAGCGACTTGCCGACCGTATGATGCAGCGGGACCGGCTTCAGCACGTAGGAATGATCGCGGCCGCGAACGTGAAGATCCATCTCGGTGCGATGGCCGTCGGCGGCCGGCCCGCTGCAGCGTGCGCAAGCGCGTCGCGAACACGCAGGTAATGAGGATGGTTGCTGCTGAGATCGTCGAACGGACTGCCGAGCGCGTCCTGCGGCATCGACGCCGAGGATCAGCGACGGCGATCTCATTGATGTGCGCGACGATTCCGTCCGAGTCGATCAGCACGACGCCGTCTTCGAGGCTCTCGATGATCGCCTCGGTCTTGCTCTTTTCGTAAACGAGGCGCTCGACGTTGAGCTTGTCGTATTGCTCGAGCCGCTCGGCCATCTGGTTGAATTCGCGCGCGACCGCTTCGAGCTCGGCCAGCGGCTGCGGCCCCAGCCGGACCTGCGATCTTGCGCTGGCTGATGCCGCGCAGGCGCTCGGCCAGCTCGGTCAGCGGCTGCGAGAGCCGCCATCCGAGAGCCCACGACACGGCGCGCGCCCACCAGCAGCACCAGCGCGAGGCCGCCGGCGAATTCATAGGCGAGGTCTGTGCCCAGCTTTACCGAGCGGCTGTCGGCGCGGAACATCGCGGCCTTGTTCATCGCGATCAGATCGTCGAGGCGGCCGTTCAGCTCGGCGAATTCGCGATCGTGATAAGTGCCGGGCGGCGCGGCGGCGATGTCGGCGAACAGCTGGTTGCCGCGCCGGGCGATATCGGCGGCGAGCTCGGGCTCGCCGACTTCAGTGAAGTCGTGATCCTCGACGTCGATCCACTGCAAGAAATCGTGCCGCGCGCCCGGCAGCACGTCCTTGGCCTTGCCGTCGTGCTCGGCGACCTGCAGCGTGTTGAGCGCGCGCGTGCATGTTCTGCGCGGCCTCGATGCTGATGTAGTTGCGATAGAGCGTCGCGCGGATTGCGCCGCCGAGCGCTGTACACCCGCGGCAGCGTGTAGAGTCCCGAGCAGAACGACCAACGCCAGCATCAGCAAGGTGCCGTTGCGAATCTCGGCGCTGCAGCGAGGGTGCGTTCATCGCGATTCCTCCCGTTCGTCGGTCGCGACAATTTCCACGTCGAGGTCGGTCGCCTCCGCGACCAGCCGCGCCGACCACGTCGCCCTTGAGCCATCGGCGCCATCGCGGCTGATGGGTGCGGCCGACGATCACCTTGGTCACGCCCTTGTCGTGCGCGAAGTCGATCAATCGCCTTGACCACGTCGTCCGACTTGAGCCACACGGTTTCGGCGCCGAGGTCGCTGGCGACGTTGATGTTGTCGAGCAGCGCGACGAAATCGCTGGTGCCGATATTTTTCACCGACTCGTTGGGCGTCTCGATATGCACGGCGAACCATTCGGCGTTGAGCTGTCCGGCGATGCGCGAGGCCTTGCGCAGCAGTTGTCCGGTGTCGGCGGCGTTGGACGAAAGGCCGACCATGATGCGATCGACGACCTGCGCGCGGTGGCCGCCCTCGCGCTTGATCGCTTCGCTGCGTCTGCCGCTGGCGATCGAGGCTGCGCGCGACCTCGCGCAGCGCCAGTTCGCGCAGCGAGGCGAGATTGCTCGGCTTGAAAAAATTCTTGAGCGCGTTTTCGATCTGCTCGCGCGGGTAAATCTTGCCCTCGCGCAGCCGCTCGCGCAGCGCTTCGACCGGCACGTCGATGTTGACGATTTGATCGGCGCGTGCGAGGAACGAATCGGGCACCGTCTCGCGCACGTCGATGCCGGTGACGCGCCTCATCAGCGCGTTGAGGCTTTCGACGTGCTGGATGTTGATCGCGGTGATCACGTTGATGCCGGTGGCGACGATTTCCTCGACGTCCTGGTAGCGCTTGGGGTGGTGCGAGCCGGGCGCGTTGGTATGCGCGAGTTCGTCGACGATCACTACGTCGGGCTTGCGCGCGATGATCGCGTCGACGTCCATCTCTTCGAGCTCGACGTCGCGATACTGAATCTTGCGGCGCGGGACGATCTCGAGGTCGCCGATCCGCTCCTCGGTCTCGCGGCGATGATGCGTCTCGACGAAGCCAAGCACGACATCCACTCCCCGATCGCGGAGCTGATGCGCCTCCTCGAGCATCCTGTATGTCTTGCCTACGCCCGCGGCGGCGCCGATATAGACTTTGAGCCGTCCCCGTTGAGTCTGGGGCACCAGATCGAGAAAAGCTTCGGGCTCGAGTCGTTTGTCATCGCTCATTCAAGTCCCGGGGTTGCGCCATGACTTCCCGCGGCGCGAGCGCTGTGACTTCCCGCCGCGCGATCGAGCGCCAGGTTCAGCAGCAGGACGTTCACCCCTGGCTCGCCGAAGATTCCCGCCGATCGCGGCCGCGTGTTCTCGGCAATCAACTG
The DNA here is from genome assembly GCA_963721485.1 of uncultured delta proteobacterium. GTDB lineage: Bacteria > Desulfobacterota > Binatia > Binatales > Binataceae > Binatus. The sequence goes on along the minus strand of CAVRJV010000003.1, from coordinate 482,615 downwards.
CCGGACCTGATCTTCGCTCAGGCCGCGCGCGTGGGCAACACGTGCCACCTGCAGGTCGGCGGCCGCCGGACTGATCTCGGGATCGAGCCCGCTGCCGGAAGCCGTCACCAGGTCCATCGGAACCTGGTGCGGATCGATGCCGGGATTGCTCTCGACCAGCGTTCTTCAGCCGCAGCTTGACCGCGTCGATCAGCGCCTTGTTGGTCGGCCCGAGATTCGATCCGCCCGAGTTGGCGGCGTCGTAGCCCTTGTCACCGGCGGCGGAAGGCCGGCTCTGAAAATATCGCGGCGCGACAAAGTTCTGGCCGATGAGGCTCGAGCCGACGACCTTGTTGCTCGCGACGACCAGGCTGCCGTCCGCCTGGCTCGGGAAAATCATTTGCGCGATTCCCCACACCGCCAGCGGATAGATGATGCCGGTGAGCACGGTCAGCACGGCGGTCGCGATCGAGATGCGGTTATGAATGTGCGCATGGAATTGACCTCAGGCGAGATGCAGCGCGGCGACCATGATGTCGATGGCCTTGATGCCGATGAACGGAATGATCACGCCGCCGAAGCCGTAGATGAACAAGGTTGCGGGTCAGAATCGCGGCCGCGCCGACCGGACGATACTGCACGCCGCGCAGCGCCAGCGGAATCAGCGCGATGATGATCAGCGCGTTGAAAATTACCGCCGACAGAATCGCGCTCTGCGGCGTCGCCAGATGCATCACGTTGAGCCGCTGCAGTTCCGGATAGCTCGACGATGAACAGCGCCGGGATGATCGCGAAGTACTTGGCGACGTCGTTGGCGATCGAGAACGTCGTCAGCGCGCCGCGCGTCATCAGCAGCTGCTTGCCGATCTCGACGACCTCCATCACCTTGGTCGGATTCGAGTCGAGGTCGATCATGTTGCCGGCCTCGCGCGCGGCCTGGGTGCCGGCGTTCATCGCGATGCCGACGTCGGCCTGCGCCAGCGCGGGCGCGTCGTTGGTGCCGTCGCCGATCATCGCGACCAGCTTGCCCTGGTTCTGCTCCTCGCGAATCAGCCGCAGCTTGGTTTCGGGCGTGGCCTCGGCGCAGGAAGTCGTCGACGCCCGATTCCTTGGCGATCGCCGCGGCGGTCAGCGGGTTGTCGCCGGTAATCATGACGGTGCGCAAACCCATCGCGCGCAGGCGCTCGAAGCGCTCGCGGATTCCTTCCTTGACGATGTCCTTCAGATAGATCACGCCGAGCGCCTTCGACTCGTCGGCGACCACCAGCGGAGTTCCGCCGCTGCGCGCGATGCGCTCGACGATTGCCTTCAAGTCGGTCGGCGGCGTGCCGCCATTTTCCTGGACGAAATTGCATGACCTGGTCGGCGGCGCCTTTGCGGATTCGACGCCCGCCGATGTCGACGCCGCTCATCCGGGTCTGCGCGGAAAACGGAATGAACGTCGCGCCGTCTTCGCCGAGTTCGCGGCCGCGCAGATTGTATTCGCGCTTGGCCAGCACGACGATCGAGCGTCCTTCCGGGAGTCTCGTCGGCCAGCGACGCGAGTTGCGCCGCCTCGGCCAGTCCTCGCGGCGTCGACGCCCTCGACCGGGATGAACTCGGCCGCCATCCGGTTGCCGAGCGTGATGGTGCCGGTCTTGTCGAGCAGCAGCGTATCGACGTCGCCGGCCGCTTCGACCGAGCGGCCCGACATCGCGAGCACGTTGTGCTGCACCAGCCGATCCATCCCGGCGATTCCGATCGCGGAGAGCAATCCGCCGATGGTCGTCGGAATCAGGCATACCAGCAGCGCCACCAGCACCGGCAGCGCCAGCGTGGTGCCGCCGTACAGCCCGAACGGGTAGAGCGTCACGACCACCAGCAGGAAAACGATCGTCAGGCCGGACAGCAGGATGCTGAGCGCGATTTCGTTGGGCGTCTTCTGACGCTGCGCGCCTTCGACCAGCGCGATCATGCGGTCGAGGAAGGTCTCGCCCGGGTTGGCGGTGATCTTCACCTTGATCCAGTCGGAGATGACCGTGGTGCCGCCGGTGACGCCGCTGCGATCGCCGCCGCTTTCGCGAATGACCGGTGCGGATTCGCCGGTGATAGCGGCCTCGTTGACCGCCGCGATGCCCTCGATGACTTCGCCGTCGCCGGGGATCACGTCGCCGGCCGCGACCATCACGACGTCGTCGCGCCGGAGCTGCGCGGCCGGCACCAGCTTCGTCTCGCCGCCCGCGACGATCAGTTTGGCCTGGGTTTCGGTGCGCGTCTTGCGCAGGTTATCGGCCTGCGCCTTGCCGCGGCCTTCCGCCATCGCTTCGGCGAAGTTTGCGAACAGCACGGTGAACCACAGCCACAGCGCGATCTGAAATTCGAAGCCGGCCAGCGCCATCTTGTGCGCCAGCAGAGTCGCGAAACAGCGTGAACATCACGAGCACGCTGGTGACCTCGACCACGAACATCACCGGGTTCTTGATCATCATGCGCGGGTCGAGCTTGACGAACGAATCGATCGACGCGCGCGAGACGATTTCGCTGATTCCAAAGTGCGGGAGCCTTGCGATCACTCATGTTTGCAAGCACCAGACCTACTAGAAGAGTTTCCCGGCCATCATCAGCAGTTGCTCGACGATCGGTCCGAGCGCGACGGCGCAGAAAAATGTCAGCGCGCCGACGATCATGATTACGCCAATCAGCAGGACCACGAAAGGGACGCCGTCGGTCGGGAAGGTCCCGGCGCTCGGCGGCGGTCGATTTCTTGCCCGCGACCGAGCCCGCAATCGCGAGCGCGGGGATCGCCATCATGAACCTGCCGAGCAGCATCACGATCGCGAGCGTCACGTTGTAGAAAGGCAGTGTTGCGCGTTCAGGCCGCCGAAGGCCGAGCCGTTGTTCGCGCCCGCTTCCGTGTATGCGTACAGAATTTGCGAGAAGCCGTGCGGCCCCGGATTGGAAATGCTCGACAGCCCCGCTGGGCAAGACCGTCGCAATCGCGGTCGGCATCAGAATGACGGTCGGGAAGATCAGCACGTAGAGCATCGCGAGCTTCATCTCGCGCGCTTCGATCTTCTTGCCCAGGTACTCGGGCGTCCGCCCCACCATCAGGCCCGCGATGAAGACCGCCAGCACCGCCATCACGATGATTCCGTACAGACCCGAGCCGACGCCGCCGAAGATCACCTCGCCGAGCTGCATGTTGACCATCGGGACCAGCCCGCCGAGCGGCGTGAAGCTGTCGTGCATCGAGTTGACGGCGCCGCATGAAGTGTCGGTGGTGACGGTCGCCCAGAGCGCCGACTCGACGATTCCGAAGCGGATTTCCTTGCCCTCCATGTTGCCGCCGCTTTGCGTGGCGGTGGCATGCTGATCGATTCCCATCGCGGCGAATTGCGGATTGCCGTGTTGCTCAGCCCAGATTGCGGGCGCCGCGCCGGCGAGAAACAGAATCGCCATCACCGCGAACAGCGCCCATCCCTGTTTGCGATCGCCGACCATCTTGCCGAAGGTGTGGGTCAGGCCCGCGCCGATCGCGAAAATCGCAAGCATCTCGATCAGATTCGTCAGCGGCGTCGGATTCTCGTACGGATGCGCCGAGTTGGCGTTCATGAAGCCGCCGCCGTTGGTGCCGAGCTCCTTGATTATCTCCTGCGACGCGACCGGTCCTTCGGCGATCGATTGCGCGGCGCCCTCGAGCGTCGTCGCATTGACGTACGGACTGAAGTTGTCCGGCACGCCCTGCCAGACGAGCACCAGCGCGAAGATAAGCGAGATCGGCAGCAGTACCCACAGCGTCGTGCGCGTCAGATCGACCCAGAAGTTGCCGATGGTCTTGGCGCTGCGGCGCGCGAAGCCGCGAATCACCGCCGCCGCCATCGCGATTCCCGCCGCCGCCGAGAGGAAGTTGTGCGACGTCAGCCCGACCATCTGCGTCAGGTAACTCAGCGTCTGCTCGCCCGAGTACGCCTGCCAGTTGGTGTTGGTCGTGAAGCTCGCGGCAGTGTTGAAGGCGAGTCCGGGCGGGACACCGGCGAAGTCCTTGCGGATTCAGCGGCAGGTACTACTGCAGCCGCTGCAACGCGTACAGGAAGATCATCGAGATCAGGCTGAACGCGAGCATCGCGATCGCGTATCCCGCCCAGCCCATCTCGACCTCGGGGTTTATTCCGCAGATCCTGTAAATCAGCCGCTCGATTGGCGCTAGTACCGGGTCCAGAAAAGTGCGCTCGTGAGAGAACACTCGCGCCATGTACAAGCCGAGCGGAACGCTGATCGCCGTTACCAGGATAAAGTAAGCGGCGACCTGGATAATCGAATTGGATAGCATGTAGGTATGTACCGACTAGTAACTTAGAAGCGTTCGGGCCGCAGCAATGCGTATATCAAATAGATACCCAGCAAGACCGCGCATACTGCGCCAAGTACCGTTTCCACCGGACTCATAATTGGTCACACCCCCGAACGTAGGCGATTGCGATCGCAAAGAACGCGATGCTGCAGAGAATTGAAAGCAAGTCCCACATGCCAATTTCTCGACTTAGTAGATTTCGATAACGCTTGTTAGTGACTAAGGCCCTCAGAATGACCGGAATGTTCCCCGCGTAACAAGGAAGCGTGCCCGTTCGATTCGTTCCCATTCATGATGATGCGGCTCGGCCACGATTCGCATCGCCGGACACGGACCAGCCGCAAAGGTTTCGGCGCGTGCGACCACTTCGTCGCGCGTCAGCGTCCTGCCGTCTTCGGCGATCGGCCTTAGCGCACCGCGCCGCCCGTCGTTGACGACGAATGACCACTTGCAGCGCACACAGTGGTACAGATACCGACGCGGCTTGAAGAGGCCCGGGAGTTTGTCGAGTACCTTTATCGCGTACAAGTGCGGCATCTTCGGTTGTGTCGCCTTTCTCATTGGAATAGTGGCCTCCGCCGGAATTCTTCCGACAGGACCTATCAGCACCGCGCGTGCCAATGCAGAAACAGCCGTTCCGTAAGGTCTTTTGCATCTCTTTGTCGAGCGGCATTTCAAATTGCATCATGCCAATCGATGCAGACTTCATCGAATTGCAATGAAAATTTTGAGGGAGTCGCGGGCCGTCATTCAAAATGGAATGCGCCCCGTTGAGGAAACTGCGGATGGAACCGCACCGACCCAGGCGCCGGTCGATTCGCGACCGACTATTTGCAGGTCACGTCCTTCACCACATTGCCGCCGCCGCCGAAACGCACGTTGTGATCGTAGACTACGTCGCATCGCGAGACGTCCGCCGGCAATCGGCGAACGATCTGGGCGGTCGTGTTCGCATAGTTGCACTGTAGCCAGTAGCCGCGATCGCTCTTCGGGAGCCGCCAGGTCTGGATGATGTCGTCGCCGCTCGTCTTTTCATTGTCGGGCACGAGCGAAGCTTGCTGGGCGGGCGGGCCGTCGAAAATCGTGACGCCCGCAACCGCAGTCTCGTAGCCGGAGTAGGTAACCGTCCATTCGGGAGCTGGCGCGGATGCACCCTGCGCCACCGCGATCGTCCGCGGACATGAGGACTCGGTGGCCTGTACGAGATTAGACGCCGCTATCGCGCAGAAGATCGCGACCAGGTTCAGGAGAATTCTTTTCATCGCGCACCTCCCATCAGCGGCGCAAGTCTAGAGCGTGGCGCGGGGAAAAACGAGTGCGGGGCGGAGTCGCGATAAGATTCGCGCTTCCGCCCCGCGGATACCGAAATTGGACCGCAGCGTCGGCTGCGGGCGTGGCCGATAAGGGGTTACCGTTCGACGCCTGGTCTTTTGAAATATGGTCTGGCCGGCCGCGCGATTATCACAATCGCGATAGCCACTCCCGCCAACAACGATAAAACTTCCATCATACTAACTCACTTGCGCGTGGGACCTTGGGTCCATCGAACAGCGCGCGATTTCAGTCGATTGTCCTATGGCTCGCCGAGCCGCACTTGCGAATCGCTCGTGCGTTCGTGCCGCAACGCGCGCGTTTGTCGAAGAGGTGATTCAGGAACGCTCCGGGAAGCCGACCGAGAGGCGATTCTGATTCGCTCCGAATCGGTTCCTTCCCGTGCGTAGTATGCGATGCGTCGATTACAGGCTCACGAAAGAAAGAACGATGTACGCCAGGGTGAGGAACGCGAACGCGACACCGGGCAATTCGCTGAGCAGAATGTTTTGCGCCGTGCGATCGGCGGCGACAGTCTCGGTCTGCTCCTTCACCTGCTGAAAGCCTGCGAGTCTCTGATTGATAGTGGTAGCAGCCATTTTCCTTGCCTCCCGTTAGAGTTCGTCGTCAGCAGTGGTAGAGCAAGGCTGGTGCCAATGACCTAAGCCTTTGTTTCGTTCAACTATTTTTTGCAGGCGCAGTCTTTCTCTTTTGCGATTCGCAAAACGTTTCCCGCGATGCGCGAAAACCCTTCATTTGCGTAGAGTCCGCTGGCGCAGCCGTACGACTGCATGCAACGGATTCGCACTGTCGAGACGGTTCTTTGTTACGAACGCGTTACGGACGCGGCGGCGTCTCGATGGCTCCTACGGCGTACGCGACGGCGGCTGACGACGTCAGCAAATCGGCGCGGCTCTGAACAATCGTGTAGCGCGCGTTGGCGAGATCGCGGTCGGCCGTCAGCAGCTCGACTATCGTGCTCAGTCCCTGGCGGTAGGTGTCGAGGTTGGCGTCGTACGACTCCTGCGATGCGGACAGCAGCGCCCTGGCGTAGTTGTAACGGCTGAGCGCCGTTTGAAATTCATAGTACGCGCGCCAGACTGAGCTGATCGCATCGACTTCGAGCGACTTGAGCTGCGCGCCGGCGGCGTCGCGATCGGCCTCCGCCTCGCGCACGTCGTTGAGGCGCTTGAACCCCGTGAAGAGGTCCCAGTTCAAAGTCACCAGCCCCGTGTATTGTGGCTGGTTGGCGCCAACGAGCGGGGTACCGTCGAATTTGTACTGCCACGCCTGAAGGCCGTAAGCGCCCATGACTCCGACGGTCGGATAGAACTGCGCCTTCGCTTGTTCGACGGCGGCGCGACGTGCGTCCAGCGTCGCGACCTGCGCGGCGAGATCGGGACGACTGCGCAACGAGGTTTCGATCAGTTGATCCACCTCGAGGCCGAGGCCGGCGGGAATCGGGATGCGCTCGAGGCTCGGCACATCCAGTGGAGTGTTGGCGGCGACGCCGAGCGCCACGGCCATGCTCGCCTGCGCTTCGCGCACCAGCAGATGCGCGCTGGCGAGATCGTACTGCGATTGCGCGACGCGCTGGCGTGACAGCAACAATTCGGGCTGCGTGGCCAGCCCGAGGTCGACGCGGCGGCTCACGGCTTCGTCATCGGTCTTGGCGAGCTCGAGGTTTTGTTCCGCGGCGCGCACGGCCGCCTTGGCCGCGCCAATCGAATAGAACGCGCGCTGCGTTGCGAACACGACGTCCTGCAGCTTGCGATTGAACGAGAAGTTCGCGGCGGCAAGTTGCGCTCGCGCGGCAGCGGCGCCCGCGTCGCGGCGGCCGAAGTCGATCAGTGTGTAGGTGAACTGGAGCGTCGGCGTTATCTGCCATTGCCTGAGCACGGCGTTCTGCCCCGGCAGCTCGAAAATCTCGCGCTCGTATCCACCCGGGACCTGCGCGCCGACGATCGGATAGTACGGCGCGCGCGATACTCCGTAAGCGGCGGCCGCCGCGCGCGCCTGCTCCCACGTCTGCCGCGTGTCGGGATTGTTGCTGAGCGCGACGTTGATGAGTGCGGGCAGGTCGTATTGATTTCCGGCGCTCGTGGCGCGCGGCTCGGGCATCGTGCTCGGCGGTCGCGCCTGCATCGGGATTACATACTCGTTCGACTTCGGTACCCACGCGCGATCAGATTCCGCGGGCGCGAATTTATCCGGATACACTTCGGGCTGCCCGGCGAAATAAGTGCAGCCATTTGCGCATAGCGCGAGACCCAGCGCGGTAACGATGAACTTCCGATTCGCGCCACGCTTCCCAAAATCCATCTTCATTTGATGATCCCCAGATTCCGTTTGCTGCGCTTCGGGGACATTGAATCGTGCGACGTGCGTTTACACAAACGCTCGCGTAGAATCGCGGACGCATGCGACGTACCTCTTCTGCCACTTGCAGACTAGTGCTAGCGATCGCGACGGCATCGACGCTGGCCGGATGCGATCCCGTGATCAATATCGCGGGCGCGAACTTCCCGGCGTGGTTGTTCTGCGCAATCTGCGGCGCGATTCTGGCCGTCGCGATTCGTCCGGTGTTCGTCGTGACGCGCGTCGAGAAATACCTGTGGCCGCCGCCGGTCGTATATTCGAGCCTCGCGATCCTCATGGGATGCATCGTGTGGCTAATGTTCTTCAATCGAATCTGATGAACACCGCGATGCAGCGCGACGCCGAAATGCCGCTGACCTTGCGCTTCGCCGGCCATCTGCTCAGCGCCGCGATCGTGATCGCGACTATCATCGTCGGGCTCTACGTGGCGCGCCTCTACTATCTCTATCCGCGCACCGACGACGCTTACGTTCGCGCCAACTTCGTCGGCATCGCGCCGCACGTGAGCGGACCGATCACCGAGTTGCCGATCGTCGACAATCAGTACGTCAAGCAGGGCGGCCTGCTGTTCGTCGTCGATCCGCGGCCCTATCAAGCCGCGCTCGATTCCGCGACCGCAAAACTTCAACTCACCGAGCTGAATATCAAGGCCCTCACCGACGCGATTCGCAGCGCGAAATCCGATCAGGCGAGGCTCGAAGCCGACGCGGCCTACGACAAGCAATATCTGAATCGCATCGAGCCGTTGCTGGCGAAGCATTTCGTCACCGCCAACGACGTCTTCAACGCGCGCTCGCGCGTGAGCGCAGCCGAGGCCGCCGTGCAGGCGGCGCACTCCGATGTCAGCAAGGCGCAGAACCAGCTCGGTCAATACGGCGACATCAATGCGCTGCGCAAAGATGCGGAGGCGGCGGTATACAACGCCAAACTCAATGTCGGTTACTGCTACGTCCGCGCGCCGTACAACGGCTGGGTCACCAATCTCAACATTTCGGAGGGCCAATACGCCAACGAGGGCCGCGAAGTCGTCAGCCTCGTCGACGATCGCAAGTGGTACGTGATCGCCAATTTCCGCGAGACCTTTATGTCGCACATCGAACCCGGCATGACCGCCGAGGTCTTCATCCTCGCCTATCCCGACAAGCGCTTTCTCGGCCGCGTGCAAGGCGTCGGATGGGCGCTCTATCAGCAGAACGGCGCGAGCGTCGAGGGCCTGCCGCAGGTCGAACCGACGCTCAACTGGGTGCGGCTCTCGCAGCGCTTTCCCGTGCGTATCGTGCTCGACGACCGCGACCCAAAGTTCCCGTTCAAGACCGGCTACACCGCGGTCGTCACGATCCAGGGCTATCGCGATCAGGATTCCAGGCAGCAGAGCATTCATTGACGATGGCCGGTTACGCCAAGCCTGAGGTCCGACTTGCGCGGCCGTCGGGATGGTTCGATCAGCTCGGGGCGTTGCTAACTCGCGAGCTGGCGCCCAGCTCACGGAAAATCCGCACGGCGCTGCGCATGACGACGATCGCCACGCTCGGCGCGGGCCTGATCGCGAGCTGTCACGTCAACAACCAGCTCGGCACTTACATCGTGTGGCTGCTGGTAGGCGCGGGACCGATGATGTCCCCGCGCAAAGGACTTGCGTTTCTGATCGCGGAAGGGTTCGCGCTTGCGGCATCGGTGTTGATGGCGGGGATGTTGGTGGAAACGCCGTGGCTACTGCTTCCGTTTCTGTTCGCGGTGATCGCGTTTACGACGTATGTAGGAACGACTCTCAAGCTCGGCGCCGCCCTCCTGCTGATCCAGGTGGTATGCATCGACACCTTCTACACCGTCGTGTTTGCGCCCGACGAAATCGGATGGGCCGCGGCCGGCATCTTCGGCGGCAGCGTGATCGCCTTCGGCACGATCCTCCTGTTCGACAACTGGCTGTGGCCCGACCTGGGCGAAACGATCCTGCTGGAATCGCTGGGCGCGAGCGTCGCACGCGATCGTTTGCGGCTGCTCGCGGCGGTCAATTTTTATCTCGATAGCAGCGGCGCGCCGCGGCCGCCGCTTCCACCGCCTACTTCCGATCTGCCAGTGCACATGGATCTTCTGAACCGCAGTGTGGCCGAGGGTGCGTCTGCCCATCGCCAGGCAATCCTGCTCGCGGCAATCACGCGCGTGGCGCGCATCGGCCTCGAAGTCGATCGCATGACCGTCACGGCGCGCCAGAACATATCGCGAGAGATTCCGGATTTGGTGCGGCCTGAAATTCAATCGACGGTGGACGCGATCGCCACGGTCCTGGACGAGATCGCGCACGAACTGCCGACGCACGTCGCTGTTGGCGTCGACAAGACGCCACCCGCATCGCGGGTCCGCGCGCGAACGATGCTGGACGCTCTCACTGCTGGCATCCTCCAGGTCAGGCCGGCCTACATAGGCAAAGCGAGTTCCGCGGAGTTCGAGAATTTCGCAGCCTTCAACGATTCGATTGCAGTGCTGACCGGACATATCGAGCGCCTGCTCGACGAGCCTCCGCAGCCGGTCGCCGCGATGCCCGCGAACAGTGAGGTGCGCTCGACTGTCCTGGATCCTGTGATCGTCCGCTACTCGCTGAAGGTCGGCATCTGCGTGGTGATAGGTTACGTGATCGGCATCGTTGACCACCGCCCCGAGCTCAATACGATCCTGACGACGGTGATAATAACCGCGCTTCCCACCTACGGCGCGGCGATGCGCAAGATGAACCTGCGAATCGTGGGAGCGGCGATCGGCGGGTTGGTTTCTCTTGCGGCGATCATCATCGTCACGCCCAACTTCACATCGCTTCCGGCGTACCTGATTACGGTCTTCATAGTCTTCTATGTTTCCGCGTACGCCTCGCTCACGAGCGGACGTGTTTCGTACGCCGGCAAGCAGATAGGCACGACCTTCGCGCTGGTGTTCGCCGGCTTGAGCCCTGCGCTCGATATCTACGAGCCGCTCTGGCGCATCTGGGCAATCCTGCTCGGCACGATTGTGGTGGCGATCGTCACCTTCATAATGTGGCCGGAGTACGCCGGCGACTCCTTGTTGCCGAGGCTGCGTAAAGTGTTTCGCGACACTCTTTCGATGCTGCCGGGCGGATCGGCTTCGAACACCGAGAACGAAGTCCAGAATGCTAACTCGGCGACGATGCGCACGCTCGCCGAAATCCTGGAAGTCGCCGACGATGCGCAGGTGGAGGGCCGCGCGAGCCTGGTCAATCACAACGCGATCGTCGAGGCCGCCGGGTCGCTCAGGCGCATCGCGAACCGGCTGGCGTCAATCGCGAACGAGCGCATCATCAATCCCATACCGCCGTTGGACCCGGTGAGCGAGTCCGCGCGTGAGGCGGCGCTTGAGGCGATTCGCCTGCATCTTCAGTCGTGGCTCGATTTCTTCGGCGGCGCCAACAGCCTCGACGCGGCCGCCGCCCAGGCAGTGCCGCGATCGCACTCAACCGATGACATCCTGGGGCCACTCGAACAGCTCAGCTCGCGGCTGGAGCAGAACGAATTCGCGCGCATCGCGTCGTGGCCGCTCGAGCAGCGGCGTACGCTGCTTGCTGAGCTGCACTCGATTCGCCGTCTCGAGTACCTCGTCACCCAGCTGAACCGCTGGCTGGCGGAAATCCCTGGCTCATCGCCGAACGTATAAACATTGGGTGCAGGGGTCACCCCTGCCGAAGGAAGCATGAAACCCACCGTGGGTTTCATTTCAATAAAGTGAATTGCATTCCATTTGACCGCACGCCCGTAGTGGGCTTTTAATGCCGACATGGCTGGAATTGTTTCTTACGGTTCATACGTTCCCTACCGACGACTCAAACGCGCGGCGATCGCGGCGGTGCTCGGCACTCCCGCCGGCAAGGGCGAGCGCGCGATCGCGAGCTTCGACGAAGACAGCGTCTCGATGGCGGTCGAGGCGGCGCGCGACGCGATGCAAAGCTGCCAGGCCCGGCGACGTGCAGGCGCTAATCTTCGCGACCACGACGCCGCCGTACGCGGAGAAGCTCAGCGCCGCGGTGATCGGCGCCGCGACGCAGTTGCCGGCTGAGATTCGCGCGTCTGATATGACGGGCTCGGTGCGCGCGGGCATGTCCGCGATGCTGCAAGGCGCCGACGCGGTCAGCGGCGGTGCGAAGCGCGCGCTGGTCGCGATTGGCGATTGCCGTCTCGCCGCGCCCGAGGGCAAAGCCGAGCAGACCACCGGCGACGGCGCGGTCGCGTTCGTGCTCGGCGCGGACAACGTGATTGCGGAAATCGAGGCGACCGCCTCGCTCACGCGCGAGTTCCTCGACACCTGGCGCGCGCAGGGCGAGCGGTTTGCGCATTCGTGGGAAGAGCGCTTCACGCTGACTCAGGCGCATTCGCCGCTGCTCGGCACCGTAATCAAGAACGTGCTGGAGAAGGCGAAGATCGCGCCGGCCGATTTGTCGAAGGTTATCCTCGACGCGCCCAACGCCCGCGCCGCCGACGAAATCGCGCGCGCGCTGAAGATCGATCCCGACGAAGTTCTCCGACTCATTCGCGCTGACCGTCGGGCAGACCGGCGCCGCGCATGCGGGCCTGATGCTGACGGCGGCGCTGCCGTCGGCGAAGCCGGGCGACCGCATCCTGGTCGCGACGGTCGCCGACGGCGCCGACGCGATTGTGCTGCGCGTCACGCCCGCAATCGCCGGCTTCAAGCCGGTGCATTCCGTCGGCCGCATGATCGAATCGAAGGGCGACGTCACCTACGCCAACTATCTCAAGTGGCGCGAGATTCTGCCGACCGAGCCGCCGCGCCGTCCCGATCCCGATCGTCCCGCGGGACCGCCGATGATGCGCTCCGAGAAGTGGAAGTTCGGCTTCATCGGATCGCGATGCACCAATTGCGGGACGCCGCAGCTTCCGCCGCAGCTGGTCTGCGTCAAATGCCACAAGCGCGGCTTCATGGAGCCGTACCAGTTCGCCGACCGCACCGCGAAAATCGCCACCTACGCAATCGACCGCCTCGCCTATTCTCTCAATCCGCCGACTGTTAACGTCGTGATGGACTTCGACGGCGGCGGCCGCTTCCTGTGCGAGATGACCGACTGCGAGCCCGACAAGGTCGCGATTGGCGACGAAGTCGAAATGACGTTTCGCCGGCTCTTTACCGCCGACGGCGTTAACAACTATTTCTGGAAGGCGCGCCCAAGGCGTTAACGCCCGAGGAGAAAATCGATGGCAAGCAAAGGAATCAAGGACCGCGTCGCGATCATCGGGATGGGATGCACCAAGTTCGGCGAGCATTGGGACAAGGGCCCCGAAGACTTGCTGGTCGATGCGGCCTACCAGGCCTACGAATCGGCGGGCATCGCAGCCCGACGACGTCGACGCGTACTGGCTCGGCACGATGGGCTCGGGAGTCTCGGGCCTGACGCTCAGCGAGCCGCTCAAGATTCAGTACAAGCCGGTCACCCGCGTCGAGAACATGTGCGCGACGGGTTCCGAGGCGCTGCGGCAGGCCTGCTATGCGGTCGCGTCGGGCGCGTTCGACATGGCGATGGCGATCGGCGTCGAGAAGCTCAAGGACTCGGGCTACTCGGGCCTCGTCATCAACGCGCCGCCGAACGACGGCACCGAGGGCAGCATGACGGCGCCCGCGTCGTTCTCGCTGCTCGCGCCCGCGTACTTCAAGAAGTACGGACTCGACCCCGACAAGGGCAAGGACGTGCTCACGCGCATCGCGTGGAAGAATCACAAGAACGGCGCGAAGAATCCCAAGGCGCAGTTCCAGAAGGAAGTGTCGCTCGAGACGATCAAGAACTCGCCCAAGATTGCCGACCCGCTCGGCATCATGGATTGCTCGGGCGTGTCGGACGGCTCGGCGGCGGCGATCGTCGTCCGCGCCGAGGACGCGCACAAGTACTGCAAGAATCCGATCTACATCAAGGCGCTGTCGTTCGTCGCGGGGCCGGCCGAAGGGCCGCTGTCGCAGGAGTACGATTTCACGACGTTTCCGCGAAGTCGTCGCCACCGCGAAGGACGCCTACGCGCAGGCGGGCATCACCAATCCGCGCGAGCAGATCAGCATGGCCGAGGTTCACGATTGCTTCACGCCGACCGAGCTGGTGCTGTACGAGGATCTCGGCTTCAGCCCGCGCGGCACCGCATGGCAGGACGTGATGGATGGGTTCTTCGACCTCGAAGGCAAGCTGCCGGTCAATCCCGACGGCGGGCTCAAGTCGTTCGGCCATCCGATCGGCGCCTCGGGCCTGCGCATGATGTACGAGATGTGGCTGCAGATGCGCGGCGAAGCGGGCCCGCGCCAGATCAAGAATCCGAAAGTCGGACTGACGCACAACCTCGGCGGCGCGCCCGGCCGATGCGTCAGCTTCGTCTCAGTAGTCGGCAGCCAGGTCGGCTAGCTCTCTGATCCCTCGCCCGTTAATTCACGGGAGAGGTTAGGTGAGGGTTCTGGGCCAGATCACAACGGTCGGCACTTAGGATGCCGGCCGTTTTCATTGGGGCGACCACGATGGAGGACTTAAAGCGATTACTGAAACGAGCCGGTATCGGAGCAGCGGCCTTACTGCTCATTTGGTATATCGGCGACTACATTTCCCTGAAGATACGGCGCGCACCCTTGAGCACGGTAAAAGTCAGCAAGTTCTACGCCGTGCCGCAGAAGGACGGCAAGACTTCATTCGAACCCGGCGAGACCGAACTCCAGACCTGCGTCAATTCGATGTTCCCACATCTGGGCTACAGCCCATGCTGGTATGTAAAGCGTCACAGAACCCAGCAGATGAATCTGTGACTGTAGCACAGGCTTCAGCCTATGATTTCCGAGTCAATGCAAGGCTGAAAACCACAGCCTGACGATCGCAGCCGACCCTTCTTGCCTCGTGTCATTCGGTGGCACAGACTTGAGCCTGTGATTTTCTGACTCAACGCAAATCCAGTCCGAGGATCACCGGCTGACGATCCCAACCCACCCCTTCTAGCCTGTCCTTGTGTCATTCTAGAGCGAAGCGAAGAATCCCGGATCTTTTTCCGATCCTCTCGCTATCGGGAAGCTCTGCGTAAGCTTGTGCGGCTTTCTTCCCCTCTTGCTGTTAGCGCTAGGATGAAGGTGAGCAACTGTATTGAGGGATGGTGGCGGCGCGTTGCCCACAGGGTCCACAGGCGGTGGGGTCGCTGGGAGGACCCCGCCTGTGGACTTGTGGACAACGCGCCGATTTTTTAATTTTCTCCGACGCTCGCATGCGGGCATGGCGGCCTCCACAGGGTGTTGGTTCTGATCATGGCATTGAGGGTCACGATGAGCTTGCGCATCACCGCGGCCAGCGCCAGCTTCTTGGGCTTGCCGCGCGCGACCAGCCGCTCATAGAACTGCTTGAGCACCGGGTTGCGGCGCGCCGCGACCATCGCGCACATGTAGAGCTTGTTGCGGACCTCGAACCGTCCGCCGGCGATCATCCGCCGACCATGGCGGCTGCCGCTATCGTCGGGCATCGGCGCCACGCCCACCAATGCGCCGATCTGCTTGCGGTTGAGCGTGCCCAGCTCCGGCACTTTGGCCAGCACCATCGCGCAGAACGCTTTACCGAAGCCCGGCACGCTGCGCACGATCTCGCTCTTGCGCCGCCATGCATCGGAGCGGCGCACGGTCTTGTCGATGTCCTCTTCGGCCTCCTTGATGCGTCCCTCCAGATACGCGATGTGATGGCGCAGTTCCTTGCGCATCGCGTTTGAAGCGCGGGCCAGGCGCTGCTTC
This sequence comes from uncultured delta proteobacterium, assembly GCA_963721485.1. Classification (GTDB taxonomy): domain Bacteria; phylum Desulfobacterota; class Binatia; order Binatales; family Binataceae; genus Binatus. The sequence continues at coordinate 466,867 of CAVRJV010000003.1, read as the reverse complement.
TCCGCCACCAGCATCTCGAGCAACTGCTCGCGCCGCATCACCAGTTCCTGCAACGCCTGGGTCTCGGCGTCGGCCGGTGGCCGTGGCTCGGGCCGTTCCCGTTCTGCAAACAGCGCCAGCAGCTCGGCGTCCTTGCGATCGGTCTTGGCCCTGACCCCGTGGCCTTTGGCAAAGTTGCGCACCCACGACGGATTGACCGCCGCCACTGCGATCCCCGCCAGCCACAACGCCGCCACCAGCTGGCGCTGCAGCCCGCCGGTCGCTTCCACCACCACCAACTGCGGCTTAAGTTCATCCAGGCGCCCGACCAGGCGCTTAATTCCGGCGCGGTCGTTGGCAAGCGTCATGCGCTCGCCCGAAGGCCGCACCGCCACCACCAACTCCGCCTTGCTCACATCGATCCCAACGTACGCTGCTTCTGCCATCGTCCCGCTCCTCGGTTGGCGTCCTACCCTTCCTTGTCCAATGCGGGCTCGCGCCGCTTGCGGCGCGGCCCTGTCAACTGTTCGGGCTGTGGACGCGTTAGCTCGCGGACGCGGCGATCCTTGCTCACCTTCGGCCTTCCCAGACCCAGGGTCCTGCGGTCTGCCGCCCCCGCCGCTATCTTCATACCCCGGTTCCCAGATACAAGGGTCCGATTACAGCGCCCTGCGCGATTCAGGATTCCGCGGATTGACAATACAATCATTCATGCCGAGCGCTCGCGCGGACGCACCTCGCGCTCAATCCGATCGGCCAGCTTGTCCTTCGTGCTCTCCAAATCGTAACGCGCCTGGATATTGATCCAGAACTGCGGCGACGTTCCAAAGTATCGGCCGAGCCTCAGCGCTGTGTCGGCCGTCGTTCGCCGCGCTATCGCGGTAATGCCCTTCGCTAGCGCGTCACTCCCTCTGGACTCGAAGGGCTGCTGTCGGCGTGGTGGTGGATCAGTTTCCACTTGCCGTCTTCGAGCCGGAAGATGTTGGTCGCGCGCTGATTGAACGTGACCATCGGACCCTCGGCCGAGCGCAATTGCCCGGTCTCCCGGCAGACTGAAAAACCTATGTCACCGTCCGTCACGACCTGGACTATCTGCGGGGAAATGCGGCCGTTGGGGTAGAGCCGGGCCATATTTCGAAAGCCGGTGTCGACTTCGTTCCATCCCGAGGTCCAGCCGCCCGCCGCGCTCAGGTTCGAGAACGTTCCGGGCGATGGGACCATACGGTGCTCATCGGATCGAGGTCGCCGTGCAGGGCGCTGTTGAACGCAACGTAAAACAGCAGCGTGGCGTTGCGGATATCATCTTCTGCCGCCGAAGCCTTGGGCGGCTTCGATTGCGCGCGCGCGATGCCGCCGAGTTGCGGTGCGAGGCCAAGCATCGCGACTGCGATGATCACCGAAGCTAGATGTCGCCAATTAAATAGTCGTTTCACTTTTTACTTGCGCGTTTCCAATCCCATCCGGCGCGCGATGATCACCTTCATGATTTCGTTGGTGCCGGCGTAGATCGATTGCACGGCCGCGTCTGCGTAGTCGGTCGAGACCGGATACTCCATCATGAAGCCATAGCCGCCGTGCAGTTGCAGGCATTGGCTGGTGAGGCGCTTCTGCAATTCGGTCGTCCACCATTTCGCCATGCTCACTTCGGTGACGATGTCGTCGCCGCGGACGTGCGCGTGCAGCAGCCTGTCGACGAAGGCCTGCCCGACTTCCACTTCGGTCATCATCTCGGCCAGCTTGAACTGGGTGTTTTGGAATTCCGCGATCGGCTGGCCGAACGCGCGCCGATTCTTGCAGTACGCGATGGTGTCCTCGAGCATGCGCCGGCAGCTCGCCATCGAGGCGACTCCGATGCATAGCCGCTCCTGCTGGAGCTTCTCCATCAGCATCTTGAAGCCCGTGCCTTCGTGGCCGAGCAGGTTGCCGGCCGGGACGCGGCAATCCTCGAAGAACAGCTCGCTGGTGTCCTGGCCGCGAAGGCCGAGCTTGTCGAGCTTGCGGCCGCGAACGAAGCCGGGCGCGCTCGCATCGACCAGCATCAGGCTGACGCCCTTATGCGGCGGGTTGGCCTTGGGGTCGGTCTTGCAGACGACGATGACGAGGTCGGCGATCTGGCCGTTGGAGATGAAAATCTTCGAGCCGTTGATGACGTAGCTGTCGCCGTCGCGGCGCGCGGTGGTCTGCACGGCGGCGAGATCGGAGCCGGTGCCCGGCTCGGTCATCGCGATTGCCAGGATGATCTCGCCGCTGATCGCGCCCGGGAGATAGCGGCGCTTCTGCTCCTCGTTGCCGAAGCTCGTGATGTAGGGCATGCAGATGTCCGAATGCAGCGACATCATCAGGCCGTGCGCGCGCACGCGCGACAGCTCCTCCATCACGATCGCGTCGTAGATGAAATCGACGCCGCCGCCGCCGTATTCGGCGGGCGCGTTGGCGCCGAGGAAGCCGGCCTCGCCCATCTTGCGCCAGCTCGCGCGGTCGCTCATCCCGGCGCGATTCCATTCGGCGACCTTCGGCTCGATCTCGGTATCGACGAAGCGGCGCACCTGCGCCCGGAACATCTCGTGCTCTTCGGTAAAAATATCTCGTCGCATCATGAAGGCATCTTCGTGTTGCTGCGCATCGCAATCAAGCCCGGCAGACTACTCTTTGGACATATTCAGCCTAGGTTGGCGCCGAAGCCTGCGTTTTCTTGTGTCATCCTTGCTGCCGCTCGCTTTGCTCGTTCTGCCAGGATGACAACAACAGCCGCATTGCCGACGGCGATGAGCATAGACCCTCCGATCCTTTCTCTCCTGCAGTAGAGGGATCATCAGCTTTGCAATCTTACTAAACGATTGGTATGTGATCGGAATCCCACGGAGGTTTTGCCTATGAAAGTTGGTGGTGCTGTTATTTTTCAGAATCCGCACAATGTGCGATCGGACCGCGACGTTTACACCGAAGACCTGCATATCGGCGACCTCTACGAGCCGCTCGGCTTCGATTCCATCTGGAGCGTCGAGCATCATTTCGACGACTACACGATGTGCCCCGACGTGCTGCAGTTCCTGACGTACTTCGCCGGCCGCACCAAGACCGATCGCAGCTTGGATCGATGGTGGTCGTGATGCCGTGGCATGACCCGATGCGCGTCGCCGAGCAGGTGTCGGTGGTCGATCACATGTCGAACGGGCGCATGATTCTCGGCTTGGGGCGCGGACTGGCGCGGATCGAGTTCGAAGGCTTCCGCGTGCCGCTGGGCGAATCGCGCGAGCGCTTTATCGAATCGGCCGAGATGCTGATCGAGGGACTCGAGAAGGGCTACTGCGAATACGACGGCAAATATATCAAGCAGCCGCGCCGCGACATCCGGCCCAAGCCGTTCAAGTCGTTCAAGGGACGCACTTATGCGGCCGCGGTCTCGCCCGAGTCGTCGCGCATCATGGCGAAGCTCGGCATCGGCATCCTGATCATTCCGCAGAAGCCGTGGGAGGCCGTCGCGCAGGAACTCGGCGAGTATCGCACTATCTACAAGCAGGTGAACGGCGGCGAGCCGCTGCCGACGATCGCGGCGGGCTGGACCTTCTGCGACAAGAGCGCCGACCGCGCGCGCGAGATGGCGGTCAAATATATCGGCGGCTACTGGGAGACCGCGCTGCGGCATTACGAGATGGCGAGCGAGCATTTCGGCAAGGCCAAGGGCTACGAGTACTACGAGCAGATGGCGAAGAACCTGAAGGGCAACACCAGCGCGTCGATCGAGTACTTCCTGAGCCTGCAGGTGTGGGGCACGCCCGAGATGTGCTTCAACAAGATCGACGAGATCCGGCAGAAGGTCGGCGCCGACCATTACACCGGCGTGTTCAGCTACGCCGGCATGCCGATCGAAGACGCGGAGAAGAGCCTGCGGCTGTTCGCGAGCCGAGGTGATGCCGGAGTTGAAGAAGCTCAACGGCGTGAAAGCCGAAGCAGCGTAGGCGATAAATCGGTCGAAGTGAAACCCGCGGTGGGTTCACGTTCTTCGGCAAAGGTGACCCCTGCACCCGGTTCAAACACCAGCGGGACGTGAGTCCTGCTCGATTTTTGGTGGCGGAAGAGGGAATTTATTTGCCGGTGAATTTGCCGGGGCGGCGTTCTGCTACTGCTTTTACGCCTTCGCGGTGGTCTTCGGTTTGGAATAGCCACGACTGTTCCTTGAACTCGTGATCGGTTTGAGTTTTGACGGCGTCGGCCAGGCCTTGGCGCATCGTCGCGCGCGTCGAGAGCAGCGCGAGTGGCGCGCCTTCGGCGATTTCCGTCGCGAGCGCGATCGCCGATGCGCGAAGTTTGTCTGGCTCGACCAGCTGATCGCACAGGCCCATCGCGAACGCTTCTTGCCCTCGACGCGGCGGCCCGTGTAGGAACATCAAGGCTGGCCTTTTGCGTGCCGATCAGGCGCGGGAGCGTGTAGGTGAGGCCGAAGCCGGGGTGGATGCCGATCTTGACGAAGTTCGCGGCGAAGCGGGCCTCGGCCGTCGCCACGCGGAAGTCGGCGACGAGAGCGAGTCCGAAGTCCTCCGCCGATTGCGGCGCCCTGGATTGCGGCGACGACCGGCTTTTTGCATCTGAAAAGCCGCACGCCTTCGACGTAGAGCGGATTCTCGCCGGCGCGTGACGGCGCCTCGCCGCTTTGCGCGTCGCGATTGGCGAAGTTGGCGCCGGCGCAAAATGATTTGCCTTCCGAGCAGAGCATCAGCGCGCGGCATTCGGCGGTTTCGTCGAGCGCCTCGAAGGCGTCTGCGAGATCGTGAATGAGATTGAAGTCGAAGAAGTTGTGCGGCGGGCGGTGAATCTCGAGCGTCGTCACGTTGCCGTCGAGCGTGACCGTCACGTCGCCGTATTTTGGTTTGAACATCACAGCAGCTCCTTTGCGCTCGCGATTTAGTTGCAGAATAAGTGCTCGACAATCGAATGTGCAACGGCAACGAACCGTCGTTGAACGATCGGTTAGGGTTCGCTTGCGCGATCGCATCAAGATGCGCGATTCTTCTGATGGGAGAACGAAACGATGCACGACCTCGTAGTTCGGAATGGCAGAATTGTCGATGGCAGCGGAGCGCCTGCGTTCAACGGCGATATCGCGATCGACGGCGGCGTGATCACCAGCGTGGGCGCCAAGGCCGGCGCGGCGCGCCGTGAAATCGACGCGAGCGGCCTGCTCGTCACACCTGGGTGGGTCGATATCCATACGCATTACGACGGCCAGGTCACTTGGGATCCCTACCTCAGCCCTTCGAGCTGGCATGGCGTTACGACGATCGTGATGGGCAACTGCGGGGTCGGCTTCGCGCCGGTTCAGCCGGGGCAGGAGGAATTCCTGATCGGGCTGATGGAAGGCGTCGAGGACATTCCGGGCAGCGCGCTGTCCGAGGGAATCAAGTGGGGCTGGGAATCGTTTCCCGACTACATGAACGCGATTGAGAAGATGCAGCGGGTGCTCGACGTCGGCGCGCAGATGCCGCATGGGTCGCTGCGCACCTACGTGATGGGCGAGCGCGGCGCGCGCAACGAGGAAGCGACGGCTGACGATATCGCGAAGATGGCGGCGCTGGTGCGCGATTCGCTCAAGGCGGGCGCACTTGGATTCACCACGTCGCGCACGATGCTGCATCGCGCGAAGAACAAGGACCTGGTGCCGGGGACTTTCGCCAGCGAGGCCGAGCTGCTCGGGATTGGGCGCGCGATGGGCGACGTCGGGCATGGCGTGTTCGAGATGGCGTCGGACATGGTCGGCGCCGACGCGACGATGGAGTGGATGATCAAGCTTTCGACCGAGACCGGCCTGCCGATCACGTTTGCAATGGCGCAGGTTGACAGCAATCCGGACGGCTTCCGCCGCGTGCTCGAACGGGTGCGCAACTACAACGCGAACGGCGCGCACCTGGTGCCGCAGATTCCGGGGCGGCCGACAGGGATGCTGATGGGTTTGCAAAGCTCGCTCCATCCGTTCATCGCGCATCCGAGCTACCACGCGATCGCGCATCTGCCGATCGACGAGCGCGTCGCGAAGATGCGCGAGCCGCAGGTCCGTGCGCGAATCCTCGCCGACGAGCCGGCCGCGAAGGATCCGGTGACGCGGTATCTGCTGACCAACTTCGCCAAGTACTTTGCCACTCGGCGATCCGCCTAACTACGAGCCGGCGCGCGAGACCAGCGTCGCCGCGCGCGCCGAGCGCGAGGGCAAGTCGCCGGCGGAGCTGACTTACGATTTGCTGCTGGAACGGAACGGCCGCGAACTGCTCTACATGCCGTTCGCGAATTACTCGGATTACAACTTCGATGCGCTGCGCGAGATGCTGCTCGATCCGGCGACGGCGCTCGGACTGAGCGACGGCGGCGCGCATTGCGGACTGATCTGCGACGCCAGTATGCCGACCTACATGCTCACGCATTGGGTGCGCGATCGCAGCCGCGGCGAGCGCCTGCCGATCGAGATGATCGTGAAGCGACAGACGAGTGACACGGCGAAGTTTTACGGGCTGTGGGATCGCGGGGTGCTGGCGCCGGGAATGAAGGGCGACGTCAACGTAATCGACATGGACGCGCTGCGATTGCATCCGCCGCAGATGGTGTTCGATCTTCCGGCGGGCGGGCGGCGGCTGATTCAGCGCGCCGAGGGTTACAAGTACACCCTCGTGAGCGGCGAAGTTACGTTCGAGGACGGGAAGGCGACCGACGCGATGCCCGGCAAGCTGATTCGTGGCCCGCAACCCGCGCCGCGCGCGACGGCTTGAGGGGCCATCAAAGGCGCGATTCGAATGGAACTCGAAGATACAAAATATACCACCAGTAGGTAGTGACTCAGTTTTGAGACCTACGCATTTTTAAGTTGGGGCAAGTCGTCGAACCTTCAAACATGAGCTACACAACCGAGCGCTGAGAACGCGCCAGAGCTTTCGGATTCTGCCGCAACACGAGCACGCGCCGCGACCGGGAATCGGTATTGGGTGGGTTTCTACTGTCATGCCGATTCTTTGTCTTTCTGGCTCGCTTCCCATTCGTGCACGACTTCAGCCACGCTGAGACACTACCCGAACGCCTATAGCCTTCAAACAGGGAAACTGATACAAGGAATTAGCGCGAACTCGCAGGAAAGCACACACGATGAATCCGAATATCGAAAGGGCCCGGGAGAATTCCCGTGGTGGTGTGTCTGCGACGTTCGGTCATCATTGACTCGATAGTTTAATCGGAACGCTTCAGACGGCCACGGGTGCAAGCACTCCGTGGCCGTTTTGTTTTTTGGCGGGACGAAAAACGGATGCGCGTTGAAGGCAGGTAAATCGATGCTGGTAGAAGTGGAAAATCTGAGCAAGACCTTCGGCGATTTTCGCGCGGTCGACAACGTGAGCTTCGGAATCGAGCGCGGCGAGATAATCGGGCTGCTCGGAGCCGAACGGCGCGGGCAAGACGACGACGATCCACATGATCCTCGGACTGATCACGCCGACGTCGGGGCGCATCAGCATTTTCGGAAATTCGATGGCGACGCATCGCGGGGAAATCCTCGAGCACATGAATTTCACGTCGCCGTACGTCGCGTTTCCGTTCCGGCTGACGGTGCTCGAGAACCTGAAGGTCTTCGCGCGCATCTACAATCTGAAAAAGCCGCGCGAGCGAATCGACGAGCAGCTCGAGCGCTTCGGAATCACCAAGCTGCGCGACAAGCCGATCGCGCGGCTGTCGTCGGGCGAGAATACGCGGGTCGGACTGTGCAAGGCGTTCATGAACGACCCGGAACTGCTGCTGCTCGACGAGCCGACGGCGTATCTCGATCCCGAAGTCGCGTGGCAGGTGAAGAACGCACTGCTCGACGCGCAGCGCGAGAAGGGCACGACGATTCTGTACACGTCGCACAACATGGACGAGGTCGAGCGGATGTGTAAGCGGATTATTTTTCTGCATCACGGGAAAGTGATCGCGGCGGGCAGTCCGATCGAAATCACGCAGGCGATCCTCGAAGAGGAACGCGAAGAACCCGCGCTGGAGGAAGTCTTCCTGCGCGTGGTGAGAGGCAAGGCGGCATGAAATTGCATCGCATCAACGCCGTCATCTAACGGCACATTTACGAGTCGCGGCGCAACTTCGATCGCGTCGTCGACATGATCTGGTGGCCGGTGCTCGACATCGTCATGTGGGGCTTCTTCACCGATCTACCTGGCGCATAGCAAACACTTGCAGCCCGGCCTGGTCAGCATGCTGCTCGGCGCGATAATTCTGTGGAGCATCTTCTATTCAGTTCCAGCGTGACATGGCGGTCGGCTTCATCGACGATCTATGGTGCCGCAACCTTGTCAACCTGTTCTCGACGCCGCTGATGCTGTCGGAGTACATGGCCGGACTCATCGTCGTATGCATTCTGAAGGTGATGGTCGGAATGTCGGCGGCGGCGGCGATCGCGTGGGCAGCGTACTCCTTCGACGTTTTGCCGTGGCTGCCCAGCTTCATTCCCGTACATCGCGAACCTTATGTCGTTCTCGCTCGCGTTGGGATCGCGATCACGGGGATGGTCTTTCGCTATTCGACGAAAATCCAGGCGCTGGCGTGGAGCTTTGCGGGCCTGCTGATGCCGGTGTCGTGCGTATTTTATCCGGTATCGTCGTTGCCGCGCTGGTTGCAGGACATCGCATGGATGATGCCGATGGCGCATTCGTTCGAAGGGATGCGCCAGGTGCTGGCGGGCAAGGGATTCTCGCCGCTGCATTTCTGGTGGGGCGCCGGCTTGAACGTGGTGTACTTCGCGATGGCGCTTATGTTCTTCGGCTGGATCTTCGAAAAGGCGCGCAACAGAGGGTTGCTGGTCAAGCAGGAGTAGGTACGGTGCGTCATCCGGAGCATGATCGCCTGCGCGAGGAAGTTCGTTCGTGGTATCGAACTTCCGTCATGGGCTATCGCGTCGAGCAAAGACGGTTTGGATCGTACCGCCGGCACGTCGAGGATCCGGATGCGCGGCTCGTGATCGTCGATCAATTGGCGCCCGGCGAGGTGCGCGAGTTTCTCGCCGACGTGGTCCGATATTTCGACAACCGCGCCGTGAGCATCTGGCTCGATGACAAAGATCAGGACGCGGCGCTTGGGCCGGCGCTGGTTGCGGCGGGAGTTGCGATGGAGAACGCGAATGTACACTTCGCGCATGTCGGGGCGTCTCGGGCGCGCGGTGAGATGTCGAGCATGACCGTCGAGGATGTCACCGCGGACACATTGATGGAGTACGTACTGGTGAAGCTGAAGGGGTTTGCGAACTCCGAAGACTTGCCGCCGCCGGAGGACATCGACAAGGAGCTCGCGATTCGTCGGCGCGAACTCGCGAGCATGGGTCGATTCCTGATCGCGCGGGTCCGCGATGAGCCGGCGGCTATTCTCGGATATTACGATGGCAGCGACCGATTGATCTTCAACCTCGCGACGAGGACGCCATTTCGGATGCTGGGCATCGCGCGACAGCTACTGTGCTCGGTCGTCGCGGATTCGTACGAGCGAGGCTGCCGCTCGGTCGTAATCAATACAGATCCGAGCGACACTCCTATCAATTGGTACCGGCGGATCGGATTCACTGACGAAGTTTATTGGCGTCGCAGCTACCGGTTCCAGCCGGCGAGGAATCCCGGCTAGCGGGCGGTCTTGTCGGGGAAGGCGCCGACCTCGACGGCCTTGGCGAAGAGGGCGGAGATAGGAGCGTCGGGCGGCTCGGGAATGTCGCCGGCTGCGCGTGGCCACGCGATCGGCGTCACTGGGCTGTCGATCGGCGCGCCTATCTCGATGTGATAGCGCTCGACCGAGTCGTGCGGGAAGCTGTTCTTGCGGGTCGAGCCGTCGCGGAAAAAGATCATCGTGTGCACGCGGCGCGTCCGCGTCCCGAGGTTGGGCTTGGCCATGTGCACGGTCAGCCCGTGATGGAACGCGACTCCGCCGCGCGGCACTTCGACCCATACCGGCGGCGTGTCCTTGATTTGGGGCATCTTGAGAATTTCGAGCGCGTCCTCGGGCTTGAAGATGTTCACGAACGCCTGCAGGCCCACCGCATGCGAGCCCGGCACGTAGGCCATGCATCCGGTCGCTTGCGTCGAGCCGTCGAACGGAATCCACGCCGTGATCGTGTCGGTCTCAACCATCGGCCAGTACGGTTGATCCTGATGTGGATCGGTCAGGCGGCCGCCGGCTTCCTTGTAGAGCGCCTGATCGTGCCATAGGCGCAAACGCTCGACGCCGACGAGGCGCGCTGCCGTCTCGCAGATAGTCGGATGAAACGTGAGCGGGCGCACCGCGGGCGTGTCTTCCCACAGATTGATGCATTGAATGAACGACTGCTCGTAGGGCGTCTTCTCGCCGAGCTTGCGATGGTCTGAGCGCTTGCGCCGCGCGACTGCTTCATCGACGGCGGCGCCGTAGCGATCGGACTCGTCGATGCTGAGCAAGTCGGGCACCATGACGAAGCCGTCGCGGCGGAACTGCGCGGCATACGGCGCTATTTTATCGGCAAGAGTAGTCACGGTTCCTTCTTACAGCACGCGGTGCCCACCTGCAATTCTCAGAGTTCTGCCTTGAAAGTGACGCGGTCGGCGCCCGCGTAGGACAGCCGCTTGGGCCGCACCCGCAGCATGCGCAGTGTCGGATACTTGAAGAATGGAGCTTCGAAGGGACTCTTCTTGAGAAACAATTCCTTCAGCGCTTCCCATTCGGCGCCGTCGCGCGCGATCTCGCCGGCGGTTCCCTCGATCAGCACGCGCGAGATCTCGAACGTCTCGACCTTGCCCTTCTCGCGCGCGTCCAGATAGACCGTGACGTACGGATGCTTGAGCAGGTTTTGAAACTTCTCGCTCGCATCGTTCATGATGAACAGCAAATCGAGATCCGGCGTCTCGGCGAACGCCTGCATCGTCGCCGTCGGCCACTGATCGCCCTGGGTGACGAGGATTGCGACCTGCACTTCAGCCAGCAGTTTGGCGACTTGCTCTTTCTGTGCAGCTTCCACGGGTGTCTCCTAGGCAAAGTTCCGGCGCGACAGAAAACTCTAAGCATCGTCACCGCGATCGAAGCAAACGGCCTCGAGCTCAATGCCGGTCGTCCGGAGACTTCTCTCGAACGGAGCTGGGCGAAATTTAACTGACCTGGATTGCTTTTTCGCCGAGCGATCCTTGGCCTGGCTGGCCGTGCTCCTCAAAAATCAGACAGTGACTACATGTAATAGCTTGACGATATCAATCGTCTCTGGATTCCCCAGCGGGCAGATATCGAATGCCAAACATCTCAAAGCCAATTCAGAGTTGATAGGTTATCTTTGACTCGCGCGCGGTTTATCGTCACTATTCGGGCTGGGTGGGGTTTCACTTTTCGTACGCAAAGAGGGGCAGCACGCCCCTACACGGAGGATCGTGATGAAATTGTCGTTACGACATCTTTTCATTGGTTCGATGGGGGCTGTGGCCCTGGTGCTGTCTCCTTTGGCCATATCCGCGCTGCACGCGGACGATCAGGAAATCGAGTTGGGCAGCGAGCGGGTTCAGGTCGTCCATACCGGTGGGGACAACACCGACTACACGAATTTCAATATCACCTTCACCAACTTCGGTGAGGGGGATTGCGACGGCGGCGAGGATGACGCAATCGCTTCGGGGATCGAGGTCGCGTTGGCCCCGGGGAGTTGCGAATCTGTTTGCGACACCAACACCGCTTGTGTTGCCGCCCCGATCGATATCTTCCCGTTTGATTATTTCATTGGCCCGTTCGTTGCCCATACCGTCAGACATGAGACCTACGGAACGTTCTTCGGCCAGAACCCGGTCGACGTGGGACCGGGCACGGTAACGGCACGAATCGTATTGCTCTCGACGCCGGTCGATGGGTGCGGTACGTGGAACTTGAACGTGGAAGCTACCGGGCTTGACCTGTCGTCGATTACGTCGAATCCGATGTCGCTGTGGTTGAACGATGCGGACGACTCAGGCCCATTTTGCTTCGATATCAATAACGCAATAATCGGGAATCCCCCGGTTCCCTCGTCGCATCCGGACGTTCGCCGTGGCGTGCGCCGCTAGGCGGAGGTGTCGAAAGCGTCTGGCTTAGCGATCTGATCGATCAGACTTAAACGGCCGCGCCGGTTTTTGCCGGCGCGGCTTTTTCTTGCCGCCGATGTTCATAACTCGAAAAGCAATCGTCGCGACCTTCGCGATCGCGATCGCATGGCTGACTCTCATTGCGCCGGCGTTCGCCGGCGGGGCGCCGCGCGCAAATTCCGGCGCCCCGGAGAGTCCCGAGGCGGTGCTCGACGCGATGGCGCAACGGAAGTTTGGTGGCTCGCTGAACGGGGCCGAATTGAAGCTCCTGCAATCCGCGCCGCTGCGCGACGTGCCGTGGTTCGGCCCCAGCGACGATCCTGATAACGCTGCCAACGATCCTGCGCATGGCGAGAGTTGGGGCCTTGACCGCACCGTGCGCGCGGAAGTAATCGCATGGCTGCTCAGTAACCCCGAAGCGTCGCGTCTCGTGCATCCGAGCGGACTCGCACTGGCGGGCGCGCGCGTCACCGGCACGCTGGATCTCTCCTACGCCACCGTCGACAAGCCGCTGACGCTGATCCGCTGCTACGTGCCCGACGGGATCAACCTGCTCTCGGCCCATCTTCAGGACATCACGGTGCGGCGGTCTCGCATCGGCTCGGTGTTCGGCAACCTGGCGAACATCCACGGCGACGCATCGTTTCTCGACGGCGACTTCGGCCCGATAAGCTTCCTACGCGCGCGAATCGACGGGACGCTCGATCTGACCGGCGCCAGAATCCTCAACGTGCAAGACGACTCGGTCAATCTGGTCGAGGCGAACGTCAGTGGCGACGTGCTGTTTCACGACGGCTTCACGACCGACGGGATCGTGTACTCGCGGCTCGCGAAGATCGGGCACGACTTGAGCATTCACGGCGCCGAGTTCAGGGGCGACGGCGAACTCGACGCCGAGCGCGCCATCATCGACGGCACGTTCTACTGGGTCGACGTGAAGCATACGGCGAAGACGGTGCTCGACCTCGAGGACGCACGCGCCGGCGCGATTTGGGACGACGAATCGAGCTGGCCCGCGCCCGGCAACCTGATACTCAACGGCTTCGTCTATGGCGACATCGCGGGAGGTGCCAGCGACGGCCCGTCGCGCCTGCGATGGCTCGGGTTGCAGCCGCCGGAATACCATCCGCAACCGTTTCGCCAGTTGGCAAAAGTTCTGAGCGAGATGGGGCGCGACGATGGCGCAACCCGGGTGCGTATCGCCAAGGAAATCGCGCAGCGCCGCTTCGGCCATGAGAGCCTCCCGCAGCGTGCGTGGAGCCTCATGCTCCAGTACACGATCGGCTTCGGCTACCAGCCGCTGCGCGCGCTGTGGTGGATCGGGGGCTTCGTCGGGCTGGGCACGCTTCTATTCGGATGGGGCTATCGGATGCGCATCATCACGCCGACCGAGGAAAGCGCCTATCGCGAATTCGTCGCCAGCGGGGAAGCGCCGCCGCACTACCCGGTCTTCAATCCGCTCGTCTACTCGCTGGAGAATTTCCTGCCGGTAGTCGAGTTGCACCAGGACAAATACTGGCGCCCGAATCCGCGCCATCTCGTGAAAGGCCGCGCGACGCGCAGCGGCGAGGATCCAGACGCGAGCCCAATCCCAAGCCGCCTGCTGCGATGGTACCTGTGGCTGCACATCCTGGCCGGCTGGACGATCACGCCGCTGCTGTTCGCCGGCTTGTCAGGATTGGTCCGCCCCGACTAGCCCGAAACAGGAACGACAGCACTATAGAGACGATTCAATTCTTCTTCGAGGACTTCTTCGCGTTGGCCTCGTTTGCGCGCTCGGTCACCATCGCGGCCATTGCGGCGAAGCGTTCCTGGCCTACTGCGATGAACAGGCCGTCGGCTTCGGCTGTCAGGACGCCGTTTGCTGAGAGCGTGCCGTGGGTGAAGATTTTGCGACCCTCGACGCGATCGACGAACGCCTCGAAGACCAGCTCGGTCAGTAGCGGCGTCGGGCGGCGGTAGCGAATCGTCAGCGTCCCCGTCATGCCGGGACTGCCGGTCAACGACTGCGCCATCCCGAGCACCTCGTCGAACGCGGCTGCGAGAAATCCGCCGTGCACGTGCCCCGGAGGACCTTCGTACGCGACGCCGAACGTGCCGCGCCCCTCGACCTTGTCGCCGAGCACGGCGAGGCGAATCGGCGGCGCGAGCGGGTTTGCGATTCCAATCAGCGGGCTGTGATCGAAGAACGCATGCGGGTCGCCGGCGTTGGCGCTCTCGGCAAAGCCCTCATAGCTGCGCGAGATCGGATACTTGGACAGGCGTTTCGCGTATCGCTCGAGCGCGTCGGCGGCGGCCGACAAGTCTTCCTCGGGCGCCGCGACCTGCACCAAATGGTCGATCACGCGACGCATCGCGTTGGCCAATCGATGGGCCTGGGCGCGCCGTCCGGTCGCCGGCGCCTGGCTGATCGCCCATGCCGCTTCGAAATCTATGGTTTGATCGCTCATTTTCCTCGGCGGATTTTTCAGGGACTGCTGAGAACTTTTTTCGATGGTAGCTGTCGCCTCGCGGTCAATCTACGCGGGACTCGGCGCGATGAAGCCGCACAGGATATGCTTCGTACTATAGTAAGATGAAAGCGAGCTGCTCGATGCTAACCCGTGTCTTCGTAGTATGTGCGCTTGCCTTTGGACTGACTGCGGCTGGCGATCGATCCGCGGGTGCGCAGACCACGCTGGAGGTTCCCGGACCGGCGAATCAGAATCAGCCGTACATTCCGCCGCAGCAGCCACCTCCGCCTGTCATCAGGCTGGCGCCATCGAACGGTGACAGCGGCAACACGATTCAACTGCTGCCCGGCTGGAATCAGCCTCCCACGCAACCGCAAGCGGCGTCGACGCCACCACCGGCGCCGATCGTGAATACCGCGCCGATGACGGCGCAAGCAGCGCCCGCGCTGCCTGCAGTGTTCCGCGGATGCTGGCAGGGAGAAGTGATTCAGCTCGATTGGATCAGGCGCGAGCCCGGTGCGCCCAAGATTGGTTTCTGGACGCCGAAGACTTACCGGCTTTGCTACCAACGCGTCGGCGATCGGCCGTTCACGCTCACGTTCACCGAAGCGAGGATCGAGCCGAACGAGAAGATTATCAATCCGCACGGAAACGTGATCCCGATCTCGACCGACGGCAGGCAATACGCCTCGATGCGATCGCGGCTGTACTTCGACGAATACAAGACGCACGCCGACGGCTTCTCGCCGACCTTCGCGGTCGACGAAAACACCAACCTCGACTGCCGCATCGCCGGCGACGACATGGTCGTCAGCGCCGACGTGTTCGGCACGCGCGACGGCGAGCCCTGGTTCCGCGCGCATTGGCGCGCCGACTTTCGCAAGTCCGAGAATTAGCCGACGCGAGGAGCCGCTTGCCTCTCAGACCCGCGTCGCCTAATGATCTCGCATGCCAACCGCCCTCGATCCCCAGATGAAGATGATGCTCGACGTATTCAACGCGGCGGGTCCGATGTTCCTGCGCGCAGAAACTGCCGAGCAGGCGCGGGCCAAGATGCGCGCGCTGCTCGAGGCGAATCCGATTCCGCTGCCGGAGATTTATCGCGTCGAGGATCGCCACATTCCCGGCGCCGCTGGTAATATCGCCGCGCGCGTTTACACGCCCGAGGGCAGTCTGCCGATGGGCGTGCTGGTTTATTTCCACGGCGGCGGCTGGGTGCTCGGCGACCTCGAGAGTCACGATCGCGTGTGCCGATCGCTTGCGAACCAGGCGGGTTGCGTCATCGTGTCGGTGGATTACCGGCTCGCGCCAGAGCACGTGTTCCCGGCCGGCGCCGAGGATTGTTACGCCGCCACGAAGTGGGTGGCCGAAAACGCGGCTTTGCTTAACGCGGACGCGTCACGGCTCGCCGTCGGAGGCGACAGCGCGGGCGGAAACCTGGCGGCGGTCGTCTCGATGATGGCGCGGGATCGCGGCGGCCCCTCGATCAACTTCCAGCTGTTGCTCTATCCAGTCACCGATTGCGCGCTCGACACTCCCTCGCAGAAAGAATTTGCGGCCGACGGCTACGTGCTGTCGCGCGCCGACATGGAATGGTTCTGGAAGAATTACGCCGACACGAGCGCCGAAAAAAATAATCCGTACGCATGCCCGCTACGCGCGAAAGACCTGAAGAACCTGCCGCCCGCGCTGATCCTTACCGCCAGCCACGATCCGTTGCGCGACGAGGGCGAGCGATTTGCCGAGCGCCTGATCGCTGCGGGCGTCAAGACTACCTGCACGCGCTATGAGGGCGTCACCCACGGCTTCATCAGCTTCGCCGATGGTCTCGACAAGGGCAAAGAAGGCCAGCGCCAGGCGGCCGACGCGCTCCGAGTGGCCTTCGCGCGCTGACGGTCCGCTCGACGAATCAGTCCTTCGGCGGTGCGATGAGTCCGGCCATGAATTGCGGATAGCGGAAATCGAAATCGCCGTGCTGCTCGATCGGGTTCCAGTCCAATCCTGAAAATGACCACGCGCCGCGCATGTTGATGGCGACGCTGAGTGCCAGCAGAAAAAGCGCGGCCGCAATCTCGGTCCTGTGATTCGACGACGCCGGCGCACGGCGCATCGCGTCCAGCCCGAGGATCGCGAGCAGGACGAACCACGGGATCGCGTCGGTGAAGTATCGCGGGCCGTAGCACCATCCCCCCGTCCAGCTCTTGTTGGTACTCAAAGCGATTCCGATTCCGACAATTTGCGCGATTGCGAGAAGCGCGAGGCCCTTGTGCGACAGGAGTTTGCGGTAGCGCGCCACCAGGTAAATCACGAACAGCGTCACCGGCACGAATAGCAGCAGGCCGCGCCCGGGACCAACCAGGTTGAGCGTCAGCGGCATGACCATGTCACGAAATTGCAGCCGGGAGGACGCGTAGTACGGGGGAATGATCGTGCCGAACACCGACCACGTGTAGCCAAGGAACGCCGCCAGCCATCCGCCAAGAGTTCGCCGCGTACGCGATGAACTCTGCGCGATGGAGCCACCACACGTAGATGCTGACGGCGACAATCGCGATCGAACCCGTCGGCCGCACGTAGTAGGTCCACGCCACCAGCGTCGCCAGCCAGACCGGATGGACTCGCGCGGCGCGATTCTCCGCGCTCAGGAGCGAATGCACGATCAGTCCAAGCAGAAAGATTTCCCAGGTATGCGCCCAGAGGCCGCGCGTCGCGGTGCTCATAATCTGCGTGCCCAGCGCCGCGCCGAGCGCGACGACGATGCTCCAGGTTTCAGGCAGCATGGTTGCAGCCATCGTGAAGAAGATGCACGTCAGCCCCGCCATCAGGATCGAGGCTATCGCGCGCTCGATTCGAATCTCACCCGACAGGTCCAGGCGCCCATCAGGCGTCGCCGCCGAAACGCCCGCGACGTTCATGATTGCGACAATCGGCATCGACAGCATCGAGCTGCCATGCCCAAAAAAATACGTCACGTGGCCGCGCGCTTTGACCAGTTGGTACTCGGACGCATCTGCGGGTTCGCCGGCGTCGCCGGTGAGCCACGGCACCGGCACTTTGTAGTACTCGTCGAGAAAGGGAGAGCGATGGTGCAGCATGCACTCGCTGAGCAGTGCGGTGTAGCGCGAATCGGAAACCTGGACGACCGGCGCGCCAAGGAACATCGCTAGCGAGAATAGGAAGACGAGAATCTGAAACCTGACGATTCGCCCGCGAGCCTCGCGTTGTAACGACTCCCCCGCCATCTGCCTGCCCCCCACGCAGGCTAGCATTCCGCAATCGCCACGCGAATCGCCGCTTTCTGCTGCTGACTGCGCGGCGCGGCCTCCGCTATATTCCTCGGCGATGGCGAAGCGACCTCCACAGATCGGCAGCCTGAAAGGTGACGGCAAGATTCGTGGCGCACCCGTCGGCATTTTCGAGGACCTCTACCATTTCCTGGTGACGTGCTCGTGGCCGGCGTTGATCGGAATAATCGCGGTAGCGTTCTTTCTCGCCAACCTCGTGTTTGCGGCCGGTTACTACTTCGACCAGGGCATCGAGAATGCGCACTCGGGATCGTTCGCCGACATGTTTTTTTTCAGCGTGCAGACGATGGCGACGATCGGATACGGCAAGATGGAGCCGGTCACGCTGTTCTCGAACATCCTCGTTTCGATCGAGGCGTTGACTGGACTGCTCGCGCTCGCGCTGATGACCGGCCTCGTATTCTCGAAGTTCTCGCGGCCGACGGCGCGCGTAAGGTTCACCCGCTACGTCGTCATCGGCCCGCGCGACGGCGCGCTCAGCCTGATGATCCGCGCGGCGAACATGCGCGCCAACCGGATCGTCGAGGCCACCATCCACGTCGTTCTCGCGCGACAAGAAACCACGGTCGAGGGTGATAGTGTTCGCCGCCTTTACGATCTTGAGACGACGCGCAGCCGCAGCGCGATGTTCGCGTTGTCGTGGACGGCGGTTCACCGGATTGAAGAAGGCAGCGCGCTGTTCGGCGAGACGCGCGAATCGCTCGCGAGCACCGCGCCCGAAATCATCGTATCGATTATCGGACTCGACGAGACGTTTTCGCAGACCGTTCACGCGCGGCATACCTTCAAACTCGATGAGATTGTCTGGAACGCGCGCTTCGCCGACGTGCTCGTGCTCCATCCCGATGGCAGCCGTAGCGTCGACTACTCGCGATTCGATGAGATCGAAATGCTTACGCCCGCCAAATGACGCCTCCGCGCGCTTGTTCACACAGCCTCGTAAATCTGTGCATGATGAGTATTCGCCGCGCCGGATCGATTTCGCGCGCGGGTGGGGAGATAGAATGACGTCAGGGGAAGCGGGAAAATCCCGAAGATTTCTTATTGCGATCGCGCGATGGTTCGACACGTCGGCGGGTGGCGCGCCCGCGGCAGACTTGCCGCAGAAGACCGACTGGTTTCGATGCATCCCGTTCGTGATCGTTCACCTGATGTGCCTGGGAGTCATTTGGGTCGGATGGAGCCCGGTCGCGGTCGGCGTTTGCATCGCGCTGTATTTCATCCGGATGTTCGCGATTACCGGATTCTATCATCGCTATTTTTCTCATCGATCGTTCAAGACTTCGCGCGCTGGCCAGTTCGCATTCGCCGTGCTTGGCGCAACCGCCGTGCAGCGCGGCGCACTATGGTGGGCGTCGCATCATCGGCTGCATCACCAGCGATCCGACCAGCCCGATGACGTTCATTCGCCGCGTCAGAATGGTTTCATCTGGAGCCACATCGGATGGATTACTTCCGAAGCGAACTTCCGATCCGAGCTGGGCGTGGTGCGCGACCTCGCGAAATTTCCCGAGCTGGTATTTCTCGATCGCTTCGACGTGCTGGTGCCGACGATTCTGGGTTTCGCGACGTACGGGTTGGGTGCGTTTCTCCAACGCTATGCGCCGGGCTTACATACGACCGGCGCGCAGATGCTGATCTGGGGATTTTTTATTTCGACCGTAGTGCTCGCGCATGGGACCTTTACGATCAATTCGCTGGCGCATGTTTTCGGCCGCCGCCGCTATGAGACCAACGACGACAGTCGCAACAGCTTCACGCTCGCGATGGTCACGCTCGGCGAGGGCTGGCACAACAATCACCATCACTTCCCCGCGGCTGCGCGCAACGGTTTTTTCTGGTGGGAAATCGACATCACCTACTACACGCTGAAGCTGCTCGAAGCCTGCGGCATCATCTGGGACCTGCGGCAGGTGCCGCCGGAGCTACTGGACGAGGCGCTGCTCGACAAACAGGGCGTCGCAGCGGTCGCGAAGCCTTTCGCCGGCGCGCCATCGATTCTGTCACAGGTCACGTCGGAGCCATCGATCGAGCCTGCGGCTGCACGGCCAAGTCTCGAATCCGCAAACCCCGCACCGTAGATTTTCTGGTACTGGGCACTCCGCGCTTGCACCACGACGCGACCGCGTGTAATTCGATGCGTCGAGATGGCCAAGTCTGATTCCATTGTCGCGTCGGGTGTCGACGCGGCGCGGGCGAGACGTCCCGCGATTCTCGATCGTTTCGCGCGTGGCGCGGTTCTGAGCCGGCTGGCGGGAATCAAGGACGGACGCATCGTAGTAGAAGACGGCGGCGAGCGTATCCCGCTGGGCCAGAGTGCCGCAGACGCGGATTTGCGCGCCACAATTCGCGTCAACGACCATCGCTTCTATTCCGACCTTGCGCTCGCGGGCAGCATGGGCGCGGCCGAATCGTACATGGCCGGATCGTGGACGACGGACGATCTGACCGCGCTCGTGCAGATCATGATTCGCAACCGCGACGTGACCGAGGGTATCGACGGCGGTCTCGCGCGGCTGGCCAATCCGGTGCGCCGGTTCATTCACTATCTCAATCGCAACACCAGGACGGGCAGCGAGCGCAACATCGCGGCGCACTACGATCTCGGCAACGACTTTTTCGAGCTGATTCTCGATCGCACGCTGATGTACTCGTGCGCGATCTTCGAGCGGCCCGACGCCACGCTCGAGGAGGCGGCGAGCGCCAAGGTCGATCGCATCTGCCGCAAGCTCGATCTGCGCGCGCACGATCATTTGATCGAGATCGGCACGGGCTGGGGTGCGTTTGCGATACACGCGGCGAAGAACTACGGATGCCGCGTCACGACCACCACGATCTCGCGCGCGCAGCACGACTACGCCGTCAAGCGAATCGCCGCCGAGGGCCTGTCGGAGCAAATCACGGTGCTGTTCAAGGACTACCGCGATTTGACCGGTCAGTTCGACAAGGCCGTTTCGATCGAGATGATCGAAGCGGTCGGGCATCAGTTCCTCAATTCATATTTCCGCAAGTGCGGCGAGCTGTTGAAGCCGGACGGCATGATGCTGCTGCAGGCGATTACGATCACCGACCGCGAGTACGAGGCCGCAATCAAGCGCGTCGATTTTATCAAGAAGTATATTTTCCCCGGCAGCTTCATTCCGTCGGTGACGGCGTTGTGCGATTCTATCACGCGGTCGAGCGACATGCGCCTGTTCCATCTCGAAGACATCACGCCCAACTACGCCGAGACGCTGAAGAACTGGCGTCTGCGGATGTTCAAGAACATCGAGCGCGTCCGAGCGCTCGGCTATCCGGAGGAATTCATCCGGATGTGGGAGTTCTATCTCTGCTACTGTGAAGGCGGTTTCCGCGAGCGTTACATCGGCGACGTACAGATGCTGTTGACCAAGCCGGACTCGCGCCGGCCGCCGATTTTTCCGCGACTGTAATTTGGGCAAAATCTTTTTGGTATCGTTTTTCTTCCGTTTCTGTCTGCCCGGTTGACAGCAGCAATAACCAGATGGTAATAATTATCATCTAAGTTATGGAACTACAGCTGGTAAATGAACGACGGCGCGGACCTTACGCGGCCAAGCGCCTGTCCGAGTTCGCCGCAGCGATGCCGCCGCGGCGGCTTGGCGGTCACGCCGCAGCGCCTGGCGATCATCAAGGCGCTGCTCGATTCGGGGGACCATCCGCGGGCCGACGCGATCTACGCCGCCGTCCGCACGCTGCATCCGCATATCTCGCTCGCGACCGTGCATCGCACGCTCGAAACGCTGTGCGACATCGGCGAGGCGCGCAAGGTCACGATGCTGCACGACAGCGCGCGGTACGACGGCAATATCACGCCGCATCATCATGTGGTGTGCGTCAAATGCCGGCGTATCCGCGATATCGAGATCCGCACCTTGACCGGTTGCTGGAAGGGCAGTCGGAGCTGGGCGAGTTCACGGTGATCGGATCGTCGCTGGAGATTCACGCGCTGTGCGAGGAATGCGGCAAACGCGCGAAGGCGAATCGGACAAGGAAGCAACGCGGCTGAAACCGAAAGAAGTCCAAAGGCAGGATAGGTGTTGACATGGAAAACGAAAGCAAGTGCCCGGTGACGGGCTCTCACGCCGCTGGGGTCATGTCGAACCAGGACTGGTGGCCCAATCAGCTGAACCTGAAGATCTCTGCAACCAGCACTCTCCCCTGTCCGATCCGATGGGCGAGGCGTTCAACTACGCCGAAGAGTTCAAGAGCCTCGACCTGGATGCCGTGATCAAGGACCTCCACGCCTTGATGACGGACTCGCAGGATTGGTGGCCGGCGGACTTTGGCCACTACGGGCCGTTGTTCATCCGCATGGCGTGGCACAGCGCAGGCACGTACCGCATCGGCGACGGCCGCGGCGGCGCCGGCTCCGGCCCGCAACGCTTTGCGCCGCTCAATAGCTGGCCGGACAACGTGAACCTCGACAAGGCGCGCCGATTGCTGTGGCCGATCAAGCAGAAGTACGGCCGGAAAATCTCGTGGGCCGACCTGATGATTCTCGCCGGCAACGTCGCCCTGGAGTCGATGGGGTTCAAGACGTTCGGGTTCGGCGGCGGGCGCGAGGACGTCTGGGAGCCGGAAGAGGACATCTACTGGGGCTCCGAGGGCAAGTGGCTGGCGGACGAGCGCTACAGCGGCGACCGTGACCTCGAGAATCCTCTCGCCGCCGTTCAGATGGGCCTGATCTACGTGAATCCGGAAGGGCCGAACGGCAAGCCGGATCCCCTCGCGGCGGCCAAGGATATTCGCGAGACGCTTCGCCCGCATGGCGATGAACGACGAAGAAACGGTCGCGCTGATTGCCGGCGGTCACACCTTCGGCAAAACCCACGGCGCCGGCGATGCGTCACTGGTGGGCCCGGAGCCGGAAGCCGCCGGCATCGAGGAGCAGGGCCTCGGCTGGAAGAGCAAATTTGGCACGGGCAAAGGGGATGACACGATCAGCAGCGGCCTGGAAGTCACCTGGACCACGACGCCGACGAAGTGGAGCAACGACTTCTTCCAGAACCTGTTCGGCTACGAATGGGAACTGACCAAGAGCCCGGCCGGTGCGCATCAGTGGAAGCCGAAGAATGGCGCCGGCGCCGGTACGGTGCCGGATGCGCACGACCCGTCAAAGCGTCACGCGCCATCCATGCTGACCACCGACCTCGCGCTGCGGTTCGACCCTGTTTACGAAAAGATTTCAAGGCGCTTCTACGAGAATCCGGATCAGTTCGCAGACGCGTTTGCCCGGGCGTGGTTCAAGCTGACGCACCGCGACATGGGGCCCGATCGCGCGGTACCTTGGCCCGCTCGTTCCGAAGGAGCCGCTGCTGTGGCAAGACCCGATCCCCGCTGTGGATCATCCGCTGATCGGGGAGCAGGACATTGCTGCTCTGAAGGCGAAAATCCTCGCGTCCGGACTGTCCATCTCCCAACTGGTCACGACGGCCTGGGCGTCGGCGTCGACGTTCCGCGGCAGCGACAAGCGCGGCGGGGCGAACGGGGCGCGCATTCGCCTCGCGCCGCAAAAGGATTGGGAAGTCAACCAACCGGCCGAACTGGCGAAGGTCCTTCAGACGCTGGAAGCGATCCAGAAGGATTTCAACAGGGCGCAGTCCGGCGGGAAGAAGGTCTCGCTGGCCGACCTGATCGTTCTGGGCGGCTGCGCAGCCGTCGAGGAAGCTGCGAAGAAGGCCGGCCACGACGTGAAGGTTCCCTTCTCGCCGGGGCGCATGGACGCGTCGCAGGAGCAGACCGATGTGCATTCGTTCGCCGTACTGGAGCCGACCGCGGACGGGTTCCGCAACTACCTCCGGAAGGGACACGAGGGATCGGCGGCGGAGCTGCTGGTGGATCGGGCGAACCTGCTGACGCTGACCGCTCCCGAGATGACGGTTCTGATCGGCGGCCTGCGCGCCCTGGATGCGAACTTCGGGCAGTCCAAACACGGTGTCTTCACCAAGCGGCCCGAGACGCTGACCAATGATTTCTTCGTGAACCTGCTCGACATGAACACGAAGTGGCAGAAGTCCGGCACATCCGAAGGCGTGTTGGAGGGGCGCGATCGGACGACGGGCGAGCTCAAGTGGACGGGCACCGTCGTCGATCTCGTCTTCGGTTCGAACTCCCAGCTCCGAGCCCTCGCGGAAGTCTATGCGATGCAGCGACTCGCAGCAGGCGTTCGTGCGCGACTTCGTGGCTGCTGGAACAAGGTGATGAATCTCGATCGCTTCGACCTTGCGTGATCCCAGCTTCCGGTCGATCGGCGGAGACTCACGCGGTGCGCCATGAATGCGGCGCGAAGAGTGCGAAATGAACAAAGAAGCCGCGAGGCTGAATTTTCAAACCAACGAAATCAAACCACCCAGGAGAGAAGGAAAATGGCAAGTCTCAAAGGAACGAAAACTCATCAGAACCTCAAGGACGCTTTTGCGGGCGAGAGCCAGGCAAATCGCCGCTACCTGTACTTCGCCAAGATTGCGGACGTCGAAGGCCAGCCGGAAATCGCCGGCCTCTTCCGCGATACCGCCGAAGGCGAGACCGGGCATGCGCACGGGCATCTCGACTATCTGAAGTCGGTCGGCGATCCGGCCACCGGCCAGCCGATGGGCGATTCGCTGTTGAACCTCAAGTCCGCAGTGCATGGCGAGACGCTACGAGTACACCGACATGTACCCGGGGATGGCGAAGACGGCGCGCGAAGAAGGCTTCACCGAAATCGCGGACTGGTTCGAGACTCTGGCCAAGGCTGAGAAGTCGCACGCCGGGCGCTTCGAGAAAGCCAGACGACGCTGTAGCAGCGCCATCATGCGCGCATCGCAGCGCCGGCGGCGCGGCTTTCGCGGCCCGCCGCGCTATTTTGCCTGCGGGACAATGCTCGGAACTTGCAAGCCGCTCCCGTCGACGGAAGGGCCGACAGAACGCGGAAGTTGATGGCAAAGCGAATCGAATCGCGACCCACTGACGGGCTTTCCTACAACCCCAACGAGCCGAAGTACTGGGAGCGCGCGGCACTCGACAAGGAAATCGAGCGCGTCTTCGACATCTGCCAGGGCTGCCGGTTGTGCTTCAACCTTTGCCCGTCGTTCCCGGCGCTGTTCGAGGCGGTCGACCGCAACGACGGCGACGTGCGCAGGATGACGGCGGCCGAGAAAGAGCGGGTTATCGACCTGTGCTACGGCATGCAAGCTGTGCGAGGTAAAATGTCCCTACACGCCGCATGACGGTCACGAGTTCCAGCTCGATTTCCCGCGCCTGATTCTTCGCGCCAAGGCGCTCAACGCCAAAGAGCAGGGCGTCAAGTTGCGCGAGCGCGTGCTGGCGCATCCGGATCAGATCGGCAAGGTTGGAACGCTGACGCCGGGGCTCGCCAACATGATGTGCCGGCAGAAGTTTCAGCGCGTTGCTGATGGAAAAGATGCTCGGGATACATCGCGACAAGCTACTGCCCGACTTTGCCGACGAAACTTTCGACAAATGGATCGCGCGCAATCCGCTTCCCGCCGAGCCGGCTGAGCCGACGGCGAAGGTCGCGATTTTCCCGACCTGTTTTGTCAATTACTACAATCCCGCGCCGGGCAAGGCCGCAGTCGAGGTGTTTGCGAAGAACGGATGCGCGGTGAAATGCCCGAAGCAGAATTGCTGCGGGATGCCGGCGCTGGACGGCGGCGACGTCGATTTTGCGCGCAAGCAAGCGCGCGCGAATATCGATTCGATGCTGCCGATGGTGCGCCAGGGCTACAAGATCGCCGCGATCAATCCGACCTGCTCGCTCATGATGCGGCAGGAATACCCGACGCTGCTGCCGGGCGACGCGTCAGGAGTTCGCGGCGGCGATCGTCGATCCGCACGAGTTGCTCTATCAGCTTGCGGCGCGCGGGCAAGTTCAACACGCGAATTTCAAGTCGACGCCCGGCAAGGTCGCGTATCACGTGCCGTGTCATCTGAAGGCGCAGAACATCGGGCTGCGCTCGCGCGACCTGATGCGCCAGATTCCCGGCGTCGAAGTGACGACGGTCGATGCATGCACAGCGCATGACGGCACGTGGGCGATGAAAAAAGAATTCTTCGCGCTTTCGATGAAGTGGGGCGCGAAAGCATTCGACGGGATGCGCGAGGCGGGCGCGCGCGTGATGGCGACCGACTGTCCGCTGGCGGCCGTGCAGATTCAGCAGGCGACGGGCGTGCGCCCGATGCATCCGATCGAAGTGATAGCGCGCGCCTACAGGCGCGATGGATTTCCGGATGCGGTGCCGCCGCCTGCGCCGCAGGAGGATGACATTTGAAGAAGATCACGATGGCAGAAATACTTGCGCTGGCCGATTACGAGCGGGTGCGCGAGCGGCTGCGGCCGTTGTTCATTCACGAGAAGGAGCGGCGCCGGCTCCATGTCGGATCGCATCTGACGTTCATCTTCGAGAACGCGCAGACCGAGTGGTACCAGATCGAGGAAATGATCAGGTCCGAGAAATTGACCGATCGCGAAGCGATCCAGCACGAGATCGACACCTACAACGAGCTGATTCCGGCCGCGGGAGAATTAGTGGCGACGCTGTTGATCGAGTACGCCGAAGCGGACGAGCGCGACGCGGCGCTCACGCGCCTGGTTGGGCTGGAGAATCACCTGTGGCTGAAGATCGGCGCGAGAAAGATCGCGGCCCGGTTCGACGAGCGCCAGGTGTCAGACGAAAAGATCAGCGCCGTGCAGTTTGTCAGGTTCGCAATTGAGGGTGTCGACGCGGCGCAACTGATCGAACTCGCGGGCAAGGGCGAGGTAGCGGTCGAGGCGGATCATCCGAGCCTGGCGGCGCGCGGCGAGATCAGCGGTCTGCTGGCAGCGTCATTGGCGGAGGATTTGCGGTAGCGATCGCTCGAGCGCGCGGTGGCAGAAACACGAACGCCGAATCCGGAGGTCCGGATTCGGCGTTCGCCGTTTCGTGTAGTTGGTCAGCCTAGCGAGCGGCGGCCGGGGTCTCCACCCCGTCCGCGGTGCCCGTCGGGCTTCCCGACGGTGTGAACGCGGGCACGGCAACGTCGACCGGGAAGTTCAGCTTCGAGGTCTTGCCCGAGATAATCAGGGTCGGGGCGATGTCGCCGCCACCGTCTGCGATATCGATGAAGTCGGTGAACATCTCGAGCGTATTCGCATTGTTGTTCACGACGTACAGAGCGTCGCTGTCGTTACCGATCGCGACGCCTTCGGGACGCTTGAGCTTTGTTGCCCCGCCCTTGATAACGCCCAGCTCTTCGCCCGTGCAGAAGAAGTAAGGAGCAGATTCGCAGCCGTTGGTGAACGGCGCGAAGATCTTGATGCTGTTATCGCCCACGTCCGTCACGGCGATCACGTCGTCGAAGAAATCCGAGGATGACATAACCGCGATCTTGGCGGGGTCAACAAAGGCACCAGCCGTGGCACCCACCAACCCGACGACGGCGAAGGGGAATGCGTCGCCAGAGGCGCCCGGCAAATAGACGGTTACGAAGCCAGGGGCGCCCTCCGAAACTGCCGCTTCGTTGACGGCGAACAGGAAGCCAGTTGAGTCAAACGCGAGGGCGACCGGACCCAACAGGAACGTGTCGCATCCGCCGATGGTGGCGTTGTAGTTGCTGCCGAGCGGGCAGCTGGTGGGCGGCTCGTCGAAATCCGGCGGAATATCGACTGCGGGAAGAATACACACCGGATTGTTGTTGAACGGTGCAACCGTATCGTTGTAGCCGGGAGCAAGCGTCGTCCGATCAAACTCGCTAATGGTGCCTACGGTCATCCCGGCGCAAGTACCCATGGCGGGCCCTGTGCAACACGACAATGGTGTGCCGGGGCCCGTACAAGAGCCGCTTCCGAAGGAATTGCAGGCGGCGCCGCCGTTGGTACCATCGAGGAGATCGCTGGTTGAGAAGTAGTTGATTGGAAGGGTGTTCGCGATCGCCACGATATCGTGACCGGGATTAATTCCGTCGTATGGAGATTCGAATGCCACGCCCTGCGGAGTGTTAACGCCCGAAGTATTAAATGCGCACGTGCCAGCCGCTAGTCCCGTGCAACACACAAAGGGATCGCCGGCGGCCGAGCAATCGTCGTTGTCCAGCGTCACGTAACGCGTACCGATCAGGCTTTCCGGCACTGAGTTCCCATTGGCACCGGGAGAGAATATCTCGGCGAAACCCGTTCCCGATTCGCACGTGCCGGTAAGGTGTCCAGTGCAGCACGGCACGGGATCGCCCGCTGCGACACATGCGAGTGTGTTTGGAAATCCGCCAAAACCGGTCAGATCGATTAGATCGAGCGGTACCGTAAGCGCGATATGATCGTCGAGCGAGCTCACAGAAACGCCGGCCGGCCCGCTGCTGTCACCGAGAAAGGTGTTGGTGCCTTTGACCCAGAGGAAGGGGTTGGCGTTGTGACCTGCGCCCTCGAGAAAGGTTTCGAGGCTGCCGCCGAACGCCGAACCGTAGTTGGTAACGCTGACCTGGTCTTCCAAACCCGGGCCGTTATGGTGTTTAGCCGCCTTCTTCGAGGCCTGAGCGTAGCTGGTGCCCGCTGAGCCGGCTACGAACGCGGCGAGCGCGAAAGTTGCGGCCACGATCGAGAGCCGACGAGCGACCCCCATCAGCCGCAGCGCCGCCCTTGGCGCCGAAGAGATACCATCCCTACCCTGAGTAATCGCCTGCATCCTTCCATGCGTCATAGAATCTAACCCCCGCCGAGTCGAATCGGTGTCCCGTCTCCTGACCCAAACAGCCTAGAAAAACCCACGCGGCCATCGGTTCGTTCCTTGTCCCCGCAAAGCCGGTATAGAGCCCCGCCAAGGTCCGGAAAACCCCCCGGACGCGCATTCGGTGGTCGTACCTACACTGATCAGATAACAAATTCAAGTGCGGCGTAATTCTTTGTTCATGATCGCCCGCGTTTTGAACTCGCCGTCTGTTTCCCACGAATCGCATCCGATCGAGAGGGAACTCTATTTGTCTGACCGGCGGGATGGCAAGTGCGAATCTGACCGACAGCATAGTTTGTCTTGCGTGCCTCGTGCCGGCGAGCACTTTTTGGGCATATGCTCGTCAAGCTTGCGCTCGCCGAAAAAGCGGTGAGGAGCGACCTGCGCAGCGACTCGTTTCATTGTCGAGAGAGATGTCCAGGAAATCGGCGCGCGAGCGGGCGGTTGCCCGGCAACGCGAGCGAGCGCCGCCACGAGGGGATCGCATCTGTAGCGAATCGCGACAAATTCGCAACATCACCCGGCGCTTACCGGATTGTTGCAAATGTATGAATGCCGCGTGCACCCTTCTTGACAAGGTACGCAGGGGAATGGTAGCTAAGCCGCGTTCGTAGGTTCCTTGCGCGGGAACGGGGATTGTAGTGTCTGACGCTTGCCTGACGAGGAATCAGGCGAGGAGTTCGACGTAACCACGAGAGCTCCGGCTTGGGGGTGACTATGCAGAACGGGAATCAGGGATTCGGTGGAACGCGGTGGCGGAGTCTGATGGTGGCCGCCGTGGCGATGGTCGGGACGCTATGGGCATCGGCTGCGATGGCGACGATCACGCAGGGCGATTTTTCGGTCTTTGGATTTTTCGAAACTCGCGAAGCGGGTCACTGGGGCGAAGGCAGTTCGAGTATCAACTCGACGGCGACGAAGCTGTATCATCCCACGGTGACCTCGACCTTCGCGATTCCCGGCAAGTCGTTCGGAATCACCGGCGGCAGCTTCGATTTCAATCATTGGGATCTGGCTGAAGCGCGGCAACTTGCAGACGTGCGGCCTGACTATCACACGGTCAAGAATTACAAGTTGCTTGGCCGCTTCGACACGCTGTTTATCAAGGATTCGGATTTCTTCGCGTACTATCGGCCGTGGTACGACGCCTTCGGATCGCTGAAGGACATTGGCCGCGAGCGTCCGAACACCGACGCCATTCCGTATTCGCACAGCCAGAGCACGAACAGCGGTCTCACCTCGAATCCGTCGCTGCAGAATGAATACTTCAAGAACGATCTCCGCGAATATTATTCGCAGTTGAACTTTACGGACAATTTTTCCGCACGTATCGGCAAGCAACAGGTCATCTGGTCGGAAGCCGACGCGCTGTCAGGAACCGAAGTAACCAACCCGGTTAACGCGACCTGGCACGGAGTTTACGGCGCAGAGTCGGCCGAAGACACGCGCACCAACATCAGGATGGTCAAGCTGAACTACATCCTGCCCGACTTCCTGCAGACCGCTAACAACGAGTTGGAAGGTTTCTGGATCCCCGGCGACTTCCAGGGCGACGGAATCAACCTCAACGGCGATCCGCGCAGTCCGTATGTTGCCCCGGCGCCGTTCGGCGGCGGGTGCACCACTTGCGGAAGCGGTGCGGACTCTATCTTCCCGGTCAACATTAACCAGAATGGGCAAATCATCAACGCGCGATCAGTGCCGAATTTCGACCCCAAGGGCATGATCTTCCTGCCTATCGGTCCCGTAACGCCGGGCGGGAAAGCAACGGGTCAATTTTACGATTTTCATGCGGTCAATCTGAGCAAGACTCCATCGAACTCGATTGAAAACAGCGAATTCGGAGCACGCTACTCGAGCCTGCTACCGATCGGAAACGGACTGCAGACGAGCTTAATCTACCTCTACGAATTCCGCAGTGCGCTGGGTAAGACCTGCTACTACTGCGGCCCCGGCGTGACCGGAGAGCCGGGCGCGTTCTCGGTCGCCCCGGGCACGTTCGTAATCCCCGGGTTCTATCTCCACGGCAAGCCGCGTGCGGGCGTGCCCAAGGCCGGCAGCGTCGAGGTGTTCAGCACGACTGACTATCGGCGCAACAATTTCTTCGGCTTGACTGGTACCTACTACGACAAAGACCTGACCGACATCGTCTATCGCTACGACTTTCTCTATCAGCCGAAAATCAACGTCGCCATTCCGTCCGCGCGCGACGTGAGGGGCGGAGAATGGACCGAGTTCACTCGCTGGATCATCGCGGCTGACCGTCCGACTTACATCCCGTGGATATCGAAGCAGCACACCTTCCTTACTGCCCAGGTCACGGAAACGTGGTACCCCGATCGTCCCGGCGGCGCGACTACTCCGACATCATCGGCGGGCAAGATTCGTGAGACCAGTACGCTGGCATTCATCAACGCGACGAACTGGCTGATGAACGGACAGTTGACAGCCGGCAATCTGTTCCTGTGGGACGTTGATGACAACGTCGGCGAGCTCGCGACGACGAACGTTTACCGGTACTCGCGCAACATACTGCTGGGAGTGAACGCCCAGTGGTTCATCGGACGCAGCGGCCGTTACACCGATCCGTACCTGCTGAGCGGTTACCAGCGCCAGAACGAACTCGAGTTCACGTTCACGTACGAAATCTAGAAGTAGATCGGATTGAAATCGGGCGGCGGTGGCGCAATGCTACCGCCGCCTTGTTTTTTGCGGCAAGATGTAGGCATTGTCGCGCCGGGGGCGCGCGATTTATCCGCGCGGGCCGCGCATAGCCTCGATGGACGACAACTCACAGACATACTGGTATCTGGTACGCACCAAGATCGGTAAGGAGCGCTGGGTTCGCGATCAGCTGGCCAAGATTGTGCCCGAGGTGTTCCTGCCGATGCTCAAGGCTAAAGCGCCGCGATGGGGCCGGATGGTGGCGTCGATAGCGCCGCTGTTTCCTTGCTACGTGTTCGCGCGGTTCGATCTTCAGCGGCAATATTTTGACGTGAAGTACCTGGCCGGCGTGCGCGCAATCGTGTCGGCCGGAACCGATCCGATCGCGGTGCCGGAGGCGATCGTGTCGGAGATTCGCAACCGCGGCGTCGACGACGTGATCGAAATACCGGACAAGCCGTTCGGCAGCGGCGAGCGCGTAGTGGTCGTCGAGGGTCCGTTCCGCGGATTCGAGGCGATCTTCCAGCGCTACGTGTCGGGCGCGGAGCGCGTGGCGATATTGCTGAGTGCGGTCGAATCGGGAGGACTGCGCGTTGTGCTGTCGGCCTCGGCGGTCGTCAAAGATTCCTGAAGGGATGCGGCCGCCGCGCTCAAGCAACCGCGCGATGCTGGTTTGCCGCGCGATGATTGTGTGCATGACGGGCGCGATCGCATGCGCCGGCTGCTCGGCCAGTTCACCGGCAGTGGTGTCGGTGCAAAAGAAAGTTCAGGGATGGATGGGACAGCCGAACGTCACTTCGTTTTTGAATGTGAGGTTCGGCGATTCGCTGTATCGCGTGCAGAACCGGTTTCCCAACGGCAGTCTCGAGACGGCTCCCTACGGCGCCGACACCTACCGAATCAACAATATCGAGGTCGATGGAATCCGCTACCAGCAGGTCAAGTACGAGTTCACGACCTACTCGGGGATGCAGTTGGTGATGGCGTGGTTCACGGCTGACTCGGCTGGCAGCGTGCTCGGTAAGCTGGTCGACGCAGTAGGTCCGCCAAGCGAGCAGAACAGCGCCAAGGGGAGCGCTGCCGCGGACACCAAGGCGCTATGGGAGCTTCCGCACGGCGAACGCATCATCTATGACGGTCCGAAGCGATTCGTGGCGGTGCTGGGACCGGGTGGCGGCCCGCTCAGGCAGGACGCGATCGAAGACGACGAAGCGTTGAACAGTCCTTAGCGACTGATTGTTCGCAGGAGAGGTTGGAGTCGCAAGGGGGGCGCAGTTGTGGTGGTGGTCAGGATTAGCGCTTGCTTGACCCTCGTTTTATTAGCGTGTTATAACGCGCTTTCGGAGTTTTCGACGGTATTAAACTAACCAGATTCGACCACTGCGGACCATCTCTGAGTATCCGGGAGCGGCTATCGATCTGGCGGGCGAGCGCTCGATTTTGGTGGCCGCTGACAGGTCCCGGCAAAAGCGGGATGGCGGACGCGTGTCGAAAAACGTTTAGATACGCGACGGGACAGGGCAATCTGTCCGAACTTAACCAGCCTCGCTTACTTTAGTTGGGATTTTAGCTATCATGGCGGCGTTCATGGATCCGGGAGGGACCCACGGCGATCGCGAAAAAAGCGCGGAACCCTGGGGTTGTCCTACTGTGAGTAGTTATATTAGACCAATAGTTCATGCTGCGCGGTTAATCCTAACGGTGTTGCTCGCGATGCTTTTATTCTCGGCTGTCGCGCGCGCTCAAATGAACGGCGGAGCGCTCAGTGGCGGCGGTGGGCTGGACGGCGGCGCGGCGCAGGATCCCGGTGCCGACGGCGATGCTCAGCCCGGCGCGGTGAACGACACGATGCGCCGCGGCTGCGTCGATCAGAACGATCCGAACGCGGCCGATTCCGGGCTGCCGCCGTGCGCGAGCAGCGGCGATTCGGAGCAATCCGCGCAGCCCGCGCAATCAACACTTTCCGGAGGCGCTGGAGCAGCTTCGACGATCGGCGGGCAGGGCTTCGCCAATCCGCAGGGTTTCGCCAACACGATTAACAAACAGTCAATGTCGGCGGTCGTTCAGCAGCTCGGAATTTCGCCGGACGAACTGGGCAGCCTGAAAAATGAAATGGCGTCGGGCGGTCTCAGCCCCGATGACATGCAGGAGCTGTGTCTGCATTTCGCCGCGAAGCAGCTCAGCGCGGCCGACGTTGCCGGTATCGCCAAGTCGCTTGGCCTGACGTTTACCGATCAACAGCTCGCACAGCTTAGAAGCTGCACCGGACTTGCGGGACAGGGCGGCGGATCGGACGAGAGCGTATCGCCGGGGCAGCAGATGGGGATGACGCCGTCGCAGTCGATGCCGTCGGCAAATCCGAACCAACCGGCGTCATCGGTTGAGGCGCAATTCCGCGGGCTCGATTCGGCGGCGGCGCCGGCCGCGCCGAGCACGCACAACCTGCAGCAATTCGGCTACTCGCTGTTTTCTTCGCGCGTCTCGACGTTCGCTCCTGTAGCCAACGTCCCGGTAAGCGACGATTACGTTATTGGTCCCGGCGACCAGCTCAAGATGCTGATGTGGGGGCGAATCAACAACACGCTTAATCTGACAGTCGGACGCGATGGAGCGGTGAGCATCCCCGAGATTGGTCCGTTGCAGGTAGCGGGCCTGACCTTTGCGCAGACCAAGCAGCTGATCGAGGATCACGCCGGGCAAATCACGGGCGTCAAAGTCGACGTCACGATGGGCAAGCTCAAGACGATCCAGGTCTTCGTCGTCGGCGAAGTCGAGCAGCCCGGCGCGTACACGGTGAGCGCGTTGTCGCACGTCTCGAACGCGCTCAGCGCGGCCGGCGGCATAACGAAGATCGGCAGCTTGCGGAAAGTCGAATTGCGGCGCGGGAATCAGCTCGTTCGCACGATCGATCTCTACTCGCTGCTGCTGGCCGGCAACGAGCAGGGCGACGAGCAGCTCCAGCCGGGCGACGTGATCTTCGTGCCGGTCATCGGGCCGGTGGTCGGCATGATCGGCGACGTGAAGCGTCCTGCGATCTACGAGCTGGGCAGCTCGGGCGAGCCGCTCAACTCGGTAATCAGGCTCGGCGGCGGCATCAGCGCGTTCGGCTACTCGCAGCGCGTGCAGGTCGAGCGGGTGGACGGTCATCAGAAGCGCATCGCGCTCGATATCGATCTCAACGACCTGCGATCGCAGCGCTTCGGCATCCGCGACGGCGACTTGATCAAGATTTATCCGGTGCTGCCCACCCAGCGGGACATCGTGACCGTGCGCGGCAGCGTCAATCGGCCGGGCAAGTTCGAATGGCATCAGGGGATGCGCGTGGCGGACCTGGTGCAACTGGCCGAAGGCACGGCGCCGCATACATTTTTCAAGTACGCGCTGATTCGCCGCAAGGAAGGCAAGGCGCAGACGATTCGGATGGTGCCGGTCGATCTCGGCGAGGCGATGGCTGACAGTATCGGCGGGCCGCAGAACCTCGCGCTGCAACAGGAAGACGAGTTGACCGTGTTCAGCGAGTCGCAGATGAAGTATCTGCCGACGGTGCAGGTCTTCGGCGAAGTGCGCAATCCCGGCTACTACGTGATGAGCGAGGGGATGCATGCGAGCGACTTGATCTACCTCGCGGGCGGCTTGAAGGACGACGCGTACCAGAAGGCGGCGGAGCTTGCGCGCACCCAGGTCGTCAACGGCAGTCACACCAGCCATACGTTCATGGACGTCGATCTGCGGGCGGCGATGTCCGGCACTGACGAAAATAATCCACCGCTGATGGCGAACGATCAGCTGTTCGTGCGGCGCGCATCGGACTGGCATCTGCCGTGGGTGGTGATGGTCAAGGGGATGGTAGCGCGGCCGGGGCCGTACACGATTCACGACGGGGAAAGGATCGCGTCGGTGCTCGAGCGATCGGGCGGCCTGCTGCCGGAAGCCTATCTGCCGGCGACGGTGCTGATTCGCCAGTCGATCAAGGAGCTGCAGCAAAAGCGGCTCGATGAGGCGCGTGCGCGCTTGCAGCAGTCGATCATGCGCATCCAGATGAATCCGGGCACGTTGAACCAGGCGGCGCAAAGCCAGGGAAATCAGAATCCCGCGACCAGTCCGCAAACACTTAACGCGCTCGAGCGGGTGTTGACGGAAACCGAAGGCCAGCAGGCGCAGGGCCGCCTCGTCATCCATATGCATCCGCTCAACGAGCTGGCGAATTCGCCGGACAACGTAGTGCTGGTGGATCAAGACCAGGTGACGGTTCCGCGGCGTCCGGACGCGATCAACGTGCTCGGCCAGGTATACAGTCCCAACGCGATCGTGTTTCGCCCGGGGCTGACCACGCGCGACTACCTCAACCAGGCCGGCGGTCCGAACGAAGGCGCCGACCCCGACCACATCATGGTGATCAAGGTGGACGGATCGGTGATGACCGACGAGGGAATCAAGCAGAGCAAGGAATCGACGATGTTCCCGCTGCTGCCGGTGATCTCGGGCGGCCTGATGTCGGCGCGGCTGGACCCTGGCGATACAGTGTACGTTCCTGAGAAACTGATTTACGAAAACAAGTTGCAGGAGACGGCGACGGTGACGCAGATCATAGCTAATGCAGCGTCGTCGCTGGCTGTGATAGGAATATTGGGCGCAAGTCTGTAGCGTAGCTGGAGCCGAGAGGGCGGGTGGGGACTCGGAAAACTTTCTTCGCGGCGATGCTGTCGATCGCGCTGCTCAGCGCCACGTCGGCGCATGCGCAGACGGGATCGCCGCCGCGTTCCAATGCGGACAACGATCGGCTGTTCCGCGCCGCGGCGGAGCTCTACAGTATCGACCCCGATTTGCTGGCGGCGATCGCGAGCGTCGAGTCGGGCGGCAATGCGGACGCTGTCTCGCCCAAGGGTGCCCAAGGCCTGATGCAACTGATGCCGGCGACGGCAAATCGTTTTCGAGTGCTCGACCCGTACGATCCAGTCAGCAATACGCTCGGCGCTGTGCGCTTCATCAATTTTCTGCGGCAGTATCGCACCGCTCGCGGCGACGGCGCGCCGTTGAGTCTGCCCGAGCTGCTGGCGGCGTATAACGCGGGCGAGGGCGCGGTCGACAAGTACAACGGCATCCCGCCGTATCCTGAGACGCAGCAATACGTGCGCAAAGTGCTGATCGCGTACCTGTTCCGGAACAGCCGTAGTCCGCTGGCGGAGCGGCTGGGAGCGCGTACGATCGCGCAGCCCGCTTCCGCAATCCAGCCGATTCGAGCGAAACCAGCGATCAGCCATTTGCAGCCGGTCATCGCACACCAGAAGAATCCGTCCGTCGATTCGATGGACAAGCTCACCGAGATTCAGCATCTGCGACAACTCGAGATCAGCCGGCAACAACAGACCGCCAGCCGCCTCGGTGAACCTGATGCACCCCGGTAGCATTGTGCGGCGCTCGAGCTTTCCGCTGATGATAGCGGCGATCGCGATCATGTGGAGCGCGCGACCCGCGTTCGCATCGACTTACGCCGCTTATATCCCGCTCGACAGTTCGATTTACGACGAACTCGACACGCTCAACGACCTGGGCCTGGCCGACAGCTACCTTTCGGAATTGCAGCCGATTAGCCGCGTCGAGGCGGCGCGCATCACGGTCGAGGCCGAATCGAAACTGTCCGAAGAGCAGAATCCGAACGAACTGGCGCGCAGCATGATCGACGAGCTGCGGCTGCAGTTGCCCGAAGAAGTGCAATGGATCGAGCAGGATCGCGAAGACAACCTGCCCACGATGGTTCATCCGGTCCAGCGGGTCGAGGGCGAGTACGTTTTATCCGAAGGCAAGCGGCGCACGCTCGACACCGGCGCGAACGGAATCAATTTCCAGGAAGGAACTCCGCTGCTGCCGAACAACGACTATCTCTCGACCGACCAGGGGAGCAACGAGATCCTGAGATGGTCGGGATGGGGCGGGGTCGGCGGATTTATCACCGGCTACGGCGAAGGCGCGCTCGCGGGGCCGCTGACTGACAGTCCGAGCCAGGCGAGTCGCGCGCAACTTCTGACGGGCGCGATGGTAGTGAGCCTCGGCAACACTGCGATCTCCTTCGGGCAGGAGGAGATGTCGTGGGGCGTCTCGCACTACAACCAGCTCTCGCAGTCGAATAACGCGCAGCCGTTCCCGGCCTTGCGCATCCAGAATATTCATCCCGGTCATCTGCCGTGGGTATTGCGATACCTGGGGCTGTATCGGTACCAGGCGTTCCTCGGCCAGCTCAACGCGGGGCGAACGTTCTCGAAGCCGTGGCTGTCCGGTCACATGATCACGTTCAGGACGCTGCCGTTCTTCGAATGGGGTCTCGAGCACACGATCATGTTCGGCGGCAGCGGCAATGACAACTACGGTCCGGGGGGATTCGTCGGCGACCTGACCGGTCTTTCGACGGGCAATTCAAGCGTATCGAATACCAACACGCGCTTCGGAATCTTCGGCAAGGTGTATATCCCGCAACTGCGCAACACGCAGATTTACGGCGAGGACCTGGCGGAAGACTTCTTCAAGCTGGGCGGCAGCAGCTCGATCAAGCTGCCGTTCAAGGGGCCGTCGTACGTTGCGGGAATCTATTGTCCGGCGATCACGCGCGACGGGCGGACCACGGCGCGCTTCGAATACGAACTCACGGACAAGGAGTATTCGCTGCACAACGATTCGCTGTCGTGGCAATACAGCGACGCGTTGATGGGCAGTTCGCTGGGGCCGGGCGCATGGCAGGTGAATTTCGAGCTGGATCGATGGATCAACCTGCAATCGCGGGTCGGCGTTGATACGTTTTACACGCGCCGCCAGGCGATCATCACGCCGACCTACGAGCCGATCGAACGCAACACCGAGACCGGCTACGGCGTCGCTTTCGATTTGATGCGGCTGCCGATGGAAATCCACCCGCTGGCGGATTCACTCGGCGAGATGAAGGCGCGTGCGGGAATGGAATACGTGAGCGACATCAACTACACCAACGCGAACTCTTTCCGCGCGCTGGTTCAGCTCAGTCTCGCGTTCACGCCCTCGTGGGGCGGCTTCGTCTGGCATTAGGCAACGACGTTCAGTCCGGCAAATTGATGGACCCCTCAGGCAGCAACGGACAATCGAATCCGTCGGCGGGCGGCAACGCATCCGGCGCCGGCCCGCATGCGCATCTCACTGAAGCGCAGCAGGCAACGCTGCATCTGCTTTACTACGTCGATCTGCTGCGATCGCGATGGATACTGATCGTATCGCTGACGCTGGGAATCGGGCTCGGCTACGGGCTGTACACGAAATTCCTGACGGTGAAATGGTATCGCGCGCAGGCCATCGTGACTCCGGTGCCGCCGGAAGCGGGCCTCTCGCTGGGCACCGGGGCCGAAGGCGACATGGTTGACGGGCTGGGCGGGGGAATCGCCTCGATCCTCGAAGGCGGCGGCGCCGACACGGTGACTCTGGCCGAGCGCTACACGGCGATCATGAACAGCTACGCGTTCACGACGGACCTGGTCGACAAATATCATCTCGAGCACAACATCGTGGGCGTCCGCAGCCCCAGCGCGCCGACGGTGACGAAGTGGTCGGTGCATACGATGATCACCGATCGCTTCAGTACTGAATACGACTACAAGAGCGGCAACCTGACGCTGTATTTTCTCGACCCGTCGCCGGTCGAAGCTCAGCGCGTGCTCGGATTCTACCTCGACAGCCTGCGCGACAAGCTGCGCAACGAGGAAGTGAATGCGGGCGCCAGCGCCGCCGCGTCGCTCGAAGAAGAGGTCCGCAAGAGTTCCGACGCGTTGCTGCAAACTCAACTCTACGAGCTGATGGCGCGGCAGATTCAGCGGGAGAAAATCGCCGCGGTGCAATCCGACTTTGCGTTCAAGGTGGTCGAGCCGCCGGTCGTGCCTGACAACTATTTCGAACCCAAAGCACGGCGCAACGCGACGCTGGCCGCCTCGATCACCTTCGCGCTGGTGTGTATCTGGATACTCGCGGCGGATTTCGTTCGACGCGCCAAGGCGCAGCTCGCGGCTATCGAGCAGGTGCCGGCCGAGCCGGCGAGCGACGATCCGTCGCCGCGACCCGGCGACAGCGAGGAAATCCATCCCCGCTTTGTACGCAATCTCCGGCCCAAGAGCTGACGCCGCGTCGCGCACGCTTCTCCCGCATCACTCGAAATGCCGCTGGCCAGACAGCAAGCCCTTGCGGCCGAGGCGCTTCGCGCGTCCGGCAACGCGATTCTCGCAGGCGCATCGCGATGCGCGTGGCCACGGCGGCGGCCGGCCGATGCGAAGCGCGTATGCATCTACCGGATCGGAAATATCGGTGACACGGCGTGCGCGATTCCCGCGATGCATGCGATTCGGCGCGCGTATCCGGGGGCGCATCTCACGATAGTGACCTCGCCGGGCAAGGCTGGATCGATCGGCGCGCGCGAGCTGCTCGACGGCGTCAGCTGGATCGACGAGATGGTGGTGTATCACGCCGAAGATATCGCGGATGCGCGGGGGCGGATCGAGCTGATACGTAATTTGCGCGCGCGCCGGTTCGACGTATGGATTGAGTTGCCGGCCGTCGCCGCATCGCTCGTCACGCTGATGCGCAACCTGGCAGTGGCGCGCGCGGCCGGTGTGCGATGGGGCTTCGGCTGGCGCTATCAACCGAGATTCGCGGCGCCGTCGCAGACGCAGTTCAATGATTTCCCCGACGAAGTGGAACGATTGCTCTCGATCGTACGGGCAGCAGGATTTGCGGGAGACGACGGCGAGTTCCCGCTCGAGCTCAGCGACACGAATCGGCGGACGGTGACCGCTTTGCTCGATCAGGCAGGCGTCGCGGCCGCTCAACCGATGATTGCGTTCGCGCCGGGAGCGAAGTTGGAGCCGAATCGATGGCCGGTGGAGCGGTTTATCGAGGTTGGAAAGAACCTGGTGGCGCGCGGCTACGCGATCATCGTGCTCGGCGGCGGATCGGAAGCGTCGATGTGCGAGCGGATCGCAAAATCGATCGGCCGCAACGCCGCGAGCCTCGCGGGCAAGACCAGCGTCCGCGATTCGTGCGAAGCGCTCACGCGCTGCGCGCTGCTGGTGTGCAACGACTCCGGCGTGCAGCATCTCGCGTCGGCGGCCGGCACGCCGTGCGTCTCGCTCTTCACGCGGCGAGAATTCCCGGGGATGTGGTGGCCGCACGGCAATCAGCATGAAGTGCTGATGAAGGATGTCGAGTGTCACACCTGCTTTCTCGACGCGTGCCCGTACGACAACAAGTGCATCAAGGCGATCGACGTTGATGAAGTGATCGCGGCGGCGGTGCGCGTGATCGCGCGTCAGCCTGAATCGAAACCGCAGGTGGCCTGAGATGGAGCGCAGCTACCGGGTCGCGTGCCTGGTCAGTCATCCGATTCAGTACCAAGCGCCGCTGTTCCGCTATCTCGCGGCGCGGCCGGGAATCGAGCTGACGGTTTTCTTTCTCAGCGACCTCTCGGTGAACGCATATCGCGATTCGGGCTTCGGCGTGAACGTGAAATGGGACGTGCCGCTGCTCGACGGATACCGGCATGAATTTCTGCCGCGCGTTGGCTCTGGGAGCGGGCTGTCGTTCTGGCGGCCGTGGACGTTCGGATTGCGCGCGCGTCTTCGGCGCAACTGCTTCGACGCGCTGTGGGTGCACGGCTATGCGCATCGCGGATGCATTGCGGGAATCGCGGCTGCGAAGTCGCTGAACATCCCGGTGATGCTGCGCGGTGAGTCGAATATGCTGAGCGAAACCGATGACGCGCTGAAGCTCGGCGTCAAGCGAATCGCGATGCCGGCGCTGCTGCGGACGATTGATGCGGTGCTCGCGATCGGGCGGCTGAATCGCGAGTACTATCTTCACTACGGAGTGGAAGCCGAGCGGATTTTCTCGATGCCGTACGCGGTGGACAACGAATTTTTTCGGACGGCGGCGGCGTGCGCGCGGCCGCATCGCGAGGCATTGCGCGCCGAGCTTGGACTGAAGCCGGCACGCGCGGTGATCCTGTTCGCGTCGAAGATGCAGACGCACAAACGCGCCGCCGACCTGATCGAAGCGTATGCGCGCCTGTCTATCGATGGTGCTGCCGAGCCCGCGGCCGATCTGGTGTTCGTCGGCGACGGCGAGGAGCGGGCTAATCTCGAACGCCGCGCGCGCGAGCTGAAGTGGGACTCGATTCGGTTCATCGGTTTCAGGAACCAGTCCGAGCTGCCTGCGTTGTACGATCTATGCGACGTGTTTGTATTGCCTTCC
Source organism: uncultured delta proteobacterium (assembly GCA_963721485.1). Classification (GTDB taxonomy): domain Bacteria; phylum Desulfobacterota; class Binatia; order Binatales; family Binataceae; genus Binatus. The sequence continues at coordinate 425,417 of CAVRJV010000003.1, read as the reverse complement.
GAACATGAGCCGTGGGGGCTCGTTGTCAATGAGGCGATGAACGCGGGCAAGCCGGTTATCGTGAGCGAGCGCGTCGGCGCGGGGCCGGATTTGGTCGAAGACGGCGTCAGTGGATTCGTGTACCCGGTGCGCGATGTCGCGGCTCTCGCAAACAGACTGCGACAATTGATCGACAGCCCCGAGCATCGCGTGGCGATGGGCGCGCGCGCGCTCGAAAAAGTCGCGCGCCTTGATTTCGCCGCGGACCGCGAGGGATTGCTGGCCGGACTCGATTCGATTGCCGGCAAGAAGGCGCGCGCCGCGGCGTGATGGGAAGGGTAAATCACTTTATTGAATGTGAAACCCGCGGTGGGTTTCACGCTTCCTTCGGCAGGGGTGACCCCTGCACCCAGTGTTTCGAGATCGCGTGAGAATGGAAGTGGTGCGGAAAAGCGTTTCGGTGATCATTCCGGTGTTTAACGGGCAAGCTACGATTGCCGCGGCGATCGACAGCGTGCTTGCGCAGGAGTTTGGCGGCGAGGTTGAAGTGATCGTCGTCAACGACGGATCGACCGATGCGACGGCGAGTGTGCTCGACGCCTATCGCGGGCGTATCACGGTGATAGACCGCGTCAACGGCGGTCCGGCAGCCGCGCGCAACGCTGGAGTGCGCGCGTCGCACGGCGAGTACGTCGCGTTCCTCGACGCCGACGACATCTGGATGCCGGAGAAGATCGAGAAAACATTGAGGGCGCTCGACAGCGACAGCGGCGCCGCCATGGTCTACACCAACGCGTCGATGATAGGCGCGAACGGCGACATGATCGGCACGACTTACACACCCGCATCAGAGAAACGCGCGCCCGCGATGGAGGATCTTTTGTCGGGGCTGTGGAATATTTTGCCGAGCACGTCGGTGATGAAGCGCGCGACGTTCGATGCGATTGGTGGATTTTGCGAAGAGTTCGCGACCGGGCATCCGCAGTGGGAAGACAGCTACTTCATGCTGGTCGCACGCGAGCACGGCCGCTTCGTTTACCTCGACGAGCCTACTGTGCTGTATCGCGTGGCGGGATCGGTGGCGGAGAGTCTCAAGCGGCGGCGCGTGTGGAAGCAGGGCGCGGAAAACCTCGAGACGATGCGCGTCGAGCGCTACGTGCACAACTCGAAATTGATCGAGCGGCTGGTGCGCGAGCGCTTCGGCGAGCGCGCAGTGCGATTGATCGCGGCGATTCGCCGCGCGACGGCCGGTTTGCTGGTGAGCGTCGGACTGACGGCAATGCTCGACTACGATCGAAGGTTCGCGCGGCGATGCTACCGGCTCGCCTTGCACTACGATCCTTTCAACCCGAAAACTTACGTGCGTATAGCGTGGACGTACCTGCCCGAACGCGTGGCGCGAACGATATCGCCGGCACTGCCGCCGAGGTTGCAGCGCGCGGTGAGCGGTCCGGCGCATGCGGGAACTGTCGTCACTTGAAAGTATCGGTCGTCATTCCAACCTACAACGACGAAGGCACGATTGCGGCCACGGTGGAGAGTGCGCTGGCTCAACAGTTCACGGACGGGTTCGAGGTGATCGTTGTCAACGATGGATCGACCGATAACACCCGCGCTGAACTCGAAAAATTCGGCGAGAGAATCCGGGTGATCGACCAGGCGAATGCGGGCGTTGCTGCGGCGCGCAACGCGGGAATTGCGGCGGCGACCGGAGAATACATCGCGCTGCTTGACGGCGACGACACGTGGTCCGGGGAGATCCTCCAGAAGACGGCGCCATTGCTCGATGAAAATCCGTCGTGCGTGGCGGCATTAACAAATGGGATGGAGGTTGACAGCGAAGGCCGGGTCATCAATCCGAGCTACGTTGAGCCCGGGTACGATCATGCGCCGACGCTCGATGAAATGCTCGGCGGCCGACCGTGGCCGATATTGGTTGGATCGATGGTCATACGGCGCGACACGCTGATCGCTGTCGGCGGCTTTCCCATGGAATTCAAGGCGGAACATTGGGGTGGCGAGGACACGTTCGTCTTTCTGATGGTGCGCGAGCGTGGCGAGTTCGTCTATGTGCCCGAGGTACTGGTCCGGCATCGGCTCAGAGACGCGCGAGCACATTACGCCAATCGGCTGCGCAGCCGTCGCTTTCAGATCGATTCGGCGCAGGCATTCAGAGAGTTCGAGGAGCGCTTCGGCGGCGCCGTCACCTTCGCGCGACTCGTGCGTGAACACTTCGGCGCGCGCGGCCGCAAGATAGCTGATTGGACGATAGACAGGACCGCCAACGAGTTGGTTACAGTCGGGCTGATGGCGATGCACGACGGCAATCGCACGTTGGCGCACAGATGTTACCGCGCGTCGATTCGATATCGGCCGCTGTGGCTAAAGACGTATTTCCGACTCGGGTGGGCGATGCTTCCCCGTCAACTGTCGAATCTGATCCGCCCGCTGCTCGCACCCGGAATCCGGCGCAGCCTGTCCGGGCCGCCGTTCTCGAACCTGCACGATCAGCCGCAATGAATCGGAAGCTATGAACATTCTGGAACGAGCCAGTGTCGCAATCCGTCACGCTCCGGCGCTGGAACGCGCGGACTGGTTATGGGACCGAATTCGGCCGGCGTACGATCGCATGCTGGCGACGGTCGCACGAAGCCGCGGCCTCGAGCGGGTCATCAACGGCACCGACAGGTTTCGACTGAGTGCGCAGTCGCGCGGCTTCATCGCCGAGGAATACGAGCCGGCGGTGTGGAACCGCGTGATGCGCGAAGTGGGAACGGGCGACCATGTCGCGGAAGTCGGTGCGAGTGTCGGACTCTACGCGCTGGCATTCGCAGGACGCGTCGGAGCGGCGGGCCATGTCACTGCGTTCGAGCCCGATCCCGAGAGCGCCTCGGCTCTAGAAGCCAACATCAGCGTCAACGGCTGGGGTGACAGAGTGACGTTGATCAAAGCGGCGGCCGGTCAGAGCAACGGGCAGGTGCGATTTGCGGCGGCACGAGGACTCGAGTCGCGGATCGAAACACGTCCCGACGAACGCGGCGAAACGATCATGGTGCCGATGGTAACGCTCGACGACGCGCTTGCCGGGCATCGAATCGACATAATCAAGATCGACGTTGAGGGTTTCGAGCAGAGTGTAATCCGGGGTGCGCGACGCATCCTGACGGAGGAGCGAGCGCGTCCCGGGCGATACTGGTGGAAGTGCATCCGTTTGCGTGGGCTGAAACCGGCACGACCAGCGCGAGCTTCCTTGCGCTGTTCGACGAGATGGGCTTCCGGGTTGAGGATATGCAAGGCGCGGCGGTTTCCAGTATCAGCGAGTACGGGCACGTGATCGCGCTTCGCAGATGAAACCTCGATTACTCATTACGATATACGCAAATCCGGATCACTATCCGCCAACAGTGTATGCAGTCCGGATACTAAGTAAGTATTTCAACGTATACATCCTCAGCCGCAATATGGGTGAGCCGATTTACGAATGGCCATCCGATGTGACTATTGAACGAATGGGCCGATATGCGACGGCGCGGGAGAAAGAAGCAGCGAGCGCGGCTGCGAAGCTGATCGAGTACGCCAGGTTTATCGCGCGAACGCGCGCGCTGATCAAGCAAATGCAACCGCTGATTGTGTATTCGTACGACGCGCACGCCTTTGTGGCGAGCACAGTCGGGCGCGCCGGACGACGACCGGTACCGTTGATCTTTCACGCGCACGAGTTGCCGGAGACGGAGAATCCTTCGTGGACGTTGCTGGAGGGATGGGTCGTAAGGGCGGCGCTGACGAGTACCAAGTCGGCGGACGCAGTAGTATTTCCGGAGAAGTTCCGCGCTTGCCAATGGCTAATGGCTGCAGGCGACTCGCGCGCGCCGATAGTCGTGCCGAATTGTCCCGATCGAAACTATTTTGCGCCGCCGACGGATTGGAATGAGACGATTGCCTGCAGGTATCGCGCACGGGAAGTGGTGTACGTCGGGTCCGCGGGGGCCGACAACGGCCACCTGGAAGCTCTCCGCGCGATCGCGATGACCGAAGGGATTCGAATGCGGGTGATTGGCGCGTATCGCCCGGAATTCGGAGAGAGGCTCAACCGGCTCGGCCGTGAGCTAGGTGTCAGCGAACGAGTGAACCTGGACGGTTGGCTGACGCTCGACGAGTTGCGAACGCGAGCGTCGCGAGCGTCGGTGGGGCTCTCGTTGTACAAGCCGGTCAGCAAGGGCCTCGAGTACGTGGCGTCGGCGAGCAACAAGCTGTTCGAATATGCGGCGATGGGTCTGCCAGTTATAGTGCCGGAGCGCGAGAACTACCGCGAGTTTCTTGGCGATGCGGAGTGGGTGACGTACGCCGACGCCGAGCAGCCCGAATCGATCGCGCGCGCGATCATGTCAGTCTTGGCGGAGCGGGAGCGATACGCGGCGATGAGCCGCGCGGCGCGCCGTGCGTTCGAGGATCAGTACAATTACGAGCGCGTGTTCGCGCCGGCACTCGCGCGCATCCTGGAAATGAGCGGAGTGGCCGAAGCGGTCCCAATCCATGCGCGTGACTTGACGGTGGCCGGCAGCGGCAGATGAAAATCTGCGTCGGCAGCGCCGGCCCGTTCTACACCTTCGATCTTGCGCGGCGGCTCGAACGGCTCGGTCATCTCGAGCATCTATACACCGCGTATCCGTCGTGGAAAGTCGACGGGCTGCCGAAAGAAAAGGTGAGCACGTTTCCGTGGTTGATGGCGCCCGCGATGATTGCGAACCGTTTCGGATTCAACCGGGTGCGCGACCGCCTGAATGTTCCAATGATCGAGACATTCGATCGGTGGATGGCGGAGCGGCTGGCGCCATGCGACGTGTTCCATTGTCTGTCCAGCTTCGGCTTGCAGAGCCATCGAGCGGCCCGCGCGAAGCACGGCGCGCTGACGGCATGCGATCGCGGATCGACGCATATCGAATATCAGGACGAAATCATGCGCGACGAATTTGAGCGATTCGGCGCAACGTTTCCGGGCATCGACTCGCGCGTCGTCGAACGGGAGCTGGAGGAGTATGCGTTGTGCGATTTGATCTTCGTGCCCTCGACGTGCGCGATGCGCACGTTTGTCGACAGGGGAGTGCCGCGCGAGAAGTTGCGGCTCAATCCGTTCGGCGTCGATCCGGCGATGTTTCATCGCGAACCGAAACGCGATCGCACGTTTCGAGTATTGTTCGTCGGAACGGTTTCGATCCGCAAAGGGGTGCGTTACCTGTTCGAAGCGATGGCCGGGCTTGCACGCGATGACCTGGAGCTATGCATCGCGGGAGTTATCGAACCTGAGATGCGCGCGATGATGGCGAAATACGAAGGCACGTATCGTTACTTCGGAGCGGTGCCGCGCGGCGAGTTGCACAAGCATTACAGTCAGGCGTCGGTGCTGGTGCTGCCATCGATCGAGGAAGGGCTCGCGCTGGTGCAGGCGCAAGCGATGGCGTGCGGCTTGCCGGTGATCGCGACCGACAATACGGGCGCGGCGGACTTGTTCACGGACGGTGTCGAAGGGTTCATCGTTCCGATCCGTGACGCCGGCGCGATTCGCGACAAGATACTCGCGCTGTACGAAAATCCAGCGATGCGCGAGCAGATGGGCGAAGCGGCATTGGCGCGCGTGCAAACGATCGGCGGATGGGGCGACTATGGCGCGCGCGCGGCGGAGTACTATCGCGCGGCGCTCGAAATGCGAGCGAGCGGGGTTCATGCGGATTCTCTACGCTGAAACGACGGCCTACGCGCCGTCGAGCGCGCACTTCCTGGAAGCTCTGCAAGCCGGCGCCGCGCGCGGCGCGCATGAGTTTCGATTTCTCGACGAGGCGGAGTTCATCAAAAGTTCGCGGTCGATTGCGGAACGGATAGCGGATCGCGTGGCGGGGCGGCCGCTGAGCGGCTATCAGCGATTGAATCGCGCGCTGGTCGAGCGGACGGCGGCCTTTTGTCCCGATATGATTTTGATCGGCAAGGGCCGGTGGTTCACGCCGGCGGCGATCGAAGCGGCCGCGAAAGTCAGCAACGCAATGTTGGTGAACTGGGCGACTGACGATCCTTTCAACCGTCTCGACAGCTCGCGCGAGCTGGTGAGAGCGATTCCGCTGTACGATCTTTACGTGTGTACCAAGAAAAATATCATGGATGACGTGCGGCGCGCGGGATGCGCGAACGTCGAGTACGTGAGGTTCGGTTACAAGCCCGAGGTACATTTTCCGGAACTGCCGGCGAACGACGAGGAACGCGAGCGGTATGCGTGCGACGTAATGTTCGTCGGCGGCTGTGACCCGCATCGTATCGCGTACTTCGAAGCGCTGATTCGCGCGATGCCCGAGGTGAAGCTGCGGCTATACGGAATGTACTGGGAGCGGGTGCGAGCGCTGCGGCCGTATGCGCGAGGATTTGCCGTTGCGCGTGATTATCGGCTGGCGGTAGGCGGCGCGAAGATTGGGGTGAACCTCGTGCGGCGCGCGAATCGCGACGATCACGTGATGCGCACCTTTGAGATTCCGGCGTGCGGCGGCTTCATGCTCACCGAGAGATCGTCGACGCACGAGGAGTTGTATGCCGAAGACAGCGAAGCGGCGTTCTTCGACTCGCCCGATGAATTTGTCGCCAAGGTCCGCAGCTATCTCGTGCGCGACGAAGACCGGGTGAGGATCGCCGCAGCGGGGCATCGCAAAATTATCGAGGGGCACCACACCTACGGCGACCGGCTAGCGGAAATTATCGAGCTGACAGAAGCGCTGAGAGGTTCGCGGAAAGCGCCGACGGTTGGCGCCGCACACACCGGCGAGATCGAATCGAATGGCTGAGCAGCTCGAATCGGCGGCAACGTATCAGCCGGATAACGATTGGTACGCGCGAGTTGCGGCGCCGAGGCCGTCGGCCAGTCTCGGCAAACTGCTGAAGCTGGCTGGGTCGATCACAGCCGTGTTGATCGCGCTGAATGTCTACGCTCCCGCGCCGCCGACGATTCTCGAGCGCGTGTTTGCGTCGGCGATAGTAGCGTCGATTGGGCTTCCGCTATGGATATGGATGTCGGGAGCAGACCGCACGATCCCGTTCATGCCGTTTCTGACGCTGGTGTTTGCCTACTACTTCGCGATCCCGGTGTTCCTGTTGCGGCAATACGCGGTCGCCATGTTCAAACCGCCGATTCCCGACCATTACATCGAGATCGCACTTGGATACTCACTACTGGGACTATACTGCCTATTCGCTGGATACTATGGACCGGCCAAGTGGCTATTCGCACCAATACTACCTCGATTCAATTTGCAATGGCGCGACGCGCGAGTAGTAAAGATCGTCGCGTTGATCCTGGGAGTCGGCGGACTGTTCGCGTCCTCGTCGAACGTGGTTGCGATGCTGCCGGAGAGCCTGGCCCAGTTCGGAGTATTTGCGGCCGACCTTTCGCTGGTTGGAATCTGCACATTGGTCGCGCTTCAACTGACGGGAAAACTGGATTGGGCAGTGTCGGCATTTGCATGGGGATTTCTGATCCCCGCCAGAATCGCAGTCGGGCTGGGCAGCGGCGCGACCGCGAGCGGGCTGATTGTGGGTGTGGCAGTTGCGATGATGTTCGCGTCGGTGCGCCGATCGATCCCGTGGAAGATGTTGGCGGTGGGCACAATGGCGCTGTTCATCCTGCGGCCCGCCGAGGTGCCGTATCGCATGGCGACGTGGGGAGGAAGGTTGTCGGACGCGGGCATGATCGAGAAAGCGCGCGCGTTCGGAGATATCGTCTATCGAATCACGATTGGCGGGGCGGTTCCGCCGCAGGTGCTGGTCGAAATGGCGAGCAGGCGCCTGGGACAATTTACGGTGTTCGGCGAAGTGATCGCGGACACGCCGGCGATGGTGCCGTTCTGGGCGGGCGAGTCTTACTATCCGATCCTGTTCAAGCCGATTCCGCGGTTCATCATGCCGGACAAGCCCGAGGAAGTGAGCGGCGGATGGTTCGGGCATCGCTATGGATTGATCACGCAGGAAAACATTGGGACGTCGATCAATATTCCGCAGATAGTCGAGCTGTACGGGAACTTCGGACTCACCGGCGTGATCGTTGGGATGTTCATATTCGGGCTCATCTATCGCCTGCTGATCGAGATGTACGTTCATCCGGGAATGGGTCTGGGCGCGCTGGTCGGCGCGGTTTATGTTTCATCCAGATTGCTCGACGTGGGATCCTCCGCGTCGCTGACTTTCGGCGTGATCCCGTGGAGCATCGTCTTCATCGCGCTGATTCACATGCTCGTCCAATTTGCGGAAATCGATGCGGTGACGATCGATTCGTCGCGCGCGGCAACCAAGGCAGGGGCGCAGGCGACTTGAATCCGTCGATGCAGGATTCCGGCGCGACGCGCGTGCTGCATGTGACTCCGTTCTTTGCGCCGGCGTGGATATACGGCGGGCTGCCCGAGTCGGCATACCAGTTCGCGCGGTATCTCGCGCGCGCGGGCGCGTCGGTGCGAGTGCTAACCACCGATGCGAACGGATGGGGCGAGCGGCTGGGCCCAGCGGCAATGGCGGCATACGAGCATCGCGACGGAGTCGAGGTGCGGTTCTGCGCGCGCGTCGCACGCCAGTCGGTGTCGCCGGAGCTTGCCGGTGCGCTGCATGAGCAGGTGCGGTGGGCCGACGTAGTACATCTGCACGCGGCGTATTCGTTTCCGACGATTCCAACATTGATCGCCGCGCGGATGCTGGAACGGCCACTGGTGTGGACTCCGCACGGCGCGCTACAACGCTGGAGCGGATCGCGGCGCGTGGGCTTCAAGTCATTGTGGGAGAAGCTCTGCAGAGCGGCCGCGCCGCGCGAGCTGGTGCTTCACCTGACTTCCGCGAGCGAGGTAGCTGAAACGCGCGGGAGATTTCCGCGCGCCAATATCGAACTGATTCCGAACGGAGTCGAGATTCCGCCGACGCTCAATCGCGAGCCACGCGGCCCGCGGCTGCGTCTCGGATTTGTCGGGCGACTCGATCCAAAGAAAGGAATTGAGAATCTGCTCGCCGCCTGCCGCATGCTGAAGGAGCGTGACGCACCCGCGTTCTCGCTCACGATCGCGGGATTAGGTTCGAGCGACTACGAAGCGAAGCTCCGCGGCGAGATCGAGCGGCTCGGGCTGGCCGGCGAAGTTAAGATGATCGGCGACGTTCGCGTGATTGAAAAACAGCGGATGTTCGAGGGGACTGACGTCGTCGTGACGCCGTCGTTCACCGAGAATTTCGGGATAGTCGTAGCCGAGGCGCTCGCGCACGGGGCCGCAGCGATCGCGAGCACGGGCACGCCGTGGAAAGAAATCGAGCGAGCGGGCTGCGGGCTGTGGGTTGGCAACGATCCCGCCAGCCTCGCGGACGCAATCATCAAGATCAATTCAATGCCAATCGCAGAGATGGGCGAGCGCGGGCGGCGCTGGATGGCCGCTGAGTTTTCGTGGGACAAATGTGCGTCGGAAATGATCGCGCTCTACAAGAACATGCTTGCGGATCAAGGGGAGCGGCGACTCGCCACCGCGCATCAATCATAAGACCCGGTTCGCAGTCACAAATGTTAATCGTCGGAATAAACGCTTATCACGGCGACGCGAGCGCGGCCGCAATCGTCGACGGCAAGCTTGTCGCCGCGGCGGAAGAGGAGCGTTTCACGCGGATCAAGCACGCGGCGGGGTTTCCGGCCGAGGCATTGAGGTACGTAGTGAAGGCGGCGGGCGCGTCGCCGCGCGATATCGACATGATCGCAGTGGCGCGCGATCCGTGGGCGCGCATCATGCGCAAGGCGTGGCACGCGCTCAAGATGCCGTCGCTGGCTCGCGACCGGTTGAGTGCACAAGCGCATTTCGCGTCGATTGGCGAGGAAGCGGCGCGGGCTCTGGGGGCGGGTGAGGGCTCGATTCCGGTGGGGCGCGTGGAGCATCATCGCGCTCATCTCGCGAGTTCGTTCATGGTTTCGCCGTTCGACGAAGCGGCACTATTTTCGATCGACGGGCTGGGCGACTTCGCCAGCGCTATGTGGGGAGTCGGGCGCGCGGCCAAAATCTCGCCGATGGGCGTGGTCTCGTTTCCGCACTCGCTCGGGATGTTCTACACGGCGCTCACGCAGTACCTTGGATTTCCGAAATACGGCGACGAATACAAAGTGATGGGACTGGCGTCGTACGGGGAGCCGGAGGTGGTCGAGGAGTTCCGCAAAATAGTGATCGCGCCGAACGGCGGGCGCATGGATTTCATGCTCGCGCCGGAATATTTCACCTACCAGAAGTCGGGTGCGGAGATGACATGGGGTGCGGGCGAACCAACTATCGGCAGGTTGTACTCGGACTTCCTTGCGACCCGGCTGGGGCCGGCGCGCGACGCGGCCGAGCCTGTGGACAAACGGCATATCGCGATCGCGGCATCGATGCAGCGGCGGCTCGAGGAAGTGATAATTGATCGGCTGCGAGCCTTGCAGCGCGCGACCGGGCTCAAGAAGCTGTGTCTTGCGGGCGGGGTCGCATACAACTGCGTCGTCAACGGCAAGATCCTCGAGCAGACGGGCTTCGAGGACATCTATATACAGTCGGCGGCGGGCGACGCGGGACTTGCTATTGGCGCGGCGTTCGATCGATGGCATTCGGCGGCGCCGCATGAGCGCGAATTTGTGATGGAGCACGCGAACTGGGGACCCGAATTCCGCGTGGACGAGATCGCCGCATTACTCAGTTCGCGCGAAAGTGAGATAGCCAGTCAGGGCTGTGTGATTAGCAAGATCGAAGATGAAGACGAACTTTGCCGCACGACCGCGGCGACCATCGCACAAGGACTCGTCGTCGGATGGTTCCAGGGGCGGATGGAATGGGGACCGCGAGCGCTGGGCAATCGCAGTATCCTGGCAGATCCGCGGCGGGTGGAGATGCGCGACATCCTCAATTCGAAAATCAAGCGCCGCGAGATGTTCCGGCCGTTCGCGCCCTCGATTCTCGAGGAGGCCGCGGCCGATTACTTCACGCAGTCGTATCCGTCGCCATTCATGCTGATGGCGTACTCGGTGCGGCCGGAGCAACGCGCCGCCATCCCTGCCACCACGCACGTCGACGGCACCGGGCGTTTGCAGACGGTGAACGCGCGTCAGAATCCGCTGTACTACAAGTTGATTCGCGAGTTTGGCCGCCAGACAGGAGTGCCGGTGCTGCTCAATACCTCGTTCAATGAGAACGAGCCGGTGGTTTGCCGCCCGGAAGAGGCGCTCGATTGTTTTCTGAGGACGAAGATGGACCTGCTGGTGCTGGGACAGTTCACCGTCAGGCGGGCCGGCGAGAATCAGCTGTCGTCGGCGCTCGCCAAGTGAGTGTCATCGTAGCTATAGCTGTGAGTTACCAAGTAGGCTTGGGTTCACGCTCGAGGGAGAGGAGCCGTTCATGAAGCGAGTGCTGGTTACGGGCGCCGGTGGGTTTATCGGTCATCACCTGGTGGGTTATCTCAAGAAGAAGAACTACTGGGTGCGTGGCGCGGATCTGAAGCATCCCGAATATGAGCCGAGCGCGGCGGACGAGTTTGCGCTGCTGGACCTGCGGCGGTGGGAAGACTGCCAGAAGGCTACAGAAGGAATCGACGAGGTCTACGCGCTCGCCGCCGACATGGGAGGCATGGGTTACATTTCGGCCCATCACGCCGAGATTCTACGCAACAACTCGTTGATCAACATTCACACGCTGGACGCGGCGCGCGAGAACGGCGCGAAGCGTTACCTGTATACTTCGTCGGCATGCGTCTATCCCGAGTACAGGCAGACGGATACGAATGTAACGGCGCTCAGGGAGGAGGACGCTTATCCGGCTCAGCCGCAGGATGCCTACGGCTGGGAGAAGCTGATCACCGAGCGGCTATGCACGCACTATCGCGAAGACTACGGCCTCGAGACGCGCATCGTGCGCTTCCATAACATCTTTGGCCCGCTGGGTACGTGGGACGGTGGTCGCGAGAAAGCGCCTGCCGCGCTATGCCGCAAGGTCTCGATGGCAAAGCTCTACGGCAAATCCGAGATCGAAATCTGGGGCGACGGCCAACAAACGCGGTCGTTCTGCTACATCGATGATTGCGTTGAGGGGATGCACCGGCTGATGCATTCCTCCTATCGAGAACCGCTCAACCTTGGCCAGGACAGGCTGGTGACGATCAACGAACTGGCCGACATGGTCGCTGACGCGGCTGGAATAAAACTGACCAGGAAGCACGTGCCCGGCCCGCAAGGTGTGCGAGGGCGCAATTCGGATAACACACGTTTGCGCGAAGTCCTTCAATGGGAGCCTTCGATAAGTCTTGAAGAGGGTCTGAGACGCACCTATTTGTGGATCGATCAACAGGTGCAGGCGGCTGAGCGCAGCAACGAGTCCGAGAATCCGTCGAGCATGGCGCGTCGCGCGTCCGTGTCGTAATCTATGGCGGGTGCGGAAGAAGTGAGTGCGGTTTCCATGATTTCATCGGAGTCGATGCGCGATTTGGACTTCTCTGAAGAGGTCCGCGATCACCATCCTTCGGTCGAACCGCATACCGCGACCAACGAGACGCGGGTACTCTTCCTGAACCGATCGTTCTGGCCTGACCGCGAGGCCACCGGTCAATTCCTGGGCGAACTGTGCGATGACCTATCGATCGACCACGAGGTTACGATCGTGGCCGGACCGTCCTACGGCGCCGAGCACGACGTCCACGCCGGGTTTCGCTTGTGGTCGCGCGAACGCCGCGGCAAGGTCACGATTATTCGAACGTGGGGTACGAGACTTTCAAAGTCGAACCTGGCCGGCCGGCTCGTCAATCTTGGCACCTACTACCTGCTGGCGGCGATCGTCGCATTCCGGCTGCCGCGTCCCGATGTAATCGTCGCGGAGACCGATCCGCCGCTGCTCGGCGCGCTGGCCGCGGTGTTGAAACGGCGCTGGGGTTGCCGGCTGGTTTACAATGTGCGCGACCTTTATCCCGATATTGCGGAAGTTACCGGCGGCGTGCGCAGTCCGTTCCTGCTCGACTTGCTGCGCCGCGGCAACGATTACGCCTACCAACGCGCGGACCTGATCGTGACGCTCGGGCATGACATGGCGAAGCGAATCGTCGACAAGGGCGTACCGGCAGCGAAAGTGGTGGTGGTTCCGGATTGGGTGGATTGCGGGCGAATCCGTCCGCTCGACAGCAATCCGTTCCGCCGTAGTTTCGGTGACAAATTCGTCGTGATGTATTCGGGCAACATCGGACTTTCGCAGCAGCTCGAAGCGGTGCTCGAGGCGGCCGGCAGGTTGCGCGATGACGACCGCATTTTGTTCGCGATAATCGGCGAAGGTGCGCGCAAGAAGTGGCTCGAAGAGCGGGCGCGCGCGATGGGACTGAACAACGTTATCTTTCTGCCCTATCAGCCGCTCGAGAACCTTGGCCAGTCGTTGAGTGCCGCCGACTTGCATCTGATACCGCTCGCGCCGGGCGCCGCCGGATGCCTGGTGCCGAGCAAGATCTACGGAATTCTGGCGGCGGGCCGTCCGTTCATCGCGATGATGGAGGAAAACGCCGAGGTTGCGCAGATCGCGCGCGAAGACGCGGTTGGCTTTGTGGTGCGTCCGGGCGACGTAGATGCTCTGATCGGCGCAATTCGCGGAGCCGTCGATGCGCCGGAGCAACTCAAGCAGATGGGAATGCGGGCGCGCCGTCTGGCGGAGCAGCGCTTCGATCGGATCAAGGTGACGACCAGATTTGGCTCGATGCTCGCCGGCGTCGCGGTATAGAATCGAGGAGGAGAAATGAATCGAGCAAGGAAGCCAGTACAAATTGTGCCCAAGGGATGGGGCCGCGAAGTATGGATCGCGAACGGCGATCTGTACTGCGGCAAGATCCTCGAAATTCGCAAGGGCAAGAAATGCTCGCTGCATTACCACAAGATAAAGACCGAATCGTTCTACCTGCGCAGTGGCAAGCTGATCGTGCGCGTCAAGGAGTCGCCGGACAGCCCCACGATCGAGGAATTCGAACTGGTGGCAGGCGAATGCATGGACGTCCCGATCGGATTGGTGCATCAAATGGAAGCGATCGAAGATGCCGAGCTGTTCGAATTTTCCACTCAGCACTTCGACAGCGATTCGCATCGGCTGGTGCCCGGCGACTGAAGCGCGACCGCAAGTCTATCGATGTGCATTCATTGGCGCGGCGAAATATGCCGCGCTTTTTTTTTTGCGCCGCGGTGGGCCCGGTATTTTGCCTTCGGCTGGACGTGGTATATTTGCAACACCGCTGAAGCGGCACCGAGGATGGCAAATGTAGCATTAATTACCGGCGTGACCGGACAGGATGGTTCATACCTGGCCGAGTTTCTCTTGAAGAAGGGCTACGAAGTGCACGGGATGGTGCGGCGCACTTCGAGTTTTGCCACCGGACGAATCGATCATCTGCGCAAGGGTTACGCGCCGGGTTCCGAAGGACTGCAACTGCATTACGGCGATCTCGGTGACGGTACCGGTCTGCGGCGAATCATCGAGCAGGTGCGTCCCGACGAGGTCTACAATCTCGCCGCGCAATCGCACGTGCGCATCTCGTTCGATCAACCCGAGTACACGGCCGATGTGGTCGGCCTGGGGGCGCTGCGATTGCTCGAGGCGCTGCGCGATCACAATAAGCGTCGCGGACGAGCGGCGAAGTTGTACCAGGCGGGATCGTCGGAGATGTTCGGCAAGGTTTCTCGAGACTCCGCAGAGCGAGACCACGCCGTTCCATCCGCGCAGTCCTTACGCGTGCGCCAAGGTTTATGCGCACTGGCAGACGGTGAACTATCGCGAAGCCTACGAGCTGTTCGCGTGCAACGGGATTCTATTCAACCACGAATCGCCGCAGGCGCGGCGAAAACTTCGTGACGCGCAAGATCACGCGCAGCGCGACCCGAATCAAACTGGGCGTCCAGGAGAAGCTTGCGCTCGGCAACCTCGATGCACAGCGCGACTGGGGATTTGCCGGCGACTACGTCGAGGCGATGTGGCTGATGCTGCAGCAGGAGCAGCCCGACGACTACGTGGTCGCGACCGGCGAGACGCATTCGGTGCAGGAATTTCTCGAAGTCGTGTTCGATCGCTTGAAGCTGAAATGGCAGGATCACGTCGAGATCGATCAGCGATTTTTCCGTCCCGCCGAAGTCGATCTGCTGATCGGTGACGCGTCGAAGGCGAAGCGCCAACTCGGTTGGACGCCGAAGGTAAAGTTCGAACGGCTCGCCGAAATGATGATCGAAGCGGACCTCGAACTGGCCGAGCGCGAACTGCGCAGTAAGGCTCGCTAGTAAATTCAGTCAGTTGAGTCAGCTTGACCGACTAACCGCCTCATGGTCAGTCGGTCAGATAGCATCACTCGAATTGATCCGCTTGCCGACCGATGCCTACCTTGAGCGACGATCATTCGACGATCGCCGGCTGGATAATCGAAGGAACTCAAATGCAGGAAAAAATCTCTTCCGCGCGCACGACGTTTCGTACGAGGGCTTCGCGCGGGCGGCACTCGGTCGTGCTTTCGGATTCGATTCTGGATATCGGAACTGCGGAGCCGATCCAATTTATCGACCTCACGGATCATATCAACGAGCATCTGCGGGTGAACGCGGTCGAGAGCGGCACAGTTACCGTGTTCTCGCGGCACACGACGGCGGCGATCAAAATCAATGAAGCTGAAGAGTTGCTGCTCGATGACTTCAAGCGGCTGCTGCTTGAATTATGTCCGTCAGGGCGCGGCTATCATCATAACGACATGAGCCGCCGGAAGCCGCCGATCGCTCCCGACGAACGCCCCAACGCGCACTCGCACCTGATGCATCTGCTGCTGTCCACCAGCGAAACGATTCCCGTGATCGATGGGCGGCTCGCGCTGGGCACGTGGCAGCGCGTGTTCATGGTCGAGCTGGATGGACCGCGCGAGCGCCAGGTGATGATTCGATGCGAGGCGTATCAGCCGAATGAAATCGCGGAAGCGGTTGAGTTGCGGGCGGTCGATGGCGGGGGCGTGCGCAACGGCGCGGCGCATCATCGCGCGCGCCTCAAGTAATTCCAATTTCGATCGAAGAGTTGCTAGCTGACGGCGCGCTTGGCGGCGGCGGCTTCGAACTCGCGCTCGAGGCGCTCGATGTCGGCGGGCGAGAGGCTGAAATATTTCGCCTCGGGATGATGGAAGACGACCGCGCTGACGGCGCTCTCGGGATCCATCATGAAGCCCTCGGTCAGCTGCACGCCGATCGCATTCTTCTCGACTTCGAGCAGGCGGAACAGCTGCTCCTGATCCTCCATGCCGCGGACAGGCCGGATAGCCGAACGAGAAACGCTTGCCGTGGTAGTGCGCCTGGAAGAGATCCTTCAGCGTGAGTCCCGGCGGGTCGCCGATTCCCCACATCTGGCGAATCTTCACATGCAGCAGCTCGGCGAACGCCTCGGCGCCTTCGAGCGCGAGCACTTGCAGGATGTGCGAGCGGAGGTAGTCGCCCTTGTTCTTCCATTCCTCGGCCAGCGCGCGCACGCCGGTGCCGATGGTCGTGACGAACATGCACAGGTAGTCGGTGCGGCCGGAATCGCGCGCCGCGACGTAGTCGGCGAGGCACAGATGCGGCGCGTCGCTCTGGCGGCCGAAGGTGAACGTCTCGAGCACTCGTCTTGCCGTCGGGCGAAAAAATCATGACGGTGCGATCGCCGTCGGATTGCGCGGGGAAAAATCGGTAGACGGCGTTGGCGGAGATGTCGGTGCGCGCGAGCATCTGCTGCGCAACTTCCTCGACACGATCGTGCAGCTCGCGCGCCTTGGGGTCGCCGGCCTCGAGCGCCTCGACGTAGTTCTGAAAGCCGAGATGCTTCGCGTACAGGCTCTTGGGATTGATGTAGTCGAAGATCTCGCCGAGGTCGTAGTTGCGAATCACGTGAGGCTTCAGGTCGGGCGGCTGCGGAATCTCGACGTCGTGGCGCACCGACGACGTTCGCGGCGACGGCGTCCGCGGGCGCGTCGACGACCTTCGGCGCCGCTTCGATCATCTTTTTCGATTGCTCGGCGAGCACGTGCTTGAGCGACTCGCGCCGCTCGAAGTCCATGATCTGATTGGCGAGGTCGAGCCCGTTCATCGCGTCGTTGGCGTACGCGACCAGTCCCGGATACTCGGGCGCGATTTTCATCCGCGTGAAGCGATTCGAGAGCGCGGCGCCGCCGACCAGGATCGGGCAATCGATTCCCGCGGTCTTCAAATCCTGCGCCGTCGCCACCATCATCTGCGCCGACTTCACCAGCAGCCCCGACAGCCCGATCGCGTCGGGGCGATGCTCGCGGAACGCCTTGATCAGTTCCTCGGGCGGCACCTTGATGCCGAGATTGACGACGCTGTAGCCGTTGTTGCTGAGAATAATCTCGACCAGGTTCTTGCCGATGTCGTGAACGTCGCCCTTGACGGTCGCGAGAATGATCTTGCCCTTGCTCGCGCTCTCGGACTTCTCCATGTGCGGTTCGAGGTGCGCGACCGCGGCCTTCATCGCCTCGGCCGATTGCAGCACCTCGGCGACGATCATCTGGTTGGCGTTGAACAGCCGCCCGACCTCGTCCATCCCCTTCATCAACGGGCCGTTGATGATTTCGAGCGGGCCGCGCGCGGTCAGCGCCTCGTTGAGGTCCTCGACCAGGCCGTCCTTGGAACCTTCGAGGATGTAGCGCGCGAGGCGCTCGTCGAGCGGCAGCGACTTGCGATCTTCCGACGGTGACGGTGCTTTTGCGCTCGCGGAAATGCGCGGCGAACGCCGCGATCGGATCGTCGCCGCGCCACCAGATCAGATCCTCGGCGAGCTTGCGCTCCTCTTCGGGAATCGACGGATAGCGCTGGAGCTTTTCGGAGTTGACGATCGCGAGGTCGAGGCCGGCCTGCACGCAGTGATAGAGCATCACCGAGTTGAGCACTTCGCGGCCCGCCTCGGGCAGTCCGAACGAGACGTTCGAGATGCCGAGGATCGGTCTTGCAACTCGGCAGCGCCTCCTTGATGAGCCGAATGCCTTCGATCGTTTCGATGCCGGAGCCGATATAGTTTTTGTCGCCGGTGCCGACCGGGAAGACCAGCGGATCGAAGATGATGTCTTCGGGCTCGACGCCGTATTTTTCGGTGAGCAGCTTGAACGAGCGCTGCGCGACCTGCAGTTTGCGCTCGCGCGTGACGGCCTGCGCCTGCTGCTTGTCGTCGTCGATGCATCCGACGACCAGCGCGGCGCCGAAGCGGCGCGCGAGCGGCACGACTTTCTGGAAGCGATCCTCGCCGTCTTCGAGGTTGATCGAATTGATGATCGACTTGCCCGGCGTGCGCTTGAGCGACTCTTCGATCACGCGATGATCGGTCGAGTCGATCATCAGCGGCACTTTTACTTTTTTGACTTCGATTTCGAGAAAGCGCGTGACGTCGGCCATCTCGTCGCGGTCGGGATCCTGCAGGCATACGTCGAGGATGTGCGCGCCGCGGCGCACCTGCACGCGGCCGACTTCGGACGCCTCCTCGACCTTGCCCTCCGCGATCAGCCGCTTGAACTTGCGGCTGCCGAGCACGTTGGTGCGCTCGCCGACGATCACCGGGCGCGTGTCGTTGTCGATGACGAGAGTCTCGATGCCGGAGACGACCGAGCGCCGCAGCGTCGAGCGCTCTCGCGGACGCTTGCCCGCCACCGCCTCGACCAGCAGTCGAATATGCTCGGGCGTGGTCCCGCAGCATCCGCCGACCAGATTGACCCATCCGTTTTCGACGAAGCGCGCGATTTTCCCCGCGAGCATCGCGGGCGTCTCGTTGTAATGGCCCTCTTCGTCGGGCAGGCCGGCGTTGGGCACGCACGCGACGAAGAATTTCGAGATGTCCGAGAGCGTGCGCAGATGATCGGTCATGAAGTCGGGACCGGTCGCGCAGTTGAGGCCCATCCAGAGCAGATCGCGATGCGCGAGCGAGGTGTAGAACGCCTCGATGTCCTGGCCGCTCAGCAGCGTGCCCATCGTTTCGATCGTTCCCGACACCGCGACCGCGGGCGCGACGCCGAGCTTGGCGATCGCGCTCTCGATGCCGACGAGGCCGGCCTTGCAGTTGAGCGTGTCGTTGACGGTTTCGAGCAGCAGGATGTCGGCGCCGCCTTCGATCAATCCTTCGGCCTGCGCCTGGTAGCCGTCGCGCATTTGATCGAAGGTGACGCCGCCGGTGACCGAGATGCTCTTGGTCGTCGGGCCCATCGAGCCGGCGACGAAGCGCGGCGTGTCGGCGGTGCTGAATTTGGCGGCTTGCTTCGCGCGCGAGCGTCGCGGCGATGCGATTGAGCTCGCGCGTGTCCTGTTCGAGGCCGTACTCGGCGAGCACGATTGGACTCGCCTGAAAGCTCGCGGTCTCGACGATGTCGGCGCCGACTTCGAGAAAGCCGTCGTGCATGCGGCGGATCAAATCGGGCCGCGTGCGCACGACGTTCTCGTTGCATCCTTCGTAGCGCGCGCCGCCGTAGTCCGCGGCGCTCAGATTTTCGCCGAGCACGAAAGTGCCGAACGCGCCGTCCAGAACGAGGATTCGTTCGGCGAGCATCTCCCTGAGGAGCTTGATCCTGTGCGCATCGGTGGTCATTGTTGGGTGCCCGCAAAGATGCAGGCGGTAACGAACTAAGTTATCCTAGCGATGCAAACCGCGCAATTTTGCCCGATGCGCGTGCACTTCTTCCGATGAGCACTAAATCGCAATCACAAGGACGCCTGGTGCTGGTGACGGGCGGCGCGGGATTTATCGGGTCGCATCTGGTGGATGCGCTGATCGATGCAGGACATCGCGTGCGGGTGATCGACAACTTTGCCACCGAGCACGCGCGCGTATCTGAATCGCGCGGCGGATCTGATCGAAGGCGATATCCGCGATGCGTCGTCGATTGCAGATGCGTTCGAAGGTGTCGATACCGTGTTCCACGTCGCGGCGCTGCCGCGGATTCCGCTCTCGATTGCCAAGCCGGTCGAGACGCACATGACCAACGTGGTCGGTACGCTCAACGTGCTGATCGCGGCGCGCGATCGCAAGGTGCGGCGCGTCGTCTACTCAGGATCGTCGTCGGTGTACGGCGAGCAGGCGACGATGCCGCTGGTCGAGACGATGACGGCGAATCCGCTCAACCCGTACGCGCTGCAAAAGTATGTCGCCGAGCAGTACACGCGGATGTTCCATCGGCTGTTCGCGATGCAAACCATCACGCTGCGCTACTTCGGCGTGTACGGGCCGCGGATGCCGCAGGAAGGATCGTACGTGCTGGCGATCGCGGCGTTCCTGAAGGCGCGGCGCGAGGGCCGCCCAATCGAGATTCACGGCGACGGCGAGCAAACGCGCGACTTCACGCACGTCAGCGACGTGGTCGTCGGCCAACATGCTCGCGATGGACTGCGCGATCGCCGACGGGCGAGCGCTGAATATCGGCCGCGGCGAGAACGTCAGCGTGAACCGCGTCGCAGCGATGATCGGCGGACCCACGGTCGGCAAGCGCGGGGCGGGCCGGCGACATGCGCGATACGCTGGCGGATCGCACGGAGGCGGAGCGGGTGCTCGGCTGGCGCCCGCGGGTCTCGATCGAGGACGGAATCGCAGATTTGTTGAAGGAATAAGGAGCGCTGCGCGATTTCAGAGACCGGAACCGGCTTCGCGTTCGCGAAGCTGTCCGGAGGCCAGAAGCCATTTCCTGCCGCTCGCGGGCTCGCTTCGTTCAGGATGACAGACTTAAGGCCGATCGGATTTTCCGATCGGCCCTTTTTGTGTGATGCGATTTTGAAATGCGCGCTTACTCGAACATCAGCACCGTGCGCGCGACTTCGCCCGCCTTCATTGCGCGGAATGCTTCGTTGACGTCTTCGAGCTTGCCGCGGCGCGTGATCATGTCGTCGAGGTCGAGGCGGCCCTGCTGGTAGAGCTCGATGATGCGCGGCATGTCGATGCGGAAGCGGTTCGAGCCCATGAAGCATCCCTGGATGCGCTTCTCGTACAGCAGCGAGAAGCCGTCGATGTCGACCTTCTGCCCGATCGGAACCATCCCGACGATGGTGGCGATGCCGCCGGCGGTGAGCGATTCGTAGGCCTGCTCGGCCGCGACCTTGAGGCCGATCGCTTCGAACGAATACTCGACGCCGCCGCCGGTGAGCGTGCGAATCTGCGCGACCGGATCGCCCTTGGACGCGTCGACGGCGTGAGTCGCGCCGAGCTTTTTCGCGAGTTCGAGCTTGGCGGGGAACTTGTCGACCGCGATGATCATGCGCGCGCCCGCGATTCGCGCGCCCTGGATGATCGCGAGGCCAACGCCGCCGGCGCCGAACACGGCGACGGTCGAGCCCGGCGCGACCTTGGCGGTGTTGAGCGCGGCGCCGACGCCGGTCATGACGCCGCATCCGATGAGCGCGGCGCGATCGAGCGGCACGTTGTCGGCGATTTTCACCAGCGCGTTTTCATGCAGCAGCATCTTCTCGGCGTAGCCCGACAGGTCGGCGAACTGATTGACCATCTTGCCCTTCTGCGAGAGGCGCGGCTTGTCGCTCGCTCCGCGCTGGGTCGCGGCCTTGTTCGAGCAGAGGTTCGGATGACCCGACATGCAGTCCTCGCAATAGCCGCAGAACACCGACAGGCACGCGATAACGTGATCGCCGGGCTTGAGGTAGGAGACCTGCGAGCCGACTTTCTCGACGACGCCGGCGGCCTCGTGGCCGAGCACGGCGGGCGTCGGCCACATATAGAGGCCGTCGACGAAATGGAGATCGCTGTGGCATACGCCGCTGGCGACGGTGCGCACGACGACTTCGCGCTCTTTGGGCTCGTCGATATCGACCTGCTCGATCGTGAGTGGCTGACCGGGACCGTGGAAGACAGCAGCTTTCATTTTGATTTACCCTCTATTTCTTTTCAGTGAATCAAATCAGCGCTAGTTGAACATCAGGACGGTGCGCGCGACCTCGCCGGCTTTCATCGCGCGGAACGCCTCGTTGACGTCCTCGAGCTTGCCGCGCTGGCTGATCATGTCGTCGAGGTTGAGGCGGCCCTGCAGGTAGAAGTCGATGTACTTGGGCATGTCGATGCGGAAGCGGTTCGAGCCCATGTTGCGAGCCTTGCAGTTTGCGCTCGGTCAGGAACATGTAGCCGTCGAGCTCGACCTTCTGGCCGACGGGAATCATGCCGATGACGGTCGCGGTGCCGCCGGGCTTGATCGCGAGGAACGCCTGCTCGGCGACCTTCTTGAGGCCGATCGCTTCGAAGGAGTAGTCGACGCCGGCGCCGTCGGTCAGTCTTGCGGATTTCATCGACCGGATCGCTGCTCGACGCGTCGACGGTGTCGGTCGCGCCGAGCCGCTTCGCCATCGCGAGCTTGCCCTCGAACATATCGACCGCGATTATCTTGCGCGCGCCGGCGATTCGCGCGCCCTGGATTGCCGCGAGTCCGACGCCGCCCGCGCCGAAGACCGCGACGGTCGAGCCGGGCTCGATCTTCGCCGTGTTGAGCACCGCGCCGACGCCGGTGGTGACGCCGCATCCGATGAGCGCGGCGCGATCGAGCGGCATGTCCTCGCGAATTTTCACCACCGCGTTCTCATGCAGCAGCATCTTCTCGCAGTACGACGAGATGTCGAGGAACTGGTTGACCGGCTGGCCCTTCTGCGAGATGCGCGGCTTGTCGCCGGGTTTGCGCTGCGTGGCGGCCTTGTTCGAGCATCGATTCGGATGCCCCGACATGCACTGCTCGCAATAGCCGCAGAACACCGACAGGCAGCAGATGACGTGGTCGCCGGGCTTCACGTAGGTGACCTGCTTGCCGACTTCCTCGACGATGCCGGCGGCCTCGTGGCCGAGCACGGCGGGCGCGGGGTACGGGTAGAGGCCGTCGACGAAATGGAGATCGCTGTGGCATACGCCGCTGGCGACGGTTTTGATCAGGACTTCGCGGTCCTGCGGCTTGTCGAGTTCGACGTCCTCGATACTGAGGGGCAGCTTGGGCCCGTGGAAAACTGCGGCTTTCATTCTGACTGCTCCTTGAGTGCGATTGTGTCGCTGCGCGCACGAGCGAATGAGTGCATCGTGCGAGCACCGTAGCGAACACTCTACTTACCACACTGACAGCGCATTTCCAGCAGTCCGGCCGCCCAAACGCCCCCTTTCAGCCGACCAACGAAACATCGCACATTTGCCGCGCATGGCGCGCCCAACGCGCACAACCAGTTCACATCCGATTATCATCGATTGGCATCGTTAGGTTCCGGTGCGAGGAAGCCACCGGAAGGTCGCCGCGGTATCTAAAGTTGAAACCACTGGTGGAATTTATCGCCCGTTATGGCGCATTCGGGGGCGGGCTTCTTGCTGGCGGCGACTATCCTGTCGCCCTCCGGGCCCGCCTTCGTAAAATAGCGGGCGATGTAATCTCGGACCGCGAACGCATCGCGGCTCTAACGACGGCGATGCAAACCGCGGCGACCAGAGCGCCCGAAATCACGTCGATCAGATAGTGATGGCCCTCAGACGGTATCGCCAGCAACATCAGCGTGTTCAGGATGGCGACTGGAACGAATGAGCCCGACGGCGGGCGATGTACATATATCAAGATTATCGCGATGACGGTGTGGAACGACGGAAACGTAATTATTCCTTCAAGATGGTTGACCACAAACCCATGCCCACCGCCCGCTCGCAGGCTCATCAACACCACGATATCTTCGGTCTGACGGGCGAAAAAATGCACATATGGACCGACCGCGGGAAGGAACGCTGAACCAACTGTCGTGACGATCAGCGACAGCATTGTGATCCAGATCATCTCCGCGTTTCGGCTGGTCTGGCGGGTGTGCGCAAAGTACACGATCGATCCGACAATCTGCGGCAGAAAAGAGAAGTATGCGATGAAGAGGGGAAGTTCGATTGAGCGATGCGCTCCAATAAATCTGGTCCATGCGAGCCAATGAAAGCCCATCGCCGCGTCAATCGCGATGAACTGGTTGTCTCGCAACGGCATCGCGAGCGTCGCGACAAGATAGGTGAAGATGACGCCTGCAGCGGAGAACCCAACCCACAACGCGGCGTAGTTGCCAGCGTCCGACAACCTGCGTTCGCGTCCCGAGTAGCCGTAGAACACACCAATCGTGAGCAAGAAAATCAGAGGCAGGGCAATTCCCATCCGGCCAACAAACACCAATCCAATCCAGTGAGCCCATATCCAGTCCAAGGCGGCGAGCGACAAAGTCAGCGCCCAAGCCCAAAGCAGAACTCCGCGATCATCGCCGTCTTCGATCTGTCCGCTCCCCTCCTCCACAGCGAACTCAATAGCAAAGCCGGCGCGAGCGGCACAACCAGTGGGCGATTCAGCCGGAGCGGAAATACAGCGCTGCGTGATGGCAAGTCGATAAAGGGGGCTAACCGTTTCCAGTGCGGCTACTGTAACGCCAGCCTGTCCGCCTCCACCTCCGCCGCAGAAATAAAAGTCAGAACCGCGCACCGCCGAGCGGATAAGATCGATTGACTACTTTTCCTTGAGGCGCGGATCGTCGTCGGCGATGCATTCCGCATAATAATCGAACGTATGCTTGAGATGTTCAACGTTTTCCTCCGTGCCGATCCCTAGCTGAAACATTTTCTTTTCTGCTCCAGGTTCTCTTATGGTCTGGCGGTCTTGAATCAACGCCGATTTGCATTGGCTGTGAGAATCAAAAGGCCCTGCAAAGAGAAACCAATCCTTGAGAGGCACAGAACGGTCGTCTTTAGGCGGCAGAATTAGAAACCAGCTCACCACAATGAGCGCGGCTGCGTGGCGGGGCTTCATCGACATTGAGTTAGCAGACGGGGGAGCGACCGAAAAATACAGATTGGCGAGCGCTGGGCTATGGGAAGAATGCGGGGTGGGCGGTGCCCTTGAACGGAACGCCGTCGAGGTGCGCGGCGGGGGAGTTCGCGCGCGCGTAGAGGCGGGCAACGTCGTCGCTATAGATGAGGCGCCAGTCGGGTTGGGAATCCATCAGCTTTGCCTGCGGCCAGCCGCGCTTCATCAAAACGAAATCGGTCGGATAGGCGGCGAGAGTATTCACGCCGCCCGGCTTGCCTCGATCCAGCGCCATGAAATCCGCGATCACTTTCGGCGGGTAGCCGAGGTCATAACGGCTATCGATGAAGACCTTGGTGCCCGGCGCGCCGTGCCAGATGACGAACTCGCCCCACGCGTAGTCGGCCAGCACGTTGCCCGCGAGCCCGTGGCTGTTCATGAAGCTGAGCGCGTCGGCGGGATCGCCGGATGCGTCGATGCCGGGCTTCAGAATCCCGCTGTAGCGGGCGAACCCGATGGCGGCGATGACGATCAGAATTTCGCCAGTCAATCGACCCGCGCGCGACATTGGACGAGCGCTCGCAGCGGTGGCCGTCTCGCGCGGGCGTAGCAGGATGCCGAGGTGGTTGGCGAAGACGGGGACGATCGCGATCGTCGCGATCGCGATGTTGCGTTGCGCAGCGAAGGCCGCCATCAGAAGTACGGCGGCGACCGCGACCATCGGCGCGTCCGCACCTTTGGGGGTGAGCATCACCGATATGGCCGACGCGGCATAAAAGAAAAGCACTACGGCGAAGTACTTCTGCTCGAGACTGCCGGCTGGCGCGGTCGTAAGGGACGCGATCAGCGGTTTCCAGTCCACGATGTTGCTGTGAGTCGTCGGGTTGAGAATCGAGTAGATAAGCGTGTACCAGGTCTCGCGCGCGGGCGGGATTAGAAACGTGCACAACGTCGATGCGGCAGCGGCGGCGGTGATTGCGATGATGACGAGTCCGCGGCGCGGCCCATCGCCGATCAAAACGTCGCGCACAAGGGTCGCCGCTGCGTACACGCCCATCGCGATCAGGCCGATGAAGAATCCGCCATGAAGATTGCTCCAGATCGCGATGATCGGAATCGCGATCCAGACCGGGGCCGAACCGCGCCAGTTGTGACGAGCAAGGATCGCGACGATTGCCGACAGCGAGATGAAATCGAAAAGCTGCGGGCGAAATTGCATCGACGGTACGAGGATAAGGGCGGCGACCAGAAGGATCAGCGCCTGGATACCCGCGGGGGCGGAGGTCTCGGACTCCGCGAGAACGATAAACGAGATGGTGCTCGCGGTGCAGGCGAACTTGAGCAGCTTCAGGCCGAACGCGCCGTAGCGGTCGAAGATCGCGCTCATCAGGACTTCGCTCAACCATTCATGGTGCAGCCAGCGGAAACCCGGCGCCGAGTACGAGTAGATATTGTTGCGCGGGAGCGAGCCGTTAATCAGCAGTTCGCGGCCCCAGAGAACGTGGCCCCAGAGGTCGGGGTCGCTGAGCTGGCGGAGGTCCGCGATTGCGATCGCGAACAGAACAAGGGCCGGCGAGTAGCGCCAGAGCGAGACGCGGGCGGGACCGTCGGCCACGGCTATCTCTGCTATGCGCGCGCGCTGAAGCAGATCGTCTCGTTGCTGAGCCGAACACTGCCGTCGGCCGTCGCGTACTCGCGCGCCGACGCGACGACGGTTTCGCGTACATTGCGAGCAACGTCAGCGGGCATCTTCGCGAGCATCGCACGAGTGCCGCCTATTTGGCTGCGGAATTCCGCAAAAGCGTCCGGCGAGGGGAATTCGAAGGTGACGATCAGGCGTTCGATTGCGATGTCGCTGAAGCCGGCGCCGGCGAGCGAGCGCTCGAGGATCGAGGGGTCGGCGAGCTTGAGGGGATCGGGCGCGTTCGGCGGCGGCACGATTCCGGTGATTTTCTGAATTGCCGCGCGCGCGAGGCCGCACATTGGCACCTTGTCCGCGACCGACCAGACCGCGGTCGCGAAATGCCCGCCGGGCTTTAGCGCGCGATGCATCCCGCGCACAACGCCGTCGAGGTCGGGCATGAACATGAGGCCCCATCGGCAGAGCACACTGTCGAAGGAATGCGCGTCGAGGTGGAGCGACTCGGCGTCGGACTCGATGAGGTCGACGTTGTGCAAGCCGGCGGCATCGATCCGCTCGCGCGCGATTGCAAGCATCCCGACTGACATATCGACGGCCACGACGCGCCCCGATTCTCCGACGGCACGCGCCGCGGTCAGCGCGGGCTCGCCACTGCCGGTCGCGATGTCGAGCACGCGGTTGCCGGCGCGTACATCAGCGAGATCGACCAGGCGATTATTGACGGTTTGTGCGGCGCGCTCGAAGGTGGGCCACCATCGCTTCCATCCCTCGGCGCTGTCGTCCCACGCGGCCTTCTGCTGACCCTTTATCTTCAAATCGTCGGGACTGTGTTCGGTCATTGTGACTTCACCTTCGCACGACAGTTACGCCGCGCAGCTTCGCGACCGTTTGCGGATATGTTTTTTTATACGACTGGGCGGCGTCCGGCGCGAGGTTCTGATCGCCGAGAATCAACACGGCCGGCGGCGTGGCCGACGACGCGTCATAGCGAACAGCGCGATCGAATTGATCTGCCGGCAGATAATATCGGAGCACTTCGATCGCGTAAGACGGAACTACAGTCATGACCTCGCCGGGCTTGAGTGCGGAAGAGGCGGCCTCGATTGCTTCGCGGTATTGCGCGTCGTGCGGTTTGCGATCGTACGCAGACGATGTGGCCGAGCGAGAATGCGACAGCGAGCGCCAGCGCGCCGATCCTGATGAGATCGGCGGGCAACGCGAATATCCCGAGCGCGGCAAGAATGAAAAACGGAACGAAGCACGATAGCGCGTAGCGCTCTACGAATACCGGCGCGATCGCGTACGACGCGACGAGCATCATGAGCGGCGGCGCCCACATCCAGAGGATGGCGAAGGCCACGGGGTCGCGTGCGCCGCGGCGCCATCCGCGCACCACGCCCCACATCGCCAGCGCTGCGAGAATCGGGAACGCGAAGCTGCCGGTCGCCTTGTTGAATAGAGCGAACGGCTCGTAGAAGGCCGGCGCCTTGCGCCATCCGCCGACGCTTCCGGCCGAAGCTGCGTGGAGCGAATGGAAGACTCTCGGCACGAGGATCAATCCCGCCGCGGAGAGCGCAATCGCTATCGCCCACGCGCGGCGCGCCTTCGCGTTGTCTCTGCGCACGATCGTGTAAAGCAACCACAGTCCTTCGGTCACGGGTATCAGGATCGCGGCGAAGTTCGAGCCGATTGCGAGAGCAGTCAACGCCACCACTGCGATGTAGTTGGCGATGCCGCCGACGCGCAGCGCGCGCAGGAACATCGCGACTTGGGCGAGGATCGCCGCGAGCATCAGAGGGTACATCCGCGCCTCGCGCGAGTATTTGATCGTGACGAGGTTGACGGCGAAGAGCAGGGCGGCGAGTCCGGCAGTTATGCCGCTGTCGTCGTTGGTCAGCGCCGAATCTTTTTCCGAACCGGGAGCGAACAGTTCGATCACGACAATATAGACCAGCCATATCGACAACACGCCGAACGCGGCCGACAGCGCTCGCATCGCGGTCATGCTCGAACCGAAGATCGCGATCCATCCATGTAACATCAGATCGTGAATCGGCAGCTCGCCGGGGTTAAGCGACGGCTGTCGTGCAATCACTTGGGCGGCAGTCGGTGCGGAAGCGGCGGCCCACGATGCGGCTTCGTCGGGCGACATCTCGAGTGCGCCGAGATTTGCGATGCGAAGGACGGTGCCCGCGGTGAGCGCGGCGATCAGCAGGATGAAACTCAGCGCGCGGGCCGAAACGATCGGGCGGGAGGTCGTTCGAGCGTGCGGAGGATCGCGCGGCCGATCGCGTTCGTCCGCTTTGGGAGCGGCCGTCGTCAGAGGCCTTTCCTTAGCTCCGGCGCGGGACGAAAGCCTACTGTGCGCGCCGCCGGTATTGTCATCGGCGCGTTGGTGCGGGGATTGAAGCCGGCGCGAGCTTTGCGGCGGCGCACCGAGAAGGTGCCGAAGCCGGGTACCCAGAAGCGTTTGTCCTTGCGAATCGAGCGCGCGATTTGGTCGAAGGCGAGGTCCAGGGTGGTGGCGACCGCTTTTTTCGGCTGGCCGGTGGTCTTGGCGATGGTGTCGATCAGTTCCGCTTTGGTCATCGGAGGACCTCCAGCGATTTTCTATAGCCGAAGTGCGCGCGGAGCCATAGGTGCGGCGAGGTCGAGCTGACGCGGTTCAATCCCGTTCTGCGCGATCCATTGGTCGATCGCGGCAAGCGCGCGAGTTCCCATCTCGGCCTTCTTCTGACGGCCACGCGCGCGGATCTTCAAATCAGGCATCAGGCCGTAGTTCGCGTTCATCGGCTGGAAATCGCGCCGCGCGGAATCGGTGATGTAGGCGACCAGCGAGCCGACGGCAGTCTCCGGCGGCGGCACCACCAGCTCGCGATTCGTCGCGAGATTCGCCGCGTTGATTCCCGCGAGCAATCCCGCGGCGGCGGACTCGACGTAACCTTCGACTCCGACCATCTGGCCTGCGAGAAATAAATCGTCGCGCGTCTTGAGCTGGAGCGTGGGGCGCAGCAGGCGTGGCGAGTCGATAAACGTGTTGCGATGCAACGAGCCGAGGCGGACGAACTCGGCCTGTTCGAGTCCGGGAATCATGCGCAGCACACGGCGCTGCTCGGGGTAGGTCATCTTGGTCTGGAAGCCGACCATGTTGAAGAGGCGGCCCTCGGCGTCGTCCTGCCTCAGCTGGACGACTGCAAAGGGGCGGTGCCCGCTGCGTGGCTCTGAGAGCCCTACCGGACGCATTGGGCCGAACGCGAGCGTCATCGGACCGCGCCGGGCCATCTCCTCGATCGGCATGCATCCCTCGAAGTAAACCGGCTTCTCGAACGGATGCAGATCGATTTTTTCAGCCGCCACCACTGCCGCGACGAAGGCTTCGTACTGATCCTCGGTCATTGGACAGTTGATGTAATCGTCGCCGCCCTTGCCGTAGCGCGAGGCCTTGAAGGCGACGCTCATGTCGATTGAGTCGGCGGTGACGATTGGCGCGATCGCGTCGTAGAAATACAAGTTGCGCGGACCGATCAGGTTGTTGAGAGCCTCGCCGAGTGCGGGACTCGTCAGCGGACCGGTAGCGAGAATCGTGAGACCGGCGGGAATCTCGCATGCCTCAGTGCGTGAGATCTCGACCATCGGATGTTCTTCGAGCGCCGCGGTGATAGCGTGCGAGAAATCATTGCGATCGACGGCGAGCGCCGAGCCCGCGGGCACTCGCGCTCGATCGGCCGCCGCGATAACGAGCGAGCCGAGCCGGCGCATCTCTTCTTTCAGCACGCCGACCGCCGTCTCTATCGAATCGTTGCGCAGCGAATTCGAGCAGACCAATTCGGCGAAGTCGGACGTTTGATGAGCCTCGGTCATCTTGACAGGACGCATCTCGATCAGCCGCACCGGGATGCCGCGGCGGGCGAGTTGATACGCGGCCTCGCTGCCCGCGAGTCCCGCTCCGACAACGGTTACAAGGCTTTTGTTCATGGCGTAGATGCGGCGAAGGTTGATCGTGGCGTTTTTCAATGGTCGTGTAAACCGGGATGTCGATCCGGCGGGTCGTCGTTCGACTAGTAGACGAAACC
The DNA here is from genome assembly GCA_963721485.1 of uncultured delta proteobacterium. GTDB lineage: Bacteria > Desulfobacterota > Binatia > Binatales > Binataceae > Binatus. Next base: position 394,922 of record CAVRJV010000003.1, on the reverse strand, counting down.
TAAAATCGGCAACAGGAGAGACCAATGGAATACATGCTTTTGATTTACAGCAGCGAGGCGGACGACCAGAAGAGGAGCGCCGCAGAAGGCGGTCAGATTTTTCAAGAGTACGGGGCCTTTACGCAGGACCTGACCAAGAGCGGCAAGAATAAAGGTGGGGCGCCGCTCGAGCGGACCGCGACGGCGACAACGGTGCGCGTCCGCAACGGCAAGACCATGGTGACCGACGGGCCGTTCGCGGAGACCAAGGAACAGCTCGGTGGATACTACATTGTCGAGGCGAAAGATCTCGACGAGGCCATTTCGATTGCCGCGCGGATTCCCGGAGCGAAATTCGGATCGATCGAAGTGCGGCCGGTCATGAAGATCAACATGTAGATCTGCTCCGGGAGCGTTACGATAAAGCACAACGAATGAGTTTGTGATCAGTGGTGGCGGCACGCGCGCCGTGTGGCTAGCCTGCCATCGGACGGACCTGCCGATGGACAACACTGCCGCCGGAATCGAGCGTTTCTATCGCGAAGACTTCGGGCGAATTCTCGCCACGCTCATTCGCGTGCTGGGTGATTTCGATCTGGCGGAAGATGCTGCGCAGGACGCGTTTGCGAGCGCGGTCGAGCAATGGCATCGCGACGGACTGCCGGAGAATCCGCGCGCATGGATCATCGGCGTCGCGCGGCACAAGGCGATCGATCGCATCCGAAAGCAGGCCCGGTTCAACGATCGCCGCGAAGAGTTGATTCGCATGGCCGAAAGCAGTGGCGACGACGCGGAGATCGAAGGGGCGGGCGCGCTGCCGGATGAACGTCTGCGGCTAATCTTCACCTGCTGCCATCCGGCGCTGGCCGACGATGCGCGCGTCGCGCTGTCGCTGCGCACGCTGTGCGGGCTCACGACCGACGAGATCGCTCGCGCATTCCTGACAGCGCCGACGACGATGGCGCAGCGGATTGTCCGCGCCAAGCGCAAGATTCGCGCGGCCAAGATTCCCTACGAGGTGCCGTCGGCGGAACTGCTGGCCGAGCGGCTCGAGGCCGTGATGGCGGTGATCTACCTGGTTTTCAACGAGGGCTACGCGGCGAGCTCGGATGAGAGCTTATTGCGAACGGACCTGTGCGCGGAGGCGATTCGGCTCGCGCGCATGCTCGTCGCGTTGATGCCTGGCGAGGCGGAGCCACGTGGATTGCTCGCGATGATGCTGTTGCATGACGCGCGCCGGGACGCGCGAATCGACGAGCGCGGCGAGATCGTGCTGCTCGAGGAGCAGGACCGCATCGCGCTGGGATCGCGCGCAGATCGCCGAGGGGCTCGCTCATTCGGAAGCTGCGGTTAACGCCGACGCGCACGGCCCGTATGCGATTCAGTCGGCGATTGCGGCGGTTCATTCGCGCGCGGAGCGCGCCGACGCGACGGACTGGCGCGCGATCGCGGCATCTCTACGCACGCCTGAGTGCGATACGTCCGTCGCCGGTGATCGAGCTGAATCGAGCGGTCGCGATTGCGATGGCCGACGGCGCCGAAGCGGGACTCGAATTGATCGACGGGATCGCAGCCGGCGGCGAGCTGGGCGACTACTACCTGATGTGGTCGGCGCGCGCGGATTTGCTGCGGCGGCTGGGACGATGGAGCGAGGCGGCGGAATCGTATCGCGCGGCGCTGTCGCGCGTCGGCGGCGCGCCCGAGCGGAGATTTCTGCGTCGTCGGCTCGAAGAGATGTCGGCGAAGACGGCGTCTTAGCGTTCATCGCCTTGACTTCGGGCCAGTAGGGACTCTTTGCGAGTTGTGCGCGAAAGTCGCGAGCGAACGCGTCCTTGCTTTGCACCTTCGGCGGCCACGCGGCGTCAAGGAACTTCCACGCATCGCCGGCATGCCCGCTGTAAATCAGATCGAGCATCGTCGCCCATAGCTGCGGCGAAACCCTGGCCTGAGGCCATGCATCGCCCTTGGCGCCGGGCGCATAACTTTTACCTCGGCGGCTCGCGCTGCAAGGTCGCTCGCGCTTATATCGGGACGCGCATCAGGTCGGGCGCGACGCGATACGCATTGTCGGTATAGCGCAGGATAACTTTTGGCGCGGGCGAGTCGGCGAAGTCGGTGTTCCAGTTGGCAAATGTCCAGTCATGAATCTCGACCAACAAGCCGGTGCTCTTCGAGTCCTTGTCGGGATTCACGAAGTGCGGGCCCGAGTCCCCGAACTCCGCGTCGATCGTGCCGAGCCTTTTGAAGGTCGGGCCGATATCGAAGATGTGAAACAGCAGGCAGCAATTCGCGCCGCCGAGCCATTCCGAGATCACCAGGTCTGGCTGCCCGTTGCCGGTGACGTCCATCCCCATCTTGACCATCCCTGCGTCGGGATCGTCCTTGTACATCGTGCCGATGAAAAATTTCTCGCCCTTCTTTTTGGCCTTCTGCACGTATACGCGCTTGTTGCTTTTAAGAATCTCGAAGTAGGCGTCGCTACCGTCTTTCGCCCTGGTGTCGAAGTAGATGCGCGCAACATAAGGGGCGAACGTCTCTTCCTGATGAGGGATCACGTTCGGCCGGGCTTGCGGCATAAGCCTGCACCGCAAATCCTGCGATCAGCGCGACGGCCACAACTTGCAGAACGGCTCGCAAGGGACGACCGGCGGAATCTGTAGGAGTCCGACACTGTGAAAATACCGGACAGGGGAAGCTACGCGGGCGGCGTCGCGGGTGATTCCGGCGCGTGCTGCGCCGCAACCGGAGCCGGCTGTTTGTAGCCGCATTCCTTGTTGGCGCATTGCCAGGTGACGCCGGTGCGCTTCAGGTCTTTCTCGACCATGTAGTTTGCGCCGCACGATGGGCATGGTTGCAGCACGACTTTGTTCCATGCGGCGAACTTGCACTTGGGATAGCGGCCGCATCCGAAGAAAATCTTGCCGCGACGGCTGCGACGCTCGAGGATTTCGCCCTCTTTGCATTCGGGGCACGCGACGCCGGTCTTGACCGGGTCGGATTGAAGGCGCTTGATTCCGTCGCAATCGGGATAGCCCGAGCATCCGAGGAATTCGCCGAAGCGCGAGCGTTTCTTGACCATCGGCTTGCCGCATTTTTCACAGACTTCATCGCTGGGCACCGGCGCGGACGGCGGCTTCATCGTAACGTTGCCCTGCTCGTCGCGCGCGATCTCACCGGTGTTGGTGCATTTGGGGTAGTTCGAGCACGCGAGGAACTCGCCGTTGCGCCCCCATTTGATCACCATGTCGCCGCCGTCGAGCTCGCACTTGAGGTTGGTGGCGAGGCCCTTATGCTTGACCTCGGGCATCTTCTTTTTCGCGTCGGCCAGGTCCTTGGCGAACGGCCCGTAGAAGCGCTTCATCGTCTTGACCCAGTTCTCGGTGCCCTCTTCGACCTTGTCGAGGTCCTCTTCGAACTGCGCGGTGAAGCTGGATTCGAGAATATCGGGGAACGCCTTCACGAGCATGTCGTTGACGACGCGCCCGAGCGACGTCGGCCGCATCCGCTTGCTCTCGTCCTCCTCGACGTACTCGACGCGCAGGATGCTCGTCATGATTGCGGCATAGGTCGAGGGGCGGCCGATGCCCTGCTCTTCGAGCACCTTGATGAGAGTGGCCTGCGTGTAGCGCGGGGGCGGCTGCGTGAAGTGCTGTTCAGGGTCGAGTCCGAGCAGGGTCAACTTCTCGCCTTCTTCGAGCAGCGGGAGCGTACCTTCTTCGTCCTCCGGCTCGTCCTGGCCTTCGATATACACGCGCATGAAGCCGTCGAACTTCATCACCTGGCCGGTCGCGCGGAAAATCGCGTCGGCCGATTCGATATCGACGGTCGTGCGGTCGTACACCGCCGGCGTCATCTGGCTCGAGACGAAGCGGTTGTAGATGAGCGTGTAGAGCGCGAGCATGTCCTTGTCGAGGAAGCGCGCGATGGATTCGGGGTCGCGCTCGACGGCAGTCGGGCGAATCGCTTCGTGCGCACCCTGCGACTGTTTGCCGGACTTATAAACGTTCGGCTGCTCGGGGATATACTCCTTGCCGTAGCGCGAGCCGATATGGTTGCGGACATTCTCGAGCGCCTGGTCGGAGACGCGCGGCGAATCGGTGCGCATATAAGTGATGAGACCGACTGCGCCTTCCTCGCCCAGCTCGACGCCTTCGTACAGCTTCTGCGCGATTTGCATCGTGCGGCGCGGCTGGTAGTACAGCTTGCGCGAGGCCTCCTGCTGGAGGCGCGACGTGATGAACGGCGGCGCAGGACTGCGGCGGACTTCCTTGCGCTCGATGCTCTTTACGGTGAAAGGGGCCTTCTCGACGGCCGCGATGATCTCGCGGGCCTGCGCCTCGGGCAGCTTGTAGGCCTTATTGTCGATGCGATCGTCTTTATAGCTGTAGAGCCGTGCCTTGAAGGGCGGCGGATTCTTGCCCGACAGACGTGCGTCGAGTGTCCAGTATTCCTCGGCGCGGAAGGCCTCGCGCTCGCGCTCGCGGTCGACGATGATTCGTAGCGCCACCGACTGCACGCGTCCGGCGCTGATCCCGCGCTTGACCTTGTCCCACAGCAAGGGGCTCAGCTTGTAGCCAACGATCCGGTCGAGCACGCGGCGCGCCTGGTAGGCGTCGAACAGATGGCGATCGAGCTTCGAGGGGTTGGCGACCGCCTCTTTTACGGCGGCTGACGTGATTTCATGCAGCAGGACACGGCTGACCTTCGACTTGGTCTTTCCCAGATGCTCGGAGATATGCCAGGCGATAGCCTCGCCTTCGCGGTCGGGGTCACTGGCGAGATAAATGTTATCCTTGCCCTTGGCCGCAGTCTTGATTTCGCCGATTACCTTCTCTTTGCCCTTTATTACGACATAGTCGGGGGCGAAATTGTGCTCGATATCGACTCCGAGCTTGCTTTTGGGCAGGTCAACGACGTGGCCGACCGAGGGCATGACCTGGTAATCGCTACCGAGGTAACGCTTTATCGTTTTCGCCTTGGCCGGCGATTCGACAATTACGAGATTTTTTGCCACCGTTTTAGGCGCCTCCAGCTGCCGTACCCCAAGCTGCGCAGGTTTCGCGCCAGTGCAAATGGCCCGACCCTTCAGGGTTTACACCCTGCCAGAACTAAGCAAGCGAGAAAAGCTTGCCCGGATGCTGGGTGACGCGACCTTCGAGTTCCAACTCCAGCAGTAACCTAAGCACGGTTTGGGCATTTAGCCCGGAGGACTCGATGATCGAGTCAACATGGAGTCTTTCAGCATCTCTTAGATTGTTCAAAATTGTCATGGTGCTGTCAACTGGGCCTTCGGTAGATTTGGCATCTTCGGAACCTTGGGTCACCCAAACTAATTCAGGCTTCGCAGTTGTATTAGACGTTGGCGGCGTCGGAACTGATGCGGATGAAGGCGCGGGCACTCGATGCCCGTCCGCAGGAGACCGGCCGGCCATTTGCGGCGCCAGCTCCTCGATCACGTCCTCAACGCATTCGACCAGCTTCGCGCCCTCCTTCAACAGGCGGTTGCTGCCGCGCGTCTTGCCGCTGAGCGGGCTGCCCGGGACGGCGAATACCTGACGATCCTGCTCGAGCGCCATCCGCGCCGTGATAAGCGAGCCGCTCTTCTCGGCCGCCTCGACGATCACGACGCCGAGGCACAGGCCCGACAGGATGCGGTTGCGAGTCGGGAAGTTCTCGGCCAGCGGCTGCGTTCCTATCGGCAGCTCACTGATGAGCGCGCCACCGCCCGCGATAATCTCGTCGGCGAGCTTACGATGCTCCGCGGGGTAGATTACGTCGACGCCGCATCCGAGCACGGCGATCGTCTTGCCATGCGCGTCGAGGGCGCCCTGATGCGCCTCGCCGTCGATTCCTCGCGCGAGCCCGCTGACGACAGTGAAGCCCTTGGCGGCAAGCTCGAGCCCGAGCCGCTGCGCCATCCGGCGGCCAATGTCGCTCGCGGCGCGGGCGCCGACGATTGCGATGCAGTTGTTGTCCGTCAGCGCCGCGGTGCCGCGCACGAACAGGAACGGCGGCGGATCCGCAATCTGGCGCAGATTCGGTGGATACTCGGCGTCAGTCCATTTGACCAGGCGCGCGCCGATATTCGGCAGCTCGCACAGTTCTTTTTCGAGTGGATCGAAGTCGCGAAACTCCGCAATACTGCTCGCGGTGTTGCGCGGCACGCCGGCCGCGGCAATCTGGTCGGCATTGAGCTGGAATATTGTCTCGGGCGCGCCGAACTTCTCGATCAGCAGCTTGCACGTTCGTGGCCCGACTCCGTGAACTCTTCGTAAAGCGAGCCAGTAAACATCTGGTGAAGGCATACAGACAATAAGTTGTGCTCAAAGCCCGGGGATTCGCAAGCTCATCATCGTTAGCGCGGACTGCGCGGCGGCATATCTGGAGCGTCGCCGGCAGCCGGAAGGTTCAGTCAGTAGACGATTGGATTCGACGGCTCGATGTGTCAGCCTGTTGATACCGCAGTGATACGTTGGACTGTCCAGATTTCTCTTGCCTGCGTCTCTCCACAGATGAGAACTCGAAACCGAGGTGCCTGATCGTGTCGTCGTCGATCCGCCGCTTAAAGGAACAGAAGCAGGACATTATCGGCCGGCATGCGCAGGCCGACGATGGCAAGGCATTGACGCAAGTTGTGACGACGTTGGCGCCATTTGCGCTTCTCTGGTGGGCGGCCTTGTTGAGTGTCCACGTTTCCTACTGGCTCACCGCCGCGGCGATTTTGCTGATCAGTCTGTTCACCCTGCGTGCTTTCACGCTGATGCACGAATGCGGCCATGGCAGCTTGTTTCGCACCCAGTGGCTCAACCGCGCGTTCGGCTTTATCCTGGGCGTGGTCTCCGGCATGCCGCAGTATGTGTGGTCACAGCATCACAACTTTCATCACATCAATAACGGCAATTGGGAAAAATACCGCGGACTCTACACGACGCTCACGGTCGATGAATACGCGGCGATGACCGGCGCGCAGCAACGCATGTACAGACGCAAGTGCAGCATCGCGACCGCGCCTTTTGCAGGCCTCATATATGTGATTCTCAACCCGCGCATTACCTGGCTCAAAGGCAGCATCGGCCTTGTGATCCACATCGTTAAGGGGAAGCTCGCGCGGCCGAACCTGTCGCTCAAGGCGCACGCCGCCAGTTTTGAAACGCGCGATTGGAAATCGTACCGGGAGTATCGGCACATGTTCTGGAACAACGTCCTCCTGCTCAGCGTGTGGGGATTGATGTGCTGGGCATTCGGCGCGGCGCTGTTCTTTACGATTTATTTAATCAGCGCATCGCTTGCCGGCGGCGTGGGGATTGTTTTGTTCACCGTTCAGCATAACTTTGAGCACTCCTATGCGAGCGATGGCCGACAGTGGGATTATGACAGAGGTGCGATCGAGGGATCGAGTTTTCTGATTTTGCCGCGATGGTTGAACTGGTTCACCGCCAATATTGCGTATCACCACATTCATCATCTATCGGCCGGAATTCCGAACTATTGTCTGGTCAAGTGCCACAACGAGTATCGGGATCTCTTTTCGGATGTGACTCGCGTGAAGCTTTCCGAGATTCACCGAGCCTTGAAATACATTCTTTGGGACACGCGCGCGCGGCGAATCATTTCGGTAGCGGAGTATCGGCAGCAGATGAATCGAACGATCGCCCTGTCATCATGACGCCAGCAATGCGATCGCAGTGGAAAGACCAGAAATCGCGGAGCGTTTTCTTGACCCCTCTGGATGGATCGCATAAGTTACGCGCAACCGTCTTATCTGTTACTATTAGGCATTGGCCGCTTGGCTTTTGACGGCTGACGGAGGATTGGGGTATTGAGCGCATCACTTGGCAGCATGGATTTCACAGGAATGTCCTCGGCGGAGAAGCAAATTCTGGTCTTCAGCTTTTACCGTGACGCCGAACTGCGAGGCGCGCGCCTACTTTTTAATCTCCTCAGCCACATGAAGGACGGCGAGGCGCAGCTCAAGATGACCGCGCACCTGGCCGACGAGACGCGCCACGCCTTCCTCTGGACCAAGCGAATCTCGGACCTCGGCGGCGCTCCCATCCTGATCGACGATGGTTATCAGCGCCGGCTCGGCCTGCGCACCGGCGTGCCCAAGACGATCATCGACCTGCTCGCACTGACGGTGGTGGTCGAAGAGCGTGCGCAGAGCCGCTACAACGCGCATATGGCGCTGCCCAACGTCGACGCGGAGACGATGGAAGTTCTCAAGTCGGTCACCAAGGACGAATCGTGGCATCTGTCGTGGATCGAAAAAGAGATGCACGAGATCGCCAAGGCGCAGGGCAACGAAGAGCAGGCCGAGAAGTCGCTCGAGCGCTACCGCAAGATCGATCGCGAAGTCTACGCCACCATCGCCGCCGACGAAGCCGAGCTGATGCGCGCATAGCGCCGGCCCGGATTGAATCTCAAACATCGTGCGTTCGCTGAAGGCTGCATCCGCCTCACTCGCCGCCGCAATATTTCTGTTCGCCGCCTCATACGCTCACGCCGGATGGGTCAAGGGCGAGTTCACCTCCGGCGGCCAGCCGGTCAACGAATATCATTGTGTGCCGAAGGGCAAGGGACCGTTCCCAGGGGTCGTGATGCTGCATGGCGCCTCGAATCGGAAGGACTCCGGCAACCTTGAATACGAAAAGATGTGCGGCGAGCTCGCGGACCTCGGCTACTACACGGAATTCATCGAGTACTACAGCCAGACCGAAGCAGTCGGCCCGGGACAACCGGCGAAGACGAGAGAATACTTCCCGATCTGGCTCGAAGAGATTCGCTCAGGGCTCGACGCGCTCGACAAGAATCCGGCGGTAGATCCGCATCGTGTCGCGCTGATGGGATTTTCCCTCGGTTCGTTCCTTTCGCTTTCATCCGGCGCGATCGATCCGGACCAAATAGCGGCGATCGTCGAGTACTACGGCGGACTGCCGGCGGCTTTACAGGCTGGGGCCAAGTCGATGCCGCCGACTTTGATTCTGCACGGCGACAAGGACGTGGTGGTGCCGGTGGCGATGGCGCACAAGCTCGACGAGTTGTTGACGCAAAACAAGCGTCCGCACGAAATGAAAATCTACGCAGGCGCGAATCACGCCTTCAACTTCCCCGAGCTTGCGATCTGGTACAACGCGGACGACGCGCAAGACGCATGGACGCGCAGCACGAAGTTCCTCGCGGCGAATCTGAACAACCCGTCCAAGTAATGAGTGCAGGGCTCAGCCCTGCCGAAGGAAGCGTGAAACCCCTCGCGGGGTTTCACACTCAATTAAATTCCGTTACGCGGTCGCGAGCGCTTCAGTGTTGCGCGCGGCGAGCGCCGAGTTGATCTTTAGCCGCATCGCCTCGGCGTATTCCGCCGCTGCCTCGACGGGCTTGGCGCCCTCTCTCTTCTTATAGGCATACATCAGGCTGCGGCTCGCATTGACGATGAATCCGGTGCCGTCCGCTCGCGCCGATGCGACTGCGTCCGTTGCCGTGCCGCCCTGCGTGTCGTATCCGGGCACGAGGATCGTCGCGCACGGCATCAACTCGCGCGCGCGCCGCGCCTGGATCGGATACGTCGCGCCGACCACCGCGCCGACCGAGCTGAGCCCGCTCGTGCCGACGGAGTCGCTGCCCCATCCATTGACGCGCTCGGCCACCGACTCCCAGATCGGGCGATTGGGCGCGTTGCGATCCTGAAATTCTCCGGACGACAAATTCGACGTCTTCACCAGCACGAATATGCCGCGGCCATTCTTTACCTTCGCCAGAAACGGCATCAGCGCGTCGCTGCCCTGGTAGGGATTGACGGTCACGGCGTCGCAATTGAAGTCGCCGTCGCCGAGAAAAGCCTCCGCGTATGCGGCTGACGTTGTGCCGATGTCGCCGCGCTTCGCATCGGCGATCGTGAGCAAGCCGAGCCGCCGCGCGGTCTTGACGACCTCGCAAAACGCGCGCATCCCGTCGAGCCCGCGGGCCTCGTAGAACGCAAGCTGCGGCTTCACGGCGATTGCGGAATGCGCGCACGCCTCGACGATTTCGCAGCAGAAGCGCGTGAGTGAGTAGCCGGGCGGGATCCCCGGGGCGCCCGGCGCGTCGAGCTGGGGATCGATGCCAAGCACTACGGCGCTGTGCTTGAGACGCGACGCATGCGCAAGGCGATCGGCAAAGTTCATCGCGCAAATTATTGCATACCGAGGCACTGAGGTCACATCGGGCGTTGCGTTTTCGCTTCCGCCGCGGGCATCCTTGCGGGATAGAGTGGCGCGGGCTGCCGTGCCCGCGATTCAAACCTCGAGAAAAATGCATGAACAACCTGACTATCGTTACCAAGCTGCGTTTTATGGCCGCGATCGCGCCGGCTCTTCTGCTGCTGGCAGCTGCGGTGATCGCGGGCGCGTTTCACTCCTACGGCATACTGCCGCGCGAGATTTACGAGAACGAATATGCGGCGGCGCGCGCGGCGCAAGGGATGGAAAACGCGCTGTACAAAATGGATTGGGGGCGCACGCAGCCCGAGGCCTCGCAAATCGTGATGGATCAGCAGCGCGGATTCATTTCCGAAATCGAGATCGCGCGACAGCATATCGGCAACACCGAGCAGGCTGAGCGAATCGAAAAAATCGCCAACGACGCGCGCCCGCTGTTCGACGCGATGCAGACGGCGTCGCCCGGCGACGACAGCCTCGAGCCGAAGCTCCGCGACCTGCAAGGCACAATCGCCGACCTGATGAGCCTCGACGACGCCGCTCTGATAGCGGTCGCCAGCAGCGCCGAATCGCAGTCCCGCACCATGATCGCGATTACTGTTGTAGCGCTGGTAGTAGTACCGTGGATTTGCTTCGTGGTGATCGTGCGCCTGTCCGGCAATCTCTACACCGAGCTGAAAGAAATGCGCCGCCGTGTCGAAACTATTGCGGAGCACGAGTCGTCGATGTCCAACGACGCCGGCGCGCTCGACGAATCCCTGACGAAACTGGGCTTCCCAAAACCCAACCCAATGCTGGCCGAGTGACAAGAGCGAGAGAGGAGACTGAGATGCCGGCTCCGATTTTTGGCGGATGCGCTTGCGGTGCGATTCGCTACTGCTATGAGGGGGAGCCGATGTTGGCTCTGAATTGCCACTGCCGGGATTGTCAGCGTGAAACCGGGAGCGCCTTCGCCCCGATTCTAATTGTTCGCAGCGCCGCCTTCAGGCTAATCCAAGGGACGCCGAAGTACTTCGACCTCACCGCCGACAGTGGGCGCACGACCAGGCGAAATTTCTGCGGCGATTGCGGATCACCGCTGTTCGGCTTCGGCGCCGACTTCGTCAATATCCGAGTCGGCAGCCTGGACGATCCGAGCAGCTTCCGTCCCACCCAGGACATCTACGTCTCGAGCGCCCAGCCGTGGGACTACATGGACCCGTCGCTGCCTAAAATCCCGAAGCTGCCGAACGCGTAACGAGCGTTATCGCTTCTTGCGCTTCGCGATCTTCTTTGCGGCCGGCTTTGCGTCGGGTAGTACGATGTCGAGGCTGCGCCATAGGTACCATGCTGCCGCGGTTCGATATGGACGCCAGCGCTCGGCGTGCTTCAGCAGTCGCTTGCGATTGGGCCGCTGGCGCATCTTGTAGTGACGGCGCACTGCGTTCTGGACGCCGAGGTCGTCGGCGGGCATCACGTCGGGGCGGCCGAGGTTGAACATCAGGAACATTTCGGCGGTCCACTTGCCGATTCCCTTCACCTGCGTCAGATGCGCGACGATCTCGTCGTCGGTCATGCGATGGAACCGATGGAAGTCGAGCTTGCCGTCGCGAATGTGCGCGGCGAGGTCCTTTATGTAGAGCGCCTTTTTTTCGGAGAGGCCCACGCTGCGCAGTTCGGCGTCGGTCTTTGCGAGCACCTGTTCCGGCGACGGAAATTCGACGTCGGGAAACAGCCCTACGAAGCGGCCATAGATTGCGTTGGCGGCGGCGCCGGCGAGCTGCTGGAAAACTATCGCGCGTGCCAGCGCCTGGAAGCGCTCGCGACGCGGCTGGATTCCAAGCGGACCGACCTCCGCAATTATCCGTGCGAGGATCGGGTCGGCCTTGCTAAGATGCGCTCGCGCTTTGCGCGCGTATGGGACTTTATTGATTGGCATCGGACTGTATCGGCGGTTCGCCGAATCTTGCACGCCTGCTAATGGTCGTTCAATCGGTACGATGAGCGAAGACACCAGACTCCCGATGTGTCCCGAGAACCTTCACGAGGGTATGCGCCTTGGGCCGATTATCTACGTTGTCAGTGCAGAGCGTGCGCGCGCGTTTTCGGATGCCGTCAAGGCCACGAATCCCGAATTCATCGTCGATGAGCGCAATCCTCGCGCGATCGTGTCGCCCACGATGCGCCTGGCGGATTACGCGCTGCTCATCGCCACTCATCTGAAAGGCGGCAAGGGCGGAGTTCACGCGAAGCACTGGTGCGAGTTTCACGAGCCGATGAGGGTGGGGCAGTCGGTGAAGGTCGAAGGAAAAATCACGGCGACGTATCGCAAGCGCGGCAAATTTTATTTCACGCTCGAATATGAATCGCGCGACGCGGGGACGGATCAGTTGCTCGTGCGGCAGGCGATCACGTCGGTGCTGCTGAACGATAAGGGAGAGATGCGATGAGCGCAGCGGCGGGCGAAATTCGAGTCGGCGCGGAGCTGATTTCGCCGCCGTACATCCTTGATGCGGTCGCGGCGAAGGCATACCACGACGGAATCGAGCAGCCGCAGCGGCGGCGGCCGCCTCGCGGCATCCACGACGACAAGGACGCGGCGCGCAAGGCGGGATTCGCGGCGCCGATCGCCGGCGGCGAGCAGACTATCGCGGTCATCGCGCAATTCCTCGCCGACAGCTTCGGCATGCGCTTCATGCGCGGCGGACGTATCGAGGTCGCGCTCACCAAGCCGGTGCTCTTCGGCGACACTCTGACCTCGCACGCGAAAATCGTTTCCGCGAATCCGGATGCCAATCGCGCCGAGCTGCAGATTGACGTCGAGAATCAGCGCGGCGAACAAGTGCTGACCGGCACCGCCGCAGTCAGGATGAACGACGCATGAGCGCCGGGACGATTCCCAACTCCAGCGACGCGCCGCGCGACGATGTTCCGGCCGCTCGCGCGACACCGCTGTGGCGCAAGGCGATACCGTATCTCGGGACGATCGCGATCTTTGCGCTGATCTTCTGGCGCATCCCGATTCGCAAAGTCGAGCAGGCGCTGTCGCAGGTGCCGATACTCGATTTCCTGGCGGTGTTCATGCCGTACTCGCTGTTCTATTGCGCGATCGATTCGGCGTGCCTGACCTGGGTCGTGCGGCGCTTCAACGCGCGGATGCACTATCGCGACATCCTGCCGATTCGCGCGAGCATGTACGTGCTGGCGCTGATCAACACCAGCCTCGCGCAGGGCGGTGTCGCGTACTATCTGCATCGCAAGTCGGGCATCACCTTCCTCGAGCGCGCTCAGCTCGGTGCTGTTCATCGCGATGCTCGAGATCTACCAGCTCTTCCTGTTCTCGACGCTCGGCGTGATCTTCTACACGCCGATCGGCGACGCGCAGATCAGGATCGTCGCGATTCTGCGCGTCGTGTACATCGCGGCATGGGCGCTGCTCGCGGGCGTCATGATTTTCTTTGCGATGGCCCGCCGCAGCGACGCGCATTCGCAATTGGGTCGAGACGCGGCAGCGCAGGCGCGATTGCTCGCGACGTTCATCCAGGCGCGTCCGCTCGACTATCTGGTCGGTGCTGTCGATCAAGGCGCCGACGTTTCTCGCCTCGGTGGTCGCGCAGTATTACGCGCTGGCGCTGTATGGAATCGCGATCCCGTTCGTGAAGCTGATGCTGTTTCTGCCGCTGGTGTTCCTGGCCGCAGCGCTGCCGATTGCGGTGGCGCATCTTGGCACCAGCCAGGCGGCGTGGCTGCTGTTTTTCTCGAGCAACGCAACGCCGGCAAAGATTGTCGCCTACAGTCTGGCGGCGCAGCTAACCTTCATGCTGTGCAACGCGCTGATCGGACTGGTATTCCTGCCGCGCGCGAGCCGCGAGCTGACGCATTGCGCGCGGAGCCCGCGGCCAATTCAGCTACAGCGTAGGACTCACTGCTACTGCGGATGCGGCGACAGCCAGACGTGCTCGAAGCGGGTCGGGCGCATCGGGTTGATTACGTAATCGTGCACCCATGGCTGGCGGATTATGTAGGTCACCGGATAGTACAGAAACACCCACGGCGCGTCGGCGACGACAATCTTCTCGGCCTGATCGTAGAGCGCGTAGCGCTTTTTCATGTCGGCGACAGGCTCGGCCTCAGTCGAGCAGCTGTTCGACTTCGGGATTGGAGTAAAAGCTGTCGTTGTTGGAGCCCCACTGCGCGCGCGACAGCAGCACGCCGAGGAAATTTTCCGGGATCGGGAAAATCCGCCTCCCAGCCCTGCATGAATGCTCTGCACGGTCTTCGGCTGGCGAATCGCTTCGAGCAACGGCCCCCATGCGACCGGCTTCAGTTTCGCTTGGATGCCGACCAGCGCGAGGTCCTGCTGGATCGATTCGCGCGAGCATCAGCTGGGTCTGATCGGCGCGCAACCAGATTTCAATTTCGAAGCCGTGCGCGAAAATGCGCCTCCTCGAGCAGCGCGCGCGCCTTGGCTGGATCATAGTCGTAGCCCTTGAGGTCAGGATCGTAGCCGGGCAGGTTCGGGGGCAGGACGCCGCGCGCAACGACGCCGCGTCCGTTCAGAATCTGCGATCAGCTTGTGGCTGATCGATCGCGTAGCTGAACGCGCGGCGCACGCGAACGTCGTGAACGGCGACATCTGGCAGTTCATGCCGAGGTAGCGGGTCGTGACCGTCGTCTTCGCCAGGGTCAACGCGCGCAGCGCCGGGCGTCTTCATGACGTAAGGGAATTCGGCGGGCGGGATATCGACGACCGCGTCGATCTCGCCCGCCTCGAAGCGCAGCCATTGCAGCTCCTGGTTGACGCCGACGGCTTCGACGATCGCGTCGAGATGGGGCAGCGGTTTGGCGAAGTAGTAGGGATTCTTTACCAGCACGAGCCGCTGGCCGCCGATCCATTCGCGCAGCATGAAGGCGCCGCTGCCGACGACGTGGCGCGAGAAATCGTCGCCCCATTTCTCGGCGACGTCGCGCGGGATGGCCGATGCGAACGGCATCGCAAGCTTGTGCGCGAAGATCGGGTCGGGCGCGCTCAGGTGAAAAACAATCGTGGTGTTGTCTGGCGTCTCGATTCCGCTGACGTGTGCGGCGCGATGCGCGGCGAAGTCGGCCGCGCCAACGATGCCGCGGTAGTATTCCATCCCGCGCGACCGCGTCGCGGGATTCAGCACGCGCTCGATTCCGTAGCGGAAATCCGTCACTGGTCACGGGGCGGCCGTCGGAAAAGCGCGCGTCGGCGCGCATATGAAATGTGAAGGTGGTTGCGTCGGGCGAGCTTTCCCACGCGGTCGCGAGATCGGGTTCGAGCTCGATGTTGCCGTCGCCGTAGCGCACGAGCGTGTCGAAAATCGCCTGCTCGAAAGTCCACGACGCCGTGTCGTAGCCGGCGGCAGGGTCCAGCGTCGGAATGTCGTCGGCGTCCGCGAGCCGCAGCACCATCGCATGCGGCGGCAGGTTGAGCGGAGGCGGTCCGCCGCCGCATCCGGTGGTCAGCGCGATCGCGAAGACCGCCGGCAGGAATATTCGACGCATCATTGCGACTGCGAACGCCTGCGCAGAAATCCGTAGCCGAGAAGATTGAAGCCGAGCACCGCGTAGAAAATCGCGAGGCCGGGAAAGGTCGCGAGCCACGGCGCCGTGCGGAAATAAATCGTCGCCTCTTCGATCATGCGGCCCCAGCTCGGCGTTGGCGGCGGCACACCGAGGCCGAGGAAGCTGAGGGCGGCGTCGAGCAGCAGCGTGTCGGAGGTTCGCAGCGCCGCCATCACGATGATGATCGGCAGGACATTCGGCAGGATGTGGCGAGCGATCAATCGCGAGCGATGGTGCGCCGAGCACCTCGGCGCCGACGACGAAATCGCGCCGCGTCATTGTGAGAGTCTCCGCGCGCACGACGCGTGCGATCGAGGTCCACGAAACGAGGCCGATGACAATAAAGATTGTACGCAGACTTGGTCCCAGGACCGCTACCAGAGCCATCGCGAGCAGCAGTGGGGGCAGGGAGAGCATCAGGTCGGTGAAGCGCATCAGGAGGAAATCGACGGCGCCGCCGAAGAATCCCGAGCACAAGCCGATGGCGATACCGATGGTCATCGTCACCGCCATCGCGGCGACGCCGACGGTCAGTGAAATTCGCGCGCCGAAGATGATACGTGAGAGGACGTCGCGGCCGAGCTCGTCGGTGCCCATCGGAAATCTGAGTGACGGCGAGCCGGGATCGCCAAAGGTCGGCGCAACGACGATCGTGGGATCGTGCGGCGCGAGCATCGGCGCGAACACTGCGACGATCACGAGCAGCGCGACCATCGCGGCGCCCACGGTTTCGAGTGTGACGAAGCGGCGGAGATTCATCCCGTCTCCGCCAGCCGGATGCGCGGGTCCAGCCACGCGTAAAGCAGGTCGACGAGCAGGTTGACGACGACGATCAGGAACGCGGAGAACAGCACGGTGCCCATGATCACCGGAATGTCGAGGTTGAAAATCGCGTCGGCGGCGAGCCGGCCGATTCCCGGCCAGTTGAAAACCGTCTCGGTCAGCACTACGCCCGAGAGCAGGCCCGCGAGATCGAGGCCTGCCAGCGTGACCAGCGGCAGCAGCGCATTTGCCATCGCATGTCGGAGCATCACGCGCGTGCCCGAGAGCCCCTTGCCGCGCGCGGTGCGGACGTAATCCTGATCGAACGCGTCGCACAGGCTGGTGTGAAGGACTCTCGAATAGTAGCCGGCCGAGCCGAGCGCGAGCGTCAAGGTGGGCAGGATCAGACTCATCGGGCCGCTGTAACCGCCGAGCGGAAACGAGCGGACGGTGGCGGCGACTGCGATCAACAGCATCGTGCCGAGCCAGAATACGGGGATCGACACGAGCGCGAGTGAAATGACGAGCAGCAGGTTGTCGGTGGCGCGGCCGCGATATGCGGCGGCAATCGCGCCCATCGCGATTCCGAGGATCAATGAAAGCGCCATTGCGCAGCTCGCGAGCAGCGCGGTTGCGGAGAAGCGATCGGCGATCATCGTCGTCACGTTCTCGCGGCGGATGTACGAGCGGCCGAGGTCGCCGTGAAGCGCGCGGTCGAGATAGCGCGCGTACTGGACGCAGAGCGGCTGGTCGAGACCCAACTCGGTGCGGATCGTTGCGAGGGTCTGCGGGTCGGCTTTCGCCCCGGCCATCGCGACCGCGGGATCGGCAGGAACGACGAACGCGATCGCGAACGTGATGATCGAAGTTCCGATGAGGACCGCGGCGCCGAAGACGATTCGCCTAACGAGGTATGCGAGCATCGTTTAGCCCGCGAGGATCCCGCGCGCAGTGAGCACGCGGCGCAGCTGGAGTTCGGCGCGTTCGCGATGGCGTTTTGCCCCGGCGCTCTCTTCGGTGGAGTCGAGTGCGGCGTGCGCATCGGGCGCGAGTGTTGCGATCGCCGCTGACATTTCAGCGAGCAACTGTTCGTCATTGGCGCCGCGGGAACTCACTGATTTGAGTGCCTGATAGTGCGCGAGAAATGCGGCTAGCGATGAGTACGCAGGAATTTTCACGCGACAAGGTTAGCCTGCGGTCGCACCGAGTGGCGAGATCGCCAGTCCAATCGCATAGCCGGCGGCCGCCGCGACTAACGCGATCGCAAGAAAGCGCACGCCCGAGCGCCAGCGATCGCTACGATGCGCGAGCCATCCCTCGAAGTATCCGACGCCGAACAGGGTGAGTGCCGTTGCGGCGAGCGCGCCGCCGAGATCGAACCGCCGTGCCGTGATCAGCATGTACGGCAACAGCGGAACCACCGCGCCGACGAGGAACGCGACTCCCATGACCACTCCGTCCAACGCCGGCTTTCCGAGTGTGGGGCCGCTGAACCCAAACATCTTTGCCTCGGCGGTCGATTCGAGAGCCTTGGGCGCCATACTCAACAACCGCACCACGCGATAGGCGCCCTCGCGATCGAGGCCCTCCTTGCACAGCTCGTCGAGCAGCCCTTCCTGGACGGTGTATGGCTTTTCGGCGGCGTCGGCGCGGACGAGCTGCAGCTCGGCGTGCAGCACTTCGGTTTCAGCACGTGCGCCCAAGTAAGCTCCTGCAGCCATCGAGAGCGCACCTGCCGCGGTAGAGGCGAGCGCCGCGAGCGCGACCTGCGAATGATTCGAGACCGCGCCGCTCAGCCCGCACAGCACGCCGGCGGTCGTCAGCACGCCGTCCTGCACGCCGAAAACAATTTCGCGGATGCTCGAGAGGCGCTCGAACAGCCGCCGTTTTTCCCTGGAATCGACTACTGCGGCCAAGCTCGACCTAGAAATCGCGGTCGATTGGACCGAATTCGACGCCCGGCTTCCAGTCGGCGGGGCAGAGTTGGCCGCTGCGGAGAGCGCGGACGATGCGCAGAGTTTCGCTGACGCTGCGTCCAACGTTGAGCGGACACGATACGGCGAAGACAACTTTGCGCTTGCGATCGAGGATGAACGTAGCACGCAGCGCGACCTTTTCATTTTCGTCGAAAACGCCGTAGGCGCGGGCGAGGCCGCCGTCCGGATCGGCGAGGATCGGGTAGCCGATTCCGCCAAGCTCACGCGCCCATCGGAGATGGCTGTCGACGCTGTCGATACTGACGGCGACCACCGCAGTGTCCTCGGCGGTAAAATCTTTCAGCGCCTGGTTGAAGCCGGTGACTTCGGTGGGACAGATGAAGGAAAAATCGCGCGGATAGAAAAAAATCAGAACCAGCTCGGTGGAAATCTTCGCGAGACTGCATCGCGCAGTACGCCCGTCGAGCGCACAGGCAAGATCGAATTGTGGTGCGGGATCGCCGGGCTTCAGCATCGCGGCCAAACCTACTGAATCTCGAAGGTTAGAGAAACCGTCGCCGGCACTGTCATTTCGCCGGGCTCGACCGGCGTCGCGACGCTCGCCGACATCGCCATCGCCCGCCCCATCCGAATCGGAATCGGCCGCTGCTCCGAGACGGTCGTCGCCTTCAGCACCTTGCCGAGCTTCACGTCCAGCGCCGACGCGAGCGCCTCGGCCTGCGCCCGCGCGTCGCGAGTTGCGATCGCGATTGCTTCTGCCGCGCGCCTTGGTGTCGTCCTTGACGCTGAAGCTCAGCGAGTTGACGCGATTCGCGCCGGCCGCAATAGCGGAGTCGATCAGCGCGCCGGCGAGATCGAGCGCGCCGGTATGCACCGTCACCGGTGTTTTGCGCCGTGTAGCCGACGATCCTCGGCTTCTCGATCGGGCGCTGGTCGTACTGCGGGATTCGAGCGAATAGCCGCCGGTGGTAATCTTGCCCTTGTCGCCGAGTTTCGACTTGAGCGCTTCGATCACTTTCGTTGCCAGCGCGGCGTTGCTGGCGGCTGCTTCCTCGGCCGTCTTCGCTTGAGTCTCGATCGCGACCTCCAGGTCCGCAGTGTCCGGCGAGGTGCGCGTCTCGCCGCTGCCGTCGACTTCAATCGTCCGCACGGCGAAATTATTCGCATCGCTTTGCGCCGACGCGAAGACCGCGACGCTGATCAGCATAGCGCAAGGCCGGCGGCGGCTGCTCGGAATCTCAGCTGCATGACTTTCACCTCGGGCGCGCTCCGGACTAAGTTGATTCCGAGTCCAGTTTATCCGGAGACTGTATCAATTGACGATAATCACAATCGTCACGCAAGACGAATGGCGAAAGAACCAGCAAAACAAAACGACAAGAAGGTAACTCCGCGCAGCGAGGATTTCGCCGCGTGGTACAACGACATCTGCCTGCGCGCCGAGCTGGCCGACTATTCGCCGGTGCGCGGATGCATCGTGTTTCGTCCCGACGGATTTGCGATCTGGGAGGCGCTGCGCGACGAGCTCGACAAGCGCATCAAGAAGACCGGCGCGCGCAACGCGTACTTCCCGCTGTTCATCCCGCAGAGCTTTCTGCAAAAGGAAGCGCAACACGTCGAGGGCTTCGCGCCCGAGCTCGCGGTCGTCACCCATGGCGGCGGCAAGGAGCTCGAGGAGCCGCTGATCGTGCGGCCGACTTCCGAGACGATTATCAATCACATGTTCGCGCAGTGGATCAGGTCGCATCGCGATTTGCCGATGATGGTGAATCAATGGTGCAACGTCGTGCGATGGGAAATGCGCACGCGGGTGTTCCTGCGCACTGCGGAATTCCTGTGGCAGGAGGGCCACACGGCGCACGCGACGGCTGAAGAAGCGCAGAACGAGACGCTCGGGATGCTCGAAGTGTATCGGCAGTTCGTCGAGGACTTCCTCGCGATTCCGCTGATCGTCGGGCGCAAGAGCGCGGCTGAGAGATTTCCGGGCGCGGTCGAGACCTATTCTATCGAAGGCCTGATGGGCGACGGGCGCGCGCTGCAATGCGGCACGTCGCATTTTCTCGGACAGAACTTCGCGAAGCCGTTCGAGATTCGTTACCTCGACGATCAAAACCAGATGCAGTTCGTGTGGCAGACTAGTTGGGGCGTATCGACAAGGCTGCTCGGCGCGATCGTGATGGCGCACGGCGACGACCAGGGACTGCGATTGCCGCCGACGGTCGCTTCGACGCAAGCCGTCATCGTGCCGATTTTCCGCAAGCCCGAGGAGGGCGCTACGGTGCTCTCGGCGGCGCGTACAGCGCTGGAAGCACTGGCGCAGAAGGGAATACGTGCGCGCATCGACGAACGCGAAGGGATGACGCCGGGATTCAAGTTCAACGATTGGGAGATGCGCGGCGTGCCGGTCCGAATCGAGATCGGACCGCGCGACGTTGCGTCGGGCGAAGCAGTACTCGCGCGCCGTGACAAATCTGGACCCGAGTCGAAGAGCAAGGCATCGCTCGCGACGATCGCGGATACGGTGAGCGCGCTGCTCGGCGAAATCCAGAAAAATCTATACGCGCAGGCGAAGGCCGCGATGACCGCGAACACGCGAAATTTCGACGACTACGCGACGTTCCGTCAGCACATGCAAGGCGAGGGTGGCGGCGGCTTCGCCTACATCTACTGGTGCGGCAACCCGGCCTGCGAAACAAAGATTCGCGAAGAAACGAAGGCGACGTGCCGCGCGATACCGCTCACGAACGACGGGGTCGCCGACAAGTGCCTCGTGTGCGGGGAATCGGCGACCGAGCGCGCCTATTTCGCGAAATCGTACTGAGTCTTAACACTGGGTGCAGGGGTCACCCCTGCCGAAGGAAGCGTGAAACCCACCGCGGGTTTCACATTTAATGAAGTGATCTAGAACTTGTAACTGATCTTCATCGCGGTCCGCACTTCGGCCATCGTTTCCTGCGCGACGGCGCGCCCTTTGCGCGTGCCCTCGACGATTATCTCGCGGACCTGTTCCGGCTTCGAGGCGAATTGCGCACGTCGCTCGCGAATCGGCTCCAGGAATGCGTTCAGCGCCTTGAACAGCTTCTCCTTCACCTCGACATCTCCGACCGTGCCTTTGCGATAGCGCTCCTTGAGGTCTTCCACTTCCGCCTTATCCGGATTGAACGAGTCGTGGTAGGTGAAGACCGGATTGCCCTCGACGTGGCCCGGGTCCGTCGGATGCAACCGCGTCGGATCGGTATACATCGACATCACGCGCTTGCGCACGACGTCTGGCGAATCGCCGAGATAGATACAGTTGCCGAGCGACTTACGCCATCTTCGCGCCGCCGTCCGTTCCCGGCAGCCGCGCCACTTCGCCGACGCAGCGCCTTCGGCTCGATCAGCACCTTGTCGTACATGCGATTGAAGCGCCGCACGATTTCGCGTGCCTGCTCGATCATCGGCAGCTGGTCCTCGCCGACCGGCACGAGATGCGCCTTGAAGATCGTGATGTCGGACGCCTGCGAAATCGGGTACGTGTAGAAGCCGACCGGCAGGCCCTTGCTGAAATTCTTCTGCTTGATTTCCTCCTTGAGCGTCGGATTGCGCTCGAGCGTCGCGGTCGTGACCAGGTTCATGAAATAGATCGTCAGCTCGGTCAGCTCGGGGACCATCGACTGCACGACAAATTTCGCTTTGTTCGGATCGATGCCGACGGCGAGGTAGTCGAGCGCGACCTCGAAGATATTCGCTTCGAGTTTTTCGGGATGCTCGAAGTTGTCGGTCAGCGCCTGGATGTCCGCGATCAGCAGGTAGGTATCGTATTCGTCCTGCAGGCGTACGCGATTCTGCAAAGATCCTACATAGTGACCGAGATGCAATGGCCCGGTCGGCCGGTCTCCAGTGAGTATTCGTTTAATCATCAGTCGAATAGTCAGTTCTTGAACAGACTGCGTAATGTCGCCAAGTTCTCGATATCCTCTTTCATGTCGGCGCCCTTGGGCGTTTCGAGGCACATCGGCAGCCCGAAAAATCGCTCGTCGTTTAGGATGCGCCGAAACGCGTCGAGTCCGATGAAGCCCTTGCCGATATGCTGATGTCGATCGACGCGGGAATTGAAGTCTTTGATCGAATCGTTCAGATGAAACGCGGCGAGCTTCTTGATCCCGATCAACTTGTCGAGCTCGCTGAATGCATTTTCGTGGCCCTCGGCGGTGCGAATGTCGTAGCCGGCGGCGAACGCGTGCTCGGTGTCGAAGCATAGCCGCAGCCGCTCGTTCTCCACGACGGCGTCGAAGATCTGCGCCATCTGCTGGAACGTATGACCGAGGTACTGCCCTGGCCTGCCGTGATTTCGAGCGCGATCTTCACCTTGAAGCCCTTACACGCGGCGTGCGCCTCGTCGATCGATTTCGCAATCGTCTTGATTCCATTTTCGACGCCCGAGCCGACGTGCGCGCCCGGATGCGCGACGAGCGATGGGCACGCCAAGCGCCTCGCATCGATTCAGTTCGTCGATAAACGCCTTGACCGACTTGGTCCGCATCGCTTCGTCGGGTGCGCCGAGATTCACCAGGTATGAATCGTGCGCGATCACGATCGCGATGCCGGTCTCGACCTGGTTGTGCTTGAACTTCTCGATTTCCTCTTTGCGTGAACGGCTTCGATGCCCACTGCCGCGACGACTTGGTGAAAATCTGGATGCAGTCGCAGCCGACCTGCCTGCCGCGGATCAGCGCCTCGCCGACTTCGCCGGCGATCGACATATGCGCGCCGAGCAGCGGACGACTCGGCTTGCCGATCTTTGCCATCGTGAGATGCTGCCTTCTTGCGCGCGCCGTTGTGGCCTCGAGCGCATCGCGAATTTTATACTAATGACCGCCCAAAGCGAGCAGCGGCGATTCGCGCATCTGCTCTTGCCCGCGACGCCCCGCGGCGGATACTTCATTACTCGTGCGAATTGCGTTCACTATATTGGTGGCGATTGCCGCCGCGGGATGCGGCCCAGCCCTTTCACTGCCGCCGCAGGTGACGGTCTCGGAAATCGAGCCGTCCGGGCGCGCCGCCAAGCCGCCCGATTGCAACATGCCGGTGCTGCGGCACGAGCCGCTGCAAGACTTTCGCAAGGTCGCAATCGTCGAGGGCCTCGGGAACGTTCATGATAGCGAGGGCGACGTGCTGCCGGCGGTGCAGCGCAAGGCGTGCGAGACCGGCGCCGACGCGATCGTCGTCACTCACGAGCAAGTCGCAAACTACCGAAACCGCCACCGGCTACTACATCAACTCGGTTGCGATCGTGTACGGCAAGGAAAATCCGACGGCGGCTGGGACCGCATATAAGATCCCGCCGATGTCTCCGTGAGATTGCCGATGCGCCCGAAAGCGTTTCGCGTCCACGCGAATTTCAGGGCATGATGAGTGACTGATGGCGGTGGCGAAGCGCTCAATAAAGACAGTCGGCCTGGTCGTCAAGCGCGAGCGGCCTGAGGCGGTCAAAATCGCGCGAACCCTCGCGAGCTTCCTGCGGACCAAGCACAAGATTCCAATCGCCGATACCGAGACAGCGAAGAAAATCGGCGCCGAGGCCGTCGAGCGGCACCATCTCGCCGATCGTGCCGACCTGATCGTCGTGCTCGGCGGCGACGGCACGCTGCTCGGCGTCGCGCGGCTGGTCGCATCGAAGGCGGACTCCGATCATCGGCGTGAATCTCGGCGGACTCGGCTTCCTGACCGAAGTGACGATCAAGGAGGCGCGAGCGGCGCTGGGACGCGTACTCGATGGCGACTACGAAGTCGATCGGCGCATCATGCTCGAGGCGATCATCGAGCGCGCATCCGAAGAAACCGCGCAGACCTTTCAAGCCTTCAACGACGTTGTCGTCGGCAAGGGCCCGCTCGGCCGCATGCTCGACCTCGACGTGTTCGCCAACCGCACGCCCTTCTGCTCCTATCGCGCCGACGGCTTGATCGTCGCAACTCCGACCGGCTCGACCGCATACGCGCTCTGCGGCCGGCGGGCCGATTGTCTATCCGACACTCGACGCGATCGTGCTCGCGCCCATTTGCCCGCATACTCTGAGCAACCGTCCGGTGGTGCTGCCCGACACTTACGACATCGAAATTCACGTCAAGGCGCCCGATCATGACACGACCTTCACCGTCGACGGCCAGGAGTCCGCGCAATTGGGGCCGTCCGACATCATCAGAATTCGTCGCGGCGCGCCACGTCGTCTCGCTGATCCGCTCCGCCCATCCGTACTTCGAAATCTGGCGCGACAAGCTGCACTGGGGATAGCCGCGCGCGATGCTGGCCGAACTGCAGCATCCGCAACTTCGCGATCATCGAGGAAGCGGCCCTCGAGTTCGGCGCCGGCCTGAACGTCCTGTCGGGCGAAACCGGCGCGGGCAAAACCATCATCCTGAGCGCGCTCGGCCTGCTGCTCGGCTGGCGCGCGTCGCCCGAGGTGATCCGCACCGACGAGAAAGAAGCGGTGGTCGAGGCGCTCTTCGAATTGGAGGGCGAAGCTCGCGCTGCCCGAACTGGCCGAGCGCAAACGCGACGGCGCGCGCCGCGAGTTGGTGATGCGCCGAGTCATCGCGGAAGGCGGCGGCGCTCGCGCGTCACTGATCGACGGCGAATTCGCCACCGTGCAAACGCCTCGGCAAAATCGGCGCCGTCGCTGGTGCAGGTCTATGGGCAGCACGAGGCAGCATTCGCTGCTGCGCGCAGAGAGCCATCGCGACGATGCTCGATCGCTTCGCGAGCCTCGATGACGAACTTGCCGCGTATCGCGACCGCTACACGCACGCGGAAAAAGTCCAGGCCCAGCTCGCATGAACTGATGCGGCGCGAACGCGAACGCGCCGATCTGCTCGACCTCGCGAGATTCCGCGCCACTGAACTGGAACGCGCGGCCTCGTCGCCGGCGAAGATGAAGAACTGCGCAGCGAGCGCATCGTGCTCGCCAACGCGGCCAAGCTTGCCGCCGCCGCGCACGAAACCGAGCAAATGCTGTACGGCGCCGATGGCGCCGCGGCCGACATCGATCGCGCAAGCAGAAGCGCGTCTCGCCGAGGCCGCCGCGCTCGATCCGACTCGGCGACGCGCTCGAGATGATCAAGTCGGCGCGCGCCAATCTCGAGGAGGCGCGCGCACGCTCGGCGCGTATGCGTCGAAATCGAGGCCGACCCCGCGCGTCTCGACGAAATCGACAACCGCCTCCAGGAACTGACGCGGCTCAAGCGCAAGTACGGCGGCTCGCTCGACGACGCGCTCGAGACGTTGGAGCAATCGCGCGCCGAGATTCGCCGAGCTCGAGGGAATCGGCGAATCGAAGGCGCAGGTCGAAGCGGAACTGAGCGCGCGCTCGACGAACTCGTCGCGCAGGCGAACAAGCTCAGTCCTCGATTCGCAAACGCGCCGCGGCCGAACTCGGCCGCAAGATGGAAGCGGAGCTGAAGTCGCTCGGGATGCGCTCGCCGGTCTTCGAGGCGCGTCTCGGCGCGCTCGGTCGCGACGAGCGGGCTTCGTTCACGGCGGCGTTGCGACTGGGTCCGTTCGGTATCGACACCGTCGAGTTTCATCTCTCGCCGAATCTCGGCCAGCCGGCGATGCCGCTGCTGAGAATCGCATCGGGCGGCGAGCTGTCGCGCGTGATGCTCGCGCTCAAGCGGCTCGAGGCGCAGCGCCGCGGTGTCGCCACGATGATCTTCGACGAAGTGGACGCCGGAATCGGTGGCGCAGTCGCGCAAGTCGTCGGCCGCAAGCTGAAACAGCTCTCACACTTTCATCAGATCTTGTGCGTCACGCATCTCGCGCAGATCGCGGCCTTCGCCGACCGCCATCTCACGGTCGAAAAGGAAGAGCGGCGCGGTTCGACCCGCAGCCGCGTCGCGGTGCTGGCCCCCGATGATCGCACCGAGGAGATCGCGCGCATGCTGGGCGGCGAAGTCTCCGACAAGTTCCGCCGCGCCGCCCGCGAACTGCTCGATCGCGCCCGCGAATAACGTGCGCGCAAGCGAACTTCCTTGGCTTCGACTCGGTTGACTCCATGAGCTGTATCCGGTTAGCTGAAAAATCTCGCCAACGGTGGGGCTGTAGCTCAGTTTGGGAGAGCGCCTGAATGGCATTCAGGAGGTCGCGCGTTCGATCCGCGTCAGCTCCACCAGCAAAACTCCGGTGTTGCCGAACATAACGATGCGCTCACGGGGTGACATCTACCGGTAGTTCATGCACACTAGCTCGCTGGTGAATCACCAGGTGCCGGTATCTGTCTTCGATCGCAAGGGCCTTGTGTTCAGAGCGACCTTTGCGGCATGCATCATCACTGCACTGGCCTTGATCTGGGGCCGCCGCTTCCTTCCGATCACGGACTATCCCGATTGGATCTTCGAGGGCTCGATAACTGCGCAGCTCATTCACGGCAAGGCCCCGGCTTCTTATTCATTCAAATACTATCCGGTTCCTTATAGTGGCGAGGTATTGCTGCTCGGCATTTTGGATCTCGTCTTCTCTCCTGAAGTATCAGGCAAAGTCCTATTGAGCCTCTGCGTCATACTCTTCGCAGTTGGCTCGATCTACTTGCTGAGATCGCTCGGACACAAGGCCAGTAATCCTCTACTTATCATCCCGCTACTGTTTTTGCTCAACACTTACTTCTTTTGGGGAGAACTGAATTATATTCTTGGTCTCTCGCTACTTTTCTTCTACTGCGGATGCCTATTCCGCCGAGTCTATCGGCATGAACCATTAAACTGGCTATTAGTCGCGGGCACACTGGTCGCTTTATTTTTTTGCCACTTTCTTACTTACACGATAGCACTTCTCATAACTCTGGTATTTATTCTTGCGGAGTCACGGCTTGAATTGTTGCCGCCTTTCGGTGTTTGCGCCGCTCCGTCAATCGGACTGACAGTCTGGTATGCGATCGAGCGTGCAGGATTCCCGATACCTGGTCCCCTCTGGATGTTCTGGACGCCGCATCAATTCATTGGTCGCTGGCTTGCCGCGTTTTCGCCCTACCCAGAGTTTCTCCCATGGCTCGGAATTTATTCGCCGGGAATGAAGTTCTTTGCACTATTGAATTTGTTTGTGGCGATTACCCTAACACTCGTGCTGCCGATATGCGCGGCTGTGTGGGTCAGGGGTCGTACTGAAAATCGTGGCGTGTTCGCCTGCGCGATCGTGTGCGCGGTTGCCGTTATCGTGTGCGGCTATGAGTTCTCAGGAATG
This sequence comes from uncultured delta proteobacterium, assembly GCA_963721485.1. Classification (GTDB taxonomy): domain Bacteria; phylum Desulfobacterota; class Binatia; order Binatales; family Binataceae; genus Binatus. Next base: position 367,272 of record CAVRJV010000003.1, on the reverse strand, counting down.
ATCAGTCCAGGCGAGAGGTTTTTCTATCCCGCGATCTGGCTGGGTCTGACCTGGCTCCTTGGCCAGGGCCTGCCAGAACAGAAATCGGCACTGAGTACTGGTGTAGCGGTCGTCGCAGTAGTTCTAGTGGCTGTGCAAATTGCTTTTATGCAGGTGAGAGTCGGAGCCGTATCGGAACAGTTGGAGGGGCTCTATTCGGAGCTGCGATCGGCGCACTCGCAAGCGGAACTATGCTCGACCTATGAGACTTATGTTCGACAAAGTTGGGACCAGCCGCATCGAACTGGTCTGGATGTGCTTCTTACGAATCACGCAAGCGCGCCGCGGATGCCGTACTATATCTACGTGGAGCGGAACATCGAGGCCCCTATTTTTCAGATCGGGATTCTGAATTACGCGGGTCACGGAAACAATGAAGACCTTTGCAAGTCCGAGTAGCCCACCTACCTACGACGGTTTGCTTTCGGGCGTCGCGTCGCGGACCAGAATGCCCTCGGCGTAGAGCTTGCGAATTCGTTCCGTCGGCATCTTAAGTAGCTCGCCCAGCACCCGCTCGTTGTCTTCCCCCAGCCGCGCGGAACGCACCTCCGTCCGGTCCGGCCACGCCGAGAACTTCACTGGCACCGCGGGAATCGCGACGGTTCCCAGCATCGGATCCTCGACCCATCGAACTGTCTTACGCTCATTGTGATGCGGATGTTTCACGGCTTCATTGACGGTTAGCACTGGCGCGCATGGTACCCGTTCGGCGTCGAGCCTCGCTATAGCGTCGTCGCGGCTGGGCAGCTTCGAGAGCCATTCTTCGATCACGTCTCGAAGCTGCTCCTTGTTGTCGCGACGTCCGCGCGCATCCTTGAAACGCGGATCTGTCGCCAATTCAGGCATCCCGAGCGCGCGCACGAACTGCGGCCACTGATGCGGCGTCGAAGTAATCTGGATGTACTCGTTACCTCGGAAATGAAAAATGCCGGTGGTACCACCGTCGGGATGCAATGAGCCGCTCCGCGTAGGATGAAACTTATCGCCGCGCAGAGACACGATCGGCACAGTCTTCTCGTGCATGTGGAAGTAAGTATCCAATAGCGACGCATCGAGATACTGGCCTTCCCCAGTACGTTCGCGATGCAACAGAGCGAAACCGACAGCCATCGCAGCCGCGACGCCGGTGGATACGTCACCTATAGCCATAGTAGTCAGCGCCGGCGGACCATCTACCTGCCCTATGCCATCGGTAATGCCGGCATAGGCCTGCCCTATAAAATCGTAACCGGCTTTGTTCGATAACGGTCCCGTCTGCCCCGCCATCGAAATCGAACACATAATGATCTTCGGATTGACCTTCTTCACGTCCTTGTAAGCAAAGCCCAGTCGGTCGATTACGCGCGGCGCAAAATTCTCGACCACGACGTCGACTTGCGGAATCATCGCCATCACGATTTCCCGCGCGCCGGGTTTCTTAAGATCGATCGCAAAGCTCAGCTTCGAGTGGTTGTGCTGCATGTAGTAGGTGCTATGGCTCGATCCCTGAAATTCGGGCTTGAGCGACTTGAGACCGTCGGCGCGGACTCGATCGCCGAAGGGCGCAAGTTCCAGCTTGATAACCTCGGCGCCCATCTCGGCTAGTAGTCGCGTGCATGTCGGCCCAGCGACAAACTGCGTAAAATCAAGAACCCGGTATCCTTCCAGCATTCGTGGCTTGTTCGCCATTGCTCTGACCTCGTCCTGCCTCTATACCACTTGAGCGACCCCAAGGGGTAATCGTCAGAGCCGCAATAATTGGCGCGCGTTGCCGCTTAGAATTTTGCTTTCGTCGTCCGGCTCGAGACTCAAGCGCTTTGACCTCTTCCACCGGATGCGCAAGCCCGGCCGGCAAGGGGTAGTCAGTTCCCACCACGAACCTGTCCGCTCCGTAGGTCTTCACCAGATGGCCCAGCATTCCGCGGCTGTGCGCGATTATGTCGAAGTAGAACTGATTTGCGTAACTTGACGGCGGTCGCGGAATCGCGCTGCGACATTCCGGCACGAGCCTGTATCCCATGTCGAGTCGTCCCATCAGCGCCGGTAATGCGCCGCCGGCGTGATAAAGAACGACGCGCAGATTCGGATGGCGCTCGAGCACGCCGCCGTAAATCAACAGCGCGGCAGCCAGCCCGGTGTCGTAAAGATTGCCGACCAGGTTGCCGAGAAAGTATCGCGAAAGCGCTCCGGCCGGCGCGGCTTCGAACGGATGGATGCAAACGACCATCCGCAACGCCTCAGCCGCTTCCCAGAAGATCTCGAAATCCGGCTCGTCGAGCTGACGTTCGACGACCTTCGGCGGAATCTCGACGCCGCGAAGCCCCAGCTTCGCAGCGCGCTCGAGTTCTTTGGCCGCCAGCCGCCGGATCCTGCATCGGGACCTCGCCAGCGGCACGAAGTGAGCAGCCGTCGCTCGCTCCCAGAGCCACCATCGCGTCGTTGTTCACCTGCGCGATCGCGAGTCCGAGTGCGGCCTCGACGTCCGGATACATCAGGAACGGCACGCACGAGACCGCCTGCGCCGTGACGCCTTCGCGATCCATGTCCGCGATGCGCGCGCTGCGCATTCGAGATCGGACCGTCGATCGGCCGCATCGCTTTTTCCTGGATCAGGAAAAAGCTGCGGCCGTCACGCTCGACGATCCTCGTCGCGAAATGCTTACCCTCGCGCGCGAGAAAATCGATTACCTCGGGCGCGATGAAGTGGTTATGCATGTCGATAACGTCCATCGCGTCCTCCGGCGTGCTCGCGATCGCGGATCGCTAAAGGATGAAGCTGATCTTGCCGTGCGGCCGCAGCGCCTCGTTGTCGAGGATAGCTCTTCTTTCACGGATTCTGAGCTCGTTGCCCAATCGAACCAGCTTGTAATCGTAGTGTCCGATATAGGTGTCGACCGACTCGTAACGCATCCTATGCACGGCGAAATTGGCGGTCACGAGAATGCTATCGCCGTCGGCGCCGACGACGCGCACGTTCGCTATCATCCGCCGCGTGCGCGAGCTGTGGATTTTCCGACCATGCCGCCTTGCCTAGCAATTGCTTGACGCGCGATCGAATCCGCACCGCATCGTCCGCGATAATGAACAGCGTATTTCGCGAGTCTCCCTCGGGAACGTCAGTCGGCGGAACCTCGTAGACCGCGTCTTCAGTAAGCAGCTCCAGCCACTCGTCCAGCCGCCATTCGTCGAGCAGCGCCGCCTCCTTGTATAGGAGGTCCTCCACTTCCTGGCGGCTGGGCAGTTCGATGTACTCATGCCGCTTTCCTCGCGCGCTTGAGCTGGGGTTCTGTCATGAGCTGATTCCATCGCCGCCAGAACGCGCGCATCTGCAATTCGTCGGTGATCGACGGATGCTCGCGCTTCATCCCGCGCGAGATGTCCGACCAGCCACTTCCCGATTGGCAAAGCCGCGCTGACAGGACTCGAGCATCTCGACGTCGTCCGGCGTGGCGAATCCTCCCGGGCCGAGGAACGTCAGAAAATTGTCGAGCCGCAGTGCCGAGTCCTCGGCGCTTTCATCGGCCGGCGCCAAGCGCCCACGCATTGACCTCCATGTAGTCGGGCGAAACCGGATAGAAGGTGCGAACGGTGATCGCCATGATGTCGTTGATCACCAGATTCGGAAAAATTCCGAGGTTGCGGCTGGTCTCGCATATGCGCCGCGACCGCTCAGGACCGAAGCGTTCGTCGAAGCGGCGCCGCACTTCCTCGAAGTGCGTGCTTGCGATGCTCGCCGAACGGCGCGACCCAGTGCGCGATCGGCCGTCCCCACGCGCTCTGATATTCCACCACCGCGTGACCGTTGCCGAGGTCGACTGCCTTCTGATACGTCGGTGCCGCTACGTCGCGGCCCTTCATGTCGATACCTATGTCACTTAGAAAGCTGAAGTAGCGCTGATGCGTCGGCAAGCCATGATAGCCGTCATAGCTGTTCTCGACCAACAGCTTCCAGTTAGCGCGCGCGCTATAGGACTGCTGCCCGGCGACGATCTTCATCCCTAGCTCTGACTGATCGGCGACCAGGTCCAGATACTCACGCGCGCCGGCGAGGTAGTCGTACAGGCTATCCGCCGCATGGATCGAAGCACGCAAAAATAAATCCGCGATAGCTATCCACTTGAGGCGGCGCGGCCAGCCCCATGTCGTCGCGCTTGAACGCTTCGCTATAGGAATCCTCGCCCGGCACCCCGATCAATTGGCCGCGCGAGTTAAAGGTCCATGCATGATAGGGACACTGGAAAGTCTTCGCGTTGCCGGATTTCTGCCGGCATACCAGCGAGCCGCGATGAGTGCATGTGTTGAGCAGCACGCGCACCACGCTGTCGTCGCCGCGCACCAGGATCATCGGCCGTCCCGCGACGTTGCGCGATCGATAGTCGCCGGCGTGCGAAACCTCCGACTCGTGACCGACATAGATCCAGCACTTGTCGAAGACTCGCCGCCGCTCATCCGCGAGACATTCCGGATCGGTGAACGCTCGCCGATTCACGCGAAACAGTCCTGCGTCCTGATCATCCATGATGTAGCTATCGGCTGAGTTATCCATGGTGCTTCTCCCTAAGTGCTCGTAGCTTGCTCCGACGGGTTCCACGCCCAGTAACGCGCGATCGCGCCCGCATCGACGCGAAGATCGGTCCCCGTGATCATGCCGGCATCGTCGGATGCCAAAAATACCGCGGCCTGTCCGTAGTCGCTCGGACTCGGCAGCTTCTGCATCGGCACGCCTTTGCGAAACGGCTCGAATGCCTGCTTCAGTTGCTCGCCGCTGCGTGCCGGACGCCCCCATCGCGCGGCGCGCTCGATCGACTCCGATCGGATCGGTCGCGGTCGGCGTCAGACTGTTGACGCGGATCCCGTGCGCGACCAGTTCCATCGCGGCCGATCGCGTGAAGTTCAACAGCCCGCTCTTGCCGGTACAGTATGCGATGTTGTTCGGCTCGCCCTGATGCCCCGCCGTCGAGATGATATTGATGATGGCGCCTTTGCGCCGCTGCTCGATCATCGACTTCGCGACATGCTTGGTGAACAGGAACGCGCCGCCGAGAATGATCTCGAGCTGCCGCCGCCACTCGTCGAGCGGCATGTCGATGCACGCCCTTCTTGTTGAAGATGGCGGCGTTGTTCACCAGGATGTCGATTCCGCCGAACGCTTCGCGCGCCGCCGCGACCGTGGCGATCACCTGCGCTCATCGGTGACGTCGCACGTCACTGCCGACGGCGCGGCCGCCGGTGCTCTTGATGTAGCGCGCACAGTCGCGCGCGTTCTCCGCGCGCGCATCGACGCATACCAGCGCGGCGCCTTCGGCCGCGAGACCTTCCGCGATCCCGCCGCCGATATTCGGGCTGGTTCCCGTGACCAGCGCAACTTTTCCGCTTAGCTTCATCTGATTCAGCGCGGCGGCGGCGCCGTCAGAAAACATTTCGACGAATTAAAAATCCAGGTGTCGATGAATTCGGTCTCCGCCGGCTTGCGTTTCAGCTCGGCGAGCACGCCCGCCAGGCACATCCAGTTCAGGATTTCCTGCTGCCCGCTCGCTTCGACCGACGCCGCCGGATAATTCCGCCACGCGTCGAAGTTGCCGGCGCGCAACGCCTCGAACAGCGTCCGATCCGCGGGCGTGTCCGGATACAGAAAATTATTTTTCGCCGTCAGAAACGCATGCGACCATCCCGACGACGCCATCAGCGCGACCCGCCACGGACTGTCCGCAAAAATCCGCGCGGTCGCGGCGCCGAGGTCGAACAATCGCCGCGGCGTCGGCGCCGGCGGATCGAGCTGCGCCTCCGACGGCGGATTTTCGAACGCCGGCAGACCGCCACGCTGCGCGATCACCTTGCGCCCGTAGCAATTTATCGCGAATGGAATGATCGGATACGGAAACCCTTTGCGATCGTAATCGAGGTACAGCACGGCGTTCGCGAACGCGTGGCCCAGCGGATGATGCAGCGGCTTGTACGAGTACGCGGTGTCGAAACCCGCCTCGATCAAGCCGCCCGCAAGATATTTCGCCGCCGCGACATTGCCGGCCGCGATCGGAACTTCTTGTCGTGCGGCTCATTCCACACGTTGTGCGCCGGCGGCGCGAACTCGAATGATTCGTGCGCGTAGATGCAGTAAGGCGGAATCACATCCTCGCGGAAATTTTCGTACTGATCGTCGCCCCACACCACGATGAAGTCGGGACGAAACTCGTCGATTTGCGCGCGCGTCTTGCGCAGCGACTCGCACCAGCCGCTCGCGATGCATGCGCGCGGCGCTGGTGCCTTCGTCGATGCCCCATTCGGCGCGCATCGCCTCCGGCCATCCTTGCGCGCTGCGAAATTTTTCCGGCAGCTGCGGGTTCTGCAGCATCCGCTTCAGAATCCACGACATCGTTTCGTCGCTGCCGGCCAGGGGCGGGTAGTGAGTTATTCCAACCGCAAGAATCTCACCCATTTGCATGCTCCTCCCGAAGCTCGGCCGCAATCGCCGTGAAGGATCCGTTTCTCGTATAGCGCGGCGATGCGATCCTCGGAATACCCCAGCACGCTCGAAAGCACCACCGCGTTGTCGGCGCCGAGCGCCGGCACATAGTTGCGCGCCTGCGCGTTCGCGCTGCCGAACTTGAACGCGGGATTCGGCACCTTGAGCGGCCCCGCGCCGTCGTCGATCACCTCGAAGCTGCCGCGCTCCGCGAGATGCGGATGCGCGAGCGCCTCGCGCACCGTGTAATACCGCGAGCACGGCACGCCGCCCGCGGTCAGGATCGCCTCGCACTCCGCCGCCGTTCGCGTCGACGCCCACTCGTCGAGCATCGACATGACACCACGCCCAATTCGCCGCGCGTCCCTTCGCCGTGCGCGAAACGCGGATCGTCCATCCATTCCGGATGCCCGATCGCGCGCGCCAAGCGCCTCGAAGTTGTTCGGCTTCACCGCCGCGATCATGATGAAGCCGTCCTTCGCGCGCGTCGGCTGAAACGTGTTCGTCCGCTTCGTCTGCGGAAACTGCGCCTCCTGGAACTCGTAGATCAGCATGCCGAGCACGCCGTCCATCATCGCCAGATCGATACAATCGCCGCGCCCGCTGCGCTCGCGCGCCAGCAGCGCCGATTGAATCGCGCCGAAAGCGTAGGTCCCGCCCAGCACGTCGCCCACGATAGATGCCGGTGTTGAGCGGCCGCTCGAGCCCGTTCTGGTACGCCGAGATTGACCAGGTCGAAACCGCTGGCCGCGTGCAGCATCGGCGCGTACGCGCTGCGCGTCGCCCACGGCCCGCTTTGCCCAAAGCCCGAAATCGAGCAGTACACGATTCGCGGATTCATCCGCGCGAGCGTCGCGTAATCGAGCCCGAGCCGCTGCATCACGCCCGGCCGCGAATTCTCGACGACCACGTCCGACTTCGCCGCCAGCTCGCGCACCAGCTCGCGGCGCCCGGCTGCCGCAGATCGATCGCGAGACTTTTCTTGCCGCAATTCAGATGAGCGAAGTACGCGCTCTTGCCCGCGCGAATCGGCGGCTGCATGCGAATGAAATCGCCCTCGGGCGGCTCGATCTTGATCACCTCGGCGCCAAGGTCCGCCAGCAGCCGCGTGCAATACGGCCCCGACACGATCGTCGTGAAATCGAGCACGCGCACGCCGCCCAGGATGTCGTTATCCACCCGCGGCCTCGGCGCGATCTTTTTCTTTCATCAGCGACAGGTAGTGGCGATTGAGCCGCTCGAGATGCTGCTCCATCTCGTTCGACCGCCGCGTCGCTGTCGCCCGCCTCGAAATGCTTCATGAAGCGCCGGCGCGACGGCATCACCCACGGATTCCGCTTCTGCCCGATCGCGCGAATGAAGTGCTGCATCACGTCGATCAGCGCGTCCATCACGATCACCATCACCGGATTCTTGGTCGCGCGCGCGAGGATGCGATGGAACTCGAGATGAATCGCCGCCTGATCGTAAAAATCGATCTTGTCGCGCACCGCCCGCTCCGCCGCCGCGATATTCGCGTTGAGCGCCTCGATATCCTCCGCGCGTCGCCCGCTCGCACGCGGTGCGCACCGCGATCGATTCGATCATCACGCGCGCCTCGGTCAGATGCTCGGGCTGAATCGCGCCGAGATGGAACATGTCGCGCAGCCCGGTGATTATCGCGTCGCCGGTGCTCTCGCGCACGAACGCGCCGCCGGTCGCGCCCTTTTGCAAGCGCAGCAGGCCGGCATTTTCGAGCGAGCGCAGCGCCTCGCGCAGCGTGTTGCGCGACACGCCGAACTGCTCGGCCAGCGCGCGCTCGGGCGGCAGCCGATCGCCCGGCCGCAGCCGCCGATCGGAAAGTTCCTTGCGAATCTGATCGGCGATTTCCTCGAACGCGCGCAGGTTGCGGATGCGGCGGAACTCGACCGCGCGCGCGGCGCTCGCCGACCCGCGCGCGGCGGCTTCTTGCGCTTGACATTCGTCTCGCTCATATGTTCCATTGGTTCAACCATTGATATCCTGAACCGATGCGCGCGAATGTCAAGCGCGGCAGTATCGATGGAGGAACTGAGCCGTGATCTCTTTTGAACTGACCGAGGAACAAAAGCTCGCCCAGTCGATGGTGCAGGAGCTGGCCAGCCGCGCAGCTGCGGCCCGGCCGCGCGCGACGCCGACGACCGCGAGGCGATCCCGTCGTCGATTCTCGACGAGATCTGGGCGACCGGAATCATCCAGTCGCAGGCCGAAGCCGGCGGCTACTCGCCGACGCTCAATGCGCTGCTGCTCGAGGAACTCGCCGTCGCCGACGCCTCATTCGCGATTGCCGCCGCCGCGCCGATCGGATTTCTCGGCGCGATCGCCGCGCAAGGCTCGCCGGCGCAGAAGAAAAATCTGCTGCCGCTGTTCGCGGGCGACAAGTATCGATGCGCCGGCGTCGCGATCATGGAGCCCGATTTCGCCTTTGATGTTTCCGCGATTCGCACCACCGCGATCAAGACGCGCGACGGCTATCGCCTGTCGGGCATGAAAGGACTGGTTCCGCTGGCGGCGCAGCTGCAGTCACTTCATTGTCGATCGCGCAATGCGACGGCGCGCTCGATGCGTTCATCGTCGAGCGGAACGCCAAGGGCGTGACCGTCGGCGAGAAGAAGCCGAACATCGGACTGCGCGCGCTCGAGATGGCGACCGTCAGTTTCAAGGATGTCGAATTGGGCGCCGAGCGCGCGCCTCGGCGAGAGCGCCGGATGCGACGTTCAGCGCATCATCGACTCGGCGCGCACCGCGCTCTCCGCGATCATGACCGGCACCAGCCGCGCCGTGATGGAATTCGTGATGCCGTACACGAAGGAGCGCGTCGTGCATGGCGACGCGCTCGCGAAGAAGCAGACGATCGCGTTTCGTCTCGCCGATATGCGGATCGAAACCGACGCGATGCGCTGGATGACGTGGAAGGCGGCGTCGATTCTCGAGCAGGGCGGCGACGCCACGCGGCAGGCGCAGCTCGCATACACCTACTGCGGCGAGCAGGCGATGTGGATTGCCGATGAAGGCGTGCAGATGCTCGGCGGCCACGGCTACCTGCGCGATAACCCGGTCGAGATGTGGTATCGCGACACGCGCACGGTGTCGGTGCTGGAAGGCGCGGTCGGCAGTTTAGGTTTCGACAGATCACAACGAGGAAAACGCGATGATAGATTTTCAACTTACCCCGGCTGACGAGAAAGTTCTGAGCAGCGCGCACGAGCAGGCGATTATCGGACAGTCGCTATGCGCGCTACTACGACAAGCACGAGGACGAACTCGAGCCGGCGGAATTTCCCGAGGCGAAAGATTTGCCCAACCCGATCACGCTGGCCGAGGAAGGAATCAGCGGCAGCAGCGGATCGCGGATTCTTCATTCGCTGGTGATGCTGGAAGTCTACTGGGGCGGGATTGCGCTGCATCGCAGCAAATGGGGACTCGGCAACACCGTGCTCAAGACAGTCGCGACGCCCGAGCAATTCGAGAAGTGGAAGAACCACACGATAGCGATCGCGATTACCGAGCCCGGCGCCGGCTCGGACCCGGCGAACATCCGGACGACCGCGACTTTCGATCGCGAGACCGGCGAATGGATTCTCAACGGCGAGAAAATTTTCATCTCGCAGGCGCAATCGGCCGACGCGGCGATGGTGCTGTCGCGATTCATCGCGCCGGACGGAAGCCGCGGCATGACGACCTTCCTGGTCGAAAAGGGCACGCCCGGATTCACCGTCGGGCCGCAGCTCAAGAAGCTCGGCATCCGCTCGCACGACACCTGCAACCTGCTGTTCGAGAATTGCCGGATCCCGGAATTCAACCATATCAAGGGCGACTTCAAGTCCACGATGTCGGTGTTCAACGACTCGCGGCCGATGGTCGGCGCGATGGCGCTGGGCGTCGCGCGCGCGGCGCTGGATTTCACGCGCGAGAAACTCGCCGAGCGCGGAATCGAAATCAGCTACCGCGGCGGGATGCGCAGCCGCTCGGCCGTCGTCGATCGTTTCATCCGGCTGGAAGCGATTTACGAAGCCGCGTTGCTGACGGTGCTGCGCTCGAAGTGGCTGGAGCAGCAGGCACGTGCCGCCGAAAGTGGAAGCCTCGATCGCGAAAGCCGCGGGCGGCAAGGCCGCGCGAAAGATTACCCAGGGATGCATCGAGTTGCTCGGCCCCGAGGCGCTGTCGGAAGATCATCGCGCTCGATCGATGCTTCCGCGACGGCCGCATCTTCGACATCTACGAAGGCGCCGGCGAAATCCAGCGCCTGATCATCGCGCGCTCGATCCTCGGTTACACCGGCCGCGATCTGAGGTAGGCGGCCCGGGCTTTATTTAGCTGTTGGCCAACTGCCCGAGGCGGATGGCGCCGGTTTTCGGCGGAGCTTCATAGCCGCTGTTGCGTACCCAGACTTGGGTGAACTCGACTCCCAGCAGAAAGACAAGCGCCGAGTAGTACGTCCACAGCAGGATCACGGCGAGCGAGCCGGCGGCGCCGTACGCGCTGGCCTTGCCTGCATGCGCCAGGTAGAGGCCGATCAGAAATTTTCCGACCACGAACAACGCGGCGATAAAGAGCCCGCCCACCCATACGTCGCTCCATCGCAGTTGGACGTCCGGCATTACTTTCAGAATCGCCGCGAAGACCAGTGCAAACATGAGTATCGAGGCGAGAAGGTCGCCGGCGTGCACAGCTCCGGGGAAGGGTATCATGTGCGCCAGGGCCGAAATTGCGGAGCTTGCCGCCACCGATACCATCGCAAGAATCCCGGCACCGATCAGCAGCAGAATCGAGCGGATGCGCTTGATTGCGAAATTTTTGAGGCCGGTACCGACTGCGGTTACTTTCCACGCTTTGTTGAGACACAACTGAAGCTGCAGCAGCACGCTGGTCGCCGAAAGTATCAGCCCGACAAATCCCGCCGCCGTCGCGACCAATCCACCGGCGTGGTTCTGTGCGACGTTACTTACCATCGTCTGGATTTGTGCGGCAGCTTGCGGGCCCATCGCGCCAGTCAGCTTCGATTCGATCTGGCCACTGGCAGCCTGTGGACCCGGAACGAGGCCCGCAACGTAGATGACGATCAGCAAGAGAGAGGGCAGCGAGAACAAAGTCCCATATGCCAGTGCGGCGGCCATCGATGGGCATTCATCTTTGGAGAAATCGCGAAAAACCTGCTGAAGGAAATTTTTTGAAGTCGCAAGAGCTTGAGACTTATCCGGGAGTCTACTGGGTACTGTGTCGGCGCTCATTCTAATTGTTTGCCCCTTATCGTGGTCTAAAACAGCGAGTCAGATCTGTCGCCTAACGAGGATTGAAGATCAAGTTGAGGCCGCTGGGTCCGCTGACAGTGGAGGAAAACCTTGCTCCAGAAAGGGAATTTGGTCTACCGTTTATCGAGAGAGCTTGCCTGGCTTTGGGCATCCACTCGAAGAGGCAACACCCGACGCATCTAGCTTCAGGAGAAAAAGAGATGAAACCACGACTTCTAACGATTCTCGCAGCTACCAGTATTCTCTTCTTGAGTTGTTGGTCATTACCGGCTCAGGCCGAAGGGAGCAAGTACACGGTCAAGACCGGCTATCTGACCTGCCATGAAGCGTCGGGATGGGGATTCGTGTTCGGATCTTCGCGCGACCTTCGATGCTCATACTCGAACAACGGCGGAAGAGTCGAATACTACAGCGGAACCATTTCGAAGTTCGGCGCCGATATCGGTTATCTCAAATCGTCAGTGATCCTGTGGGCGGTCGCCGCGCCCACCAAAGATCTTAAGACCGGGGCGTTGACGGGTCACTACGGCGGCGTGGCCGCGAGCGCCACACTTGGCGTGGGTGGCGGCGCAAACGTGCTGATCGGAGGCTTCGATCAGTCAATTGCGCTTCAGCCGGTGTCGGTCGAAGGACAGAACGGACTGAACGTCGCAGCTGGGGTCGCGGCGCTCAACCTCAAGTATCGTGGCGAGAAGGAGCCGCGCTGAGACGCGACTTCGACGCGTCACCATCCTGAGGCGTTGAGCCATGCGAGGGCGCCGGTGAGATCGAACGAGCCGGCAAGATCGATCAGGTCGACGATCTTGCTGACGTCGTCCATTGGGAACGACTTTCCGGCCGGAAATATCGGCTCGACGCGGCAATAGCGATCGCCGAGTAGTTGCCGGCATTCGAAATCAGCCACGCCGACACTGCCATCCATCATCACGTTGAGGATTGGCTTGATCCATTGCGCGTCGCCCCAATCGTGGTCCTGTCCCGCGATGTATTGCAGCGAGGCGCCGGTGCCGACGGACAGCAGTTTGATCCCGTCCAGCGTCGCGCGTTCGCTCGCTTGATTGCGGCCGTCCATCGCCTGTACCACGGCGGCCATGCTCGGATTGTTGGCAATCACGCCGCCGTCAATGAACACGCCGTACGACGGGAAGTAGGTTGGGGCCGCGCTGGTGGACATGGCGACGTCGACCAGCAGGGATTCGCCGTCACTGTCGGCGCCCGTGAAATTGTGGAAGAACTTCGGGCTCCAGGTGCGCTGGGACGGGTCAGTCGACTGATTGTCCAGGCTGAACGATGCGATCAGAACGCGCGGCTGCAAGTCCTTCAGTTTCTTGGCGCCGAAGGTCTCCCGCAGAATCTGCTTGAGATTTGCGTTGTCGTACTTCGAGCCGCTGAGCCCGCCGATCTCGACCACGTCGCGCGTCCACGAGGAATCAAAAATCAGCCCACCGTTGGTAACATAGAGGTCGCGGATCTGCGCGGGGCTGAGACCGGCGGCCAGGCCGAGCGCGAGGATTCCGCCCGTTGAGGTGCCGGCGAACATCGTGATAGTGCCGGGTCGATCCTTTAGCAGGGCGGGATACTCGGTTGAGAGCCGATTCAACAGAACTGCCGAAAGTACTCCGCGGATTCCACCGCCATCGCAGGACAGTATTCGAAAGTTGGCCATGCGACGTCACCTCCAGAAGGTCCCGAACCGCGTTAACATGACTGGAAGTTTAAGCGCAATCTGTACTGTTCGGTCAACCAGGATGTAGCCTTGTAGTACACTTTGTTAGGCACCTGCGATGTTGCTTTCATCAGTCGCAGGTTTTGTACCTTGCGGCACTCTTGCGCGCAGGAATCTTCGCGAGGCTGGTTTTCTCGGCGACAGGGATATGGTTACTAATGATGCCGGAACGGCTTGATATGGCGATGCGTGAGAACGATGAAGGGCCCTGATCAGGCGGTGGTCGAGGCGGAAGGCGCCGCGAACGGGTGCGCATCCGAGGACGTCCTTGCGGTTTTGCGGCGGTTCTGGGGCTTTGAGAGCTTGCGGCCGCTGCAGTTGGAGGCGATCCAGGCGGGTCTCGATCGGCGCGACTCGCTGGTCGTGATGCCGACCGGGGGCGGCAAGTCGCTATGCTACCAGGTGCCGCCCGCGGTTGCCGGACGCACCGACATCGTCGTCTCGCCGCTGATCGCGCTGATGAAAGATCAGGTCGATGCGCTGCGCGTATCGCGGCTATCCGGCGGCGGCGATTCATAGCGGGATCGATCTGGCGGAGATTCGCCAGGTCGAGCGCGAGCTCGCCGACGGCCGCCATCATCTTATATTCGTCGCGCCTGAGCGGTTGCTGACGCCGCGATTTCTCGAGCTGGCCGCGCGCCTGAAAGTTTCCAGCTTCGCGATCGACGAAGCGCATTGCATCAGCCAATGGGGGCACGACTTCCGGCCCGAGTATCGCCGGCTCGCCGAGCTGAAGACGCATTTTCCGCACGCGAGCATTCACGCTTACACGGCGACCGCGACCGAGCGCGTGCGCGCGCGACATCGTCGAACAACTCGGGCTCAAGGATCCGGCGGTGCTGGTCGGATCATTCGATCGCCCGAATCTTCTCTACCGGGTGCGGCCGAAGCTCGATGTGAACGCGCAAATCGCGGAAACGATTCGGCGGCATAAAGGCGAGGCGTCGATCGTCTACAGCATCAGCCGCAAAGACACCGAGCAGATTGCCGCGTACCTGGCGTCGGAAGGCGTACGCGCTGCCGCGTATCATGCGGGAATGGAGGCGGACGAGCGTCGGCGCACGCAGGACCGGTTCGCCGCCGAGGAAATCGACGTGGTGGTGGCGACGGTCGCGTTCGGCATGGGGATCGATCGCAGCGACGTTCGCTGTGTGATTCATGCAGCGCTTCCGAAATCGATCGAAGCCTATCAGCAGGAGACGGGACGCGCCGGACGCGACGGCTTGCCGGCAGAATGCGTGCTCTTCTACTCGGCGGCCGACGTGATTCGATGGCAAAACCTGATGGAGCGGAGCGCCGAGGAAAAGGCGGCGCCGGCTGAAGTCGTCGAGAGCGGCAAGCGGCTGCTTGAGGAGATGCGCCGTTTCGCGACGGTCGTGCGATGCCGTCATGCGGCCTTGTCGGCATACTTCGGCGAGACATACCAAAACGCAAACTGCGGAGCGTGCGACTTCTGCCTGGGCGAGGTCGAAGGCGTCGCCGATTCAACGGTGCTCGCGCAGAAAGTTCTGTCATGCGTGGCGCGCGTCGAGCAGCGCTTCGGCGTCGAGCACGTCGTGGACGTATTGAGCGGCGCGAGCAGCGAACGCGTGCGCCGATTGGGTCATGAGAAACTTTCCACCTACGGCCTGCTTAAAGATGTGCCGCGCAAGAATTTGACCAACCTGGTCTATCAACTCGTCGATGCGGGACTGCTGGAACGTACGCCCGGCGATCGCCCGATGCTGAAGCTGAACGCGCTATCGTGGGAAGTGATGCGCGGAGGACGCGCGGTCACGCTGTTACAGGCGAGGGAATCGAAATCGAAGCGGACGCGGATGGAAGAAGCGTCGTGGCGCGACGTGGACGAGGCGCTGTTCGAGAGTCTGCGCAGCCTGCGCCGCGAAATCGCCGCCGAGCGCGGCGTTCCCGCTTATGTGATCCTGCACGATGCCACACTGCGCGAGCTCGCCAGCGTCCGGCCGACGGTCGTGGAAGGGCTCCGACATATCCGCGGCTTCGGCGAAAAGAAACTCACCGACTTCGGCGCGCGCGTGATCGAGTGCATTAAGCTCGCGGCAGGCGAGGGGTCAGGCGCTTAAATCGAACCCGCGGAAGATGCGAACCGCGGTGTGCCCACTACGCGCACGTCTATGTCGAAGGAATGATATTTTTTCGGAATCTGCGGGACGGCAGCTTCCGAATCGACATTAACGCAAATCGCGCGGCGCGCATTCGACCAGCGCACGGATACGCCGACTACATGCGGGACAGTGCCGACGAGCTCCCGGCTCAATTGAGTGGCGGCTTCGTCAAGCGTAGGCATGATTTAATACTAGCGTTATGCATACGAGAAGGCTAGTCCGGTCGCATTTTTGACGGCTTGCCAAGTGTTAGCCCAGCCGATTTGCGTGCCTTCGCTGAAGCAGAAAAAGAGTCCCCCGATCTTATCGTCAGCCGAAGTCATGAGAAGTGAACCCGAATCACCGCGCCCCAGTTTATCCATCGTGAGTTCGAGCTGCTGTTCAAAATAGTAGTCCGTTCCTGACTGGTGGAAAAATACAGTCGCCGGTGCAGCAACGACCTGACCCTGTGCATCCCCCGACGTTCGCCCACAGAGGCAGACGTCCACGGGGCCGGAGTTGCTGACGAGAGCAGTCAGGTCCTCCTCGCCTCTGGGCAGTTGCTTGCGGCATGCGATTTGCCTATCTACTACCCTTGAGTCGGTCGGTGATAACCATGCGACATCGACCAAATTGACGCTGTCCTTCAGGTCAAGGGGATCGAACGGCTTGAGTGCTACGACTCCTTTCAGGTTGCCGACGACGTCCGAATGCGTTCCGCCGTCAGCATATCCGGGCTCGATAACTCCGTTGGGTGGACTGAACCTATTCAGGTCCGCTACGACGTGATTGTTGGAAATGCCGACGAATTCGCCGCTCGGAACTCTTTTCAGCCAACCGCCCAGCGTTCCAGTTTCAGACCCTCGGAGAGCGCTGACGCTCGAGCCACCACCGCACGACCGTGACCGCGCGAAGCTGATCGCTTGCACCCGCACGATGCGGAGGTCCACGTTCACGTTCTTCCAAAGTTTCAGAAAGGTATCGTTCCTGAGAAGACCTTCTTCGCCGTATTTGGAGGCGTAAACGCGGACCTGCGGTCCTCCGTTTTTATCAACGCCGACGGCGGTGCCAAAAAGCCCCAGTTTATTGGCCTCCGAAGGACTTCCGGCTGGGATGCTTCCTGCGAGCTCATTCGCCTCCGCCGAAGACCAGGGGGCTCCGTCGAAAAGATCGGCTTCCTTGCTAATCAGGTTGATTATCTCGCTTCCATCGGGTCTGAGCATCCGCTGTTGAGCGAGAACTCGTGTACCGCTCCAGAAAGCTTCTCGTTCCTGGGGCTTACAGATCATCGCGCGTGCCAGCAGAACGGCTGCGGCGCTGGCAGTTAGAAATTTCTCGGTCATTGCTGGACTTGGCACGCCTGGTCAAGAATTGCGATTACCGTGGCTATCGCTGTTGAAGCCGGTGGATACAGAACGCCAAGCACCGTAATCGCAATCTTTAGCAAGGGCCTCGCCTCCTTGTAGACGCCGCAGACATCGTCCGCAACGCCAGCAGGCGCAGCCGGCTTTGCTTCGTCCAGCACGCGTTGAATGTCCTTTTGGGTAATCTTGACCTTATGGATGTCCATAAAAATATCCTCCGGGAACCGTTCTAGAAGTTGGGCCACTTTGTGTCAATACATACAGACGACTAGTTAGCACAGAAACGAATATGGCGGGGCCAATCGGAGCCGGCTCGACAGAATCCGCGCGGCGTGTGCCATAACTTTCTTCCTCGGCTAGCATCGCCGTGAAATGTCCACATCTTTGCCCGCCGCGATCGACACCGCGACGCTCGGATCCGATTCTGAGTCGAGTGCGGACGCAGGCGGCCGCCGACCCTTTCAGCAATCCGATTCTCCTGTTCGCGCTGGAGCTGACGTTGCGAATGGATCGCGGCGACATCAATCTCGACGGCCTCGAGAGCGTGGTGCAGCAGTTAACCGTTGAAACGTTCGCCGATCGCGCCGAGCGGCTCAAGAACTATCTGGGTGAAACCGCGGTCGCGGCGAATGAGCTCGCGATTGCGGAGCTGATCGAGCGGCAGGCGCGCGCAGGCGGCTTCGAGGATTTTCGTGCTGCGATGCCTCGCAGCGTCTTCGGCGTGGTCTTCACGGCTCATCCGACGTTCTCGATTTCGCTGGAACTGGCGCGCATCCTGGCCGAACTCGCGACGGGACAGACTGTCGCGGGTGTGGCGCTCGACCAAATGGGACGCGATGAGCGGATGGAGATCGCGGCGCGCGTCGAGCATCGGCCACCGGCGGAACTGTCGCTCGAGGTCGAGCATGCGTGGGTGACCGAGGCGCTCAATCACGCGCATGACGCGCTCGAAGGGGTGCATCGTACGGCGTTGCGGGTGGCGCGCGAGCACTGGCCGGATCAATGGACCAAGCTCGAGCCGCGGCTGGTCACGCTGGCGTCGTGGGTCGGCTACGACCAGGACGGCCGCACCGACATTACATGGACGCGCACGATCGCGGCGCGACTGGCGGACAAGCTCGCGATGATCGAACGCTATCGGAGCACAGGTCGAAGCGCTCGCGCGCGCAGCCAGCGGCGATTTTCTCGCGGCGCTGGAGCCGCTCGAGCACGCATGCTCACGACGGCGCGCGCGACCGTGGCGCATCAGATCGAATTGCTCGCGGCCGCTGAGCGCGATCCTGCGAGCACCGCGGCGTTCGGCCGCGCGATGGTAGCGGGGCGCGAGGATGCGCTGGTCGAGACCGCACCGCTGTTCGCGGTGATCGAAGCGGCCGTTGCAGGCGGCCCCCGATGATGAGCGGCGCGAAGCGATTGCTGGTGCATGCGCGCGAGCTTGCGGACGCATGGCCTCGGCCTGGCGCATATTCATGTGCGGCTCAACTCGTCGCAGTTGCATAACGCGGCGCGGCGGCAGGTCGGGCTCGAAACCGAACCGAACGATCCGGCGAATCGGCGGTCGTACTTCAACACCATCAACGACCTGCTCGGGCGCGTGCGGCCGCAGACGATCAGTTTCGAATCGCTGATGGAGGAGCGGGCGTCGGCCAAGCGGCTGATGATGACGGTGGCGCAGATCGTCAAGTTCATCGATGCCGAGACGCCGATTCGATTTCTGATCGCCGAAACCGAAGACCGGCTTCACGCTGCTGGCGGCGCTCTACTATGCGCGGCTCTTTCGGGGTGGAGGATCGGGTCGAGATTTCGCCGCTGTTCGAGACCGAAGAGGCCTTCGAGCGCGGCGAGCGGGTGATCGAGGAGGCGCTGAAGAGCCCGCACTATCGCGCCTACCTGGAACGGCAGGGACGGCTGGCGGTGCAATTCGGATTTTCCGATTCGGGGCGATTCATCGGGCAGATGGCGGCGACGTTTCGGATCGAGCGGCTGCGCCTGCGGCTCGCGCAACTGCTCGAGCGCCACGGACTAGGCAAGCTCGAAGCGATCCTGTTCAACACGCACGGCGAATCGATCGGCCGCGGTGGCCATCCGCTGACGCTCGCCGATCGCCTGCGTTATGCGGCGCCGCCGAACAGCCGCGGCGAGTTCGAGCGGCGCGGGGTGCGGGTGAAGGAGGAAATAAGTTTTCAGGGCGGCGACGGCTATCTGCTGTTCCTGACGCCGGCCGCGGCGACTGCGAGCATGCGGCAGATTCTCGCTTTCGCGTTCGACGTGAGCGACGAGACCGGCAACGATCGCGATCTACGCGGCGCCGGACTACGCGGCGGAATTCTTCGCGACGGTGCAGCAGGAGTTCTCCGACCTGGTTGACGATCCTGACTACGCGGCGCTGCTGAGCCTGTTCGGCACGAACCTGCTCTATCGCACCGGGTCGCGGCCGGTAGCGCGCGAGGCCGAAGAGTGGGGCCGGCCGTCGAAGATCGAGCATCCTTCGCAATTGCGCGCGATACCGAACAACGCGATTCTGCAGCAACTCGGCTTCATGGCGATTACGCTGCACGGAGTCGGACGCGCGGTCTCGAAGGACCCGGAAATGTTCCGCGCGATGCGCGCGCGGTCGGCGCGCTTTGGGCGCGCGGTGCAGATGGTTGCGGCGGCGCTCGATCGCACGGACATCGACGTATTGCGCGCGTATGTGAGCACGCTCAATCCCGCGATGTGGCTCAATGGAGCGGGGCGCGCGCGACGTCCCGCGCGGGCTAAGGCGTTGCGCGAACTGGCGCGGCTGACGGGACAGCTCGATCGGCATGACCGGCTGGCGCGGCTGGTGCGGCGGTTGCAAGCGGATCAATTGTGGCTGCTCGAAGCGATTGAGCCGGCCGAGACGGAGCAGCGTCGGCGGCTGATTCTGCTGCATGGAATCCGGGTCGCGGTGATCCAGCGGATCTGCTCTGCTGGCGACTGGAGATTCCGAATTTCAGTCCGCAGCTTGGCGTGACCCGCGACGACATCCTGGCGCGAATTCTCGAGTTGGACGTGCCGAGCGCGGTCGAGCGGCTGCGGCTGATTTTTCCGCACGCCGATGGCGTCGCGGATGCCCGCGATGATTTCGGCGAACAATCGCAGTACCGGCCTGAGCCCGCACTCTCGTACGCGATCGAGCACGACATCGCTGTTCGGTCCGATGCTGAAGCTGTTTGATCTGGCGCGCCGGATCGGGACGGCGATCACTTACGAGATTGGCGCGATCGGCTAAGCGTTTAGGCGGTTGATACCGTCCAGCGCGGCGTTTTTGTAGCACTCCGCAAGGGTAGGATAGTTGAAAACGGTATTGACGAAGTAGTCGATAGTGCCCTTCAGCGATATGACCGCCTGGCCTATGTGAACCAGCTCGACCGCGCCGTCGCCGATGATGTGAACGCCGAGCAACTCGCGCGACTCCCGATGAAACAGTAGCTTCAAGACTCCGGTGTTGTCGCCGAGGATGTGGCCGCGCGCCACTTCACGATAGGAGGCCTTGCCGATTTCGTAGGGGACACCCTGGTTGGTGAGGCTCTCCTCGGTGGCGCCGACGAACGAGATTTCGGGAATCGTGTAGATGCCGTAAGGGAACAGTTCGGGCGCGTGATGTGCGGGAATCTGGAACGCGCGGCACACTGCTATTCTGCCCTGTTCTTTCGAAGTCGACGCGAGGCTGGGGAAGCCGACGATGTCGCCGACGGCGAAGATGTGGCTCGACCTCGGTCTGGTAGTCTTGCGTTGGTCTTCAGGCGCCCGCGCGCGTCGGTTGCGATGCCGACGGCGCCCAGATTCAGATCGGCAGTCGCGCCGATGCGGCCCGTGCTCGACAAGGCTTTGTCGGTGATGATCTGTTTTCCGCTAGCCAGACAGGTGCGAACATGGTTCTGGCCGTTCTCGCGGAAAACCTCGATCGACGATACTTCCTCGCCGAGCCGCAACGTAACGCGCCGCTCGCGCAAGTGGTAGACCAGGCTTTCGACGATTTCCGCATCGACGAAGTCCAGCAGCCGCGGGCGCATGTCGATGAGCGTCACGCGCACGCCCAGCGCCGCAAACATGCTGGCGTACTCGCAGCCGATGACGCCCGCGCCGATCACCGCCAATGTGCGCGGGAGCTCGTCGAGCTGCATGATGTCGTCGCTCGAGAAAATACAATTTCCGTCGAGCGGCGTGCGCGCGTCGCGGGCCGCCTGGGTACCGACGGCCAACACGATTTTGGCGGCGGAGATCCGTCTTTGCAGGCCGCTCGCCTTGTCTTCAAGGTGCAGGACGTGCGGTTCGACAAAGCTCGCGCGCGCGGTGGTCAGCTCGACGCCGTTGCGCAGCAATTGATGACGCAAGACATCGATCTCGTGGCGCACGACCGGATCAACGCGCACGAGCAAATCCTGGAACGTGATTTTTTCCTTGACCCGGTATGAATCTCCGTAAATGGCGTGCTCGCGATAGCCCGACAGATAGAGGATAGCCTCGCGCATCGTTTTGCTTGGAATCGTTCCGACGTTGACGCAGACGCCGCCGACAATCGGCTTGCGCTCGATCATGATGACGCGCTTGCGCAGCTTGGCGCCCTGGATGGCCGCATGATGTCCGGCGGGTCCGGAGCCGACGACCGCGAGATCGAAATCAAAGTCAGGCATCGCGACGATTTTCGCTTTTTGGACGACCTGACGTAAGTGCCATCGCGGCGCCGCCCCTTGGATGCTGCAAGCGAACGACGGGATTATTACTCCTGGCGCACTGCGAGGACCGGACACGGCGCGTTTCGCAAAACTTTCTCGGCGACGCTGCCCTCTACCAGCCGCGCCAGCCCGCGCCGCCCGTGCGTGACCATCACGATCACGTCGGCCGCGAGTTTCGTTGCGACTTCGTCGATGACGTCCGCCGGTTCGCCCATCACGTCGATAATTTCCCACTTAACGTCCGGTAAATGTTGCTTTGCGATCGCGGTGAGCTTCTCGCGATCGAGGCTCTCCTGGCGCTTGATGAGATCGACGTACTGCGGCATCCCGGTCACGTCCATGTCCACTGGGACGATGTGCAGGATGAAGATCGTGCCGTCGCTCTGTCCGGCAATTTTCGCGGCCAGTTCGAGCCCCTTCAGCGAGCTTGGGTCGAAGTCGACCGGGGCGAGGATTCGTTTGAATGGGAAAGCCATTTCATCTCCCTCGTCGCGCCTAGAAAGCGTGCCGGAAAAGCCAGAACAGGAACGCCGCCAGCATGATCGACGCCGGCAGCGTCAGAATCCACGCCATCGCGATGTTCCGCACTGTCTCGAGTTGCAGGCCGGATTTGTTGGCCATCATCGTGCCCGCCACGCCCGATGACAGCACGTGAGTTGTACTGACTGGAAGCCCATACCAGTCGGCAGCCGCAATAGTAGCAGCCGCTGTGATCTCGGCGGCGGCTCCTTGTCCATAGGTCAGGTGATCCTTGCCGATTTTTTCGCCGACGGTGACCACGATCCGCTTCCAGCCGACCATCGTGCCTAAGCCGAGCGCCATCGCGACGGCGACTTTCACCCAACCCGGGATGAACTTGGTCGCGACATCGATATGCTTCTTGTAGTTGTCGAGGACCGTCCAATCTGTGGCGGTAAAAATTGGGCTATTCTGTTTCTTCATCAGCCGGAAGGCTTCGCTGGTTAGGTACATATCATTGCGGAAGTTGCGCGAGTACTGGGGAGGCACATTCGCCATCGCCTTATAAATTCTCAGTTCGTTAGAGATGTCGTTGACGATCTGTCGGAGCGCCACCATCGTGTCGGGAGTGAAAGTCTTGCTGCGAATGTATTCCTGCACGACGTCGCGAGGGTCTCCCGGAACCACCGCGCTCGCGGCAACATGTTGGTCCAGAACAGTGGTGGTCTGCGCCGACACCGCGACAAAGTCTGCCGTGGCACTCGCAGGCACGGCGCGATTGAGCGCATACGCCGTGGGAACGAGACCTATCAGTATCAGCATGATAAGACCCATGCCCTTCTGCCCGTCGTTCGAGCCATGCGCGAAGCTGACGGCAGTGCAAGTCAAAATCAGCAGGCCACGAATCCAGAATGGGGGCGGCTCGGTTCCTTCGGGAGCTTCGTACAACCGTTTGTCGGTGATGAAGGCCTTAAAGAGCAATAGCAGCCCGGCGGCCACCGCGAATCCCACGATCGGCGAGACCAGCAGCGACTTACCAATGTTCGCAGCCTGCCCCCAATCCACGCCGCTCGTGCCGGTCTTCACAGCCATCAACTGGTTGGCGATGCCTACACCGATAATCGATCCGATGAGCGTATGTGAACTCGATGCGGGCAGGCCCAGGTACCATGTCCCGAGATTCCAGATCATAGCGGCCACCAGCAGGGCGAAGACCATCGCGAAGCCACCGGCGCTGCCTACCTGCAAAATCAGTTCGACCGGCAGCAGCGACAAAATGCCGAAGGCTACGGCGCCCGAGGAGATCAGCACACCGGCGAAGTTGCACAGCCCCGACCATGCGACCGCGATGTGCGGCTCCATCGAATGGGTATAAATCACAGTTGCAACGGCGTTGGCCGTGTCGTGAAAGCCGTTAACGAACTCGAAGCCCAGCGCAATCAGCAGCGCGCCGGCGAGCATAATGTATGGACGGATCGTCGTAGCCTTCTCGACGCTGAGGTCGGAAATCAGGTGAGTGGCGACGTAGAACAAGCCGGCGGCGAGAATCAATCCGAAGATGATCATCGGGCCGGCACCCGTTTTTCTCGCGAGTTTGTCGCTAACCGCACCACTAGCAGGAATTGCTCTTTCTAAGGTCGCTGCCACGGCGTTTCTCCCCTGTCACAGTCTCTTTGGCTTTACGAAGCGGCAGATATACGCCGCGCAGCTTACGGCGACGTTAGGTTTGCGTTGCGAGAATGTGATCTTACCTGCGAGGAATTGGCGGTTTGGAAACGGGCGCGCGCCGCACCGGGCGCGCGCCCGTTCTCGATCCATTTAGCGGCGATTAGACAAGGGTTCACCGGTCATCGGGTTTAGGAACAGCACGTCGTCGCCTGAGACGTCCTGCCGGCCGCTGAAGTCGAACATATTTTCGATTGACCCCGACACCGCGTCGAATGAACCATTGCCGATCCTGCCGAGGCCCCAATTGTCCTCGACGAAGTGAATGATCGAACTCTGATCGGTCAAGGTGTGATCGACGAAGTTCTGCTTGGCGTACGGTGAGATCACCAACAGCGGGATTCTCGGTCCGTAGCCGCAGCGCCCTTGGATGCCGTTGAGCGGAGCGCCATTGCCGCACTTGCCCGGCCCGTTGAGCTGATCGCTGTCTTTCGCGTCGCTACTCTGGAGAATCGCCGAAGAATTGAAGATTGGGCCGATCTGATGGTCGTACCAGCCGTCGGAATCGTCCCAGGTAATCATTACCGCTGTATCGCGCCAGAATGGGGTCTTTTGCAACGCGTTGAGCACGGTAACCACGAACTGCTGCTCCAACAACGGATCGGAGTAACCCGCATGGCCGTCCATGTTGGCTGGCGCCTTGATGAAGCTTACTGCAGGTAGATTGTTCGCACTGAGCGCGTCGAAAAAGTCGTGGGTGTCATACTCATGGTTGGCTCCCGTATCGGCAGCCGTCCCGTACTGGCTGGGTGGCACAGTTGGACGCGCGTGACTCGGGTTGGCGGTCGAAGCGAAATACTGAAACCAGGCATGATGCGGAATGTAATCGGCGGTGAAATTGGCGGAGCCTGGGGGAATTGTGAGACTGTTGGCTGCTGTCGCCGGGCTTGACCGCTCGCAGCCGGTCGTCCCATTGGCGTTTGTGACGGTCAGATCGAAACCTCCCATGAATGAACCCCAGCTCAATCCCTGCGCATTCAGCAGGTCACCGATATTCTTTCCTCCCATCTGAATCGAAGTGGAACTCGAGCATACGTCACCGGTTGGATCGAGATCGCCGGCGATAGTACCTACGCTGCCAACCTTGTTCACGACCTTAGTCGACGAGCCGGCGAGTGTCGCGGGATAGGTATTGCCGGCGACCAGGTTCAATGCGCCGGGCGTTGACGGTCCGAATGTAGTCCCGTAAAAGTTGTCGTTCAGCGCGAAGTTTTGCGCGTAGTTCCACATCGCCGTGACGGTGTTGCCGTCGAAGTAGCCCATTACGACGCCGTTGCCTTTTCCCCACGAATAGGTGTCGAGACAGAAAGCGCTTTCGCCTGAGCCGACGCTAAGCGGGAACAAGTCCATCAGCCCCTCGTCGAAGGCCTTCTGTTCGTCGCCATAACTGTGATCCTGGTCGCAGGTCGATGCCTGGCTGCGATCGAGACGAAATGGGTTGATAGCGTTGGTGCCGTTGGCGGCGTTTTGCTCGTTCGGATTGCTGCTCGCCAGCGCGCCCGTCAGTCCGCTCACTGTTGGAGTTCCCGGTTGCGCGAAGAATTGCGGCTCTCCGCCCGGATTGGCAGCATTCGGATAGGTTGCGAAGTAGTGATCGAAGGAGACGTTCTCCTGGAAGATCACTACCACGTGTTTGATGGGCGTGGTGGTGGATGGTCCTCCCGGCGGTGGCGGGCCGAAGGCCGACGCCGAGCCTTGCTGAATCAGCAGTCCCACTAGTCCGAGCGCGAGCGACCGCGCCGTTTTTTTCCGCATGCTCCTGTCCTCCCAGTTTGATTGATGCGGCCGAGAAAAATTCCGGCAGCGTCGGGAGGATAAAGAATGTTGATTACCCGAAGATGAGAGCGAGGTTAACTCGCGCGAGTTTTATGTGAAACCTCGATTAAGTTTCACTGCGAGCCGGATCACTTCTGACGATTCTTATCCAGCCACTGCTCGAGGTCGTCCTTGAATTCTTGCTTCATGATGCATGCGGAGGTGTCCCGCGTCCTGAACGTGAGTTAAAGCGCGACGCCCGGCCGCGCTTGAACAGCGAAGACGTTCTGAGCGAAACTTGACCGACTTGAACGACCGTTTAAGGAGAGCAGACCGCGATGATGACCGGACAGCAATACAAGAAGTCGCTCGATGACAACCGCGAAACCTATTTCGAAGGCGAGCGCGTTCGCGACATCGTCAAGCATCCGCTGCTCGGCGAATGCGTCTCGCGAATAGCCGAGGGCTACGACAAGTTCTACTCGCCCGAGCCCGGCGCGGTCAGTCCGCTGATGAAAATTCCGCGCTCCGCGGCCGAATTGCGCGATCGCATTCCGCTGCTGCTTGAATCCGACATCGTTGCCAACGTGACCTACCAGTCGATCATGACGCTCACGACAGCGGCCACGCGCATCGCGGACGCACTGCCGGAATACGCGGAACGCATCCGTCACTACGTGCAGAACGCGCAGCGCAAAGATGTGCGCATCGTCGAATGCATCACGGATGCGAAGGGCGATCGCTCGCGTCCTCCCGGCAAGCAGGACGACCCCGACGCCTACACGCGAGTGGTCGAGCGTCGCGCCGACGGCGTAGTGATCCGCGGCGCCAAGTTGCACATCACGGGCGCGTCGATGGCGCATGACCTGATGGTGATCCCGACCAAGGCGATGAAGCCCGGCGAGGAGGCCTACGCGATCGGATGCGCGGTGCCGGTCAACTCGCCTGGCGTGAAGATCATCGATACGACTTTTGCGCCGCGCCATCCCGACACGCGCACCTTTCCGGTCTCCGCGAAAATTCACATGGCCGAGGGATTCGTGATCCTCGACAACGTGTTTGTGCCGAACGAGCGCATCTTCCTCGACGGCGCGGTGCAGCAGGCCGCTGTGTTCGCACATTCGCTCGGGCTCTGGGAGCGGCTGGGCGGACTGTCGGCGATGGCGGAGGAGGGCGATCAGCTCGTCGGTTTCGCGCAGCTCGTCGCGGAAGCAAACGGTCTGGCGGGCGAAGGGCACATCAAGGAGAAGATTTCCGAGATGCTGATCCACGCCACCTTGATTCGCGCCGCGCTCGAGGCCGCGATCGCCAACTGCCAGATTACCGACCAGGGCGCCTTCCCCGACGAGCTCTACACCAACGCCGGCAAGTATCACGGCGCGGCGAACTACAACCTGATGGTGCGCCATCTGCACGACATCTCCGGCGGATCGTCCTGACCGCGCCGGGCGTCGCCGATCTGGAAAATGAAGTAACCGGTCCGCTGGTCCGCAAGTACATGGGCACCAGCAAAGGAATCGACGGCGAATATCGCGCGCGCTTGTTTCACGCGATTCGCGATCTGACCGCCGACGCATATGGCGGATGGAAGGCCGTCACGAATGTGCAGGCCGGCGGCGGTCTGTACGCGCAAAGGATCGTCACGCGCAGGTACTATGATCTGAAAGGCGCCAAGCGAAAGGCGCTGAAGGTGGCTGGGCTGAAGGAGGAAATCGCCGGCTGAACTCATCGACGCGACGCGGTTTGCGCGCAATACGACCGCCGTTGTATTGAATCAATTACATTTGACCCTGCGAATTCCGCGCACAAGGAGACTTACATGGCTGCTGGATACACCATGACCATCGACGGCAAGTCGGTGAAAGGATCGAAATCCACTGGCGTGATCAATCCCGCCACCGGAAAGATCTTCGCCGAAGTTCCCGATTGCACGAAGGCTGAACTCGATCAGGCGATGTCGGCCGCGCAAAAGGCGTTCCCCGCTTGGAGCAAAGACATCAACGCGCGCCGCAAGGTTCTGCAGGATTGCGCCGCTGCGCTGCAACAGCCGCCTGAGGGCCTGGCACGGACGCTCACGCTCGAGCAGGGCAAGCCGCTGGACAAGGCGGCGCAGGAAATCATGCTCACCTCGATGTGGTGCGCATTCACCGCGATGCTCGACTTGCCGGCCGAAGTGCTGATGGACACGCCGGACAGCAAAATCGAAATCAAGCGCAAGCCGCTCGGCGTCGTCGCCGCGATCACGCCGTGGAACTATCCGATCATGCTCGGAATGTGGAAGATCGCGCCCGCCCTGCTCGCGGGCAATACGATCGTGTTGAAGCCCTCGCCGTACACGCCGATCACGACGCTGATGCTGGGCGAGATTCTGAAAGACATCGTTCCGCCGGGAGTCTTTAACGTGGTCTCGGGCGGCGACGAACTCGGCGCATGGATGACGAGTCATCCGGTGCCGCGGAAGATCTCATTCACCGGATCGGTCGAGACGGGCAAGAAGGTCGCTGCGGCGGCGGCGCCGGATCTGAAGCGGGTTACACTCGAGCTCGGCGGCAACGACGCGGCGATCATCCTGGCCGATGTTGATCCCGCGGTGGTCGCGCCGAAGATTTTCTGGGGCGCGTTCGAGAACTCCGGGCAGATCTGCAGCGCGATCAAGCGCGTGTATGTGCCCGAGCAGATGTACAACGCGCTGGTCGACAACCTCGGCGAGATCGCAAAGGGCGTCAAGGTGGGCGACGGGCTCGAGGCCGGCACCCAGCTCGGACCGATCAACAACAAGATGCAGTTCGAGCGCGTGACCGAGCTGGTCGAGGACGCGAAGAAGCACGGCGCCAAGATCGTCACCGGCGGCTCGCGCGTCGGCAAAGAAGGCTACTTCTTCGCGCCGACGATCGTCGGGAACATTTCCGACGGCGTGCGGCTCGTCGATGAAGAACAGTTCGGCCCGGCGCTGCCGATCATTCCTTACAAGGATGTCGACGACGCCGTTCGGCGCGCGAACGCGACCCACTACGGGCTCAGCGGTTCGGTGTGGTCCAACGATTCGAAGCGCGGCGCCGAGGTCGCGTCGCAGCTCGAATGCGGCTCGGCGTGGGTCAATCAGCATCTCGCGATCGCACCGAATCTGCCGTTCGGCGGAGCGAAGTGGTCGGGCATTGGCGTGGAGAACGGCACGTGGGGTCTGATGGGCTTCACCGAAATCCAGGTCGTTAACTCCGTCAAGCTATCCTAGTCGGTTTGAGTAAAGTCGCCCCCGCAGTATCGTAAGTTCGAGCGATACCGCGGGGGCGCGTTTTTTTGAGATGGGACGCTACGACGACTACAAGCAGCACGTCCTCGTGATCAGCCAGCGGCTGTCCGCCGACGGCTACTTCGGATCGAAGTCAGGCAGCGCGGGCAACGTCTCGATGCTGGTCGAGGGCGAGGAACGCCGTCGTCGTTACGCCTACGCGCATGCAGTACGACGTGATGGCAGTCGAAGACATCTGCGTCGTGGACTTCGATCTCGCGCCGATCGAAGGCAAGCGCAAACCGTCGATCGAAACTCCGATGCACGTCGCTGCGTACAAGACGCGCGCCGACGTCAGCGCCGTCATTCATACGCATCAAACGTTTCGCGAGCGCGCTGAGCATTCTGAACCAGCCCATTCCGCCGCTGTTCGACGAAGTCACGCTGGCGATAGGCAATACGATCGACGTAGTGCCCTACGCGCTGTCGGGCTCGCGCGAACTGCACGACAACGTCGCGCGCAAGCTCGCCAATCGATGCCACTGCTACATTCTTCAGAATCACGGCACGCTTTGCGTCGGCACCGACCTCGACAAGACTTTCACGTTCGTCGAGTTGCTCGAAAAATCCGCGCACATCTATATGGATGCGCTCGCGACCGGCAATGCCGGTGACGGTGCTGCCTGAAAAAACCGTGGCGCAGCTTCATGCCGCGGTGATCGCGCGACAGGATCGCGAAATCGCGCGCAAGACGACGACTCACCGATGAACGACTACGTGGTGACGCTGGGCGCGCATGTGCTCGACATCCTCGGCCGTTACGTCACGCACATTCCCGAGGGTCAGGGCAGCGTGCTGCTCGACGAGATTCGGCTCGCACCGGCGGGAAGTGCGGCGGGCACCGCGGTCGGCCTCGCGAAACTTGGACTCGAAGTCGCGAGTATCGGCGCGGTCGGCAACGACGCTCTTGGCGACGTGCTCATCGACGCGCTGAACGGATACGGTGTCGATACCAGCCACGTTGTTCGTAAACCGGGCGTGCAGACCTCTGCGAGCATCCTGCCTATAAGGCCAAACGGCGACCGGCCTGCGCTGCATGCGATCGGCGCCAACGCTGTCTATTCGCTCGACGACGTGCCGTGGCCGCTGATCGAGAGCGCGACGCATGTGCATCTCGGCGGCAACGATTCGATGCGCGCACTCGGGCGCGACGGAGCAGCGCAGATTCTGCGACGCGCGCGTGACGGCGGCGCGACCACCAGCATGGACATCCTCAGTGAAGGCTCGCCGAAACTGCTCGCTATCCTGAAACCGTGCCTGCCGTTCGTCGATTGGTTCATGCCCAACGCCGATCAAGCTTGCAAGCTGACAACGACATCCACACCCGAACAGGCAGCGATTCAGTTGCTGCTCTTTGGCGTCGGCGGAGTCGTGCTGACGATGGGCGGCGACGGTAGCCTGATGACGACAGCGCGCGGGCGGGTTCATCTTCCGGCGCACGATATCGAAGTCGTCGACAGCTCGGGATGTGGCGACGCGTACTGCGCCGGCTTCATCCGCGCGCTGCGGTTGGGATGGCCGCCCGCCGAATGCATGAAGCTGGGCAACGCGGCGGCGGCGTTGGTGGCGCAAGGGCTCGGCTCCGACGCCGGCATCCGCGACCTGGACGACACGATTCGCTTCATGCGCGAGACGCCCTCGCGCGTCAATTCGAGTGACTAGTCAGCTCGGATACGGCGGGCCATTCGCTAGTACTTTGGCTAGCGACTTGTCGTAGCCATATATGTCATCGAAGAATCTCACTTCGCCGTCCGGTTCTACTACGGCCGTGCTGTAGAGAATTAGTACTGGAATAGGTTTGTTGAGATTCACCTGGACATTGTCGGGGCCGGTCTTCATCGCAGCTTGAATTTTGTCCATCGTCCATTCGGGCCTGCCGCGCAGCACCCATGCCGCCAAATCCGCCGGTCTTTCGACGCGGATGCATCCGTGGCTGAAGTCGCGGCGCGACTTGGAAAACAATTCCTGTTCCGGCGTGCTATGCAGATACACGTTGTATTCATTGGGGAAGATGAACTTGACGAGACCGAGAGCATTCTTGGGTCCGGGCTTCTGTCTGACACGCAACGCGCCAGAACTCATGCCATCTAGAAGGTCGTCCGACGCTGGCGATGAAGGAACGACGTTGCCGTTTCCGTCCACCACTTCGAACCCATTATCGGCCAGGTAGTCGGGATTGCGCCGAGTTTTCGGGATCGTCTCGTGGCGCAGAATAGAAGTCGGAACCAACCAGTACGGGCGGAAGATTACATACCTCATTTGGTTCGCGAACACCGGCGTCTGCGTACGCATTGCCCGGCCGACGATTACATTCATCGTCAGGTAGGGGGCCGATTGGCGGCGCATTGTGCGTAGTCGAAATTCGGGGATATTGACGAGGATCGGCGGCTCGGGGAAGTCCGGGGGGATCCATCGATATCGTTCGAGCGTCAGTTGGAGCTGCTGCACGCGGGTTTTGAGCGGCACGTTCATTGCGGTCACCGTGCCCTTGCCCAATACGCCGTCGGGGTCGAGGCCGTGACGCCCCTGGAAATGTTTCACCGCGTCGACGATGACACCGTTGTAAGCAGTCGAGTCGGCTGGCACGTCGGCGCTCGCGGGGAGGTCGCCGAGCTGACGCAGTCGCGCGACCAGCTGAGGCATCGCCGCAAAGGTATTTCCTGGATGCGCGCTCTTTTGCGGCACCGGTATCGGCGGAGCATCCGGCACGCTCGCCATCTTCGTGTAGGTCAGCAGCGCATCCTCGGCCCGTCGATAGCCATCGTACGGCGGCTCGACTTTCGCCATGACCGCAGGAACGTCCGACGCCGTAAGTACCTGCGTTCTCAGCTCGTCGGCCAGATCGTACTTGGTGGGTCCGACGGTCAGACCGAACTTGAAGTGCTGAGGATTGACCCTGCCGATATGCAGGTCCGAGATGTAGCGCATCGCGGACACCGTCAGTGCCAGATCTATATGTGCGAGGTCGCTGTCGGACGGCTTCGGCGCCGTCGGTTGCAACTTGGCCAGCCGCGCGTCCCATCGCGAAGCGTCGTAGTCCTCGGGGTTGAGGCCCTTCGTCGCAGCTTGCTGAAAGAGCAGGATCATTGAGACCGCTTGAGGACTGGCTTTGCCGTTCTGGATCCACGCGAGTGAGTTGCCGCCGGCGTCGTAGAACTTTTTTACATCGGCGCGATAGTCGGTGAAGTTGGGCCAGCGCAGGTCCGGTAGTGAACCAGCGGCGATCAAAGCATTGAGATCCCCGGGACCCGGAACCGCGGCGGGGGCACCCTGCGCGGCGCTGGCGGTTGCCGCGGGAGAGCTGGCGGCGATGGTGCGGCTGGTCGCTGCGCAGCAGCAAATCGATACGATCATCGCGACCAACGCGGATTTGTGGATCTTCATGCTCACCGGTCCCCCTTGAGAACCACACAGTACATAGGTTGCGCGCGGATTCGTCGCAAGAGCGATGCGGAGAGAACTTTGCGATACCGGGCACCGAACGATTCGATGCACGTGGCGCTTTCACGCGGTCGGCCCGTCATGCTTTAGATACAGGTTCAGGCGCGGTTTGCAGCGTACCGACAAGAGACGAGAGAAATATGACTCCGAACAGCCTTCTGATCGCCAACCGCGGCGAGATCGCGATTCGAATCATGCGCGCGGCCGCCGAGATGGGCATCCGCACTGTCGCGGTGTTTCCGGACGACGACGCCGGTTCGCTCCACACGCGAAAAGCAGATGAAGCGCGCCGTCTGAGTGGCGCGGGCGCGGCCGCGTATCTCGACGGCGAGCAGATCATTGCGCTCGCCAAAGAGGCGGGCTGCGACGCGATTCATCCCGGCTACGGCTTTCTCAGCGAGAATGCCGGCTTCGCGCGGCGATGCGCCGCCGAGGGGATTACGTTCGTCGGGCCGCGAGCCGAGATGCTCGAATTGTTCGGCGACAAGGTGCAGGCGCGAGCGCTGGCCGAGCGATGCGGCGTGCCGATCCTGCGCGGCACTTCGGGGCCGACGAGCCTCGATGAAGCGCGCCGCTTTTTTTCATCGCTCGGCGAGGGCGCGTCGATGATGATCAAAGCGCTGGCGGGCGGTGGCGGCCGCGGCATGCGCGCCGTCTCGCGCGCCGAGGAGATCGACGAAGCCTTCAAGCGCTGCCAGTCGGAGGCGCGCGCGTCGTTCGGCAACGGCGACGTCTACGTCGAGCAGTTGATGCCGCGCGCGCGTCATATAGAAGTGCAGATCGTCGGCGACGGCTCAGGCAACGTCAGCCACTTGTGGGATCGCGAATGCAGTATCCAGCGGCGCAATCAGAAGATCGTCGAGATAGCGCCGAGCCCGAATCTCGATCCAGCGACTCGCGATCGGCTGCTTGGCGCTGCGGTGCGGATGGCGAAGGAGGTGCGTTACAACAATCTCGGCACGTTCGAGCTCCTGGTGAACGCCGATGCTTCTGCGAAGGGCGACGAGGCGGCCTTCGCGTTTATCGAGGCCAATCCGCGGCTCCAGGTCGAGCACACTGTAACCGAAGAAGTGACGGGCATCGATCTCGTCAAGCTGCAGATTCAACTCGCGTCGGGCAGTTCACTCGCGGAACTCAGGATGCAGCAGGCGGACATTCCCAAACCGCGCGGGTTCGCGCTGCAGGTGCGAATCAACATGGAATCGATGCGCGCCGATGGCAGCGCGAAGCCGGCGGGCGGGACGATCACCGCGTTCGAGGCGCCGTCTGGGCCGCGCGTGCGGATCGATTCGTTTGCCTACGCGGGCTACACGACCAGCCCCAGCTTCGATTCGTTGCTCGCGAAGCTCATTGCACATTCGCATTCGGACGACTTCGCCGACGTGGTAGCGAAAACCTATCGCGCGCTGTGCGAATTCAGAATCGAGGGCGTGCCGACCAACATTGGATTCCTGCAAAGCTTGTTGCAGCGTCCGGAGTTCGTCGCGAATCGCGTCTACACGCGCTTCGTCGAGGACAATATTGCGGCGCTGGTTGGCGCCGTGGAATCCGGGCATCGGCGGCTGTTCTTCGATCGTCCAGCGGCGGCTCCCAGAGCCGGTGCCGAGACTGCGGGCGGACGCCGCGCAGGCGCGAAGATCGACGCGAGCGATCCGCTGGCTGTCCTCCATCACGGGAAATCAGGAAGGGATGCGCCGTCGCCGATTGCGGCGACTGCTACAGTCGTGACGCCGCAGATCCACGAAATCGTCGCGCCGGAGAACACGGTGGCGATCGAGGCGCCGATGCAGGGCACGATCGTTTCCGTCGACGTGAACGAAGGCGACCGGGTGCATCGCGGGCAGCAACTGTTCGTGATGGAAGCGATGAAAATGGAGCACGTCATCGCGGCGGACAAGAGCGGAATCGTGCGGCGGATCACGGTCGCGAAAGGTGACGCGATCTTCGAAGGGCATCCGCTAGCGTTTATCGAGGAGGCCGACGTCGAAACGACGCAGAGCGCGGAGGCCGGCGAGGTGGACCTGGATCGCGTGCGCCCCGATCTGGCGGAGGTGGTCGAGCGACACGAGCTTGGACTCGACACTTCACGGCCCGAGGCGGTCGCGCGCCGGCGCAAGACCGGGCAGCGCACCACTCGCGAAAATATCGCCGACCTGTGCGACACGGGAACCTTCGTCGAGTACGGGCCGCTGGTGATCGCGGCGCAGCGGCGGCGGCGCACGATCGAGGACCTGATCAAGAACACGCCGGCTGACGGAATGGTCGCGGGCATCGGAAGCGTCAACGGCAACCTGTTCGAGGGATCAAAGGCGCAATGCATCCTGATGTCGTACGACTACACCGTGCTGGCCGGCACGCAAGGCCAGCAGAACCATCGCAAGAAGGACCGGATGTTCGAGATCGCCGAGAAGTCGCATTTGCCGGTTGTGTTCTTCACCGAGGGCGGCGGCGGACGGCCCGGCGATACCGACGGGCTCGGCGTGGCCGGACTCGACTGCATGGCGTTCAATTACTGGGGAAAGTTGAGCGGACTGGTGCCGCTAGTGGGTATCAACTCGGGCAGGTGCTTCGCCGGCAACGCGGCACTACTGGGATGCTGCGATGTAGTAATCGCGACTAAAGGATCGAATATAGGTATGGGCGGTCCCGCGATGATCGAAGGCGGCGGACTAGGTATATTCCGTCCGGAAGAAGTAGGGCCGATGGATGTCCAAGTAGCTAATGGCGTAGTAGACATTCCGGTCGCCGATGAAGCCGAAGCGGTACAGGTCGCAAAGAAGTACCTATCGTACTTCCAGGGCGAAGTTCGCGACTGGGAGTGCGCCGATCAGCGCTCGTTGCGCACGATCATTCCCGAGAACCGATTGCGCATCTACGAAGTTCGCGCGGTAATCGAGACGCTGGCGGACACCGGATCAGTGCTCGAAGTGCGGCGGCATTTCGGGCCGGGGATGGTGACGGCGTTGATCAGAATCGAAGGACGTCCGGTCGGACTGATCGCCAACAACCCGGTGCATCTGGCGGGCGCGATCGACAGCAACGGCGCCGACAAGGCAGCGCGCTTCATGCAGTTGTGCGACGCGTTCGACATCCCGCTGCTCTTCCTGTGCGACACTCCCGGCATCATGGTGGGCCCCGAGGTCGAGAAGACGGCGCTGGTGCGGCACGCGTCGCGGATGTTCGTGACGGGTGCGAATATCAGCGTGCCGTTTTTCACGATCATACTGCGCAAGGGCTACGGACTGGGCGCGCAGGCTATGGCGGGCGGCAGCTTCAAGGCCCCGATTTTCACTGTCGCGTGGCCGACGGGCGAGTTCGGCGGCATGGGACTCGAGGGAGCGGTGAAGCTCGGCTATCGCAACGAGCTCGCCGCCGTCGAGGATCCCGGCAAACGTAAAGAGCTGTTCGACGAGATGGTCGAGCGGATGTATCGCCACGGCAAAGCGGTCAACACGGCGTCGCACTTCGAGATCGACGACGTCATCGATCCGTTCGACTCGCGCAAGTGGATCGCCGCGGGTTTGCGATCGACGCCGCCGAAGCCGCCGCGCACCGGCAAGAAGCGGCCCAACGTCGATACCTGGTGAGCGAGTCTCGCCTGCTGGCTTGCGGCTCCGCGATCGATCATCAATCATCAGTGCATGAGCGCGACCGAGACCGAATCCACGATTGTTGCGCAGAGTCCGACAACTGAGTCGCCGCCCGCGCCGGCGCAAGCGCCGGACTGGATGAGCCGAATCGAGTCGGGGCTGTTGCGGCGTCTGCTGATCATCGGAGCACTGAGCGTGCTCGTGATGATCGGCCTTTTTCTGACCAACGTCAGTCGTCTCCACGCCCGCTATTACTGGAGCGCGATGTTCCCGATCTTCGGCATCGTGTGTCTGTGGCATGAACTGGCCGGATCGGACGCCGATCCGATTCCGATGTGGAAGCGAATTATTCGCCAGGCGCTGCATTGGCTTGGGCCGATCATTGCGGTGCAGATAATTTTCCTGCAACTCGAGCGCGGCCAGATGGACGCCGATGCTGTCTCGCTGGTCACGCTGGTGATTCTCGCGGTGACCTGCTTCCTGGCCGGCGTGCACATGGACCGCAACTTCTATTGGGTCAGCGCCGCGCTCGCATTCGCAGCAATAATCGGGACCGAAGTCGAGGCCTACCTCTGGATGCTCGCGGCGGTCGCAATCGTCGCGATGGCGATAACGGTATTCGCCGCCACTGCGCTGCGGCGTCGGGCAACCCAACCCGCGCGCGCGAGAGGATAGGGCGCACAGATGTTCACCAAGATCCGTCGCAATATTGCGGCTGGAATTCTGACCTTCATCCCAATCTGGATCACAATATGGGTGATCAGTTTCCTGGTGGGTCTGCTGGTTGCGCTCGGCAGTCCATTGGTCAGGGCGTGCGTATCCTGGCTGGGAATTCATTCGCCGACGCTTGCTGCAGGATTTACCGCGCAATGGTTCCAGGGGATCATTTCGGTCGCGATCGTCCTTGCCGGTCTGTACGTGCTCGGCGAGATCGCGACGGCAGTCGCGGGCCGGCGTTTGCTCGCCGCGTTTGACTACCTGATGGCGCGAATTCCGGTCGTGCAATCGATCTACGGCGCCGCGCGGCAACTTGTCACCAGCTTTCAGACCAAGCCCGGCAGTTCTCAGCGCGTCGTTTTAATCGAGTTCCCATCGCCCGAAATGAAAACCGTCGGTCTGGTGACCCGGATTTTCAACGACGCCGACACCGGCGAAGAGATCGCCGCAGTCTATGTCCCGACGACGCCGAACCCGACCTCCGGCTACATGGAACTGGTCCCCACCAGCCGCCTCGTCATGCTCGATTGGACAATCAACGAAGCGATGACGTTCATCATGTCGGGCGGTGCGGCTGCGCCACCTAAGCTGAACTACACGAAAAGCGCGCAGGCTCGCGCCGCACAAGATAATACGGTTGGAGGCGAAGATCGGACAAAACTGAAGGGTATGTAGGTAATCCTTCCCGACTTCAAGCCGTTGAACCGCCATCGACAAGCACAAAGGCAAATTTTTCGGTACGCGATTTGCTCCTGCTGATAGGAGAAGGGATGGGAAGTAATCCCGCCCAGAGGTGAAAATATGAAACGCATATCGACTCTGTTGATCGCAGTTGCACTTCCGGTTGCCTTTGCCGCTCCATCACTGGCGCAGGACGGGAAGACGCTGGGAGTCGTCGACAACGGGCGTACGCAGATCGTGTTCCAGGCCGCCGACAGCAGCGACCTTGACATGCAGAAGCTCCAGACCTGGAGCAATTTCGCCGGCGAGCATCAGGATATCGCGCGCGCACTCGCCTACAAGCCCGAGCTAATCAACAGCGACAGCTACACGAAGAAGCATCCGGAACTCGCCGAGTTCTTCTCGGCGCATCCCGATATTCGCGAGGCGATGGAAGAAGATCCCGGTAACTACGTGGCGATTCCGCCGCGACCCGGAGAATAGCGAGCGGCGCGGGTGAAGTTGGATTCAGTCAATCAAGCGTTCGTGTTCCTGACAGCACGCCGGAAATTAGGGCATTTCAGGCGCGACGCACTAGACTGACTGTAGCGACCGCTGTGATGGCTTTTGCCAACACTCACTTGGCCGCAAAGAGGTAAAAACATGAAGCGCATATCAAAGATCCTGATCGCCATCGCACTTCCGGTCGCTTTCGCAGCTCCCGCGATTGCGCAGGAAGGGCAGACGATGGGCACCGTCGTGAATGGAAACACGACGACCGTGTTCAAGGCTGCCGGCGATCGCGGTATCGACAAGGAAAAGCTCAGGACCTGGAACGACTTCGCCAGCACGCATCCCAAGGTTGAAAGCGAACTCGCCCAGAATCCTGCGCTGATCAATGACGACGCCTATGCGAAGAAGCATCCGCAGCTCGGCGCGTTCTTCTCGGCGCATCCGGAAGTTCGCGAGGCGATGGCGGCGAATCCCGGCAACTACGTCGCGATTCCTCCGCGTCCCGGCGAATAGCCTTCTCTGTGATCTGATTCGATCGACATGAGCCTGAGGCCTCGAAGCCTCAGGCTCATGTCACTCGTCGCGCTCTCGTACGGCGCGGCGGGCGAAGCCCCTGGATCGACGCTTCTTGACCTTGGTCGCTTCGGTCTGCCGATTCTCCGCGAAATCTATCATCGCCTGCTGGCATGCGGGCGCGGCATCGGCGATCGCGGTCTTGATGTAGGTGCCGTCGGGCTGCATCTCCCATTGGCATCGATTCGGCCGCAGCTGGATCTCGAGCACCGTGCGCAATTCCTTGCGCAGTTGTGGATCCTCGACCGGCGCCACGACCTCGACGCGGCTCTCGAGATTGCGCTTCATGCAGTCCGCGGAGCCGATGAAATATTCCTCGGCGCCGCCGTTGCGGAAGTAGTAGATGCGCCCGTGCTCGAGGAATCGGCCGACGATGCTGACGACGCGCACGGTTTCCGAAAGCCCCGGAATTCCCGGACGCAGCCGGCAGGTGTCGCGCACGATCAGATCGACCTTCACGCCCGCCTGCGACGGCGCGATAGAGCGCGCGCGTGATATCGACGTCCTCGAGCGCGTTCATCTTGCACTGGATGAGCCCCGGCGACGCGGCCGAGCTGAGCTTTGATCTCGCGCTCGATCCGCGCCAGCAGCGCGCTGCTTCAGCACAGTCGGCGCGGGCAGAATCTTACGGTAGGTGCGATTCGGCGTGTAGCCGGTGGTCAGGTAATTGAACAGCTCGTCAGGTCTTCGCCGATAGCGTCGTCGCAGGTCAGCAGTCCGAAGTCGGCGTAAAGCCGCGCGGTACCCGGGATGATAGTTGCCGGTGCCGATGTGCGCGTAGCGGCGCAGGCCGTTGTAGTCCTGGCGCACCACCAGGATCACCTTGCTATGCGTCTTCAGCCCCACCACGCCGTAGGTCACGTGAATTCCGAATTCCTCGAGCTTGCTCGGCGAACTGGATGTTGGCGGCTTCGTCGAAGCGCGCCTTGAGCTCGACCACCACGGCGACCTGCTTGCCGTTGCGCGCCGCGTCGCACAGGTAGCCGATGATCTCGGAGTCGCTCGAGGTGCGGTACAGGGTCATCTTGATCGCGCGCACCTTGGGATCCTCGCTGGCCTCGCGCAGAAAGCGCTCGACCGAAGTCGAGAACGATTCGTACGGATGCAGCAGCAGGATCGAGCCGGCTTCGCGAATCGACGTGAAGATATTGCGGCGCGACGGTGCAGCCGCGGGTGGTCGACCGGATGATGCGGCGGATCGTGCAGCGCGGGTACATCGAGCGCCGCCAACTCCATCAGATCGCGCATCGCGAGCATCCCGTCGACCTCGAACACGTCGTCGCGCTCGTCGAGTCCAAGTTCGGCCGCGAGCATTCCGCGATGCACCGGGTTCATGCCCGTCAGCACTTCCAGCCGCACGATTGGCGCGAAGCGGCGGTCGCGCAGCTCGGATTCGATCAGCGCCAGCAGGTCGTCGGCTTCGTCCTCGTCGCGCTCGGTGTTGGCGTTGCGCGTGACGCGGAAAAGCTCGTAGACTCGATCTTGCATCGCGGGAAACAGCAGATCGAGGTTGTTCGCGACCACGTCCTCGAGCCGGCACGAAATGCATTTTCCTTGCCGACCCGCATAAAGCGCGGGATGCCGAGCCCGACCGGCACTTTGACCCGCGCCATCAGCGGGTCCGAGTCGTTCTGGGAGCGCGCACGTGACCAGCAGATTGAGCGACAGGTTCGAGACGAACGGGAACGGATGCGCCGGGTCCATCGCCTGCGGCGTCACCAGCGGAAAAATGTTCTTGCAGTAGTACTCGCGAATCCGTCTTGCCTCGGCCGTCTCGAGTGGCTCGCGTAGGAGACGATCGCGAATGTCGTGGTCTCGAGCTGGCGCTTGAGCAATTGCGGCCAACAGCTCGCGCTGGCGCGCCTCCAGCTCGCGCACCACCAGGTAGCATTCCGCGATCTGTTGCTGCGGCGTGCGCCCGTCGACGGTCAGCTCCTGCATCCCCGCGACGACCTGCTGCTTGAGGCCGCCGATCCGCTTCATGAAAAATTCGTCGAGATTCGACGCGGTGATGGCCAGGAACTTGAGCCGCTCGAGCAGCGGATTGCTCTCGTCCTCCGCCTCCGCAGAACGCCGCCGATTGAACGCCAGCCAGGTCAGCTCGCGATTGAGGAACAGCTCGGGAGAGGCGAGGTCCTTGTCGATTCGCGGGGTCGGCGCCTTCTCGACCGATAGCAGTGGCGCGTCGGGAATCACGGCAATCGGCGGCGGATCGGCGGCGGATCCATTTTGAATCGCCGGCGTATCCGCAACGGCTGCAACGGTCGTCGCGTTGACTATTGCGTGGTTGTCCGCCTGGTTCGCCATATACTCATCCATTCCCATCCTGCCTCCCCTCCACCCCTGAGCATTCTACTCACCGACGCGGTCAAATGCCTATCCTGACCGCACCTCGAGAAATACATGAGTATTTCCGCAATGTTATGAGAATATTGATTTGTTCTTGACCCGCCGTTTGTGCGATTCTCCCGCTTGAATTCACCTCCCGGTGCCATCATGAACGACTATCTGTATGAAGTCGCGAGACGGCTCGTCGCGTTCGACACGGTCAGCGCAAAAAGCGATCGCGACGCGATGGAATACGTCGTAACCGAGCTTGCGCCGCGCGGATTCAAAACTGCGCTTCAACCGGTCGAGCTCTTCGGCGTCTCGCAGGCCAACCTGATCGCGTGGATCGGACCGCCGCGTGCCGACGGCCTGATAATCTCCGGACACGTCGATGTCGTTCCCTTCGATGGACAGCCGGGATGGGAGCGCGAGCCGCTCAAGTTGGAAGTCGCGGGCGACCGAATCTACGGACGTGGCACCACCGATATGAAAGGCTTCATCGCGCAATGCCTCGATAGTGTGCGCACGCTCGAATCATCGCGGCTCAAACGGCCGTTGGTATTCGTGTTCACCGCGAGCGAGGAAGTCGGCTGTCTCGGTGCGCATAGCGTGGCGCCTGCGCTCAAACAAATCCTGGGCGAGACTCCAGTCCCACGGCTGGCGTGGATCGGCGAGCCGACTTCGTGGAACGTGTCGCACGCGCACAAGAGTATCGTGTCGTTCAGCGTGACTGTCCGCGGCGTCGGTGGGCACAGCGGCGCACCGGCGCGAGGTGTCAACGCGATTGCAGTGATGGGCCGCGTGATCGACACGATCGGCCATTATCAGCAGGAACTCGCCGCGCGCCGCCCGGCCAAATATGTGGAGATTTTTCCCGACGCGCCGCACGACGTGTTGAACTTCGGCATAGTGCAGGGCGGAATCGCGCTCAACATGATCACCGAAGAGTGCAAGCTGCGCGTCAGCTATCGCGCGCTGCCCGACGCCGATCCGCTGGATATTTTCCGTGAGATCGGGCGCCGGCTGAGCGCGCTCGACGGTCACGACTACGCCGGCGGCGAGCATCGAGCGAAAATTGAGACCGCAGTCATGAACGTCGTTCCTCCACTCGATTCGCCGCGCGGGACGGCTCTGGAGGCCGCGCTGTTCGATGTGACGGGGGCGAAGAGTTCCGGCGGCGCGCTGTATGCGACCGACGGCGGATGGTTCACCGGCTCGGGCATCACGTCGCTAATCTGCGGCCCCGGCGATCTTGAGCAGGCGCATCAGCCCAACGAATATGTTTGGCGCGACGCCTTCGAACGCGGCCCCGCGATGATCGGCAAAGTGATCGAACGCCTTTGCTGCGCCGTCTAACTACTGAACTGAAATTGGGATTCTCACTTCGAAGGACGATGGGATGGCGACGCCGTTTTTTACCGCCGGGAAGAACTTCCACTGCTTGAGGGTGTCGAGCAGCACTTGGTTCAGGCGCGGATTCGAGGTGGGCTTCGTCAGCGTCACTTCGCTGACGCCGTCGAACGACACGTTGAAATGGGCGACCGCCTCGGTCTGGATTACATCCTCGCGCAAGTCGTCGGGTATCACCGGCGTCGGCGCATAGATCGCGCGCGCACCGACCGTGTCGGTGCCGATTCCGCCGCCCCCGCCGCCGCCTTCGCCCGTATCGGAACTGTCACTCTCGCTGCTCTCGGACGTGCTACCCGCGCCCGCGCCGGGCTTCTCCTCGACGCTGGGGGCGGCGGTGTTCTTTTCGATCCCATTGGGCGAGCGAATGACTGGCGCCAACGGCGCGACCTTCTTCACGTGAGGCTTGACGACCGGTGCGGCCTTCGGATGAGGAATCGCCGCCGCCGGATGAAGCACGCCGCCGCCGTTGCCTTGCAGCCCGCCGACTTCCTTCGGTATCTCGACCAGCCGTGCCTCGATCGGAGTCAATTCCTCGTGCGGCACCGCGGGGCGACTCAGGATAAGCGAAAACACACTCAGCAGAAGTATCCAGACCGCGATCGATAGCGGGACGATCCACAGCAGGCGACGGCCTGGTTCGTCGAGCTCCGGCGGGCGCATCGCGATTTGAGCTGCTCCGGCCACTGGTCAGTGCTTCACGGCGATCAGGAACTTCTCGACGCCCGCCCGCCGCGCCTCGATCATCGCCTCAACCACCGTCCCCTCGGGCGCATCGGTATCGGCGTTTACTACGACGCCAAGATCGTTGGTTTTGAGCATCGGCTTGAGGATGAACGCAATTTGGTCGAGCGTGGTCGGCGTCTTGTCGATGAAGATTTTGCTGTCGTGCGTGACGGTCAGCGTGATCGGCTCCTGATGCTCCATCGATTCGGCGTTACCCTTGGGCAGATTGACCGCGATCGAGTTGAGCGTCTGCATCGAGAGCGACGCGAGCATGAACGTCACCAACAGAAAGAACATCACGTCGATCATCGGGATGATCTCGATTCGGCCGTGACGGAAATGGCGCGCGCGCTGGATTTTCATCGCCCGATCGCCGCCGCCCGCGGGCCGGGCGCAGCCTCACCGCCCTCCTGGTCGAGCCGGATATGATCGACCAGCCGCGAGCCCAGCCGTTCCATCGTGTCGAGCGCCTGCGATTGCATCCGCGAAAAGAGGTTGAAGGCGAACAGCGAGAGCACCGCGATCAGCAAGCCGAGCGCCGTCGCGATCAGCGCCTGCGCGACGCCCGCCGTCACCTGCGTCGGCGCGACCAGGGTCGAGGCGCCGATCACGTTGAACGACTGCATCATGCCCGTGATGGTGCCGAGCAGTCCCAGCAGCGGAGCGGCGGTCACAATCGTCTCGAGCACCCACAGTCCGCGCGCGAGCGTCTTTTCGATGCGGCCCGCCTCGTCGCCGGCCCTTGATTCGACCCACCACGCGGGCTGGTGGCGATTGTCGGCGATCACTTGCAGGAAGCGTCCGTAGGCGTTGCGCGGCCCGAGTTCCTTCAACTGCTTCTCGAGTTCCGTCCACGAAAAGCCGAACGTTTCTGCCAACTCCGCGAGCGCCGCCGGCATTCGCAGGCATCTTGCGTAGAGCACGGACCGGTCGATGATAATTGCGATGGCAAGTACGCCAAGTACCAGCAGCGGATAGACCATCGCGCCGCCATACCTGATTGCTTGCCAAGCTGCTCCTATTTCCTGCATTAATCGGTTCTCCTCACGATCCTACTAGTCTGACGACCGGTGCGCACGTTGCGTTTCAAGGCGTTTGCGCGCTGGCAGACTTGGTGAAAGGTAGCTCCCATTTAATTCCTCCGTAGAGCGCCCGGCGCGGTCCGTATTGATCGGCAAACACCCCGATTCCGGTGCCGTTTCTGACCAGGTAGGTGCGATCGTTGAGATTTACGATCGCGGTCCGAAATTCGAGCGCGCCGCCATTGTTGGGGAGCGGCACGCGCCGAGTGATGCCCGCATCCACCTGGATGTAGTACGGCAGGTTCCCCGTATTGGCGAAACCGGAGCGAAGTCCGCTGCCGTAGATCCCGTCGATGCTGAAAGTAAATCCGCGCCAGCTGTAAGCGGCGCCCGCGGAATTCGTGAACGTCTGATCATGATCGAGGAAGATGTAGTGACTGTTGATGTACTTCAGCTCGTCGGGTGCAAAGTTGAACTGTCCGGATTCCACCTGCGTGCCCTGCGCGACGCTGTAGGCGAAGTTATCGTAAACGTAGACATTCTCGTGTGTGTAGGAACTCGTGAACTCGACTCCCCAAACGCGCCCTTTGTTGTAGTTGAACGTTTCGAAAATAAGTGCCGGGCCGAACTGACCTTCGTCGATCAGCTCGGAGGCCTTCTTGTAGTAGGAATCGATCCCGAGGTTCAGTCCGGGGATGACCTCCTGCGTCACGCCCGCATCAAACAGATGGTCGCGC
The DNA here is from genome assembly GCA_963721485.1 of uncultured delta proteobacterium. Classification (GTDB taxonomy): domain Bacteria; phylum Desulfobacterota; class Binatia; order Binatales; family Binataceae; genus Binatus. The sequence goes on along the minus strand of CAVRJV010000003.1, from coordinate 322,687 downwards.
TCGACCGTCGGATTGCCGTTGCCCTTCGATGCGGGCGCGCCGGTAGTGCCGCTGAGCTGCTTGATATTGCCGACCGACACCAGCTCAGTTTCGGGCGGCGTCATCTGGCGGGCGTAGCCTGCGTGCAGGGTGGTATTCTTGAACAGCTTGTATTCGAACGCGGCGCGTGGACTGGCCTGATCCGCTCGCACGAGGCCGTCGTATAGGTCGAAGCGCACGCCGTAATTAAAGGTCAGTTTTTCCGTCAGCTTCCATTCGTCCTGGATATAGCCGCTGTAGATCCAGGTCTGCAGCGCGAGGTCGTTTACGAACGAGATAGGGACGTCGGACTCTTGCTTGCCGTCGGGGAAGGCCGGGAAGGTCGACTCGTGATTGTCGATCTCGGCGCGCTCGGCGTCGAAATATCCTCCCAGTCGAAATGTGTGATCGGCTATTCCATGATAGGCGGTATCGAGCTGAAAGCCGTTGCCCCAGTCGCTGCGAAAGACTCTCGACGACGCGCCGTTATAGATGAGGTCGCCGGTATGGTCGGGATTGAAAGTAACCGCCGAATAACGGCTGAAGGGCGCGAGCTGGTAATCGATATTCTCGCCGACAGTTCCCTGTAGTGCCAGCACGTTGAAGTAATTCTGCTCGAACTGGTTATCGCGCACCTTCGCCGACGGATAGACCGGCACGCCTGCCAGCGCGAACACCTGCGGCTGTCCCGGATTGGCGGGAATTTGAAAATGATTGATCGCCGTGCCCGAGATCAGGCTCAGCCGCGTCGTTGAATTCAGAAAGTATGAGAAGTATCCGAAGAAGTTGCCCTGATTGCTCGTATCGTGAATTGCCGTCGGCCCCGACGTTGGCGGCTCGACCCCGCGATCGGTGCCAAAGTATTGCCCCGTCATGAAGTAACTGAAGTTGCCCTTCGATCCGCCGTACTCGAAGCTTGGCTGCGTCGTTCCGCGCTGGCCGCCGTAGAAATCGACATCGGCCAGGTTGTCGAGCAGTCCGTCCTTGGTCTTGATATCGATAACTCCCGCCGTTCGCAGGCCGTATTGTGCCGGCAGCGCTCCCGTCAGCAGGCTGATCGATTGTGCGAAGCGCGGACTCAGTACCTGCCCGAAGCCCGTGATGCCCTCGGGAAGCTGGACCCCATTTATCCGGTACTGAAGATTGGCGTGGTCGCCGCGCACGTGGAGTTGTCCGTACGAATCCTGCGCGACACCCGGCGCCTGCAATATCACCTGGTTCAGAGGCGTATTCGCGCCCTGAGGCAAAGAGTGGATCGCCTGCTGGGTAAACGTGTATTTGCTGCCGCCCGTGTTCGGCGACAAGGAGTTGCGAGCCTGGTTAAGCCGCGTCGCCGCGACGGCGAGGCTGACCGCCTTCTCCGCTTCCATCGCGACTACCACCGGCGCAGCGCCTTTCGTCGAGACCGACACGATCGCCGTCGCCGTCTTAAATCCATTCCTGGTTGCAACGATCGCATAAGTGCCGCGCGCCGCACTGAACGAGAACTCACCCGCATCGTTGCTCGTCGCATGAGCAACGACCTGCCCGCTTGAACCTTGCAGCGACAGGGCCGCCTGCTTGATAGGTCTGCCGAGCGCGTCCTTCACCACGCCCGTAACTCGATATTTCGTTTTCGTTGCCGTCGAAGTTTTCACATTCGCCGCCATCGCGGCCGTGCAAAAAGCCAATTGAATCAGGACCCCGACTACCGGGATCCAGGCAAATAAATTCCTCCGCATCACAAGCTCCCATTCTTTCAAGGTTTCCCCGCGCCCTTCAGACGCGGGCGGCGCCGCGCGAATCGATCGCGCGCACCAGAACAAGATCAGATGTTGAAAAGGGGCTTAGAGCGATACGGGCGGAGCGCGTCCGCGAGCCGCCGAAAATACCGGCGATGCGCTACGGATCGGCGCGACTAACAAAATCGTCCCGGCTATGGATGGGCCGCGCGCAACCGTCGTTGCCGCGGTGACCGAGCCGGGCGAATGCAAAGCGAGCTGACAAACGGGACAGAATCCGGGGTCGGAGCTGAGCTGCGTGGACGCGGCGCCGTCGCGAGAGGCCGTGCTCTCGTGGAAATGAGCGACGCCAATAAGCTGCGAGACGAGCAGCAGCACCGCCCCGAACATCGCAATCGCGCGCGACGCCGTCCTGCCGCTCCTATGAACCCTCGCAATCATCAACGATCGAGCCTGCCGCCAGACGACCCGATGTGTCAAGCGGTGGGATTAAGCTATCAGCCAATCGACGCTCTGCTCGTAGGCGTACGCGATTTTCAGCGGCGTCGAGTCCTCGAAATGGCGCCCTACGATCATCAGCCCGACCGGGAGGCCGTTGGATTTCGCGCACGGCACGCTTATCGCCGGATGCCCGGTGAGATCGAATGGCGCAGTGTTGGTGATCATCGAGTAGGGCGCCCGCGAGTCGAGGCGGTGCGCCTTCATCGGGGTCGAGGGCATCACCAGCGCGTCGTATTCGCCGAGCGCCGCGTCGTATTTCGCCGTGAGCAGGTGCCGGTAGCTCTGCACCTTCGCATAATATTTTCCGTGATAGCGCTCGCGCATGAGATCGCCGAACACCAGCATGAACTTGACCGTCAACGCGACGTCGTTCGCCCGCTCCGGGAAGTGCTGCCCGAAATACGCGGCGAGTTCCGGCATGTACGCACCGGTGTGATGCGTCCCATGAAGATTGGTCCGCGCGAGCATCGCCATGCCCTCTGGCACAATCGCATAGAGCAGGTCGGACGCGTCGGCATGCGCCGGGATCGAAATCTCGGTGGCGCGCGCGCCGAGCTTGCCGAGCGCCGCGACCGCGCGATTCACCGCCGCGTTCACGTCCGCCTCAGCGCCGGCATGCGTAAAGCCCTCGCGCACGATACCCAGCTTGATACCGTCGAGCGACTTGCCGAGCGCCTCGCGATACGGCGCGGTTGTGACTTCGCGCTGTCGCGGATCGAGCGGGTCCTTGCCGGCGAGCACTTCGAGCAGCATCGCGACGTCGCTCACGCTGCGCGCCATCGGCCCTACGTGATCGAGCGTCGGGTCGATGCTCATCACGCCCGTGTAAGGGACGAGACCGTAAGTCGGTTTGTGACCGACCACGCCCGACCACGACGCGGGAATCCTGATCGAGCCGCCCTGGTCGGTGCCGATAGTCAGATCGATATCGTCATAGTAGAGCGCCGCCGCCGAGCCGCATGACGAGCCGCCCGCGCAATATTCAGGGTTGTGCGGATTGCGCGCGGGTCCGTAAAAGCTGGTGCGCCCGTCGCCCGAGAGCGCGAAGTCGTCCATGTTTAGCGTCGCGACGATTTCGGCGCCCGCGTCGAGCATCCGCGCAACGATAGTCGCGTCGCTCGCGGCGACGTGGCCCTTCAGCACTGACGATCCGCCGCTCGCCGGAATCCCAGCGACGCACACGCTGTCCTTCACGCCAACGCGCTTGCCCTTGAGCGGGCCGCTCGACGCGCCCTTGACGCTGCATCGCGTGACGATTGCATTCAGCGGATCGTCCTGCGGCGACGGCCGCACGCCCGCCTTGCGATCGCGATAGCGCGTGACGGATTCCTGCGGCGGCATGGTGATGGCATCGATCTTCTCGAGGATCGCCATCTGACCCGGCATCATGCCTTCGAGCGCCGCGAGTTCCGCGGGTGTCAGATCGATATGATTCGCGCGCGCGATCCTTTTCAATTCTTCGGCGCTGGGAACCTGGAATGCCATCGGCGAATCCTCTCCCTCAAGTGAAATACGGAAGGAGATGCTTGTGCGCATCGTCCATCGTCTGTTGCGGCGGTATGCCCGGCACTTCGAAGAATACCGGCGCGGTCACTCCGGCCTCGATCAGTTTGGCCAGGTTCTCGCGGCATCGCGCGGGACTGCCGGCGATCGTGAACGTGTCGAGCATCTCGTCGGTCACCATATCCACCGGCACTTTGCCGCGCGCGAAACTCTCGCCGAATTTGACGATCGTCTCGGCCGGCAGACCCGCGGCGGAGAAGATCGGCGTGTTCGGCTGCGGCGCCATCAGCGAGACCATGATCGCAACGATGGGCCGCAGGCGATCGCGCGCGGCGCGCTCGTCTTCTGAAATCGACGAGAAGATATACGCGCCGACGTTGAAGTCGCTTTCACTGCGCCCCGACTTCTTGATCCCGATGCGTGCATGCTCGATCGCGAATCTGACGTAGGCCGGCGACGACATGATGCTGAGCAGCAGACCATCGGCAACTTCGCCGGTGAGCTCGCAATTCTTCGGGCCGAGTATTCCCAGGTAGATCGGGATTTCGGTGCGCGCCGGCTTGAAACTCAATTTGACCCGCTCAGCATTGAAGACGCGGCCTGCGAAAGACAACTCCTCGCCGCGAAAAAATCGCCGCACGATCTCGACCGTCTCGCGCATCGCCGCAGTCGGCAGCTTGTAGGGAATCTTGAGCCGGCCCTCGATCCAATCCTTCAGCCCCGCGCCGATACCGAGAATCGCGCGCCCGTCCGAGAGTTCGTCGAGCGCGGCGAACTCCATCGCGGTGAGCGCCGGATGCCGCAGATAGGGATTCACGATGCCGAGACCGATCTTGATCTTCGAGGTGCCGCAGGCAATCGCCGACGCTACGCTGAAAGCGCCGCGCCAGAACGGATCCTCGGGCACCCAGAACGTGCCGAAGCCCGCATCTTCAGCGCGCTTGGCGTGCGCGACGAACTCGCGCGGGTGCAGATTCTCGAAGCCGACGCCGAATTCGCGAACCTTGGCCATCACTTTGCCTCGTTCTCGAATGCCATCCGCGGACCTTGCCCGCACCACGAAAAATGGCAGTGCCACATCTTCCAGACCGGCTTGCCCTTGTCGTCCTCGCGCACGTAAACCTCGGTGCTGCGGAACTCGCCGCTACCGGGCAGGGGATTGCCGTCGGCGAGCTTGATGGTGAAAGGCGCTCGGCACGACAGCCATCCCATGTCGCCGCGGATGCGCACGCGCAGGTCTTCATCCTCACCGAGCGTCGCGCTCGCTTTGAACTTGGCCAGCCACTCCCACAGCGTCGCCCACTCTTCGATGCCGTCGTAGGCGAAGCCGTTGAGGTTCCATCCGAAGAACTTGTCGCCACCGACGAACGCATCGCGCATCATCGGGATGCTGCCGGTGCGATTCGCCTTCACCCAAAGATTGTGCAGCCGCACGATCTCGTCGATATCCTTCTGCGGTCCTTCGCCACGAATGTTTGCCATTGCGATTCCTCCGTCGAGCGCGTCAGTAGGTTAGTAGCTATAGCTCAGTTCGCATCAAATGTTCACGCTTGGCGAATCGCCAAAAATCGGGCTAAGTTGGCGACGAGACAGGAGGGATCAAGCGATGAACCAGTTCAAAGTCGGCGACGTTAAGATAACCCGAATTGTCGAGAGCGAGGCGCCGTGGCCGGGCACTTTCATCTTGCCCGATGCGACTCCCGAGAACGTCAAGAAGGAAGCCGATTGGCTTTATCCGATTTTCTCCGACGAGAAGGGCAAGCTGCGGATGAGCATCCACGCGCTCGTGATCGAGTCGAAGGGCAAGCGGATCATCGTCGATACCTGCATCGGCAATGACAAGGTGCGTTCGAATCCGGTGTGGAGCAACCTGAAGCTGCCGTTCCTCAGCGATCTTCAAAAAGCCGGTCACACTGCCGACCAGATCGATCGCGTCATCTGCACGCATCTTCACGTCGATCACGTCGGCTGGAACACGACGCTCAAGGACGGCAAGTGGGTGCCGACGTTTCCAAACGCGCGCTACATCATAGGCGGCACCGAGTGGGATTTTTGGTCGACCTTCGACGGCAAGGACATGCGCGACCCGGTCGAGGATTCGGTGCGTCCGTGCGTCGATGCAGGCGTAGCCGACATGGTCGATTCAAACTTCCGCATCACCGACGAAGTGTGGCTCGAGCCGAGTCCCGGCCACACTCCCGGGCATCACAGTGTGCGGATTTCGTCGAAGGGCCAGGACGCCGTCATCACCGGCGACCTGATGCATCATCCGATTCAATGCAAATATCCAGAGTGGGACGACGGCTTCGACTCTGACCTCGCGATGGCGAAGAAGACGCGGCGCGCGTTCTGCGAGAAATACGCCGACACGAACGTCGTCGTGTTCGGGACGCATTTCGCGACGCCGTCGGCCGGCAAGATCTTGAAGAAGGGCGACTCGTTCTCGTTCACGGCGGCCAAGTAGTAGCAGCGCTATGGGCGACGTCGCACTTTCGTTCGACAACGGCCCCGACCCGGCGGGGACGCCGATAGTACTCGACGTGCTCGCGCGACGCGGGGTGAAGGCGTCGTTCTTCGTGCTCGGGAAAAATCTCGCGTCGCCGGAGAAGATGAAACTGGCGGAGTGCGCGGCCGCCGAGGGCCATCGAATCGGTAATCATTCGTACACGCATCGCATCCCGTTGGGCGACGACCCGAACGTGGACGCTGTCGATTCGGAGATCGCAAAGACCGAGCTGTTGATCGGCTCACTCGCCGAAAGTCCGAAACTGTTCCGTCCGTTCGGTGGCGGCGGCAAAATCGGGCCGCATCTGCTGAGCCGCGCCGCCGTCGATCATCTGGTCGCCAATCGTTACTCCTGCGTGCTCTGGAATTGCGTGCCCGAGGATTGGATCGATGAGGACGCGTGGGTCGATCGCGCGCTGCGCGACGCCGCGACGCGGGCGCATACGCTGGTCGTGATGCACGACATCCTGCCGCGCGCGATGAGTCATCTCGATCGTTTCATCGGCGCGCTCTTGGACGCGGGCCATCGCATCACGCGTGAGTTCCCGGCCGAATGCGTCCCAATCGCGCGCGGCGAGATCGTCCGCGACATCTCGGGATTCGTATCTTCCGCGCCAGCGGCTGGAAGCCTAAATTAACAAGCATGAATTCGCGCACCCGCCGCTCGTTTGTATTCGCGATCGTAAGTGCGTTCGCATTGTGCGCCGCCGCGCCGGCATTGCCTTTCGATATCGGATCAATTCTCAACAACAAGCCGAAAGAGGCCGACAAATTCACCCTCATCCGCGTCGATAACCTCGTTTCGCTGATGAACAATCCGAACTCGCACGTGAACATCTACGATGCGAACGGGTGGGGCCTGCGATCGACGGCCGGAGTGATTCCCGGAGCGCATCTGCTGAGCAGCGACGACAAGTACGATGTCGCCACGACGCTGCCGCCCGACAAGAGCGCTAAGCTGGTATTCTATTGCGCCGACACGCAATGCACCGCGTCGCATGAAGCCGCCCGGCGGGCAATCGGCGCGGGATACACCGATGTGAGCGTGATGAGCGACGGCATCCAGGGCTGGGTGGACGCCGGCAAGCCGGTCGAGCATCCGAAACTCGAAGAGTCGAAGAACAGCTAGAGCCGCTCTCGCGCTCGGCGCTGCGCGATCGCATATAGTGTCGGCGTGCAACGTGACGGTTCCCCTTCAACTCCTGAGCCGATTCGCGAGCTGACGCCGCGCAGCATCTCGCTTGGGATCGCGCTGGCGCTGATTCTCGGCGCGGCGAATGCCTACCTCGGCTTGTATGCGGGCCTCACCGTGTCGGCGAGCATCCCGGCCGCCGTCATCTCGATGGCGATTCTGCGGATTCTCGGCGGCTCGACGATCCTCGAGAACAATGTCGTGCAGACGATCGCGTCGGCGGGCGAGGCGGTCGCAGCCGGCGCGATCTTCACGTTTCCGGCGCTGGTGATTCTCGGCGGCGTCAGGACGCTGCCATACGTCGAAGTGACTGCGCTATGCGTCGTCGGCGCGACGATGGGCGCGCTGCTGGTCGTGTTCCTGCGGCGCGCGTATATCGTCGAGGAACGCCTGCCGTTTCCCGAGGGCGTCGCGTGCGCGCAGGTGCTTCGGGCGGGTGACGCGCAGGCGAATGTTCGCCCGCTCGTGGTTGGCGGGCTTATCTCAGCGGCACTGAAAGCGCTCCAGGACCTCGCCGGAGTTATTCCGGGCGCGGTGTCGGGCGCGCGATGGGTCGGCGAGCGCGGCAGTCGCCGGGTCGCTCGATATTTCGGCGGCGCTCCTCGGCGTCGGCTACATCATAGGGATCAGGATCGCGGCGCTGGTGTTCGCCGGCGGCGCATTCGCGTGGCTCGTCGCGATTCCTATGCTCACCGCGTTACATCGGTGGAATCGGAGACGCCGCCACGACCGCGCAGCAATTGTGGAGCGGACAGGTGCGCTATCTCGGCGTCGGCGCGATGCTCACCGGCGGAATCGTGACGCTGTGGAAGTTGCGCACGCGCATCGCGTCCGCGATCGCCGACAGCATCCGCGTCGTGCGGTCGGCGCAAACGTTGGCGACGGCGCGCGAGGACACCGATCTCTCGGCGCGCGCGGTGCTGACTGCGGTGGCGCTGTGCGTTCCCGTGATCTTCGCGATCTGCCTGGGGCTGAGCGGGGAAATCGCGCTCAGCGCGGCGCTCGCAATCCTGCTGACGTTGATCTGTTTTTTCGCGACCGCGATAGCCGGCTATCTGACCGGAATCGTCGGCGCGTCGAACAATCCCGTGTCCGGCGTGACCGTGATTGTGCTGCTCGCCGTGGCGCTGTTTCTGAAACTGGTCGGCGTGTCGCAGAGCGTCGGGCCGCAACTGGCAATTCTGTCCGGCGCAATCGTATGCACGGCGGCTGCGATGGCAGGTGATTCGACCCACGACCTTGCGACCGGCTTTCACGTCGGCGCGACGCCGCGCTCGCTCGAGATCGGAGTGCTGGTCGGCGCGATCGCATCGTCGTTCCTGATGGCGCCGATCCTGAACCTGCTGATCGCCGGCTACGGAATCGCAGGCACCGCGACCGCGCGGGCCGGCGCGCTCGCTGCGCCGCAAGCGTTCCTGATGGCGAAAGTGACGCAGGGAGTTTTCCATGGCGGCTTGCCGTTGGGGACGATCGCGACGGGCGCGGCACTCGCGGCGATTCTTGGATTCAGTGATCGTTATCTCGAAAGCCGCGGATCGAAGTGGCGCACGCCGATCATGCCCGCCGCAATCGGACTCTATCTTCCGTTCGGACTGAGCGTCGCAATTTTTATTGGCGCGCTGGCGCATTCGCTATTCGGATCAGCGGATGAGGCCGAGAGCGGTCCCGGCATCCTGCTCGCGGCCGGCCTGGTCGCGGGCGAAGCGCTGATGGGCGTCGCGAGCGGCGCGATGGTCACATTGGGAGTGCGGCTGCCGATTTTCTGACCTGGTCGCGCACGTCGTTTGCGAAGTGACAATTCCCGGCGTATGTTAAGCCTTGTCTAACGATCGTTAGGACTCTATGTTCCAGATCGGAAAACGCCTTTGGCTGCTGGCTTTCGCCGCTTTCGGGTTTCTCCTGATTCCATCCGGAGGCGTCCAGGCTCAGACAGCCCGCCGCGACGGGCACGTCGTCAAGACGCAATTCGTCAAGGCCGCAGACACGGTCGATCCCTCCACTCTGACCGGTAAGCTGATCATGGGCTACCAGGGATGGTTCAACTGCCAGGGTGACGGCACCACGGTCGGCTGGTGGCATTGGTTCACCGGATCTGACCCGACGGTGGACTTTCTGCCGAATGCCGCCGACTACCCGACGGATGAGCAATGCGTCACCACCATGCTGAACGCCAGCGGGAATCCGGTGAATCTGTTCAGCGACGCGAACCCGGCGACGGTGGAGACGCAATTCGCATGGATGCAGCAATACGGGTTGGACGGAGTCGCCCTGCAGCGTTTCTCGGTGGACCTGTTGGACCCGGCGACCCTTCAGGCGCGCAATATCGTGCTGGCCAATGTGCGTCAGGCGGCGGAGGACAACGGTCGCGTGTTCTTCGTCATGTACGACCTGAGCGGCCTGCCCAACTCCAAGCTGGACACCGTCGCGAGTGATTGGAAGAAGCTCGAGCGCGAAGGAGTAACCGGCAGTCCCGCGTATCTGCACCATCGCGGGCATCCGCTGCTCGCGGTCTGGGGACTGGGCTTCGCGGGCCGATCGCTTACACCAAATGATACGTTGAAGATGCTCAAATCGCTCGACAAGGCCAGCGCGAAGTACGGCGGCGTGACAATTATGGGCGGCGTACCGTCGTATTGGCGGACGGGGAGGCTCGATGCGTCCTCCGACCCCAAATGGCAGAAGGTCTGGCCCAAGCTGGGCGTGCTGAGCCCATGGTCGGTCGGCCGCTTTGGCGACAATACCACTGCCGATGAGTACGCCAGCGCCGTGTGGGTGCCTGATTTGGCGGCGACGCATGCGATGGGAGTGGACTACCTGCCCGTGGTCTTTCCCGGCTATTCTTTCGCCAATACCAATCGTGCCCTGGGCCAGCCGCCGTCGGCCAGCAACCAGATTCCGCGCGAGTGCGGAAATTTCTACTGGCGGCAGATCTACGACGCGCTGGGTGCGGGCGCGACTATGGTGTACGGCGCCATGTTCGATGAGCTCAACGAGGGCACCTCGATGTTCAAGATGCTGCCGCAAGCCTCGGAAGTGCCGGTGAGCGGAATACCCCCCGGATATGCGTTCGTCACGCTCGATGCCGACGGCTGCCCGCTGCCGAGCGATTGGTATTTGAGCCTTGCCGGTGCCGCCACCGCTGCAGTGCACTCCGGCATGCAGCCCTCGCCGAACTTGCCGCTGGCGATACCGTAAGTACGACTGGGCGTTCAGCCTTTACGCATCGTGCGGAATTGCTGATGCGTTAGCATCCAGCGCAACTCGCCGCCGCCGCGCTCGAAGCGGGCGGGCAGGTCGATCGCAATACATCCGCCAGTCTTCAACTTGAGATGAGCAACGTCGCCGGCGCCGGTCAGCAGGATCGATGCGACCGTGCTCAGTTGCGGCTCGTGGCCGACGATCATCACGTCTTCATGCTTTGAAAATGCGCGCAGGGCGGTGACGGCGTCGGTGGCGGCGACGCCGGTCGCGAGCGCGGGCAGGACCTGTGGCGGCGGAGTATTTTCGTAGGCGGACGAAACGATCTCGGCGGTTTCTAAGGCGCGCGCGAGCGGACTGGTCAATATCACATTGAACTTCAGACCCATTGCGCGCAGGCCCGCAGCGGCGCCGCGCATTTTTTCCTTCGAGCGTTCAGTGAGCTTGCGCGCGCCGTCGTCGCCGCTCGATGCGGATTCTTCGGCGGTTGCGTGACGTAGGATATAAAGCCTCATGCAATTGTTTCCGTGGCTGAGTGTGAGTCTATCGAATGGTGATTGTTCGGCGGGGAGTCGTCGGTCTCGCCGTCTGCGACTTCCGATCGATCCGGTGGAGCGACCTCGCTCGCATCTGCGTCCGGCGCGGGTGAGCTTATCGGCTTGAGCGCCAGCCTGCCGGAGCGTCGAATTTCGTCGAGCGTATCGTGCATCGCGTCGGATCGCTCGAAGCGCCGCCACGCTCGCATCGCATTGCCGGCGCAGTTTCTTCTCGCGGCTGGCGAGCGATTGAATCAACGCGCCGGCCGCCAGCATCGTCCGCGGCGGCACGGCGGAGTTTCGGCGTACGAGAGCAGCCATGCTGACGCGACCGTGACGTCGTGGTAAACGCCGAGCAGTTCCTGCAGCTCCTCGAGCCGCGCAAGAGTCTTCTTGTGGCGCTTGGCGCCGAGCGGCGCCATCATTTCGAGGTCGTAGCGCAGGCGCTTGATACGGACGCGGAGCTTGTGGAAAACGGTGTCGGAGCCTCGCGGCCAAGTTTTTCGCCAAGGCGTGCCGCGCCGCGCGAGGCGGGCTGATCAATTGCGCGGCAACGATGCCGAGTCTGCGGTCGGCACCGGCTTTCTTGATCGCCGGGTTCGAAAGCTTCGCAAGCAGGCTCCGATAGCGCTTCGAGGCGAGCAGCTCGCGAAGCTTCTCGTGCTCGGTCTTGCGGCGTTCCTCGAGCGCGGCGAGCATTGGCGCGATTGCCGTCTTTCAGCTCGGGATCGATTTTGGCGGCGCGGGCGGCGATCAGCGACGAGTGATGTCGCATTCGCGGAGGCGCCGGCCTGCGCGCCCAGTCCATGGCATGTCGCGGCGGAAATATTTTGAGCTGCGCGGCGTAGATGACATTCGAGAACAACTCGATCGACGGCGCGCAGGCGGCGCGCCGTGACACGCAGCTGATGCAGCGGCTCCGCCTCGCCGGACTCCGCCGCGCTCTGATGGCGCATCAAGCATTCCGCGCCGAACGCGATCGCTTTGCGCGCCGCGTCGGCGACTGTCTCTCCGGGGGAAAATGTTACCCTGCGCGGCGGCGCATCGGGGCGCGAGGCATCTATCACCCTGCTATTCCTTGCGCGTCGAGGCGCCGTTGTCAGCCGATCGCACGCGGTTTGCCGTTGGCGCCGGACAGATATTCGGCGATGTGTTTGCGAAGTTCGCGCTGCAGCTCCTCGATCGGAAGGCGCGCGTCGACCGAAATGAAGCCGAACTCGCTGGAGAGGCGGCGGTACTCGTCAATCAGCCGGCTCTGGTAGTGCTCGAATGAATCGAACAGGTCGGTGCCGAGCGCGAGATGCATCCCGGATTCCCAGTAGTCCATGCCCTTGCCCATGATGACGCGCGGGATGAGCGACTCGACGTCGATGTCGAGGTAGAGGACGAGGTCGGGGACGAGCGCCATGCCGAAGACCTCTGCGCGTCCAATCCGGGTCGGCGCCCATCACGGAGTTGCGAGCGAATGCAGTGTACATGTAGCGATCGGCGATCACGATGAAGCCGGCCTGCAGCGCGGGCAGTATTTCGTGTTCGAGGCGATCGGCAAAATCCGCGGCGTAGAGCAGCGAGAAGGTCGTGACTGTGAGCTGATGACCCGCCTTGGCCTCGTTGATAGTCTCGGAGAGGAGCGGCGAGCGCGTCCATCCGGTGTTCGAGACGGCGTAGCCTTCGAGCTCGAGCCACGGCCGCAGCAGTTCGATTTGCGCGGAACGGCCGACGCCGTCGGTGCCTTCGATCGCGATCAGATGGCCGGGCAGGCGCTTCTTCGCGATATACGGCAGGCCGTGCCCGTACCAGGCTTTAGCGTGGCTACGATGTGGCGCCATTTTTTCCGTTCGCCCGCGCGATGTCGTAGTCGCGAAGAATTTCCTGGACCATCGTGCGCACGACCTGTTGTTGATCGGGGATCTCGGCGGCCGCGTCGATCGGGCGCATCCCGAACTCGGTCGTCAGTTGATCGTAAATTTCGAGCACGCGGCTCTGGAACATCCGGAAGCTCTCGACCGGATCGGCCGAGAGACCGACGTCCATGCCGGCCTCGTGGTACTTGAGCTTGGCGCGTCCCGACAGCAGGCGTTCGAGCGAAATGTCGATCGGCACGCGGAAATAGAGCGTCAAATCGGGGCGCAGGGCGGGGCTGTAAACCGAGCGGACCCAGTCGGGATGCACGCCGCGCGCGACGTCACGGGCGAAGGCCGTATAGACGTAGCGATCGGCCAGCACGATCATGCCGGCCTTCAGCGGCGGCAGGATCTGATAGGTCAGGCGATCGGCGAAATCGACGGCGTGCAGCAGCGAGAACGTCGTCGGCGTCAGCAGATTCTTTTTCTTGCCGCGTTGCATCGAACGGCGCACCAGCCGCGACGAATTCCACTCGGTAAAATGCACGGGGTAGCCGCGCGCGCGGAGCCATCGCTCGAGCAGCAGCAGTTGCGTCGATTTGCCGGAGCCGTCGATCCCCTCGACGCAGATCAAACGGCCCTTATAAGGATGCGGAGTTTCGAGCAGGGTCTTGGGCGCGGTGCGGGTCGCGGGCTTCGTCGATGGAGATTGGCCGTTTGGCGACGGATGGCGAGCCGGCAGCTCTAGCGCTGCAAGCACCACCTGGCGATCCAGCAGTCTCGATAGCAGGTCGGTTCTTCTCTCGCATGTCCACAGTTCGAGGTCAGCCTTTCTCGCGCTTCGAATCGATTCCGACGATCATCGCGCCCGGGCGAGTATCTTACCTCGATATTCTTAACCACACCGAAGTGGCTTCGATCCAGCGCGTCGGCGACGCGCAAAATCGCGGCGAGGCCCCTGATCACACGGCGCTTGGCGGGGCTGAGCGATTTCAAATCCGGCGAATCGAGTTTCGGGGCCTGCTTGCGATGCCCGCGAGCCGCCTGCGCGATGACCTCGATTTCGTCGGTGTCGAAGCCGAACAACTCCGCATTCTTAATCAGGTAGTAAGAATGGCGATTGTGCCGGTCATGATCAATCGCGTGGCCTATATCGTGCAATAAAGCCGCGAATTCAAGGAGTTCTCGCGAGGACTTCGGCAGGCCCAAAACGGGCGCCGTGGCGTCGAACAGCTTCAACGCGAGCTTCGCGACCTGCTTGCCGTGCTCGTTGGCGGCGGCGAAGCGAGTAGCCAGCGCACCGACCGAGCGGCGTCGAGCGTCGGCGGCGGAGCGCGAATCGATCTTGTGCGCGAGGCCCAGCAGCACGCCCTCGCGCAGCGCCCAGGTGCATGCGACGAGCTCGGGCGCGCCGGATTTCTTCAGGATGAAGTTGACGAGGGTCGCAGCGGCCGGCATCAGGTCAACGCGCTTGGCGTCCATACCGGGGAGATCGACTCGGAGCGCGGCGTTGGCCTCGACCAGGTCGCGCGAAAGATCGGAAATCTCGCCGGCCGACGCGCTCGCGCCGTGGAGGCGCCCGAGCTCCTCGCCGCGCGACGATCGCGCCATCGCGACCAGCGTGTTGATCGTGCCCGAGGTTCCGATCGCGCGGACCACGCCCGCGCGCTTCGCTTTGCGCATCAGCGGTCCGATCGTGCGCTCAAGATACGATTCGAGCTTGGCCAACTGCGCGCGCGTCGGCGGGTCGTCAAGAAGAAATCTCTCAGCGAGTCGTGCTGCGCCGAGCTTGACGCTGCGCATCCACAGCGGCTTGCCGTCGCGCACAAGCACGAGTTCCACGCTGCCGCCGCCGACGTCGATGAGCAGATGGGGTCCGCCGTCGAGGCCGAGGGCGTGTCGCGCCGCCTGGAAGATCAGCCGCGCCTCGTCGAGGCCGGAGATCACCTCAACGGTGAGGCCGGTCTCGCGCTTGATGCGGCGGATGAACTCGGTGCGATTGCGCGCCTCGCGCACAGCGCTGGTGGCGACGGCACGCAGCCGCTCGACCCGGCGCACTCGCAGCAGTTTCTTGAAGTTCACCAGCGCGCGCACGGCGAGGTCCATTGATTCAGCGGTGAGGCGTCCAGTCGTGAACGAGCGCCGACCCAGCCGCACCATTTCCTTGACGCGGTCGACGACTTCGAGGTGACCGTCGCGGCTCACGTCCGCCACTATCATGTGGACGGAGTTGGATCCGACATCGATAGCGCCGAGCCGCATGTATAGAAGGTAACGTCCCAGGCGCTCGATGTCATCCATCTTGCCCCACAACCGCACCGGCGCGGCAAAAAAAATTCGCGCTCTCCACCTGCCACGATTAGAAGAGATGCGCGTTACGCCGCGATGAACGGCGAGTGTCGAATTCGTTTTCGCGCTGCGGAACTAACTACTTCATGCCTGCGAGCACCCGCGCAAAGACTTCCAGCGACCGCCGGTCGAAGAGCACGAACTCGACGCGCTCCAGCGTCGTCGGACCGCTGAGATGCGCGCGCACTTCGTCGAGCATCACCTGCGCGCCGGCGATGCCGGTGCCGATCGCCGGAAATGCGATTGTCTTGAGCTGGTTCTCGTCGGCGCGCATCAGCGAGTTGCGCGTCGCCGCGCGTAGATTCATCTCCGAGGTCGATTCTCCGAGCCGCATGCTCGCCGCATGAATTACGTGGCGCGCGCGCAACAATCCCGCGCCCGTGATCGCTGCCTCGCCGAGGGGAATCGTGCCTATCTTGTCGCACTCCTGCTGAATCGACGGCCCGCCTTTGACACGAATCGCACCTGCCACGCCGCCGCCCAGCATCAGGTCGTTGTTAGCGGCGTTTACGATCGCATCAACGTCCGCTTCCGTCAGGTCACCCTGCCGGAGCACAACCTTTGCACGCCAATTATTGCCCACCGCCATGTTATTATCGCGCCAATTGTGCGGATGCGGAACACAACTGCCCGGCTGCTGGTGCTCGCGCAGATTGCTGCAGCGCTCATTGCGCTGGCGGGATGCGATCGTCACAACGATCGACCTCCCGGCACGATTCAGGTCGATCTCGAAGTCTCGCCGACGTTGACTGACCCGCGTTTTGGTACCGACGCGGCCTCGTCGCGCGTCAATGAACTCATTTTTGATTCGCTGGTCAGGAACGATCGCAACGGCCAGTTTGTCGGCCGTCTTGCTCAAAGCATTGAGCATCCCTCCCCGACGACAACGGTCTATCATCTCAACCACGGAGTGCGCTTCAGCGACGGCCGCGAACTTACAGCACGCGATGTGCTGTTCACCTACAACTCGATACTCGCTCCCGAATCGATGTCGCCGAAACGCGCCAGCCTGGAGGAGTTGAAATCAATCGAAGCGCCAGACGATTACACTGTCGCCATCACCGTGGCGCATCCGTACGCGCCGGCCGTCGAGATAGCGACTGAAGGTATCGTGCCAGTTGGGACTCCGCTGCCTGCGCAGGGAAACGGCGCCGCGCCGGTGGGTAGTGGACCTTTTAAGATGGTCGCCTACTCGCGCGACGAGTTCTTGCGGCTTGAGCGCAACGAGTACTATCCGCATCCGTCTGGCGCGGCGCAGTCGATACTTTTCAAGATTGTGCCCGACCCCACAGTCCGCGCGCTCGAACTGGCAGAAGGTGTTTGCGATTTCTCAGGGAACAATATCCAGAACGATGTCTTGCCGTGGCTTGCTGCACATCGGTCGATTGAGATCAGCAAGACTCCTGGGAATACCTATCGCTACCTGAGCTTCAACTTCCGAAATCCACGGTTACGCGATCTACGCGTGCGGCGCGCGATCGCGTATGCGATCGATCGCAATGCAATAGTCAGTAGTGTCTTACTTGATAATGGACGAATAGCTACTGGCATGCTTTCGCCGGAGAATTGGGCATACGAAAGCAACGTCAAAACCTATTCTTACGATCCGGAAAAGGCGCGCCGGCTTCTCGATCAAGCGGGCTATCCTGGCGGCAAGGAAGGGAAGCGCGGCCTTCGGTTCGAATTCAAGACGTCTCCGGAAGGCGCGCGTATCGGCGAAATTTTTCAGGCGATGCTTCAGCGAGTGGGTATCGAACTGACTATACGCACGCTCGAGTTTGCTACCTACTACGCGGACATCCAGGCTGGAGACTTTGATCTGACGTTGCTTCAATGGGTCGGTATAAGCGATCCGAACCAGTACTACAGAGTGTTCGATTCGAAGAAGACTCCTCCCCATGGAGAAAATCGAGGCTACTATTCAAATCCTGAGATGGACCGGCTCGTCGAGGCGGGAATGACTACTATCGATCCCGATGCCCGCAAAAGAATCTACGCGCAGGTGCAGCAACTCGCTGCCGACGATCTGCCGTATGTGTCACTGTGGTGGGTCGACAACGTCGCCGTGATGAATCGACGATTGCTGGGCTTCGAGGCGTACCCGAACGGCAGCCTCCGTTCGCTGGCCACACTGAAGCTCGCCGTACCTGACAGCGGCGGACAACCCGTCGCGTCGATCAAGTGATCAATCTTCTGGTGCGACGGCTGTTCGCGCTGATACCCGTCGCGGTCGGCGTGGCGACGCTGACCTTCGCTATCATTCACCTCGTGCCGGGCGATCCGGTGGTCGCGATGCTCGGTGAGACTGCGGCGCCTTCCGACATCGTTGGGTTGCGGCATCAGCTCGGCCTCGATCGTCCGCTCCTGGAGCAGTATGCAGCGTTTCTCGGTGGACTCGCCGTCGGCAATCTTGGCGAATCGATTTCATATCGCAAGCCGGTCTCGCAACTGATCGCAGAACGCTTTCCCGCCACGATCGAGGCTCGCGGCTGCGGGAATGCTAGTCGCAATTCTGTTGGCATTCCCGCTGGGAATGATCGCGGGATCGAATCCCGGCGGTGCCGGCGACTTGGGCGCGATGGGATTTGCAATTGTCGGTATCTCGGTTCCTCACATCTACCTCGGCCCGCTGCTGATGATTTTGTTTTCATTGGATCTGCGCTGGCTGCCGCTTACTGGACGCGGCGGTCTCGACCATCTCGTGCTGCCGGCAGTCACGCTCGGCACCGCACTCGCCGCGATCCTTGCTCGCATGTTGCGCCAGAGCCTGATTCGCGTGCGCCAGAGCGACTATATGCGCACCGCGCTCAGCAAGGGGTTGAGTCCGCGCGCCGCGCTCGTTCGCCACGGCCTCAAGAATGCGCTCACGTCAGTCGTGACGATCATCGGGCTTCAGATGGGCGCGCTGCTGAGCGGCACCCTCATTACCGAGATAATTTTCTCGTGGCCGGGAATCGGGCGATTGCTGATTACCGCGATCGGGGCGCGCGACTATCCCGTCGTCGAGGGATGCGTTCTCACGTTCGCAATGACCTACGTTGTTGTAAACATCGCAACCGATCTCGTCTATGCGATGGTCGATCCGCGAGTGAGAGTCTCGTGAGCGCGCGCTTCCGCAATCCGTCACTGTCTATTGGAGTGACTATCGTCGTCGCGAGTGTCGTGGCGGCAATTGTCGGTCCGATTGTGTTTCGCACTGATCCGTTGTCGATCGATCTCGCAAACATTCTCGCTGGGCCCAGCCGCGCACACCCGTTTGGTTGCGATGCGCTCGGCCGCGACATTCTTGCCCGTATCCTATGGGGTGGTCGCCTTTCGCTCTCGATTTCCACGGTCGTGGTCGCGATCTCGCTCGTTGTTGGCAGCCTGATTGGCGCAACCGCTGCGCTGTCGGGTGGACGAGTCGACAATCTCATAATGCGCGGAGTCGATATCGTCCTCGCCTTTCCGGGAATCCTGCTCGCGATTGCGCTGGCGGCAATTCTCGGTCCGGGCTTGATCGACCTCACGATCGCGCTGACTGCCATGGGATGGACCGGCTACGCGCGCATCGTTCGCGGCGAGGTGTTGACGCTACGCGAGCGCGACTATGTGGTTGCCGCAGAGAGCCTGGGCGCCAGCCGGTCGCGCCTGCTGCTACGCCACCTGCTACCCGGCGTCGTTGGACCGCTGGCAGTACAGGCTACGTTCGGAATCGGCGGCATCATCGGGGCGGAAGCCGCGCTGTCGTTTCTCGGCCTCGGCGCGATTCCACCCACGCCCAGCTGGGGCAACATGCTCGACGCCGGCCGTGCGTTCCTGCTCGTCGCGCCGCATCTTACGACGGCGCCGGGACTAGCGATCGGATTTTCGATTCTCGGCTTCAACCTGCTCGGCGACGGGATTGCGCAGAAGGTGGGCTATCGCGCCTGACGTTCAAGCGATCTGATTGCTCGGTGTGCGAAGCCGGGAAATTTCGTGATACTCATACAGTGAGAACGCGAGATGGAGAGACTGGAACCCAACGAAATGGTGGCGCGATTGACCGCGTTCATCCGCACCGAAGGCCGCTTCGACAGCGTCGCGATCGAAAATTTTCGCAAGATGCCCGGCGGCGCGTCGCGCGAGATCTGGTCGTTCGATTGCGCGATGGAACGTGGCGGCGAAACCACTCGACGAGCGATGGTGCTGCGGCGAGATCCCGGCGCGCACAATATCTCCACCAATCGGCGTCACGAGTTCATGGTGATTCGGGCCGCTTTCGAAGAGCGCGTTCCGGTTCCAGAAGTGTTTTGGGTTTCCGAAGATCCCGCGGTGCTCGGTTCTGCGTTTTTCATCATGGAGCGCGTCGACGGCGAGACTCTGGCGCG
This sequence comes from uncultured delta proteobacterium, assembly GCA_963721485.1. GTDB lineage: Bacteria > Desulfobacterota > Binatia > Binatales > Binataceae > Binatus. Next base: position 302,971 of record CAVRJV010000003.1, on the reverse strand, counting down.
CCGACTGCTCCGCGACGACACTTACGCCCGCGCGCGCGAAGTGATGCCCGCGCAACTCGCCGAGATTCTCGCGAAGATTCATCGGGTCGATCCCGTCAAGCACAAGCTCGATTTCCTCGCCGAGCCCGGTGACAACGCGGCGCTGACCGAAGTCAAACGCTACGAGGAAAACTTCCGACGCCTGGCGCTCGAGCCGCATCCCGCATTTGAACTGGCCTTTCGATGGCTCCTGAAGCGGGTGCCGAAGACTCCTCGCAAGACGCTCGTGCATGGCGACTATCGAATCGGCAACGTAATTTTCGGACCCGAGGGTGTGCGCTCGATCCTCGATTGGGAGTTGGCGCATCTGGGCGATCCGATGGAGGACGTCGGATGGATGTGCGTGCGCGCGTGGCGTTTCGGTGATGATCAGAAGCCGGTCGGCGGTCTTGGCACGCGCGAGGACTTCTTTCGCGCATACGAAAAAGCCAGCGGTGCCGCGGTCGATCCCGAAGCGGCTCGCTTCTGGGAGGTCTTCGGCAATTTGCGCTGGGGCATAATTACTATCAGCCAGGCGCGCACCCATATCGATGGATTCGTAAAGAGCGTCGAACTCGCTAGTATTGGACGGCGAACGGCAGAGACGGAACTCGAACTCCTGAACTTGATCGAATAGCAACATGCTGAGCCCGTATCCGCACTGAGTAATCAATATGCAAGACCGACCAACCTCAGTTGAATTGCTCGAAGCGGCGGCGGACTTTGTCGATCGCGAGACTCGTGCCTACAATCGAGGGCGCGCGCCAGTTCCAGGCGCGGGTCGTTGCCAACGTGATGCGAATCGTCGCCCGCGAAATAAAGATGGAAGATCCGCTCGTTCGGAGCGAGGTGAAAGCGCTGGCCCGATTGCTCAAACATGACGCGCCGCATCTGCATAGCCTCGACGACTTGCGCAAAGCCGCTGCCAGCATGGGCGAAGAGTTGACCGCGAAGATTCGCGCGGGCAACGCTGACGACGGCGACTGGCGCCGGGAAGTGATCGCGGTCGTGCGTCAGAGCGTCGAAGACAAACTGCGTATCGCGAATCCGCGTTACCTGGAAAGTGATATAGCCATTCGCAAATCCAAAACGGAGATTTGACTAATGCCCGAACAGAAAGTGGTACTTCTCGAACAAGACGACCTGATGCATCCCGAACACCGGTGAGTCCAACTTCAACGAGAGTGCATACTACAATTTCTACGATCGTAGTCAGCGGCTCGGCGGGTTTATCCGACTGGGTAATCGCGCCAATGAAGGTTACGCGGAGATGACCGCGTGCTTCTACCTGCCCGACGGTACCGTCGGATTCATGTTTCAGCGCCCGGAGATCAAAAACAATGAGGCGCACGATGCCGGCGGTGCAAAGTTCGAGGTCGTCAAGCCGTTCGAGCGCCATCGCGTCAGCTACCGCGGAAAACTCTGCATGCTCAAAAACCCGCTCGAGATGGCGGATCCGGCCAAGGCATTCAAGACCAATCCATACTCGCGTGCTTCGCTCGAGATCGACTATGTAGCGACATCTCCAGGATGGGGCGGGGAGCTGCGCGAAAAAATCGGCGGGCAATGGGTGTCGCCGAAAACATCGGGAGACCCGGAGGCTCAATTCGCCAAGGGTCATCTCGAGCAGCTCGGCCACGCCACCGGAAAGCTGGTGCTGACGACCGACGGTGTCGACCGCGAGTTCAAAATCGACGCGCTGGGACTGCGCGATCATAGCTGGGGACCGCGCTACTGGCAGGCGCCGAAGTTCTATCGATGGCTTACCATGAATTTTGACGAGGATCTCGGCGCGATGGCGACAATCACGGTGAATCGCGACGGCAGCGAGCGTCCGGGCGGGTTCGTCGCGCGCAAGGGCAAGCCGTTCCTGCATATCGTGAAGGTCGATGTGCAGACTGAATTCGCCGGCGAGCAGCAGCTCCATGACAAAATCAAGGTGACCTGTCAGACCATTGACGGCGGCGCGCCAATAGTCATTACGGGCAAAGTGCTATCGATGATCCCGCTGCGCAACCGCCGTGCAGGAATAGTCACTCGAATCGCAGAAGGCATGACCGAGTGGAATTGGGATGGCAAGATTGGCTATGGGCTTTCCGAGTATCTCGATCACTTCGACGAATAGCCAGTTGGTCATGTCTTACTCTTCAGCGCACGTAGACTTTCCGTGTAGGGCGGATATGCGACGCCGCGCTCGGTGATAATCGCGGTCACCAACTCGGCCGGCGTTACGTCGAACGCGGGGTTGAAAGTGCGGACGCCCTTTGGTGCGATCTGCTTGCCGCCGTATTCGGTAAGCTCGCGGCCCGAGCGCTCTTCGATCGGAATTGCCGCGCCGTTGGGACAGTCCAGGTCGATCGACGACAGCGGCGCCGCGACGTAAAACGGCACGCCGTGGCGGCGCGCCATCACCGCCAGCGGATAGGTGCCGATTTTGTTCGCGACGTCGCCGTTCGCCGCCGTGCGATCTGTTCCCACGACCACGCAATCGATCTTGTTCTGCGACAGTACCGTCGCCGCCATGTTGTCGGCGATCACCGTCACCGGTATCCGATCTTTGTGGAGTTCCCACGCCGTCAGCCGCGAGCCTTGCAGGAATGGCCGCGTCTCGTCGGCGAACACCTGGATCTTTTTGCCCGCGTCGCGCGCGGCGCGCACCACTCCGAGCGCGGTGCCGTATCCGGCCGTCGCCAGCGCGCCGGCATTGCAATGGGTCAACACTGTCGCTGGATCGCCGATGAGTTCGGCGCCGAATTTTCCCATCGCACGATTCGCGGCGACGTCTTCCGTGTAGATCGCGATCGCCTCCGCGCGCATGCGACTGAAACAGCTCCGCCGCGTCGAGCGAAATGCTGTCGTCGAGCACGCGGCCCATCCGATCCACCGCCCACGCAAGGTTGACCGCGGTCGGCCGGGTGGCTTTGAGAGCCTTCGCGACGACGTGCGAAGCGCTTTTGCGCCTTCGCGCCGGCGGTGCCCTTGATGCCGAGCGCGACGCCCATCGCAGCTGCGACGCCAATCGCCGGCGCGCCGCGAATTACCATCGTGCGGATCGCTTCCGCGACGCCGCGATAGTCGCGATAGGTTCGATCACCTCGCGCGCGGGCAGCAGGCGCTGATCGATCATGCGGACGGTATCCGCCCGCCATTCGATTGTCATCACAGCCATGTAGTTTTTACTCTTTCACACGCGACTGAGGTTCCAAAGTCTAGCACCGAATTGGGCAATAGAAAACGGCGCTGCCGCAATCGCAGCGCCGCCTCAAGACTCGATCTCACTCGCGCGACACCGCATTGCGGCCGGCGCGCGCCAAGCTTCGGCTAGACTTTTTCGTACACTCCGCGAGCTTTTCGCTTTGCGGCGCCGGCGTCGATCCATCGCGTGATCGCCGCGAAAATTTCCGACGGCCGCTTTCCCTTGAGCCCGCGCACATTGCGCACGTCGGCCGCCTTGAACTGCTTGGGAAGCGCCGAAAGCACGGCGCGCCAGTTGACTCTGCCGCGCGGGCCGCTGCTAATCGCTTTGGCCGCGCCGCCGCCGCCACCGATCAACGACCCCAGCCGCGCTTCCTCTTGTTTGAGCTTACTCAGTATTGACTCTTTCATACGAATGTCCTTGCGCAGATTGATTAGCAGGGTGCGCGCCTGCCGCTGTACTTGCTGGAACGCAGACGCGGCTCCGCGAGAGACTTTTTCCGGGCATCTAGCTATCTCCTTTCGGGGGATTGATCAGTACAAATCGATTCCGAATGTACACGATCAAACCTACTTCTACAAGTATCAAAGTCATTTTGTTCATTATCAATATCGGTCAATTGGATATAGCAGTTAGATCATTCGATGTATCCTCAGGCTATACCACCAGATAGTCACATTGATTCGCGGAGAAGACTTATTTTGGTAGTGCGGACGTGCCGTTTGCGGCCCGCTTCGCGTCCGAAAACGCTGAGCTGCCTCCGCGCGAATTCGGCGAACGCCGTCGGCACATCTCGAATTTGATCCGACATCGGATGCTCGCGGTTTGAGATGTGAAAGTGTCAGGCTCTCGCCTCGGCATTTTGCGAACGTTCCCGAATGAGACAACGACTCATTCTTCGGCGGTCTTGTCATGCGATATAGCTTTTTTGACACCGCCAGAAATCATAATGCGCGCAATATCGCGCATAGGCATCCGTTCGTTCCGCTAGTCACCCCTACCACAGAATGTGCATCAGTCCAGACCTCTTAAAACAGCCAATCTCGCGCACAGCCAGCCTAATTTTAGATCAAGGCTGACTATATATCCGCCGATTAAGCCCCTAACACCCAGCTCGATTTTTATCAGAGGTGCCAGGAAAATAAAGGCAGCGGATCGCAAACAAAGCACTATGTTTGAGATTGGCGCGATGCTATAAGCATTCCGGAATTTCGGACTAGATGCGCGCGCCAGTGGTATAGCGTACCAACCGCAGTACGCTGCGGGTAACCGGGTCGCGCGCGAGGAGAGGGTAATGGGCCGCAGACTGTATGTTGGGAATCTGGCTTGGACTGTGACCGACCAGGATCTGCTCGACGTATTTTCAGAAGCAGGAAAGGTGGACAGCTCGCAAGTCATCATCGACCGCGCCACCAATCGCTCGCGGGGATTCGGTTTCGTCGAGATGGCGACCGATGAGGCGGCCGAAGGCGCAATCAAGAAACTGAACGGCCGCGACATCAAGGGCCGTCCGATCCGCGTGAATGAAGCGCAGGCGCGCAGCGGCGGACGCGGCGGTGGTGGTGGCGGCGGCGAACGCCGCGGCGGACGCGACCACTAGTCAGTTGCCGATTTCTGGCTAGTCGCGCGATTGTAGTTTGCCGTCTCGGTCGCGCCGCAAAATATACTTTACCCATCGAGGGGATGCCCGATCCTCGGGACAAACTCTGCGCTGCCGCATCGCTCCTCGGGCGCAATATATCATCGTGGAACTCATAACGCTTGAGGTGCAGAGCGAACGCGCTGTGATTGTGCCCGAGGCCGGCTGCCAATGTCTCAGTTACCGCGCGGGCACGATCGATGTGATCGCGGGTCCGGCGAGTCCCGACGCATGGCGCGAGCATCCGCATCGCGGCGGCGTTCCGATACTCTTTCCGTGGCCGGGCCGCGTCGCCGGCGCACACTTTACCTTCAAGGGCCGCGAATACCGGCTGCCGGTGAATGAGCCCGCACGCGGGCACTCGATTCACGGCTTCGCATGCGAGCGCGCGTTCCGCGTGACGCGGCGCGGACCGTACTTCGTCGACCGCGATTCTCGATTCGTCTGACTATCCGGATCTCAGTTCGATTTGGCCGTGGCCGTTCACGCTCGAAATAGACTACGAAGTAGGTAATGGACTGAGATTGAAGGCGCGCATTACGAACACCGGCAACTCGGTGATGCCGTTCGGATTCGGCGCGCATCCTTACTTCCACGCACCGCTCAATCCGCAAAGGTTCGCGCGACGCGATGATGATTCAGCTCGAAGCCGACGCGCGATGGCAGCTCGATGCGCAGCCTCATTCCGACCGGCGCCACCGAGCCTTGGCCGGCAAGTACGATCTTCGCGCGCCGCATCAGCTGGGGACAGATACTTACGATGATGCATTCCGCATGGCGGCAATCTCAAATGACGATGCGATGCGCCGCGCGCGCGGCTGATCGATCCGTCGCTGAAAGTCGCGGTCGAAGTTCGCGCCGATGCTGCGTTCGACGACTTCGTCGTCTATGCTCCGCCGGACAATCGCCGTCGTCGCGATCGAGCCGTACACCTGCGCGCCCGACGCCTTCAATCTCGCGGCGCGCGGTGTCGCGGCCGGGATGCGCGAGCTTGCGCCGCGTGACAGCTTCGAGGCGGGCTTCGAGATTCGCCTCAGCGTCCCTTGAAGCGCGGCTCGCGGCGCTGCGCCAGCGCGGTCGCACCTTCGCGAAAATCTTCGGTGAGCAGCAGCGAGCTCTGCGCCAGCACCTCGAGTTCCTGGAACGTCATCTTGTCGAGGCCGTGACCTTTGTCGATGATCCGCTTCGCGAGACCGACTGCGAGCGGGGCGTTGCGCGACATCTCGCGCGCAAGCTCTTCGGCCGCGGCGAGATGCGCACCTTCGGCGACGACGCGATTCACCAGCCCGATTTTCTCAGCGTCGACTGCCTCGATCATTCGAGCAGTCATGATCAGCTCCTTCGAGCGCGCGTAGCCGACCGTGCGCGTGAGCCGCGTCGTGCCGCCGACGTCGGGCACCAGACCGATACGCACTTCGGGCATCCCGAGGCGCGCGCCGTCCGCTGCGATTCGCGCGTCGCACGCGAGCGCCAGCTCGAGGCCGAGTCCGCCGACGAAGCCGTGCAGCGCGCCGATGACCGGCTTCTCGACACTCTCGATGCGGTTCAGCGACGCCTGCGACTCCGCGACGAAGCGCCGAAAGCGCTGCATGTCGGGACCGCCGCCTTGGCCGCCGCTGCGCGCCGGTGTCGTTGGTGAGCGAAGTGAAATCGATGCCGGCCGAGAACGCCTGGCCTTCGCCGTAGATGATGATCGCGCGCACGTCGGCACGATCGACCTCGTCGATCGCCTCGGGAAGCGCACGGAGCATCGCCTGGTTGATCGCGTTTCGCTTTTCAGGACGGTTGAGCGCGATGTACGCGATATCACCTTCGACTCGAACCTTAATTGGATTTTCCGCCATGACTGACACCTCGATTGCTATTGAAGGTATCGCGTACCTACGAACTGCGCGCAACTGGTTGTGGTCGCGCCGGACAACCTAACCCCCAACCTTTCAGGGGGACCGGAATAAGAGAAAAACCCACTCTCGCGTAGGAAGGGGACCTGTTGTCGTTTAGGATGCGAGGCGCGGCAGTTCATACCATCGGTGGTGGTTATGAATGCGTCGCTCTACCATCGGTCGTTTCGTTCCGTAAAAACTGTTTCTGCAACATGCCGGGGCTGCCAGGTGCCGAGCGAGATTGGCGAGTGTCGGGTATCATCGTGACAGGTGGCCATGCTCTATGAGTAGCACGCGGAATCCCACGCGGTAAGGCTGAAAAGTTCATCCCTCAGGACTGGGCTGAACATCGCGCAGCGCTGGATGTTGCCGCGTGCCGCCGGATAGAGTCGCCTGCGGGAGGGGAAGTCATGCAGAAGCGAATCGTCCTGATTGGCGCGGCGACGGCGGCGGTGGCGTTTGCTCTGATGGTGACTCGCACCGCGGTGTTCGCGGCGTCGGACAAAGAGTCGTGCTCGACGACGGACACCAACGTCGGACGGATGGCGATGGACGGCACCGGCGTCTCATGCGAAGCGGCAACCGGAGCGCCGAACAAGGCGAAGGGCGAGGCGTCGGACCTCGGCACCGCGCTATCCGAAGCGGCAGACGGCAGCTCGGCCACCACCAAAGCTTCCGGAGATAACGCCACGGCGACGTTTATCGCGGATGACGGCGCGACGACGAAGGCGACTGCAGCTGGCGCCGGCAGCGACGCATACTCGGATATCGAGGTCAGCGGCGGCGGCAAAGCCACTTCGAGCGCGACTGGCGGCGCCACGGCGATGGCTAAGTTCTATGCATCAGGCGGCGGCGACGCGGTCGCGAAGGCGAAGGATGCGGCCGCGGAGGCCGTCGCCGGAATAGATGGCGGCGGCGGGAGCGCGAATAGCTCTGCCAGCGGCAACCAGAGCTATGCGGAGACTGAGGCACAAGACGGAGGTGTGGCAAAGTCCGCCGCGAGCGACGGCGCGACGACCTCGGCAAACGCACTGGCGTCGGGTTGCAAGGCGACCGCCAAGGGATCGGGTTCCGGCAGCGAGGCGTCAGTAGAATGTAAGTTTTCAGGGAGCATCGTAACGGCCGATGCGACCAAGGGATCGCTGGCTGAAGGCAGCGATGTCAGCGCGCCGGTCTGCATGCCGATGAACGGCGGCGTCGCGAAGGTCAAAAGCCCGATGGGCGATTGCAACTGAAGGGTGCGCCCTAAGGTTTCAGCAGCACCTTCATCACGTTGTCTTTTCTGGCGTTGAAGATTGGTAGCCTTTGGCGGCGTTGTTGGGCGGTCGCCGAAACGTCATGGACCACGGTCCTGCGCGTTGGAGGCGACCGGGGCGCCACACCGTTCGCAAAACTTTGCAAACGGTGAGACTGGGTGGCCGTTTACGCAACGTGCACTCTCGTTGAATTGCGCGACCTGCGTCGCTGAATAAAGAACCGATAGCGGAACTAAGTAAAAGACAAGAATCACGGCTGACGCCGCACACTCTCTGCTTGTCTCAGCATCCATACCACCGACATGTAGGAGCGGGAACGCAAAGAACCCGATCCAGGCGTAAACAGCGATCGTCCACACTGACCCGCGCATCCATCGTGGACAACCACGCATAGCTGCCCGCCACATATCCCGTTGCTTGACGTCCCGTGTCAGTCGATTCATCACGAATATCGTTGGAATGAATACAACGAATACGCCAGGACCGAGAATCTTAAGGGAGTGCTCGAAGGGATACGTGGCCCCGAAAAGCGTGGTCACGTGGACCGCCAACGCTGTCACGGAACCGGCGGCAGCCAACGCAAGGAACGGGTAAATCAGTGCCGTCATCGAAAGGGCAGCTCGTCAAGGTTTCAGCAGCACCTTCATTACGTTGTCTTTTCTGGCGTTGAAAATTTCGTAGCCCTTGGCGGCGTCGGCCAGCGGCATTATGTGGCTTATCAGCGGCCGCGGATCGAGGGTGCCTTTTTCTATCAGGCGCGACAGTTCCGGGATGTGGGCGTTGATGTTGGCGAGGCCGATGCGGAACTTCAGGTCGCGGCATGAAGGCGTAGCCGATTGGGAAATTGAACGACGGCGCCGCGAAGACGCCGATTACCGAGACGGTGCCGCCGCCGCGCGCCGACATTATTGCGGCGGTCAGGGCGGCTTCGTTGCCGACGGCTTCGATCGTCACGTCGGCGCCGCGGCCTTCGGTGCGATCGAGGATTGTCTGATTCGCTTTTTCAGTGTCACGGCGAACGCGCCGAGTTTGCGCGCTAGTTCGAGGCGGTACGGGATGCTGTCGACGGCGATCACTTCGGCGGGGCCGAACAGTTTCGCGCTCATCACGGCGCATAGACCGACCGGGCCGCATCCGAAAACCGCGACCGTGTCGCCGGGACGGATGTTGCCGTTGATCGCGCCGAAGAAGCTGGTGGGCAGGATGTCGGCGAGGAAGACCGCGGCGTCATCGTCGATCGCATCGGGCAGCGGGTAGCAGGTGTAGTCGGCCATCGGCACGCGCACCGCTTCGGATTGCTCGCCGCCCAGCCATCCGAGCTTGCCGGCGGAACTGGAGCCGTAGCCGAAAACGGCAGAGCCGCTTTCGGCGCATTGCGAGGGCTGCCCGCGCCGGCAGAAGAAGCATCGCCCGCATGCGACCAGGCCGGAGACGACGACGCGATCGCCCTTCTTCAGGCGATCGACGCCGCCTGCCGACTTCCTCGATCACGCCGACGCCTTCGTGGCCGAGCACGAAGCCGGGCACGATGGGTAAAGCGCCGTGATAGAAGTGGAGGTCGGAGCCGCAGATTCCGGCGCGGGTGATTCGCACGAGCGCGTCGGTGGGAGTCTGGAGCGCGGGATCGTCGACGCGCTCGACGCGTACATCATGGGGTCCGTGGAAGACAGTTCCTTTCATTTTTTTTCACCGTCCATTGCGCAGGCCGCGGCGGCGGTACAGATGCAGCGGCCGGACGGGATAATGGCATAGAGCGGGGCGGGTTTGCAGAGGCGGCGAAGCGCGTGGTAATTCCAAGTCGTGGCACCCGGAGGCCCCTATGATTCAGAACGTCAAGAAGATTCTCGCGCCGATCGACTTTTCCCCGCACTCGATGGAAGCGATGCGCGGCGCGATGGAACTGGCGAAAGACATCGGCGCCGAAGTTCACCTGATGCACGTAATCGCGCCGCATCATCATTTTATCCCGCTGCCCCTGGCGACCAGCGCCGAGCAGAGCCGCGAGCTGGTGCGGGAAGCCGCGATGATCGAGCAGGCGGAAGAGGAACTCGCGCGCATCAAGAAGGATGACTTCGCCGATTCGAATAAGGTCTTCACCTTTGCCGTGGTCGGACGCGCCGGTGCACAAACTGTGCGACTATGCCAAGGAACAAGAGATCGATCTGATTCTCTTGTCGACGCACGGGCGGAGCGGCGGCGACATTCTCGCTGATCGGCAGCGTCGCCGAGAAAGTGGTGCGCAATGCGCCGTGCTCGGTGCTGGTCTTCCGTCCGCGCACCCGGTAATACTAGGACCCGTCGGACATCGTGCAATCCGCGGCGTGACCTATGTAGTATAACTTATGTTCGGCGCGCTGCCGACGATTCATCGCCATTTTGATCATTGCGGACTGACTGGGTCGTGGCTGACGCCGACATCGCTGGGTCGGTGCTTTACTGCCGAGCTAGGATCGTGAGACGCCACTTCCGCCAAATTAATAAGGGCCAGGCAGATTGCTCTGCCCGGCCCGTAGCCAACCGGGAAAAGGGGGGCAAACCCCGGCCAGCAAGCCGTATTGTACTTATATGCGAGTATGTTGCAAGCTCGGATGAGCGTCGCCTCTCACGCGCTGAAAACCCGAGTTTCGACTCTCCCTGTGCGCTTCAGACGACTCCGCCGCCTGAGCGCGGGAATGAAATGCACTTCGCTGTTCTCGCCGACGGCGTCGAGTACGCCGCCGGTTGCGATTTCGCCGTCGATGGAGACCGCGATCGACGGCCGGATGTCGCCGTCCTCGAGTAGCTGCGCGTCGATTCCTGGAAACCGCTGCGCCGAGATTATCGAACCAGCTCGCGAATCGATTTTCCGGGGACGTCAACGCGCTCGAGGCCGCCGGTAAATTTGCGCAGCAGGGCAGGAATAACAACTGTGGGCATTGCAAAAACGAAAGGGGGCGAGCATTGGCCCGCCCCGAATTCGATCACTCCTGATCAATCCGCCGCGGCGGAATGTTGTGTCGAGCCGCGATGCTTCAGCATCGCCTTCAGCAGCTTCGGCGGCGACATCGGCGTCTCCGTCATCCGCACTCCGACCGCGCGATAGATCGCGTTGGCGACCGCGGCCGGCGGCGGCACGATCGAGACCTCGCCGACGCCGCGCACGCCCAGCGGATGGCCGGGGTTCGGCATCCTCGACGATGACGGTTTCGATCATCGGCAAGTCGAGGCAGGTCGGCATCCGGTAGTCGAGCAATCCGGTGTTACGCAGCGTGCCCTTGTCGTCGTAGAAATATTCCTCGTTGAGCGCCCAGCCGAGTCCCTGCGCGGTGCCGCCCTGCATCTGGCCTTCGACGTAGCTCGGATGAATCGCCTTGCCGGCATCCTGCGCGATCGGTGCATCGCAGGATTTGCACCTTGCCGGTATCGGGATCGACTTCGACATCGACGCAGCGTGGTCGCGAATGCCGGGCCGACGCCGCGCGCATTGACGCTGGCGCGGCCGGTGATCGGTCCGCCGGTGCGCGCCGAAGCGCGGCGCGAGCTGCTTGATCGTCATCGGCGGGACGCCGTTGCCTTTCGCGTAGAACTTGCCGTCGCGGAATTCCACTTCTTCGGGCTTCTTCTCCCACAGTCTTGGCGGCGCGCTCCTTCAGCTGGCGCACGGCGTCCTGGGCCGCCTCGTAGACCGCCATGCCCGGTGGCGAAAGTGACGCGGCTGCCGCCGGTCACGTCGGTATGGCCGATCGAATCGGTGTCGGCGACGATCGGACGCACGTCGGTCGACGTCGAGGCCCAGCACTTCGGCGGTGATCATCGCCATCGAGGCGCGCGAGCCGCCGATATCCGCCGAGCCGGTGACGACGCTGGCGGTGCCGTCGGCATGGATGTTGACCGTGGCGGAGGACTGCATGCCGGCGTTGAACCAGAAGCCCGAGGCGACGCCGCGTCCGCGGATCTTGCCGGTCAGCTTGCGACTTGTAGTGCGGGCTGTTCTTGATCGCCTCGAGCGTCTCGATGAATCCGATGCGCTTGTAGGGAGGGCCGACGATCTGCGGCGTGCCTTCCTTGACGCGCGTTCATGAGGCGGAAATCGATCGGATCGATTCCGCACTTCTCGGCCAGCTCGTCGATCATCGGTCTCGGAGGCGAAGGCGGCGTTGGTCGCGCCCGGCGCGCGATAGGCCGCGGTCTTGGGCCGATTGACGACCACGTCGTAGGCGTCGATCTGAAAATTGTCGATGTTGTAGGGCGCGATGATGCACATCGCGCCCGCGCCGACCGGCGAGCCCGGGAACGCGCCCGCCTCGTAGGCCATCCAGATTTCCGCGGCGACGATTTTGCCGTCCTTGGTCGCGCCCATCTTGCACTTTGATCTTCGAGCCCGAGGTCGGGCCGCTCGCGCGCAGCACTTCCGACGCGCGTCATCACCATCTTGACCGGACGCGCCGGTCTTCTTCGACAGCAGCACCGACAGCGGTTCGAGGTAGATGGTGGTCTTGCCGCCGAAGCCGCCGCCGATTTCGGCCGGCACCACCTTGATATGTGCCGACCGGCATCCCGAGCACCTGCGCGCTCAGCGAGCGCACGTCGAAGGCGCCCTGGGTCGAGCAGTAGATCGTCGCCTGGCCGTCGGAGTTGTAGATGCCGACCGCGTTGTGCGGCTCGATGTAGCCCTGATGGACCATCGCGGTGTTGAACTCGCGCTCGACGACGAAGTCGGCCGCCTTGAAGCCGGCTGCGACATCGCCGCGCTTGAACTGGAAGTGGCTGCGCGACGTTGGTCGGCTTGTCGCCTTCTTCCTTGTTGCGCAGGTCCGGCAGCAGGATCGGCGCGTCCGGCTTCATCGCGTCGTCCACCGTCATCACCGGCGGCAGCACTTCGTACTCGACCTCGATCAGGCGCAGCGCCTCTTCGGCGATATGCGGGCTGGTCGCGGCGACCGCGGCGACCGCATGGCCGTCGTAGAGCGACCTTGTCGTGCGCGAGGATGTTCATCGACAGGTACATCGGATTGATCGCCATTTCGCCGGCCTGCTCGATCTTGTTCGCAGCCTGCGGCAAGATCCTGCGCGGTGACGATCGCCTTGACGCCGGGCAGCTTGAGCGCCTTGTCGACGTTGATCGATTTGATATTCGCGTGCGCGTGCGGGCTGCGCAGCACCTTGCCGTGCAGCATGCCGGGGAACGCGTAGTCGGCGCCGTACTTGGCGCGGCCGGTCACCTTGTCGACGCCGTCGTGACGAATCGGCCGCGTGCCGATAACTTTGAAATTGCCAGTCGTAGTCGATGCTGCCATGGTGATTACCTCTCGAATAGCTAAATCGATCTATCGGCTGATCCCGCGGTGACACGTCCGCGGTCGACTGCTCGTGCCTGCCGCGGATGTCCGCGGCCGCGTCGAGCACCGCGTGCACGATTTTGTCGTAGCCGGTGCATCGGCAAAGATTGCCCGGCCAGCGCGTAGCGAATCTCCGGCCTCGGTCGGATTCGGATTGCGATCGAGCAGCGACTTGGCCGAAATCAAAAATCCCGGCGTGCAGATTCCGCACTGCAGGCTCGCGTTCTCGAGGAACTTCTTCTGCAAGACGCTGAGCACGCCCTGCGTCGGCGAGTCCCTCGACGGTCGCGATGTTCTTGCCTTGCGCCTCGACGCCGAGCATCAGGCACGAGCAGACCGCGCGGCCGTCGACCATCACGGTGCACGCGCCGCAATCGCCGGTCAGGCATCCTTCCTTGCTGCCGGTCAGTTCGAGCACGTCGCGCAGCACCTCGAGCAGGCTCTGGCGCGGCTCGCACAGGAACTCGACGGTTTCGCCGTTGATCGTCGCTTCTACCAGGGTCTTTTTCATGAGCTTTATGCCGTAGGTGTTTGAGTTGTGATTCAGATTTTCTTCGCGCGCTCGGCCGCGATTGTTGAGTGCGCGGCGGGTCAGCACGGCGGCGATGTGAAGCCGAAATTCGACCGTGCCGCGCATGTCGTCGATCGGCTTGCAGACCTCGCTCACCAGCGCGTCCGGCGGCCTCGAGGGCCGCGTCGTCGAGTTTCTTGCCGATGAGCGACTCGGCGGCCTTGGTCTCGAGCAGCGGAGTCGGCGCCAACCGCGCCCAGCGCGATTCGCGCCGCCTTCACCTTGTCGCCGTCGAGCGTGACCGAAGCGCCGACGCCGACCACCGCGATATCCATTTCGTTGCGCGGGATGAAGCGCAGATACGCGTCGCTCGAATGCGGCGCGGGCGCGGGAATCAGCAATTCGACCAGCATTTCGCCGGGCTTCAGCACGGTGCGTCCGGGCGAGATGACGAACGACTCGACCGGCACCTCGCGCTCGCCGGTCGGGCCGACGATTCGCGCGCGCGCGCCGAGCGCGATCAGCGCGGGCGTCGTGTCGGCGGCCGGCGAGCCATTGCACAGATTGCCGCCGACCGAGGCGCGGTTCTGAATCTGCAGCGAGCCGATAAGATGCGCGGCCTCGGTCAGGCCGGGGTAATGCCTGCGCATCACGTCGCTCTCGTGAATCTCGATGCAGGGGACGGCCGCGCCGAGGCGCAAGCCCTTTTTCGCATCGAAGGAGAGCGTGCGCAGCTCCTTGATTTTCTTGATGTCGACGAGATGCCCGGTGCGGCGGACGCCGGCGCGCAGCTGGATGATGATATCGGTGCCGCCGCAGAACGGGCGGGCGTTCTCGCCGTGAGTTTTGAGGATGCTGATCGCCTGATCGAGCGTCGTTGGAGCTTCGTAATTAATCGCGTGCAAAAGTGGAAACCTCCGGACCGGGCCAAGATTATACCCGCCTTTCTCCCTTGGATAGCTCAGATGCCGCAGGCTGAAAAGGGGACGACGCACAGAGCTGTCGTCCATCGGCGTCGAGCTATTTCGCGCACTGGTTGTTGGCGAACATGAAAAATACTCTCGGAGCCAAGACATTAGTGAACAGGACTCGCAGTAGAGTGCAGCCAAAAAGTACCAGCCCCCAAACGAATATTCGCTTTCGGAACTTCCGGAACGTCTCGATGTCTTCTGGTGAGATTTCACTCGGCGGGCGCCGGTCGAAGTGCAGATACATCAAACGCATCTTCGCGCCTAAGCTATACTTGCGGAGCGTCTCGTTTGATGGCGCTGCTCTAAAGACAAAAACGACAGCGAGCAAGACAGAGACGACCGCAACAACCATAAGGGCGTAATCGATGAGAACAAGAGGTTCCATGCCGCGCGAACAAAGGAAGTGTAAGAAGCTATTCATGTTCGCGGAAGAGCGAAGCTAGGCCTTGAAGCCCAGTCGCGACGCTACTTGCGCTGCCGCGATCGCGAGGGCGGGAGCCATCGGGCCCATCAGGGCGAAGCGCGGATCGGTGGTTTGGCCGCGGACGTAGCGGACGTAGATTTGCTCGACGACCGTCGCGGTCTTCCAGTGCGCCCACGCCCAGTAGTACGGCATCGCGCTCAGGTCGCGGCCGGTGCGGGTGGAATATCGATGCAGTAGTTCGTCGCGGCTGAGGAAGCCGGGGCGCAGCGTGTGCGCTTCGCCCTGCGAGGTGCGCGAGCAGCTCGGGCGGGTCGCTCTGGTCGCGCCAGTAGTTCATCACGATGCCGAGATCGACCAGCGGATCGCCGATGGTCGACATCTCCCAGTCGAAGACGCCGACTATCTCGCCGTGATTCTCCGCGCCGACCATGACGTTGTGCAGGTAGAAGTCGTTGTGCACGAGCACCGGCGGCGGCGACACCGGCATGTGGTCGAGGAACCACGCGCCGAGCTTTCTCCATCAGCGGCACTTCGCGCGTCTTGGCTTTCTCCCATCGCGCCATCCAGCCGGTGATCTGGCGCTTCAGAAATCCGTCGGGCTTGCCGAGGACGCGAGTCCAATCGCCGCGTAGTCGACGCCGTGCAGATCGGACGAGCGTGTCGATGAAGCCTTCGGACATCGCGCGGAAAGTCGCGGGGTCGTTGCCGAGCTCGGCCGGCAGCGGCTGGCGGTTCTTGATGACGATGCCCTGCGGCGTTCCATCACGAAGAACGGCGCGCCGATGATCGACGCGTCGTCGCTGAAGAGCATCGCGCGCGGCGCCGGCTTGAAGACCTCCCACAGGCGCGAGAGCACTCTGTACTCGCGGCCCATGTCGTGGCCGCCGACGGGCAGCGGGCCGAACGGCGGCCGGCGCATCACCCATTCGCGATCGCCGAAGCGCAGCAGGTAGGTGAGATTCGAAGAGCCGCCGCGAAACTGCTTGACCGTCATCGGCGCGTCGGCGCCGGGCAGTTGGCGGCTCGCGCAGGCAGGCGACGAGCTTGCTCCAGTCGAGCTGCTCTTCCTCGCGAACGTCGCCGAACTCGACGGTGAGATCGATAGCGTTCAGCCATGCGCAGCTATTTGTACTTGCGCAACTCCGCGGCGCGCGATCGTCATGCGATGCACTTCGTCGGGGCCGTCGGCGATCCGCAGCGCGCGGCTGTCGCGCCAGATCCGCGCGAGCGGGAAGTCGTCGCTGACGCCCGCCGCGCCGAACACCTGGATCGCGCGGTCGAGCACGATCATCACCATGTTCGCGCACATCACCTTGATCATCGCGATCTCGTTGCGCGCGGCGCTCTTGCCGGCGGTGTCCATCTTCCACGCCGCATGCATGACCATCAGGCGGCACGAGTCGATCTCGATTCGCGAGTTGGCGATCCATTCCTGGATGTTGGCCTTCTCGGAAAGAAAACTGCCGTGGGTGAAGCGCGTGCTCGCCCGCTTGCACATCAGCTCGAGCGCGCGCTCGGCGATGCCGATCGTGCGCATGCAATGATGGATTCGTCCGGGGCCGAGCCGCGCCTGCGAAATCGCGAAGCCGCCGCCTTCCTCGCCGAGCAGGTTGGTCACCGGCACGCGGCAGTCCTTGTAGATGATCTCGCAATGCCCGCCGCCGCCGGTATGGCCCATCACGGGCACCGGGCGAACCAGGTTGAATCCCGGAGTGTCGGTCGGAACGATTATCTGGCTGGCGCGGCGATGCGGCTCGGCGTCGGGGTCGGTCACGACCATCGCGATCGCGAAGGCCGAGCCGATCGCATTCGAGGTGAACCACTTGTGGCCGTTGATGACGTAGTTGTCGCCGTCGCGCACCGCGCGCGTCTTCGAGCTGGGTCGGGTCGGAGCCCGGAGTGTCAGGCTCGGTCATCGAGAAGCAGGTGCGAATCTCGCCGTCGAGGCATTTCTGCAGCCACTGCTTTTTCTGATCGGGCGTGCCGAACTCGGCGAGGATTTCCATGTTGCCGGTGTCGGGCGCCATGCAGTTGAACGCGCGCGCGCCGATTGGGCTGCGGCCCATCAGCTCGCACAGCGGCGCGTATTCGTAGTTCTTCAGGCCCGCGCCGAATTTTTCGTCGGGCAGAAAAAGATTCCACAGGCCCTCGGCCTTGGCCTTCTTGCGGACGTCTTTGAGCGATTGCGGGCTCGGTATTCCCGCTCTCGCCCATCGCGTGCTGAACTTCTTTTTCGATGGGGAAGACGTATTGGTCCATGAAGTCGGAGACGCGCTTGCGCAACTGTTCGGTCTTGGGGGTCAGCGAAAAGTCCATTTCGATCCTCGCGAGGGTAATGATTTGTATCGCAACAGGTAACCCAGATCGCCAGGAAATGAAAGCGAGCGCCAATCGGGGGTACTATCCGAAAGACACGGAGCAGGCTTCCGAATCCTTTTCCGCGCAATGGGCATCAGCCAAACCGCTGTGACGCTCTCGGTACAAACTGCTACAACGGAGCGATGAAGCCCCGCCACGCAGCCGCGCTCGCGCTTGTGGTTTGGTATCTGATGTGGCCGCCAGAAAAGTGCGTTGACAAATCTCGCAAAGACCTTGGCTCGTGTGAGATGGAGTACGACGCCAAATCAGATTTGTCAGAATGGGAACAAGGGCAGCGGTTCCCTACCGCTGACACCTGCAATGAGTCCCTGATGAATATTCACAAGACCCCGACCGACCCAACGAATACGCGCAAAGAGGCGAACGCGAAATGCGTGTCGTCAAACGAACTGCGGAAAGCACAAGAGAATCGGATCTCACCGAACTAGCGTAATTCATCGCGACCGACGATCCGATGCTCAAGGAAAAGTAGGATGAAGCTCCGCCACGCAACCGCGCTCGCGCTTGTGGGGCTATTGTGCGCTTGTTACTTCGGTTGTCCGCAGGACGTCCAGACGATTTGGTCAGCGGAAGCCCGATCCCTCGATGGACTTTGGCTTGCAACCGCCCAAACCATACAGCACTCCGGACCGGGAACGGCCGGTATCGAAACGCGGGTGTACCTACAGTTTGTCTCAAACACTCCTACGATGATTCTCGAATTCTCTCACGACGACCAAGATGCATCCCCCACTATCAATCTTGCTATGAAATGGGTATCGCCGTCGCATTTGGAGGTGACGTACAACGGGCGCGCAAATGTCGACTTCCAAGCGGTCAAGTGCGGCGGCGTCGACATCTCCGTGCGCGTCGTTCCGTCGCGCTGATACTAAGACACGCTCGATTTGAAATTTCAGGCACCCAGGCCGAATCGAGACAGTATTATGCGCTTCGGCGCGTTGCCGGTCGCGCATTGGTTTGTTAACTCACGGATATGTATCTTCGCCACGCGGCCTCGCTCGCGCTTGTGAGCTGTATCTGATAGCTCCGCCTTCGCCAACTGAGGACGGTACCGATGGGATCCTACAGCCCCGTTGTCAGAATGGCAGATGATAGGAAATTCGACAAAATCGAGGACTGCCGTGCGTATCCCGCCCGTGAACCAGAGATTATGCACGTCTTTACGTCGAGCATGCCGAAATCGGTGAATCGGGGGAACGAGCCGACAATGCCTTTTGGAAAAATCTGTTCGCACCTGCGCAATGCGTCGCGACCGATGACCCTCGCCTCAAATCAAAATAAACACTGGCATTTTAAATTCAGATACTCAGCCCTGAATTGAAACAGTCCCCAATCAGGCGGGCGGTTTGCGCATCACGTAGAAGACGTAGCCGTAGGCGTCGTGATGTACGCGGAACAGATCGTATTCGCGCTGCGCATCGTCGAGGGTCGCGAATGCTTCGCGGTCGCCGGCGTATTTTTCCTGCAACTCCTCGACGCGCCGCTCGGTCGGGCTCGTAATAGTTGTCCACCAGTCCTTCACCGAACAGACGAAGCCGTCCATGTTGACGTAGCCCGCCTCGGCGACGATCTGGCAGTTGCGCTCGATCGATCCCATGCCGCGGATAGCCATCGCGCCCAATATTCGGCCGCCTCGGCCGGCGGATTCGGCACCAGCCACGTCAGTTCGGATACCGCCAGCCATCCGCCCGGCTTCAGGAACCGCCTCCACGCCGGCGAGGCCCTCGGCGAATCCCGCGATATAGATCGCGCCCTCGGACCAGATCAGGTCGAATGACTCGTCGGCGAAATCCATGTCGAACATCGAGGTGTTGACGGTCGTAATCTGCGGCAGCACTCCCGCCGCCGCCGGCGCGTTCGGTCAGCTCGTCGAGGAATCGCTGGCGGATATCGACCGCCACGATCCATCCGCCGGTCGCGCGCGCGAGCTCGATCGTCTGCGCGCCGGGACCGCATCCAACGTCGAGGATTCGCGGACGCGTCGGCAGACCGCGCACGAGGCCGAGCGCGCGCAGAGTAGCGCCGCCGGAGCCGGGCGCCTGCCGCGGCAGACCTTCGGTCATTTCGCGGAAGATACTCATCTCCCCCGCGATACTGCCGCCAGGACGCGGGGTAACTCAAACGGTCGTGCCTTCAGGCGCGCGGCTTGTCGGCGGCAAATCGCAGGCGAATATAGTCGGCGAACCATTTGCCTCTCGCGTCGCAGAGTCTTGGGCCGCAATGCTTCGCGAACCTCGTCGATAAACGCCGCGCGATCGCTGTCGGCCAGCGGCGCCATGAAGCTCTGGGCGAACGTTTCGAGCCATCCGTTGATCTCAGTCGGCAGCGGCGTAGGGCGGGGAATCAGCGCGATATACCTGACGGCGAATCCGCGGCGCTGCAGCCGCGCGGAATAATCCTCGACGGTCGGGAAATACCACGGGTTGAGCGCGTCGCCGTCGATACCGCGGCGCGCGAGCGCGCTCGTCAGCGCGCGCTTGATCGTCTCGACGCAGCCGTGGCCGCCGAATTCGGCGACGAAGCGGCCGCCGGGCTTCAGCGCGCGCCATACGCCGGCGATCACGTCGTCGGGCGGCTTCATCCAGTGAATTGCGGCGTTGCTGAACACGGCGTCGAACTCGGCGTCGAAGCTCAGCCGCGCGCCGTCGGCGACGCGTGCGTCGAGGCCGAGGCGGCGGGCGGCCTCTATTTGCGGCGCGCTCGAGTCGACGCCGACGACGTCGCATCCCATCGCGGCGAGCTTCAGCGTGAGCGCGCCGTCGCCGCATCCGAGATCGAGGATTCGCTCGCCGGCGCGCGGCGCCAGCAGTTCGACCACCGGCGCACCGAGGTCGGAGACGAAGCGGGCGTTGCGTGCGTAGGCGTCGGGGTCCCAGCTCTGATTTGTGGTTGTCATGATGTACTTAACTATAGTTAATAATCTCCGCGACGCAACAGTCTGAATTCTTAGCCTCTCTCTTTCAGGGAGAGGCCGACGCTCGTCTTCGGGCGGCGGGTGAGGGTCCAAATTCCTGGTTCTTCTTCTCACATTGTTCTCGCGGCGCACCTTGTCGCGAGTCCAACTGTTCTGATGCGGATACAAGGAGGGACATTTTTATAATTGGACCCTCACCCGCGCTGGAAGCGCGGCCTCTCCCTGATAGAGAGAGGCAAGAGCGGCGCGATTGAATTGCGATCGCACGATGGGCGAGGATGGTTCAGCATCTGCGGGAGATCGACATGGAACTGGCCAAGCAATTCATCGACGTCGGACTCTTCACCAACCAGATCGACGAGATGCGGGCATTTTACGGCGAGCGCATCCGGCTACCCTACGAAGAGCTGCTGCCGGTCGGGCGGCGGCGTCCGGCAGTATCGCTACGGCTTGCTCGGCTCGGTGCTGAAGATAAATCACTCGCGCGATCCGCTGGCGCCACGAATCGCGGGCGGCTACCGGATGCTTTCGATTTCCGATCCGCGCACCCCAATGCCGCTGCCGATGCAGGATCCCGACGGCAACGACATCGAGCTGGTGCCGAGCGGGCCAGCGCGGCGTCAATCAGATCGAAATCCATATCGGCGTCACCGACGAGGCCGCCTTCGAGACATTTCTATGGCGACGCGATGCAGGCCGACCGGGTCGGCGCGGGCCGCTTCAAGCTGGGCGAAACGATCATCAGCTTTCGGCACGATCCCGCGGCCGTGCGCGCGCCGAAGACGGCGTCCGCCAGCGCGGGGACGTCATTGCGTCGATGCGCGCGGTCGGGATGCGTTACATCACGGTGCAGGTGCGCGACTGCGACGGCGAGCATCGCCGCTTCATGTCGATGGGCGTGTGGGAAGGCGCGGCGCCGGTGACGCTGGGCACGGTCGCGCGCATTTCGATTCATCCGCGACCCCGACGGCAACTTCATTGAGATTTCGCAGCGGGCGTCGTTGACGGGGCCGATCCCGAGCTAGATTGGCGGCGTGGCGGGTGCTGCCTTGGGCTCGGAAACGCAGCAGCGAGCGAACGATCGGCACCAACGCCAGTTGCGACGGCTCGTCGCCCCCGATTCGCGTCGACGAGTCTCTTGAGCTTGGCGCCGTCATATTTCTTGCGCGCGACGATCAGCGGGATGTGGCTGTCCTGCATCGACGCGCTGCCATGCCACGAGTGATACGGCGCCGAAAAGTAGTAGCGATTCTGGATCGGCTGGATTCAACCCTGAGCGCGACAGCAGCAGCACGTCGCCGGCGCGATTGCCGTACGGCCCCGCGCTCAGCCATCGCATCCGCCGGTTGAGCTGAATCAGGTCGGGCCGCGGATGCAAAAGCAGATATTGCCAGATCGGCACGAGCCGATGGCCGTCGAAAATCTCGTACTCGTTCGTATTTTGTCCAGGCGGCGTCGGCTCGCGCGCGAAGACAAGGTCGAGCGTGTCCTTCATCTGCCGGCACCGCGCCTGCCGCACTTGCTCGAGTAGTAAAACGCGCGCGCGACCGGCAGCACGTCTTCCTTGTAACGCGGCGGACGTTTCCAGTCGCAGGTCATGCCCGCGTTGGGACAGGTGGAGCGGTCGGCGAGGTATACGTAAGCGATCGCGCCCTGGTAGGCGAAGGCGGCCTGGTAATCCTGTTCGTCCTTGCCGGGATTCAGCACCAATTTTCGCGGCCGAAATCCCGCCGCTTGAACGACCGCGTCCGGTCCGGCGCTGGCGTTGGCGCCGAGCGCGTGCCGCGGATCCTTCAGCACGGGCGTGTGACCGTGATCGGCGATCACCATGATGTAGGTCTGATCGAGAATGCCGTAGTCGCGGTAGGCGTCGAGAATTTTCGCCGACCAGCGGATCGGTTACGTTCTCAAGGTACGCGATTTCCATCGGCAACGGATCGGGCGCGAGATGCGTGTACAAATCGATCCCCGGGAAATACACGACCTGGATATTCGGGACGCCGTGCGCCTTCATCGAATCGAGCAGCTTCGGCACCGAGTCCTCGTCCATCTGCTGGTAGATGTCGCGCTTGCCCGAATTGTGCCTGGTCCTTGCCCGCGACGAATTCCGTGAACAGCTCGACCATCGAGGCGGATCGATGAATGTAAAGTAGTCGGCGCCTCGATAAACCATGTTCATCGAGACTGACGATCTGCACGCCCGCCTGCTGAAAAAGAGTCGGCACCTTGAGTTGATGCCCGACCAGGTTGTCGGTGACCATCGCGCGGTTGTCGTCCATCTCTTCGACCGAGACCGGCACCGGCGCGTAAAATTTCATGTCCTCGCGCACGAACCATTCGTTGCCCGGCACTCCGTTCTGCGCCGGCGGCGCGCCGGTGAAAATCGCCGACCACGCGGCGACGGTAGTCGACGGCAGGATGCTGACGGCGTTAGGCGCCGAGTACGCGTGCTCGTAAAGGCCGCCGCCCTCGTCCTTGCCGAGCATCCCGGCCATCGCGGGCGCCTTGCCCGAATTGATCGCCGCCATCAACTGATCGTAACCGGCGCCGTCGAAGGCAAAAATCAAAACGTATGGACCCGGCGCGGACGGCCGCGGCACACGTCTTGACCTGCTTCTCGCCGCCATTGAGTAAAATTTTGATTCGAGCTGCACGAAGTGAGCGCCAGGACGGCGACACACGTCGAAATCAGCGCGCAGCGGATGAGGGATGAGACAGGTTTATGGCGCAGCATCATGTCGTCCTACGACTCTAGTCCAACAAGAATTTCGGAAATAAACTTGAGTCGGTCGGATCACGACAACGACTTTTCGTACTGACGCGCGAAGAAACGGCCGTTCGATTCGGCACCGTCGGATCGCCGCGCGGGTCGATCTTCGATGTCGGCGCGGCGGATGAATCCGGCGCGCTCGTAATAATTGCAAAGAGCGGCGTTACCGGCGAAACAGTCGAGGCGAAGCGATCTTGCGGTCCGCTCGCGGCGGTGACTCGCTCGGCCATCTTGAGCAGCTCGAGGCCGAGACCGCGCGCCTCGCGCCGCACTGCGATCGATGAATATAGCCGGCGGCTCACGTCGCGCCGGGCCAGAATTCTTCGTCGCTCCATTGGAGCGTGAGGGTGCCGACAGCACAGACGATCGCGCCTGCGCGATGTAAACCTCGCCGCGCGAAATTTGATCGGCGACCAGGTCGCGCGGAAATCCGTCGACGGGCCATTGATTGATCCCGCGCGACGCAAGCCATCGGGCGGACTCGAGCAGGATGTCGAGCACGTCGTCGAGGTCGGCGGGAGCCGCGAGCGCAATCTCCACCGAGCCAATCGCGGATGCGATCGGCTCGATGGTCGGTTCGAACTCATTTCAGGGAATTGCGGCGACTAGGCCCAGCGCGAGCGCGGGCGATTGCGCGTCGAGCGATTGCGCGCGCCCGACGAACGGAACACCGTCACCGGCTTGGGCGCATGAATCTCGATTTTCTCGAAACCCTCGACATGCTCGCGATCGAGCGAATTGCCGAGCGTGCGTTCGAGCCGCGCCAGGTTGACGCGCTCTTCCTGCGTCACGAGGCTGATCGCCTCGCCCGCCTTGCCCATCCGCGCCGTGCGGCCGATCCGATGGATATAGCCCTCGGTCTCGTCGGGCAGATCGAAGTTGATCACGTGCGAAACGTCGGGGATGTCGAGTCCGCGCGAGGCCACGTCGGTCGCGACCATCACGCGAAACTTCTTCGCGCGGAACCCCGCCAACGCCGCGTTGCGCTGGCTCTGCGAGCGGTCGCCGTGAATCTGCACCGCCTTGATATTGGCGCGGATCAGCAGCTTGGCGACGCGGTCGGCGCGGCTCTTGGTGCGCGTGAAGACGATCGCGCTCTCGACTTCGGGCCGCTTCAGTATTTCGAGCAGCACCGGTCCCTTGTTCTCGAGCGTGACCGGATAAATCGACTGGCGAATCTGCGACGGCGGCGCAGCCTTGGTGCCGCCGACGGTGACGCGCTCGGGCGTCGTCAGGAATTCGCGCGCGATCATCTCGGGCCCGGACGCCATCGTCGCCGAGAACATCATGGTCTGGCGCTGCTTCGGCACCATCCGCATGATTCGCCGCAACTGCGGCAAGAAGCCCATGTCGAGCAGCCGGTCGGCCTCGTCGATTATCACGACTTCAATCTTTGTCGAGCTTGACGATGCCGCGCTCGATGAAATCGATAAGTCGTCCGGGACATGCAACGAGCACTTGCGCGCCCTTGCGAATCGCGTCGATCTGATGACGCTCGGACTCGCCGCCAACGACAGTGGCGCAGCGGATATGCGTGTGGCGCGCGATCAGATCGAACTCGCGCGCAGCCTGCGCGGCAAGCTCGCGGGTCGGCATGATCACAATCGCGGCGAGATGCCGCGTGTTCTTGCGATGCAGCCGATCTATAGTCGGGATCAGAAAGGCCGCGGTCTTGCCGCTGCCGGTTTCAGCCGTGGCAACCACGTCGCGCCCGCTGAGCGCAACCGGGATAGCTCCGGCCTGGACCGGAGTCGGTGTATGATGACCGCGGTCTTTGATTGAACGATGGATCTCTGGCGATACGGGAAATTCAGAAAACGACAAACTGTATCCTTATGGTTCAGAGCCCCGGATTCCAGTTCGAAAAGTAATGCCGAACTTGTGGGTCTGATGGGTTGAGAGGGTGGCGTCACGGAATCCGACGCGCGCATAAAGTCACGATTGACTTGGGAAGAGGGTACAGGAAGTAGAGAGCCGAAACAATGGCCCCCACAGCCAACGGGAAAACTTAATCTTATGTGAAACCCGCGGTGGGTTTCACGCTTCCTTCGGCAGGGGTGACCCCTGCACCCAGTATCAACACAAGGATGCGGGACTACGTCCCTGTTAGGAACTTCAACGTGAGCGGCCGGCGACTGAAAGTCGCCAGCCGGGGGAATGCACCCCCATCAAGTTCCTAACAGGGACGAAGTCCCGCATCCTTCCTTCTTAATACTAAGGTGCAGGGTTTGACCCTGCCCAGGGAAGCGTGAAATCCAGGAGGGGTTTCACTAAAAATAAAGTTCCTCGTTCAAAACTTACCATGCCTGCCAACCCCCGATGCGAACCTCTCCGCACCCGCGCGCGTCTCGCCCGATTGATCGTCGCGATTCCGTATCGATATTCGTTCTTCATCGCATCATCGAGCGGCATCGTCCATGCCTCGTACGCGGACATCCGATCCCCGCGCATGCATCGTTGCGGGAAGCTCGCGATTTGTTTGGCGAGATCGCGCGCATGCGTGAGCGCGGTGCCGGACTCGACGACGCGATTCGCCAGGCCCATCGCGAATGCCTCTTCGCCGGAGACGCCGCGGCCGGTGAGGATCATGTCCATCGCGCGGCTCATCCCGATCAGGCGCGGCAATCGAATCGTGCCGCCGTCGCATGAGCGGCACGCCGAAGCGGCGGCAGAAACACGCCGAAAGTTGCGTCGCGCGCGGCCACGCGGATATCGCACCATAGCGCGAGCTCGATTCCGCCGGCGACGGCGAAGCCTTCGACCGCAGCGATCACGGGCTTGTTGAGCAGCATCCGCGTGCATCCGAGCGGTCCGTCGCCATCTTCGGTCACGCGATTGCCGCGCGCGGTCGCGACGGCTTTCAGATCGGCGCCCGCGCAAAACGTTCCGCCGGCGCCGGTCAGGATCGCGACTGACAGTGCGTCGTCGGCATCGAAGCGGCGGAACGCGTCGGCGAGCGCGGCGGCAGTCGGCTGATCGACGGCGTTGCGAGCCTCGGGACGGTTTATAGTTACGATTGCGATTTCGTTCTTCGACTCTGAACTCGACCAGGCTCATCGGAATGACCTCCGGCGCTGACGTGCTAATGTCGAAAACTACTTCTTAAGAGTCTTGCGTGTCGATGACCGAAGACTCACGACGCCCGAGTCCATCGAGTGATGGCTTTCAAAGCCGCATGTGCGCGAATACTTCCAGCATCTGGCGATTCTCGCCGAGCACGTCGGCCTCGAATTCTGTGACGCCGTTTGCGTCGGCTATCAGACTTAGATGCTCGAGCAGGATCGTGCCGATACCGTGGCCCTGGAACTCGTCGAGTACCGCGAACGCGACTTCTGCGCGATGCGGATCGGCGCCGCAGATGTAACGGCCGACGCCGATGAAACGCTCGCGCCCGTTTTCGGTCAGCGTCGCGGCAAGCCCGACGTGACTTTCGAAATCGAGATTCGTCAGACGCTTCAGATCGTCCGGCGACAGGTCGCGCCTGATGCCCATGAAGCGAAAATAGATCGACTGCGGGCTCAGCGCCTTGAAATGATCGTGCAGTCGCTCGCTGATCGTCAGGACGAATCGCGCGAATCCGCACGGTGGCGCCGTCGAGCATCGTCGCGTCGACGCAATATTTCCGCGGCTCGCCGAATTTGCCATCTCCCATCGACCGGATTCGAGTATAGCGGCGATTCCGCTTGGAATCTCGCGCGCATTTCGCTAAGGCGATCGGAGCGGCGTGACGATGAGCGAATTCACAATCAAGGACAAGGTCGCGATCGCCGGTGTCGGCGAGACCAAGTACTACAAACGCGGCGCCGCGCCGGTCAGCGAATTCCGCCTCGCGCTCGAAGCGATTCAGCGCGCGGCCGACGACGCCGGCATGCCGGTGACGGCCATCGACGGCATCGCCTCGTACAGCAACGACCGCAACGATTCGGTGCGCGTCGCGACCGCGCTCGGGCTGCCCGAGTTGCGCTTCACCAACATGTTCTGGGGCGGCGGCGGCGGTGGCGGCTCGGGCGCGATCGGCAACGCTGCGGCCGCGATCGTCGCTGGCTTTGCGAACTGCGTCGTCGTCTTTCGCGCGCTCGCGCAGGGCCAGTTCGGCCGCTTCGGCGCGACGCCGGCGATGCGCACGATTTCCGGGCCCATCGCGTACACCTGGCCGTACGGGATGTCGACGCCGGCGCAATGGATCGCGCTGCGCACGCGCCGCTTCATGCACGATCACCACATCACGCAGGACCCGCTCGCGGCGGTCGCGATGGCCTGCTATCACCACGCGCAGTCCAATCCGCGCGCGGTCATGTACGGCCGTCCGCTGACGCGCGAGGCCTACGACGAGTCGCGATGGATCGTCGAGCCGTTTCATCTCTACGACTGCTGCCTGGAGAACGACGGCGCCGCCGCGGTGATCGTCACCAGCGCCGAGCGCGCGCGCGATCTCAAGCAGAAGCCCGGCTACGTGATGGCGTCGGCGCAGGGCTCCGACTTCCGCCAGGGCGCGGCGGCGGAGAACGGCCCGACTACGCGACCTCGAACTTCAAGACGCTCGCGCCGCGCCTATACGCGATGGCGGGAATCGAGCCGAAGGACGTCGACGTCGCGCAGGTGTATGAAAATTTCACCGGCGCCGTGATGATGAGCATCGTCGAGCACGGCTTCTGCCATCCCGACGAAGTGATGGATTTCTGCACCTTCGAAAATCTCACCGCGCCCAACGGCAAGCTGCCGATCAACACCAGCGGCGGCAACCTCGCCGAGTGCTACATGCACGGACTCGAGCTGGTGATCGAGGCGGTGCGCCAGGTGCGCGGCACTTCGACCTGCCAGGTGAAGGACGCCGAAATTTCGATGGTCGTATCGGGCCCGATGGTCGCGCCGGTCAGCGATTTGATCCTGCGCAGATGAGCGCGATGGCCAACGAAGCTAAAACATATCTTGCCTGCCGGGATGCCCGCGCCGGAAGCGTCGCGCGACGGCCTGGACAAGCGAATTCTGGGAAGCGGCCAAGCGTCACGAGCTGGTCGTGCAGCGATGCAATTCGTGCGGCACGTTCCAGTTCGGCCCCGAATGGATTTGCCACAAGTGCCACTCGCTCGACCTCGGATGGCATCGCGTGTCCGGCCGCGGCCGCATCTACAGCTGGGAGCGCGTCTGGCATCCGGCGCATCCCGCGCTGAAGTCCGCGTGTCCTTATATGGTCGTGGTGGTCGAGCTCCCCGACGCCGGCAATGTGCGGATGGTCGGCAACCTGCTCGGCGATCCGATGCGCGAAGTGGACTTCGACGCGACCGTCGAGGCGGTCTTCGAGGATCACCCCGAAGGCTTCACGCTGATTCAGTGGCAGCTAACGCAGCGCTGACTCAGGTCTTGTCCGGCTCGTCAGCCTTGATGAACTTCAGCGACGCGGAGTTCATGCAGTAGCGCAGGCCGGTGGGACGCGGGCCGTCGTCGAAGACGTGGCCGAGATGGGCGTCGCATTGCGCGCACATCACTTCGGTCCGCATCATGAAGAGTGAGCGGTCGGTTTCGGTCTTGACGTTCTCCGGCGCGATCGGCTGATAGAAGCTCGGCCATCCTGTGCCCGACTCGAACTTGGTGTCCGAGCTGAACAGCGCATTGCCGCAGCAGATGCATCGATAGAGGCCCTTGTCGTGATTCTCGGCGTACAGGTTCGGAACGGGCGCTCGGTGCCCTTCTTGCGCGTGACCTCGAACTGCTCGGGGGTTAGCTCCGCTCGCCATTCCGCGTCCGTCTTGACGACTTTATCTACCATGACGAGTCCCTTTCTTTGGCCGGAGTCGGTGAACTCAACGATCGATACTTTGACTATACCCGACGCACCCGGATCTGGCGAATTGCCCGACGAATCTGCGGTGATCGCTCTATTCAAGCGTATCCGAATGCGATAATTGCGGGTATCGCGGCAATCGCGGCGACGAACGCCCGCCTCCCGATTCAGCCGCGAGTTCTGACTATTCGAATTGGTATTGCGTTCAGCCAATTTTCGGACCCGTTATTTTGATCATTGCATATTAAACAACGCTGCCGAAGCTCGCCTGGTTCCCGACGCGCGTCTGACCCGGGTCTAGATTTGATAGACGAACAGCTTCTGTTCCTTGGGCTTCAGGAATACGTGCGCGCCGTTTTCCAGGTGCAGCGTCTGGTAGCGCTCGTGGCTGATTTCGACCTGCACCATGTCGCCCCATTCGGCGACCAGCTCGACCTTGACCTGCGGGCCCGCCGGATTGATCGACTTCACGGTCGCCGGGAAGTCTGCTTGCCGCCGGGCCGCAGCACGATTCGAGCAGATGCGGCCGCACGTAGAGCACGGCCTTGCCGGTTTCTGGATGCGCGTGCGCGTGAGTATTGTCGAGCTCGACCGCGGTGTCGCCGAGGAACACGCGGCCGTTCTCGATACGGCCGTGAAACAGGTTCACGTTGCCGAGAAAATCGTAGACGAAGGGGTTGGCGGGATGTGGTAGACTTCCTCGGGCGTGCCGATCTGCTCGATGCGGCCCTTGTTCATCACGACCACTCGGTCGGCGAGCTCGAGCGCCTCTTCCTGATCGTGGGTGACGAAGACGCTGGTGATGTTGATTTCGTCGTGCAGGCGCCGCAGCCATCGCCGCAGCTCCTGCGCGCACCTTGGCGTCGAGCGCGCCGAACGGCTCGTCGAGCAGCAGCACGCTGCGGCTCGACCGCCAGCGCGCGCGCCAGCGCGACGCGCTGGCGCTGGCCGCCCGAGAGCTGCGAGGGATAGCGGTCGGCGAGCCAGTCGAGCTGCACCAGCTTCAGCAGTTCGTGCACGCGCCGCGC
Organism: uncultured delta proteobacterium; assembly: GCA_963721485.1. Lineage (GTDB taxonomy): Bacteria > Desulfobacterota > Binatia > Binatales > Binataceae > Binatus. The sequence goes on along the minus strand of CAVRJV010000003.1, from coordinate 272,882 downwards.
GATCTCGGTTTCGCGGCGGACGCATCGCGCGCGGCCGCACGCGCAGCCCGAAGGCCACGTTTTCGAACACCGTCATGTGGCGGAACAGCGCGTAATGCTGGAAGACGAAGCCGACCCGGCGCTCGCGCACGCTGCGGCGCTGGTCGCCTCCTCGCCGTCGAACAGCACCTGCGCCGCGTATCGGGCGATTCGAGCCCCGCGATGATGCGCAGCAACGTCGTCTTGCCGGAGCCCGACGGCCCGAGCAGCGCGACCAGCTCGCCGGTTTCGATCGTGAGGCTGACGTCGTCGAGCGCCACGAAGTCGCCGAACGTTCTTGCGGATGTTGCGGACCTCGATACTCATGCGGCGATTTTGATCGCCACGATTCGTTCTCGTGCCGGCTTCGATCGGCATCGACCCGGCGCACCAGATAATACGTTTGGCGACCAGCGTCACCAGCGCGAGCAGGGTCAGCAGTGACGCGACCGCGAACGCGGCCGCGAATTTGTATTCGTTGTAGAGCATCTCGACGTAGAGCGGCATCGTGTCGGTAGTGCCCGCGGATATGTCCCGAGACCACCGAGACCGCGCCGAACTCGCCCATCGCGCGCGCGTTGCACATGACGATCCCGTACAGCAGACCCCATTTGACGTTGGGCAGGGTCACGCGAAAGAACATTTGCCAGCCGCTGGCGCCGAGCACGATCGCGGCTTCTTCCTCCTCGTTGCCGACCGCCTGCATCAGCGGGATCAGCTCGCGCGCGACGAACGGGAACGTGACGAAATCGTCGCGAGCACGATTCCGGGCACCGCGAAGATGATCCTGATATCGTGGTCGGCGAGCCAGGCGCCAAGCCAGCCCTGCGCCGCCGAACAGCAGCACGAAGATCAGCCCCGAGATGACCGGCGAGACCGCGAACGGCAGATCGATCAGCGTCATCAGGAGTCTCTTGCCGGAAAATCGAACGTGCGATCGCCCAGGCCGCCGCGAGGCCGAAAATGACGTTGAGCGGCACCGCGATCGCGGCCGTCAGCAGGGTCAGGCGAATCGCGCTGCGCGCCTCGGGATCGGTGATCGCGGCAAGATATGCGCCGATCCCGTTCGCGCAGCGCCTCGACGAAGACCGCGATCAGCGGGATGAAGAGGAAAAGCGCGAGGAAACGCCAGCGCGACCGCGATCAGAAGCAGTCGCGACCCACGCGGCTCGCGATGCGCGCAGTGCACGCGGATCTCCGGCGTGCGCGGCTGCGTGAGTTGCAGCGGCCGCCATCGACATCGTTATGCCGCCAGGCGGCGCGCGCTCCAGCGCTGCAGGAGATTGATGCCGAGCAGCAGCACGAACGAGACCGATCAGCATCACCACCGCGATCGCGGTCGCGCCGGAGTAGTCGAACTGCTCGAGCTTGGTCATGATCAGCAGCGGCACGACTTCGGTCCGCATCGGCATGTTGCCCGAGATGAAGACCACCGAGCCGTATTCGCCGAGCGCGCGCGCGAAAGCGAGCGCGAAGCCGGTGAGCAGCGCGGGCAAGCAGCGCGGGCAGCGATCACGCGAGGAACGTCTGCAAGCGGCTGGCGCCGAGCGTCGCCGCGGCCTCCTCGAGTTCGGGTTCGAGGTCTTCGAGCACCGGCTGCACCGTGCGCACCACGAACGGCAGCCCGATGAAAGTCAGCGCGACGATCACGCCGAGCGGGGTGAATAGGCGACCTTGATTCCGAACGGCGCGAAGCCAGCGCCCGATCCATCCGTTGCTCGCGTAGAGCGCGGTGAGCGTGATTCCGGCAACCGCGGTCGGCAGCGCGAACGGCAGATCGACCAGCGCGTCGATGCAGCCGCTTGGCCGGGAAATTCGTAGCGCACCAGCGCCCACGCGACCGATGAAGCCGAAGACCGAGTTGATCAACGCGCCGCCATCGAAGCGCCGAAGCTCAGTTCGTAGGCCGCCATCACGCGCGGCGAGGTGACGGCGGCCAGAACTGGGGCCAGCCCAGGGTGCGGTCTTGAAGAAGATCGTCGACAGCGGAATCAGCACGATCAGGCCGAGATACGCGAGCGTGAAGCCCAGCGTCAGGCCGAAGCCCGGCAGCACGTTGCGTCTTTTGGTTTCATGAGTCGCCATCGAGTACCTAATTTGTCCGGCTGATAAATCTGATCGAACACGCCGCCGTCGGCGAAATAAGTTCTGCTGCGCTCTCTTCCATCCGCCGAAAACTTCGTCGATCGTGAACAGCGTCAGCTTCGGGAAACCGGCTGCGTACTTCGCCGCGGCGCCGGTCTTGTCGCGGGACGGAAATAATTCTGTCGCGATTATCTCCTGGCCCGCTGGAGTGTAGAGATATTCGCAGATAGGCCTTCGCGACATCGGCGCGTGCCGTGCATGGCGGTCGACTCTTGTCGACCAACGCGACCGGCGGTTCGGCCAGGATGCTGACGGATGGGATACACGATCTCGAACTTGTCTCGGCGCCGAACTGCTTGATCGCCATGTAGCGCCTCGTTCTCCCACGCGAGCAGCACGTCGCCGATCCCGCGCTCGACAAACGTGGTCGTCGAGCCGCGCGCGCCGGAATCGAGCACCGGCACGTTCTTGTAGAGCGCGCGCGACGAACGCCGCCGCCTTGGCCTCGTCGCCGCCGTGTTGCTTGAGCGCGTAGCCCCACGCCGCGAGGAAGTTCCAGCGCGCGCCGCCCGAGGTTTTCGGATTCGGCGTGATCACCGCGACACCTGGTTTCACCAGGTCATCCCAATCGCTGATGTGTTTGGGATTTCCTTTGCGCACCAGAAACACGATCGTCGAAGTGTAGGGCGTAGCTGTTGTCGGGCAGCCGCGTCTGCCAGTTTGCCGGCAACAAGCCGGCCTTCTCGACGATCGCGTCGATATCGTAGGCCAGGCCGAGCGTCACCACGTCGGCCTCGAGGCCGTCGATCACGGCGCGCGCCTGTTTGCCCGAGCCGCCATTGCGACTGGTTGATCGTGACGTCGTCGCCGGTCTTCGCCTTCCAGTCCTTGGCGAACGGGCGTTGACGGCCTCATAGAGTTCGCGAGTCGGATCGTACGACACGTTGAGGAGTGTGATTTGAGCTGCGCGCGATTGCCCAACTCCGAGAGCAACGCTCGCCGCCACTAGCAGGGCGGCGAGCGTTTCAGCAAATCTCAATCTGTGGCCGAACATTCTTTGCTCCAGTTAGGATCCGAAGGTAATTTGCAGTTGTGACTCGAAGACGCTTTCGTTCGTTCGGTCCTTGACGTCGCCGGTCGTGCCGGCGCCGCCGTCGAACCAGGTGTTCGCGTAGTCGAACTGCCACTTGATATTCGCGTTCAGGTACCAGTTGATGCCCGCCGCAAACTCGGTTGCCGTTTTCGCAGCCACTGCCGGATTGGCGAAACCGAGCTGGAACTGCCGGGTCTGCGCGGCGATATTGCTGATCCTTGCCGCCAACTCCCATGCGCCCCAATGTCCGTTGCGCGGGTCGAACGGATGATAGGGCTTGATCCACCCGTATGACGCGTCTTCACCGGTCAGCAGGTAAGAAGCCTGCGCCATGTAGCCGGTGTCCGTGAAAGTATCGGTCCGGTTGATTTGCCTTTTGAACGGGTTGACCCCTTTGGTGGTGAACAGGTTCAGCGAGTGCTCGTCCTGCGCATACTCGGCCATCAAGCCCAAGCCGCGCCAGTAGTAGTAGGCCTGCGGCTCAATCCGCGCGCGCAAGCCCGACGCGGTCACGCCTGAGTTGTACGAGAACCAGGTGCTCATGCCGTAGGTCTTGTAGGTCGACGTCGTGTTCCCGCGCTCATCGCCATACGAACCTGCGAACCCGAATCCCAGTCCCTTGATCCATTCGTTCTCAGTGAGCCTCGAACGGCGTCGTGAAGATACGGCCGACGAAGTCCTTGCCGTCGTTATTGTCGAGGTCGGTCGTATCGGCCGCGGTGTTGTTCGGCACTCCATTCATAAGCGCGGCGTCATAGAAGACGCGACCATCGAGCAGCCTGCCGTGCAGATCGAAACCAGTGTCACGATTCGGCACCAGGTTCTGGATCTCCGATCGCTCGCTGAATTCGAGGTCGCGGTCCGACTGCAGACGCTCTAGATCGAGCGGCGCCTTGTACTTGCCGGTCCGGAGGCTCGCATAGTCCCAGTACGTAATGTTCAGGTAGGCGTCCTGCAGCGTGACCTTGCCCTGGCCGAAGTCGGGCGTGATGTTGAAGTTGTAGTACTTGTCGACCGAGCCCGTGAAAATGGGGCGCACCCGGTTCAGGAAGAATGTGCTGCCGACGTTCTTGTCGCTGCCGCTGGTGAAGAAGCGACCGTCGCCCTGGATGATCCCACTTAAATTGAGGTTGTAGTCGTGGTTGGGAGAAGATATCGAGAATCCCTCGTTGCTCGCCTTCACGATCGGCATATCGAGCGCGTGCTGCTGCTCGGTCTCCTGTTGGACCTCGAGCTTGCGGTCGATCACTTTCACTTTTTGGTCGAGCCCCTCAAGCGTGTCGACTCTTGATTCGAGTTTCTGAATTTCGCTCTTAAGCACCTGGATTTCCTGATCCCGCGGATCGGCGGCGATGCTCGACTGCGCATGCGCCGGCCCGGCGGGGAGAATCACCCCGGTAATCACCGCCGCCAGCAGCGCCGGCAGGATCGGCAAAATGCATTTTCTCATCTCGGAAGCCCCTCATCGTATTGGGAACTTCCGGATGTCCGGTCAGCTCGCGGTAGTTGATTAACGGCTCTGTCATGTTGCCCTCGGATCCTTCCCTGGTCCGGGCTCCTCCGTGGATTCTGATCTTCACGCGCGATTCATCATTTGATGCAGCCGCCGGGCTGGTTGTTGGTCGCCGTCGAATCGTTGGCGAACCATTTGTTGCTGCCGCAACTCGAATTCGCATCGAACAGGTCGTCCTTCGAGTTGTGCGTGCCGCCGCTCAATACCTGGTTAGTGACGATCGAGCTTTTGGCGCCGATATCCAGCGCGACGCCATAGTTGGTGTTAGCCTGGATATTGCCGGTGAAAATGTAGTTGCCGGGCGATGGTCCTCCGGTGCATCCGGAGCTGGTCGGGCCGATCGCCGAGCATCCGACGTACAGTCCGATATTGCCGTTGGACTCGGTTTTCGAATTGGTCACGTCACTGAAGGACGTTTGCCTCAGCCATATTCCGTAGTTGAGATTGGTCTCCGCCGTAGTGTTGGTCAGCTCGATGTCCTGGGCTTTGAAGAACTCGACGCCCGCCGTTCCATTGGTATTCGCCGTGACATCGTCGGCGACGGTCTGCCTGCTCTGGATCAGCAAGCCAACGTCGAATCCGCTAATCACGGAGCCCCGAAATTCGAGAAAGTCCTGGCGGAAGGGACTGTGAACCCAAACTCCGATTCCGGTTGGAGAGGTGCCACCGGGGCCGGTGATGGTTTTCTTGCCGCCGTCAAGGATCACGAAGCTCGACGCGATCTCGATGCACGCGCCGGCCGGGGTAAGCCCCTGCGCCGAATCGATTGCCAGCCCGATCTTGTAGGAGCCGGGCGCCGTGATTGTGCATCCGCACGAGTTGATCGTCGGGGAGCATGCGGTCTGGGCCGAAGCCGCAGCCGGCATCATCAAGCCTGCGGCAATCATCAGTGTCGGCAGGATCCACTGAAAACGGAGCGTAACGCGGTTTCTCATCTCAAAAGTCCCTCGTCGTCTTGGGGAACTTCCGGATGACCGGTCGGCTCGCGGTTGTTGTTCGACGCTCTGACATGATGCGCCGGATCCTTCCCTGGTCCGGTGCTCCTCCCTGAGTTCTGATCGCGCTACCCGCGACCGGCTTTGTCGAAGCGAAATTTCTCCTTGCGCTCGATTTGCACGACGCGCGAGTCCTGGATCACGACCTCGACCGAGCCAAAGCGCACGCCATTGATCGCATTGGCGATACGCCGAAGGATCTCGTCGCCCGAATCGGGATCGGATTGAGCGTCGCGGCGGGTAGTCGAGGTTGTGTCTATTTTCATAATCTATCCTATTAGATGACTAGACTAATCTTTCAAAAAAAGAGCTGAACCCCGATTCAGATCGCGAAACTCAAGGACTCTTTGCCGGTGACTACCGCTTCGACTTGCTTGAGCATGTCTGCCAGCGACGTCGAGTCCATTATCTTCGCAGTGGCGTCGCGAACTTCCTTCATTACGATTCGGATTCCGCAACTGCGCTCGTCGCGGCACTCGCGGCATCGCATATACGCGGTCTTGCTGACGCACGGCAGAGGTGCGATTGGCCCGTCCAGGACGCGTACAACGTGCCCGACGCTAATCAGGTGAGGCTCGCGGCCGAGGAAATATCCTCCGCCTTTGCCCTTCTTGCTCTGCAGCAGCCCCTGGTTCTTGAGCTCGAGCAGAATCAGCTCGAGGAACTTGCGCGGGATACCTTCGCGTTGCGCCATGTCGGATATCAGTACGGGTCCCTGGCCGTATTCCTTGGCCAATACCATCATCGCCTTTAGGGCATATTTCGACTTCTTCGAGAGCATTCGATCGGGCTTTTTAATCGATAGGGTGGCTAGACTAAAGATTGCGACCGAAGCAGTCAAGAGGAACAAGACAGTTTGAATGGTCAAATTCCGACGAGTGAGTAGCTCTCTTGATCGGAACAAGCGGCGCTATAAGCGACCTACCCCGGACTCCTGGTCGGCGGCTTGCGGCTTACATGGCCCCTTCGCGATTGAGCCGGGTCGCTGTCTTGTATGCGTCCACCATTCCCCAGATCCAAAGAATCGGCGTCGTGATCAGGCCGATGAACACCCAAATCAGAGCCGCCGAGATGGTATAGGCAGCCAGCATCACAATTCCTTTGGCGATTTGGCCGTTGTAGATCTGGCCGAGCCCGCACCAAAAGAAGGACAAGACCGCCGCGATCCCTGGGTTTCGCATATCGGCGCCGACCTTAACTGCCGGTAGAGTTACTTGTCAACGTTCAAGATCCCGGCAGGATGGCGCGTTGACTTCAGCGCGCCTTGGCTTTCAGCTCGGCGTATTTGTCGAGCAGCGGGAGCACACTTTCGCGGGTCGCCGGGGGCAGCGCGAAGATCAGCCGGTCGAGGCCGAGGTCGAGGAACTTCTTGATGTGATCCTCGTTGGGACCGACACCGAACATCGAGACGGGAAGCTTGCCGCGGCCGGCTTTCTTCCCGGAGTCGGCGAGCGCCTTGAGTCCAACGGCGAGATCGTAGCGCGGGAAATTGATAGGCATCCATCCGTCGCAGTATTCGGCGACGCGATCGAAGGTCTTGGGCGATTGCGAGCCGAGCAGAATCGGCGGTCCGCCTGCTTGCACCGGCTTTGGAAAGGACCAGATCGGATCGAAGTTCACGAACTCGCCGTGAAACTCGGCCGCCTCTTTGTTCCATATCTGACGCATCGCGAGAATTTTCTCCTTGACGATTTTCCAGCGCCGCTTGAATATCGCGCCGTGATTCGCCATCTCCTCGACGTTCCAGCCCGCGCCAATTCCGAAGATCACGCGCCCGCCGGATATCATATCGAGCGACGCGACTTCCTTGGCCAGCGTAATAGGATCGCGCTCGATCACCAGGCACACACCGGTGCCGAGTTTGAGTTTCTTTGTGACCGCGGCGGCTGCGCCGAGCGCGACGAACGGATCGTGCGTGTGCCAGTACTCCTTGGGCAAATCGGCGCCGCCGGGCCACGGAGTTTTGCGCGACGTCGGGAATATGTGTGTGCTCGGGAAAGAACAGTGACTCGAAGCCGCGCTCCTCTGCCGCGAGTGCAAGTTCGATCGGCTGGATAGCGTAGTCGGTCGGAAACATCGAAACTCCGAATTGGGCCATGGCGATTCCTCCTCGTTCAGGCGGCGTTTCGATTTCCCGCACGCCACGAAGTTTTCATAGCACAACGATCTGCGAAGTGTCTGCGCGAGTCTAAGGCGAGGCGCCGACGACGCGGATCTTCGCGGTCGAGCCGGGCATCCGATCGCCTTTCATCGGCTCGTAACGGCCGCCGAGGTTGTCGGCGAGGAATTTTTCCATGCGCGCGGTGAAGTCGAGGCGGTTTTCGGGCCGCACGAAGCCGTGGCCTTCGTCGGTGTACAAGGCATAGACCGCGTTGCCGCGATGCTTCGCGATCGCGCCGACAATCTGCTCCGCTTCGGCCTGCTTGACGCGGGGATCGTTGGCGCCCTGGCCTATCAGCATCGGGACTTTTATTTTGTCGGCCGAGAACAGCGGCGACGCCGCAGTCAACAGCTCCTTGTCCTTGGGATTGTCAGGATTGCCAACCCTGGTATCGAAGATCGATCGCATGACTGCCCAGTACGGCGGGATCGACGCCAGCAGCGTGAACAGGTTCGACGGGCCGCATTCGTCGATCGAGCATCGGTACAAGTCGGGCGTGAACGCCGCGCCGGCGAGCGCCGCGTAGCCGCCGTAGGAGCCGCCGAATATCGCAACCCGCTTCGGATCTGCGATTCCCTGATCGACGGTCCACTTGACGCCGTCGGTCAAGTCGCTTTGCATCGTGAGTCCCCATTCGCGGTCGCCGGCATGGAGATACTTTTTGCCGAACCCGGTCGAGCCGCGAAAATTGATCTGCAGCACGGCGTAACCGCGATTCGCGAGCAGCTGTGTGTATGGATTCAAGCCCCAGCTATCGCGCGCCCACGGTCCGCCGTGAACAGTCAGCACGAGCGGAAGATTTTTGGCGGGCACACCAGTCGGAAGCGTGAGGTAGCCGTTGAGTTTCATCCCGTCGCGCGCTGCGAATTCAATTGGTTTCATCGAAGCGAGTGGGGCGTCATCGAGTTTCGGCTGGACGCTGAACAGGAACGTCGCCTTCTTTGATGCGCGATCGAAAGAGTAGTAGCGCGTCGGCGCGCGGTCGCTCGAAAACGAGATCAGCCACGTCTTGTCGGCGAGGTCGCGGTCCGCGACGGAAAAATCCCCGTCGGCAATTTTCGCGATCGCGTCGAAGTCGGCCTGGATTGAAGGATCGAGGACCGTCCAATGCTGGCGACCGGGATCGAACGCCGCGGCCTGCACGATATGACGCGTCGGATGAATCATCACGTCGCTCAAGTCGGCGGCGTCACTATGCGCGATGTCTGTTTCCCTTCCCGACGCGACATCGTGACGCACCAGTCGTGCAGTGTCGGCGCCCACTGAAGTGCTGAGAAAAAGCGACTGCCCGTCCTTGGTGAAGTCCAGCGCCGCGAGATTGTCTTCCATCGAGGCTTTCATCAGCGTGCGCCATGCGCCAGACGCGCTATCGCGAATTCGGATTTCGGTGCCACCGTCGGGCGTGGTTACCGTGGCCGCGCGCACGACCATCTTGTCGTCGGACAGCCATCCACCGACATCGCCGGGATTTTTGGTGTCGAGTTCGACCGCGCCGGTGCGTAGATCGACCCGGTAGACGTCCATCAACGAGCGATCGCGCAGATTTAGCGCGACCAGAATCCGATCGGGAAATTTGGGGTTGGCGGCAACGAACTCGGCACGCACGCCCTGCCACGGCGTCAAATCGCGGACGTTATGCGAGTCGAGGTCAAGGGCGAAGATGTGGAAGTTCTCGTCGCCGGCGGCATCCTGCGCGTAGAGAATCGTTTTCGAATCGTACGCCCATCCGTAGGTCTGGATTCCGCGGCTTTTGTCGGCAGTGACGGCGCGCAAGTCGTGCTGGCCAGTCGTCTGCACCCAAACCTGCAGGACATCGTGGTCATCGGGCGCCAGCCACGCCAGTCGCTTGCCGTCGGGCGCGATATGCGGATTGGCGCGTTCGGGATTGCCGAGCAGCGTCTCGCGCGGAATCAGCGATGGCAGTTGAGCAGAAGTGGGTGAAGCTGAAATTGTCGAAGTCATAATGAGAACCGCAGCTATCAGCGAAAGCTTGCGCGAAAATCCAAACATCGATCACAAGAATGACAGAAAAAATCGCAGAGTGAACAGCACAGGCGTGCCCCGGTGATCCGATCGCAGAACCCTCACCTACCGGCCGCGATGCGGCCGGCCTCCTCTCCCGTGAAAAGAACGGGCGAGGTGAGACTCAGATCGTCACCCGACTATTGCGCGCCGGACCGTAGCACTTGACCCGGCAAGTACCCCGAATGGTGGCCGTGCTCGTACAGCACGTCGCCGTTGACGATCGTGTATTCGACGCCCTCGGCCGGCATCACGAGGCGGCGGCCGCCGCCGGGCAGATCGTTCTGCATGCGCGCGCGCTTGGCCGAGCCTATCTGTGCGCTCGTCGAATATCGCGATGTCGGCGGGCAGGCCGACCTTCAGCCGGCCGCGGTCCTTGATTCCGAAGAAGTCCGCCGGCTCCGACGTGATTCGCTTGATCGCGTTCTCCAGCGTCATCGCCTGCCGCTCGCGCACCCACGTGCCGAGCAGGTAGGTGCAGTAGCCCGCGTCGCACAGCATGTTGACGTGCGCGCCGCCGTCCGACAGCCCGATCATCGTGCGCGGGTCTGAAATCAGCCGCTGAATTCCTTCCTCGTGATATTGCTGCATCGTGTACTGGATGTTGAGGTCGTCTTCGAGCGCGAGATCGAAGAAGGTGTCGAGCGGATCCTGATGGCGCTGCTCGGCGACTTCGCCGACGCTCTTGCGCTCATATTGTTTGAGCGCGGGGCTGGCGACTTCGAGCACCTCGACTCGATTCCATTTGCCCTGGAACAGATGCGGCCGCTTCAGCTCCTCGCGAAAAGCGCCGCGAAATTCGGGATTGCGATAGAACTCCTTCTGCGTCTCGAGCGGCTCATTGAAGACCGGCCCCCACAGCTCCATGTCGGCGAAGGAAAACGGATTGCGCAAATCCATCTGCACGACGAACGGCTTGCACAGCACCTGCGGCACGCCGCCGCGCTTGATCAGCGGCTCGAGCCGCCGCAGAGTGTCGGCGCTGGCCTCGGGCTTGTCGGGACGGCTCGCCATCGCAAGCCAGGTGACCGGGCGCATGCTCTCGTCGAGCAGGAATTCCAGCAATCCCTGCTCGTCCTCCGACATGCGGCCCGCGCGCCGCGTGAGCGCGATTTCGATCGCGCCGCGGCCCGCATCACGCAGCACATTGGCGTAGGCCTTCAGCTCGTCGCGTCGAGGCCAGGCGGCACGCCAGCGGACGTCCCTGGTAGCCGATATGCTGCGGCAGCGTCGTCGTCGAAAATCCGAACGCGCCGGCATCAACCGCCTCGCGCAGCAGCGCCGCGACCCGCGCCGTTTCCTCGGGCGTCGCCTCGCGCTCCATCGACTCGTCGCCCAGCACGTAATGCCGAAACGGAGTCAGCGGCGCGAGAAACGCCGAGATTGATTCCCGCGCCGCGACGCTCCGCCGCCGCCAGGAATTCCGGAAAGCTCTCCCACTCCCACGTAATTCCCTTCGACAGCGCCTCGAACGGAATCGCCTCGACGTTGACCAGATCCCACGCCGCCACTTCGCGCGCAGCCGGCTTGCACGGCGCGATGCCGACGCCGCAATTTCCCATCACGACGGTGGTGACGCCGTGCCACGAAGTGCAACTGACCAGCGGGTCCCAGCAGATCTGCGCATCGTAGTGAGTATGTGGATCGACGAAGCCGGGCGACACGATCAGGTCGGACGCGTCGATTGTTTCGCGCGGCGCCGCCGGTGACCTTGCCGATTTCCGCGACCTTGCCGTCCTTGACCGCGACGTCGGCGCGACGGCGGAACGCGCCGGTGCCGTCGATAATCGTGCCGTTCTTGATAAGCAGATCGTAGGCCATTCCACATCTCCCGTACGCGATTTGACGCCATGCAACGTAACTTTCGGTATCGCAGGAAACGCTCTCATTGCGCAAGGATTGTTGCCAGGACTCGTGTTCTCTAAAGCACACAGAGTGCAGTAATAGCCGATCCTCTGTTAGCTATAAGTCATATCGATAACCACAAGATGATGCTACGGGACAACCAGCGCTTGCGCGCTTTTTTCCGCGCCAGCGTCGTCCAGTTCGACTCCGCTGCAGCCCGGCTTTTCCCGCGTGCCGCGCTGCTGGTCGCAAGAACCTTCCTCTTATATGATCCCTTCGCCGGCCGATTTCGTGGGGCAAGGAGATTAGTCATATGAAGGTCGTTGTCGATCTGAAGCTGTGCGAGGGAAATATGAAGTGCCAGGAAGCGGCGCCCGAAGTGTTCGAGGTGCGCGACGACGACAAGAGTCATCTGCTGATCGGACAAGCCGCCCGAGAAGCATGCGCGACAAGCTCAAGCTCGCGGCGCGGCTTTGCCCCCGCCAGGCAATCACGGTCAGCGACGACTAGATGACTCAATACGCGCGACAGGTAAGAATCTCGAATCGATAGGAAAATCCCGGCATCGCGGAGATACTCGCCAATGGAAACTGAACAGGCTCTTTCGCTCGAATCGTTGAACATCATTGGTCCCGACCATTACATGAAAAACGGCTACCCGCATCGCGAGTGGGCCTACCTGCGCAAGCACAAGCCGGTTTTCTGGTGCGAGTATCCCAAGACCGATCCGTTCTGGGCGATCACCAAGCACGCCGACATCATTCAGATCTCGAAGCAGCCGCGGCTGTTCCTCAACGGCCCGCGCCTGCTGGTGTTCGTCAACGAGGACGGGCTTCGAGGACAGCCCGACGCCGCCGTTCCGCCATCTGCTCGACATGGACCCGCCGGAGCATGGCGAATATCGGGTGGTCGTCAGCCGTCATTTCACGCCGCGCGGCGTAGCTCCGCTGGGGCCCGAGATCGAAAACATCACGCGCGAAGTGCTCGACGACCTGACCGATCGCGACTCCTGCGACTTCGTCACCGACGTATCGTCGAAGATTCCGCTCGCCGTCATCGCGGAGCTGCTGGGGGTTCCGCACAAGGATTGGGAGCAGCTCTTCCGATGGACCAACGAGACGATCGGCGGCGGCGACCCCGAGTTCCAGGCGGGAACGACGGCGCAGGAGACGATGGATCGCTCGCGGCTGGGGCTGTTCCAGTATTTCAGCGACATGGTCGCGTCGCGCATGAAGCATCCGACCAACGACATCACCAGCATCGTCGCCAACGGCAAGGTGAACGGCCAGCCGATCCCGCAGTTCGAGATGCTGTCGTACTATTTCCTGCTGGTGGTGGCAGGCAACGAGACCACGCGCAACGCGACCACCGGCGGCTTGCAGGCGTTTATCGACAATCCCGGAGAATGGCAGAAGCTCAAGCGCAATCCCGAGCTGATCGACTCGGCGGTCGAAGAGATCGTGCGATGGACGACGCCGGTAATCCAGTTCGCGCGCACCGCGACCGAAGATACCGAGATTCGCGGCCAGAAGATCAAAGCCGGCGAATCGGTTTGCCTGTTCTATCCGTCGGCTAACCGCGACGAGGAAGTTTTCAAGGATCCCAACAAGTTCGACATCAGCCGCAACCCCAATCCGCACATCGCCTTCGGCATCGGCGAGCACTTCTGCCTCGGCGCGAACCTCGCGCGGCTCGAGCTGAAAATTATTTTCAGCGAGCTGGCCAAGCGACTCGACTACGTCGAGCCGGCGGGTCCGCTGGAGCGGCTGCGCTCGAGCTTCGTCGGCGGCATCAAGCACATGCCGATCCGGCTCAAGATGAAGCCGGCGGCCAAGGCCGCTTGAAGAGGCGCATCCGATGATTATTCCGCGCAAATCGACCGACCGCGGACGCACGAAGATCGACTGGCTCGATAGCCGCCACTCGTTTTCGTTCGGCGACTACTACGATCCGCAGCAGATGGGATTTCGCGACGCTGCGCGTCATCAACGAGGATCGCGTACGCCCCGGCGCCGGGTTTCCCACGCACCCGCATCGCGACATGGAGATCATCACCTACATTCTCGAAGGCGCGCTCGAGCACAAGGACAGCCTCGGCACCGGCTCAGTCATTCGTCCGGGCGAAGCGCAACGGATGAGCGCAGGCACGGGAATCACGCACAGCGAATTCAATCATTCGAAAACCGAGCCGGTTCATTTTCTGCAAATATGGATCATGCCGGCCGGAGAAGGCATCGCTCCCGGCTACGAGCAGAAAACGATTGACGAGGCGAAAGCACACGGCGGCTTCTCGCCGGTCGGCACGCCAGATGGTGGCGGCCAGTCAGTGACGATCCACCAGGATGCGGCGCTGTCGGTCGCGAAGCTCGAGCGCGGACAGACGGTCGCGGCAAATCTCAAGAAGGGCCGCCACGGATGGCTGCAAGTCGCGCGCGGCGCGGTCACGGCGAACGGCACCGCACTGGCAGAAGGCGACGGCGCCTCAATCAGTGACGAAGAGAAAGTGACGATCGTCGCGAGCGCGCCCGCCGAAGTACTGTTCTTCGATCTGGCTTGATCCCTCTCACCGTCACCTCACGAGAGTGGTTAGGCGAGGGTTCAGCGATTCGAGGGAACTGCGATGCGAAATCGACATCCGACCATCTGGTTGATTGGTCTCGCGGCACTGGTACTCGGAACCGTCGTTGTCCACTACCGAGTGGAAGCGCAGCGGGAGTCGCGCGCGAAGGTCGAAATTTCTGACTTGCAAATAGGTCTTGAGCACTTCCGCTCAGACAACGGTCGCTACCCGAGCACCGAGGAGGGCTTGGGCACTCTGTTCGGCCCGGACGAAATGGATTCAGGATTTGTGCGAGGCATGGCCAAGCCGCAAAGCGCGCCGCTCGATCCGTGGGGACACCACTACTTTTACCAAAGCGATGGCGAGAACTACGTGCTCGGCTCATTCGGTCCGTACAAACGCGACGATCCAGATCCGACCCTGCTTGTCGATCACTCGGAGTAGTCGGGGGAAGCCTACCCCTTAGTCGCGGCCCGCAGCCGCGCGAGATCGTAGTCGCGCAGCTGATCGATTCTGTCCACCGTGACGTCGGGCGTCATGTACTTGGCCATCTCCGCTGCGTCAGCCGCATAGTGACCCTGCCGTGGGAACACCGTCGTCACCTTCGCGCCCCAGGTCTTCTTCACCGCCTCGAGAATCCGCACCTTGTCGTCGATCAGCACGTAATGATCCGCGGGGTAGCGCTTCTTGACGTCGTCGAGTTCCTGTTCCTTGTGGATGTAGATCATCACCTTTTCATCGACGGCTTCGCGCAATCCTGAGCGCTCGATTTTGAGCGGCTGAAAAACCATGTCGCCGTCCGACAGTATCGCCGTCTCGCCGTATTGCTTGTATTGCTCGATCACGTCGAGCGAGCAGGGGAACAGCCGGTTCGCGAAATAGTAGTTCATCAGGAAGTACGACACCGCGATAATTCCGAAGTCGCGCGGATGATTGACGCGGTAGCGTTGCAGCGCGCCCAGGTAATCAGCGTATCCGAGCTCGGTGCGCAGCTGCTCGAAATAGTCCCAGTAGCGCTGCTGCTGCTCGTTGCCGATGTCGCGTTCGAGATTGGCTCTTCATGTCGGCGACGATATGGTCGTTGTCGATGAGCGTGTTATCGACATCAAATAAAAACACAACATGTTCTGCGGCCATCGGTGTGAGAACCTCCGCCGACAATGATTGCGACTACCAGCGCTCAAGCCAAACGGATCTGGCGTGCGGGGTGGATAGCGCGATTCTACTCGACTGAGGGAATCGGCGTGGCGCCGTGCGCGCTCGATTCGTAGCACGCCTCGACTACCGCCATCGTGCGGAACGCGTCTTCGACGCCTGAGACCAGCTTCGAATCCTCGCCGGCGGCGAAACGCTGCAGGTTCGACATCGGACCCTCGAACGCCTCGAGGAACCACGAGCCGCGCAGCGGGATCGTCGCTCCAGCCGTTCGAGTCTTCGGTCGCGAATTCGAGCGTGTCGGGCTCGCCTTCGGGATAGTTGAGATTCACGCCCATCTTCGCGATCGTGGCGCCGCGCGTGCCTTCGAGCTTCAGCTGCGACATCCCGTAACGTCCCCCGAACGTGTGCGCGTGATTCATCGTCAGGCTGCATCGAATCGTATCGCCGTAGTCGAGCACGATACTGGTGCGCGTGTCGGAATAATCGGGCATCGCCGGATGCCGCACGCCCTTGCAATACACGCCGCGCGGCTCGCCGATCAGCGATCGAATCAGGTCGAGGTAGTGAATCGAATGCATCAGCACTTCGAGGCGCGGCGCGCCCTTGAGGAACGCCCAGTAGTTCCACGGCGTGTGCAGATTGATGCGCACTTCGACGTCGAGCACGTCGCCGAAGACGCCGCGCTCGAGCGCGTCCTTGACCGCCAGCATGTTGGGCGCGAAGCGCAACTGAAAATTCACCGCGGCACGCAGCTTTCGCTCGCGGCAAATCGCAACGATCCGGCGCGCGTCGGCAAGGTCGCGGCCCATCGGCTTTTGAATCAGCACCGCGGCGCCGGAGGGCAGTCGTTCCAGCACGTCCGCGATATTTTGCGGCGGGATCGCGACGTCGAAGACCACATCGCGCATCGACGCGGCCTCATCGATCGATTCGAACACGCGCGGAATCGCAAACGCCGTCCGCGCGCTCGCGGCTCGCTTTCGGGTTCACATCGAAAATCCCCGCGACCGGAAAGCCGAGACGTTTGTAAATCGGCAGATGCGCGTCGCGAACGATACTGCCCGCGCCGATCACGACGATCGGCCGCGGCGCCGACGGACGCGGCCATGACTGGCGCAGATCGCGGATCGAGGCTGGCAATTGAGTCGTCATCGCCGGTCGCGCGATGCTACCATGCCGCGCAGAGGAAGCGATCATGGCGCGCACAATTTCCGGACTCACCGTCCGCGACATCCGAACCCCAACTTCGCGAACGCTCGCCGGCTCCGACGCCGTTCACACCGACCCCGACTATTCCGCGACCTATGTAGTCCTGACCACCGACGCGCGCGACGGCCTCGAAGGCCACGGCATGACGTTCACGCTCGGCCGCGGCAACGAAGTCGTAGTCGCCGCCGTCCGCGCCTTGCAGCATCTGATCGTCGGCTCGAAGTACGAGGATTTCGTCGCCGAACCTCGGCGGCTTCTGGGAGCGGCTCACCTTCGAGAGCCAGCTCAGATGGATCGGTCCGGAGAAAGGCGCGATCCATCTCGCCACTGCGGCGATCGTAAATGCGGTCTGGGATCTTTACGCCAAAATCAAGCGCAAGCCGGTGTGGAAACTCGTCGCCGACATGACGCCCGAGCAGTTCGTCGCATGCATCGACTTCCGCTATCTCACCGACGCGCTCACTCGCGACGACGCGCTCGCGATCCTGCGCGGCAAAATTCGCGACGCGCGGCGAGCGCGAAGCGCAGATGCGCAAAGACGGCTACCCGGCCTACATCACGTCCGCCGGATGGATGGGCTATCCCGACGACAAAGTTCGTCGCCTATGCCGCGAGGCGCTCGCCGCGGGATGGACCGCTTCAAAATAAAAGTAGGGCGCGACTCCGCCGCCAACGTTCATCGCGCGGCGCTTGTGCGCGAAGAAATCGGACCGCGCGCCGTCATGATGATGGACGCGAACCAGGCGTGGGACGTCGGCGAAGCGATCGAGTTCATGCGCCCGCTCGCGCGCTTCAATCCGCTGTGGATCGAAGAGCCGACCAGTCCCGACGACGTGCTCGGCCACGCGACGATTCGCCGTGCGATCAAGCCCATCGGCGTCGCGACCGGCGAGCATGCCGCCAACCGCGTGATGTTCAAACAGTTGATGCAGGCCGGCGCGATCGACTTCTGCCAGTTCGACAATTGCCGCCTCGGCGGACTCAACGAGGCGCTGGCTGTGCTGCTGCTCGCGGCGAAGTTCGGCGTGCCGGTCTGCCCGCACGCGGGCGGAATCGGACTGTGCGAATATGGTCAGCATGTTTCGCTGATCGATTACATCTGCGTGAGCGGCAGCCTCGACAACCGAATGATCGAATTCGCCGATCACCTGCACGAGCATTTCAAGGATCCTGTTGTGATGCGCGGCGATCGCTACACTGGCGCCGACCGCGCCGGGCTTCAGCATCGAGATGCTCCCCGCGTCGCTCGACGCGTTCGAATTCCCCAGCGGCTCCGAATGGAAAAAGTAGATCCGCTCTTCAGAGCGTAAAGACCAGCTTCATTTCGGCCCACCATTCGCCGGGCTGCGCGTTCGGGACCGGCTCCTGCATCGAGGCCATCAGCTCCTGCCATTCGCGATTGCGCGGATTGCTCGCCTCGTAGCGGGGGAAGTCGCGCTCGGGATCGAATGTCGTCCGTCGTCTCCATGAACATGAAGAGCTGGCGGCCGAGCTTGAAGATGAGCATCCGCTCGATGCCGATGGACTTGAGTCCGCGCTCGACCTCCGGCCAAATCGCGCGATGATGCTCGAGGTAGCGCTCGATGATCTGCGGGTCGTCCTTCAGGTTGATCGTGCGGCCGTACTGTTTCATCAGAATGCGAGCACGCCGCCGTCGATTGGATACGCCTGCCCGGTGATGAACGAAGCCTCGTCCGAACACAAGTAGAGCGCGAGCGCCGCGACTTCTTCGGGCGTGCCCATCCTGCCGAGCGGCTGATACTCCGAGAGTTGCTTGAACATCTCGGCCTCGCGTCCCGGATAAGTCGTGCGCAGATATCCGTCGACGAACGGCGTATGAACGCGCGCCGGGCAGATGCAGTTGCATCGGATGCCGCGCTTGACGTAGTCGACCGCGATCGATCGGGTCATCGTCAGCACCGCGCCCTTGCTCATCGAGTAGGCGAAGCGATCGGTGAGCCCGATCAGCGACGCGATCGACGCGAGGTTGAGGATCACGCCGCCGCCGCTCGCGAGCATCCGGCGCACCGCGGCGCGCGAGCAGAGAAATATCCCCTTCACGTTGACCGAGTAGACGCGGTCGAAGTCCTCTTCCGAGGTGTTCTCGACCGTGCCGATGTGCGCGATGCCGGCGTTGTTCACCAGTATGTCGATGCGCTGCGAATTCGGTCGGCGTCGATGCGCGCGAAAGCCGCCTCGACCGAGTCGGCGAGTGCAACGTCGCATTCGATCGCCGAGGCCGCGCCGCCGGCCGCGCGAATCTTCTCGACCGCGGCGCCGGCAGCTTTGAGATCGCGATCGAGCGCGAAAACACGCGCGCCGTTTTGCGCGAACGTCGATGGCGATCGCCTAGTCCGATCCCCGAACCGGCGCCAGTGACGATCGCCGCTCTTGCCGTCGAGTCGAAACACGCGCGAACAGTAAAACAGGCGAGCGCTACATGACAACCGGCTTTCCGTCACCGCTCTGCCGGTTCGCGCAAAACCCGGTTGATCCGCGCCATCAGCTCGCCCGAGTTGAAAGGCTTGGTGATGTAATCGTCGGCGCCGAGCGAGAAGCCCTTGACCACTTCGGCTTCATCGTGATGCGCGCTGACGAGGATCACCGGCGTGCTCCTGGTCGCAGAATCCCCGCGCATCGCGGTCAGCGCTTCGAAGCCATTCATATGCGGCATCGACACGTCCAGCAGCATCAGGTCGGGTCTTTTCTTGCGGGCAATATCGAATGCCTGCACGCCGTCGTGCGCGATGTCACATTCGAAGTTGAAGTGCTTCAGGATCGTCGAGATCATAACGACCGTCGTGGCGTCGTCGTCGGCCAGCACCACCCGCCGGGCGCCGTTGCGAACCGGCGCCTGAATCGCAACTTGCACGGTCTCGACGAATCTCAGGATGCGGATACGCCCTGAGCAACAATTCTTCGGGCTTCGCACGGGCGCATGATGAAGTCGCGGTTGAGGTCGGCGACCACCGGCGAAGTCGCGTCACCAGTTCATCGAGCGTGCCGACGATTACCGCCGGCTTCTGCTGCGCGCGATCATTTCGATCGGCGGCGGCTGCTCGCCAATGTCGTGGCCGAAGCGTTGATGAAGCAAGCGTCGAACGGCGAGAAAGAGTTGAGCCCGGGAATGTTCGGCGCCGCGCCGACCACGTGGCCGATTCCGCGGACCGTGCCCAGCGCCGCGAGGATCGAATCCCCTTCGACGTCGTCGAATCCCATCAAGGCGAATCGCCTGCCCGGCCAGAGACTGTTGAATGATTCGGTCCATGTGCGGACGCGCTCCTCCTTGTTGCGCGCGAAAACAGTCGGATCGGTCTGATCACCCGATGCAATCCTTTGCCGACGCGCGATTGACCCTTCGCTGATACGCAACGTCCGTGCCTTGCGGCGATGACCAACTAAGCCTCAAATTGAACAGGTCGATCGATCAATTGCGTCACAGGGCTTGCGTAGCATCGGATCATTTCGGAAGTTGTCCTAATCGGAAACTGCCATGTCGCGGATTGACGACATGTGTCGGGCGGCGCCCTCGCCGATCACGTAGTTGATGCTCGCCTTGACACTGCCTGTGCCGTTGCGCGAAACGGATGCATCATGAGCGAGCAGAACCAGCGCGCTCAGCCCCTCGGCGCTATGGCGGCGGCTGGGCCTGGCGCATCACAATTGGCCGGGCAGATTTACCGTCCTGCTCGCGACGATTCTGCTGCTGCTGATCACTCAGCCGATTTTCGTCGGGCCACGCGCTACGCGCAAAATATTGCGACCGCGACGATCTCTCTGGTGCTGCTGGCCGCGCTTTATGCATTTCGCGCGGTCAGGATCTACTTCATTGTCGCGTTGATGCTGCTTATTCCTTCGATCGGATGCCGCGTAGCGCTGCAATTTACGCCGACTCCCGCGGTCGAACTGCTCGCCGCGATCTCATCGTGCCTGTTCCTCGCAGTGACCGTCGTCGCGCTGGTTTCGCAGGCTGTTCATCGTAAAGAGCGTCACCCTCGACACTATCAGCGCCGCGATTTGCGCCTACCTGCTGACGGGAGTTGCGTTTGCGTACGCCTTCGCGGTAGTCGAACTGCAAATCCCGGCTCGTTCAGCACCGCACTGTTTCACAGGCCTGCGGGCAACGTCGCGCCTTTGATCGCGTCGCTTCACAGCTTCATCTATTACAGCTTCGTGTGCCTGACGACGACCGGCTTCGGCGATATCGCGCCGATTTCGGAGGGCGCGCGCAGCCTGTCGGTGATGGAGTCGGTGTTCGGCCAGTTGTATGTGGCCATTCTGATCGCGCGGCTGGTAAGTCTCGAAGTCGCGCAATCGATGATGAAGGAGCGGTAGTCAGATGTCCGGACTCTATTTCGAGGAATTCGAACTCGGCCAGGTTTTCAAGCATGCGATCACGCGCACGATCACGGAGACCGACAACCTGATCTTCTGCGCGCTCACGCATAATCCGCAGCCGCTTCATCTCGATGCGGAATTCGCCAAGGGCACCGAGTTCGGCCAGCGCATCGTCAACAGCATCTTCACGCTCGGCCTGATGATCGGCGTGTCGGTGGGCGATACCACGCTCGGCACCACGATCGCCAACCTGGGCATGGCCGACACGCGCTTCGCGCATCCGGTGTTTATCGGCGACACGCTGCGCGCCGAGACCAAGGTCGCCGAGAAAGCGCGAGAGCAACTCGCGGCCCGACTCGGGCATCGTCGTGTTCGACCATCGATGCTTCAACCAGCGCGCCGAGGAAGTCGCCTACTGCAAGCGGTCGGCGCTGATGCGCAAGCGGGCGGCGTCATGACTCTGCGCTCGCTCCTGTTCGTGCCGGGCGACAGCGAACGCAAGCTGGCCAAGTCGGGGTCGTCGCGCGCCGACGCGCTGGTGCTCGACTTCGAGGACGCGGTCGCGGCCGATCGCACCGAGTCGCGCGCACGATGGTGCTCGAGTATCTTACGCGCGCATCGCGATCGCACGAAGACTCGGCTCTGGGTGCGAATCAATCCGCTCTCGACGCCGAAGGCGATGCCGGATCTGGCTGCGATCGTTGCCGGCGCGCCCGACGGAATCATGCTGCCGAAGGTCACCTCGGCCAACGATGTCGTGATGCTCGATCACTTTCTGTCGGCTCTGGAAGCGCGCGAGGTGTCGCGCAAGGATCGATCTCGATCATTCCGGTGGCGACCGAGACTCCGGCCGCGATGTTCGCGTTGGGCGGTTTCGCCGGATGCAGTCCGCGGCTGTCGGGCATGACGTGGGGCGCCGAAGATCTCGCGGCCGCCGTGGGCGCCAGCACCAATCGCGGACGCCGATGGCAATCTCGATTTCACCTACCAGCTCGCGCGCTCGCTATGCCTGCTCGCAGCGGTGGCAGCCGACGTGCAGCCGATCGACACGGTGTCGGTAAACTTCAAGGATGCGGACGCACTAAAGAAAGAATCGGAAACGGCGCATCGCGCAGGCTTCACCGGCAAGATAGCGATTCATCCCGATCAGGTAGATGTGATCAACGCCGCATTCACGCCGAGCGCCGAAGATGTCGCGTACGCGAATCGGGTCATCGAGGCGTTCGCATCGGGCGTCGGTACGGTCGCGCTCGACGGCAAGATGCTCGACATGCCGCATCTGAAGCAGGCGCGCCGGACGCTAGCGCTGGCATCGTCTTTGCGTTCGAGGTAGCGGCGCGTCATTCGAGGTCTTCGAGCGCTGTCCAACCTTCCTTTTCGCCGCGCTCGTAGGCTGCGTCGAACATTCGCCAGAAGCGTTCGTTCTCGGACAACGCGAAAGCCTCCGGATCGTTGCCTTCGTCAGGGCGAGTATAATGTACGATGCTGCCGCCCATGCGGGGTGCGCGGAAATGAGTTGTCTAGTCGATCAGGTCTTTTGGGAGATCCGGGAAATGTCCAACCTGGACGCGCTTGGAGGGGTCGCCAAGTATCGCACTCGGTTTGTCGAGCCTCTTCGGAGGCTGCTTTTGGATCTGTGTGCGAAGGTCCTTGATTAGTTCTCTATTTTCAGAGCCAGTGAGATCGATGGCTTTCCTACTCATACCTTGACCTCCTGTTCTCGGATGGCTTCGTCCATCCGTTTGTGCCGGACCCATCGGAAGCGACGGTCGGAGGTAATAACCGCGATCTCAATAGGCCCACCGCACGTTTGCGGATATTGCGAGAACTTCAACCCTTTGATCGTACTGTAAATGCTTGCATGGACAAAATCTATCGCCTCGCGAATCGGTAGCTGAGGCGTTTTCAGGCTGTAATTGGACATCAATTGTACAAGTTCCGGTGCGGACCCTGTCCATTTGCCGGAGCGGAGAATATCAACAGCTAAACGCCAGTCCATCCCATAAATTAGCCGTTCAACAATATTTGGCGCGCCCCAAAACGTGGGGAAATGCATATCGATCGGCTTGGAGGCGGATTTTCCTTCGCGCACATCAAAGTTAACCTCAAATGCTTCGGGCTTTCGATCTGGTAGACAATACCCGCCGATGCAGAAACCAGTGGCCCACTCTTGTAAATCGTTAAGCTCTTTTTCCTCATCCGGTGTGCGCGTCGCGCCCATGGAAGCTAGATCAGCGGCTCGCGCAATTTCCTTCACAAAGAGGGTTTCGTATGCTGGCCAAAGCAGATCGATCCACTTTGTCGCGACCTCCTTCACTGATGTCAACGGGGCCTTCTGCAACTCGTCTGACAGATGCGAAGTAAAAGTTCGGTAGCTCACATCTCCAATTCTACCCAAACCCCAGGTGACAACTCCGATCGTGCCGTTCTCGCCGATCTCAAAAATCTTCTGAGAATGATTGAGGTAATGATTTTGGCCAGACTCAAATGTGCTGGTACTGTCAGCGCCTAGTACGACACCCTCTCGTGATACGTAACACGCCGCTATAGTCACGTTGCGCCCCTTTGACGGGCGAAACTATGCTTTTCGCAAACCGAACACAAGGAGTTGAACCACAGGTTGTTAGCATACCAAAACGCGGTTTGGAGGACTTGACACCCCGGACATCCTTGCGGAGTTTGAGTCTCGCACGCGCGGGTCACTCCAGCGGCAGGCCGACGTAGTTTTCGGCTAGCGTTTGCGAGGCGGCGCGGGAGGTGGTTACGTAGTCGAGTTCGGCAAGTTGGCGGCGTTGGTCGAAGGGGTTTTCATCGGGGAAGCGGTGCAGCATCGAAGTCATCCACCAAGAGAAGCGCTGCACCTTCCAGACTCGGCGCAAACAAATTTCCGAATAGCTAGTTAGTAATTCGCGATTACTACTTGTTGTAATAGTCAGTCAGCGCTCTTGCGAGGACGCGAACGTCGGCGACCGCGAGGTTGAGGCCCTTGGCGCCCGTCGGCGGCACGATATGAGCGGCGTCGCCGGCGAGGAAGAGCGTGCCGGATTGCATCGGCTCGACGACGAAGCTGCGCATCTCGGTGATGCCCTTCTGGATCACGGCGCCGCGATTGAGTTTCCACCCCGAGCCTGCGGCGAGTCTCAGATCGAGTTCGTCCCAGATTTTCTCGTCGGGCCAATTGGCGAGGTCTTCGTCGGGGGCGCATTGCAGATAGAGTCGCGTGATCTCCGGCGAGCGCATGCTGTGAAGTGCGAAGCCGCGGTCGTGGTAGGCGTAGATCAGCTCGTCGGACGACGGGCGCGCTTCGGCGAGAATTCCCAGCCATGCGAACGGGTAGATGCGATCGTACATCGTCAGTACGCCGGCCGGGACGGTCGGGCGGCATACGCCGTGAAAGCCGTCGCATCCGGCGATGAAATCGCACGACAGCTCGTTGAGGTTGCCGTCCGAGCGGTAGCGAATCTTCGGCGCGGGTCCGTCGAAGTCGTGGATGTTGACGTCGCTCGCCTCGAAAACGATCTCACCGCCGGCCGCGAGGCGCACAGCGATCAGATCCTTGATGACTTCGTGCTGTGCGTAGATGGTCACCGTCTTGCCGCCGGTCAGTCCGCTCAGGTCGATGCGATGGCTGCGGCCGCCGAAGCGCAGCTCGATGCCGTGATGGGTCAGGCCGAGGCGCGTCAGACGCTCGCCGACGCCGGTCTCTTTGAGCAGGTCGACGGTGCCCTGTTCGAGGAGGCCGGCGCGGACGCGCTCTTGAACATAGCGGCGGCTGCGAGCCTCGAGCACGACGGAGTCGATGCCTGCGAGGTGGAGCAGGTGCGAGAGCATCAGGCCGGCGGGCCCGGCGCCGACGATGCCGACTTGTGTGCGATGATTCATCTCGGCGCGCGATTCATACCATTAGTTGTGGTTGTGAGGTTCGCCTACCACTATCGGTCGTTTCGTTCCGTAAAAAATGGTTTCGGAAGGAGATAGGGTTGCGCGATGGTCGAGCAGGTCTGCGTAGGGGGTCGAGGAAGTGTGGAATGGTGTCCATGTCCTAATGGGTAACACGCGAAGAGGGCGAGGGTAAGGCTGAAAAGTTCATCCCCGATGGGGGGCGTTTCGGAAAGGTGCGCTTCGCGATTGCGGAACCGGAACCGGCTTCGCTTGCGCGAAGCTGTCCGAGGCCCGTTCCTCCCGTCGCTATCGCTCCCGTCGTCAGGGTGACAGGAGAGAGCGCGCGAAGCGCGCGGAGTCGGATGAACAGAGGGCGCGCGAAGCGCGCGCGGAATCTAACCCCTAACCCCTTCCCATAGTTGGAAGGGGGACCGGAGTTATGAGTGGGAGGGGGGACCGGAAGTTTGCGCAGTGGGGTAGGGTTCGTATTGGCCAGTGGCTGTTCGGTAAACGATTGTTGGCGGTGATACGTAAAATATATTAGGTACTGGCGTACCGAATTAGATTGGCTTGCGATGCAGTTTGACTTGACCACTAACCAGAGGTGGCATCGATGACCAGAATCAAGGGTCTGCTAGGCACGGCGACGGCGATCGTTTTCCTGATGCTGGCGATGCCGGCATTCGCACAGTACAAACCGTGGCCGAATCCGATTCCTGAGGCGCCGCGGTGGGGCGATTACGATAGCGGTCATACCTGGCGCGATGCGGCGTGGTGGTGGCAGTCGCAGCCTGAGTGGGTCAAGCAGCATCACCCGGAATGGTGGGGCGACTTCGACGACGAGCATCAATGGCATCCGGCATGGTGGTGGTGGGATTCGCAGCCGGCGTGGGTTCGTGAGCATCACCCCGAATGGTGGGGCGACTATTACCAGGGTCAGTGGTATCCCGCGACGTGGTGGTATCAGTATCAGCCGGAATGGGCGCGCGAGCATCATCCGGAATGGTGGGGCGACGTCGACAGCGGCGTGTGGTATCCCGCCGGATGGTGGTGGCATCAGCGGCGCGACTGGGTGTTGCAGAATCACCCTGAATGGTGGGGCGATGACTGGCAGGATCAATGGTATCCCGCGCCGTGGTGGTGGCAGCTACAGCCCGAATGGGCGCGCGCGCATCATCCGGATTGGTGGGGCGACTACTACGAGGGAGTGTGGTACGCGGCGCCGTGGTGGTACCAGTATCATCCCGACTGGGTTCGCGAGCATCACCCGGATTGGTGGGGCGACTTCGACGATCAACATTATTGGCGGCCCGCGGGATGGTGGTGGAAGTATCACCCTGACTGGTGCCGCCAGAATCATCCCGACTGGTGGGGCGACTTCGACGACCAGCACTATTGGCGGCCGGCGGGATGGTGGTGGCAGAACCGAGCCCGACTGGGTGCGCGAGAACCATCCGGATTGGTGGGGCGCGTTCGACGACAACAAAATCTGGCGTCCTGCCAGTTATTGGTAGGCGACCAAGCCGGACTGGGCGAAGGAGAATCATCCGAACTGGTGGGGTGACTTCGACGACAAGCACGCCTGGCATACCGATACGTGGTGGCATCAGCACGATGCGGCGTGGGCCGACCAGCATCATCCGGAATGGAAGGGCGACTACGACGACAAGCATGTCTGGCACGACCTGCATTGGTGGGCGCAGAAAAATCCCACCTGGGCGATGCAGCATCATCCCGAGTGGAACGACACGATGCGCGAGTCAGTCGAGCGCGAACATGGCGAGCAACAGGAAGCTCTGCAGCATCAGCATGATGTCGAGCTGCAGGAGCTCGAGCGCAATCGCGCACAGCAGCAGCAGGAAGCCGCGCGCATGCGCGCCGCCAGTTGCGGCAGCTTCAGCAAAAGCATGATGCGGAGACGCAGGCATTCGAGCGTCAGCACTTGCAGGAATAGCAGCAGCGCGACAAAGGCCGCGCCTGAGAATGGGCGGCGAGTGGCAGCGGGTCGAGGACAATCACGCTCAGCAGTCAGCGGAACTCCTGCGGCGGCATCAGGATGAAACGCAGGCGCTCGTGCGCCAGCAGGCAGCCGACGAGCAGGCAGGTCAACGTCAGCGGGTTGCGCAGCAGCAGGAGCTACAGCGACAGCACGCGGAGCAGATGCAATCCTTCGAGCGTCAGCACGCGGAGCAGGTCAAGGTGTTCGAGCCAGCGCGCGGCGAAGCGCCGCACGGTGGCGGCGGTCATGCCGAAGCACCGCACGGCGGCGGCATGGGCGGGCATCATTAGTTAGAAGTAATCACCAAAGCACGGGCGCCCGGCATCTCGAAGATGTCGGGCGCTTGTACGATATGATCCTGCAACCGTAAAGGCACCGACGCGGTCGATCGCTCTATTGCGGAATCCAGATCGGGGCGGCGCTGAACAGATGGTCGACGATGCCGATCTGGTAGGCGAGGAACAGGCCGAAGCCGAAACTCAGCAGGCCTGAACCGGTCACAAGTCCCTGATGAATCCACGACGCGCGCCGCGACGCGACCATGATTGGCGTGGCGATCGCGGTCGTGATCAGCCCCATCCCGATGATCGTGCCGACGCAGAAAATCGCGAGGTAGAGCGTCGCCCATAGCGGATTCGGAATCGCGCTCAGCACCAGCAACGCGATCGCGGCGCTGCCGGCGAGTCCATGCACGAGCCCGACGGCGAATGATCTCAGCAGCGGCCGGCGCGCGGCGAACGACGGCAAGGCGTCAACCGCGATGCGATGATCGCGTCGTCGAGATGCGTCGTGTCGCGTCCGTGAACTCGGCGTGGACGTGCGGATGGCATGCGTCGCGCCGTCGTGAGCGTGTGCATGCGCATGGACGACCAGGCCCTGCATCTCGCGATGCATCGGCCGCGCATTCGAATCGCGGCCGCATTGCGCACCAGGCCGCCGCCGAGCCGATGCCGAGCAGAATCAGCACGATCGCGACTGCGAATTCCATCGCGAGTCCAAGCCGCGCCGGGATCGCGATTTTGAAAATTATGATCGCGGCGCCGACCAGCAGCACGGTCAGCGTGTGACCGAGTCCCCAGATGACGCCGATCCGCGTGGCGGCGCCGAGGCGATGCTCGCGGCTCAGGATGGTGGTTACGGCGATCACGTGATCGGGATCGGTCGCGTGGCGCATCCCGAGCACGAGTCCGAGCAGCGCGATCGCGAGCGGCGCGGCATTGGCAGGGATCATCTGGTATTCCTCCGCGACTGTGACCGTACGACCGATCGACTGTACACCCAAATTTTTTCGCTGGCGGAAGCGGCTCTGGTTGCCATCGCGCCTTGACTCTGAAAAGTGCTTCGGCAACAGATCCGCACGAGAGGCATTACCCATGAGCAACGATATTCGAACCTTTCCGTATCGCGGCGACTGACGCGCAACTCGACGACCTCAAGCGCCGCTTGCGCGAGACGCGATGGCCCGAGCGCGAGTGCGTCGAGGACTGGTCGCAGGGGCTGCCGCTCGCATACGCGCAGGAGGTCGCCGCGTACTGGCTGCGACAAGTACGACTGGCGCGCGCGCGAGGCTCGCCTCAACCGCTTCGCGCAATTCAAGACGACGATCGACGGCGCTCGGGATCCATTTCATCCACGTGCGCTCGCCGCATGCCGACGCGCTGCCGCTCGTGATGACGCATGGATGGCCGGGGTCGATCGTCGAGTTTCAAAAAGTGATCGAGCCGCTGACGAATCCGACTGCGCATGGCGGCGATGCGGCCGACGCGTTTCATCTCGTGTGCCCGTCGCTGCCGGGCTACGGGTTCTCGGACAAGCCCACGCGCAACGGCTGGAACGTCCAGCGCATCGCGCGCGCATGGTCGGAGCTGATGCCGCGGCTGGGCTACAAGCGATATGCGGCGCAGGGCGGCGACTGGGGATCGATCGTGACGACCTGCATCGGAATCCAGGATCCCGCGAACTGCGTCGGCATCCATCTGAACATGCCGATTGCGATGCCCGATCCGGCGACGATGAACGATCTTACCGAAAGGAGAAGTCGGCGATCGCGGGCATGCAGCACTACAATGATTGGGACTCGGGCTATTCGAAGGAGCAGAGCACGCGGCCGCAAACGGTGAGCTACGGCCTCACCGATTCGCCGGTCGGGCAGCTCACCTGGATATTGGAAAAGTTCTGGTCGTGGACCGACTGCGACGGCCATCCGGAGAAGGTGCTGACGCGCGACGAATTGCTCGACAACGTGATGCTGTATTGGCTGCCAGCCAACGCGGCGTCGTCGGCGCGGCTGTACTGGGAAAGTTTTCGCACGCCCGCTGACCGAGCCGGTGACGGTCCCGGTCGGCTGCTCGATTTTCCCCAAGGAAATCTTCCGCACGTCGAAGCGATGGGCCGAGAAGAGATTCTCGAAGCTCGTCTACTTCAACGAACTGACGAAGGGCGGCCACTTCGCCGCCTTCGAGCAGCCGGAAACATTCGTCAAGGAAGTGCACAGTTGTTTCCGGCTGATGCGGTGATAATCAGCGAACCGCTACAGCGCTGCCGACCGACGCGCGCATAGAACACGCGTAGCGTGGTATTAAATCTCTGTCGTAAGAAGTACCTTGGTTAGAGGCACGACGTTTCCTACTCGGATGGTGGCGACAGCGGCTCCGCCTGATCGGACAACCACACGGCCGCGAAGTCCCATTCGTCCAGCGCCTTTATTGGATCTTCGAAAGCAGCGCTCAAAGCGGCGCAATGACCTTGACGAATGCGCATGAAAGAAAGGTACCCATCAGCATTCGAATCAACCCAGTAACGATTGCGCATGGCAGTATCCCAAGGTACGAAGAACGTCGGCGCGAGGACATGAAGGGCTTTCGCCGCGCCTGTCGGGCCAACCAAGCCTCGAAACTCCGAAAAAAGCGCCGCGACTTCCGCTTCGTCCTCCATATTGAAGGATTCTATTTTTCGCTCACGGAAAGCCGTCAAGCGCTGGCTATTACTTGCGATGGCTTCGTCGAATTTCTTAACGTCGCTTTGTCGCAGTCCATGGATGTTGAACCAGCGATGATTCCACTCCAAGAGAAATCGCATGATTTCTTCACCGATGGTGAACTTGCTAGTTTGATTTAGTACTCTTTCCATACCGTCTCGAACGCCGCGGTATGACAGGTCCCAAGCAGATTCGGTTTCGTAGATTCTGCGAGCACGTCGCACTTCTTCTGCGGGCGGAGGGAGAACATTGATTTCCTTTTTACGCATCGAATCTCACTGCGTTGGCAATCTTTACCCGTGCAACGTCGTAGTGGGCTGCCAGCTCCCAGCCTTCTTCGGCGCGGCTTTCCAAGCATAGCTCGACAGCTTCGCGCACATTGCGCAGCGCTTCCCTTCGCGTGCGGCCCTGGCTGATACATCCCGGAATAACGGGGCACTCCGCGACGATGTATCCGTCCTCGCCGGCGTTGAGTATGACTGGCAGCTCCATATTTCAGGAGCGTATCATCTGCGGCGGCCGCTCGAAAACCCAATCGAAGTCTCGATGCCGCTAATCGGTTAGGGTGGTGACAGCGGCTTCATTTGGCGACGGTGACCAATAGCTCGTTCATCCCCTCCGACATCGTGGGATGCGTGAAGATCGCGTCGCGCAGCATCGTGTAAGGCATCCGCCCGATCATCGCAGTCTGCGCCGCCACCATCATTTCGCTCGCTTCGAATCCCATCGCGGCGAAACCGAGAATCTGGTCGTTATCCTTCGCGAACAACATCTTAATGAGGCCGCGCGGTTCGGATACCGTGCGGGTCCGAAGAATCTCGGCGGTCGGCATCTTGAGCAGCCGATATTCGATGCCGTCGCGACGAGCCTCAGTC
The DNA here is from genome assembly GCA_963721485.1 of uncultured delta proteobacterium. Lineage (GTDB taxonomy): Bacteria > Desulfobacterota > Binatia > Binatales > Binataceae > Binatus. Next base: position 242,152 of record CAVRJV010000003.1, on the reverse strand, counting down.
TCGTTGCGTCCGACGCGCGCCAGCTCGGGGTCGGTGAACATGCAGAACAGGATGAGCCGATTCTTCGTGGTGCGATTGCCGCCCTTAAGATTTTCGTTAACGATTCGGAAGTCGTCGAAGGCCACGTGCGTGAATTGCGGGCTGCCCGCGCAATCGCCCATCGCCCAGATATTCTCGCTGGTGGTCTCGAGACGTTCGTTCACCTTGACGAAGCCGTGATCGTCGAGCTGAACGCCGGCGATATCGAGGCCGATTCCCTCGGTGTTCGCCTTCCGCCCCACAGAGAAATCGATGTTCGATCATCGCTGTGCGGCGGCCCGCGTCACCCATCGTCCAGCCAACGAACTTGCCCGAACCGCCGCTGCCGATAACCAGATTCTCGAACTTCTCAATATTGGACATCGCTGGATCTTCTTGAACGACTAGATGTTATGTACGAAGCGGCGGTGCGGTGCCTACTGCCGGCGAGCATGAAGGCCGACGTCAGCCTCTATTAGACCTCGTATCCCTCGCGTAAATTTGAGGCAAATGATGTAACCGAGAGGGGCGTCATGAATCCGAGTACGCTGTTTGCTATCGCCTGGATCGGATGGATCGTCACGTGGGCCGCCGCATCGTTTTGGTCCGACCGGACCGAGAAGCGCCTCGCGACATGGGACGTGTGGACCTACCGCGCGATGACCGGAGTCGGCCTCGTCATGCTCTCGCACTTTACGGCGCGGGCGCTGGGTCTCAAGCGAATCTGGCATGTCGGCTATGACGGTGCCTATCTGCTCGCAGGATTGACCTTCGCCGGGATCCTGTTTGCGTGGTGGGCCCGAATTCATCTTGGCCGTCTCTGGTCGGGCGCCATCACGCGCAAGGAGGGGCATCACATCGTCGATACGGGACCCTACGGCCTCGTGCGCCATCCGATTTACACGGGACTGATTGCCGCGACCCTCACGACGGCGGCAGCATCAGCGACGCCAACAGCGATCGCCGGTTTCATCCTTATCGCGCTCGGTCTCTGGATGAAGGCGAGCGCCGAGGAGCGTTTTCTTTCGACTGAACTCGGACCCCAAGACTACGCCGATTATCAATGCCGCGTCCCGATGCTGGTGCCGTTCATTTAGCGTCGCCGCCCGGCGTACACGGCGTCCGAGATGGTGGAGGCGGGGGGAATTGAACCCCCGTCCGAAGGCCTTCCGGCGACGGCCACTACACGCTTAGTCTGCGAATTCTAGCTCGCGCCCGGAGCGCCCACAGACGGGCTTCCCTGACGCCAGCCGGCTGAAGTTTCGGTTAGCCGCCCAGCCGGTGAACTGCGGTTCCCTAGCCCACTAAATGACGCCCCGACCCGCTGCCATGGGCGAGCAGCGGCGGGACGCTAGCGGCCCTTAGGCCGCCAGAGCGTAACCGTTATTGTCTGCGGGTAAATTTCGCAGTCTGCCAGTTTTACGGGTCGACAGCACCCGGCGTGCGACCATGGCCCTATTGTCTTCGTCGAATCCAGTTCGCCCCCACGATTGTGGGTTTCCATCTACGAGGCCAGTCGAAACGGTTACATCATCCAATCTAAGGCCCGGCCGCTGCGTTCGCAACCAGGGCTGAGCCCTGACCCGTGGCCTGAGCGGCTCCGTTGTCGCCCTCCCACAGAGAATCGACAGGCGAATTCTGGGCGAGCATCGAACCCCTTATCAGGCTCTCTGAGACGCGGATAGACTGGTCGATCGCGATGGCACGCGATAATCACGCAACGGCAAGCCCGCCGGCGACGGCTTCGAGCTGGTCGTCGATAACCGCAAGGCGCGGCACGACTTCTTTATCGAGGAGACGCTCGAGGCCGGCCTCGCGCTCACCGGCACCGAGGTCAAGTCGCTGCGGGCGCATCGCGCAAACCTGCGCGACAGTTACGCGCGCATCAAGAACGGCGAGGCGTTCCTCGAGAGCGTGCACATCGGCGCCTATGCCCCTGCCGGCCAATTCAGCCACAAGGAAACGCGCGCGCGAAAACTCCTGATGCATCGGCGCGAGATCGATCGCCTATGGGGCCGCGTGCGCGAGAAGGGTTATTCGATCGTCCCGCTGAAAATCTATTTCAAGAACGGCCGCGCCAAGGTCGAGCTGGGCCTCGCCAAAGGCAAGCACTCGTACGACAAGCGCGACGTGATCGCAGCGCCGAGCGTCTGATCGCGAAATCGAGCGCGCGCTGAAAGGACGCAACCGCTAGACGACGCCCCTTCGGTCGCGTCGCGAGTTGCCGCATCTCGGCGGCGAGGCGCTGGAAGCTGGCGACGCTCGCCGCCAACTCTGTTCGGGCGTCGCGCCGACGTTTCCCAGCACGCTCGCGACCGTTTCGTGAAATCGCGGGGGCTTGATCGTGAATTGCCTCGCGACTCGGCCCTCGCGCCTTTCTCGTTGAGAAAAAATCTGCGATTCAGCGCGTACAGCACCAGCGTCATGAAACCCGCGGCGCGAAACAGGCATCCCGCGACGTACATCACGTCGACGCGCGCGGCCGGTTTCGCCGCAATCGATGATTTCGAATTCCGCATCAAACAGATGCTTGGTCACGGCGGCGATTCGAAATTTTTCGCGGGATACTCGCTGACCATCGACTTGAGTTCGACGACCGTGCCGGCGGGTCGAACAGCGGACGGCAGACGTGAACCTCGCCCGCATAGATCTGGATATGAAATCCCAGCGGATGCCCGAGCTGGTAGATGCTGCGCGGACGCCCGGCGACGCAATCCTCGATCGCCTCGCGCACTGAGCCAATCTCACGGTATAGAAAATCGACGTGATTGCCGCGAATCTCAAGCCATCCGCCGCCGTTCACCGCCGGGCCCCATTCGCCGAATGGCGTCACCAGTCCGTCCGCTATGACGATCGTCCAGTTCCTGCGCAGCCGCTCCCAGAGCCAGAGTCGAGAACGGATGCTCGGCGTCGTAATAAATCCCCAGATCGATATCGGATCGTTCGTCGGCAGTGCCACGCGCGCGCGATCCGCCCAGTACTATCGCCTCGATGCCATCGATCTTCGAGACGCGAGCAACGACCTGGCGAGTATTTGCTCGACTTCGTGCTTCGAGTCGGCACGCGTCGAGCATAAGTTGAGGTTCGAATCGAGCAACGAACCGCTTTTGCGAAGAAGCTAACCCCTTCCCGGGCGGGACGGGAACCGGATTGCGAAAATTCGCTCAGGGGTTGGTCTGGACGTCGTGCGCCTGCAGCATCGGCGGCAGTGCCGAGCAACGCCTGCAGTCGCGCGATACGCTTGCCGCAGCGGCGGATGCGTCGAAAACAAATTCGCGAAAAATCCCTCGCTCGTCGTCGCGCAGACCCTCGCGCGGATTGACGATGAACAGATGCCCGGTGCCCGCGCGTGCCCTGCTTCGAGCGGCGACTCGATTTTCGCGATATGCTCCAGCGCGCGCAGCAGCGCTCGCGGGTTGCGCGTGAACTCGACCGACGACGCATCCGCCAGGTATTCGCGCTGGCGCGACACCGCCATCGCGAGCAGTTGTGAAAATATCGGCGCGAGCGCGGCCAGCACGATCACCGCCACCGTGATCAGCGCCGCCGCCTGGTTGTCGCGATTGTTACCGCTCCTGCCGCGTCGCACCGAAGCCGCCGAAGAACATCCAGCGGTAAACGAAGTCCGACAGCATCGCGATCCCGCCGACCATCACCGCAATCATCATCATCGTGCGGATGTCGTAGTCGGCGACGTGCGACATCTCGTGCCCGATCACGCCCTGCAACTCCTCGCGGTCCATCTGGTCGACCAGTCCCTGGGTGACGCAAATCACCGAATGCGTCGGGTCGCGGCCCGGTCGCGAACGCGTTGGGCGACGGATCGTCGATGATGTACGGCTTCGGCACCGGCATCCGCGCCGCAGTCGCCATTTCGTTGATCACGTCGAGCACCATCTGATGCTTGGGCGTGTCGGGCGTCAGCTCGCGCGCATGAACCGAGAGCAGCACCAGCGACGCGCCGCTGTAGTACGACACCATCGATTGCACGACCGGCGAAAACCAGCGCCGCAATAGTCAGTACCGGGAAGCCGACAAATTGTCCGTTGACGATCGCGACGTCGCGCGCCGCAATATCGAGTCCGAGTCCGAGCGCGCCGAATAATAAGATGAAGACGACGACCAGCAGCACCGTCTCGCGGCGATTGGTCGCTTCGAGACTTCTGAAACTCGCTTGCCGCCATCGCGACGCCCGCCGCGGCGCGTGCTCAGGCGCGCGGCGCGGTCGGCGTCGTCATCGAAAGATCAACCTTGGGAACAGCCTGCTCTTCGGGCGCGCCCTTGAAATATTCGGCCGCCTTGAAACCGAAATTGTCTCGCGATCAGATTGGTCGGGAAGCTCTGGATGCGCGTGTTGAGATCGAGCACCACATCATTGTACGCCTGGCGCGCGAATGCGATCTGATTTTCCGTGGTCGTCAGCTCTTCCTGCAGCTTGAGCACGTTCTCGTCGGCCTTCAACTGCGGATAATTCTCCATCACCGCCAGCAGCTTGCCCAGGCCCGGTCGTGATCTGATTTTCCGCCGCCATGCGCGAGGCCTGATCCGGCGCGCTGATCGCCTTGGCGCGCGCCTCGACCACCTGCGTCAGCGTGTCGCGCTCGAACTGCATGTAGCCTTTGACCGCTTCGACCAGGTTTGGAATCAGGTCATGCCGGCGTTTCAACTGGACGTCGATCTGCCGCCACGAATTATCTACCTGGTTGCGCAGACTGACTAATCGGTTATAGGCAAAAACTGCCCATCCGACGATAGCCACTACGATAATCAGAAGTATCATTTGCGATTCCCCCAATACTCAGTTCGAGGTGGCTTCGGCGGCTGCGACCACGGCGCCGGCAGTTCGAACCGCCGGCGCCTTTTAGGCGGCGCGAGCTCGACGCGTTAGTTTTCGAACTCGACTTTGATCTTGAAAGGCTTGCTCTCGGGCCGCTTCGGCACCGTCACTTCGAGCACGCCATCCTTGTAAGCCGCCTTGATTCCGTCGTGGCTGGCATCTTCGGGCATCGTGAACGCGCGCCGCATCGTGCCGTACGTCCGCTCCGACAGATGAACTTCCGCGTCCTTCGACCATTCCGGCCGCTTGCGCTCCGCCTCGACGATCAGACTGCCGTCCTCGACCTGCACATTGACCGACTCGCTCGCGATCCCTGCCATCTCGAAATAGAAATGGTAGCTGTCCGCATCTTCGACCACGTCCGCCGCCGGCCCCGTCTTGCGCGCGGGCTCCAGCTCGTTCCACAACACGTTCCAATGCCGCAGCAAAGAGTCGTTTGGCGTAAAACCGTTCATTCGCACTTCCATCTTAAAGCGATCCTCCTGCCGAAATTTCTCGGCGTGATTTTAGATTTCGGGGCGCGCAGCGCGAGGAAGAGCTCTATCTGTCTCTCGCTCGAAATCGCCGCGCGTCCCACAATTTCAAGGTAAGTACGAACTCGGTCGCGTCAAGCGAGCGTACTTCACGAAACCGTCAAAATATGCGCGCTAAAAACGCCCTATTTCACCGAGTTACGCCGGCTTCGAAATCTTCGCGATCTCCTGCGGCGAATCGTGCCGCCATCTTGCTATCGCCGTTCGCTTCGAGCGATTTTCATACCCTCATTCAGCTCTTTGAGCGCGCGCGGAATTTCCCCTTTGCCGAGAAACACACCAACCTTGCGAAAGATGCGCGCGTAGAGCTCTCCTTTCTCGGCGGCGTTCATGGCAACCAAAACGGCTTCAGCCAACGACAACGAAACTCGCGATACGATCCTCGACGGATCTATCACGTTGATCCAGCCGAGGCACGGTTATCGCTTCTCGCTCGAGGCGATTTTGCTCGGCCGCTTTGCGCGCGCGACCACGCGCGATCGCGTGCTCGAGCTCGGCGCCGGATGCGGTGTCGTGTCGATCATGATGGCGTCGCTTTACAACGCCGCGCGAAGTCGTCGCGCTCGAAATCCAGCCAACGCTCGCGGAGATGATCGCGCGCAACGCGACACTCAACGGCTTCGACTCAGTGCATGCTGTTTGCGCCGACCTTCGCCAGAAAAAAATCGCCGGCCTCGAGCCGGCCAGCTTCGACCTCATCGTCGCGAATCCTCCGTATCGCGCGACGGCCACCGGCCGCGAGAATCCCGACCACGGCCGCCGTCTCGCGCGCGGCGAGAGCGCCGCCGCGCTGCACGACTTCGTCGCCGCCGCGCGCCGCTACGCCCGCACCGGCGCCCGCGTCGCATTCGTCTTCACTGCGCGCCGAAGCGCCGAGCTGATCTCCACGATGCGCTCATACCGCCTCGAGCCCAAGCGCATCCGCTTCGTCCATCCGCGAATCGCCTCGCCCGCAACGGTTATCTTGATCGAAGCCCGCGCCGCCGGCGGAATCGAAGTAGCTATTGAGCCACCGCTGATACTCTACGACCGTCCCGGAATATACACTTCCGAAGCGCGCGCATTACTCAGTTCGCGTTAATGGCTAATTGCAATTGGGGCGATATTCACTTCGCCGTCAGGAACTCAACCGCCTAAATCGCCGCGTACTCCGGCTTCTCCATCGGCATGAAATGCCCCGTATCCGCGACATCGATCACGCGCCCATTCCTGATTCTGCTGCGCGACCTTCCCCGACAATGACGCGCCCAGCGAATCGCCGCGCTGCCCGAACACCACCAACAGCGGCACCGTCGCAGCGGAGAATCCGCCCGAGCCCGTCGAAGTCGCGCGAGGTCTCGTAGAATTTCGCCTCGACCTCGGGCGCGCATTTGAGTTCGCGCTTGCCGTCGCTGCGTCGCGCGCGTGCCGAACTCGCAATAGTCGTGCAAAATTTCCTTGCGCCAGGTGTTGTACGGCGGCTTGTTCTCGAAGTTCGAGAACATCGCCTCGACGCTGTCGAACACGCGCCGGCGCTTCAGCGTCCGCTCGATAAACGGATTGCGCCAATTGAGTTCCGGCGCGATCGCCGACTCGAAGATCACCGGCTCGAGCAGCACCGCGCGCGCAATCAGGTCCGGACGCTCGCACGCGAGCGATCCGATCGCCGTCGCACCGGCCGAATGCCCGATCGCGCGCACACCCGACCAGCCCATCGCAGTTATGAAGCCTTCGAGGTCGCGCATCGTCGCGTCCCACGTATACACGCCGTCGGGCGCCGGCGAACTGTCGCCATGCCCGCGCTGATCGTAGCTGTAAACATGGCCGATCGCGCGTCAGCCGCTCTGCGAGCGGCGCGGTAGATGCGCCCGAGAAATCCGGTCGCGTGCAGAATCACGATCGGCGCGCCGTCGCCGCCCCAGTCCAGAGTGTGCAGGCGGATGCCGTTGACGTCCACGGAGCTGCTGCGCGGTTCGATTTTTCCCATGGATGAAATTCTCTGCGAACCGATTCTCAGGGCGCGACTTGCGCGATGTCAAGCTGTGCGCTGCGCCGCGCGTTGCGCGCCCTTCCGCTTTGCGATTAGCTCATCGGTCATGGCTCGGCTGGTATCGCACGGAAAATATCTTCTCGACGGCGCGCAAAAGTTCTACGCTCGCGGCGTTTCGTACGGTCCGTTCGCGCCGAACTCGCGCGGCGAGCGATATCCCGAGCCCGAGCGCGCCGCCGCCGACTTCGCGCTGATGAAACAGCTCGGCGCCAACGTGATTCGTCTCTACGTGCCGCCGCCGCCGTGGATGGTCGAGGAGGCGCGGAAGGCCGGCTTGCGCATGATGCTCGGCATCCCGTGGCCGTTCCACATGGCGTTTCTCGATTCGCGCCGACATGATGCGCGAAATCCGCGACGCCATCCGCAAGACCGTTCTCGACACGCGCCAATTCGGCGAGACCATCGCGGCCTACAGCATCGGCAACGAGATTCGCTCCGATATCGTGCGCTGGCACGGTCCGCGCGCCGTCAGCAATTTCCTTGCCGAGCTCCGCGACCTCGGCAAGCAAATCGATCCCGGCGCGCTGTTCACCTATTCGAATTATCCGTCGGCCGAATATCTCGATCTGAGTTTTCTCGATTTCATTTCGTTCAACGTCTATCTGCATCGCGAGGAAGATTTCCGCCGCTACCTGACTCATCTGATGGGACAGGCCGGCGAGCTGCCGCTGGTGCTCAGCGAAACCGGCATGGATACGATTCGCGAGGGCGAGCAGCATCAGGCCGACCTGCTTGCGTGGCAGTGCCGCGCCGCATTCGAGCTCGGACTCTCCGGCTTCATCGTGTTCGCGTTCACCGACGAATGGCACACCGGCGGCGCCGAGATTACCGACTGGGCGTTCGGGCTGACGCGCCGCGATCGCATCGCCCAAGCTCGCTTTCGACGCGGTCGGCAAGGTCTTCGGCGACGAGCTTGCCGCCTCCGCTGACGATGGCTCCCAAAGCTAGCGTGGTGATTGCCGCTTACAATGCCGCGGCGACGCTCGGCGAATGCCTCGCATCGCTTCGCAGACCTGAATTACCCGGACTACGAAACCATCGTCATCGATGACGGCTCGACCGACTCGACTTCGGAAATCGTCCAATCAGGCGGGAATCCGCACGATTCGCGTCGAGCATAACGGTCTCGCGCGCGGCGCGCAATGCCGGCATCGAAGCTGCGTCGGGCGAAATCGTCGCGTTCATCGACGCCGACGCGCGCGCCGATCGCGACTGGCTCTATCATCTGGTCGAAACGATCAAGCGTCGCGACGCCGCCGGCGCATCCGGCCCTAATTTCGCGCCCGACCCGCAATCGGCACGCGCCGCTGCGATGGCAGCCGCGCCCGGACTGCCGCGAGAGGTGCGTGCCGGCGACGATCGCCTCGCGCAACTGTGCGGATGCAACATGGCGATCACCAAGGCGGCTCTGCAAAAGGCCGGCGGCTTCGATCCGATGTTCACCGCCGCGGGCGATGACGTCGATCTGTCGTGGCGTCTCGCCGCGTGCGGTGAAACGCTCGCATACGCTCCTGGAGCCGTGGTGATCCACGAGCGCCGCGCGACGCTTGCGGCTTATCTCCGCCAGCAGCGCGGCTACGGCGCCGGCGAAGGCCTGCTGTTCCGCAAGTATCCCTTGCGCACCGCAGACCAGGATGGAATGTATGCGGGCTCGTCGTGGATCGGCGCGCTGCTCGGGGGCGCGCGCGTTTACTACGGCGAGTTCGGCCGGGGGCTGTTTCAGACTGTTTACTCCGCCGGCAACTCGTATCGCTGATTTGCCGCTGACCATCTACTGGGTAGGCCTGTCGCTGATTTTTCTGATTCTTGGCAGCTTTAACCGCTTGCTGGGTGTGCTCGGCGCGAGCGGAATCGCGCTTTCTTTGCTGGCCGCCGGGGCGAGCGCCGCGTCCGCGCCGATGTCGCGCGAGCGATCCGGCATCATCGCGCGATTCTACCTGTGGATCGTCAATTTGGCCGGCCCGACCATCCGCAGCCTCGCCCGCGAGCGCGTCAAATGGCGATTCGAACCATCGGCCACAGGCGCGGATCATGGCGGTCCGATTAACTTTAGCGGCGAGGTCGAGTTCGCGACGCCGGATTCCGCCGAGGCCAGCTCCGCCACGATACTCGGCGCCGTTCGCGAGGCGCTGGTCCGCCACGGCGTGGCGGTGGCAGAGACCGACGGTTTCCAGTCGTACGATCTCGAGCTCGTCATTCCTCCGCTAATTCGCGTGCCGATAAATGCGTTGCGCCGGAACGACTCCAGTCTCGCGCTGCTTTGGCGTATTCGACCGACATGGCGCCGCACGCTGATCGGCGCGGCCGTGATATTCGTTCTGATGGCCGCGGGCTTCTCCCTAGGTGCGGGAATCGTGGGCGTAGTGTTTGCGGCTCTCGCAGTGGGAGTTCTGGCGTTTAGCCGCGCGAGCCGTATTCCCGCGATCGTCAGGGACTGCGCCGCCGAAGCGGCGGACGCGCTCGGAACCTCGATCGCATCGAAGCCGGACGGCGAAGCCTGATGGGCACGCTCGAACTCTACGGCCATGCGATTCGCCGGATGCGTCCGCATCTCGGTCGTCTCACGATCGCAATCGCGGGCGTGCTGCTCGCTTCCGCGACCGAAGTTCTCAAGCCGTGGCCGCTCAAGATTGTGATCGACAACGTGCTGCGCGGCGTGCCGCTCGTCAGCAGCTGGATTCCGGCGATGCCGCGCGCCGAGCTGCTCATCGCCGCATGCATCAGCCTCGTCATCCTGTATGCGATGCTCGGTCTGCTCAACGTCATGACGAACTACGTCACGATCTCGATCGGCCAGCGGATGGTAAACGAGTTGCGCGCGCGCCTGTTCGACCACCTGCAGCGCCTCTCGCTCTCGTTCCATCGCCGCCGCGAAGTCGGCGACCTGATGGTGCGAATCACCTACGACACCTACTCGATTCAGACGATCGCGATGAACGGTTTCTTCCCGCTGTTGTCGTCGCTGATTCTGCTCGGCGGAATGTTCGTCGTGATGATCAAGATGGACGCGACGCTGACGCTGGTCGCGCTCGCGATAATCCCGATGCTGATCCTGTTGATCATGTCGATCAGCGGGCGTATCGACACGATCGCCGGTGGCGCGCGCATCAAGGAGAGCCGTCTCTACACCGTCGCGCAGAGTGCGCTTGCGGCGATTCACGTCGTGCAGGCCTTCACGCGCGAGGGCGAGTCGTATCGCGAGTTCGTCGAGTCGAGCAGCGCGAGCCTGGACGCGACGCTGCGCCTCTATACCTTGCAGACGCTCTACGCCGGCGCCGTTGGCGTGCTGATCGCATGCGGCACCGCGCTGGTGATTTACCTCGGCGCGCAGCACGTGCTCGATGGCCGGCTCACCATCGGCGATCTCATCGTGTTCACCACCTACCTCGCGTCGCTGTACGCGCCGGTGAACCAGATCGCGCAGACCTACGGACAGATCGAAGGCGCCAAGGCGGGGCTCCGGCGATGCCTTGAGTTGCTGGCAATCGATCCCGATATCAAGGATCGGCCGAACGCGCAGACGCTGGGCCGCGCGCGCGGCGAAATCGAATTCGAGAACGTGGTGTTCGGCTACGAACCGGGGCGTACCGTGCTCAAGGGGATCAGCTTCAAAGCAGCACCCGGCGAGACTATCGCGATCGTAGGTCCGAGCGGCTCCGGCAAAACCACGATGGCCAGTTTGCTTGCGCGCTTTTACGAACCGCAATCCGGCGCAATCAAGATTGACGGCAACGACACGCGCTACCTCACGCTCGATTCGCTCCGCGGCAATATCGCGATGGTGCTGCAGCCGCCGCTGGTGCTCGGCGACACGATGCGCGTCAACGTCGCGTTCGGGAAGCCCGCCGTCGATGACGCGCAGGTGATGCGCGCGATCGAGATGGCGCGCCTCGGGCCGGTGCTCGCCAAGCTGCCGGCCGGCCTTGACGAAGTGATGGGGCAAGGCGGTCACAGTCTTTCCGAAGGCGAGGCGCAGCGCGTGACGATCGCGCGCGCGCTGCTCAAGGACGCGCCGATTCTGATCATGGACGAGCCGACCAGCGCGCTCGACGCCGAGACCGAATCGATGGTGCTGGCGGCGGTGCGCGAGGCGATGCGCGGACGCACCACGCTGGTGATCGCGCATCGCCTGTCGACGATTCAGAACGCCGACCGGATCCTGGTGCTGCGCGACGGCGCGATCGTCGAGCAGGGCATCGTTCGATCAGTTGCTGGCTCGCGGGGGATTCTTCAGCTACCTCTACAACATCCAGGCGTGGACCCGCGAAGCCGCGGGCTAGAGATTTCGAATGCTTACTATCGGCCTCACAGGTGGAATCGGTTCGGGAAAGAGCACGGTCGCGCAAATTCTCGGCGAGTTCGGCGCACAGATTCTCGATGCCGACAAAGTCGCTCACACAACCTACGCGCCCGGAGCTTCTGCATACGACGCAGTAATCGCGGCCTTCGGCGCGGATATTGTCGCGCCCGATCGCACAATCGATCGCAGAAAGCTCGGCGCAATCGTTTTCGGAAAGCCGGAACAACTGAACAAGCTGACGTCGATCGTATGGCCGGCGACGCGCGAGGGTATTCGCCGCAACATCGCAGACCTGCGCGCGAGCGGCGCCAGGCTGCCGATAGTCGTCGAGGCCGCGATTTTGATCGAGGCGAACTGGCAACCGTTGTTCGATGAAATATGGCTGGTGCGCGCGCCGCGCGAGCAAGTCGTCACCAGAATCGAAACGCAGCGCGGACTGAAGCCGGAAGAGACCGAAGCGCGAATCCGCGCACAATTGTCAGACGAAGAGCGCGGGAAGCACGCGACTTTGACAATCGAAAACAACGGCACGCGCGAGGAACTCCGCGAGCTGCTCAAGGAAGTCTGGGCCGCCGCGCTGAAGCGCAACGGCTAAGCGCGAATCGCCGCCAGCACCGCGAACGTCACGACCTCCGCCAGCGCGCATCCGCCGGCCAGCATGTAACCCGATGCTCCGCCCATCCTGCGGCTGAGTACGAGCCGCATCGCAAGAATCGTCAGCGCGAGTGCGATGATCACCGCCAGCCCGACGTTCTCATACAGACCCATCGTGAGTCCCAGCGCGACGACGCTCGACAGCGCAAACTCGCGAAACGAGAGCCCGCCTTCGTAGGGGATGCCCAGCCCCCAATGCTCCAGCGGCTTGAGCCCGTAGCCGATTGGAATGATCGCCCATCGCGACAGCATCATCGCCATCACCAACGCGCCCGCCCGTCCTGCGTCATCGCCGATTCGCGATAAGCATGCGACCTCGAACGCGAATGCGAGGATTGCGGTCAGAACACCGACCGGTCCGATTCGCGTTAGTCCTGTCGAGGCCGGCCGCGTCCCTCGCCGAAGAACTTCGGCGGTGTCGGCGATTCCGCGATTCGCCAATCCTAATGACAGTGCGGCGCCGGCGATCAGCACGAGGATCGATCGTCCGACCGGTCCGGCGACGAAGCCGGCCGCGCGATCGACGATTGCGAGAAATGCGCCGAGGAGGAATCCAACAATCGGAAAATAGACCATCGCGCGTGAGCGTTGCGCCGCGGTGCCCTGCGATCTTTCGTCGAGAATCGGCCACAACGTCAGTGCCGCGGCCGCCAGCACGGCTTCGAACAACAGTTCGCGGATGCCTGGTAATGTGGTTTCGCTCGGGGATTCCATCGTAACCGAGGCTGATTACAACAGATCGCGGCGGCGCTACGATAGGCGAGAGAAAAATGAAAATCCTGGTGATGGGTGCAGGGGCAGTTGGAGGCTACTTCGGCGCGCGGCTACGAGCGGCAGGCGAGGACGTTGTGCTGTGCGCGCGCGGCGAAAATCTGCGCGCGATTCGCGAGCGCGGCCTCGACATCACGAGCATCCGCGGAGATTTGCGCATCGAAGTTACAGCGACCGACAAGCCGCGCGAATTCGCGCCCTACGATCTGATCCTGTTTTGCGTGAAGGCCTACGACACTGAAGCTGCCGCGCGGGAAATCTCGGGATGCCTCAGTCCCGGCGCAGTGATTCTCACGCTGCAGAACGGCGTCGAGAACGAGGCGAAGCTCGGCGAGATCTTCGGGCGCGAAGCTGTGATGGGCGGCAACGCGCGCGTAGGAGTCGAGATGGTCGCGCCGGGCAAAATCGTTCATCTAAGCACCGGTCACATTGATTTCGGTGAACTGGATGGCCGCGAGACCGATCGTGCAAAGGAAGTCGCCGACGTTTTCCAACGCGCGGGGATACTCGGCCAAGTCTCGGCCGACATCATGACCTTGCGATGGGACAAGCTCGTCTGGAACGGCGCCTTCAACACTGTGTCGACGCTGACGCGGCGGCGCGTCGGCGAAATTCTCGACGATTCCGAAGCGGTGAAACTCGTGCGCGCTCTGATGCAGGAGATCGTGAACGTCGCGCGAGCCGAGGGCGCAAAGATTTCCGACGATCGCGTCGAGGCGTACATGGCGCACTCGCAGAAGAACCTTCGCGCGTTGAAGACCTCGACCCAGCAGGATCTCGAACGCGGCAAGGAGCTGGAATATGAGGCCTTGAGCGGAGCCGTAGTGCGCGCGGCCCGACGACACGACATCAGCGTGCCGGCAGTCGAAGCCGTCTACGCACTAATGCGATTGCTGGACGGTGCGCCGAAGGGAAGCGCCTGAGCGATTTAACGCTTCTCGAACTGTTTATTGCCGAACAGAATCTCCCACGACTTCGGGTCCTGCGGCGGCTGATTTGCCTTCGCCGCTGCGCGCATCTTCTCGACAATCTCGCTCATCACCGCGAAGCCGCGCTGAGTTGCCGGACGCGCGCGCAACTCTTCGTACCATTTTTTTAGATTCGGGAAATCCTCGAGCGCCTGCCCCTGCATCGAATGCGGCACCAGCCAGGGGTAGGTCGCGATATCCGCGATCGAGTAGTCGCCAGCGAGGTATTTCGCTTCGCCGAGGCGCTTGTCGATCACGCCGTAGATTCGCTTCGCCTCGTTGGTGTAGCGGTTGATCGCATACTCGATCTTCTCGGGTGCGTAGCGGCGGAAATGATGCGCCTGGCCGAGCATCGGGCCGACGCTCGCCATCTGGAACATCAGCCACTGGATCACGTTGTACTTGCCGCGCGTGTCCGACGGCATCAGCTTGCCGGTCTTCTCGGCGAGGTACATCAGGATCGCGCCCGACTCGAAAATCGAAATCGGATTTCCGCCAGGACCGTCGGAATCGGTCATCGCGGGCATGCGATTGTTCGGGCTGATCTTCAGAAACTCGGGTTTGAACTGATCGCCGGCACCGATGTTGACAGGGATCACATTGTACTTGAGACCGACTTCCTCGAGCATCCAGGTAACCTTGTAGCCGTTGGGCGTTGGCCAGAAATATACGTCGATCATCTGCGACTCCTTGCCGAATGCGTTCGTTTCATATTGCAACTTGGATCAGTCCGCCGCGCGACGCAAACTGAAAACGCGACCGGAACCCGAAACTCGCGCGGTTATAGAACGGGCGATTGAAGGATCTTTCCAAATACCGGTAACGTCGCGCATATGAAGCTCGCCCACGATGCCATCCTCGTCGATCGATTTACCGTGTTGCTGGTCAGCCTCGCGGCGGCTCTGACGTTTGCCTCGCCGGCGAGCGGCGCCGCATGGACCGACCCAGGCTACCTCTATCGCTACTTCGTCTGGGGCGCGCGATTTCCATTCTCATCCCGCTCCGACGACTACGGGAATTACGGTTCTCACACGATCGAGAAGGCGGGGACCGCGTTTCAGTTTGCGCCGGGCAAGCCCGATTCGGTACCGGAGACGGTGCAGTACGCCGACGGTGGTGGCGTCAAGCAAGTCGCGCTACCTGAGCTGCTTGGCTCGACCGGTACTCATGCTTTCATCGTCATCAGAGACAACCAGTTGCTTTACGAAAATTACTTCAACGGCTTCGCGCGAGACTCACTATGCACTGCGTGGTCGGTGTCGAAGTCCGTGACCTCAGCGCTCGTGGGCATCGCGCTTTCCGAAGGTCATATCAAGAGCCTCGACGATCCGATCACAAATTATTTGCCTGAGCTGAAAAACCAGAAGGGCTTCGACGAAATTACCATAAAGAATCTTCTGACAATGGGGTCCGGGATTCGATACCGGATAGGATTTCTTCCATGGGACGAATTTGTCCTGGCCGGTTACTACCCCGATCTCAGGCAACTACTCCTATCCGGCCTTACTATCATGGAGCCGCCAGGGCAGTCGTTCCACTACAACAACTTCAACGCTGAACTCATAGGCATGATCCTCGAGCGGACTACGAATCGGCAACCCAGCCAATACCTCGAGGAAAAGATTTGGAAGCAGATAGGTATGGAGTATCCCGCCACGTGGAGTATCGACAGCAAGCAGGACGACTTTGAGCTAACACCTATACTGCTGAATGCCAGAGCTATAGACCTGGCCAAGTTCGGGCGGCTCTACTTGAATGGTGGTGCATGGGAGGGTAAGCAGATCGTGCCAAAGCATTGGGTCGAAGAATCCACCGCGCCGGATCCCAATGATCATCGTCAATGGGAGACTTTCTCGCGATGGCAGGACAAGGGCGGCTACTACAAGTACTTCTGGTGGGGCGTATTTAACGGAAAGGACGACTATATCTATATGGGCATCGGCACCTATGGGCAGTTCATTTTCGTATCGCCCAAGACAAAGGTCGTTATAGTAAGGACTGCGGACAAGGACGGGATCGATCCGCCTTACTGGCGCGAAGTGTTTCAGAACATCGCGGAAAAAGTCGACGAGGCATATCGCCGCTAGTTGGGCACCGAGTCGGCGTCGCCTTTGCGCACACCCATCAGGTAGGCCTGGATGAATTCGTCGATCGCGCCGTCGAGGACGGCGCTGGTGTTGCCGACCTCGACGCCGGTGCGATGGTCCTTGACCATCTGGTAGGGCTGCAGCACGTAGGAACGAATCTGGCTGCCCCACGCGATTTCTTTTTTGTCCTTGCTGAACTTCTCGAGCTCTTCGCGTTTCTTGCGCTGTTCGAGTTCGAACAGCCGCGCGCGCAATATCTTCATCGCCATCGCGCGGTTCTTATGCTGCGAGCGCTCGTTCTGGCAGGTCACGACGATGTTGGTCGGGATATGCGTGAAGCGCACGGCCGAGTCGGTCTTGTTGACGTGCTGGCCGCCGGCGCCCGACGCGCGAAACGTATCGATCCGCAAATCGGCGGGATTGATCACGATCTCGATCGTGTCGTCGATCGCGGGAAAAACGAAGACCGACGCGAACGACGTATGCCGGCGCGCGTTCGAGTCGTAGGGCGAGATTCGCACCAGACGATGTATTCCGGCCTCGGCCCGCAAGTAGCCGTACGCGTAGTCGCCTTCGACCGTCGAAGGTCGCGCTCTTGATGCCCGCGCCGTCGCCGGGCTGCAGGTCCGCAATCTCGGTCTTGAAGCCGCGCCGCTCGGCCCATCGCAGGTACAGCCGCAGCAGCATCTCGGCCCAATCCTGCGCCTCCTGGCCGCCGGCGCCCGGATGAATCGAAACGATCGCGCCGAGGCGATCGTACTCGCCGCTGAGCATCAACTGCAGTTCCTGGCGCTCGAGCTCGGCCCGCGACGCCTCCAGCGCGGTCGCGGTCTCGCGCGCCGCTTCGGAATCCTCGGCGCCTTCTTCTTCGGCCATCTGCAGGAACACGCGCGCCTCGTCGAGCTTGTCGCGCAGCATCTTGTAGCCCGCGAGCTGGGCGCGAATCTGCTCCTGCTCCTTGAGCGCGGCCTGCGCGGTTTCCTGGCGGTCCCAGAAGCCGGGCTTGGCGGATTGTTCGACGAGTTGGTTCTGGCGGGCGGTCAGTGCGGGGACGTCAAAGACGCCTCCCGAGCTTTTCGGCGCGGTCGTCGAACTCGGAAAGCTGCTGTCTCATATCGCTGAGCATTGGAAGTCACACCTCACGCCGGGCATCTGCCGGCGACGAGATATTATGCCACGAAGCTTCGCGCCGCTTAATGGGGGCGGCCGTTGGCCGGGACGCGCCGCGAGCGAGCCGGCTTGACTTCGAGCGATTGCCGGGCGCGGCCAGCGCCATGCGACAATCAATCCGATCAACGTCAGCAGGAAGCAGATCTCCGCGAACAGATCGCCGACCATCGTGTAGAACGTGCGCACCGGGCGCCACGCTACGTCTTCGATCTCGGTGCCGCGCTTGAACAGCGGCGTGCGATTCGGTGATCTGCCGCCGACGGATCGATCACCGCGCTGATTCCGGTGTTGGCGACCCGCACCATCGGCACTTTGGTCTCGACCGAGCGCATCGCCGCCATCGCGAGCAACTGGTACGGCGCCGAACTCTCGCCGTACCACGCGTCGTTGGTGATATTGACCAGCACGTCGGCGCCCTCTTGACCGCGCGCCGCGTGAGATCGGGAAAGATGCTCTCGTAGCAGATCAGACACTCCGAGCTTCGCGCCCTTTGACGTCGAACAGCGTCTGCTCGACGCCCGGGAATCATATCGCCCAAGCCGTTGACGATCCTGTTGACGAAGAATCCGAGCATCGCGCGCGCCGGAACGTATTCGCCGAACGGCACCAGTTCGATCTTGTCGTAATACGCATCGACTTCGCCCTGGCCGTCGGCCGACACGAGGTAGGCGCGATTGTAAAAGCCGACGCGCCCATCCGCACGCGCCAGCGCCGGCGCGCCGAACAGGATCGGCTTGCCGGTTCTCGCGCGAGCGCCAGCAGCGCGGTGCGATACTCCGCGTCACCCGCGAGTGCGGCCGGATAGCGATCGTCGGGCTGGAAGAAGAACGCCGCCGCCGCTTCGGGCCATACGATCAGGTCGACGCCGCTTTTCGCCGCGGCCGCGGTCTGGTCCTGGTAAACGCCGAAGCTGGCAGCGCAGAAATTTGGGATCCCATTTGAGCGATCTGCGGGATGTTGCCCTGCACCATCGCGACCTTGAAGCTGCCCGGACTCGGCGCGTTCTTGATGTTCGTCGATTCGCCACGGCCGAACGCGACCAGCGCGATCATCACGCCGTCAACGCGCTGAGGCTCATGGTCTGCAGGCGATGACGCCGCGGCGGAAGCAGCACGATGTAGACCACCGCGTTGAAGAACACGATCAGCGCCGAAACGCCGTAGACGCCGGTGAACTCGGCGAACTGGATCAGTTCGAGGTTGCGATACGCCGTGTAGCCGAGCAGGTTCCACGGAAACCGATCGGAAAAGTAAGTGCGCAGCCATTCGATCGCCGTCCACGCAATCGGCATCGTGACCACGATCGGGAGTCGCATGCGCCGCGCGACGAATTCACCCGCCCAAATCGCGACCGCGGTGTCGATCGCGACCACGCCGCCAGCAGCAGCATCGGCAAGATCGCAAACGCCATGCGCACGTCGGCGAAGTCGTGCAGCGGGATCGGAATCCAGTAGAGCGACACGACGTAGGAGGCGAAGCCCTGCAGCCATGCCCACCAGAACACGCGCCGCATGCTCTCGCCCTCGATCGCGTAGAAGCAGCGGCACCAACGCGACCCACGCCAGCAGGTCCGTGTCGAACTTCGGAAACGCCAGCCCCAGCGCGAGGCCGCTGGCTACGGCGAGCGCCGCGCGGGTTGCGTTGTTGGACGACATCGTCAGGCGGGCGACGCAAACATCTCGGCTATCGGAATCACGCCGGCGCATGGCGGCCGGCCGCTGAAGCGGTCGTAAATCTCGTCGACGTCGCGCCAGGTCTCGACCAGCGCGACCGCCAGCGGCGGCTCGAACCGCGAGATCGCCGGCGACGCGCCATTCGCGCTCGAAGCTCCAATCGATCGGCGGAGTCTTGTCGATTTCGAGCGACACCACGCGCCAACTCTCCTCCGGCGCGAGGATTTTTTCCGCCTCGCGCCACGGCATATAGATGACCGGCCGCGCACCCATCGTGAAAGCATACCGTTTGTCGACGGCGATGCCGAATGGTTCGTAGCGGCGGCGATTGCGCCGGTCGAGGATCGTGCGCAGCTCGGCGATCGGCACGTCGAACATGCATACGCCGGGCGCGCGCCGCGAACCATCCGGGTGCCGCCGCGAATCACGCCCTCCTTTAGAATCGCGACCAGGTTGTCCAGCGCGGTGGCGGTCGTCGAGGCGCGCGTGAAATGCGTCAGCATCGCGACGCGATGGAATCCTGGCGGGCTTGCGTTTCATCGCGAAGTCTGCGCCCGTCCGTTCTTTCATTTTCGACGCCAGCGCCCGCTCGCGCGCGAACATCCGCCGCGCCTCGGACGGCGAGCGTTCGTGGTCGTAGCCGATCAGATGCAGAAATCCGTGGACCAGCAGCCGGCGCAGCCGCGATGCGGGTGCCACGCGATACTCGCGCGCCTGACGGAGCGCAGTGTCGATCGAAATCACCACGTCGCCGACCGGAAGGCCGGGACTATTCTTCACGCGGCGCGGGTCCGGCGGCGCTGCGCCTGCTTGTTCGATTTGCGAGAAAGATAGAACGTCGGTGGGCGATCGTTTCCCCGAAAGTCGCGATTGAGCTTGCGGATCGCGCGTCGCTCGGTGAGCGTGAGCGACAGCTCGCACTCGCCCAGGCCCGCCGCGCGCATCAGCCGGTCGCGCGTCGGCGCGAAGCCCGCGCGCGTAGCCACGTCCGCGCGCCGTCGCGCATCGGAACTCGACCGCCACGCGATTCAATCCCGATGGTTGCTGTCAGTTGGTGTCGTGGAAGCCGGGGCCGGTCCCTCGCGTTGAACGCTTCGTAGGCCGTGATGATCGCCTGCACCAGGCGATGGCGCACGACGTCGCGGTCGTTGAAATAGACGAACGAAATTCCGGGCGTGTTGCCGAGCACGGTGCGCGCCTCCTTGAGCCCCGACAGCTTGCCGCTCGGCAAGTCGATCTGCGTGATGTCGCCGGTGATGACGGCCTTGGAGTTGTAGCCGAGGCGGGTCAGGAACATCTTCATCTGCTCGGAGGTCGTGTTCTGCGCCTCGTCGAGGATGATGAAGGAGTCGTTGAGCGTGCGCCCGCGCATGAACGCGAGCGGCGCGACTTCGATCGTCCCGCGCTCGAGCATCCGGCGCGCGCGGTCGAAATCGACCATGTCGTGCAGCGCGTCGTAGAGCGGCCGCAGGTACGGATTGACCTTTTCGGCCAGGTCGCCGGGCAGGAAGCCGAGCTTCTCGCCGGCTTCGACCGCCGGCCGGCACAGCACCATCCGCGTGACCTGGTTTTTCATCAGCGCCGCCAGCGCCATCGCCATCGCAAGGTAAGTCTTGCCGGTGCCGGCGGGCCCGATGCCGAAAACGATGTCGTGCTTGCGGATCGCGTCGATATAAAGTTTCTGGTTGATGCTCTTGGGCGAGATTACGCGCTTGTGGGCGGAGACGTAGATCGTGTCGAGAAAAATATCCTTCAGCTCGGCGTTGCGGTCGCCGCGAATAATTCGAATCGCGTACTCGACGTCGCTCGGATAAATCGGATAGCCGTGCTTGAGCAGATCGTAAATCTCGCCGATGCACCTTGCCGGCCAGCGCCTGCTCGGCATGCGCGCCGGAGATCCGCAGCGAGGTGCCGGTGACGCCGATCCGCACGCCGAGCGCTGGCTTCGATCGTGCGCACGTGGGCGTCGTGCTGGCCGAGCAAGTCGGTAAACAAACGCGGATCGTCGAAATGGAGTTCGAGCGAGTCTTCGGTGGCTAACTGGGAAATCGCCGGGGCCTCTTGAGGTACTGATTTCGTCTCGGTCGCCCGCCGGTCAGCAGTCCGCAAAACTTCAATCACCGGCGAAACTAATCGTAGTCATTTCGCACGGCGTATGAAAGTGCTTGAGGATCAGCAAAGGACCGCTTCGCGATTTCTGTACCGGAACCGGCTTCGCGTGTGCGAAGCTGTCCGAGATCCTTCCTGCCGCTCGCGTCGCTCGCTTCGTCAGGATGACAGATCAACGAGCGAGGCGACTTTGGCGAGCGCCTCGTCGAGCTTCGAGGCGTCGCGGCCGCCGGCTTGCGCGAAGTCGGGACGGCCGCCGCCGGTGCCGCCGACGATTGGCGCGATCTTCTTGATGATGTCGCCGGCTTTGATCTTCGAGGTCAGGTCGGGCGTCACCGCGACCAGCAGCGCGACCTTGCCTTCGCCGAGGTCGGAGCCGAGCGCGACCACCGCCGAGCCGTGCTTCTGGCGCATCCGGTCGGCGATCTCGCGCATCGTGCGCGGATCGACGCCGTCGAGCTTGCGTGTCACCACCTTGACGCCGCCCACGTCGCGAACATTTTCTTCTGATGCCGCGCCGCCGCCGCCAGAGGCGAGCTTCTGCTCCATCGCGCGCAGCTTTTTCTCGAGTTCTTTTTCGCGCGCCAGCAGTTTTTCGAGCCGCTCGATCGCCGCGCCGTCGCGCGCACCGAGCTGTGCGCCGATCTCCTCGAGAATTTTCTCGCGCTTGCGGATCGCTTCGAGCGCGCCCTGTCCGGTCACCGCTTCGATTCGCCGCACGCCCGCGGCGACGCCCGATTCGGCTTCGAGCTTGAACATCCCGATGTCGCCGGTGCGCGAGATGTGCGTGCCGCCGCATAGCTCGACCGAAAAATCGCCCATCCGCACCACGCGCACGAGGTCGCCGTACTTGTCGCCGAAAAATGCGAGCGCGCCCGCCTTGATCGCGTCGTCGTAAGCCATCTCTTCGACAGTCACTTCGGCGTTCTCGCGGATGCGCGCGTTGATTTCTTCCTCGATCGTCGCAAGCGCGTCGTCCTTGACCGGCCCCTGATGCGCGAAATCGAAGCGCAGCCGGTCGGGATCGACCAGCGAGCCCGCCTGATGCACCGAACTGCCGAGCACGTCGCGCAGGCGTAGTGCAGGATGTGAGTCGCGGAATGATTGAGCATCGCGGCGTCGCGCCGGAGCGCGATCGACCTTGAGCGTCACGCGCGCGCCGCGGTCGAAGTCGGCCGGCGTCGCCGCGCAGAAGCCGTCCGACATGAACGATCGAGCCTTCGGCCTTGCGCGTGTCCGACACTTCGAGAAGCGCGCCTGACTCCGTCTCGATCACGCCGCGGTCGCCGACCTGGCCGCCGCCCTCGGGATAGAAGGGCGTTTCCGCGACGACGATCGCGACGTTATCGCCGTCCTTGCCACCGGCCGCGAGCACTTCGGACTCGCCTTCGTAGTCGTGGTAGCCGACGAAGCGCGACGCAGTGCCCGCGCCGAGACTGATCTCCGGCGCGACCGCGTCGTCCTTGCGCGCAGCGCGTCCGCGCTCGCTTCTGCTCGTCCATCAGGCGGCTGAAGCCCGCGACGTCGACCTCGATCGCTGATTGCGCAGTACGTCCTGGGTCAAATCGAGCGGGAATCCGTACGTGTCGTAGAGCTTGAACGCGACTTCACCTGAGAGCGTGTGGCCGCCGCTCTTTTTGATTCGCGCGAGTTCGGTGTCGATCAGTTCAAGGCCGCGATCGAGCGTCTCGCCAAAGCGCGTTTCTTCCTGCGTGATCACCTCGGCAGTTTTTTTAGCCGCCGCTTTGATCTCAGGATACGCGTCGCCCATCGCCTCGACGACGCCTGCATGCGCTGCCGCGAGGAACGGGCGATGGATTCCCAGGTAGCGCCCGTGACGCGCGGCGCGCCGGATGATCCGGCGCAGCACGTACTCGCGATCGGTGTTGCCCGGGGTCACGCCGTCGGCGATGAGGAAGGTCATCGTGCGCGCATGGTCCGCGATCGCGCGAAACGAAATGTCGATCTCCGCATCTCTGGCCGTAACGCGACTGCCGCTGCCGACTTCCCTGGCGACGCATCTCGATCTTCTTGATGATGGTCTGGAACAGATCGATGTCGTAGTTGCCGAGAAGCTTGCCCGTCTCGATGCTCTGCATCGCCGCCGCGACGCGCTCCAGGCCGGTGCCGGTATCGACGTGCTTCATCGGCAGCGGAGTCAGCTTGCCCGACGCGTCGCGGTTGTACTGGATGAAGACCAGATTGCCCAGCTCGATGAAGCGCTCGCATCCGTCGACGTTGACGCGCACATTTCTGACCGCGTGATTCCTTTCGGGAGTGCACGCCGCCTCGCCGCGATCGATGTTGATTTCCGAGCACGGACCGCACGGCCCGGTCTCGCCCATCTCCCAGAAATTTTCCTTCTCGCCGAAGCGCAGGATCCGTTCGCGCGGCAGGACGTGCAGCTTGATCCAGATGTCTTCGGCCTCGTTGTCATCCTTGTAGATCGTCGCCCACAGCCGCTCCGGATCGATTTCCCAGACCTTGGTGATCAGCTCCCAATGCCATGCGATCGCCTCCTCCTTGTAGTAATCGCCGAACGACCAGTTGCCGAGCATCTCGAAAAACGTGTGATGGTAAGTGTCGCGGCCGACCGCTTCGAGGTCGTTGTGCTTGCCCGAAATGCGCAGGCATTTCTGGACAGTCCGCGACGCGCACATGCCGTCGGCGTGCGGATGCCGAGGAAATAATCCTTGAACGGCACCATCCCGGCGTTGGTGAAGAGCAGGGTCGGGTCGCCCTTGGGGATCAGCGAGGCCGAGGGCACGATCGCATGGCCGCGCTCGGCGAAGAAATCGAGAAACGATTGCCGGATTTTGGCGGTGGTCCAGCGCATGTGATTCAGATTCTAGCTGGGGAAGGGTAAATCACTCAATTGGAAGCGGAACCCGCCGTGGGTTCCGAACCTCCTTGGGCAGGGGTGACCCCTGCACCCAGTATTAGGAAAGCGAAGCAGCGTTTCGACTGCGTGAGGTAGTTGGCCCATCGCGATGCGTCGGACACACTGGATCGTATGGACATCAGTATCGACGCGCCGACCCGCACCCGCGAGCCTTTCACGTTCACTAATTTTTTTCTCCAGCACAAGGGCGACCTGACGCTGGCATTTTCGTTCTTCATCTATCTCGTCAGCCTGGCCGCGCTCATGTTCACGCATTGGCAAGACGTCGTCGGAGATAGCGGTCTCGATGGCGGAGGCGGCGCTGATCGGCGGGCTCTGCGACTATATCGCGCTCAAAATGATCTTCGAGCGGCGATGGTATCTGCCCAACTCCGGCGTGCTGCCGCGCAATCGCGCCAAGCTGATCGACGGAATCGCGGCGACGATCGAGAACGAATGGCTCACGCCGCAGATGATCGGGCGCAAGCTGAGCGATATGGACCTGGTCGGCCGCCTCGGCACCTATCTGCAGGAGTCAAGCTGCAACGACATCCTCGGGCAGGCCGGGCTCGAGCGGATAATCAGCCAGGCGATCGACTACCTCGATTCGCCGGAGAAGCGCGATCGGCTCGAGAAAGTGCTCAAGCGGATGCTGCCGAAGACGGTCACGCGCATCTACGCGGTGATGAATCGGCTCGGCGCGCAATCGATCGGCGCGCGAATCGCGGCGAATCTGCGCAAGCGGCTGCCCGAGCTGCAGAACGATCCCGAGCTGCGCGACACGATCGAAAGCGCGATTCATGAGTTCGGGATTCAGCTGCACGATCCCGAAGCTACGCGAATCAATTTGCGCAGCGGCTGATCGACAATCTCGTGCGGCGGACGGTCGAATCGAGCCGCGGGCAGATCACGCTGATGGTGCGCGAAAATCTCGCGCGGCTGTCGGACGATCAGATCAGGATTCAGATCGAATCGAAGACGCGCACGCATCTGGACTGGATTCGCGTCAACGGCGGCCTGTTCGGCGCGTTCTTCGGGCTGATGTTCGCGCTGTCGCGAATACTGTCGCATAACGGGCCGGCGATACTCGCGCATTTTCATATCGCGATGTGAGCGAGCGAGAAGAACTAATTGAATGTGAAACCCGCGGTGGGTTTCACGCTTCCTTCGGCAGGGGTGACCTCCTTCGGCTTCGCTCAGCAGGCTCTGCACCCGGTGAAACATGAGAAGATGCGGGACTTCGTCCCTGTTTGGAGGTCTTTTTGGGGAGGCCAACGCGGTGCTGAAGGCCGTGGCGATCGCACCTTGCGGCGTTGAGGCCCTTCCCGTTCGGGAAGGGGAATTCTTTTCAAACCAATTTCCTAGCAGGGGCGAAGCCCCGCATCCTTAGTGTTGTCACTGGGTGCAGGGGTCACCCCTGCCGCCCGCCGCGCAGGCGATTGGTGTTAGCCCTTCTTTTTGGCGCTTGCGCGGGTGGCGCTTCGGGCTCTTCGATCGCGGCGTCGGGCGGTAGTGCGACCGGTTTGGCGGCGAGTTTTTCGCGCACCTTGGCTTCGATCTCGTCGGCCAGCTTTGGATTCGCCTTGAGCAGGTCGCGGGCGTTCTCGCGGCCCTGGCCGATCCGCTCGCCGTTGTAGGAGTACCACGCGCCGAGCTTCTCGATGATGTTGTGCTCGCCCGCCATATCGACCAGCTCGCCTTCCTTCGAAATGCCGGTGCCGTACAGGATGTCGAACTCGGCCTCGCGGAACGGCGGCGCGACCTTGTTCTTGACCACTTTGACCTTGGTGCGCGAGCCGATCACTTCGGTCGCGTTCTTGATCGTGCCGATGCGCCGGATGTCGATTCGCACCGACGAATAGAACTTCAGCGCGTTGCCGCCGGTGGTCGTTTCGGGATTGCCGAACATCACGCCGATCTTCATCCGGATCTGGTTGATGAAGATCACGATGGTGCGCGAGCGCGAGATGATCGAGGTCAGCTTGCGCAGCGCCTGCGACATCAGGCGCGCCTGCAGACCCATCTGCGGCTCGCCCATCTCGCCTTCGATTTCCGCGCGCGGCACCAGCGCCGCCACCGAGTCGATCACCAGCACGTCGATCGCGCCCGATTGCACGAGCGTCTCGGCGATTTCGAGCGCCTGCTCGCCGTTGTCGGGCTGCGAGATGAGCAGGTCCTCGACCTTGACGCCGAGCTTGCGCGCGTAGGCCGCGTCGAGCGCGTGCTCGGCGTCGATGAAGGCGCAGATCCCGCCCTTCTTCTGCGCCTCGGCGATGCATTCGAGCGCGAGCGTGGTCTTGCCCGACGACTCCGGGCCGTAGATTTCGACGACGCGGCCGCGCGGCAATCCGCCGACGCCGAGCGCGAGGTCGAGCCCGAGCGAGCCGGTCGGAACGACCGCGATGTCGGCGGACGATCGCCTGCTCGCCGAGCTTCATGATCGAGCCCTTGCCGAATTGTTTCTCGATTTGGCTGAGCGCCAGGTCGAGCGCCTTGCTTTTGATTTCTATCGCCATCGATTTTGCCCATGCGGGATTTATTTATTGCGCTGCGAATCTTGCCACAAACCCACGCCGATAGCTCTATCCGCGTCGGGGTCGCTGTCCACAGGGCTGTTGACAAGTTGAAGCTAGTGTTACGAAAAGAACAAAACTTGACACTTTGTTAACGCGACTTCACTGCTAGCGCGACTGAAACAAGAATGTCGCGAGCGCTTCGTAGCTGGCGCCGTCGGGTCCGAGGTGGCTGCGGTAGAGCGTGATCGATTCGATCTTCGAGATGCCGAACTCGCGGTCGCGCAACGCGTTCAGTGCGTCGCGAGTTTCGCCTGCGATCGCTGCGATCGCCCACGCGCCCAATCGTCAGATGCCCGCTCCAGCGCCGTTTCTCGCGCTCGAATCCGTATTCCGCAGCGACTGTCTCCAGCCGGGCGGCCAGCGCGGCGAGCGCGCCCGATTCGATAGCTGCGCAATCCCACCCAAATCGCGCGCGGATGCTCGAGGTCGGGGAACGCGCCGATTCCGGCCGCGGCGACCTCGAACGGCTCGGTCTTCGCCGCGAGCTGCCGCAGCCCGCCCGTGAGCTGCTGCAATCGATGCGAATCCACCGCCGGTCCCAGGAACTTGAGCGTGATATGCAGATTTGCGCGCGGGACCCATCGCACGCCGTCGTGCGGATGCCGCAGCTCGTCGATCGGTCGTGCGACGGATTCCTCGACCGGCTCGTTCATCCGGATTGCGACGAACGCGCGCACTCCCTTGGCCTCGCGCGCCCGAGGTCGTCGCGCAGATTCGTTCGTGCCTGCCTTCCGCCCAATGCGTCATTCGATTCGACTCGAACTAAGTTGTAGCCGCCCGATCCTTTGTCCAGCGCGCCGCCGACTCCGACTGCGAGTTCGTGTTCGACCAGCGGCAGGCGGTCGTTGCCGAAGAACATCGAGCCCTCGACGAACATCGTCGGCGAGCCGAAGCCGCCGCGCGCGATCAGCTCCTCGACGTTGGCGCGCAGCCTGGCCTTGTACTCATCGGACGCGATCTTGGTGAAGAATTCCTTTTCGTCGAGGCCGACCTCGCGCACGATTTCGCGCAGCACGTCGTCCTGGCTGATGTCCTTGTCGTCGGTCCAGTAGCTCTCGAACACGCGCTTCGAGTAGCGCGAAATTATCCGATGCTCGTCGGCGACGAACGCACCGCGCATCGCCTTGACCGAGTTGACCGGGAAGACGGTGGGGTTGCCGATCTTGAGGCCGTAAAATTTCGCCCAGTCGCGCAGATCCTTGACGTAGTATTTCGCCTTGACCGGAACCGGCTTGGCGCGGCCCTCGTAGACCGACGGATTGACCGTGTTGAACAGTCCGCCGACCAGGATCGGACGCCAGATCAGCTCGGCGTCGTGGCGCCGCGCGACCTCTTCGATCTTCGATGAACGCGAGGTAGGTCCACGGACTCGAGCAGTCGTAGAAAAATTCGAGTTTCTTCGGCATCGTGCGATTCCCCTTTTTCTATAGTAGCTCAGTCGTGCGCCAGAGCCATCAGTTCTGCGCGCTCTCGACGCCGCCCTTGCCATCGATGCTGATCAGGTCGGCGCGCACGTAGCCGATATACGCCTGCGCCTGGATTCGCAGCGGCAGGTGGCGCGCGTCCGCCGATATCCACAGGGTCGTGCCGTGCGCCTCGCTGCGCAGCTCGCCGTCGCTGACGTACCAGACGTCGGGCACGATGCGCCACGCGTCGAAATCGCCGAGCGCGAGGTGAATCTTCTCGCGCTGCTCGACCTCGAACGCGAAGACGTAGCGCTGGCTGCCGCTGAACACGTCGAAGGCGTAGGTCTTGCCGGGCTCGAACGTTCTGCGTCAGCGCCATCATCGCGCCCGAAATAGGCCCCCACGGGTCCGACGCGATGTACTCCCTGCTGGTCGTCCCCTTGTGATTTTTCTTGGTCATCGTGACCATCTGCGCCGGCCGATCCATCGTCACGTCGTAGTAGTTGAGCCGCGAATTTTCGTGCTGGACCAGGTAGACGCCGCTCGAGTGGAGCGTGTCGGAGGCCATGCTCTCCTTCATATAATCGCGCATCTTGTAGAACAGATCGGCGAAGGCGTTGGTCTCGATCCAGGTTTCGCCGATCCATCGATCTGATCGTTCTTTTGCTCGATTTGTGGAATTCGATGCGCGCCTGCGCCGCGGGAATCCCGACCCACGTCGCCTGGAAGATCAACTGCTCGCCGTCGTGAAACGGTATCGGCCCCGGCGTGTACGCAGGCACCTTCGCTTTGACCTCGGGCGGCAGCGCCATCGGCGTCGGCGCGGGAGTCGGCAGGTGGCGATGCTTATGCTGTGCGCCGGCTGAGCCGCAGCGGGCGGATTCGAATCCGAAGCGTCCGCCGCGCAGAATCGGCGCGCGCGAGCGCGCCTGCGTCACCATCAACGCTGCCAGCACGAGGCTCGCGGGCGCATCGCGTGCGCCGCCGCCTCGCTCTGGCAGTGGGGTTCCTTGCAATGTCTCTCATGATCACCAATAATTCTGGCCGATCGCGGAGGTGGGGGAAATGATTATGACCCGAAATGTATTTGCGACCTTCGCTCTTGGCATCGCGCTGGCCATTCCGCAACTCGCCTTTGCGCAGTACGGCGGCGAGGGATTGGGCAGCGCGCTCAGTTCCAATCCGATGTCGCATCAAGGCCAGGTGAAGGCCGGGCGTCGACGATATTGCGACGAACGCGGCGCAGGAAACTCCCTTCAAGATCATCAAGGATGTGAAGCTCGGCCTGAAGGACGCGGACCCCGAGCGTGCGCGTCTCCGAGCTCGAGAAACTTCGCAACCTGCAGGACCCCGAGGTCAACCAGATCCTGATCACATCGCTGTCCGATCCCGACGTGCGGGTCAAGATAAAGGCGATCGACATCCTCGGTGCGCGCGAGGCCAATGACGCCGTGCCGCCGATATCCTCGATGCTGTTCCTGCGCTCGACCGAACCGATCGTCAAGCTGCACCTGGTGGCGGCGCTGGGCAGAATCGGCGACGCGCAAGGGCGTGACGCCGGTGATGCAGTACCTGGGCGAGGATGAAGACGAGCGCGGACGCGGTACCGCAGTCTTCGCGCTGGGCGAAATCGGCAGCGACCAGGCCGTCCCGCTGCTCAACGAGGTGGTCGCGCAGGATCAGAGCCCGATGGTCCGGCGGCTGGCGAAGGAAGCGCTGGCAAAAGTAAGTGGCGAGTTGCCGACCGAGCGTGCGAAAACAGTGGCGGCCAACACGAGCAACGAGAACGTACCGACCGATCAGAAGCTCGCCAAGCTGCGCGAGATGGACAAAAAGATGGAGGACGCGGAGCGCTTAACCGCGTCTCAATTGCTCCCGCCCGATCCACTCGCCGGCCATCACGCCGTCGCCGCACCATTTGCCGTTCGCGACTACTGCGGTTCCGTTGACCATCACGTGTTCGATTCCGACCGGCGCCAGCGTTGGCGTTCTCGAATCGGCGGCGCATCCGATCGTGTCGGGATTGAAGATCACCAGGTCGGCCGCGTAGCCGGGACGCACGAGGCCGCGCGCGCCGAGGCGCATCCGCTTCGCCGCCATCCCCGTCGCCTTGTGCACCGCATCTTCCAGCGTCAGCAGTTTCATCTCGCGCACGTAATGCCCGAGGATTCGCGGGTAGGTGCCGAAGCTCGCGGGATTATGATGGCCGTGCGAGGTCAGAATCGTGTCCATCTCGAACAGGTTCAGCGGATGCTTCATCGCCTGCTGCAGCGCATGCTCGTCGCCGAAATCGTCGCCGCTGTATAGATGATTCAGCACGCGCGCGCGCGTTCCGCTCTCGCGAGTGATCGTCAGGTACGCGTCGACCGGATCGAGTTTCAGCTCGTCGGCGATCTGTCCGAAGAACTTGCCTTCGAGATAACTGAGCTCGGGCTTGACCGCCCACATCAGTTGAACCGAATCGGCGATGAAGGTCTTGAGCGGCTGGAATCCGTCGCGCAATTTCGCCCATCCGTCCGTCGAATCGAGCAGCGCCTCGAGACCCGTCTGCGACCACGCGGGAAAGATCACGCGAATGGTGGTGTTGCCGCAGGTGTAGGGAAACGTGTCGAACGCGATATCGACGCCGTCGCTGCTGGTGACGCTCGACCTCGGCAATCGTGTCGTCGACCGTCCGCCACGAGCGCCGGCCGACGAAAATCAGATGCGAGACCTGCAGCGGCACGCCGGCCTCGCGCGCGACGTCGCCATCTCGCGCACGGCCAGGATGTTGTGCGGAGTCGTGCTGTCGAAGAACAGCGAACGCTCCGAGTACGCGCGCAGATGAGACGTCAGCACGCCGCCCGCGGCCGCGGCCACGCGCGCCAGCGCAGCCAGCTCGGCCGGCTTCGCGATCATCCCGGGGAAATATCCGAGCCCGCACGACAGGCCGACCGCACCGTCGGCCATCGCGCGCTCGACCATCGCGCTCATCGCGCGCAACTGATCCGCCGACGGCTCGGCCGCGCTCGAGCCCATGACGCTCAGCCGAATACTGCCATGCCCCGCCAGATGCGCGACGTTGAGCGCGAGTCCCTGGCGCTTCAAATGCGCGGCGAAGCCCGCGACGTCGTCCCAACCCCAGTCGAACGTGCGCTCGGCGCAGAGGCGGCCCGACTCGTCGAGCATCCGCTGCCGCTCGCGCATCACCGGCGCCACCGAAAAGCCGCAGTTGCCGCCGACGAAGGTCGTCACGCCTTGCAGCAGAAACGGCTTGCAGGATTTGCCCGTGATCGGCAATCGGAAGCACCCAGTCGGAATGCGAATGCAAATCGATGAAGCCGGGCGCGACTGCGAGCCCGGTCGCATCGATCTCGCGCGCGCCCGATGCGCTGGCGGCGTCGCCGGGATCGATCAGCGCGGCAATCTTGCGATCCTTGAGCGCGACATCGGCTTTGAAAGCGCGGCGCGCCGCTGCCATCGACGACGACGCCATTGCGAACAACTACGTCATATTCCATGCCCGCGATTATTCGCGACTATCAGCACGCAGCGCAAACCCGCGCTTGAGTTTTCTTGTTTCCCAAATCTTCACCGCGCACCTACTCACGTTAGCGCCACGTTCGTCGGATCGATCGCACTTCGTTTCATTCATATTTCGCGCGCCGCAATTTCAAGTCCGATTAACGTAACGGTCATCGGTGCATGCGATCGCGTCCGTTAAATCCTCCCGATCGTCACATCCAAATTTTTCGCGGAGGAAACTACCGGCATGAAACAGAGAACACCAACCAACAAGAGACGGCTCGTGAGCATCGTCGCTGGCATTTGCCTGCTGGCGACAGCCTCGGGCTCGGCCGTGCTAGCCGATGGCCATGGCCAAGGCAACGGTGGAGGCCAAGGTGGCCAAGGCGGGGGTGACGGCGGTGGCGGCGGCGACAGAAACCAGATCCAGCACGTGCTGCTGCTCAGTATCGACGGGATGCACGCGCTGGATTTCCTCAACTGCTCGACGAACGGTACCTGTCCGAATCTCGCAGCGCTTGCAAACCACGGCGTCAATTACCTGAATACGTCAACCTCGAAGCCGTCTGATTCATTCCCCGGCTTGATGGCGCTGATGACGGGCGGATCGCCGCGCACGATGGGCGTGAATTACGATGTCGCTTACGACCGCGCACTCAATCCGCCGATGGACACGACCGGCAATGGGTTATCAGGCAGCGGCCCTTGCACGCCCGGGACCCCGTCCGGCACGAGCACTGAATTCGACGAAGGCATCAACCTCAATGGAGGCGTTGGTACGGGTGCGGCGAATCAGATGTTTCTCAATGGTGGTGCGCCGAGCGGCGATGGCGGGATCAACTCGATTGATTCGACCCGCCTGGAACGCGACGGGAATTGCAATCCGGTCTACCCGTGGAACTTTGTCCGAGTCAATACGATCTTCGGAGTCATACACGGCGCGAACGGCTACACCGCCTGGTCTGACAAGCATCCGTCGTATTCTTCAGTAGGCGGCCCTACTGGTACCGCTACTGACACGAATGTCGATGACTACTATTCGCCGGAAATCAACTCCGATTCCGCGAACTATACGTCCGGTGCGTTTCCGGCGCTGATTCCCCCCGGTTGCAATCCGTTGCCTGACCAATTCGCCGTCGCCGCCGGCGACGACTATACCGGGAGCTTCCTGAACATCCAGTGCTATGACGGCCTCAAGGTGAATGCGATCCTCAACGAGATCGACGGCAAGAACCACGACGGCACCGCCAAAACCCAGGTGCCGAACATCTTCGGCATGAACTTCCAGGCGGTGAGTATCGGTGAGAAGTTGATCTATCAGCATAACGGTGGAGTACCTCCCCTGTCTCCGACCTACAGCCACAAGGGCGGTTACCTCGATTCGGTTGGAACACCCAGCCCTTCGCTGCTGCAGGAGATCGAGTTTGTCGATCGCTCGGTCGGCGCAATGGTCAGCGAACTCACGAAGCAACATCTGATCGATTCGACGCTGATCATCGTTACCGCCAAGCATGGCCAGTCGCCCGTTGATTCGAGCCGCTATATTCCGGACGGCTCCAACGATCCAGCCACGCTTCTCAGCGCGTGTATTCCGGATTCCGAGCTGAACCAGATCGGACCGACCGAAGACAACGTCGCGCTGCTGTGGCTAAAGCCCTCCTGCAACGTTGCCACCGAAGTCGGCATGCTCGAGACCATGTCCCCCGCGCTTCCGTTGTCCTCCAACATCGCGGGCATCGGCGAGATTTTCTCCGGCCCTTCGATTGCGTTGTACTACAACGCCGGGGATTCGCGCGCACCGGACATTCTCGTTACGCCCAACATCGGCGTGACCTATTCGAACAGCAAGAAGAAGCTTGCCGAGCACGGCGGTTTCGCACATGACAACGTCAACGTGATGATGCTGCTGTCGAATCCGTCATTCTCTCCGGATACCGTAACTAGTCCGGTCGAGACCGCACAGGTCGCTCCGACTATCCTGAGGGCGCTGGGGCTTGATCCGTACAGTCTGCAGGCGGTGCAGATGGAGCACACGAAGACGCTGCCGGGGGTCCCGCTGAACAGCCACTAAATGCCTGTGTAGCGCCGGCTCCGACTCCTTCCCCCGAGACGCGAGCCGGCCAACCTAAAGCGGGCGCGACCGAACGATCCCGGTCGCGCCCGCTCTTTTTGTTTCGTTCTGTCGATCGAGATCTCAGTCCATTACTTCGGGCACTTCGGAATTTCCGGTACACTCAGCTTTCCGATGCTCGACGGAATGAACGCCATTCCGCCCGGGTTGCCGAGCCCGGTGATTATCGGCGTGCTCACGCCCGTGCTGAAATCAGTGTGCCCGACGAACCCGAAAGTTCCGGTGTCGTCCTGGAACGCCGAGTACGCGGCCCCGATGAAAAAGTATGGAGCCGTGATCTTATAAACCGTCTGCAACTGCTTGTCCGCAAAAATTATGAATCCCGAATTCGAGGTTGCGAACGCAGTGTCGTCTGCCATCAGGCCCGCGAATGTGCCTGGCCCCGTTGGGTAGGTGAGCGGCACAACGAACTGGCTCTGACACGACTGTCCCGGGAAATGCACAACGACTTCCTCGCCGTCACCCTGCGAATCAAGGATAAGCTCGCCGAACGGATCGAGGATCATCGAATCCGGATCCTGCAAGTTAAGGGTCACGGTTGAACCGGTCAGAACATTCGTCGCCATCGCCTCGCCGGCCAGCACGGGCGTCACGGAGAGCTTCTTGCCCTTCAGATCGACGCTGACGATCGCAGGGCCTGTGTTGGGATTGTTCGCCGGATTCGACGCGCTGATGAATGTCGCGCCCTTGGTGAAGACCAGATCGTCATAGCCGCCGCCGTGCGGCGCTGGCGAGGGAAATTGAGTCACGGTCTGAGTGCCTTTCTTGAGGTCGATCACCGAAAGGTTGGCATTGGCGTCTTCGTTCTGGAGCGCCCACAAAGTGCCGTTCGCCGGATTGATCCGCAGGCCGTCATTGTGCCCGACCACGGTGAACGTCGTGACCACGTTGCCGGTCATGTCGTATTCGACGATCGTGCTCATCGCGCCGCCGCTGCCATCCGGCGCGCCGCCGTTGCCATAGCCAATGAAAATGTTGGTTTCGTTAAAGGTGACCGAATCCGGATCGAAGTATACTCCTTCGCTCACTGCAAAAGTGCTCAGCGTGTAGGGAGGCGACACCACCGGTCCTGCGATGATCCCCGTGCTTGATGCAGTCGCCGCAGCCGCCGAGGCTCCAATCATCAACCCCAGGCTGAGCGCGCATGCGAGCCTCGTAACTATTTTCGATTTCATTTCATCTTCCTCCGCCAAGAAAAGCTCGGCGTCGGAAATCAAAGCGCAGGCGTCTGCGCTCGCACGAGCAGGTGCGGGTTAAGTTTCAAAAAACTTCGGATTAAATCTGCTGTCGTCGTAAGAGGCGTCCGCGCACATCCCATTCGTTCTACTCGCTCGTTGATTGGTTCGGGCGCATCGTTCACAATTAGCGGTTTCCACTGGAGGCTTTGATCGTGCCGCAGATTCTTGTTCAAGAACTGTCGAAGTCGTATCTCGTCTCCGAACGCGAAGCCGGCACCTGGGGTAGTCTCAAGGGACTCATCCGCCGCCGCCGTCGGGTTATCGACGCGCTGAAGAGCATCAGCTTCTCGCTCGAACGCGGCGAGCTGCTCGGCTTCATCGGGCCCAACGGGGCCGGCAAATCGACGACCATCAAAATCCTCTCCGGCATTCTCAGGCCCTCGTCCGGATGCTGCGAGGTCGAGGGGCTCGTGCCATGGCGCGATCGAATCCAGCACGTCGCGCGCATCGGCGTGGTCTTCGGCCAGCGCACCCAGCTCTGGTGGGACCTGCCGGTGATCGAAGGCTTCGAGCTGCTGCGCGACATCTACCGCGTCCGCGAGGTGCGACTACCGCAAGAGCCTCGACGAGACTGGTGGCGCTGATGCGCCTAGAGCGGCTGCTCGATCAGCCGGTGCGCCAGCTCTCGCTCGGCCAGCGGATGCGATGCGAGATCGCGGCGGCGATGCTGCATCGGCCGGAGATCCTGTTCCTCGACGAGCCGACTATCGGGCTCGACGCGCCGTCCAAGCTCGCGGTGCGCGAGTTCGTAGGGACGGCTCAATCGCGAGGCCGGCGTCACTGTAATCCTCACGACGCACGACATGCACGATATCGAGGCGCTGGCCGAGAGAGTGATCGTGATCGGCAACGGCGTCATCCTCGCCGACACGTCGTTCGAGCGCCTGCGGGCCGAGGTGCTGACCGAGCGGCGGCTCTTCATCGACTTCGCAGGCAAGGCGCCAGTGCTCGATATCGCCGGGTGCGCTGGTGCGCAACCGCGAAGGCCACTCGCTCGAGCTTGCGTTCGATCCGCGGCAGGTGCCGGCGCCGGAACTGATCGGCCGAATCACCGCGGAGCACGACCTGCTCGACTTCCACCTCGAGCAGCCGCGAATCGAGGAAGTGATCGCGCACTTCTACAACATTCACGGTGCGACCGAGGCATGATGCGCATTCGCCCATACCTGACGGTGTTCAGGATGCGGTTCGTGCTGATGCTGCAATACCGCGCGGCAGCGGTCGCCGGTTTCGGCACGCAATGCTGGTGGGGACTTATCAAGGTGATGGTGTTCGCGGCGTTCTTTCACAGTTCGTCGGCGCATCAGCCGATGAACTTCGCCCAGGCCGTCACCTACGTATGGCTCGGGCAGGCGTTTCTCGCGCTGCTGCCATCGCTCGCCGATCCGGAAATTTCGCAGATGGTGGCGAACGGCAACGTCGCGTACGAGCGATTGCGTCCGCTCGACACCTACTTCTTCTGGTATGCGCGCGCGATGGCTTGGATGATCGCGCGCGCGGTGCCGCGAGCCCTGATGATGTTCTCGTTCGCCTGCCTCGTCGTGCCGCTCCTGGGGATGGGCGACTGGCGCCTGAGATTGCCGCGCGACGCCCGATCCGCCGCGCTGTTCGTCGGCGCAATCGCAATGACGGTGCTGCTGTCGAGCGCGATCGTGATGTTCGTCAACCTGGGCTGCGTGATCACGATGTCGGAGCGCGGCGTCAACTCTCTGATCGTGCCGTTCATTCTCATCCTTTCGGGCAACATCGTGCCGCTGCCGTTCTTTCCCGAACTGGATGCAGCCGATATTGTTCGCGCAACCGTTCGCCGGCCTCGTCGATATCCCATATCGAATCTATTTGGCGGACTCACCGGATGGATCGCGCTCGCAGGAATCGCACAGATGATTGCGTGGACCGTCGTCCTCGGATTTGCGGGGCATCGAGCACTCGCTGCCGCGATGAATCGCCTGCAGGTTCAGGGTGGATAGACGATGAACGC
Organism: uncultured delta proteobacterium; assembly: GCA_963721485.1. Classification (GTDB taxonomy): domain Bacteria; phylum Desulfobacterota; class Binatia; order Binatales; family Binataceae; genus Binatus. The sequence goes on along the minus strand of CAVRJV010000003.1, from coordinate 205,287 downwards.
CTTCCAGCTCTACCGGCGGTATATCGGCGCGTCGATTCGCGCGCAGATGCAGTATCCGGGTTCGTTCCTGATGATGGCGGCCGGCGAATTCATCGTGACGCTGACCGAGTTCGTCGGCGTGTGGGCCCTGTTCCGCCGCTTCGGCCAGATTCGCGGCTGGACCTTTGCCGAGATCGCGATGTTCTACGGAACTGTCAACGTCAGCTTTGCTATCGCCGACGCGATCTCGCGCGGCTTCGACGTGTTCGGTCCGATGTTCGTCAAGACCGGCAACTTCGACCGCATCCTGATGCGTCCGCGCTCGACGATCCTTCAACTACTCGGCTATCGACTCAGGCTGACCCGAGTGGGAAGACTGACGCAGGGCGCGATCGTGCTGGCGATTGCAACGCACTGGCTTGGAATCGAATGGGACGCGCGCAAGGTCGCGCTGCTCGCCGCCGCGATCGCGGGCGGCGTCGCGCTGTTCGTGGGAATCCTCATACTGCAGGCGACGCTCGCATTCTGGACGGTCGAGAGCCTCGAGATCGCCAACATCCTCACCTACGGCGGCGTCGAAGCCGCACAGTATCCGCTCGACGTGTATGCGCGATGGTTCCGCGATTTTCTGATCTTCGTCGTGCCGATCGGATGCGTTGCCTACTTCCCGATCGTGAGCCTGCTCGGACATCGTGGGCCGATGTCGGCGCCCGGATGGCTCCTGCAACGTCGCCCCGCTGAGCGGAATCATCTTCCTGCTGATAGCGCTGCGCGTATGGCGCATCGGCGTCCGCCACTACACCTCGACCGGAACATGAGCGCCCTCAATTTAGTTTTTCCAGATTGAACACCGTGCGCGCACGCTGCAGATCGATCAGTTCGGCGTCGATCCCTGTGACCTTGCCGTTGAGGCTGTAGATAGTGACGATCGCTCCGCGAAAATCCGGACCAAGAATGCGGGCGCGTTCGCGCAGATCGATGCCGTTGAAGTTTGCGATCTCTTCCTTCGTTACCTGTTGCGGATTCGGCAAGCGCGCGACAATCGCGTCATGCTTGTCCTTGGGTATGTAGGCGTCGACGAACAGCAGAATCGTCGTGCCCGATGCGTCAGGCGACGTGATGACGCGATCCGGCTTGCCGAACGCCGCTTGCGCCTCATCGATCGCTGCCGACGGAGCCTCGCTCCGCGCGCCCTTATCGCGAAGTGATTCGTGCATCTCGACGCCGAAGGTTCTACGGCCGTCGTCCTTGCTGGAGAACCAGAGTTCGAGCTGCTTCCCGTCCTTCGTCGTGCTGTTGATGTGGTAGTAGGGCAGTTGGAGCAGCAGGCTGTCCTTCAGGTGGCCGCCGATGTAGCCACCGAAGTTGTGAGTCATGTGGATGCCGTAGTCACCCTGGTAGATCCCCTCCAGGTACTGACCGTCGAGATCCTGCTCATCACTATCGGGCATGTCGAGCGGCACGCCAAGAATGCGCCACCGGTCAGCCGCGGATGCCGTGTGGACGAGAAGCATCGAAACGACAAGAACAGCAAGAAGAGATCGCAGAAAAGGGTTCATGGTTTCCCAGTCCTACATGGCGGCATGTGATGAAAACAATGCCTCGTTGCCGTGTCGCGGAAACGCGGGAACCCAGCGGGTTGCGTGCATCGATGTTGTGGGCAAAAGTGAGATTCCGCGACAGGCTCGCAGCAATCATGTACCCATTGATCGTCCTGCTATTTATGCTCGTGCTTCCAGTTGGGTCGATCTATCTGGAGCATTCCTATCTGCACAGCGCAGCGCCGTTGATGCTGTTGATCGGGAAATGGTTCGTGTTCTGGAGCGCCGGCGTCAGGTTGGTCATTGCAGGGTTGCGACAATTTTTCCAGCCGCGATTCACTTCCGAACAAATCTTCGACATCAAGGGTGATGAAGCGCTGCCGATCGTGCGCGAACTTGGCGTAGCGAATTTCGCAACGGGTGTCGTCGGCGTTATCTCAATCGCCCGACCAGGCTTTGCGCTGCCGGTGGCGATTGCCGCCGCCGTATTTTACGGCGTCGCGGGCATCCGGCACGTCGCGGAGAGCGACAGGACCCGAAACGAGAATATCGCGATGGTCAGCGACCTGTTCGTCTTTCTGATCTTGGGTGCTTACGTCGCCTTCAGCGCGTTCACACCTTGATCAAGCCGTCGACGTTGCCGCTGGAGCGCGGGCGGCCGGGGAACACTCGATCGATCTGCGCGTCGGAAAATTGCATGTGCGACCGGCAGTACCGTCGCGATTGGTTCGCGGAAGTCGGTTGTCACCGCGAGATCGCGCTCCTGGTAAAGGCTCGCCGGTCGATAGCCCCGGCCATCGTGCCGTAAACCTTGCCGCCCTTCACCGGACCGCCCATCACCCACATCACGTTGCCATGACCGTGATCGGTGCCGCCGTTGCCGTTCTCATGCATCGTGCGGCCGAATTCCGAAATCACGAGGATGACGGTGTCCTGGTAGTTCGGTCCGAGCGACGTTAGCGAGACTCGCCAGCCCTTCGCCGAGCGGCTTCAGATGTCCCGCGAGCTGGCCGTTGGCCGCACCTTCGCTTGACATGCGTATCCCAGCCGCCGAGCGCCATGAAGGCGATGCCGAATGGACGGGTCGCGGCCGATCAGACGCGCGAGCCGGTCGGTGTCGTCGGAGAATCCCTGCGGTGACGGCGCGCCGGCGTTGGCCTCGGTCATGTCCTGCGTCAGCTCGCTGATCAGGCGCATACGCGCCTGGCGGCCGTCGCGATAGGCGCGGCTGATCGGATCGTCGCCGACGTACATCCGGTCGAACGCTGCTTCGATCATCGGCCGGTCCATCGGCATCGGCCGCTCGGCCGCGCGCCCGAGCGCGATGTTCGCGACCGGCACCTTGCCGCTCAGAATTCGCGGCACTGTCGGGCCGAGACTCAGCGCCTCGGTCGGGCCATGCGTTCCCGGAATCACGGCGAGCGCGCGATTCAGCCATCCGTCCTGCGTCGTTCTGACGCCCGGCGTGCCGCTCTCCATGAAATCCTGTGCGTCGAAATGCGATCGCGTCGGGTCGGGCGAGCCGCACGCATGCACGAACGCGAGCGTGCCGTCGCGCCACTGCGGCGTCCATCGAAGCCAGCGCAGGATGCAATCCGAAATAGCCGTCGAGGTCGATCACGCCGTCGCCTCGCCGCCCATCCGTCCGATCGCGATCGTCGGGCGCGCGTCGTAGTACGCCGACTCGCCATGCGGCACGACGACGTTGAGGCCGTCGACCGCGCCGCGCAGGAACACCACGATGAGCCGTGCTTGTTGGTGGAATCGAGCGAGCGCGCGGCCCACGCATGTGGGCTGAGCAGCACGATTCCCGACGCCGACAGAACGGCAGCGCGCCGCAGGAACGCGCGCCGGCTGAGAGAAGTCGCCGGGACCGGATCGCAGGCGATGCAGGCGTCAGTGGTTTGACAAACTTTTCTTCATGGTGAACTCTCAGCGCTTCATGAACTCCGGACTGCCGAGGATCAGCGGCGCGCGAAGTTTTGTCGGCGCCGCCTCGACCGCGCTGGCCGTCGGCGGTGAAAAATAATCGCCGAGCGTCGCCGCGAGCTGGACTGGATCGGGTGGCGTCATTTTGGGTCCATGCGGTCCCGGATCGAAATTGATATTCACTTTGCCGGCGCCGTTCTTGCGCACCACCGGCGGCTCGGAGCGCCTCTCGGTGCCGCCATCGGCGTCTTCCTCGAACGGCGGATTCTCCAGCGGCAGATTTCCCGAGCCGAGCGCGGTTGCGAAGCTGAGCCGCGTCATCATCGCGTCGGGATTCAGCCACGTGTCCTGGGTGTTGGAGTAGCCGTTGGGCGTCTGGCACGCGTACAGCGGCATGCCGAGAACCTGCATCGTGCCGTACAGCGGGCGGTAGTTGCGAATCGGGACGCCGGTCGCGCGCACGCACGAAATGACGTACTCGTAGGGCGTTTTGAACTTGGCGCCGAAGTTTCGCGGGTCCCAGAATTCCGCGCTCGTGAACATCGTCTCGAGCACGGCGCGAGTCTCGCCGTCGGTCGCGAGATAGCGCTGCGCCATCCGCTCGACCAGTTCTTTTGGCGGATCGTCGGCGACGAAGTATTGCGCCAGCTTGAAGCTCAGATGCTTCGCGGTGGCGGGACTGCGCGCCAGGATGTCCAGCGCATGCTCACCTTCGTCGATTCCGCCGCCTTCGATCTGGTGCCCGAGAAAAGTCTTGTTGGAGAAATCGTGACGCGATTCGGTCGAAGTAAAATCCGCTCGGATCGGCAGCAGCCGAGCCGAACCGCCCGAAGTTCTGACGGCGCCGCATGAATGGGAAAACTCCGCCCATCTCGCCACCTGCCGTGCGCTCACCGCCACGCATTCCATCGCCGTAACCGCCGCCCTGTTTCGGCAGCCCCCATCCGGTCAGAATGTGCGCGAGCGCGATCACGTCGGCCTGTGTGTAGCCGCCGTTGACGCCGAGCGTATGCAGCTCCATCAACTCGCGCGCGTAGTTCTCGTTGATGCCTTCGAACTTTCCCTTCGAGCCCGGGCTGCCGGGCGCAGTGTTCTGCCAGTTGTCGAGGTAGAACATCATCGCGGGATGATGCGCCGTGGCGCCGAGCAGCGTGCGGAACTTGCCGAACGTATGCGGCCGAATCGCAGTCTCCTCGAACGAGCCGGTCCAGATCAGGTCGAGACCTTTGCCGGCGAAGACGTTGAAGTGGTTGAACCAGAACGCGGTCATCACTTCCTGCAACTGGCGCGGCCCTTCGATCGCGCGCATCATCCGCGCCTCGACCGCCTCGCGCATCACGACGCGCTGCTTGATTCGCAGGTCCTTGGTCGCGTCCTTAACCGAAGCCGGGTCGGTGCTGCCGTCAGCCTTGGCCTCTTTGCGTGCGAGGTTGATCGGGCGCTGATACTCGATAAACAGCGCGATCGGATTCATGTGCAGCGTAGGAAGTTGATTGACGGCCTCGGACAGATCGGCGGGAATCGGGATCGATTCGGGATGCAATTGCTCCTGCACGTAGCGCTCAGGCCCAACTGCGCTGACGTGCTCGAAGTCGCCCGGCCGCGGCCCGAACGCGAGCCGATTGAGCACGTGCAGGGTGCGGTCCTGTTTTGATGCTTTGAGAGCCACGACAGATCACTCGTCTATAGTACGAAAGCGCCAGTGGGCGGATTCATAATGTTTAAGACGTTTTGCGGGGTGGTTTCGTTTACCACCTCTCCCCTAACCCCTCTCCCTTCTTCTGGAGAGGGGGACAGAAGGCGACCCCATTTTGTCTAGCGCGCTTAGACCAGCGGCAATTCCTATCCACTCAATGAAATACCAACCGCCTCCGACGATCACACCAACGTAACCAGCATCACTAAGCGCTTGCCCCGCAACGCCGAGTGCGATTGACGCATACAACAAAAAAGGCAGCAAAAGGCACATCAGTATTATGTATAACTGCTGCCAACGAGATAGCATCCGCCAGCCACGGGTCACCACGAACCAAATCAGGACTACCAACGACAAAAGCCAGCCGTAACCACCGATTGCATTCACCAAATCCAGCAAGAAATTCACCTCGAGCAATGCTCAATACATCTACGACCCGGAGAGTCCAGGGAAGGCAGGGAGAGTGGAGATCCAGTCGGCGGCTTCATCGGGGGGAGCGGCCCCAGGCTTCTATCAGGCGTTCGAAGGCCTTGCGCAGTTCGGGATCTTTCAGTTCTGGCAGATCGATTGATTTGCGGGTTGCGCGGGGCACGGTGCGCAATTTCGGCTTCTCGCGCCGGCTCAATCGCCCTTGTACGAAGCGCAGTTCACGCACGACGTCGTCGCCAACTCGCTGTGTCACGCGCGCGAGGATTTGCGACTTCATCAGATTCAATTCTTGTATCCACATCGCGCCCGACACTTTCACCACCGCCGTGTGGAATTTCAGCGAGATGATTTCCGTGCGGCGCGCGATCGTGTCGCCGACGATCTCCGGCCATGCTTTCGCCAGCCGAACGATCGCGAAATGACCTTCGCGGTCGATGCGATCGAGCAGCGGCTGCATTGCGGCGCCGATCTGTTCCGGAGCCTTGTGGCGTCGATTTGGCATTGCCTGGGAACGATAGCGCGACCGCTTTCGCGACGCATACCGACTGTATGGTCAGAGAGACCAGTTTCATTAGTTGAGCTAATTTGATTTCGTCGGTCAGTCACAATTATTAATAGAAGCGAACATTTACCAAAAGTTATCAACAACCTAATATATGGGTTGTGAACAGATTGTCCTACACTACCTGTAGGGGGTCGGGGCTTGACAGACCGCACTAGCGGCGCGCATATTGTCGCCCACGGCTCAGCCTTGACACGTCTAGATTGTTTGAAAGCTGTGGCGATAGCGATGGCGCGGCTAGTGAAACTAAATGTGGGCTTAATGCGCATGTAACTTAGGCGGGGAGGATGCGGTGATGGGCGGGGGAGCGATAGATTTTGAGATGGATTCGAAGGCAAAAATAACCGACCGCGCACCTGTCCACCAATGGTGCGCCGGCCAATTCCGCCGCGCCCGGCCGCGGTATCGTGCTCGAGCGATTCTTCACGACTGCGGGCGTCGATCCGTATTCGCAGGTCGAATGGGATCTGCGCAGCGCCGTCATCTCGGGCGAAGACGGCCGCGTCGTCTTCGAGCAGAAGGACGTCGAAGTGCCGCGGGCATGGTCGCAGACCGCGACCAACGTCGTCGTCTCGAAATATTTTCGCGGGCCGCTCGGCACGCCGCGGCGCGAGACCAGCGTCCGCCAGCTCATCTCGCGCGTCGTCGATACCATCGCCGGATGGGGCGAGAAGCAGGCCTACTTCGCCGACGCCGACGCGCGCGACACTTTCCACGCCGAGCTCACCGTACCTGCTGCTGAACCAGAAGGCCTCGTTCAACAGCCCGGTCTATTTCAACGTCGGCATCGAGGCCAAGCCGCAGTGCTCGGCATGCTTCATCCTCAAGGTCGACGACAGCATGGACTCGATCCTGAGCTGGTACCGCAACGAGGGCATGATCTTCAAAGGCGGCTCCGGCGCGGGCGTGAATCTGTCGGCGCTGCGCTCATGCAGCGAGAAGCTTTCGGCCGGGCGGCACCGCGTCGGGACCGTTGTCGTTCATGAAGGCGGCCGACGCGAGCGCCGGCGTGATCAAGTCGGGCGGCAAGACGCGGCGCGCGGCCAAGATGGTCGTGCTCAACGCCGACCATCCCGACATCGTCGATTTCATCAAGTGCAAAGTCGAAGAAGAGCGCAAGGCGTGGGCGCTGATCGAGGCGGGCTACGACTCCTCGCTCGACGGCCCCGCCTACGGCTCGGTGTTCTTCCAGAACGCCAACAACTCCGTGCGCGCGACCGACGGCTTCATGCAGGCGGTGCTCGACGACGCCGAATGGCAGACGCACTTCGTCAAGTCGAGCGAGGTGGCGCGAGACGCTTCCGCGCGCGCGACATGCTGCGCATGATTGCCGAGGCGGCGCACGCATGCGGCGACCCCGGCATGCAGTTCGACACCACCATCAACCTGTGGCACACCTGCCCCGCCAGCGGGCGCATCAACGCGTCGAATCCGTGCAGCGAGTACATGCATCTCGACAACTCGGCCTGCAATCTCGCGTCGCTCAACCTGATGAAGTTCATCGACGAGCGCGGCGAGTTCGACGTGCGCGCGTTCCGCCACGCGGTCGACGTGATGATCACGGCGCAGGATATCCTGGTCGACAACTCGTCGTACCCGACCGAGGAGATCGCGCAAGAACGCCAGCGAGTTCCGCGAGCTCGGGCCTGGGCTACGCCAACCTCGGCGCGCTGCTGATGGCGCTCGGGATGCCCTATGACTCCGACCAGGGCCGCAGCTACGCCGCCGCGATCACCGCGCTGATGACCGGCGAGGCCTATCTGCAGTCGGCGCGCATCGCGCGAGCAGATGGGTCCGTTCGCCGGCTACGCGCCCAATCGCGAGCCGATGCTCAAAGTGATCGAGCGCCATCAAGGCCGCCGCCTACAAGCTCGATCCGTCGTACGTTCCGCTCGACCTGCTGCGCGCCGCGCGCGAGTCGTGGGACGACGCGCTGCAAGCTGGGCACAGCCGCCGGCTACCGCAACTCGCAGGCGACCGTGATCGCGCCGACCGGCACGATCGCGTTCATGATGGATTGCGACACCACCGGCATCGAGCCCGACATCGCGCTGATCAAGTACAAGAAGCTGGTCGGCGGCGGGATGCTGAAAATCGTCAACGGCACGGTGCCGCGCGCGCTCAAGCGCCTCGGCTACGACTCGAAGGAGATGCAGGAAATCGTCGAGTACCTCGACGAGCACGAGACGATCGAAGGCGCGCCGCAGCTGGCCGACGCGCATCTGCGCGGTTTTCGATTGCGCCTTCAAGCCGCGCGCCGGCTCGCGCACGATTCACTACCACGGCCATCTCAAGATGATGGGCGCGGTGCAGCCGTTCATCTCGGGCGCGATTTCCAAGACCATCAACATGCCCGCCGAAGCGACGGTCGACGAAGTCGCCGAGGCCTACGTGACGGCGTGGAAGCTGGGGCTGAAGGCGGTCGCGATTTACCGCGACGGCTCCAAGCGCACGCAGCCGCTCAACACCGGCAAGACCGAGAAGGCGGTGGAGGCGGTCGCGCGGCGGCGATGGCGGCGGCCGACGAGTCGGATGCAGCGGCGCAAGCTGCCCGATGAGCGCAAATCGATCACGCACAAGTTCGATATCGCCGGCCACGAGGGCTACATCACGGTCGGCATGTACGAGGACGGCACGCCGGGCGAAATTTTCGTCACGATGTCGAAGCAGGGCTCGACCATCTCGGGCCTGATGGACTCGTTCGCGACGGCGATTTCGTTCGCGCTGCAATACGGCGTGCCGCTGCAGTTCCTGGTCGACAAATTCTCGCACATGCGCTTCGAGCCGTCGGGCTTCACCAAGAATCCGCAGATTCCGTACGCCAAGTCGATCGTCGACTACCTGTTCCGCTGGATGGCGTCGAAGTTCCTCGACGAAGAAGCGAAGCGCGAAGTCGGCATCATCGAATCGGAGAAGACTTGAGGCGAAGTCCGACGCTGGCCGCGCTGGTCGCGATGGCTCCAGTAGCCAGCTTGCGCGACGGCAAGGACGGCGGGATTCGGCAGGCGTTCATCAACCAGGCCGACGCGCCGCCATGCCCGGACTGCGGCTGCATCATGGTGCGCAACGGCGCCTGCTACAAATGCATGAACTGCGGCACCACGAGCGGGTGCTCGTAAGGAAGGAGTCTCAAGGGTCCCGGAGAATGTGGAGGGGGAGGTTTTCAAGAGACTGGCAAGATGAGGTGGATGCGGACGCGGATTTTGCCATTTGCGGCGGCCAAAGATTCAGCCAGTCTTCGGAGAAAATGGGATGAACAGTTCTCCGGGACCCACCTAAAAAGCAGGCGCGAAGAAACTCGCGCCCTACGATGTGGTGGGGTGGCGGATGTGGTGACGGCAGGGGGCTGGGAGCAATCCCAGCCCCCGAATTACTTTAACGCAGATGATTGAGGCCTACATCGACGAAGCTGGAACGCACGATCAGGCAAAGATCGTTGTCATGGCAGGCGCACTGTCTAGCCACAAGCGGTGGTGCAAGTTCAAAGAGCAATGGAACAGAACCCTAAATCCAGCTGACAAGGCAAATCCCACAGCCGAGCTGCGTATCTTTCACGCTACTGATTGTTTGGGTGTCGAAGGTCACAAAGATTTTGCGGGTTGGCCGAAGGCTAAGCGCGATGCTCTAGTGGAGAAGCTAATTCCGATTCTCAAGCAGAGAACGCTCTTCACTTTTAGCTCGGCTTTTTCCATGGAAGATTACAACCGAATAGTTCCAGAATGGATCCGGCGGAAGTGGGTACACCCCTACTACCTAGCAATGTTTCACATAGTAAATCTGCTAAAGGTGAATCGAGCGAGATTTCCGTTTCCCCAAGGCGAGAAGATATCGTTCATTTTCGGTCACAAGCCCAAGTTCGTGGGACTTCTAACCGAACTCTATGAAGATCTTAGAAATACGGAAGCCGTAGGCGATATCCTCGGAAAACTAAACGTTTATGGAACTCCCAAAAGAGACATTCCGATTCAGGGTGCTGATCTCATTTGCTATTTGACGCGGACATTTTGGGAGAAAGAATACTTCCAACCTGAAACGGCGAGTCGACGAACACTGGCACTACTACGACTTCTGATTCCAGAATACGGAGACAATCTGGAGCCGCATTTTTTGGGGCGAGAGGCTTTGGAATCGTTCGTCCAGATCTACAAACAGACACACGAACGAGAGGGTGAGTGGGCTTGGAATTCTAACCGACAGCGGTAGGAGAACCGGCCGTCGGGTTCGACCATCAGCTGACAACCTGAATTCGCACCCTGCCTCGCGATGATTTGCTCTTTTCCCGCACGTGGATATTCACGTCGCAGCCGAGTCGAGTCAGGAGTTCACACAGCCGCTCGATAGAGAATTTTTCCAGCCGCCCTCGCACTATGGCTGAGACCTTGGGTTGATCGATTCCAAGCACCGCCGCTGCTTTGACCTGGCTGAGTCCGCGCCGCGTAATGATCTGGCTGATCTTGATCGCAAGGTTTGACTTGATGTCGATTTCGCCGGCATCGGGCAGGCCGAGATCGCGAAAGACGTTCCCGCTGCTCACTTGATAGTCAGCGGGAACTTTTTGAGATCGTCTTTGCTGCTTCGTACCCATACGACCGGCTTGAGCGTTTCCGCTTTTCCAAGCGCCACGCTACAAGTTTATGCCCTTACGGGCATACTGTCGATACAGTTTATGCCCTTACGGGCATACTGTCGATACAAGAGTTGTGTGAAATCAGGATGAGAATCTGTTTGGGCGGTATGGGATCTGGTCGAGCGTCGAGAAGCCGACGGAGCGTGTTGGCGTGTGGCCCAGCAGATGCTCATTGCGATCGAGGAATTCGACCAGCGCCCGCTTGACGTAATAATTCCGCTTGCGCCCCGTTTCGAGCGCGAGGTTTTCGAGCCGCCGTTTCGCTTCCCGCTTCGTCATTCGAGCGGAAATCATAGTGCGGGAACATTCGTGTGCGAAGTTCCGAAAGCCCGCTTTTGTGGAAAAACCCGTCGATCTGTGGATAAAGAAGCCTTGGGAAGCGCCTGAATCGCGCTGCAAGCGAATCAGGCGCTTCCATGCGCTATTTCGTCTTCGCCGCCTTCCCCATTCCGGAGAGCCCCACTCTCTGTGGCGATCCGCTGGCGTTGTCAAAAATCATCAGGGTGCCAGTCTCCGCCGTCGTATCGTCCATCGGCGTGAAGGTCACTGACACCTTGCAGCTCTTGCCGGGCGCGAGTGTTTTTTCGCATTGCGATTTCACGGCGAACACCGACGGCGCCGCGCTCTCCATCTCGACCATGACGGGCAGGCCGGTCTTCTTGGCGCCGGTATTCTTGATCGTCACACTCTTGGGCTTGCTGGGTTTTCCGACTGTTGTCTTCGTCCCAAAATTCAGTGAAGAGGGACTGACAGACACTATCCCAACCGGAGTTGGTGTAGCAGTCGGGGTCGCGGTCGCAGTCGCCGTGGCAGTCGCCGTCGCAGTGCTGGTTGCCGTTGCCGTCGGAGTGGCAGTGACGGTCGCGGTAGGTGTCGCTGAGATGGTTGGTGTCGCTGACACTGTTGGTGTCGCAGTTACCGATGGGGTCGGCGTAGCACTAATGGTGGGCGTCGCGCTGACGGTCGGCGTCGCGGTGACGCTGGGAGTCGGCGATCCGAGCGCGAATTCTGCCACAAAGGCGTTGGAGTCCCCGACCGCACCAGCTTTGGTAGTTTGGAATGCTCCCTTGGTGGTTGGGAAGTTGGACGAGGTCGCCGCGCCAGCTACGTATAGATTCCCCGATACGACGGCTATGCCCGCGCCGTCGTCCTCGTAACCGCCGCCCAGGTAGGTCGAGTAAACCAGGGCGGTGCCGTCTGCGCTTAGTTCCGTCACGAAGGCATTGGCGCCTGGGTTTAACCCGGAATCGAGTCCGGCCTGGAAGGCGTCTTTCGTGGTTGGAAAATTATTTGAAGAGGTCCCTCCCGTCACATAGGCAAAACCTGAGGAATCCACCGCGATGCCGGAACAAGAATCTCCACCGAAGCCCTCGAAGTCGCCGTGGCCGCCGAGATAGGTCGAGTAAACCAGGGCGGTGCCGTCGGTCTTCAGTTTCGTAACGAAGCCGTTGCCGTTGGTAGTACCAATGCTGGTCTGGAACGCACCCGTAGTGGTCGGGAAATTGCTCGATTTGGCGGTTCCGGCGACATAGGCAAAATCCGTCGAATCGACCGCGATGCCATTGCCCGAATCGGCGTCATTGCCTCCCAGGTAAGTCGAGTAGGACAGTCCCGAGCCGTCGGTCTTCAGCTTCGTCACGAAGGCATTGGTACCCTGCGCGAGGGCGGCACCGTTGGTGGTCTGGAATGCACCCGTCGTGGTGGGGAAATTCGTGGAGGTGGCGACCCCCGTACGTAGGCGAAGCCCAGTGAATCGATAGCGATCCCCATGCCACCATCGCCGGAATAATTGCCGCCCTTGCCGCCGAGATAGGTAGAGTAAACAAGTCCGGTGCCGTCAGTCTTCAGTTTCGTCACGAACGCGTTAGAGTCGCCGAACTCAGGCGGAGTCATGACGGCGTTGTTTTTGGTCTGGAACGCACCCGTGGTGGTCGGGAAATTGCTCGAATAGGTTTGTCCGGTCACGTAGGCGAAGCCCAGCGAATCAACGGCGATTCCATTTCCTGCATCGCCGTATCTATATGTCTGCAGGTCGGACACGAAGCTGAGGCCGCTGCCGCCCAGATAGGTCGAATAAACCAGGGCCGTGCCGTCCGCGCTCAGCTTTGTCACGAAGGCGTTGCTGGCCGGTATACCAGAGGCTTTGTTGGAGGTCTGAAAGGCGCCTGAGGTGGTTGGGAAATTGGTCGAGTAGGTCGTCCCCACCACATACGCGAAGCCCGTGGAATCCACCGCGATTCCGTCGCCGCCGTCCCCGAAATCCCCGCTGCCGCTGCCGCCAATATAGGTCGAATAAACCAGGGCCGTGCCGTTCGCGTTTACTTTCGTCACGAAGGCATTGGGGCCATCGCCGGCCGAAGCCTTGTTCGTGGTCTGGTAGGCGCCTGTGGTCGTCGGGAAATTGGTCGAGAAGGTGTCTCCCGTCACGTAGGCGAAGCCCATCGAGTCGACCGCGATCCCGTTGCCGTAGTCGCCGTCAGTATCAAATCCGCTGCCGCCCACGTAGGTCGAGTAAGCCAGCGTCGGATCGATCACCAACGGCTGGTCACGGTCGTAACTCGCCACCTGGAAACTTGCCTCATGCGGGCCGCGCAGTCTCCATCCGCCCGTCACCGTCAGACGCCTGCCGCCATTGGTCTCCTGATAAATTAACGGCGCATGCTCGACCAACTTCTGGCGGCCGACGCCCACGATCAGATCGCCGCGCTGGTCGAGCGCCAACTTATTGTCGCCCTCGAAGCTCAACCGGATCGCATCAGGATCTGCGCCCGGCGCGAGGCGGAAGTCATATTCAAGCTTGCCTTGCGCGCTGCCGTGATAGATCAGATCGATTCCCCAATAGACATTCTTGAGCTCTACTTCGGCGTAGTTGGGAATATCGGTGCGCCACTTTTTCGGATCGTTGCCGATGAAATAGTTGGACTTGCCCGCGAGTTGGCCAGTGCCCTCGACGCGCGGGGCGGGATTTGACCCGATCATCGTGATTCGCAGCACGTCAGCCGCGGCCTTAGAAGATTTGCGCAAGGCGAGGACGTTCTCCGACGGCGTGAGGAAGATCGTGTATCCGTTACCGCGCGCCAGGAATTTGACCTGAGCAGCGGTTTGGCCGTCATTGCGCTCAAAGCTCAGCGGCAACTTGCCGTAGAGATTCGCAATCTTAATGTTCCCGGTGGAAGGCGACCGGCTCGCTGCCTGTCTCGGAGCAAGCGCAGCTACACTCACGACCGTGAACCCGATACCGAGGACCGCGATCAGAACCTTTAGCTGCGCTGTCTTCAACTTTGTTTCCCCTTAGCTTCGATAGCTCAAACTCATACTCAAGGTCGAGCCCCATCGCAGAGGCGACCCTGTCCGGCTGTATTGGCCGGACAGGGCGCCACTGGATCAATCCACACCGCCCGGTGCCGTGCCGGTGAGGTTTACATTGTGGGGGCTCGCCGCATCGCCGACTGCGCTCACTCCGAGCGTCGCGCTCTCCGATCCGAATGCGCTCGGCGTGAACTTAAGCGTGTAAGTGCATGACGTGCCGCCGCCCGCCAGCGTCGAGCCGCAAGTACCGCCCGTCACTGTGAAGTCGCCGGCGTTGGTGCCGCCGACGAGCTCGCTCAGCGTAACCGCCGCACCGCCGTCGTTGATCACCGTTACTGTCCTGTTGGTCGAGGAATGGCCGTCCGCGACGGTACCAAAAGCGACGCTCGCCGGGACTACTCTAATCGGCACCAATCCGCTTCCACTCAGATTGACTGCCGGCGGACCGCCATTGGGGTCTTCCATGACGCCGACCGAAAGCGTGCCGGCCTCCGCAGTCTCGGTGCTCGGCGTAAAGGTCACCGCATAGGTGCAAGTCGACGAAGCCGGCAGCGAGCCGCCGCAGGTTCCACCCGTCACCGCAAAGTCGCCCGCGTTGGCGCCACCGACGTTCGTGCCCGTCAAAGTGATCGACCCACTGGTGGATTTGTTGGTCACCGTGAGATTAATGGTCTTCGATGCGGTCTGGTAGACATTGCCAAAGACCAGCTTGGTAGCCGATAGCGATTCCGGCACAGTCGCCGAGGCGGTGAATGAGACTGTGTACGGACCCAGCGGGTCGGGAGTGTCGGTAACGGTCATGGTCGCCGCTTCGGTGCCGGTCGCAGTGGGAGCGAACGTCACGATCAGCGAGCACGCCGACTTTTTTGCCAGCGTCGAGGTGCAAGTGCCGCCCGTGACGGTGAAGTCGCCGGCGTTCGGCCCCGTGAAGCCCTCGCTCAGCGATACCGCGTTGGTCTGATAGTTGTGCACGACGATCGCTTTGACCGCCTTGGAGCCGTCCTTCACGCTGCCGAACGCGTAGCTAGTGGGCGCGACGGCCATCGTGATCGTGCCAGTACCGGTGAGCGCGACATGCTGCGGGCTAGTGGCGGTGTTGTCCGTGATGCTTAGCGTCGCGGAGCGCGCGCCGAGCCCATTGGGTGTGAAGCCGATGGGGATCGTGCAGCTCGTCAGGGGCGCGATTCCGGCCGTCCCACAGGTGCCTGGGCCCGTGGCGGCGAACTCAGCGTCGGACGATGTCACGCTGACGAACAACGGGTTCGCATGGCCGGTGTTCCTGACGGTGAGATTCTTGACGATCTTGTCGCCCACCGGCGAGTTGCCGAGTGCCAGCGACGTGGCCACCGAGATCGTGGTCGGCGCGTTGGCGATTTCGTATACGGTGCCATTGTAACCGTTACCGAAAGAGCCCCCGGCCAGAGTCGTGCCGTAGAGATTGCCGATTGGATCTATCAGCAGGGTGGCCCAGGGCAGAGCGCCGTCGGGGAGATTACCTGATTGCCAGAGGATGGTCTCGCCCCAACTGCCCGCATTCAGCTTGTACGCAATGCCTCCTGTGTACGGTTCATCGAAATAAGTCCCGCCGTACCAGGTTGTGCCGTAGAGATTGCCGTTGGGATCCATTATCGACGCCGGCCATCGGGGACTTTAGCCGTCAGTGCCGCCTAGAAAATTGCGGATGAATTGTCTCGCTCCAACTGCCTCCGCCGTTCGCCTGGAGGTGACAGTTCGAATACCGTCCCCAACCCGTTATTTTCGTTCGCATAATCGGTGGTAGTCCCGCCTAAAGCACTCGTCCCGTAGAGATTGCCCATCTTGTCCAGCAGCAGGCCGGACATGGGGTCGCTGCCATTGGACTCGGAGGCGCTGAAGTTCCACAGTACTGTCTCGGTCCAAGTGCCCCCGCCTGCGGGGCTCAGCTCGAACACCGTCCCCCCGGGATTTATCCCGATGCCGTTAACACCACCGGACGAGGTCGTGCCGTAGAGATTGCCGCTGCCATCCCCGATCACGCCGGCGTAGGGGTAAAAGCCGTTGACGTACTGGCCATTGGATTCCGAGAATTGCGCGATCACCTTCTCGGTCCAGCTGCCCGACATGCCCGATGGCGGTGACAGCTCATACACCGTCCCGCCGAACCCGACGGTAGGACTCTGGCCATAAAGAGTCGTTCCGTAGAGGTTGCCGTTCGCATCCATGGTCAGCCCGGAGGTGGGTTCAAGGCCGTCTGTTATTGCGGGGTTGCCGAAGTTCCAAATAATCGTCTCCGTCTAGGCTCCCCCGCTGGTCGCAGGCGGCGAAAGTTCAAACGCAATGCCCTCGTCGTAAGTACCGCCGGCCTGAGTAGTGCCGTAGAGATTGCCATTTGAATCCATGACCAGTCCGGGACCCCAGGTCCAAGGGTCGTGACCATCGTAGTCGGTACCTCCGAAGGCAAAGTTCCAGAGAATCGTCTCGGTCCATTGTCCCCCGGCGGTCGCTGGCGGTGACAGTTCGAACACGGTGCCCTCGTCGTTAGTGCCGCCGTTGGAAGTCGTGCCGTAGAGATTACCGGCAGCGTCCCGAATCAGGGTGGAATGCGGGAAGGAGCCGGTAGCTTCAGTTCCTCCGGCATTGAAGTTGAAGAGGACGCTCTCTGCGCCGGTTGCGAATGCCTGGCTGTGAGCGGTCACACTCACCATCGCGAGCGTGAGCAAAAAGCCGAAAAAGACTGGCAGAAATCGCGGTTTTGAGCGCCGCATGCTAACCCCCTGCTTCCGAGCGCTATTGACTATGGGTTCACGGATCATCGCTTCCTCTTACTTGAGCGCGGTTTTTCGTACTAAAAGTTACTTCTGCGCTATTTGACTTAGCGTTACGGCATTTGACGTAACCCGAGCAATACGGAAATGTACGTACTCGCCAATGATAGCCAGGGGGCAGTACGAAAAGTTGGTGCGTGTGTTGCCGGAGTTGTACTCCGCGCGCACGCTCGACAGCTTTCCAGCGCTTGCAGTTGGACTGGTTCCCCAGCTGATCAGCTCGGATTCGTGCGGTTTCAACGAAACCAACTTTTCCCGCCGGCGCTTCGAGACGCTTACGGACCGATCGTTCTCGAGTCGTGTTCCCGATGCGGACGAAGCCCTCGCGCGTCTGATGCATCAGCATCCGATGGTCGTGCACAACCGCAAGACCGATCAGCGCGCGCTGAAGATGTCGGACCTTCTGTCGCAGCGGCAGTTTCATCGGCTTGAGCTCTACGATGTGGTCTATCGGCCGGCACGAGTCGAATACCTGATGACTGGCGGATTTGAGGTCTCACCGGCCGGCGACATCGTGACGATGGCCCTTGGGCGCGAGGCGACGGACTTCAGCGAAGACGACCGAGATTTGCTGAATTTGCTGCGGCCTCATCTGCAGCAGGCGTACGCAAATGCCGACGCGATGACGACCTTTCAGGCCCAGCTCGAAGGCCGCGAACAGGCGCTCGAAGAGGCGGTGAGCAGCGCGGTCGTCGTGGTTGTTGACGGCCGCTCGATCAAGCACGCGAGCCGGATCGCGACTCGATGGATGGCGAGCTTCTTCCCCAACGATAAAGCGCGTAACGGCGAGCTGCCGGACCTGCTCCAGCGATGGATCCGTTTCCGGCAAAATGCGCTGGACGGCAAGCATTCCAATCTCAAGACGTGCACGCCGCTGACGGTGGAATCAGATGAAGCGCTCCTTAACATCCGGCTGCTCAGGACCGGTCGAGATGGTGAGATATTCCTGTTGCTGCAACGCGAGGCCTCGCGCGATTGTCCGCAGGTGCTGCAGCAACAGCTGGGCCTCTTGCCGCGCGAGGCAGATGTACTGTTGTGGATCTCGAGAGGCAAGACCAGCCGCGAGATTGCGGCGATTTTGTCCATCACGCGAAGGACGGTGGACAAGCACGTCGAACGAATCCATCGGAAACTCGGCACCGAAACCCGCACGGCCGCCGCCGCAATAGCGTGGTCAATAACGCGCGATTCGTGACATTATCATCGCCATGAAATGGCCGGCGGGGTTCGAACCTGACAACTCATCTGTCTATGCGCGCAACGAGATCGCGATCGCGGCGCCGCCCGAGCGCGTGTGGCGATGGCTGATTCGCGCCGTCAAATGGCCCGAGTGGTATAGCAACAGCGCCAACGTGAAGTTTCTTGAAGGGAATCCTCCTGACCTCGCACCTGGCACTGAGTTCAAATGGAAGACCTTTGGCGCGACTGTTACCAGCCGCGTGATCACTTTCGAGCCTACACGCGAACTCGGATGGGACGCGCGCGGCGTGCTGAAGGCGTATCACGGCTGGATTATCGAGCCCGACAGCAACGGCGGATGCCGCGTCGTCACCGAGGAATGCCAGAATGGGCATCGTGCCGAAACTCGCGTGGTGGTATCTGCGCCCGATGCTCGAGCGCGGGCATCAGAACTGGGTCGAGAGCCTCAAGCGCATGGCCGAAGGCGGCGATCCGTCGTAGCTACTGTCCGCCAGGATCACCTCGAACGCGGCGGTGTTGTCGCGCATCATCCCCATCGACATGAGAAACTAGTCCGAACCGCAGCATCGGCGCGACGTACCAGTACTTGCGCATCGGTCAGGACGGTTCACCTTGTCGCGTTCAGGCTTGTCGGTGATCGGGCGCACGTTGCCGTTGAAGACTTCGTCGCCGACGCGAAGTGAGACAGCCGGCCGCACTTTGACGTTGCGCACCCAGCTGCGATCCGCATTCGCCGAGACCAGGTATAGCCGATCGTTGTCTACCAGGTACCAGATAGTCACTTCGTAGGGGCGGCCGCTCTTGCGTCCGTAGTGAGTCAGCCGAGCGTCTGCCGGTCGCCGGCCTTCGCAGCCGTTCGAGAGATTTCGATGCCATCGTCATGCACCTCGAGTTCGCTGGTAGTCCTCGCGCAGCAGAGCCATCATGAGCACGTCGCGATACTTTCCATCGACGAAACTTTCCTGCCGCAGCAATCCTTCGCGGACGAAGCCGCACTTCTCGTAGCATCGGACCGCGCGCGGGATTGTCCACCAGCACGGTGAGCCACACTCGATTGAGATTCATCTTGTCGAACGCGAGGCGGATCACAAGCTTGAGCGTCTCGGTCGCCGAAACCCTTGTCCCAGAACTGTTTCTCGCCGATCGTGATGAAGAACTCGGCCTTGCGGCTCTTCCAGTCGATTTTTCTGAGTCCGCAATCGCCGACCAGTCTCGCCGTCGAGCGTCTCGATCGCGAACGCCTTTCGCGTCGTCGGCCGCCGTCTGCGCTCGATGTAACTTTCCTGCTTGCGCGCGCGAGCCGGCACATTCGGCGGCCCCGCCATCGCATGACCTCCTCGTCGGACGCCCATCGCAACATCGCGTCGGCGTCGGATTTCTCGAAACCGCGCAGCCTGACCAGTTTTCCCTGCATCCGGCTCCATGCGCGACTAGCTATTCGCGCAATTAGCTACTGAGTAATGGTTTCCATCACGTTGCCGCTCGCGCTGTCAACGATATTGACTTCGACCGGAGACGAAATGTTGTTGTCTTTCTTGGCGCTGTCGATTCCCGCCTTCATGTCGCTCTCGAATTTGGTTTTCGCAAACGGCGGCATTTGATCCATCGGGAAATTGTCCATGACGACTTTGGCCTTGAGCTTGTCGGGCCATTCGACAGAGCGTGACCTTCGGTCCCGCGATCGGCAGCCCGCGCACCATCTCCTCGACAGCGTCGTGAAAATCATCCTCGGCGGACGGCCGGGCGCGGCCGCCGGCGACGCCGACGCTTTCGCGGCTGACGCGGCCGAAGAACTCGCCGCCGGACTCTTGCCGCTGCCGCCGCCGGCTTCTTGGCCGCCGGATTCGTTGTCGACGCAGACGCCGCCTGCATTCGACGCGCCCGCCGCCGGCGCGCCGTTGAGTTTCGCCAGCAGCTGCCTTCACCTGATCGCGCGCAGTGTCGTCCGGCGCAAGCGCGATCGCCTGCTTGAGCGTGGCCGCCGCGTCATCGGGCTTGTTCTCCTGCGCGTACGCGATCCCCATGTTGTAGTACGCCTGGAAAAATCCGGGCTTCGAGGCGATCGCTTTCTTGTATTGCACGACCGCCTGATCGGCGTTGCCGGTGTAGAGGTACATCGTGCCGAGGTCGGTGCGGACTTCCGGATCGTCCGGCTTCTTTTTCAGGTAATGCTCGTACGCGGCGATCGCTTCGTCGTAGTGCTGCTTGTCGTAGTCGATATCGCCGATGCCGCGCAGCGCGTCGAGGTTGTCGGGATCCAGCTTCAGCACGTGGCCGTACGCGTCCTCGGCCTTGCCGTAATAGGTTTGATCGAACATCGCCGCGCGCATCGAGACCGCGCCGAACTTGTTCCACGCCGCGACGTCCTTGGGCTTGGCGTTCGCGTCCCGCTCGATCTTGTCGACGAAACTGCGCGCCTCGGTCGGCAGCTCGATCGTCGGATGTCCCGGCGGCAGACCGCCGTTCTGACTTCCACCTGCCGCCGGATTCGCCGCGGCGTTCTGCGCAGGTGCAGCGCGCTGCCGGGATCGAAGCGGGAGCGCCAGCGCTCGGTGCGTGGCAGCGGCAGGCGGCGCGGTTGCGACTTGCTCGCGCACCACTTCCGGCGTCTTCATCATAGATCCACGCAGCCGCCGCCAGACCCACGATGGTGATGCACGACGAACACGAATACGAACGCCGTCGTAATCGTATTGCGCCCGCGATTCGCGCGGCTGCCCACTGCTGGCGCCCGATTCGCCCGCGCCCGGAGCCGCGACGTCGAGCGCGCGGCCGCATTCGACACAGAATTTTGCCCCGGCCAGCAGCGGCGCGCCGCATTGCGGACAAAATCGCATGAGCAAATTCCTACATACCGCTTCCACCCAGCGCAACACGCCTCGAATTTCGGGTTCCCGCTTTCGGCAGCGCCTGTTGTATAGTTCCGCCCGAAGTCTAATTCCTGGCGAGGCAATCGGCCATGCATCTCTACGATTCGTTTGGACCCAATCCGCGCGCGATGCGCATGTTCCTGGCGGAGAAGGGAATTACGATCCCGACGCAAGGACGTCGATCTGATGAAGGGCGATAATCGCAAGCCGCCCTACACCGATCGCAATCCCGGCGGACAATTGCCCGCGCTCGAGCTCGACAACGGCAAGTGTATCGGCGAGACCGTCGCGATTTGGGAATACCTCGAAGAGAAGCATCCGACGCCGCCGCTGATCGGCACCAACGCCGAGGAACGCGCCGAGGCGCGCCATGTGGCAGCGCCGCGTCGAGCTGCAGATCACCGAGCATCTCTACAACGGCTTCCGCTACTCCGAGGGACTGCAGCTGTTTCAAGGATCGCATGCGCGTGCATGCCCGAAGCGGCGCCCGGGCTGAAGGCGATCGTGCAGGACAAGCTCAAGTGGCTCGACGAGCTGCTCGAGGGCAAGCAATACATCGCGGGCGATCGCTTCACCGTCGCCGACATCATTCTGTATTGCGCGCTCGATTTCGGCGCCAGCGTCAAGCAGCCGCTCGATCCGTCGCTGAAGAATGTGAACGCATGGTTCAAGCGCGTCGATTCGCGTCCGAGCGCCAAGTCGAGCCTGCATCCGGCGTCGGCGAAACCGGGATGAAGGGTTAGCGCGCGAGCACGCCTCGCGATGCCCGGAGATATCGAACAGGTTACCGCGCAGCTCACGAAGCTGGTGCGCGCGAAGACCGGCGACGCCGGCGCGCGCGCCCATTCGCTCGAGTCGCTGCCGGGCCACGCCGGCTTCAGCTACAGCTTCATCCTCGAGCGCAGTACTGCGCGGCGCGACGCCTGCGGGCAAGTTCGTCGTGCGCATCGCGCCGCCGGGCGTGAAGATCTCCGGCCCCGCCGACATCGTGCGGCAGGCGCGCGTGATGGCGTCGCTCGCCGACACCGCACGTCGCGGTGCCGCCGATCATCTGGTACGGCGACGAGCCCGAGTTCTTCGAGCGTCCCGTACTTCGTCGGCGGCTTCGTCGAAGGCTTCAAGCTCGGCGAATCCACGCTGCCGCTGCGCGCACCTGAAACGGCTGGCGCGCAACGGGATCGCGACGATGGCCGCGCTGCACAACGTCGCATGGGAGCCGCGACGCGACGCCTGGGGCGAGCCGTTCGCGCTCAGCGAGGAGCTCAAGCGCCTCGACTACCTGCTCGATCGCGATACGCTCGATCCCGACAGTCGTCGCGCGCGCGCCCGAACTGCGCGAGCGCCTGCGCTCGAGCCTGCCGGCAGGCGCGCGCATCGGATGCGTCCATGGCGACTTCCAATGGTCGAACGTCCTGTTCAACGAGGAACGCGTCGTCGCGCTGATCGATTGGGAAATCTCGCTGGTCGGCGCGACGCTGCTCGACCTCGGCTGGATTTGCTTCTTTTCCGATCCCGCGAAGCTGGGTCGGCGCCGATCCCGGACGCGGCTCGCTGCTGAACGCCGACGAGATCGTCGACGCCTACGCCGAGGCCGCCGGCTTCCCCGTTTCGATTCCCGAAGTGCGATGGTTCCGCGCGTTCGCGGGCTACCGCTTCGGCGTGATCACCTGCTTCAACCTGATGCTGCATCGGCGCGGCAAGCGCCACGATCCGCTGTGGGAAGATACGGCGCTGTCGGCGCCGCGGATGTTCGAGCACGGCCTCGAACTGCTAGGCTGATCTCTCGTTGCCTGAGCGGGCAGACGCGCTGTCTCGATCGGAACAGGAGGCGGCGAAATGGACGGTGCAGCCAAGCGGCAGCCTGAGATTCTGACCCCCGAGGAAAACCATCCCGCGCTGAACGCGCTCCTCGGCGCCAATCCGTTCGTCGGCCTCGACGCCACGCAGGTGGTCGGCACGCTGACCACCTTGCTGACGCATCTCGCGTCGCAGCCTGCGACTGTCGCCTCGCGCGCGATTCAACTCGTCGCTCGAGCTGGGGCAAATCGCGGCGGGCGTTTCGTCGGTGGCTCCCGAAGCGGGCGACAAGCGCTTTGCCGATCCCGCATGGACGCAGCATCCGCTCTACCATCGCATGATGCAGACCTACCTCGCGTGGCGCACCGCGATGCACGATCTCGTCAACCAGGATGAAAGCGTCGAGTGGAAGGAAGTCGAGCAGCAGAAGTTCGCGATGACGCTGATGACCGAGGCGCTCGCGCCGACCAACGCGTTCTGGCTGAATCCCGCGGCGCTCAAGCGCGCGTTCGACACGGCGGGGATGAGCGTGATGTGGGGGCTGCGCAATTTTCTCGGCGACCTGTGGAACAACGGCGGGATGCCGTCGACGGTCGACAAGCGACCGTTCGAAGTCGGCAAGAATCTCGCGCTCTCGCCCGGCGCGGTGGTCTTCCGCAACCCGGTCTGCGAGGTGATTCAGTACGCGCCGCGCGACCGACAAGGTTTTCGAGCGCCCGCTGCTCTTCATCCCGCCGCAGATCAACAAGTTCTACATCATGGATCTCGCGCCCGGGCGCAGCTTCGTCGAGTACGCGGTCAAGCACGGCATTCCGATGTTCACGATCAGCTGGCGCAATCCGACGCCGCAATAATCGCGACTGGGGCCTCGACGAATACGTGACCGCGTGCAAGGACGCGATCGCGGCGGCGTGCGAGATCACCGGCAGCCCCGATTGCAACGTGCTCGGCGTATGCGCCGGCGGCATCACGACCTCGCTGATGCTCGGGCATCTGGCGGCATTCGGGCGACAAGCGCGTCAACGCGGTCACGCTGCTGGTCACGATGCTCGACACGAGCCTGCCCTCGATGACCGGGATGTTCGCGACCGAGGACGCGATCAAGGCGGCGCGCGATCGCTCGGCGGAAAAGGGCGTGCTCGACGGCGGCGACATGGCGCGCGTGTTCGCGTGGCTGCGTCCCAACGACCTGGTGTGGAACTATTGGGTCAATAACTACCTGCTCGGCAACGATCCTGCGCCGTTCGACATCCTGTACTGGAACGCCGACTCGACCAATCTTCCGGCCAAGCTGCACGCGGGCTTCCTCGATCTGTTCATGAGAAATCCGCTGACGCGCGGCGGCGACGTCTCAGTTCTCGGCACGCCGATCGATCTGCGCGCCGTGAAAAACGATCTCTACCTCGTCGCCGGCATGACCGATCACATCTGCGCATGGCGCGCATGCTATCGCGCGACGCGGATGTTCGGCGGACGAATCGAATTCGTGCTCGGCTCCAGCGGCCACATCCAGAGCCTCGTGAATCCGCCGGGCAACTTCAAAGCCCGCTACTACATCGGCGCGCGCCTGCCCGAAGATCCCGACGAATGGGCGAAGGGCGCGGTCGAGAACAAAGGCACGTGGTGGGATCACTGGATCAAGTGGGTAGCCGCGCGCTCGGGCAACGAACGCCCCGCGCCAAAGACGTTGGGCAGCGAGTTGTACAAAGCCGGCGAACCAGGCGCCAGGCCTATACGTCCACGAACGCCACTAGAACTTTTCGAATCATCCTGTTCGTTCTAGGGCGGGTACCCCTGCAAGGAAGCGTGAAACCCACCGCGCGTTTCACTCTCGATAAAGTTATCTACCCTTCCCACCTCGCCGCGAGCACTTCAGCGAGATGCCGCACCTCGATCTTCTCCCGCGCGGCTTAAGCCGCCGCCGATCTGCATCAGGCATCCGCAATCGTTCGCGACCACCACCTCGGCGCCGCTCTCGCTGATGCGCGCCATCTTGTCGTCGAGCATCGACGCCGAGATGTGCGGGAACTTCACCGAGAACATCCCGCCGAAGCCGCAACATTCTTCGCGGTCGCGCAGCTCGCAAAGCTTGATTCCCGCAACCGCGCTCAGCAGCGTCATCGGCTCGGCGCGCACGCCCAGCTCGCGCATCAGATGGCACGACGGATGATACGCGACCGCTCGCTCGTAGCGCGCGCCGAGATACTTCACCTTCAACACGTTGACGATGAACTGCGACAACTCGAACACCCACGGCCGAATCGCCATCGCCTTGGCCGCGAGCGCGGGATCGTCGGCGAGCAAGTCGCCGTAGAAAATCTTCAGCATGCTGGTGCATGAGCCCGACGGCACGACGATCGGAACGTCCGGCTGCACCGAGTTCAGAAATCGGCGCGCGAGTTCGACCGCCTGCTCGCGCATGCCTTCGTTGAATGCCACCTGCCCGCAGCAGAACGCGCCGCGAATCGGAGTCACCTTGAGCCGCAGCCGCTCGAGCACGGTCGCGGCGGCGTCGTTGACCTCGGGAAAAAATTCCTCGGCGAGGCAGGTCGAGAATAGCTGGACTTCAGTCATCGTGCGGCCACACCACGATCACGTGCAACGACTTGGGGCCGTGCACGCCGAGCACGATTCGCTTCTCGATATCCGCGGTCCGGCTCGGGCCGGTGATCAACGTCAAGCGATTCGCCGCGACGCCGCCGGGACCCATCGCGGCGAGCACCGCGGCGAGATTCGGCATCGACGCGATCGATCTGAACGATCACGAGGCTCGCCGGCGGCAGCAACGTGAGCGAGCCTGGCCGATGGGCGTTCGCAGACGACGGCGAGCGTGCCGGTCGAGGCGATCGCGAAGTCCGCCTCGGCGATGCCGAGCTCGGCATCGGCGACGCGCGCGCGCATCGGCGCGCGCTCGATATCCGCGACCGGCAGTGTGCGCACGATCCCGAAATCGGCGCGCTCGAGCGCCTCGCCGATCGCGCCCATGTCGATGCGCGAGCCCTTGTCCAATCGCCACCGTCTTCGCGCCGATTTCGCCGGCGAGACTGACTATTCGACTAGTCACTTCGCCTGGAGTGAGCTATGCCGAGGAACTTGCCGCCGACCTCTTCGAGCTCGCGCGCGAACGTCGATGCGAGCTCGGCGCGCTGCGCCGACGCGGCCACCGGCACGGCGGCGCTCACGGTCTGCGTCGTGCGAGTTGTGCGTTGCGCGCGCACGGCGCCGAGCGCGTCCTTCACGCTCGCGATTATTTTGTGCAGCTCGGCCACTTTCAGCCCTGCGGGCGCTCCGGCTCGGGACGTTTATGCGGCCGCGGCCGCGGAAAGTCGCGATACCTGGTCCAGTTGCCGAACGGTCCCGGCATCCGGCGCAGATAGCCATTGTGCGCGAACGGCTTCAGCACCATCGCCGCGAATTTTCCCAGCATCCGAATCGTCCGCGGATGGCGTGCGGCTGTCGCAAACCGCCGCGCGCCGCGCCGCGCCCGCTCGATCGCACGCGGCCATTTGAGCGGATGCTTGCCGCGTGCTTTCCTTCCAGCGCAGATGGAGCAGGATGCGCGGGATATCGATTTTGACCGGACAGATGTCCTTGCACGCGCCGCACAGCGTCGAGGCGAACGGCAGGTAGCCCGCGGCGCTGCCGAAAAGATTTGGACTGACGATCGATCCGATCGGTCCCGGGTACACCGAGCGGTAAGCGTGGCCGCCGATGCGCCGGTAAATCGGGCAGACGTTGAGGCACGCGCCGCATCGGATGCAGTTCAGCGCCTCGCGCAGAACCGGATCGGCGAGCATCGCGCTGCGGCCGTTGTCGAGAATCACGACGTGCATCTCGCGCGGCCCGTCGAGCTCGCCCTCGCGCCGCGGCCCGCGTGATGAAGCTGGTGTAGGTCGTGAGCTTCTGCCCGGTCGCGGTGCGCGCGAGGATTTCCAGAAAATGGCTCAGGTCTTCGAGCCGCGGGAATGACCTTCTCGATTCCCATCACGGCGACGAACGTCTCCGGCATCGTGCTCGACAGGCGGCCGTTGCCTTCGTTCTCGACGACTACCAGCGTGCCGGTTTCCGCGATCGCGAAGTTGACGCCGGTGACGCCGAAATCCGCGGCCAGAAAAATCGCGCGCAAGCGTCGAGCGCGCCTCGGCGGTGAGCTTTTCCGGCTCGGCGGTGTACTCGATGCCGAACTTGTCGGTGAAGAGCTGCGCCGATGTCTTCCTTGGAGAGATGAATCGCGGGCGTGATGATATGCGACGGGCGCTCGCCGCGCAGCTGCACGATATACTCGCCGAGGTCGGTCTCGACGGCGTCGATGCCGGCCGTGCGCGAACGCGTCGTTGAGATCGATCTCCTCGGTCGTCATCGACTTGCCCTTGACGACGTTCTTCGCGCCCTTGGCCTTCGCCAGTTCGACGATATAGTCGCGCGCTTCGGCGGCGTCGGCGGCGAAGAACACCTTGCAGCCGCGGGCTTCGAGCTTCGCGGTCAGCTCGATCAGCAGTTCGTCGAGATGCGCGATCGCGTCGGTCTTGATTCGATGCGCCGCGTCGCGCTCGTCCTCGTACGGCGGGAACTCGGCTTTGACTTGCGCGACGTGATCGAGATGGCGCGCGCTGGCGTTTTCGAGCTTGCGGCGCAGCTCGTGGTCGGCGACGGCGGCGCTGCTCGACTCGAAGAAATCCCGGGCTTTCGGCAACTCAGCCATCTGAGATGTCGGATCAGTATGTCAGCGCGATCAGTTGATGAGCGCGACCTGGCGAATCAGGCGCATCACGGCTTCGCGCGCCGCCTCGGCGGCAGGATGCTCGGGCGCCTGCGAAAGAAAACTCTGGTAGTCGTCGAGCGCGGCGCTTGAAGCATTCGAGCCGCTCGTAGAGCCCGCCGCGCTCGACCATCTCGTCGAGCGAGCGCGGCTCGAGCATGAGGATGCGATCGAGCGCCGACAGCGCGCGCGTCCAGTCCGACGCGCCCATATAGATGTTCTTCAGGTTGCGCAGCATCCGCGCCAGGATGTGCCGCGCGCCGCGCGCCTTCAGCATCGCGGGATTCAACTCGACCGGCTGGCCGTAGATCTGTGTGAGGCGCGCGCGAATCTCGTCGAGCGCGAGAATCTCGCCGCCGTTGAACGGATCGATGATCAGCTCGCCGCGCTCGTCGACCGCCTTGACCAGGAAATGAGTGGGAAACGAGACGCCGTAAAGGTTGATGCCGAGCGCGCCGGCCCACTTCGAGGTAAATCACGCGAGAGCGTGATCGGAATGCCGAGGCGGCGATCGAGCACGTCGTTGAGAAATGAGTTGCGCGGGTCGTCGTAGTTCTCGCGCGTTGCCCTCGAAGCCCTTCAGCTCGAACAGAAAATGCGACAGCATCTGCACGCGCTCGACCGTATCCTCGCCGGCGCGCACGATCGGCTCGGCCTCGCGCGCCAGCGTCGCCAGCTTGTCGAGATACTCGTCGATGTCGAGATTCGGGATATTCCTCCTTCGCGATCAGCAGGGCGCCGCGCGCCAATGGCACCGGCTCTTTCGCGGCCAGCGTCGCAAATTCCCGCCGCGCATCGTTCATCGCGTGAGCACCGTTCGTAACAGTGTTGCTTTGCGCGCAATGCTTTGACAAGCGCCTTCAGCTCAGTTTGTTTCGAGCGCGGCGGCGGCTTCCCGGCGCACCGCGGTGTCGCGGTCGCGCAGTGCGCGCTTCGAGTGCGCGGCGCGCCGCGCGTCCGCCGATCTGCCCGAGCGCCCACGCGGCGTGCGAGCGAATCAGCGGCTCGGGTCTCGGATTCGATCGAGCGCGCGAGCGGCGCCACCGCGTCGGGATTGCCGCGTGTTGCCGAGCGCGACCGCGACG
This sequence comes from uncultured delta proteobacterium, assembly GCA_963721485.1. Classification (GTDB taxonomy): domain Bacteria; phylum Desulfobacterota; class Binatia; order Binatales; family Binataceae; genus Binatus. Next base: position 176,700 of record CAVRJV010000003.1, on the reverse strand, counting down.
TTGCGCAGCAGCCCGCGCCGCTTGGCGCGCTTGACCGCGCTCACCGTGAAGCGGAGCCCGAATTGTTCCTCGTCGAGCGCCAGCAGCTCGGGCAAACGCGGCATGCAGATCGTCGACGTCGCGTCGCCGGCGTGATCGTCGTTCCATGGGCAGACCTCCTGGCAGATGTCGCAGCCGAAAATCCAGTTGCCGAGCTTCGGCCGCAGCTCGCGCGGAATCGCGCCGCGATTTTCGATCGTCAGATACGAGATGCAGAGCTCGCGAGCGCATCACGTAGCCGTCGGCGAGCGCGCCGGTCGGACACAGATCGAGGCATCGCCGGCACGTGCCGCAATGATCGCGATAGGGCTCGGCCGCCGGCGTCGAATTCGACGTCGGTGAAAATCTCGGCGAGAAAAAAATACGAGCCGTGGTCGCGATTCAGCATCTTCGTGTTCTTGCCGAACCATCCGATGCGCGCCTCTGACGCCCATTCGCGCTCGAACACCGGGCCGGTGTCGACGTAGGCGCGCGTGATCGAGCCGGGACGAAGCTGCCGGATGACGTTGCCGACCGCGCGCGCCCGCTTCTTGACGACGTCGTGATAGTCGCGCCCGAGCGCGTACGCGGCGATTCGGCCGCGCAGCTCGGCGCGCCAATCGACCTTGGGCGTCGCGCGCGCCGCGTACGGATAGCCGAGGCTGACGACCGACTTGTAGCGCGCGTCGAGGCGGCGCGGATCGAATCGGCAGTGTCGGGTTCCTTGCGCGAGGTAAGTCATCGACGCGTTGACCGCCGCCGGCGAGCCATCGGCGATAGAAGTCCTCGCGATTGTCGAGCGGACGGAGCCGCGCGAAACCCACCAGCGCGAATCCATTTCATGGGCGGCGCGGGTCAGAGTTTCGGTAAGGGGCAATCTATACTACCTGTTGTGGTCGTATGACAGGTGAACCACTAGGCGTCGTTTCGTTTCGCAAAACTTGTGTTTCGGAACGAATCCGGTCCCAGTGGTTCTGGATGCTGGTCCATACCTGATGATTAGCACGCCACGGGCACGTTGGGCAGGCTGAAAAGTTCATCCCCTGTGGAATTGTGGATACATTGACTCGACTATTTGCTATGATTAGTTTTCTGATGAGGCGCGCGGATTGACCTGTAAGCGCCGCTTACCGGAGGTTTTTAGCGAAAATGGCCGACGGACTTCATATCGAGCATCACGGACACGGGCATGACCATCGAACACGAGCATGGGCACGCGAGCCGCAGCAGGCCCCGGCGGCGCCGGTCGACACTGCAGTCGCTGCCCGACGTTCAGCTGACGCCCAAGGCGGTCGAGATGGTGCGCAAGATGCGCGCGAAAGAAGGCCTCAGCGCCGAGCATGGGATGCGAATCGGCGTGGTCGGCGGCGGATGCTCGGGCTTTCAGTATTCGCTGAACTTCGACACGAAGAAAGAAGGCGACCGCGTGACTGATTTCGACGGCGTGATCGTGCTGGTCGACGAGATTTCGCTGCCGTATATCGCGGGCACGACGCTCGACTACGTCGAAGGACTGCATGGCGCGGGATTCCGTTTCGACAATCCGCGCGCGAGCCGCACCTGCGGCTGCGGGTCGTCGTTCAGCGCATAGATATTTACAACTGATTGATTTGCAGGCCGCTCCATCTCGGGGCGGCCTTTTTCTTTCCGGGGAGGGCGTGTTAGACGCATCGCGATGCTCTCGGGACTACTCTACTGGCTCTCGCCGGCGCGGCGGCGCTTTATGCGGCGGCTGGCGAAGCCGGGACTCGATGCGACGCGCGCGCGACTGGCCGAGGCCGGGTCGCCGCGCGCCGTCAAGTTCATCTCGACGATTCTCGACGCCAACGCCGACTTCCTGGCGTACGCGCTTTCGCCGAAGGGGCCGCTTCAAGATGTACGCGCGATCGCGCGACGCCCGCGACGGTCGCGGCGTGTATCGCCACGATGCTCATCTACTCGGTGAATCTGTTCGCGCGCGACGAGATGACCAACAACGAGAGCGAGATGATCCCGCTGCTGGCGCATCTGGCGGGCGTCAAGCCGATGCAGGTGATGCTGCGGCGCGACACGCTGCGCAAGGCGCCGCGCTCCGAGGAGTGGATGGTGCTGACGTGGCTGGCGAAGGACCTGGGCGCCGAGCCGCCGAAGTACGACGCCGAGCTTGAGCGCGCCTTCGGATACAATTATCTGTCGTACATCGATCAGTACCGGCCGACGCTCGAGCGCGAGATGGCCGCGGCGGACACGGCGTGAAGTTGCAGGAGCATCAAGATGAAAGATCTCGAAGGGCGCGGAATTATCGTGACCGGCGCGACGCGCGGAATCGGGCGGGCGATTGCGCTCGAAGTCGCGCGGCGCGGCGCCAACGTGTCGTTCAACTACGTCAAGAGCGATCAGCAGGCGGCCGAGCTCAAGGCCGAAATCGAGCAGCTCGGGGTCAAGGCGCTCGCCTACAAAGTCGATGTCGGCGATTTGAAATCGTGCGCGAGATGGTCAACGCGACCAAAAAGGAATTCGGGCAAATCGACGGGCTGGTCAACAACGCCGGCATGACGCGCGACAAGGTGTTCGTGATGATGTCGGAAGAAGACTGGAACGAAGTTATCCGCGTCAACCTGACGGGCGCGTTCAACTTCGCGCGCGCGGCGGCGTTCATGATGATGAAGGCGAAGCGCGGATCGATCGTCAATATCACGTCGGTCAGCGGGCTTATCGGATTGCCGGGGCAGGCGAACTATTCGGCGGCCAAGGCGGGGCTGATCGGACTGACCAAATCGGTGGCGAAGGAAGTCGGCCGGCTCAACGTTCGCGTCAATGCGCTCGCGCTGGGATTCATCGAGACCGACATGACGGCGGCGCTGCCCGAAGAGAATCGCGCACAGGCGCTCGCGATGATCCCGCTCGGCCGCTTCGGCAAGGTCGAGGATGTGGTGCCGATGGCCGCATTCCTGCTGACCGACGCGGCGTCGTACATCACGGGCGCGGTAATCCAGGTCGATGGCGGCCTCGCGATGTAGGCGGAACTAGTGAAACCCGCGGTCGGTTTCACGCTTGCTTCGGCAGGGCTAAGCCCTGCACCTTGGTAAAAGGGCCCAAAGGCTCGATTTTGCCAAGCCGCGTACGTTTTCGCGGCGTAACTCCCTAGTCGCGCAATTTAACCGCCTGACAGTACATCCGCTCGAATGACCCAAATGCATAATTGCTTGGCTTGACTTGGCGTGTTACAAAATGTCGCGACATGGTACTGCTTGTAGGAGAATGGAGAGTGGAAGCATGATAAATCCGGCAAGTTTTCGGAACCCGAAGTTGGGTTGCGGCGGCTGCCTGGATCGCGGGCGCTCGCAGAGGATTCATCAGGCCAGCACTGCTGATTAGCACGCTAATCATCGGCGCCGCCCTGGTGGCTCCCTCGATGGCGATGCAGGGCGATACAGTCGCCGACCGCGTACTGGGGCAGCTCGACTTCGTCCACAACGCCCCGAACCGCACAGACGCCACCGGCATGTGGAGCCCTCGGGCCATCGCTATCGACTCGAGCGTGACGCCGAATCGGCTCTACGTCTCCGACGGCGGCAACAGCCGAATATTGGGCTACAAGGACGTCGCGACCTTTGTCAACGGCGGTGCGGCCGACCTGGTGATCGGCCAGCCCGACCTGAACTCGGGCACCTCCGAGCCAGAATTCGGTGTTCAGCCCCAGCGCGAACAGTCTGTGCTATCCGGTCGGCGTTACCGTGGATTCCGCCGGCAACCTATATGTGGCGGATACCGGCAACAGCCGCGTGCTCGAATACAACGCCCCGTTCGCCGGCTGCGGTTCTTTCCCCTGCGTTGGCTCGTCCGCCATCTGGTGTTCGGGCAGGGCGACAACTTCAACGCGAATGGTTGCGACAGTAGTGGCCTGAGTGCGAGCAGCCTGTGCTTTCCGGTCGGAGTCGCGGTGGATACCAGCGACGATCTTTACGTCGTGGATGAAAGCGACAGCCGCGTGCTCGAGTTTACCAACCCGCTGACAGCGACACGACCGCTAACAACGTATTCGGGCAGGACGGCACTTCACCTCGATCGACTGCAATGCCGACACCTGAAGCACGTCTCTCGCCAGCGACATCGACCTCTGCGATCCCAACCGCGGTCGCAGTCGACTGACGGCGACCTCTACGTCGCGGAATTCAGCAACAATCGGGTGCTCGAATACAACGCCCCGCTTACCAATACTACGGCGAATCACGTTTTCGGACAGAACGGGAGCTTCACTACGGCTACCCTGACAATGGCGGAACGAGCGCGAACAGCCTTAACGCGCCCCTTGCGGTTGCGTTGGACGGCAGCGGAGACCTCTATATCGCGGACTCCGACAACCGGGTGCTCCAGTACAGCTGCCCGCTGACCAGCAGCACCGCCAACCATGTCTTTGGGCAGGGTGGCAGCTTCACCTCGACGACATGTAACTACGACACCGGCATTTTGACGACCGCCAGCGCCAACGACTTGTGTCTTAATTCGAATGCCGGTGTCGCGGCGGATGCGCCGGGCAACCTCTATGTCGCCGATTCGGCCAACAACCGCGTGCTCGAATACAATACCCCGCTCACCAATACGACCGCCGACCTCGTACTGGGTCAGCAGGATTTTTCGCACAACGGGCCGAACTTGATCGACGGGCGCGGCATGGACAGTCCTGAGTCTGTGGCGATTGACACGAGCATGGTGCCAAACCGGCTGTATGTGTCCGACGGCAGTAACAACCGCGTGCTGGGGTACAAGAACGTAAAGACCTTCGTCAATGGCGGAGCGGCCGACCTGGTGATTGGCCAGCCGGGCTTTTTGTCGGGAGCTTGCAACCCCGGCAATCTGACCCAAGCGCGAGCAGCCTGTGCACTCCGTTCGGAATTGCGGTGGATACTATCGGCAACCTTTACGTAGCGGACGAAGGCAACAACCGCGTGCTCGAATTTCACACTCCCTTTTCCGGATGCTCCTCATTTCCTTGCGTCGGGGGAGGCGCCAGCGTGGTGTTCGGGCAGGGTGGCAGCTTTACCTCCAACGATAGCGGGCTGGGTGCGAGCGGCTTAAGCACGCCCCAGGGGGTGGCGCTGGATGGCAGCGGCAATCTCTATGTCGCTGATCAAGGCAATAACCGTGTGCTGGAATACAACACCCCGCTCACGACCGACACGATTGCCGATCGGGTTTTCGGGCAAAGCAGCTTCACTGCCGGTCTGTGCAATTACGACACCGGCGGAGGCAATCCCACTTCTATCGACCTGTGCGAAGCCGCCGGGGTTGCCGTGGACGGCAGCGGCCATCTCTACGTCGCCGACACACAAAACAGCCGTGTGCTCGAATATAACAGCCCGCTTACCAGTGCCACGGCCAACCTCGTGCTGGGGCAGTCCAACTTTGTTTCAAATGGATGCGACAGCGTTGGGCTGGGGACGACCAGCCTTTGCTTTCCTAACGCGGTGTCGGTGGACTCGAACGGCAATGTTTACGTGGCCGATGACGGCGACAGCCGCGTGCTCGAATACGAGCCGCCGCTTTCGACCGAGGCCGCCGCGAATCTGGTCTTCGGGCAGGGCGGCAGTTTCGATTCCAACGGGTGCGACTTCGACGGGTTGACCGGCAACTCGGACAGCCTCTGCGATCCATCCGGCGTCGCGGTAGACAACGCCGGTAATCTCTACGTCGCTGATACGCAGAACAATCGCGTGCTCGAATACGACAAGCCGGCGATTTCGCCGACGCCGACGGCGACTGCCACCGCAACCGCGACTGCAACGGCTACCGCGACTGCAACGGCTACCGCAACGGCGACTGCAACCGCCACGAAAACGGCCACAGCCACCGCCACGAAAACCGCCACCGCAACGAAAACCGCCACTGCAACGGCGACCGCAACCGCCACAAAAACGGCCACAGCCACCGCAACGAAGAGCGCGACGCCTACCGCAAGCTCGACGGCTACGGCGACCAAAACCGCGACTGCGACCGCAACGGCGACGCCGTCGGCCACGGCCACGGCAACGTTAACTGCGACCCCGACGGCGACTGCGACTGTCACGGCCACGCCGACGGCTACTTCGACTGCGACCGCAACGGCAACTTCGACCGCGACAGCCACGGCAACGGCGACTGCGACAGCCACGGCAACCGCAACCTCGACCGCTACGGCAACAGCCACGGCAACGAATACCGCGACTGCTACGGCCACGCCGACGGCGACTGCGACCGCGACGCCGACTGTCACCGCAACCGTCACGGCTACCTCGACCACAACCGCAACCGCCACTTCGACCGTAACCGCAACGCCCACTGCGACGCCGACTACCTCGATGGCGGTGACCGCGTCGCTCGCGTTCGGCAATGTTGCGGAGGGTCAGTCGGTGGCGAAAACGGTTACGGTCACAAACACCGGGCGAACCAATCCGCTGATCATCTCGAGTGCAATATCGTCCGACCCGGCGGAATTCATCGTTACCGGCGCCGGCAGTTGCGGCACGATTCCGATCACCGTCGCGGCCAAGGGCAATTGCAAGCTGGGAGTGACATTCGCCCCGGCTGCGCTCGGCGCGCATAGCGCGACGCTGACCCTGACCGACAACGCCGGCACTAGTCCGCAGCAATCGGCGCTGAGCGGCACGGGCACGGTGACTCTGACAACTTCGGTGAGCAGCCTGACGTACCCGAACGAGAAGTTCGGCGCCAAGGGCCTCAAGGTCGTCGCTGTGACCAACCATCAAACCCAGCCGGTGTCGTTGAGCGAGGCCTTCGGCGGGCCCAACGCCGCCGACTTCTCTGTGACCGGCGGCACCTGCACCTCGACGCTCGCGGCCTCGAGCACCTGCACGCTCAAGGTGTCTTTTGCGCCGGGCGTGCTCGGAACGGAGACTGCGACCTTGACGGTCACTGACAGTCCCGATCCGCTCGGTCCGTATAACATCGCGATTACCACCGGGCCGACGATTCCGGCCACGGTCATCCCCGCAAGTTTACGGTTTGCGAGCGTCGCGCAGTCGGCGACCAAGACCCTGAGCATCCTGAAGGTGACCAATCTCTCGCCGTACACGCTGACGCTCACCCAGGGCATCAGCGGCGCGAATCCCGCAGATTTCGGCGTCGCCCCGAGCGGTTCATGCGCGGGCAATTCGGTCTGCGTGATCCCCGTCACCTTCACGCCCAGCACCGAGACGGCCGAGAGTGCGACGCTCACTGTGAGCATCGATCAGGATCCGACCAGCCCTCATTCAATCGCTCTGACCGGAACCGGGCTTACGCCGGTCAGGCTCGCGCCGGCGACAACGCTCGCGTTCGGCACGGTCAAGTTGACCAAGTCCAGGGCGCTGAACGTGTTGGTGACGAACCTCGGCGCCGCGACGCTCGCGGTCCCGACGCCGATGATCAGCGGCGCCAATGCCGCCGATTTCTCGCTGACGACAGCTGCCACCACGCCATGCGGATCGACGCTGGCAGGCGGCACGGCATGCGATATTGGCGTGACCTTCAAGCCCAGCGTGGCGGCCGCGGAGTCGGCGTCGATCGCGATTAGCGTCAGTCCCGACGCGGCGAGCCCGCACAATGTGAGCCTGACGGGCACCGGGGAGTAGGCTCTACAATCCAGATGACGAAAACCGCCGGGGCGAGTCGATTCGCTCCGGCGGTTCAATTTTCTTCCGGTCGTGGCGCAATTCTGCTTGACAAAGCATCGTCGGCCAAGCGGAATTGCTCAGGTGGGGAGAGGAGCCAGTGCGCCGGAGGTGGCCCGGTATTTCGCCAGGGGGATGGTGCGGCCGGCGCTGTTGGCCGTGCTCGTTCTCTTGATTCTGCCGGTAAGCGTTCTCACCGTTCATCGTTCGCTCTACGCCGGCGGCGGCAACACGATTACGGTAAATACGCTGCTTGATCCGGGCACTACCGGCGACGGCCTGTGCAGCCTGCGCGAGGCCATTTCCAACGCCAACGCGAAGGCCGATACCAGCCTGGGCGATTGTGCAGCCGGCACCGGCACCGACACGATCGTCTTCAGCATCAGCGGAACAATCGCGCTCGCGAGCGGACTCCCTTCGATTCAGCATACGCTCGAAATAGACGGCGCCGGCCAGACGATTACCGTCGATGGAGGCGGTGCGAATCGCGCCTTCCTGAATTTTTCCGGCGCACTCACCCTCAACAACCTGACGGTTGCCAACGGCAAAACAACCACTGACGGCGGCGGCGTCTTTAACGGCGGCACTCTCACCGTCACTGACTCGACCTTTGTCGGCAACAGCGCCACGGCCGCCGGCGGCGCCATCTACAATGGGGCCGGCGGCACGCTGTCCGTTACCAACTGCACCTTCTCGGGCAATGTCTCGGCGGCGGGCGGCGCTATCCACAGCGACCACGGCGGGACCGTGACCAATAGTACTTTCTCGAACAACAGCGCCGGATCTTCGGGCGGGGCCGGCGCGGCGGTGCTGGCCAACAACGCTACGCTTGAATCAACCAACTCGATCCTCGCCAACAGCACCGGGCTCAACTGCGGCGTGCAAAGCGGGGGCGTCATCGGCAACGGCGGCTTCAATATTTCCGACGACGGTTCGTGCGGTTTCGGGAGCAGCACCGGCGTCAACGGCGATACGATCGGCGACAACGTCATGCCGCTGCTGGCGACCCTTGGACTGCAGAATAACGGCGGGCCGACCGATACGATCGCGCTGCAGCCGACGAGCCCCGCGATTGACGCGGCGCCGATTGCCGATTGCCCGCCGACCGATCAGCGCGGCGATCCGCGCCCCGACCCGGGCGATACCAGCGGCGCATGCGACGTGGGCTCGTTCGAATCGAACTTCGCCACGCCGACGCCGACGGCGAGCGCAACTGCAACGTCAAGCGCGACATCGACCGCCACTGTAGCCGCATCGCCGACGCCCACTCCGACCGCAACCGCGACCGGTACGACGGGGGCAACCGCGACTGCTACGGCGACGACTACGGTTTCCGCCACTCCGACCATATCGGCGACTAATACGCCGACCGGCACTGCGACCGCGACAGAAACCGCAACTGCGACCGACACCGCGACCGTCACCGCAACGCCGAGCGCCAGCGCGACGGCGAGCGCTACCGCAACTCCGACGGTGTCGGCCACCTCGACGCCGACTGCAACTGCGACCGACACTGCAACTGCGACTCCGACCGCCAGCGCAACGGCGACCGCTACCGCCAGTGCCACGCCAACGGTTACGGCCACCCCGACCGCTTCCGCAACCGCGACGGCAACTGTCACGGCGACACCGACCGCCACCGCGACCGCGACTGCAACGGCCACGTCGACGCCGACGGCAACGTCGACGCCCAAGCCGCCGCCGATCAAGCTTACTGTTTCGCCGACCTCGTTGAACTTCGGGAAGGTCGGCACCGGCAATGCGCCGATCAAATCGGTCACGTTGCACAACAAGAGCAAGATTATCGATCTGATCAGCGCCGCGCAGGTCAGCGGACAATTCTTCAGCCTGGCCAGCAACGGATGCGCGGGCGGAGTGCCTGCGGGCGGAACTTGCCAGATAGGCGTGAGCTTCGCCCCGCAGGCTGCCGGCAAGAAGTTCACGGGCAATCTGACGTTTACCGATCAATCGAAGTCCAGCAATCACAAGGTGAAGCTCGACGGGAAGGCCGTGCTGTCGATCACACCGACGCCGACTCCAACTCCGTCGATCACCGCAACCGCGACTATCACCGCGACTCCGACGGCGACCATGACTTCGACCGGCGGCGCCACGCCGACCGCGACGGCGAGCATGACTCCGACTCCGACCGGCACGTCGACCGCCACCTATACGCTCGAGAGTATTTCGGAGACGGCGTCGGGCATTGTCGATCTGAGCAACCCGAATGCCACGCCCAACCCGGTTGAGACGATGCAGGCAATCGCGGTCTCGACGCCTTCATTCTCCGACAGCGTGAGCGTTAGCGACACCAACCTCGATGTATCGGGATCGGCGTCGGCCTCGCAGACCTCGCAGGCCGAGGGTTCGACGATCTCAGCGAACGAATCCGCGGAGGCCGACGCGGACCTGTCGTTGTGCGGGCCATCTCCGCTGTGCACCGCAACAGACGAGGGGATGACGAAATTCGACGCGACATTCTGTATTGCGGCGGACACGAACTATTCGCTGACCGGGTCGGTTCAGGCGACGGCGAATCAGGATCTCGGTAACATCACCGCCACGGGAGTTGTGAGCATCGAGGAGCTGAGCCCGATGTCGATGTTTATCGTCAATGAGGAGGTCACGAACGGCGAGGACGATCCGATATCGATGAGCCTGCCGCTGTCGGCGGGATGCTACGAGATCACGGTCGAAGTGTATGCCGACGCGCTACCCAGCGGAACGGGCGCCGGCACCGCGTCGGCAAGCAGCAACATCCTGCTGAGCCCGCAGTAGCAACAACGCTCGTATTGAGCGTCAATGGCCCCAGTCGCGGGCGCAGCTCAGGATGTCGATCTGCGCGCCGTTTTCTACTGCGCGGTATTTCTCCAGATAGCTCGAATCGATTTGCTTGAGCGCGGGCGGCTCGCGACGACGCCATCGATTGCACGCGCCCGGGCCGCCGTTGTAGGCCGCGTAGGCCGAGCGCGCGAGATGGCTCGCGATAGGCACCGGATCGAACTTCGGCTGTGCGGCGGACGCATAGTGCATCATGCGCGCGAGAATCTCGCAGCCTGCGCCCGCGTTGTAGAGCACGTCCCACTTGAGCCGTTCGAGATCGTAAAACCCGCGCCAGACATGCTTGTTCACCTGCATCAGGCCGATGTCGCCGGTGGCCGACTCGAGCCATCGGATGCGATCGCCGTCCATCACGAATTGCCGCCAGCAGCTTTCCTGCCACGCGGTGCTGAGTACGAGCGTCTTGTAGGTATCAGCATTGTTGGCGTCGACGGTCCCGCTGCCGAGTTGATTCTCCGCGCTGAGGTTCAGCAACTGGCTCATGTCGGTGCGATAGGAGTCGGCGTTCGCTTCGGTGACGACGAGGCGGTAGAGGCGATTGGCGACATTTTGCAAACGAGGGATTAGTGCGACGTTGTTCTTCGGCGGCGTCGGCCTCGAGTGGGGGCAGGAGACTCAGCAACCTAACCCCTAACCCCTTCCCATAGTGGGAACGGGAACCGGAATTTTGGAGTAACCCCTTTCCTCGAGGGAAGGGGAACAATCGCGCACTGGGGGCGGTGGGAGATGGCGATGGCGTTGGGGTCGGAGTCGGAGTGGTTGCGGTACCAGCACTGGGGGATGCGGCGGGGGTTGAGGGCGGGATGTTTTCTTCTTCGATTGGGTGGTGGCTGGTCGGAGGTTCGGGGACGGCGAAGATATTTTTCAGGTCGCGATCTTCGCCGTAGTTGAATTGAAGCGGATCGCCGGTCGCCGTGGGCGCCATGATGTGCGCGAGACGGCGCATGTCTGCCGCCGAGATGCGCATCCCGAGTGCGGGCGCTGCCTGGTCGAGGGCAAACAACGCGTCGCCGGCCGAGATGAACGACATGAATTCGAGCGCGCGCGCACCGAGCATCCCGCGCTTCGCCGCCGCGCGCACCGCGTCGTGCAACTGCGTCCATTCGTCGAGGAACAAAAGGCGAACCGGATCAGGCCCGGTCGCAGCCGCCGGATTGTTCAGCGCCTGCACCAGCCGGTAGCGGCTGTCGAGCAGGATTTGCAGCAACTGGTCGCGGAACTGCTGGTCGCCGACGGAGTCGCCAAGCTGCTTGATCGAAAAAACGAGGAATGCGTCCCATTGATCGAGCGTGTCCTGAAAAGCTTTGAGCTCTGCAGGCGAGGGCGACGACGCCGCCCCGGGGATCGGAGTTGACGCCGGCATGTCGGGGACCGTCATCACCAGAGTGACGCGGATACCTTCGTCGAGCGCAGTGATATTCGGCTCGGCGGCGAGGCTCGCGATGGCCGCATGCAGACGGCCGGCGGCGTCGGTGGGAATCGAGTCGGCGATCATTGCGGCGAGCTGCTGAACGGAGGGCCTCAAATCGTAGGAGAAGTCCTCGAGCCGCGGCACCAGGTAACTCTTGATCAGGTCGAAGCCCTTGCTGACGATCTGCGTCTTCTGATGCGCGGAATCGTAGACATTCAAATCGGTGAAATGAAATTTGAGCTGCGGTCCGGGCGCGATGTACGGAACGCCGAGCGCCTCGACGATGCCGCTCCACGAGATTTCGCCGACGCATTGCGATCCCATCGCGACGCCGAGTCCGAGGCTGTTGGCGGTTTCGAGTTTCACCGATGCGGCGCCGCCCGCGGGTGCGCGCGCGAACTCGGGATTTTCGGCGTAGAGAAATTGACAATCGTCGAGCCCGTTCCATAGCTGAGCGCGTCCGCCGGGCCCGGTGTAGAGCTGGCGTTTGAGCGCCTCGCGCAGCGTGAGGTAGTCGATGGTGAGTGGAATGCGGACCTGCGATGCGTTCGCGGGAGCAGGGTGCGCGATCATCGCAACGAGTGCGACGATTATCCACAAGCTGACCGTTGACCCTTTCGCTGGATAGAAGGGGAACAATCGCGGGGAGCTTGGAGATCGGTTGGGGATATTCATTAATTAGCGGGTTTTGTCACGCAGGCGACTTGTCGCGCGCGTGTCGATCGCGCACTGCTGTCACGAGTCAACTATTATGGCAACTCTGGTTGTCCTTGAAAGCCGCTGTCGGGGTTATGATAATCAAATCAGAACATTCACCGAAAATTTTGGGTGAGCCCGATGAGTACTGAACGCCAGGCCGATTTTTACGAAGCGGAACCACCCCAGGCGTCGCGCGAACTGGCGAAGCTGCGCACCTCGAGTGACTATACAGCGCCATTCGAGATAGTGCGGCGGCGCGTGATTGACGACGTCTACGACGGCAAAATGACCGTCGATGCGACGCTCATAATCAGGATCGGCGACGTCGAGGAAACCGAAGCAGCATCGGGCGTCGGCGTATTGCACGCTCTCGATGTGGCGTTGCGCAAGGCGTTGCTGAAATATTTTCCGTACCTCGAGCCGGTGAAAGTTATCGAAACCTATCAGCATGCGACCGGCGCTTCGACCGAGGCCGACGTCGTGTCGGTGAAGAAATTTGCCGACGGCGACTTGGTGTGGACGACGCTGGCGAAATCTTCCAACACGATGGAGGCGGCGTGGATCTCGCTGCTCGACGGTTACGAGTGGCGAATAGTCCAGGAGAAAGCGCGGCTGCGGCGGATGAATGCAAATCCAAGGTGGTCGAAGCGCTGAATTCCGATGAGCGAGGATGGGCAGGCGGGCAGCGTCGGCAAGGCATCGCCGGGCAAGCTGGCGATTTTGTATGACGGATCGTGCGAGCTGTGCCGCGCGAGTCTTGATGGAATTCGACAATTCGACAATTCGGGGAAAATGGAGCCGCTGGATCTCCACGTCGAAGAGGTGCGCGCGCAGTTTCCAGAACTGAAGCTGGAAAATCTGCTCGAGGAATTGCACGCGGTTGACGAGAACGGGCGCGTGTATCGCGGTGCGCGCGCGATCAACGAAATCCTGCGGCGCCAGCGCGGGCTCAAGGGCTACCTCGCGTACCTGTGGTACATCCCGGGCTACGCATGGGTGGCGGACCGGCAGTACAAGCGGATTGCGGCGTCGCGATATCAGCGCGACGCGCACGGTCGTCTCAAGGGGCAGGCGGCTGCGGAGCAATAACTGACTCTTCGCGCGGTCTCACATCTTTGTACTAACATTGGGTGGCGGCGCTACCCCTGCTAAGCTTGATGCTCGCACTCGTGAAGCCATTCTACATCTTCAATTCGCTGACCCGCGCGGTCGAGGAATTCCAGCCGCAGAATCCGCCGGAGGTGACGCTCTATTCATGCGGGCCGACGGTCTACCTGCCGCAGCATCTCGGCAACCTGCGCGCGTACGTTTTCGTCGACAGTTTCCGCCGCGCGCTCGAGTTCAACGGCTACGACGTGCGCCACGTGATGAACGTCACCGACGTCGGGCACATGACGTGCGACGAGGACGCGGGCGAGGACAAGATCGAGAAAACCGCACGCGCGCAAGGCAAATCGCCGCTCGAAGTCGCGAATTTCTATCTCGAGCAGTTCCAGCGCGATTGTGCGGCGCTCAATCTCGAGCGCGCCGCAGCGACGCTCGCGCGCGACCGATCACATCGGCGACATGATCGCGCTCATCGAGCGAATCATCGACGCGGGAATGGCCTACGTCACCAGGAGCGGCGTGTACTTCGACGTCGAGAAGTATCGCGGCGAGAATCGGCTCGGACGCCTCTCGCGCCAGAGCCTCGACGAGCAGAACGCCGCTCAACGCCTCGAGCATTCCGCCGACAAGCATAGCCCGCACGATTTCACGCTGTGGGTGCTCGGCCAGCCCGACCATCTGATGCAATGGGATAGTCCGTGGGGACGCGGCTATCCGGGATGGCATATCGAGTGCTCCGCGATGGCGATGAAGTACCTGGGCGAGACTATCGATATCCACACCGGCGGCATCGATCACATCCCGGTGCATCATGAGAACGAGATCGCGCAGTCCGAAAGCGCGACGCACAAGCCGTTCGCGCGCTACTTCGTGCACAACGCGTTCCTGGTCGGGAAAGAGGGCGCCAAGATCAGCAAGAGCGCGGGCAAGTTCCCGCTGCTGAGCGATCTGGTGGCGGCGGGAATCGATCCGCTTGCGTTTCGGATTTTCTGCTACGGCGCGAAATATCGATCCGAGCTCGCGTTCAACGACGACGCGATCCGCGCCGCGCAGAGCAATCTGGATTATTTTCGCGAGTTCGCGCGCAGCGTGCCGGACGACGCGGCGGCTGAAGGCGTCGAAGCGGCCGGCTGGGCCGCGGAGTACTACGAGCGCTTTCACGACGCGATCAACAACGATCTGAACACGCCGCAGGCGTTGGCGGTGGCGCTGGACCTGGTCGCGGAAGCATACCGGCGCAAGGATTTCCGCGCATGGCCGACGCTGACGGCGCTCGACGCCGTGCTGGGACTCGATCTGGAAAGCATCGCGCGACGCGCACGCAGAGTCGATCGAGCCGGACGTGCAGCAGTTGATCGACAATCGGGCGGCGGCGCGCAAGGCCAAAGACTTCATGCTCGCCGACGAGCTGCGCAAGGAAATCGAGCGGCGCGGCTACGAGGTCAAGGACAATCGCGACGGCACCGCGACGTATCAACGCCGGGCGTGACGCGTTTTCGGGTCGCAGATTTGCCTTGAATGGTTGCGCGGAAGTCTCTTACAATCGCGCCTTGACCAATCGAATCGCCGACCAGAAGGAACCGATGGGGATTGAGTTAAAGAAGTTCGACACCAGGCTGCAGGCCGAGGGTCCCGAAGTTAAGCATCTCGACCCGGCCGCGGCGCCGTTCTACCTGCCGATCGGCGACGAAGTGGAAATCTTCACCGCCGCCTACAAGGCGCGCCTGCCGGTGCTGCTCAAGGGGCCGACCGGATGCGGCAAGACGCGCTTCGTCGAGCACATGGCGCATCAGCTGTCGTCGCTCGCCGACGGCCCCAACGAATTGATCACCGTCGCCTGCCACGAGGATCTCACCGGCAGCGACCTGGTCGGCCGCTTCCTCATCCAGGCCGACGAGACGGTGTGGGTTGACGGGCCGCTGACCCAGGCGGTGCGGCGCGGCGCGATTTGCTACCTCGACGAAATGGTCGAGGCGCGCAAGGACACCACCGTGCTGATCCATCCGCTGTCCGACCATCGGCGCATCCTGCCGATCGAAAAGCGCGGCGAGACGATCGAGGCGCACGACGGATTCCTGCTGGTGATTTCGTACAATCCCGGCTACCAGAGCATCCAGAAAAATCTGAAGCACTCGACGCGCCAGCGCTTCGTGACGATCGAGTTCAACTATCCGCCGGCCGACAAGGAAGTCGAGATTATCGCGCACGAGGCGGGCGTCGATCAGGACATCGCGATGCAGCTGGCGGTGCTGGGCGAGAAGGTGCGCCACCTGAAGGCGTCGGGCCTGGAAGAAGGCGTCTCGACCCGGCTGCTGATTTACGCCGGCGAGCTGATCCGCCAGGGAATCGCGCCGCGGCGCGCGGCGACCGTCGCCGTCACCTGGTCGCTGACCGACGAGGCCGACAGCAAGCGCGCGATCGACGAAGTCGTCAAGGCGATCTTTCCATAAGTTGCGGCAAGATCAGTGAATCGGCGCGAATGACCCCAACCAATCTCAGCGAGGTCGCGTACATGAGAGTCTCCGCAAACTTCAAGATGATCCTGGCGTCGGCTGCGATGCTCGCGATTCTCGGCGTGGGCGCCTCGGCAATGCGCGCAGGAACCTGGCCAAGGCGTGCAGGCGCAATCGGGACCGCGGCTGGATTTCCCCGCCGGGCTCGCGACCGACGGCCGCGCGATTTACGTCGCGAACAGCCGCAACAACACCGTCGAGGCGATCGACGCCGCATCGAAGTCGCTGCGAATCGTCGCGGGCAAGCTTTTCCAGGAAGGCAGCAACGACGGCATGCGGCGATACGGCGCGCTTCAACAGCCCCGACGGCATGACGATGGCCGGGCAGAATCTCTATCTTTGCGACACCAACAACTCCGACATTCGCCAAATCACCGTCGGCGGCCTCGTCACCACCGTTGCCGGCCAGGCGAATATCTCGGGCAGCGACGACGGCACCGGCCCCTCCGCGCACTTCAACCTGCCGACGCAGATATGCGACCGACGGCACCTCGCTCTACGTGGCCGACAGCGGCAACAGCACCGTCCGCCGCATCACGCTCGCCGACTTCAAGGTCAAGACGATCGGCGGACAAGCGGGCACCGCGGGCAAGACCGACGGTGGCGCGGACAAGTCGCGTCTTCAGCCGGCCCGCGCGGAGTCGCCGTCGACAAGAAATTTGATCTACGTCGCGGACACCGGCAACGACGTCATTCGCAAGATCGATATCAACACGCTCGAGACCAGCACGCTCGCCGGCACCGGCGAGGAAGGCGACAAGGACGGTCCCGCGGCGCAGGCGCAGTTTAACAATCCGGGCGCGATATGCACCGACGGCACCTTCCTCTACGTGCTCGACGCCGACAACCATTCGATTCGCAAAATCGATCTCAACGCCAACACCGTCACCAAGCTGACGCTCGTCAACGGCCATATCGGCTCGGGCTGCGCGCTCACCAGCGACGGCAAGCAACTGTACTTCTCCGACACCACGGAGAACGCCGTCGAAGTCGTCGATACGACCAGCGGCAACTTCACCACGCTCTATCCGCCGGGGCAGTAGGCCCGCGCGACGGGGCATCGCGATTTGATCGATCTGCGCAGCGACACCGTTACTCTGCCGACGCCCGAGATGCGCGAGGCGATCGCGCGCGCCGAGCTGGGTGACGATGTTTACGGCGAAGACCCCACCGTCAACCGGCTCGAGGCGATGGCCGCGTCGATGATGGGCAAGGACGCCGCGCTGCTCGTGCCGAGCGGCACGATGGGCAACCTGGCCGCGATGCTGACTCATTGCGCGCGCGGCACCAAGGCGATCGTCGGATCGCAGTCGCACACCAATCTTTACGAGGCGGGCGGCGCGTCGGCTCTGGGAGGCATCGTGCTCACGGCGATCGCCAACACCGACGACGGCGAACTCGACATCGCCGAACTCAAGCACGAGCTCGGCACGCCGCACGACGATCATTTCGCGCAGCCGTCGCTGGTGGTGATCGAGAACACGCACAACCGATGCGGCGGCGCGCCGATCAAGCTTTCGCACATGGCGGAAGTTGCCGAGCTGGCGCAGTCGGCAGAAAGATTCACGCTGCATCTCGACGGCGCGCGAATCTTCAACGCGGCGCTCGCGCTCGAGACGACGACCAAGGAAATCGCGAGCCACGCGGATACGGTCTCGTTCTGCCTGTCGAAGGGACTCGGATGTCCGGTCGGCTCGATCCTATGCGGCAGCCGCGAATTTATCGCGCGCGCGCATCGGACGCGCAAGATGCTGGGCGGCGGGATGCGGCAGGCCGGGAATAATTGCGGCGGCGGGAATCGTCGCGCTGACGACGATGGTCGATCGGCTCGCCGAAGATCATCAGAATGCGCGCGCGCTGGCGCAGGGACTCGCGCTGGTCGCGGGACTGAATGTGCGGCCGGTCGCGAATCGCACCAACATGGTCGTGTTCGACGTCGACGGCGACGCGGAGGCGTCGCGGCGTTTCGCGGCGGCGATGAAAGAGCGCGGCGTGCTGATCTCGCCGCGCGAGGCCACGTCGTTCCGCGCCGTGACGCACTACGGAATTTCGCGCGCCGATATCGATCGAGCAGTCGCGGCGGCCGCGCAAGCCGCCGGCGAAGTTTTCGGCGACTGAACCTTCAATTATGGATTCGCTCGAATCGCTGTTCTCACTGCGCGGCCATCGCGGCGCTGGTCACCGGCGCGTCGTCGGGGCTGGGCGTCGAATGCGCGAAGGCGCTGGCGATTGCGGGCGCCGACGTTGCGCTGGTCGCGCGGCGCAAAGATCGCGTCACGAAAATTGCGGCCGAGCTCGCCAACGCGCACGGCGTCAAGGCGGTCGGAATCGGCGCCGACGTGACGCGCGAGGCCGACCTCGATCGCGCGATGGCCGAAGCGACGGCGGCGATTGGGCGACGTCGATATCCTGGTGAACAACGCGGGCGTCTCGCCGACCGGGCGCGCCGAGAATTTCAAGCGCGAGGCGTGGGACGAAGCGATCGCGGTGAACCTGACCGCGCCGATGATGCTCGCGCAGCGCGTCGCGCGCCGCCTCATCGAGATCAAACAGCCCGGCCGAATCATCAACATGGTTTCGATCTACGCGGCAGTCGCGAGTTCGGTTTACCGGCTGTCGGCCTACGCGGCGACCAAGGCGGCGCTGGCGAATCTGACGCGTCAGCTCGCGGTCGAATGGGCCCGCTACGGAATCCTGGTCAATGCGATCGCGCCGGGATGGATTCCGACCGAGGCGACCGAAGGCGGAATCGCCAAAGCCGGCGAACAAGGAGCGGATGGAAGCGTTCACGCCGATGAAGCGGCTGGGGTTGGCCGATGAAATTCGCGGCGCCGTGATCTTCCTTGCCAGCCCCGCTTCAAGCTACGTTACGGGGTCGGTGATTTCGGTGGATGGCGGATACCACGGCGTGGTGATCGCGGCGCAATGAATGAGCACAGGGCTGCGAGCGCAACTCTTCCGGCGCAAGCCGGCCGCCGCGCTGATGGCCGATGCCGAGTCGCATGCGGGCGGCCTCAAACGCGCTCTGGGAGCGCTCGATCTCACGCTGCTCGGAATCGGCGCGATCGTCGGCGCGGGAATTTTCGTGCTGACCGGCGTCGCCGCGGCAGAATACGCCGGACCGGCGATCGTCGTCTCGTTCGTCGTCTCGGGATTTGCGTGCGCGATGGCGGCGCTGTGCTATGCGGAGTTCGCCGCGATGATCCCGGTCGCCGGCAGCGCGTATTCGTATTCGTACGCGACGATGGGCGAGCTGGTCGCGTGGATCATCGGATGGGACCTGGTGCTCGAGTACGCGGTCGGCGCCGCCACCGTCGCGTCCGGATGGTCGGGATACCTGGCGATTCTGCTCGAAGGGTCTCGGGATAAATCTGCCGTCGGCGTGGACGCACGCGCCGTGGTCGACGCCGGGCGCGAATCATGAATCTGCCCGCGTTGCTGATCGTGTTGCTGATCACCTACGTGCTCTACATCGGCATCTCGGAAAGCGCGCGGCTCAATTCGATGATCGTCGGGATCAAGTTGTTCGTGATCGCGGCCGTGATCGTGGTCGGCGTGTTTTATCGTGAAGCCGGAGAACTGGAGTCCGTTCGCGCCGATGGGATGGGCCGGCGTCATGCGCGGCGCCGGAGTTATTTTCTTTGCGTATATCGGATTCGACGCGGTGTCGACCGCGGCCGAGGAAGTGGTCGATCCCAATCGCGACCTGCCGCTCGGAATTCTCGGCTCGCTGTTCGTCTGCACCGCTGCTCTACATCCTGGTCGCCGGAGTTCTGACCGGGATGGTGCCGGCGCAAGAGTATCGACATCACCGCGCCGCTCGCGTCCGCGTTCCTGCAGCGCGGGATGCACGCCATTTCGGGACTGATCTCGCTGGGCGCAGTAGCCGGACTGACCTCGGTGCTGTTGGTGCTGATGCTCGGGCAGTCGCGAGTATTTTTCGCCGTGTCGCGCGACGGATTGCTGCCGCCCGCCTTCAGCAAGATTCATCCGAAGCACCGGACGCCGTATATTCCGACGACGTTGACCGGTATCGCGGTCGGTATCGCCGCGGCGTTTCTGCCGATCGACGAACTGGGCGAGATGACCAGCATCGGCACGCTGTTCGCCTTCGTGCTGGTGTGCATCGGAGTCTGGATTCTTCGCAACTCAGAGCCGGAACTGCAGCCGTCCATTTCGCACGCCGCTGGTTCCCCTTGTCCCGATTCTCGGCGCCGTTCTTCTGTCTCTACCTGATGGCCAGCCTGCGAGAGGCGACATGGATTCGCCTTGTCGTATGGCTGGCGATCGGGCTGGTGATCTACTTCAGCTACGGCCGGTTCCACAGCAAGGTTCAGCACCACGTGGTCGATCAGGAAGCCGCATCGGGACGATAGGGGCCGCACAAACTACTCGCTTCGTCGCAATGCTCCGAGTTCGACCCGCCGCCGATAGTGCGGCGGCAGTAGCAATGTAATTGCATCTCTCACGATCTCGACGGCGCCGGGAAGGTGGCCCGCATATTCGCCATCTACCTGCATGTAGACGCGGGTATCCCGGACCGGGGAGATCTGTAGCTTGCGAGCGCGCAGGATACGCACGCCGTTCATGCCTTGCAGGTGGTTCATCACGACGCCGACGAAGTACCGCACGTAGCGCACCGAATTTTGTCCCTCGAACAGCACCACCTCGAACTGATTATCGAACAGCGAAGTATCGCGCGCGATCTCGAAATCGCCGCCATAGTTCCGCACCTTGCTCACGAGTGCGAACGAGCAGCGGTAGTCGTGGTCGTCGATTTTTACCGAGAACTCTTCCAGCCTCCGGCCCATGAGACCGAAGGCAGCTATCCAGTAAGCGATCTTGCCCAGGTTGGTCTTCAGCGGCGCGCTGATGTTGTAAATGATGCGGGCGTCGAGGCCGATACCCGCCATCAGAAGGAAATGCCGGCTGGCTGGACTGCCGTTGTCGAAATCGAGGCGGCCCACCGAAATCCGCTCCGGTGTGTATGAAAGAAGGTCGCGGGCTGCGGTCTCCAGGTTGGAACTCATCTCGGTTTCCGAGGCCAGCACGTTGGCAGTACCGGCAGGCAGGATTCCGAGAGGCACTGCGGAGTGCATCATTCCCTCGGCGACTTCGTTGATAGTGCCGTCACCGCCCGCTGCTACGATCAGACCAACACCATCGGCGGCCCAACCGCGCGCAA
Organism: uncultured delta proteobacterium; assembly: GCA_963721485.1. Lineage (GTDB taxonomy): Bacteria > Desulfobacterota > Binatia > Binatales > Binataceae > Binatus. The sequence goes on along the minus strand of CAVRJV010000003.1, from coordinate 155,298 downwards.
GGGCGACCGCGGCACCCGGACCGGAAGTCGGAACCAGGGTGACGTTGTAGCCTGCCTCGGTGAGAATGCGCGCAGCGAGTTCGAGCCGATCAGATCCTCTGCGCCTGAGCTTCCCCGCGTGGGGATTGTAGATGATGACGCAACTCTTCCCGACGGGACGATCGCTGCTCTCGTGGTTGCTGCTTGGCATTCGAGAGCAAGACGAAAAAAGATCGCGCTATTGTCCCGCGCGGTCGGCTGCTCTCTGCGCGGCCTCGGCTGCTGCGGCTGCGGCAGCGTGGGTCGTAGCGGCTTTTTCCGCTGCCTGTTTGCGCTGCTCGCCGTGCGCGAGGTTCTGCCGCATTTGCGCCGTGCCTGCCGCGCCGAGGTTCTGCGTTTCCCACTTGGGCTTGGCGACCGATACCCACTGGCCGTTCTCGAGCGCGTAGGTAAAGACGAGATATTTGAGATTGCCGGTGGCGAGGCCCTTGGTCGTTCCCGGCTTCACGGGATTGTATTCGACACCGCCCAGCTTGCAGCTCACGACCAGGTGATTGTGCGGGCCGTAGGTCGGCAGGTACTCGAATTTCTGCATAAGGTCGATATACACCTGGCCCTTGGCCTTCTTCTCGTCCTGCTCGTCAAAGTAAGGCTCGGTCACATCGGAGAGCTTGTCCTGCAGCGATTGCTGGAGCGCCGGTGTCAGGTCTTTTTGCGCGCGCGCATGCTGCAAGTCCATGTGTTGCGCTTGCGACTGAAGCGCCGGAAAGAAAAGCGCGGCCGCAAGGGCGACCGCGCTGAGTATCTTCAGGGTTTTCATCTCGTCCACCATCATAGTAGACGATTGGCCCGACGCAAATATTTACGGGGTCGAGCTGGTGTTGTTGAGCCCGCGGCCGAACGCTGCGACCTGCGATTGCCACTGGTCGCCGAACGCGAGGATCAGCACCTGCTGGTTGATATGCGCGTCCTTGGTCAGCGACTTCATTGAGCCGCCGCCGGCTGTCGCTAGTACTTTGTAGGCGGCCTGGGTTTGGCGGTAGAAGGCAGGCAGCGGCGAGATCTTCGGCGGCTCCTCGCGATGCACTTTCAGCCAGAACTCGCGCTCGAATCGCTCATGCTCCTCGGCTGCCACGTCAACCGTGTTGAACGTCCCGTTGTTGGCCTTGAACTGACGTATCAGTGCGAGCAACGGCGCGAAGTCTTCAGTACGCGGGGGAGAGTCGCCGACCAGCACCACGACCTTCTTCGCGTATGGCTTCCAGTCCATCTTGTTGATGCCGGTCTCGACCGCGCCGAGCGTGTCCTCTTCCCATTCACCGCCACCCATAGCCTGGATGCCGTTGAGGAAGTCGCTCAGTTTTTGCGGTGAGAGAGTCAGCGGCTGGATATTCATCTTCTCGCCCTTGCCGCCGAACACGATTATCCCGATGCGTGCGATCGGCACCAGCCGGTGAATCGATTGCACCAGTTGATTCATCTTGGCCTTGACGTCCTCGATGATCAGTTTCATCGAGCCGGTGCCGTCGATGACCAGCACGACGTCGAGACCTTTGCGACGCAGTTCTCCGATAAAGCCGCCGAAGCCTGAGCCGATACCGTGGCCATAGCCCGAGCCCATGCCGCCGCCACGGCCGATACCGATACCACCGCCGCCGGCTGCGCGCACGTAGTCACTGGCGAGACCGACCGCTTGAGAAGTGTCGACCGCAGTGGGCTGCTCCATCTGCTGCGGCGCCGTGTCGGGCATCGGCACTTCGGGCATATCGAGATCCTGCATCTCGTTGCCACCACCGCCGCCACCACCGGCTTCGAGGTTCACCATGATCAACTCGCGCCCGCGCTGTTCGTGGACCGTGATGATCAGGAACAGCAGCGCGAGCACGTGCAATGCGACCGAGAGGGGAAAGGGCCCGATCAACAAACCCAGCGCGTCTTTTATCTTCTGCAGGCGGGTCGCATCCGCTTCGTCATCGTCGCGATTCGCCTCGGCTGCGAGTTCTCGCTTGCCGATTATCCGATAGAAAACAAAAGCGACGACGAACGTCGAGAGGACCAGTAAAATGATAATTACTGCCATCATATTAAAATCCTACGCCCCCGGGGTCGTCGCACCGCCGCCGCCTGGAGGTAGCGAAGATACTGCTATTGCTATCGCCTCCGCGCCCGCCTGCTTGGCCATGTCCAGGATGCGAACCATATCACCAAGTATAACCTTCGGGTCGCCCTGGAAAATCACGATCTTGTCGGTCGAATTCTGCAGCGCGTCATGAAGCTGCGGCACCAGCTCGGGCTCGGTGACCTGCTTGTCGTTTAGGTAGATGAGATGCTCGGCGGTGTAGGTGACGATGATGCCTTTGGGCTTATCCGTCGGTGCGGCAGCCGCCTCGGCCTTGGGCAAATCCACGTGAGCCGCGGATTCGATCGTCACTGCTGTCGTCACCATGAAGATGATCAGCAGGACCAGGAAGATATCGGTCAGCGGGGTGATGTTGATATCGGCGAACACCCCGCCGGTTTTGTGACCAGCCATTTTTTTTCGCATGCGCGTATACCTCCAGGGGTGCCGGTCAATTTCCCCCGCCCGAGGAGTTGGACATTTGCGCACCGGTGACCCGCTTGGCCGCGATCGCAATCTGTGTGGCCCCCGCGGCCTTGGCGATGTTCAGGATTCGCACCATGTCGCCGAGCAGCACTTTGCGGTCGCCCTGGAACACGACGATCTTCTGATCCACCTTGCCGAGCGCGTCGCTCAAGGCGGCGCGCAGTTCGCGCTCTGGCACGTCCTTGGAGTTCACGAACAGCTCGTGCTGGGCGGTGTACGTGACGATGACGCCCTTGTTCTCCGGCGCCGTGTTGGTCGCGTTGGGGAGATCGACGTGCGCGGCAGACTCGATTGTGACCGAAGTCGTCACCATGAAGATGATCAGCAGCACCAGGAAAATATCGGTCAGCGGCGTGATATTGATGTCGGCGAAAACGCCGCCACCGGCAGCCGCCATGTGGTCCGCTAATTGCCACGCGCTTGTCTCCCCTGGAGTGCGGCGTCGATCAGGCGGTCGTCGTTGATGTGCTGGATGGCGCTGATGTTCTCAACTTTGACCGAGAAATAGTTGTAGAAAATAACCGCGACGATCGCGACGGCCAGTCCGAGCGCCGTCGAGATCAACGCTTCGGAGATACCGGCCGCGACGACCGAGAAACCGCCGGTGCCCATGATCGCCATCGATTGGAATGCCACGAGAATACCGACGACCGTGCCGAACAGCCCGATGAACGGGGCCGACGCGCCCGCCGTCGCGAGCACCCAGATGTAGCGCTTGAACTCGAGGCCTTCCTGGTAGCGGCGCTCGTCGTCGAGATCGAGCAGATGATCGCGGTCCATCGTCTGCGCGCCCGAAATCAGAGTGTGAAAGATTCGCTCGGACGCCGTCCCGCGCGCCTGCGTCGCCTGCAGCGCTTCGTTGAACTTGCCCTGCGCAGTAGCGGGATCAGTGAATCGGCGAGCTTGGCCGTCTTGGGTCCGACACCCCACAGCGCCCACACGCGTTCGAAAATGATCGCGAGGCAGACGACCGAAATGAAGAGCAGGGGATACGTTGCGTAGTAGCCCTGCTGAATCATCGCCAAATACCGAAAGTTGCTTTGCATCTCTTATCCTCTCGAGATTGAAATAAATTTGAGCGGCGAAATTTTGGCCCGCTCGAACCGTTTGCGATAACTGCCCCAAAATGCCTCAGCGGTTCTCCCCTGAACCGGTCGTTAACCCAATTTTAGTAGCCCGGGCTCCCACCAGCCGGTCAAAGTTGTCCGTGATGGCGCGGAAAGTCTGAATGCAACAATAGAAAGTATTTGTCAAGAGTCGCCGCGCGGAAGCAAAAATGTTGACTGACTCGTCCACGATTGCCAATGCCGCATCGGCGGCTTCCCACGCCGTGCCACATTGCGCAACTCTTCGCACCACGCTCGACTATCGAGGCCGTGGATCTCTTATTGTATACGCCGTTGGCCACGCTGCCGACTACCTCAATCTGGTCGCCGCTCGGCACCGTGGGCGGTCTTGCCGCCTTGACTTCTTCGCTGCTCGCGTCTATCCAGAAGCTTGCCACAGCATGCCGCAGGTTGACCGCGATGCGGTCATTGTTTTTTTGGGCGATTGACGCTTTTGAGAAATCTCGCACCCACTAGTTAGTAAGACGGAAAATCAGCGCCGATCTGTTCAAGCTGGCAGCGATAGCCGCCGTCTGCATTTTCGTTTTCGCGGCCTGCAAGGCGGCGCCGGTGGCCGCTCCGGTCGCACCTCCTACCGTGCCGACCGCGTCGGGCCCGACCGACGAGCCCAGCCAGGAACTGCCGAAGGATCTGTTTCCCTCGATGCCCATATATCCGGGAGCCAAAATTGATCACGTCCGCAAGCCCAAGGGCGCGATGCGCGAAATCATGTTCACCTCGGACGCGCAGATGCAGCAGATGGTTGCGTTACTACAAGGAGGAGCTGAAGAAGAACGACTTTCACGTCACCTCGTCGCTGATCATGCCCGCGCGCAAAACCTGGTCGTGCGATTTCAACTACAAGGGGCGCCCCGGCAGCCTGATGCTGTATCCCGAGCGATCAGGATAAGTCGAAGATGACGATCGACCTTATCTACGAGTTGCCGGCGCAGATCGACCCGTCAATGATTGAACCGACGGAAAATTTCGATATAGAAGGACCGGGCGCAATCGCCCAACAAGCACCGAATCCAAATCCAAGCGAGAACGAGAAGAGGAACTAGCGAAATGGCACTACTGACAGGCAAAGTTGCGGTAATCACCGGCGCCGGCCGCGGCATCGGGCGCGAAGAGGCGTTGCTGCTGGCGAAGCACGGCGCCAAGGTGGTCGTCAATGACCTCGGCGGGCACTTCGACGGCACCGGGCAGTCGCGCTCGCCGGCCGAAGACGTCGTCAAGGAAATCCGCTCGGCCGGCGGCGAGGCAGTCGCCAACTTCGAGAGCGTGACCGATTTCAAGTCCGCCAAGCGGATCATCGATTGCGCGATCGACAACTTCGGCAAGCTCAACATCGTCGTGAACAATGCCGGCATCCTGCGCGACCGCATGATCTTCAACATGAGCGAAGAGGACTGGGACGCCGTCGTCACCGTCCATCTGAAGGGCATCGTTCAACGTCGCCCGGCATGCAGCCGCCTACTGGCGCGAGCAGCATAAGGCCGGCAACGTCCTCAACGGCCGGCTGATCAACACCAGCTCCGACTCGGGCATCCTGGGCAACGCGGGGCAGAGCAACTACGGCGCGGCCAAGGCGGCAGTTGCAGCGATGGCGATAATCGTCGATCGCGAGATGAGCCGCTACGGCGTCACCGCCAATGCGATCGCGCCGGTCGCGCGCACGCGCCTGACAGTCGACGCGACTCCGCAGACCGCCGGCGGCATGGCGAAGAAAGAGGGCGAATGGGACGCGTTCACGCCCGCGCACGTCGCGCCGCTCGTCGCATGGCTCGCCAGCGACGACGCCAAGGACTTTCACGGCGAAGTCTTCCGCGTCGGTATGGGCAATGTGTGGCTGATGCGCGGATGGCATACGGGCGCCAAGGTATCGAAGAAGGGCTCGATGTGGGAGCCGGCGGAACTCGGCGGCAAGCTCAAGGAAGAGCTGGCCAAGGGCGTCACCAAGAAGGAGAGCATGGGCGAGGTGATGGGCGGGGGCGTGTAGATTTTTGACGGCTGAGAAGAAACCCAAAAGCGCGGCTCCTCGTGAGCCGCGCTTTCGTTCCATCCTGTTTATCTGCGCCGCGAACACCGCGCGCAGCGTGATGGCCGAGCATATCCTGCGGCGCGAACTCGACGCGCTCGGCTTCGATCACAACATCACGATCAATTCGGCCGGCATCGCGCCGTACGCTCGCGACGGCGCGCTGGTATCGCTCGACACGCGGATGGCGCTGCGCGAAGTCGGTATCGATATCGGCGACGAGGCGACCTCGACCGACTTCAAGCGGCATCCCGAGATGCTCGAGGAGACCGATCTCATCATCGCGATGACGGAGCAGCAGGCGCGCGAATTGGTCGAACGATTCCCCGGCGCGAAGGAGCGGCCGGTGTTCACGCTGCGATCGTTCGCAGGCGAGGCGCGGCGATATCGACGACCCGTACGAAAAGGGCGACATGGTATTCGCCGAATGCCGCGAGGAAATCCATCGCCTCGTGCCGACGATCATCGAACGCCTGTTTCATCCGTAGCGTGAGACGGAGATCATGGAGTTCAGCAATCCCAGTGACGCCAGAGATTCGCGAGATTTTATCGAGGCCGGTTACAGTCGCAGTAGTTGGTTGCTCCGACAACCCGGCGCGCGACTCGCTCAAAATCGCAAAGCTGCTGAAGACCCACGGCTTCAAGGTGATCCCGGTAAATCCTCAGCTCAACGCCGACGCTCTTCGCAGCGCGCTTGGCGAAACATGCTATCCCGACCTCGCGTCGATTCCCGAGCCAGTCGAGATGGTAGACGTATTCCGGCGCTCAGAGTTCGTCCCGCAAATCGTTGACGAAGCGACCGCCAAACGCGCGCGCATCCTGTGGTGCCAGCTTGGGCGTAATCCACCTCGAGGCCGCCCGCCGCGCACAGCGAGCTGGCATCACAGTCGTGATGGATCGATGCCCGGCAATCGAATACGCACGATTGTTTTGACAACCGCCCAGAATTTCCGATGAAACCGCGGAAGTGGAAGACGCTCAGGAGCGACGTCGCGTACAGCACGCCGATTTTCGATCTTCATCGGCGGCGCTCGACGCATGCGCGGCGCGGTGAGCGCGACTTCTTCATCCTCGATGCGCCTAACTGGGTGAATATCATTCCGCTCGCGAAGAACGGCGATGTTGTGATGATTCGCCAATGGCGTCACGGCATCTCGGAGTTCACGCTCGAAGTGCCGGGTGGCATGGTCGATGCCGAAGATCCGTCGCCGATGCATGCGGCGCGGCGCGAGATGGTCGAGGAGACCGGCTTCGATTCCGACGCGATCGTCGAGCTCGGCAAGGTGCATCCGAATCCCGCAATCCAAGGCAACATCTGTTTCTCGTTCCTCGCCGAGAACGTGCGCCAAGTCGAACGAGTGGTAGTCGCTCGGCGACGAAGAGACCGAAGTCGTGATGGTGCCGATGCGCGAAATCCGCGGCCTGATCACGTCAGCCAATATCATGCACGCACTGACGATCGCCGCATTTTCCTTCCTGCACGTCTACAATCCGCCCCGAAACGCCGCCGCAAGGTCCGATCCCTCGCCCGTTATGTTCGGGAGAGGTTAAGTGAGGTTCTGGGGCGCATCCGCAGTGTTGCTGAAACCCAGCACCCTCACCTACCGACCGCGATGCGGTCGGCCTCCTCTCCCGTGAAATAACGGGCGAGGTAAGAATCGGACCCTCCCGCCCAACCAAGAGGAACCCTGCAAGAAAATTCGGCGCCGCCGTTCAAAGAGTCGAGAGGACGACTCGATGGACGCATTCAGCTCGAAGCTCAAGCGACTGGCATGCCGCATTTGCCGATCCTCGCCTCTTCCAGATTTTCTCCCTCGGCATCCTGCTCGCCGCCGGCGCGTACTTCCGCGATTTCAGCATCCGCCCACCAAGTCGTCCTGACCTTCGCCGCCGGCCTGCTGACGCAAGACCGCTCGCTGGACGCTCACCCCCTCGAAGCCCCGCTCATATCGCAGCGCCATCATCACCTGCCTCAGCCTGTCGCTGCTGCTGCGCGCCGATAATCTGCTCGCGCATCCGATCGCGGCGGCCGCCGCGATTTCCTCGAAGTCGCTTTTTCGATTTCGCGGCAAGCATCTGTTCAATCCCGCGACCTTCGGCGTCATCTTCGCGATCGTTCTTGCTTCCCGGCACCTGGGTCTCGCCGGGCCAATGGGGTCAGGATGTTGCGATCGCCGGATGGGTGATGATGCTCGGCGTACTGGTGACGAATCGCGCGCGGCGCGGCGACATCAGTTGGACGTTCCTCGCGTTCTATCTCGGCGCGCTCGCGATGCGGGTCGCGTATCTCGGCCAGCGCTGGGCCGTGTGGACGCATCAACTCGAGAGCGGCGCGCTGCTGCTGTTCGCGTTCTTCATGATTTCCGATCCGATGACCGGGCCCAACGATCCGCGCGCGGCCGAATCGCGCACGCCGCGCTCGTCGCCGCGATCGCATACGCGTGGCAGTTCCGGCTTTACCGCACCAACGGACTCATCTGGGCTTTGTTTATCGCGGCGCCGATGCGTTCCGCTGTGGGACGCGATTTGGCCCGCGCGCAAATTCGAATGGACACAAAATGGAGGTGAGTCATGTTCTTTCAGCGAATTCGGATTCTCGTCTCGATGATGCTGGCGGCTGCTGATTCTCGCGCGCGCCGCCTGACGCGCGCGCGTTCTGCGGCTTCTATGTCGGCAAGGCCGACGAGCCGCTGGTCAATCACGCGTCGCAAGTCGTGGTCGCGCATCACGACGACAAGACCGTCATCAGCCTGATGAACGACTACCAGGGCGAGCCGTCGGAGTTCGCGCTGGTGGTGCCGGTGCCGGTCGTGCTGCAGAAGGGGCAGGTGCATATCGGCGACCGCGAATTGTTCAAGAAGATCGACGCGTACAGCTCGCCGCGGCTGGTCGAGTATTTCGATCCGGACCCGTGCGAGATCTGATGCATAGCGCATGGCTATGGCGCAGCCGCAGCGGCGGCGATGGCGAGCGGCTCGGACTGCGGTGCCAGGGACGAGGCCGATGCGCTCGGCGTCAACGATCGAGGCGCGAATACACCGTCGGCGAATACGACATCGTGATTTTGTCGGCGAAGGAATCGCTGGGCCTGCAAACCTGGCTGCAGCTAAACGGCTACAAGATTCCGGTCGGCGCGCGATCGCGCGCTCGAGCCCTACATCCGCAGCGACATGAAATTCTTCGTCGCCAAGGTCAATCTCGACCGAGCATCAGGCAACGGGCCTGACCTACCTGCGGCCGCTGCAGTTCGCTTTCGAATCGCCGAAGTTCATGCTGCCGATTCGGCTCGGCATGATTAACGCGCAAGGACCGCAGGACCTCGTCATCTACATGCTCACTGAAAACGGCCGCGTCGAGACCACCAACTATCGCACGGTGAAACTGCCGACCGGCATGGATATCCCCGAGTACGTGCGCGACGAAGTTCGGCGACTTCTACAAGGCGATGTTCGACGAGCAGGTCAAGCGCAACGACATGCGCGCCGTGTTCACCGAGTATGTGTGGAACATGGGATGGTGCGATCCGTGCGCGGGGCCGCCGCTCTCGCGCGATGAATTGAAGAGCCTCGGCGTGTTCTGGCTCGACGACGCAGCACGGCGGCACGCCGATCGATATCCGTCCCGGCGGGTTCATGCCGTATCAGCCGATGGCGGTGCGATGCCGGTGATGCTCACGCGGCTGCACGTCCGCTACAGCGCGGACACATTTCCCGAAGATCTGATCTTCCAGGAGACGCAGGATCAGGAAAACTTCCAGGCGCGCTACGTGATGCAGCATGCGTGGAATGGATCGCCCAGCGCATGCGAGGCGGCGAAGAACTATTTCGATGACCTGAACAAGCGCCGAGCGCACGAAGCGGAGACGCTCGCCGATCTGACGGGATGGAACCTGGAGGACGTGATCAAGAAGGCCGGGCTGACGCCGGAGTCACAGCCGAAGCCATGGTGGAAGGACATCTGGGGCTCGTGAAGACTGCGATGGTGATGAGCAGCGCGCGGGGTCGTTCGCGGCCCCGCGCACCTAGATCGGCTTACCGTGGCGTGTAGAATCCTGATCAGCTTCGACGTGTACGCGACCAGATCGTTGCACGTCTGCACATTTTACGCGACTGAACTTCATTTTCCTCGACGTAAATTACCATCGTTTTTCCGCCGCATTTTGGACAGGTCAGAATATCATCGGCGGGCTCTATGTTCGTTGTTGCCATACTCGCTGATCGCACTATCTCATCGCCACGGCTCAGTCGACGGTCGGACACGCATTGACAGGCGCCGCAGTGTGCCCTAGCCTTGGCGGTTTGCTAGATTATCGAACACGAACCGGACTGGGCCGGAGCCACTTACCTCGACCTGCCATAACCGAGTTTTTACCCATGTTTGACACGCTCAGCGACCGCCTCGAAGGGGTCTTCAAAAAACTCAAAGGCAGGGCCGCATCACCGAGCGCAATATCGAGGAAGCGCTGCGCGAAGTCCGGCTCGCGCTGCTCGAAGCCGACGTCAATATCAAGGTCGTCCGCGACTTCATCGAGCACGTCAAAACCAAGGCGCTCGGCGCCGAAGTGCTGCGCTCGCTCACGCCCGAGCAGCATCTGATCAAGTTCGTCGCGACCGAGCTGCAGAACGCGATGGGCGGCACGGCGCGCGAGCTCGATCTCAAGGTCAAGCCGCCGGTCAAAATCATGGTGGTCGGCCTGCAGGGCTCGGGCAAAACGACTTCGATCGCCAAGCTCGCGCTGTGGCTCAAGTCCGAGCGCAAGCGCCATCCGATTCTCGCGTCCACCGACGTTTATCGCCCGGCTGCGATGGAGCAGTTGCGCGTGCTCGGCGCGCAGGCGCGGAATTCCGGTCCTCGACAGCAACGAGAAGCAGGATCCTATCGAGATCGCGTCGCGCGCGATGGCGCGCGCCGAGACCGGCGGGAATGACGCGATACTGATCGACACCGCCGGCCGCCTGCAAATCGACGAAGAGCTGATGGACGAGCTGGCGCGCCTCAAGGCCGCGCTCAATCCGCATCACATCATATTCGTCGCCGACGCGATGACCGGCCAGGAAGCGGCGAACGTCGCGGCGGGATTCCACGAGCGGCTCGGAATTTCCGGCGTCATCCTGACCAAGCTCGACTCCGACGCGCGCGGCGGCGCGGCGCTTTCCGTGCGCACGATCACCGGCGCGCCGATTCTGTTTGCGGCCACCGGCGAGAAGCTCGACGCGTTCGAGATTTTCTATCCTGACCGTCTGACCTCGCGCATCCTCGGGATGGGCGACGTGCTGACGCTGATCGAGAAGGCGCAGCAGAACTACGATCAGACGCAAGGCCAAGGAGCTCGAGCGCAAGTTCAAGAAGAACGAGTTCACGATCACCGACTTCGCCGAGCAGATCAAAGCGATCAAGAAGATGGGATCGCTGGGCGAGCTGATGGGCATGATTCCCGGGCTCAAGAAAGTCGCGGGCGCGGCGGATTCCGAAGAGGCAAAGCGCGAGCTGGAGCGCATCCAGGCGATTATCAACTCGATGACGCTGCAGGAGCGCGGCAATCATCTGATTATCAACGGGCGACGGCGCGCGCGAATAGCCGGCGGCAGCGGCACCTCGGTGCAGGACGTGAATCGCTTTCTCAAACAGTTCGAGCAGACGCGCAAAATGATGAAGAAAATCACCCGCATGGGCGCGGGAAAAATGATGATGCGCGGACTGGGGCTCGGCAGCTAGAATAAGGAACAGGAGAAATCGCATGGCACTTGTAATCCGATTGCGCCGGCATGGCGCGCGCAAGAAACCTTTTTACCGCATCGTGGTGGCGGACTCGCGTTCGCCGCGCGACGGCCGCTTCGTCGCCCAGGTCGGCACTTACGATCCGGCTTTCGATCCGCCGCGCGTCACCATCAAGAAGGAATTGGCGGACCAATGGATCAAGGCTGGCGCCAAGCCGAGCGACACGGTAAGGAAGTTAATTAAACGGGCCGAAACAGCAACGGTCTCCGCCTGATGCGACCCGCTGCAACGGAGCCATCCTATGAAGGAGCTCGTTCAGTTCCTCGCACAACAACTGGTAAACAATCCTGACGCGGTGGACGTGAAGGAGACGCAGGGCGATACCGCCTCGGTGCTTGAACTGCGCGTGGCGAAAGAGGATTTGGGGCGCGTGATCGGCAAGCAGGGACGCACGGCGAAGTCGATCCGCACGATTCTGAACGCCGTCGCCTCGCGCACCAATCGCAAGGTCGTTCTCGAAATCGTCGAAGACAAATGATCGCGCGGCCCGCGCCTGCGCGATGATACCGGTCAGGCGACAGCATCGATGCTCCGCGTCGGCCGCATAACCGGCGCCCACGGGCTCAAGGGCGCGCTGCGATTCCGTCCCGACAATCCCGACTCCGACACACTCGAAGAGGTCAAGCGCGTGTTCCTCGAACGCGACGGCGCCCCGCGCGAGTTTCGGCTCACCGCAATGACGCCGCTCAACGCTGACGACGCGGCGAATCACGCTCGAAGGCGTCGCTGACGTCGACGCGGCCGAATCGCTCAAGGGCGCGGTCGTGATGCTCGCGGAGGAAGACGTCCCGCCCGCGAAGCCGGGCGAGTTCTACTATTACGAAGTCGATCGGTTGCGAAGTATTTCTCACTGACGGCAGCCGCCTCGGCACGATCGAAGAAGTCTTCTCCAACGGCGCGCAGGATATCTGGGTGGTGCGCGACGGCGAGCGCGAAGTGCTGGTCCCGGTGATCGAGGACGTCGTCAAGGCGATGGATCTGCCGGCGCGTCGCGTCACGATCGAGCCGATCCCCGGCCTGCTCGACTGACCATCTGGCTACGCGCTGCCCGGTTAGATTTAGATCATCCCGCGATGGAATTTCACGTAATCACACTGTTCCCCGAGATGTTCGAGTCGCCGTTTCGCGGCGGCATGATCGGACGCGCAATCGAGCAAGGAGTAATCGCGATCAAGGCGCATCCGCTGCGCGAGCATGGCCTCGGCAACTACCGGCAAGTCGATGACGCGCCGTACGGCGGCGGCAGCGGGATGGTGATGCGGCCCGAGCCGATTGCGGCCGCGATCGACGCGGTGAATACCGAGCGGCCGGGACTGTGGCGCATCCTGATGACGCCGCAGGGCGAAGTGTTCGACAACTCGATGGCGCGCGACCTCGCCAAGCGCGTACCCGGCCTGATGATCGTCGCGGGCCGCTACGAAGGAATCGACGAGCGCGTGCGCTCGCTGGTCGACCAGGAAATTTCGATCGGCGACTACGTGCTGAGCGGCGGCGAAATCCCCGCGATGGCGGTGATCGAGGCGGTCGGCAGGATGCTTCCCGGCGTGCTCGGCAATCCCGAGTCGCTCGACGAAGAATCGTTCGCCGCCGGGATGCTCGAATATCCGCAATACACGCGGCCTGAGGAATTTCGCGGAATGACGGTGCCGGAAATCCTGCTCAGCGGCGACCACGCGAAGATTCGCGCGTGGCGCGAGGCCGAATCGAAACGGCGCACGGCGCGGCGCCGTCCCGACCTGCTCGAGCGGCGCAAGTATCTGATTGTGTCCGACCTTTTTGTAGCGCTGATTCATCATCCGGTCGTCAACCGCAACGCCGAGACCGTCACCTCGGCGATCACCAGCCTCGATATTCACGACATCGCGCGCGCGTCGCGAACCTACGACGTGCGCGGCGTCTTCATCGTGCATCCGATTCCCGAGCAGCGGAAATTCGCGGCGAGCGTGATCGATCATTGGCGGTTCGACTTCGGCCGCGCGCACGATTCGCGCCGGCGCGAGGCGCTCGAGCGCGTGCAGATCGTCGCCGAGCTCGACGACGCGATCGCCGAGGCATCGCGAATCTCCGGCGCGCGCCCGCTAATCGTGCACACCAGCGCCCGCACCGAAGGCGGCACCAGCTACGCCGACCTGCGCGCGCGGCTCGAGGCTCCCGACACGCCGCCGATTGATGATCCTGCTCGGCACCGGCTTCGGCATGTCGCCCGAGGTCGCCGCACGCGCCGACATCGTGCTCGCGCCAATCCTCGGCCCCGGCGACTACAACCACTTGTCGGTGCGCTCCGCCGCCGGAATTATTCTAGACCGCCTCCGCGGCAAGTAACTTCGTATCCGCTCGTTCTTTTGTGTCATTCTAGAGCCGCTGCGGCGAAGAATTCCGGATCCCTCCTAGCCTCCTCCCTGCAAGCTGATAGAGAGAGGCTAGAGCGCCCGCATTTTCTCCACGAACCGCCGCATGTGCGGATCCGATCGCTCGAACGGAATCTCGTCGAAACCGAACCATCGCACGCCATGAAACTCGCCGCGATCGAATTCGATCGCGCGCGTGCTGTCGCCGCGAAGCAAATACCAGAGCGACACGTCGGTATGCCCAAGGTCCTGGCCGACCGTCCGCGTCACCGTGATGAACAGCGGGCTCGGCTGCGATGAATTCCGTTGCGAGGTTCAGCTCTTCAGCTATCTCTCTGATCACCGTCGCACGCGGATCTTCATCAGGCTCGACGTGCCCGCCGCTCGGCAGCCATAAGCCGGCGAGCTTGTGATCGACGAGCAATATTTTCCCGCGCTCTTCATCAACGAGCGCGAAATAACTCACCAGATGCTTGGGCGGCACGTCAGGCTTCCGAGTTCTGAAAATCGGCGCGCCCGAACAAATCCATTCGATCGTCGAGTCGCGATGTTCGCGCTCGATCTCGTCGACCGGCTCGATTGCCGCAATTAGTTCTGCGATTTCGTCGCGCATGGAACCCACAGCCTTCCCGGCTTGCGAGACTACCGCCCCTAAAATCTGCGCTCCACCACCCATTGAGTGGGCGCGCGCATTTGGGTAGGTTAGATGGCTCGACTCGAGGTCTTTTTTCCCATGAATACCGTTATCCAGAAGCTCGAAGAGCGGGGCCTGCGCAAGGACCTGCCTGAATTCCGTGTCGGCGACTCGGTTCGCGTTCACGTCAAGGTCGTCGAAGGCGAGAAGGAGCGCATCCAGTCCTTCGAAGGCATCGTGATCAAAATGAATCGCGGCGCCAATCGCGCGACCTTTACCGTGCGCAAGGTTTCGTACGGCGTCGGCGTCGAGCGAATCTTCCCGATGCATTCGCCGCGAATCGACAAGCTGCAGGTGCTGACGCGAAATCGCGTACGCCGCGCGCGCCTGTATTACCTGCGCGATCTGTCGGGCAAAGCGGCGCGTCTCGACGTCGCGACCTGAGCGTCGAGCGACTCAGGCGATCATCTGTCGTCGGAGGCAGCGGCCTCGGCGACCGACAGCCGCGTCATGCGGACATTGCCTTCGAAGTAGGCGCCTTCGGCCACCGTCAGGCTGCGCGTGTCGATATTGCCGAAGAACTTCGCGCGCGGCCCCAGCACGACGCGCTCGCATCCGACCACGTCGCCGCGCAACTCGCCCATGATGAGCAGTCGCGGCGCGTAGACCTTGCCCTCGATCATTCCGTCTTCGCCGACTACGACCAGCTCGACCGAGCGAACCTCGCCGCTTGAAGCGGCCCTCGATTCTGACCGGCTCGTGAAAAATCAGTTTGCCCGAGACGTTGATGTTGCGGCCAACCGCCACCCGCGTGCGCGCTTCCGCCCACGCAACGCCTGCATCCTGCGGGATATATGATTTGATTCCATACACTACGGCGCCGGGAAAACGTGACACGCAACGGCGTGCCCGCCCCGTCCAGTTTCTAATTTTGGTTCGACGTTCCTGCAGACATCTTTCGCATAAGGACACCTTGGATGGAAGGCGCAGCCGGGCGGCGGATTCATCGGGCTCGGCATTTCGCCGGGCAGCTTGATGCGCTCGGGCCTGTGCGCCGTGTCGATCGTCGGAATCGCCGAGAGCAGCGCGCGCGTGTAGGGATGGCGCGGGTTCAGGTAGATCTCGTCGCGCGACGCGATCTCGACAATCTTGCCGAGGTACATGATCGCGACGCGATTGCTGATGTGCTCGACCACGCGCAAGTCGTGCGCGATGAACAGGTAAGTGAGCTTCAGCTTCTCCTGCAGGTCCTGCAGCAGGTTGATGATCTGCGCCTGGATCGAAACGTCGAGCGCCGAGACCGGCTCGTCGAGCACCAGGAAGCGCGGATTCACCGCGAGCGCGCGCGCGATTCCGATTCGCTGGCGCTGCCCGCCGGAGAATTCGTGCGGCAGACGATCCATCGCGTCGGCGCTCATCCCGACCATCGCGAGCAGCTCGGCGATGCGCTCGCTCCTTTTCCGCTGCCGCGCGCGAGCTTGTGAATCTCGATTCCTTCGCCGACGATCGAGCGCACGCGCATCCGCGGATTCAACGACGCGTACGGATCCTGGAACACGAGCTGCATCTGCTGGCGCAGCATGCGCAGTTCGGCGCGGCCGAGCGTCGAGAGATCGCGGCCGTCGAAATAGACGGCGCCTTCGGTCGGCTCGAGCAGTTTCAGAATCAGTCGTCCCAGCGTCGATTTGCCCGAGCCCGACTCGCCCACCAATCCCAGCGTTTCGCCCGGCTGAATCTCGAGATTGACGCCGGCCACCGCTTTTATCGATGAGCTTTTTCCGCCGATGATGCCGGTCGATCCGGCGGGGAATTCCTTGCTGAGATGCTCGACGCGCACCAGCGGCCGCTCCAGGAGCGGTCGCGGGCGTGTTGCCGTTCGGAGTTGCGGGATTAGGCGCGGATGCAGGCGACATAGTGGTTCGGGGCCTTTGTTTTCGAGCGGCGGCTCGGCCTCGGAGCATTTGGGAATCGCGCGGGCGCATCGCGGATGAAATCTGCATCCGGCCGGCGGATTGAGCGCGCTCGGAATCGAGCCGGGAATCGCCTGCAGGCGATGGTGCCGGTTGCCGTCGATGCCGGGAATCGATTCGAGCAGGCCGCGCGTGTACGGGTTGAGCGGATTTCGAAACAGCTCCGCGGTCGGCGCCTGCTCCATCACGCGCGCCGCGTAAAGAATCGTCACGTCGTCGGCATACTCGGAGACGATTCCGAGATCGTGCGTGACGAGGATCACGGCGAGGCCGAGGCGCACCTGCAGCTCGCGGATCAGATCGAGAATCTGCGCCTGGATGGTGACGTCGAGCGCGGTGGTCGGCTCGTCGGCGATCAGCAGGCGCGGATTGCACGACAGCGCCATCGCGATCATCACCCGCTGGCGCATCCCGCCGGACAGCTGATGCGGATAGTCGTCGATGCGATGCTCGGGGTCGGCAATCCCGACCATCCGGAGCGCCTCGATGGTGCGGTTGCGCGTCTCGGCGCGATTGGTCTGCTGATGCAGGCGGACGGCCTCGCCAATCTGGCTGCCGATGGTGAAGACCGGGTTCAGCGAGGTCATCGGCTCCTGGAAGATCATCGCGATCCGCGCGCCGCGTACGTGCGCGCATCTCGGGCTCGCTGAGCTTCAGCAGATCCTGATCCTCGAAAATTATTTCGCCGCTGACGATTCGCGCCGACTCGGGCAGCAGCCGCATGATCGAGAGCATGCTGGCCGACTTGCCCGATCCCGACTCACCGACAATGCCAAGCAACTTGCCCGGCTCGACGGAGAAACTCACGCCGTCAACCGCGCGCACCTCTCCCGCCTCGGTAAAGAACGAGGTGCGCAGCGCTTTAACTTCGAGCAGCGGCTTCACTTTGATGAACGAGTTGTAGGCGCTCGCGATGGTCCAGATATATTAGATGTGAGACGCTTCACGTAGGCGCGCCAATGGCCTACTTGGCGGCCACCGTTTGAAAATATTCTCTTCTCCGCTTCGGCTGGTTCAACCCCTAATCTCTTCGCTAGAAATTCAACCCTTTCGCAGAAGCGATCGTAATCTCTCTCTGTATTCTGGTCGCTAACCACCCCAGCAGCATTGAATCTCACCGTATCGCCGCCGTGAAACAAAAGATTAATGGATTTTCCAGTCCATTGATCCATTATGTAAGCGTCTGCGACAGGCCGCAGAAAGAATAATAGCTTTGTGAAATAGGCAACGCCGAGACCGTTCAGACGAGTGTCACGATTCGCTCTTGCTTGTCTGAACAGCGCATATGCTTGAACGCGAGATAGGCCAGAACCTGCGATCTCACGGATTAGCGGAGTCCATCTTTCCTTTACCTTCCACGCCCTTCGACCTTGATCGTGTCGCATTTTGCCCCACGACATAACGGCAAGGAATTGCGCCTCTGCGTTCCGCTCTGCTGCGACGAAGTCGACGAGCGTCGGCCTAGTAAAGCGCAGCTCGGGCATCCGTCCGACGATCTCAACTGGTGCCCCTATCTTCTGAGCAAAATCCCGCGGGTTGTGTCCTTTGAAATCACTTGGAGCGGGAGCGTCCTTCAAAATTTGGAAGTGCCCGGCGTCCAGTTCGGGCGCAATAGAGCTGATGCCATCATTCATGATTTCGTTAGAAGCCCTGATTTCACGTGACGATCAGCGTATCAGATCATCCTGCATTTGCGGGATCCAATCTGTCGCGGAGGTGGTCGCCCAGGAAATTGAAGGACATCACGGCAAGGAAAATGAAGATGCCGGGGATCAATATCCACGGGTAGCGCGCGAGGTTCTGGACGTCCTGCGCTTGCGCCAGCAGGTTGCCCCAGCTTGCGGCCGGCTCCTGGATGCCGAGGCCCAGCAGCGACAGCGCGCTTTCGCCGAGGATGAAACCGGGGATCGACAGCGTCGCCGCGACGATCGCGTAGCCCATCACCGACGGGATGATGTGACGCGTGATGATACGCCATCGCGACGCGCCCAGCGCGCGCGCCGCCTCGACGTAAGGGCGCGAGCGCACCGACGACGCCATCCCGCGGATGATTCGCGCGAAGCCCGCCCAACTGATGAAGCTCATGATCGCGACGATCATGAAAAACGTCGTGACCGCGCTCAGCCCCGATGGAATCACCGCCGCCAGCGCGAGCAGAAAATAAAATGACGGCAGCGACATCTCGATCTCGGACCATCGCATGATCACGAAATCGACCATCCCGCCGATGTAGCCTGACAGCGCGCCAATCGTGATGCCGAGTGAAAAAGTGATCAGCACGCCGATCAGTCCGACGCACATGCTCACGCGCGATCCGTACACGATTCGCGAGTAGAGGTCGCGCCCGAGGCCGTCGCTGCCGAGCATGAAGTACGGCACGCTCTCGCTGTCGGTGGTGAACAGGTGCCCGTGCGAGAACAGGTGGATGTCGAGGCGCTGCGAATTGTCGGCGGCGAAGGTGCGCGCACTGGCGTCCGCCATGTGCATCGGATGCGTGTAGAAGATCGAGCGCGACCATTCGGACGGCGCGCTCAGATGGATCGACATCGGCGGGCAATCGGGCATCTCGCGATTCTGATAAGCCGGATCGTAGCTCGCGAAGAACGGCGAGGCGGCCGCGAGCAGGTAGAACATTGCGAGGCAGATCGCCGAGAAGCGGACCGTTCGCGACGCGAGACGCCACTCGCGCGCGATGCCTGTTGTTCCTCGCGCGGATACCTCGGCGCCCTGGAGATTCGCGTGCAATGCGGGGACGGCGTTCATCTCATTCGGCCGCCACCGACGAAAAATCGACGCGCGGATCGACGGCGACCAGCGCGATATCCGCGAGCAGGTTGCCGACCAGCAGCAGAATCGTGCCCATCAGTACCGATCCCATCACCAGGTAGATGTCGAGCGAGCGCACCGCTTCGAGCATCAGCAGGCCGAGCCCCTGCAGGTTCATCACGGCCTCGACCAGAGCGGCGCCGCCGAGCAGGTCGCCGAGCGAATATCCCGCCATCGTGACGAACGGGTTCATCGCGTTGCGGAGCACGTGTTTGTAGATGACGACGCGCTCGGAGAGTCCCTTGGCGCGCGCCGTGCGGACGAATTCAGAATTCTTGATTTCGAGAATCTGCGATCGCATCAGGCGCATCAGGCCCGCGGTGCCCGAGATGCCGAGCACGAACACCGGCAGGATAAGGTGCTGAATGCGATCGGCAACCTGGCTCATCGGATCGAGCGTCGCGTAGTCGGGCGAGTAGGTGCCGCCAATCGGAAACCATCCGGTCCTCAGCGCGAAGTACATAGCGAGGAAGGCGAGAAAAAAGCTCGGCACCGACATCCCGAAGAACGCGAGGAACGAAAGGAACCGATCCCAGATCGAATTCTGATTCACCGCCACGATGATTCCGATCGGGATCGCAATCAGCCACGACAAAAGCATGCTGCTCGCCGCCAGGATGATCGTGTTGAAGGCGCGCGTGGCGATAAGTCCGGTGACGCTCACGCGGTACTGCAGCGAGAAGCCGAAGTTCAGATGGATCACGCCCCACAGCCACTTGAAGTAGCGGACCATCAACGGCTGATCGAGGCCGAACTGCGCCTCGAGCTGGTGAATGACCTCGGGCGTGATAGTCGGATTGAGCTTGAGATTCGAGACGAAGTCGCCCGGCACCAGTGACATCGCGAGAAAAGAAATGAACGTGATCCCGAGGATCAGCGGGATCATGTTGAGCAGGCGACGGATCAGAAAGCGGGTCATCGTGTCATCGGCCTGATATTTCCACGTGCGCGCCGCGCCGGATGTTCAGTCGGCTTTGAATTCCATCCACTCCGGTTTGTACGTGCCCCAGACTTTGGGCTGATAATTCTTGAGCGAGTTCTTCCACGCCGCATAGCGCTGCCCGCGCACCGTCTCGATTATCGGCAGTTGGTCGTGCAGGATTTGCTGAATCTTCCAGTAGTATTGCGGACGCTTGCTGATATCCATTTCAGACGCGCCCTGGTCGAGCAACGTGTCGATCTCCGCTTCCCACGGCGTCGCGGGCGTCGGCTCACTTGGATCCCAAATGTGTAGATTGCCCGATGAACGATAGAAGTTTGCGCCGTCGTTCGGCTCGGGGCCGCCGGTGAATCCCATCAGTATACAATCCCAATCGAAAGACGAATCGAGCTTGTCGACCAATGTCGTGAATTCGAGCGGCCGATAGTTCACCTTGATGCCGAGACGTTCGATGTCCTGCTTGAAGATAGTGCACATCTCGTTACGCTCGGGGTTGCCGGTGTTCGTAGTCAGATCGAATTCGAGACGATTGCCTTTCGGATCGGTCCGCACTCCATTTACGAGATGATAGCCGGCTGACTCGAGCAGGTCGGCGGCGAGTTTCGGATCATAATCGTAGTCCTTGAGATTGGGATTGTGAAAAATTTTGTTCTCGGGCGAGATATCCGCTACCGCCGGCTCGCCGAGTCCATGAAAGACAAGATCGATCATCGATTTCTTGTCGACCGTGTGCGCCATCGCCTGCAGGAATTTCAGATCGGTGAACCAGTTCAGCTTCGGATTGGTGACGCCGTCTTTTATGAAGTGCCGCGGATTGCGGTTGAAGCTGAAGAACAGCGATCCCGTGTCGACTCCGATCTTTTGTACGGTGATATCGAGTTCGTGGTTCTGCACCTTCTGCTCGAGCGGGAAAACTTCCTCCGCGCGGGGACTGTACGTGTCGATTTGCCCCGACAGGAAGCGCAGGTACTCCGCGTTCTGGTCGGGCACGATTGTGACGGTCTGCCCATGCAGTCGCGGCAGCTGGCCGCCGTTCTCGTCCTTCATCCAATAGTCATTGTTGCGCTCGTACTGAACGACCTGGCCCTGCGTGTAGTGCGTCATATGATACTGGCCGTTGCCGACCAGCTTGTCCGGCGCAGTATCGATACCCCAGGTGTGGTTGTAATTTCCCGCCTTCCACACCGGCTCGAGGATGTGCGCGGGCATAACCGGAATGCCGATCGAGTAGAGCAGCGGCGCGAACGGCTTCGGCAGATGCATCACGACGGTGTAGTCGTCGGGCGCCTCGGCGGCGATGCGCTGATGGTCGATCGTAATCGCGGGGCGAATGCTGTTCGGCACTTTTGGATCGTAAATCACGTCGAGCGTGAACATGACGTCGTGCGCGGTGAACGGCTGGCCATCAAACCATTTCACGTCGTGCCGCAGATGAAACGTGATCGACTTGCTGTCGGGCGCGATCTCCCATTTCTCTGCCAGTCCCGCTTCGGGCAACACCGTCACTGGGTTGAGGCGGAGCAGGCTTTCGAACAGATCGTTGGTGAGAGCGCTCGAACTGGCATCGGTGATCAGTATCGGATTGAAGGTGCGCGGATCGCTGCCGATGACGGTGTAGAGGATTTGGTCTTTTTCGTGCTCGTTGCCGGGGCGATTTACGCGGCATCCGGAAACAATTGCGATCGACGACAGCGCAATCGCGCAGGTGAGAATCGATAAAATTCGTTGGCGCAGGATTTCAGCCTTCATTTGCGAATACGCCGGCATCGTCAAGGCTTAGGTTCATCAGAGTGGCTCCCGGAGCCGGTGTCAACACGAATGTCGAATCGGGGATTATTCCATTCACGATCGGCCGCAGATACCGAAACTTCACGCGACTGCCCGCCGCCGGAAACGTCGCATCGACCTCGTACGGAAACATCACTCCGCCGATATCATGATAGTCGCTGTAACGCACCTCGTAGTTGACACTGCCGTCGCTCGCCGTCTCGCGCACCATCGCGAGATTGCTGTCAGAAAATCCAAGCTGACGATTCCCCGCCGCGGCGTTGCCGAAGGTCGCGACGAGCATCGCGCCGTCGTTTGTCACCGAGTCGGGGTTGTTGCCGGTCGGGAACGCGGGCGGCGCCAGTCCCATCAGCAGGCCCACGGCGTCCGTCGGCGCCATCGGGATTCGTACGTAGCGGTAAAGCGTGTCGGCGTTCGCCTGGCCGCGCATGAAACGATTCTGTCCCGGCTCGAAGATCGCGAGGTCATTGCCCTGCGCCGCCAGCAGCAACGCCACGCCAAATGGCGACATCGCCTCGACGCGCAGATTGCCCGGGCGCTTGGCGACGATATCTTCTTTCGCCTTCATGTGCTGAGTGCCGGCGGTGTATTCCATGACGGCCGGCGTCTGCATGCAGGCGAGCCTGCGGTCACGCTCGACCAGCGCCTCGATCATCTTCTCGGCTTGAAATTTCGTTTCGTCCTGGGCGCCGAGTGGGGCTCCGCGCGACGGGACCGGCGAAGTCGGGATGACGAAGCAGGCGGACGCTCCGAGCATCGCCGGCAGCAGTATCGATACTACCGCCGCGAGCCAGAATGTTCTATTGCGCCGAGGGCGATCAGTGGCCCGCGCTGGCGGCATTCTGCAGGACCTGGATTTTATCCTTGAGGCGTGCGACCTGGTCGGTCTCCTGCGACTTCTTCAGCGCGTCGGCGTATTCGTTGCTGGCTTCCTTGCTCTTGCCCAGCTTGCGATACGCGTCGCCAAGATGCTCGGTGATCGTGGGATCGCTTCCCGTCAGGTTGACCGCCTTCTCCAACTCTTCGACGGCTTTCTTGTAGTCGCCCTTCTGATAGTAAACCCACCCGAGGCTGTCGACGTAAAATCCGTCTTCGGGCTCGATATCGAGCGCGCGCTTGATCAGCTTTTCCGCCTCGACCAGGTTGGTGCCCTGCTCGGCGTAACTGTAGCCGAGGTAGTTGAGCGCCTGCGCGTTCGCCGGATTCAGCTCGATTGCCTTCTTCATCTCGGCCATGCCTTCGTCGCGTTGCTTGTTCTGATCGAGCGCCGCGCCGAGCGTGAAGTGGAATTTGTCATTCTTGGGATCGGCCGCGACCATCTTGCGCGCCAGCTCGATCGCTGCCGGGTAATCTTTCTTTTCCTGGTAGACGCCGACCATGAAGCCGATAATCTCGGGGTCGTTGGGCTTCTTGTTGAGCGCGTCCTTCAACGCGCCCAGCGCCTGGTCGTACTTGTTCTGCTTGTCGTAGAGATAGGCGAGCTGCAAGCGCGATTCTACGTAATGCTCGTTGTCAGTGGGAATCTTGTTGAACTCGGCGATCGCCTTGTCGTTCTCGGACAGCTCCGTGTACACCGTGCCGAGGTAGTAGTGGACGCGGTAGTTGTCCGGCTCGGCGCCGAGCACGAGGTTGAACTCGGTCGCGGCGTCGTCAAAATTTCCCTGCTCGACGTACAGCAGGCCAATCTTGGTCCGCGTGTCGGCGGGATTGGTCTCGACCTGCTCGGCGCGCTTCAGCTCGTCGAGCGCTTCGTTGTATTTCTTCTGCCCGACCAGTATCTCGGCTTTGCGCTTTCGCACCAGCTCGTTGTTCGGGTTGATTTGCGTGATCTTGTTGTAATAAACCAGCGCGTCCTGCGTTCGTTCCTGGCGCTCGCGCAACAGCGCGAAATCAAGCAGCACCAGCTCCGACTGCGGATTCAGGTCGAGCGCCTTCTGATAATATTTCTCGGCGGCCGGGTAATTCTTCGACGCCACCATCACCTTGCCGGCGTA
Source organism: uncultured delta proteobacterium (assembly GCA_963721485.1). Taxonomy (GTDB): domain Bacteria; phylum Desulfobacterota; class Binatia; order Binatales; family Binataceae; genus Binatus. Next base: position 131,289 of record CAVRJV010000003.1, on the reverse strand, counting down.
GTAGTAGCCAAGGAACGAATTGGGATCGAGCGTGATCAGCTCGTCGAACGTTTTCTGCGCCGCGCCGTAGTCGCCGCGCTTGGCGTAGAGCGTGCCGAGATACAGATAAGCTTCCTGATTTTTCGGATTGAGCCGCAGTACCTCTTGGTAGTCTTTTTCCGCGGTCGCGTCGTCGCCCAGCGCCGAGCTGATTCCGGCGCCGAGCAGGCGTGCATCGGCTGAATCCGGATTGATCGCCAGCGCCTGATTCACCTGCTCGAGCGCCTCTTTCAGGCGCCCGTCGCGGACATACAGCGTCGCGAGCCGGACCTTCAGCGCCGCGTTGCCCGGATCGGCCTGGACCGCGGCCGCATAATCCTTCAGCGCCTCTTCGCGGTCGCCCTCATTCATCGCGTACTCGGCCTGCAGGAACGCGCTCATCGCGCGCGCATCCGAGGGCACGTCCACCGCCGGCGCGCCGCCGAACGGATTATCTCCGCCGACGCTGGCGCTGCGCAGCAGCTCGGGCTTCGCACTCGTCGCCGAGGTACAGCCGAGAAACGCAATCGACGCGGCGCCGATCGCGATAATCGCGCGTTTCATGAAACCTGTCATCGCTGCAACAAATTCCCGGGAGAGCTTCTCAATTGGACCAACACTATGCTCTTCGATCTTATACGCAGTGTGCCCCGCGATGTTACAACTTCCGCGGACCGCTGCGCATCTAACTACATTATAAGAAATCCGCCACCAGATGCGACCGTGCAACCCTCGTTTGATCTTTAGCCCGCTTGCCACCACGCATCGCCTCGGCTAGGCAGGGGAGCCGGAGCCGCCCCGCAATTGCCCAACGCCCCTACTGCAACCACCCTCCATACGCCGCGCAAGCTCGGCCTGCTCTCCCTCGTATGCCTGATGTACCTCGTCGTGAGTGGCGGCGCCTACGGCCTCGAAGACAGTGTCCGGATGGCGGGGCCGCGACTAACGCTCCTGCTATGCCTCGTCGTGCCGCTCACCCTCAGCATCCCGACGGCTCTGATGGCGGCCGAGCTGACCGCGCTCATGCCGGTCGAGGGCGGCTTCTACTTCTGGGTCAAACAAGCGCTCGGCCCGTTCGCCGGCTTCGCCGAGGCCTACCTGACAATTCTCTACACCGCCGTCGACATGGCGATCTATCCGGTGCTGTTCGCCAGCTACCTTTCGTTTATCATGCCGCTCGGCCCGGCGGCGCAGATCGCGATCGGCATCGCGCTGGTGTGGATGGCAGGCGGTCTCAATTTTCTCGGCGTCAGGCCGGTCGGGATGGCGTCGACGGTACTCACCGCAATCCTCGTCTCGCCGTTCGCGATCCTGGTAATCGTCGGCCTGCCACGAATCGTGCACTTCACGATGCCGACGCCACCGCTATTCGGCAAAAATGCGATGGGCGCGCTCGGCGCCGGCCTCACGGTCGTTATCTGGAATTTCAGCGGATGGGAAAACCTGAGCGTTGTGTCGGCGGAAATTGAAAATCCGCGCCGTAACTATCTGCGCGCCGTGCTGATCGCGATGCCGATAATCGTCGCCGGCTATGTGCTCCCGCTCGCGGTCTCAGTCTCGGGTGCGACCACCGTCGCCGATTGGGGCACCGGTTCGTTCGCGCATGCTGGCTATGAAATCGGCGGACGCGCGCTCGGCGGCGCGCTGGCGCTCGGAGGCGCCGTGATGTCGTTCGCGGTGTTCGAGGCCGCGATGCTCTGGGTGTCGCGGATGCCGTTCGTCCTCGCCCGCGAGCGCTACCTCTCGCCGCCGCTCGCCCAACTCTGGTCGACGACTGCGACCCCCGGCAAATCGATCCTGCTCTGCTGCATCGTCTTCACGCTGCTGGTGCCAATCGGCTTCGTCGCATTGGTCGTGCTCGACGTCTTCTTCTACATGGCAGCGCTGGCGCTCGAACTCATCGCGCTCATGCGCCTGCGCAAAACGGTGCCCGATCGCCCCGGCATGTTCACAATCCCCGCCGGCCGCCCCGGCCTCGCCCTCGTCCTGATTCTCCCCATCCTGACCTGGGCCGCCACCTTTGGATTAGCAATCTCAGCCGGCGTAGCAAAAAAGGATTTCATCCTCGCAATAGTACTAGGCGCGTTCGTCTGGCCCGCCTACTCGATCAGCCGCCGCCTCTACGGCGGACCACCGCAAATCGATCCCCCACCCACAGATATTTATTCTGGTCCCCCTTCCCGCGCGGGAAGGGGTTAGGGGTTAGGTTGTACGGATCGTTTGCGAGGCCCGCGGCGACACTTTCTTGTCGTTACCCTCAGTAAAGCGAGCGCCACGCCCTCCTGTCACCTTGACGACGGGAGCGTAGCGACGGGAGGAACGGGCCTCGGACAGCGGCGCGCCCGCGCCGCCGGTTCCGGTTCCGCGTCGCTGCATCCCATTGGCCCCCTCAATCCCAATTTTTCAGCGCCGGCCAAATCTGCGCCAACGTGCGGCCCCCTTTGAGTTGTGTGCACAGATAGATCGTGAAGTGCTCATTTGCCATCGCGTATGGATTCCCCACTTCGGCCTTCGCCTCGACCTTCGCGAAGCCTTGTTCCAATCGCTCGCGCGGCGCGCCGAGCACAATCACACTTTCGCCGGTATAATCCCTCGGCCCCCAATACCAGTAATTCACATGCCCGCTGATCGCCTTGGGCAAGCCGAGCGCAGGCCCGTAGAAATCTATCGCTCCCGCTTCTCCGTAGTTGCTTCCGATTATCGCCGTTTTCGCCCTCTGCTCGGGCGGCAAATCGTCGTAGACCTTTGCGGTCGCCGCGGCTATCTCGGGCCATCCGCACCGATCTGCGAGCAGTTGGGGCAAAGCACTCGCCTTGCGATTCTCGAACTTTGGTTGCGAGAACCTCATGAACCGCGTGTACGCGATGTACTCGCGAGGCGGCAGCAACGGCAGTGTGTTGAGCGCGATAATCGCGCCGGTCACCGCGACCAGGCCGGCGTAAACAGGCCGGATCCACCCGCGTCCGGGACGCGCCGTCCACTTTTCGATCGCTACGGCTCCTGCGGCCAACAACATCGGGTAGGCCGGCGCCAGGTAATAGAATCGCCCGCCGGTGATCAGCAGTAGCAGCATCGACACCAGGTACGCATAGCCGATCGCGCGGTACGGCCTGACGCCGTCGCTGAACAGCAACGTGTACAAGCCGCACAACCATATCGGCGCCGCCAGCGGTTGCATCCCCAGAATTTGCCACCCGATGAACCCGATCGGACCGATCGCGACGTTGCGCCCGCTGCGTTTGATATTCGCCAGCATCTCGAGATGCGGAAAATGATGCTGAATCTGCCAGACGAGATTCGGCAGGAAGATCGCGAATGCGATCAGACCGCCGAAGACGAACCATCGGCTCGCCATGAGCCGGCGCTCCGGAGTCAGCATCAGGCCGGCCACCATCGCGAAGCCGAACAACAGCATCGTATCCTTGTTTTCAAGGCCGATTCCCGCGACCACGCCGAACCATAGCCACAGCCTCAAGTCGCCGGTCTGGATCATTCGGATTACGATCATCGCGCATCCCATCCACACTAGCGGCTCTATCGAATTCATCGACAGGTAACTGCCAAAGCTGAGATAGAAGGGCGTCAGCAGCACGGCGATCGCGGCGAGCGCCTGCGCGAATCGTCCGCCGCCGAGTTGCCGCACGATCGCGCCTGCGATTATCACCAATCCGGCTACGGCGATTGTCGGGAAAATCCGAATCGCAAGCAGCGAATCGCCGAACAGTGCTCGCGCTGTCCATGCTTGCAGTGCCGTCAGCGGAGGCATATCGACGTAGCCCCAGCTCAGATGCTGCCCGCAGGCCATGAAGTAAAGCTCGTCGATAAAAAATCCGTAGCCGCCGGGGTTGGGCAGATGAATCGGAAATTCGATGCAGGCGATATAAGCAACGATCGCCGGCCCCGATATGAACCACTTCACGCGCGCGTCCGCGCCACGTTGCACTTGCTCGGCTATCGCTGATGCCATAGCACTCCCTGCTAACGCGCCGCTCCGCACGTGGCAACGCCATATCTTCGCTGCACGCAGGATGTATCGGGCGCCAATCTCAACTACTAGCGAGCGCTCAGCTGATACACCGCGATCGCATCGTTCTGCGACACCGCCTCGACCGTGAACTTCCCCTGCAACTGCTCGAATTCCCCCTTCAAAACGTCCGCATACTGCTGCGACTCCGGCGCGGCGAGCAACAAAAACACCGGCGTCTTCGCCGCAATCGCCGATGCCAGCTTGTCCGCCTCCGCCGACATCTTGTCGCCATCGAACGCCACCGCCGGCACCGGCCCGTTCCACCCGGCCGCGCGCTTCTCGTACAGGCGATGCAGATGGTAGTCGGTAAACCGCTCGCCCGGGTCCATCGAATTGAGCCCGACATAGTCTCGCGTCTCGCCGAGATACAAATCGAGAAACTGCAGCGAGATGTTACTGACGACGGTCGCGTCCGCCGGCAAGCTCGCGTCGATGGATTGCAACGACTCAACCATCACCGACGTTTGCGGCTGGACGCTCAACCGCACGACCGCCTCAGTTGCCAAAGACACGATCAGCATCACATCGAGTACGATCACGCCCGCCGCTCCTGCAAGCTGACTCGCGCTTCGATCCTGCTTGCGCACAACATCGCGCATCCATCGATTCGCAATCGCCGCACCCGCGCCCGCAGCGATGAACAAGATGAACGCCCCCGGCAGAATATATGCGACGTTGGTGAAAACATAAAAACAGTACAGCGCGGTCAGCGCGCCAAGGTATCCAAGCCCAAACCACACCAGCCGCCGCGCCGCTGGTTCCTCTTTTGTCCGCAGGATCGCTATGAACCCGACAACCGCGAACGCCGCCGCCGCGAATGGGTAAAGGAAGTATCGCGCATTGCCGCGATCGCCGAGCATCCCGTCCACGCCGAGCAGCGTCGTGAGATACACGATCACGTTACCATGCGGATTGCGCGGCATCGTCGGCCCGAACAGATACGCCGCACTGAACGTCCTCCCGCCCGCGCCATAAACCTCCGGCACCCACCACGAATATCCACTCGCAAACGCACTCCCGAGATTGATTTGGTTTTGATGCAACTGCCACGCAACCGGAATCGCGAACCCGATTGCCACTGCGGCCGCAGCCTTGATCAAACTCGCGACGTTGCGACGCTCCAGCGGCACCATCACGACGCACACCCCGAGTCCTGCCAGTATCGTCGCGTTGGTGGGACGAATGATTGTGGAAAACCCGGCGAAGAGACCAAAGAATGCCCACGCGGCAAGTCGTCTCAACGGAGTCGATTCGACCGAAGTTGCCGGCATCAATGCGAGCACGGCGCAAAGCGTCACGAACAGAGTCGGCACGTCGCTCATTACCAGCGACGAGTACGTGATGAATATTGGCGACAGCACGAGCGCGATCGCCGCAACGGTCGCCGCTGCCGCGCCGTAGAGGTCCAGCGAAGTAACGAAAACAGCAACTATCGAAAGGATCGCGAGCATAAAGGATCCGACGATGAAGAGTTGAAAGTATCCACCCCAGAGCCGGGACAGGATATCCAGGATCAGCGGGTAGCCGCCGGTATAGCGCGACGGGTAAGTATATCCACCGAAATGCAATACCGCCCCGCGACCTTTCGCCAGGTTTACCGCCACCGCAGCGTACTCAAGTCCATCGGGCCACGGCATCAATTCGAGCCCGCGTCGCGAACCGGCAGATCTGATCATTGTAAATGCGAGCAGCATGATCGCAGCGAGGATTCCCCATTCGAGGAGGCTGGGCATCATCGGAACGCCCGACGGAGCCAGGTGAAGCGACTTCGATGACTTCGCGCGACTCATCGCAGCCCGCCTCGACGCGCATCGGCGCGTGGCTCATCGTCGTGCTGCTCATCCCGCGCGTCGTGCGCATGCTCTATCCCGAAGTATGGGTCGAGGACGATTTCTACCTCGAGAGCGCGTGGCTGGTGAGCGTTGGGATGCGCCCGTACCTGGATTTCGTTCATCCGCATATGCCGCTGCTCGAATGGATCGCGGCAGGTTACCTCAAGTTGTTCGGCGCAAGCTATCTGTCGATCGAATTGCTCAACGAGGCCGCGATTTTCGCCACCAGCCTCCTGACCTTTTCACTGGCCCGCCGCATCTGTGGCCGCCCCACCGCGATCGCCGCGTCGATTCTATACGCATACAGCTCGATCGTCTTTCGCTACCACGCCTACGAGCGCGAGAGCTTCATCGCGCCGCTGCTAATCCTCGGCGCGATCGTCGCGCTCGACGACACGATGCCCGCGATTCGCCAGGCCGTTTTCGTTGCACTCATCTTCTTCCTCGCCTGCTCGATCAAACTCACAGCCGTGATCGCCTTCCCCGTGATGCTCCTGTTCATCGCAATCGCACACCGCCGAATCGCCGCCGCTATCATCTCCGCCGCAATCTTCACTTTGGCACTCGCCGCCTTCAGCGCGCTCCTCTACAAGCTCTACGGCAACGAGTTCATCTTCCAGACCTTCGTCTTTCATTTTTTGAAAGGCCGGGACACCGCCGGTAGCATCGCAACTTACCCGACGATGATCCTCAACGTCCTCGTTCCGCTGCTCGTCCTCGGATGCTGGCGAGTCTTCGCCGATCGCCCCGTCAGCCGTGGCGTGATTCTCGTCCTCGCGATCGTCGCCGCCGAGTATGCCTTTTACGGCGTGCTCAGCCCGACCGCATGGGGCCACAACTATCTCGAGCCGTTGCCGTTCATCGCAATCGTCGCGGCAACCGGGGCGACGGCTCTCGTCGAAGCAATCCAGCTCCGGCAGCAGCGATGGCAGCAACTTGCCGCCGGTGCGGCCCTGATCGTGGTCTCTCTCATCTGGATCGCGCCGCTGATCAACGAGAACTGGCTGCACGGCGCGGTCTACGGATTCGGCTTCGTCCCGCGCGCGGAAATCTCGCAGCTCGCCACTGCCCTGCGCGCTGCCAGCAAGCCCACTGACGACGTGATCGCGCCAAGCTTTGTGTGCTTCGAGGCCAACCGTCGCGAGCTCATCCGCTATCCCGAAACCTACGGCGTCTATCGCGAGGGGAAGGCCGAGTACGATCGCGACGGTTTCTTCGCCGCCCGCCGCAACCTCGGCAACGCCGACTTTTTCCAGTTGATCTCCGACACGCGCCATTTCTGGACCGACCAGATGCGCGACGCGATCGCCAGCGGCAAAGTCTCCGCCGTGATCAGCGACTCCCCAATTCAACTATTGCCTCTCGTGCTGATCCCCGACGACTTCCTGTCAAGCAACGGCTTCCGCCCGACCACGCAAACAGACCACTTCACCCTGTGGACGCGAACGCCCGCTCCGCCCCAGTAGAGTTCTAACAGGGACGAAGTCCCGCATCTTCTTTTCTTATCACTGGGTGCAGAGGTCACCCCCGCCCAAGGAAGCGTGAAACCCACCGCGGGTTTCACATTCAATGCCAACTAACCCCGCCGTCCGACGTAGCGAAACTCCTGCCGTCGGCAGTCGTGATCGTTGCATCATCGGCGTCGCTCGCCGTCACAGTTTTCAGATCGCCCGTCGTCGGCGCCGTGACCGTCTGCCAATGCTCGCCGTCAATCGTGCGGACGATCGTTCCTCTCTTTCCCACTACCCAGCACACGGTCGCCGACGGCGCCGCGCCCGCAATCAGGTCACTGTTCACGCCGCTCTGCTGGACCTGCGTCCCGTGAGGGCTCATTCGGCGAATCAATCCGCCCGCGCCGACAAGCCAGATGACGGATCGATCGGGCGGCGCGATCATCACGAACGCCTGTAAATTAGCCGTTGCCGCGTCGCTCGAGGTCATAGCACCGGTCGCAGCCTGAGGCGCTGCAACCTTCGCCGCCATCGCGCCAGCGGTTCCTCCTGCCGGAGCCGCGCCGCTCTCCAATCTGCCGAACGCGCCGCCTATCCCTTGAACCCGCCGCGCCGTCGCAGTCTTTGTTTCATTCATCGCGATCATATTCGATGCGAGCACAGCAGGTGCGGCCGCTGGCGCCGCGACAGCCGCGGGCGCTTGTGGCGCAGCAGCACGTTCTGCGAGTTGCATCGCCGGCGCTTCATTCTTCGCGATCGCGGCAATCTGATCGCTCGGCGGCGCCCCTTCGTTCACCGGACGCCGCATCGCAATGAAGACGACGACGGCCGCCACCGCCGCAAACGCCGGAATCGCAAAGCGCCATCTTCGATACCACGGGACCGCATCCGCTGCCTTCGCGCCTCGTGCGCTCTCGTCGGCGCGAGCGATATCTGCCAACAGCATCTGGCATCGCATGCAATCGGCGAAATGAGTCTCGAGACGCTCGCGATGCGCCGCCGCCAAAGTGCGATCGCTATACGCAGCGAGCGATTCCGCGTCGGCGCACTCGGGCGTCGCGGGACCGGGCTCCGCGCGCATCGCACGACGCAGCACAGCGTCGAGCGGCGCATTATTTTTGTCGATCGGCGTCACAGCTTCACGATTCCTTACTCTTTGAACGAACCGCGCCTGGAATATTGCACTGTGCTCGTCGCTTCATTTGGCGTCCGGGAGCGCGCGCGACAGGTCGATCTGCAAATCGCCCGCCGCAAAATCATAACACAGCCGAATCTGCGCATGACTCAACTTGTCGCTCTCGCGCAGCGTGCGCTCGATCGCGCTCTTCAGTTGCGCGCGCGTCTGCGCCAGCCGTCGCGACACCGTGGACTCATGCTCGAGCATCACGCGGCCAATCTCCTTGAGCGACAAATCGTGCCGGTAGTAGTACGCCATCCGCATCCGGTCCCGCGGCGCGAGCGATTTGAGCGCGATATCGAGCGCCTTTCCCAGCATCGCCACGTAGCGCGCGCGCTCCGAGTCAGGCGTATCGGCCTCAGCCTCGCTGATGTTTGTCGTCTGTTCGGCGTGATCGTCGAGCGGCTGGATACGGGCCTGCGCTCGGATGTAATCGACGTGGCGCTGTGCCAGCACCGCACGCATCCAGGTGAGAATCGAGCTGCGCCCGTGAAAGTAGCTGAGGATCGAGCGCCGCTGCCCGTCGCGAACTTCGAGTCCGTACATCTCGGCCCAAATCGAATCTGCCAGCTCGCGGCCGCGCAGTTCGTCGCCGGCGATCGCGCGCGCGGAGGCATACAGCGATGGCCTGAACGTCGCGATGAAATGCTCCCATGGTGCGGATTCGCCGGCCTGGCATGCGAGTGCGAGGCTCAAGTCTTCGGCGTGAAGCGCGTCGATGAACGCTTCGGCGCCCGCGCCCTCGAGCACTCCCGCCGCGCGTGCACCGCGATATGCGGCGTCGCGGATCGCCTCGTCGCTGACGTTCCATCGCGCGGCGCCGGCGCGTTTGCACAATCGCGCCAGCGCGAGCGCATACTGTGCGACGAATTCGGGGCGTGCCTCGTTAACTTTGATCACCGATCACTGAGGATAGACAATGTTGCTGGTCAATTGGAGAAGGTAGCAGTCGGATGCCGAGAACAAAGCGCGTCTTGAGTGGAGTGATCGCCGTGGCGATGCTGACAACGTCATTGTTGATGTCGTATGCGTCGGCTGCGGATGAGGATTCCGCCTCCGCACAGAATCAAATCCGCATCGCGCTCGAAAAGTGGAAGCTCGATTTCAACGCCGGCGACGCGTCCCAGGTCTGCGTCCTGTTCGCGCCGGACCTGATTTCAGATTTTCGAGGTCAACCCGAAGACACCTACCAGACTCTATGCGCCAACCTGCAGTCGGCGTTGACCGACCCGGCCAAGACCTATCACTACGATCTGGAAATCAAGGAAATCCTCGTCTCAGGCGACCTCGCCGTCGTAAGGCTGGTCTGGACTCTGAAAGTCAGCTCAAAAACCGGCACCCCCGAAGAGACCACGCGCGAACCCGGTATGGACATCTTCCGCCGCCAACCCGACGGCACCTGGAAAATCTCCCGCTACATGGCCTACGAGTCTCCGGCGCCTTAGGAGTATCCGGCCTCGAATGAGGTCTATTCTCATCACTTTGATCACTAAGCGCTTTGGGGCGGCAGCATGCGTATTCGCCGATGGAAGATTGTGGATAACTGGCGTGACTAATAGTTGACTTAAATAAGTACCTAAGCTTAGTTGCTGACCCAGTAAATAAAATCCTTGGGGGACCAGCGATGCCTGATCGGGCAGAGAAAGTCGTTGGAAAATCGCGCGGCAAGGGGCCGCTCAAAGTACTGATAGGCGTAGTCTTAGTTGCGCTCGCAGGGTGCTTCGGTCCGCCAACGATGCACTATGACGTTCAGGAGTACAACAAACAGGTTGTCTCCAGCGAAAAGGAGATGCTCCTATATAACATCGGGGAATTGTACTACAAGCAACCGCCCCATTTCATGATGGTATCGTCGATCTCTCAATCGCGTACATTTTCGGCTAGCGCGGGATTCCAGTGGAGCCAGATATGGAACAGCCTTTTTCCCGCGACTCCACCTAGGGAACTTAGCCAGTTCGCGAAAAGCTCTGATGCTTGGCAGGCTGGACCGTTCACAGTGGGCACCATCGAGAGTCCAACCATCACGTTTGTTCCGATCCAGGGGCAAGATTTCGCGAATCGGTTCGAATCAACATTGGCGGACAAATTTGCGATCTTCAACGAAGATCTGTGGGATTCTAAGCCAAGAGAGGAGCTCGCAGATTTAATTAGTCTCTTCGCAGAAGACCTGGACCTATACCATGGCAATGGCGGCGAGTGTAAGGGCGGGATCTACCACAACCGCCGTCAAGACCTGCGAGAACTGTCAGACCTAAATCCTCCAGATCCAGGTTACAGGGCTTACGTTAAGCCAAGTTACTATTTGGACGAGTTCTCGGCGTGCGTCAAACAAATTGTGAAAACGCCTATTCATGACTACGAGCAGATCGAGGGCAGTCAGCCGGTGCCCACAACTCAGGCAGAAGATCCGAAGGCCGCGGATGTGGTCGCTGCCCAGCAGGCCGGTTACAGATGGACCAAGCAGCAGAACGACTATACTCTGGCAAGCCCTGCGAAGATAATGGGTTGGTTTGACTATATCCCCGAATTCGTGCCCCCGGACGAACCGGCAAAAACTCTCTCTCCCTTGCCGGTCTTTTGGACAGGCAAAAACAAGAACGACTACCCCGGATGGCAATATCTGCAGTACACGTTGCCGAAAGGCTACTCGTGGAAGGCCTTCCCGATTAAGGTTGATAAGAAAACCAATGGCCACTTGCCGGATAACATATACGCGGAGGTTAACGAAGTTAACACGAACTCCGGTGGTGTCGTATACGCACTGGTGCCAGATGGCTACGAGCTGGATCGTTATGACGACGGAGAACACAAAGGAGAACTGAAGTTCGATAAAAGTGATAAACCGGTCCTAAGAGAAATCAAGGATAAGTCACCATCCGAATACACCAAGTTCTCATACTCTAATGATATCATAAGGACGCAATGGCCATTTCCGTTCGACGAAGTCTATGTAGAATTGCGCAACAACTCGGTCAAAAATCCCGAGGCCCAGAAATTATGCGCCGAAAGTCCCCCCAAGGAGGCCGACGCGAGTTCCCCCAAGCTAGTGTGCGGATATTTTAAGATAGGAAATCTTTTACAAATTATGCACCGGTTAGCCGACAATGCCTGCGATACCAAATATCCGCTAGGTGCGGAGAGCATCTATTGTCGTCCGAGCATCTTCGGGATCGGTATAGCTGTCCCGCCATGGGCTGACAGTTACGCGTCGTTCACCGATCCCGACGGGATAAAGGAGTTCGCTTGGGTGCCCGCTCATAATCCTAACAGCACCGATGCAAACCAACGTGACCTCGGTGAGCGAGATCGAAGGGCCTTTCTCACTTTATACAAGCTATACCAGATGTCTCTGGTAGATACGTCGAAGCTGGTCACCGGGGCTCCGTCAATCACGATCAGCAAATAGGCGGCCGTTGAGTCTCAACAAAGGCGCCGAGCGATCCTATCGCTCGGCGCCTGTATACCTCAACGCATCTGTCCTATTCCTTAGTGCCTTTGATCATACCGCCGCTCCGCTGCCATGTAGCGGAACGGGTGCGACTTCCAGTCGCGGCGGGCTGTCGGGTGATTCTCCAGGTACTCGTGCAAGCCCGGGTGACTGTCGACGTAGCCGCGATTGTCGACCAGCGCCGGGTCCTTCTCTAGCTGCTGCGCGACTTCCGGATGTGAGTCCATGTAGCGATCGGTGGTCGCCAGCGGATGCCCATAATGCCATTCATGATGGCCGTCGTAGTAGCCTTCGCGCGCCATGAAACGGTCGGGATGACTCTGCAATTCCGTCCGAACTTCCAGATGGTGGTCGAAGTACTCGTCGAGTCCTGGATGAGTGGCCAGGAACTGCGGATTGTCCACCAGCCGCGGATCGTGAGCGAGTTGCTGCGCGACTTCGGGATGCTCGTCGAGGTAGCCGTTGTCGAAACGGCTGACGGGACCGGCGAAGGCAGTCGCGCTGATCGCGCCGGCGAACGCTATCGCGGCCAAAGCTGTTAAGGATTTCTTCATGATTGGTCTCCTGTTGGATCAACGGCTGTTGGCGCCGCTGCTTTTGTTTCGATGAAGGTTGGACGGAGGCGATCGAGGTTCCGTTTACGTCGCGCGAATGCGCGTCAAATTTTGGCTAACGGCGTGTAAACGAATCGTAAGGTCGTTTCGTCAAATGGGTCGGGAAAATGTAGCATCGGTCTGAGGGGCCGGTTCTTTGGTTGATGGGCGGGCCTTGGGACCGACTACAGTGGAGCCTTCGGATGAGGAACTGTGCAAACGAATCGCCGCGCGCGATGCCGACGCGTTCGATCTCATGGTGGACCGCCATCAGGGACGCGCGTACCGCCTCGCGTCGTCGATTCTCGGCAACGAAGCCGACGCCCGCGACGTCTCGCAGGACGCGTTCATCCGCCTGTACGAGTCGGCCGGGCGCTTCGACGGGCGCTCGCGCTTTTCGACCTGGTTCTATCGGATACTGGTCAACTTATGCATCGACCACCAGCGCAAGAATCGACGGTGGCGGCGGCTGGCGCCGCTCGCGACTCCCGGCGGCGGCGACGACCCCGACGAGCGCGCCTTCGATCCGCCGTCTGGCGAGGCCGGCCCGGAGGCTGAGGCGATTTTGAAGCAATCGATTGGCGCGCTGCGTCCGGCGCTCGAAAAGCTCTCGCCGCAACAGCGTGCTGCGGTGCTGCTGCAGACGCAGGAGGGCTTCACCAGCCGCGAGATCGGCGAGGTGCTGAAATGTTCGGAGGCAACGGCGCGTGTGCATGTGCATCGCGGGATCGCGCAATTGCGAAAATTGCTGGCAAACGAGTGACTATTCGACTGACTAATTGAAAAACGACTGACTACGATGGCAGGCATTCATCCAGAGACCGAACTAGTCCCGTACCTGCGCAACGAGTTGAGCGCGGACGATCGCGCGCGCGTCGCAACGCATCTCGAGGGATGCGCGCAATGCCGCGCGACCGCGGACAGTTCGTCGGCGATATTGTCGGACCTGGCGCGGGTCGTCGATGATGTGCGCGAACCCGATTGGGCTATCTACCGGGGCGAGCTCAAGCGCAAGCTGCGTGCGTCGCAGGCTGGTAACGTCGGCGTGCGCGGACGTTGGCGATGGAGGAGGGCGGATGTTCGGCTGCCGGTCTTCGGCTGGCCGTCTATCGCGATATGCGACGGCGGCGGTCGCGGTGCTCGCGATCGCAATCGTGATGCATCGTGGCTCGGGTAGTATGCCAGGCGCCCGGCGTCGATCAGCTCGAGCTGCAGACGGAGCTCAGCAGCGCGAATGTGGACTTGCTGGCCAACTATCACGTCGTCGAGCATCTCGATCTGCTCGAGAACTATGACGTGATCGAGCATCTGGACGAGCTGGGCCCCGGGGACCGCCAGAACCATGAAACTCCGTCGTAAAGTGGCCGCGATAGCGTTGATGGCGACGATGGTTGTGTGCGGCGAAACGCGACGCTGTTCGGCGCAAAACGCTGCTAACGAGGCGCCGCCGGATTTGAGAATGTTGATGAACCTGGACTTGTTCGAGCCGCGTCACGACAACGCGAAATACGCGGCGGCGCCGTCCGCGGCGCCATCTGATGACTCGATGCTCGAGCAGATACGCACGCTTAACCAGATGGGTTACCTGGCAAAGCCGGAAGAGGGCGGAAACAGCGCGCCCGCTCCCGGGGCGGCAGCCGGAGATGCGCCGCCGGGCGCGGAAGACGTCGCGCCTCCAGCGGCGCGAGAGCGGATGCCGGCGAGCCAGCCGAGCCTCGACGCCGAGGGGCCGCAACCATGACGGCACGCATGCGAATCACGAGCGCACTGTGTCGCAGCGCTGATGCTGTGCGGATTGGCGTGCGGCGCGTTCCCGCTTATGCGCAATCGCCCGCCGCTTCCGTCGAGCCGTCGAACGATGCCGAGCGCGCGCTGATCGCGCAGCATCCCAATGAATGGGCGCAGCTCAATCCGGAGCAGCGTGAGCGCGTGCTCGAGAACTACCGGCGATGGCAGCCGATGCGTCCCGAGGATCGCCAGCGCGTGCAGCAGAACTTCCAGACCTTCCGCAATCTGCCGCCCGAGGAGCGCAAGCGCGTGCTCGAAGGACTGCGCAGATGGCGCCAGCTTCCGCAGGCCCAGCGCGAGCAACTCCAGCAGGACTATGCGCGCTACCGCGGCCTGCCGCCGGATCAAGCGCGAGCATGATGAAGCGATATCAGCAATTCGAGCAGTTGCCGCCGGAGCAGCGCGAGAAGATGCTCGCGAACTGGCATCGATGGCAGCAGATGACGCCGGAGCAGCGGCGCGAAGCACGTCAGCGATGGCGACTGTGGCGCCAGCATCCCCAGCAATAGACCGGAGCCGTCCGACTGTCCTTGTTATCCTACTTTATGTAACGATGATATCTCGATCTAACGTACTGCGAGACGGTGGGGAATCGACACTCTTTTGAGCTATATGTAAACGAGCCGGGGCCTAGGCTCGTCTTACACTTCGTATCGCAGATTCATCAGCCCGATTGCCTCGGCAATCGACGGACACGAGGAGGAAATGTTTATGTTTCTATCACTACGAAAATGGCCGGCCGCTTTGCTCGCCGCGCCGGTGGCGCTTTGCCTTGGCGCGGGATTGGCGCATGCCCAAACTTTCGATCAACCGCTCGAGCAATGCAAGGCGGTTACGACGCCGGCCGCGCTCACCACTTGCGCAGCGTCCCAGGATCCGCTCAAGGGCGGCGGCGCGACTATCAGCGATGAAGGCGACGTGACGGTGACCGTCTTTGGGGCGGCGACCAATACCACGTACGGCGTCACTTTCGTGTCGAATGACCGCACTCAAACGACCTCGATCGGCAGTCTGAAGACCAATGCCGCCGGAAACGGCGCAATTGCGCAAGGACGCATTTTTCAAATTCGGGACGGTCGGCGCCGGCAACGTGGTGCTGACCAGCGCGCCGGCGAGCAATTCGTGACCGGGCTCAACGTCTCGAGCAGCGGTTTCGAGTACGCGGCGTGATTTCCAGCCAGGTCTGGTGCGCTGCACCGACGTGACGGTGCCGGCAACTCTTGACAAATTGCGGAAGCGACTCGCTGAGCACCGGCCGTGTCTTGGTGGAAGAGGACGACGGCGCCACGTTGATCCATGTGAGCGGCGCGCGTCCCAGCACCAGCTACGCCGCGACTCTTGTTTCGCCGACCGGTACTTCCGCTGACGCATCGGAACAGTCGGGCCAACCAATAACAGCCGGGAACGCGACTCTGGTTGTGGGCTCGCCCAATCGCTATACTGCCGCTGAACACGATCGCTTCGGGCGAAATCGTGCTCCAGAGCGCGCAGCACCAATGAGTTCGTGTCGGGATTCAAGGTCGATCAGAAGTTCGTGCACCCCAAAGTTGGGCGTCGAGCCTCGAGCCGTGCGGAAGCGTTACTATATCCGACCCCTCTCGAACTGCGGCAGCGACCCGCTGGATAACGGTTCCTTCAAGGTGGAGGCAGGCGGACGAATCAGCGTGACGCTGACTGGGCCAATCCGAGCACGAACTACGAGGTGTGGTTCCGGCCGATCGACGATTCCGGCGACGGGATACCGGTATCGCACTGGCGACCGACGCGACACGGCAACGCCAAGACAAGGCCAAGTGTTCTTCACCGCAAGGACACGGTCGCCTCTGGCACGATCGTCATAAAGCAGCAGGGCGGATGACCGAGGATCAGTTCGTGGCTGGGTACGAAACGCACTAACTCTTGAAATCACTACAGATGTGTCAGGCGGGCGGCTCGAGCAATCGGGCCGCCCGCTTCATTTTCGATTCAGGGCGCGGTGCGATCGAGCGATCGATACTGGATCGCCTCGCTGATGTGATGCGCCGCGATCGCGCTCCGGCGCCGTCGAGATCGGCAATCGTGCGCGCAACTTTCAGGATGCGCGTGTAGGCGCGCGCGCTCAGGCCGAGGCGATTGATCGCGAGCTCGAGCAGCCGCTCGCCGGCCGCCTCGATCTGGCAATGCAGCCGCAACTCGCGCGCGCCCATCTGCGCGTTGCAGAAAAACGGCATCCCGGCGAAGCGCTCGAGCTGCGCCTCGCGCGCGCCGATCGACCCGCTCGCGAATCGCGCCCGACGGCTCGCCGCGCGACTCGGTCGGTCAGGTCCTTGTACTTCACCGCCGGCACCTCGATATGGATGTCGATGCGATCGAGCAGCGGCCCGGAGATGCGCGAGCGATAGCGCTGAATCGACAATCGGCGAGCAGGAGCATTCGTGCTGCGGGTCGGTGAAGAAGCCGCACGGACACGGATTCATCGCCGCCACCAGCATCACCGAGGCGGGAAAGGTCAGGGTGCCCATCACGCGCGAGATGGTGATGCGCGCGTCCTCGAGCGGCTGGCGCAGCACCTCGAGCACGTTCTTGCGGAACTCCGGCAACTCGTCGAGGAACAGCACCCCGTGATGCGCGAGGCTGACCTCGCCGGGGCGCGGAATCGGGCCGCCGCCGATCAGACCCGCGTCGGAGATCGTATGATGCGGCGAGCGGAACGGCCGCGTCGTGATCAGCGCGCGGCCGTCGAGCAGGCCCATCACCGAATGCACCTTGGTGGTCTCGATCGCCTCCTCGAAGGTCATCGCGGGCAGGATCGTCGGCAGCCGCTTCGCGAGCATCGTCTTGCCCGATCCCGGCGGGCCGATCATCAGCACGTTGTGACCGCCGGCCGCCGCGACTTCGAGCGCGCGCTTGGCCTGCTCCTGCCCTTTCACTTCGCTGAAATCGACGTCGTAGCGATTCGCCGCGCTCGAACATCGCGGCGACGATTGGTCAGCGTCGACTGCAGCTCGCGCAGACCCTCGAAGAACTCGAACGCCTCGCGCAGCCTCTCGACCGGCGAGCATCGCGATGCCTTCGCCGACCACCGCGGCCTCCGATCGCGTTCTCGCGCGGCAGCACCACGCCGGCGATATTTCGCGGCGCGCGCAGCAGCGCGGTCGGCAGCGCACCCTTGATGCCCTTGACGCGGCCGTCGAGCGCGAGTTCGCCGAGCACCAGGTAGTCGCGCAGGCGCGTCGCGGTCTTGTCAGACGTCCGGTGCGCGGCGAGCAGTCCCGAGCGCGATCGGCAGGTCGAACGCCGAGCCCTCCTTGCGCGTGTCGGCGGGCGCGAGATTGATAGTGATCTTGCGCGATCGGGAAACTCGAAGCCCGAATTTTTGACCGCCGGCTTGACCCGGTCCTGCGCCTCCTTGACCGCGCCCTCGGCCAGCCCGACGAGCCGATGCGGCGGCACGCCCGCGCCGATATCGACTTCGACCTCGACCGGAAACGCGTCAACGCCGGCCAGCGCGCTGGATATTACGCTTGCATGCAAGTATGTCACTTGCTGCTAACCGTCTGTTGACACTAGCGCAACCGGCGGTCGCGAGCGATGCGTGTTACCTGGGGTACATTGTTACTTGGGTGACACGTTCTTACCTCGCCCGTTATTTTAGGCGAGTATCCCCTTATTGACGGATAACGCCTTCCCCGCTACGGTGGGAAGGGGGAATCTCACCGTCAGGGGAATAGTAAATGGACATAGAGCACTGGATTGCCGATGCAGCGATGATCCTTCTGTACTGGCAGCAAAACAGAATCCTTGCGCTTCAGGGGCCGCCGTTGCAGCCGTCTAGCTGGAGGGAACGCCTCGGCAAACTGCGGCGGTATTGGCCGATGGTGATTATGACGGTCTTGGTGGCAGCAACTTTTGCGCAACCTTACCTTGCCCCGTCGTCGGATCAACTAGCAGGAACTGAGCCGACCAAACTTCAAATTCAGTACAACGAATTAGGCAAGGCGCAACCCATCACAAAATTGAACGTTGCGAATTATTTCTCAGTAAATTCGATAAGTCGGGCCATAATGAAGGACTCGCAGGGGCAGCCTCTTTCCAGCCAAGTGTTTACCAATGCCGTATATCTATTCGTGGTGTTCGACAAACCCATCGCGGTCAAGGATTTTCGCATAGATGGGAATGGGGCGATGCTCCCTATGCACGAAATCCAAGAGAAAAACTCGCGCAGCGCGCTCATCGTGTTCGACGGTCCAATCGTAGGGACAGTTGTGAACGTAGAGGCAGTGTTCTGATTGGAAATGCAAACTCCAATTGAATCGGCTCGCTGGCGTCGTTCTCAGATAGCTGAGACGGTCGCCAGTTCCCGCGTCTCAGCACCCTGCTATTGCCTTCCCAAAGATGTCTCGTTCGTGGCGATTGTTGAATCGGAACTGAACTCCGCAAGATAGAGCGGCAGATATTTCTTGCTCACGTTGTGGTAGGTGCCGATGATCCCGCGTTTGATGAGCGACCAGAACGATTCCATCGTGTTCGTGTGAACGATGCCGCGCACGTACTCGCCTTCGCCGATGGTTCACTGTATCGTGCGGGAGTCCC
The DNA here is from genome assembly GCA_963721485.1 of uncultured delta proteobacterium. Taxonomy (GTDB): domain Bacteria; phylum Desulfobacterota; class Binatia; order Binatales; family Binataceae; genus Binatus. The sequence goes on along the minus strand of CAVRJV010000003.1, from coordinate 112,383 downwards.
TGCCAGCGTTCAAGATACTGATAACCGGAGTGCTCATCGGTCGCGACCAGTTCGACTTTATCCTTGTCCACGACTTGATTAACGAACCGATGCATTGTGGGCATATCGGCGTGCTCGATCATCTTGCAGACCACGTTGCCTTTACGCGCAGATCGCGCCGATGACCGGAGTTTTATCGCCAGTGCCGCGAATGTGGTCGTTTCTTGTCCCAATGGCGGTTCTTGTCTTTCCCGCCGATGTACGTTTCGTCCACTTCTACGATTCCCATCAATTGCCGGAACTCTGGATCGTTCATCGCGGCGCGCAAGCGATGGCACATATAGAAGGCGGTCTTGTAGGAACCGGAATCGATCATCCGATGGATCTGAAGCGCGCTAATTCCCTTCTTGGAAGTGACCATCAGGAACAGCACCCAAAACCACGTCCGGAGCGGGTACTTGGTATTCTTGAAAATCGTTCCGGCGATGAGCGAGAAGCGATAAGCGTTCGCCGCTGGCTGCATTCGGGGTTTGCCAGCACTCCCACTTCCAAGGCTGAGCGATTTTGTAAACCTGTTCGCTCTTGCCGCATCGCGGGCACTTCACGCCATCCGGCCAGCGGCGCGAGAACAGATAGTTCGCGGCACGCTTCCTCATCGGGAAACATCCGCTCGAACTGCGGCCACGTCATTTGCACCGTGAACTTCGGCTGATGGCTATCGCCGTTTCGTCTTCATGCTGACATGAATAGCGCAAATGTATTCTTCCCGTCAATTACGGGATAATCGCCTTATTTTACGGGAGAGGAGGCCGGCCGCATCGCGGCCGGTAGGTGAGGGTGCTGCGATCACACCACAAGACCTTGGTCGCTCGCTTTCTTGACTGATTACTCGCGCGGCGAATGCGCCCGCATGAACCGGCGCCAGATCTGCCGCGCCTGCTGATCGTATTCCACTCATCGTGCGGATCAGATTCTTCAGCGCGCGCTGCGGCATCAGCTCTTCCGGCAGCACCGGATCGAGATTGATATGCCGAATCACGTCTCGCCCCAGCACCATCGATTCTGCCGCCGCAGTGTCCAGCGCGCAGCCGCTCGAGCTTGGCCCTGCTCGCGAGCAATTCTCCGCCAGCGCGCGGTACGTCGCGAGCATCGCGGCCGTGTCCCACAGCCCGGTCGCCTTCGCGCGCGAATCGTCGTCGAGATCGTTCAAGCCCACCACCAGCGCCGCCGGATGAAGTCCGAGCGCGCGCAGCTGCTCGCGCAGTTCAGCTACCGAGTCGCGCAGATTGGCGGGCCGAATCCACAGACCGCGCTTGCAGTTCGCGAAATCCTCGCAGCCGCATCGCGCGCTCATGACGGCGTAGCGCGGCGCGATCGCTGCGCGGACCGCCGCATCGAACACTCCTATCCATGCGCCCGACCACGGCCTCGCCAGCTCGTCGAGATTGCGCCATTTGCGAACTTCCACGCGCATCGCCTCGCCCGACGGGCTCAAGTCGATAGACGCCCGCGACCCGTGTTGGCTGCGACCGCGCTCGACCAGCCGCGTCAGCGCCATCCGCAGGCTCTGTTCGGAGAATCCCAGCGCAATCCCGACGCCCAGCGATTTCCTGCACCGACATCTCGCGCGGGTAGCGATTCGAGAGGAAGTCGATCACCAGCTCGCGCGCCGTGAGGTGTCGCGGCACATAACGAGGATTTGCAAGTGTTGCCATTCTCTGTTATATACAGGTCCGTGAGGCAAAATCTAAACGTCCCCGATACTTCCACGGAAGATTGGAGGATATCATGTTCCAGGCGCGTAGCGTTTTCACCGACGACGAACTGCTGATGCTCAAGCGCAAATCGCAGTGGCGCGCGGCGTGGATGATTTTTCACGCGTGGGCGGTCATCTTCGGCGCGATGGCGCTGTTCGTATGGTGGCCGAATCCGCTGACCTTCATCGCGGCGACATTGATAATCGGCGCGCGGCAACTTGGGCTCGGCGATTCTGTCGCATGACGCCTCGCACGGCCTGCTCTTCAGCAACATGAAGCTGAACGACTTTGCCGGCACCTGGCTGACCGACTACGCGCTGTTCGGCGACATGTATGCGTATCGCCCCTACCATGTCGCGGGGCACCATCGCTTCACGCAACAGAAAAACGATCCCGACCTCGGCCTGACGGCGCCGTTTCCGATCACGCGCAGCAGCATGCGGCGCAAGGTCATTCGCGATCTCACCGGCCAAACCGCCTACAAGCAGAAGGCCGCGCTGATTCGCCGCGCGTTCGGACGTCCGACATGCCCCCATCAGATCGTCTGGCGATGGGATGGAAGCGCCTGCACGGCGCGATCGTCACCAACGCAATTATTTTCGCGATCCTCGCCGCGACCGGCCACTGGTGGCTTTTCTTCGCGCTATGGGTGTTCCCGTACATGACGTTCCACGAGCTGGTCGTCCGCATCCGCAGCATCGCCGAGCATTCGATGACCCCCGACAACGACGACCCGATGCGCAACACGCGCACGACGCATGCGAACTGGCTGATGCGCGCATTCGTCGCCCCGTACTTCGTCAACTACCACCTCGAGCACCACCTGCTGATGGCAGTCCCGTGCTACAACCTCCCGCGCGCCCATCAGATACTGCTGGCAAAAGGCTTCGGCCCCCGAATGGAAACCCAACCTGGCTACGCCGCCGTCCTCGCGCTCGCAACGTCAAAGCCCGAACTCGCGCAAATCCGCGCCGCCGCCTAATTCCAATTCTGATTCCCTCCTCCCACGCGGGAGGAGCGACTGTGATTGGGGTCAAGGTAGTCGCGCTATCCAACCCACCCTCATCAAGTGGTTGAGAGGGTGGGTTGGATAGCGCTTTAGGTTTCAAGCGTGGCATGGGGGACTCCAGGCGCGATGCGATTTGAGCATGGCGTTGAGAATGAGCAGGAGCTTGTGCATGGCGGCGGTGAGCGCGACCTTGGTTGGCTATGCCGCTTTGGCGCAGGCGCTGATAGAAGGCGCGCAGGGTTGGATTGCAGCGCACCGCCGAGAGCGTGGCCATGTAGAGGACGGTGCGCACCGGGGCGCGGCCGCCAAAGATCGATTCATGACCCTGCCAGCGTCCGCTCTGTTGACTGAACGGCGCCACTCCGACCAGGGCTGCGATTTCGCGGCGGTTGAGACGGCCCAACTCCGGCAAACGCGCGAGCAACATAGTGGACAGCCCCGGACCCACGCCCGGCACGCTGGTGAGTTGTTGCTGGAGCGGCTTCAGGCGCGCCGAGGCCTTAACCCGCTCAGCGATCTCATGGTCGATGGCGCCCAGCTCGCGTTCGAGCGCGCGAATCGTGCGTTGGATACTTTTGCGCAGCCATTTGGGCGCCTGCGCCAGCCGGTTGTGCTCGGCGGTCAGCATCCGCAACAACTGCGTGCGGCGGTTGACCAGCAGCTTGAGTTCATCGCGCTCGGCGTCGAGCCGCGCCGGTGTGAGTTCGGTGCCACGATGTGCGGCAAAGGCCGCCAGCACCTTCGCGTCGAGACGGTCGGTCTTGGCGAACTGACGATGCATGCGGGCGAAGTAGCGCACGTCGGTCGGATTGACCCGGGCGCACTCGAGATTGGCCGCCACCATCTCCACCAACAATGCCTGCGCATAGCCGCCGGAAGCCTCCAGCACGACCAGCGCGGGATGGAGTCGAGCAGGTGTTCGATCAACCGCGCTCTGCCGACTGCGTCGTTGGGCGCGCTGAAACTCTCGCCGCCAGAAGTCGCGACTTCCAACGCATCCTTGGCCACATCAATCCCAACGTAAAGTTCCATCACCTTCCGCCTCCGCTTAAACCCGGCCTTACCCAGCCTTGCGCGATTCGAGCTGGCGATCGCTTTGCGCCGCCGCTCCAGCGACTGTTCGGGCTTACGGCCGGTTATGCGGGCGCGGCGATCATGCTCTCCCACGGCCTTATCTGACCCAGGGTTATTCGATCTGCCGCGCCCCGGTTGTTCCTTTCCTTCTGCACAACCCAATTTACAGATACAAGGGTTACGGTGGGGGACATTTCTGCGGCGCGATTGTGTGTGGCGCCGCAGATGACTCCAGCAAGATGAGGTCCGCCGTCCGTGCGCCAGTTACCTCGAAGTTAGAGCTTCTCCAAATGCAAGCCGCCGCGTAATATACACCGCGGGTTAGCAATGGGTGTGAAGTTCGCGAAGGCTGCGGCAGTTGCCGGTATTCTGCTTGTCGTGATCGGCTCGCTGCATAGTGCGGCGGCCGGACCTAATCCAAACAAAGCTCCGCCGGCGGCGATCTTCGTCGCAAACCCTTACGACGTAACCGCATATCCGCTCGGCAGCAAAGGCGATGTCCCGCCGATCGCGGTGACGACGGATATGGCCTCTCCCTACGGCATTGCACGAGATTCGGCCGGCAGAATCTATGTCGCGAATTCCGCAACCAACACCATCACCGTGTATGCGGCAAATGCCGGCGGCAACGTTTCTCCGCTCGCCGTGATCGGCGGTTCGAACACCGGGCTGGCCGATCCGATCGGCGTTGCCTTGGACGCCACCGATAAAATCTACGTGCTTAACGGCTCGACCAGCAGCGTGACCATCTACGCGCCGCTAGATGCGAGCACCGGCGTTCTCAATGAGACTCCGATCGCCACTATCGCCGGCTCGAAGACGCAACTGCTCAGTCCCGCGGATATCGCAGTCACCGGCGGCGGAGAAATCTACGTCGCAAACCAGTTGGGCGGTCCACGCAAGCCTCGCCGTTACGCGCCCGGCGTCGTTACCGTCTATTCGGCCGGCAGCAACGGAAACGTAGCGCCGACCGCGACGATCAGTGGCCTCGCGACCGCACTGGTCGATCCTCTGAGCATCGCGCTGGATTCCGAGAACAACATTTACGTGGCCAATGCGTATGGGCAAACCGACGGCAAAAAATCAGTCGCGTGGGACTCAAGCATCGTAACGTATCCAGCTGGTAGCACCGGTAACGTGGGATTTGCCGATACCGTCAACGGCCTGGCCACAGGCATCTACTACCCCGACGGGCTCGCCGTCGATTCGAGCGGAAATATGTACACGGAGGGTGCGACGGATGCCGAGGGGATTAGCATCTTCGCCGCTGGCAGCGATGGCAATGTAGCGCCGACAACCACCATTGTCGGCACTCATACGGGGCTCGTGGGATCCAACCGGATGGTCCTCGATTCCGACCGGAACCTCTACGTGTCGAACAGTGTTGGTGGTGCCGGCGGTGGCAGCGTTACCGTCTATCAATCCGGGGCGAGCGGTGATGCGGCGCCGCTCAACACTATAACCAGCGACTTCACGGGAATAACCGGTGGAGCTTCCAAGATTGCGGTGGATTCCACCGGCAAGATCTATGTCGCGAACCTTCAGGGAAACAGCCCCGGCGACAGCATCACTATCTATTCCGCCGGTAGCTACGCGGTCAGCGCACCGATAGCCACGATCTCCGGAGACAACACCGGGCTCAGTTTTCCCGTCGGCGTTGGAGTCGACGCGAACGGCAAGATTTCAGTCCTGAATAACAATGGCACCGTGACAACCTATGCGGCGGGCAGCTCCGGCAACGCGACGCCGGTCGCAACGCTAAGCATCAATAGTGGCAAGAACACGGCGGCCACCGGCCTCGCAGTGGATCGCTCGGGAAAAATATATGTGTCCCTTACTGGCGTCGTGATATGTCGGCGATCCTGCCATCAGCCGAATCATGGCGAGGTGCTGGTCTACCGACCCGGCAGCGACGGAAATGCAAAACCGGCTGCCCTCATCAACGGTCCCGACACCGGCCTCGCATCACCTTCGGCAATCACCGTCGATCAAAACGGCTACCTGTATGTGACTAACGAGGGGCCCACGAAAGCGAGCGGCGTTGAGACTGGCCCTGGATTCTTCCTTCACGGGACGAAGGCGGGCCCGGGAAGCATCACTATCTACCAGCCCGGGAGCGACGGCGACCAAAAGCCGATCGCCACGATCGCCGGCGAAAGCACAAAAATCGGGTTCCCAACCGGCATAGCCCTCGACGAGAATACGAATATCTATGTGTTGGACGGCTACGGTGGTAGCTTCGGCGGTCGTATCGGCATCAATACGGCGTCGCGGTCGCTGCAGCGGAACACCATAAGGACTGGCATCCCGAAGGCGGGGAGCGTCGGTCTTTTCTCCAAAATCCGAATTCTAGTATTCGCGGCCGGCGGCAATGGCGATGTTGCACCAATAGCCACAATTAGCGGTCCATACGCGGGGCTCAACTACCCTGGGGGAATCGCGATCGGCCCCACCGGACCCTAGCGCCAAACCGCGGCCCCTTCTTCGCCAAGAAGTTCTAACAGGGACGAAGTCCCGCATCTTCTCTTTCTTAACACTGGGTGCAGGGGTCACCCCTGCCGAAGGAAGCGTGGAACCCACCGCGGGTTTCACATTCAATAAGTGATTTGCTCTTCCCAATTCAGGTGGTCACGGCCACACGGCGCCTTCCGCGACTAACTCTTCGCGTGCCGATTTCCCCAAACCCAGCAGCTCGCCGAGCACATACTCAAAATCCTCGCCGACTTCGGGCGCGATCTTGCTCACCTTTCCCGACCCGCCCGACAGCTTGAATGGAATTCCCGTGACGTGCGTCGTCGCGCCCTTGTTAGTCGAAACTGCCGGCCAGAAGCCGCGCTCCTTCAGTTGCGGATCGCGCGCGCACATATCGACCCCATTCTCGACGACGCCGGCTGCGATGCCCGCGCGTTGCAGTATCGCCATCGCATCTTCGGCGCTGTGCTCTGCGGTCCATCGCGAGACGTGGGCATCCAGCTCGGCGCTGTTCTGCATCCTCATGTACAACGTCCGGAACTTCGCCTCGCTCGCCCACTCCGGCGATCCGATCGCGACGACGAATCGCCGCCATTCAGGCCCGGTGCCGACGCTGATCGCGACCCATCGATCGTCGTCGCCATCGAGCGCGCGGCATTTGTAGACGCCATGCGGCGCGGCGGGGCCTTCCTGCGATTTGTAGCCGGGCGCCGACTGCGTGCGGCCGTTCACCGAGATATCCAGGAGCGCCGGTCCGACGACCGCTGCCGCTGCTTCGAATTGCGCCAGGTCGACGAACTGCCCGCTGCCAGTGCGACGTCGATTCCACAACGCGACCAGCGCCGCCAGCGCGCCCGTGTATCCTCCGACCATGTCCGCGTACGAGTAGCCGTAGCCGGCTGGCGTGCCGTCGGGCTCCGCCATCAACTGCGTGTATCCGGTCAGCGCCTGCAGCGTCGGCCCGTAGCTGACGTAACTCGAGCGCGGGCCCGTATGGCCCAGCCCCGACATGCTGATACAGATGATGTCGGGCTTCACCTGTTTGAGACTTTCGTAATCCATCCCCCAGGTGCGCATCACGCGCGCCGAAAAATTATCCATCACGATGTCGCTCATCGCGGCGAGCCGCCGCGCGAGTTCGAGCCCCCGCGGATGCTGCATATTGAGCGCGACGGAAAGTTTGCTGCGATGCAGGTCGCATTGCAGGCCGAGCTTGCGATTCCCCATCGGAGGCGGATTCTTGCGCTCGACCTTGACCACCTGCGCGCCGTGATCGCCGAGGATCCGCGTCGCGACCGGCCCGGCGACGACCCAGGTGAAGTCGAGGATTCGCACGCCGTCGAGCGGCATCGCACACATGCTTAGATCACTCCTTCGGCGGCGAGCACCGCGATCGCTTCAGGAGCCATCGCGAGGTCGTCGCGCAAAATCTCGCCGGTATGCTCGCCGACAATCGGCGGCCGTCGCGAGACGCGCCACGGCGTCCCGTTGAATACATACGGCGCCCCGGGATATCGGAACTTGCGCCCGAGCTCAGGATGCTCGACCTCGACGAAGAAGCCGCGATCGATTAGCTGCTCGTCATCGAACAGCGCCTCGGGCGGGCGCACCGTCGCGTAAGGCTGCCGCAAAAGCTGCGCGCGCTCGAGCAACTCGTCACGCGGATAGTCCTTGACCCACTCGTCGAGCACCTCGAACACATGCTCGGCCATCAGGTACCGATAAAGCGGCTCGTGATAGTTCGGGTCGTCCAAATCGGCCGCCTTGCCGTCCGACTTCACCCATTCGATGAGCGAGGTCCAGTCGCCGAGCGTGCAATGCATGATGTAACCGTCGCGGCATTTGCCGACGCGAAAAAATCGGCTCCAATGCAAAGTACCGCGCCGCGGCTCAGCCTCGTTGCGCTCGAAGTATCCGCCCGCAACATGCTCGACCGCCGCGGCGGTCGCCTCCTGCATGCTCAGATCGATCCACTGTCCCTCTGAAGTACGATCGCGCGCGAGCAGTGCGAGCATGATCGCGATCGCGCCGAAGTAGCACGACGAATGATAAGCCTGCAGTCCCAGCGGACGCACCGGCGCATGATTCGGGAAGCCGTTGATATAGAGCATCCCGCCGAGCGCGGTCAGCACCGTGTCGTCGGCGACGAAGTCGCGATACGGCCCCGTCTGGCCGAACGGCGCAATCGAACAGAGCACGAGCGCCGGATTCTCGCGATGGAGCACGTCCCAGCCCAGCCCGATCTGGTCGAGCGTGCTAGGCGCGAAGCTTTCGATCACGACGTCGGCGCTGCGAACGAGCTGAAGAAAAATGTCGGCGCCGCGCGAATGCTTGAGGTCGAGCGTGAGAGACCGCTTATTGAGATTGTAGAACCAGAAAAACAAGCTGCGATCGCGATGCGGCAGGTCGTCGAGGAACGGCCCGACGCGCCGCGCGTCGTCACCGGCGGGCGGCTCGATCTTGATAACGTCGGCGCCCATGTCGCCGAGGATCCGCGCGCAGAGTTGTGCGCGATGGCCCGTCAGGTCGAGCACCCGCAGGCCCGCGAGCGCGCCGGCGGCCGGCAACGTCATGATTTCTTCGCCGAGGTCGCCGCGGCCGGCTTCTCGATTTCCTTTAGCTCTTGCTTGACCTTGGGCGGCGGCAAGTCCTCGACCCCGAACGCGCCGGTGTCGAGCGTCGGCGCTATTTCCATTAGCACTTCGCCCTTCGGTCCGGTGCGTTTGCCGCCGACCACCCGAATCGTCTCGAACGTGTCGGGATTAGTCCATCGCACGCCCATCACTGCGGGCTTCGCCTGGCCGTCCTCGTCCACCGGCACGAGCGTGGTGCCTTCCTTATCGAATAGTGTGACTTTCCTGAGTGCCATAATTGTTTTCTATGATGATCCGATCATGATGATGCGCGAGAAATCATATGGAGGCTGGCCGCAGGATTCAAACTGCTTAGGGGTTGAGTTTGCGGCGTCGAAGCGCGTCAGGCATCCCGTCATGCGGTCCCAATTCGTGTTTCGGAACATCCTCCCACCATTCGCTCGCCGGCAATTGATCGCGGCGCTCAGGATGAAGCGGATAGTAGATCCGATTGTCGAGCTTCGACGCCTGGCCTCCGACAATCAGCAGCGCGTCACGCTCGCTATTGTTGATGAAGCAGTGGCAGATGCCGGTCCCCGCCGGAAACGCAGCCAGATCCCCAGGCTGCATCATGTGAATAACGCCGTCTATCCACGCGTCAACCTCACCCTCGAGAACGTAGACGAACTCCTCCTCCTTCTCCTCGGCGTGAGGCCACGAACTCCGCTCCCCCGGCGCCAGCCGCATCAGGTTCACCCCGATTTTCTGGAGTCCCGCCGCTTTGCCGATCCTCCGCTGATGGCCTGTAAGTTCGTCGCTGTTCGGATACCGATGGCTCGTCTCCGGGCACGACGCCGACGAAACGATGAATGGCGGTCTTTTGGCCGGTTTCTTCATGAGGCCCTTCTAACACAGGCGCTCGATACTCGCGAAGCAACGCCGCGTGCGTTAATCTGATCGGACGCATCTTAATACTGGAAAAACTAGTGGCTGAGACCGATTACAAATCGACGCTGAAACTTCCCAAAACCGACTTCCCGATGAAGGCGAATCTGCCCAAGCGCGAGCCCGAGACGCTCAAGCATTGGGACGAGCTCGACCTCTACGCGCGCCTGATGGAAGCGCGCAAGGATGCAGAATCGTGGGTGCTGCACGACGGCCCACCCTACGCCAACGGCCGCGTGCATCTCGGCACCGCGCTCAACAAGATTCTCAAGGACTTCGTCGTCCGCTCGCGCTCGATGCTCGGATATCGCACGCCGTTCGTGCCCGGATGGGACTGCCATGGCATGCCGATCGAGTACAAGGTCTCGCGCGACCTCGGCGGCGACAAGGCGCGCACGACCTCCAAGCTCGAGCTGCGCAAGCTCTGCCGCGCCGAAGCGGAGAAGTGGGTCGACTTGCAGCGCTCCGATTTCCGCCGCCTCGGATGTATCGGCGACTGGTTCAATCCCTATCTCACGATGGCGCCGGAGTACGACGCCGCCGAAATCCGCGTGCTGCGCAAGATGGTCGAGAACGGCTACGTCTATCGCGGGCCTGCGCCCCGTGCATTGGTGCTTCGATTGCCGCTCGGCGCTGGCCGAGGCCGAAGTCGAGTATCGCGAACACGTATCGCCGTCGATCTACGTCGCGTTCCCGTTCAACTCGAATCTTCACGACGCGGGCGCGCTGGCCGCAGAAGCCAACGACCGCGCCGAGCTCGATGCCGCGCACAAAGCCGGCAAGCTCTCTGCCGTCATCTGGACGACGACGCCGTGGACGCTGCCCGCGAATCTCGGCATCTCGCTCAACGAAACCTTCGACTACGTCGCGCTGAAAGTTGGCGACCAGTACTACGTCGTCGCGTCCCGCCTGGCGGACAATGTCGAGAAGGAAACCGGGCTGCAGTCGAGAAACGAATCGCGCTCAACCGCGAGGCGCTCAAGGCGCTCGATGGCAAGGATATTTTCCGCCATCCGTTTCTCCCGCGCGACGTCAAGCTGATGTATGCGGAGCACGTCACCGCCGACGCCGGCACTGGCCTCGTGCATACCGCGCCCGGCCACGGCTACGAAGATTTCGTCGTCGAGCAGCGGTACGGCCTGGCGCCGTTCGTCCCGGTCAACGGCAGCGGCGTGTTCACGCGCGACGGCGGCGAGTGGGAAGGGCAGAACGTCTTCAAGGCGAACAATCCGATCGTCGCCAAACTGCGCACCGTCGGCGCGCTGCTGCACTCGCAGAATTTCTCGCACAGCTATCCGCATTGCTGGCGATGCCATAATCCGCTGATTTTTCTCGCGACCGAGCAATGGTTCGTGAGCGTCGATCATCACGGCCTGCGCGCAAAAGTGATCGACGCGATCGACAACGTGAAATGGTATCCCGCATGGTCGCGCGACCGCATCCGCAACATGACCGAGACGCGTCCCGACTGGTGCATCTCGCGCCAGCGCGCGTGGGGCGTGCCGATTCCCGCCGTCAGATGCGCCGAATGCGACGAGGTCGCGCCGCTGACCGCCACGATGGATCGCGTCGAGGAAATTTTCGCGCGCGAAGGCTCCGACGCATGGTACAGCCGGCCCGCGACCGACTTCGTCGCGCCCGACGTCAAATGCGCGAAGTGCGGCGGCGAGGTCTTCCTCAAGGAGGAAGACATCCTCGACGTATGGTTCGATTCCGGCTCGTCGCAGGCCGCCGTGCTCGCCGTGCGCCCCGAGCTGAAGTGGCCGGCCGACGCGTATCTCGAAGCGGTCGAGCAGGCGCGCGGATGGTTCAGTTCGTCGCTGTTCTGCGCGGTCTCGGATCGCGGCGCGGCGCCGTTCAAGAGCATCATCAGCCACGGCCTGACGATCGACGAGAAGGGCCGCAAGATGTCCAAGTCGCTCGGCAACTCCGAGGACGCCGTCGACGCCGCCGGCCGCATGGGCGCCGACGTTCTCCGTCTCGTGTACGCGTCGCTCGATTACACTTCCGACATCACGCTCGGCCAGACCATCTTCACCGCGGTGTCCGAGTCTTATCGCAAGATTCGCAACACCTGCCGCTTCGTGCTCGGCAATCTGGCCGACTTCGATCCCGCGCGCGACGCCGTTGCATTGAAGGACATGCTCGAGTTCGATCGCTTCATCCTCGCGCGCACCGAGAAGCTCAAGAGCGAAGTCCGCCGCGCCTACGAAGCGTTCGAATTCCAGACCGCTTTCCAGGTGATGCAGAATTTTATCGTCGTCGATTTGAGCTCGCTTGTACATCGACGTCGCGCGCGACCGCCTCTACTGCGCCGCCGAAAACTCGCGCGATCGCCGCTCCGCGCAAACCGCGCTGTTCCATATTCTCGACGCGCTCGTCCGGATGCTCGCGCCGCTGATTCCCTTCACCGCCGAGGAAGTTTACTCGTACATGCCGGGAGCACGCCTCGACAGCGTGCACCTGGCCGCGATGCATCCGGCGAATCCGTCGTGGCGCGACGAAGACCTGGAGTCGCGATGGGACCGGCTGCTCAAGGTTCGCGACGAGGCGCTCAAGCTGCTCGAGGCGATGCGCAAGTCCGGGACGATCGGCGCGCCGCTCGACGCCGCGATCAGTCTCGGCGCTGACGGTGGCTCTGAGAGCGGTCTCGCCGAAACGCTCAAGCGCTATCGCGAAGAGCTGAAAGACTTGTTCATCGTCTCGGACGTCGCGATTTTAGCCGACGCCGAAGCCGCCGACATTCGGCGCCAGGCCAACGGCCGCGAGGACTTCGCCCTCGACGGCATCGGCACTTTCGCGCGCGCCGCCGCGAATCCCGCGATCACGCTGGTCGGGCGTCACGCCTCGGGCGCGAAATGCGCGCGATGCTGGAAGTACTTCGACGACGAGCGGTGGCGAGACCCTCGACGCGCGATGCCGCGCGGTGGTGGGGGCGTAAGCCGATGGCCGAACAGTCGGGCGCGAAAGCTATGCCGGACGTGCTCACCGATCGCGGCGAGGCCAGCGAATTGAGCGGGCCGCCGCCGCGCAAGCCGTTCCCGATTTTGTTCTTCGCCATCACGATCCCGATCGTCCTCCTCGACCAGGCCACCAAGCTGTTTGTGCAGGCGCACATGGCGCTGTATCGAAAGTATCGCGATCGTCCCCAACTACCTCGACATCACCTACACGCTGAATCCCGGCGCCGCCTTCAGCATGCTCGCCGACGCACCCGCGTGGATCCGCCTCGCGTTTCTGCTCTCGATGTCCACCGCCATGATTATCGTGCTGATCGTGCTGATCGTCCGCTCGGCGCGCGTCAACATCTACTCGGTCGCCTTCGCAATAGTCCTCGGCGGCGCCGTCGGAAACCTGATCGACCGTGCCCTGCGCAGCGGCCACGTCATCGACTTTTTGCGCGCACACTACTACGACCTGAACTACCCAATCTTCAACGTCGCCGACAGCGCCGTCTCAATCGGCGTCACGCTGATCATTCTCGCGTCGTTCTTCAGTAGCGACGACGATCCCAAACTATTGAAATAACCCGAGATGCCTGCCGCCGGATGCGAGTAGACACAAAAGGGGCAAAAGAAGATGCGGAGGAAAATCCGCGCCGGCATTTTCTAAAAAGAGCACGCCGGCGCCGCGATTTTCACCCGGTGAGGCTGCGCGACTCCATGAAGCTCAGCCGTTTTGGCTTTCCGCAGCCGGGGACCCGGTCTCCACCGACGCCCGCCATTTGTCGATCGCCTCGACCGTGAACCGCCAGTCGCTGCCGACCCGGAACGCGGGCAGTTGGTTCTTTTTGAGCATCCTGTAGATGGTCGACGGATGCACGCGCAGGTAGTTAGACACTTCCTGCACCGTCAGGACCTTGCTCTTCATTTCATCGAATCGATCCATGTGGCTCCTTCGCGTTACGCGTGTTTAACCCCTTCTTCCCGGCCCATGATGATGTACGGGTTGAAACAGCCCGGCGTACGCTGCCCTGTACATACTAAACACATCATGGACACGCCAAGCAACCAAGCGAATATATCGTGACAAATAGTCACCTAAAGAACACTATGCGTCAGGATTTCAGTCAGGAATTTCGCAGAGATGACACTATGTCATCAGATGACAGACTTTTTGTCAACGAATGACCAAGACGATCGAGCAGTACGAATTCGACCGCGCCCGCCGTTCGCTTCTTGTCGAGGCCGAGTGCGCGCAGAAAATTTTCGCTGTCCCATCCGGCAGGCATCGCAGTGGGCAGTCCCGCGCGCTCGATCAATCGCTGCAGGCGCGACGCTTCGTCGGCCGAGAAGCCGGCATACTTGCTCGACAGCCGCGCCGCCGCGACCATCCCAATCGCAACCGCCTCGCCGTGAAAGAATTTGCCGTAGCCCGCGCTCGTTTCGATCGCGTGCCCTACCGTGTGCCCGAAATTCAAAGTCTTGCGCAGTCCGCCTTCGCGCTCGTCGGCGGCAACCACCGCAGCTTTATGCATCAGCGATCGCGCGACCACCTGTTCGAGCAGCTCGGCTCGACGCGCAAGGATCGAATCGAGATCGCGTTCCAAGTCTGCGATCATCGGCGCGTCCATGATCGCGCCGTACTTGATCACCTCGGCCAGCCCTTCGCGGAACTCGCGCTCCGGCAATGTCGCAAGTGTCGTCACGTCGGCGACAATCAGGCGCGGCTGATAGAACGCACCGATCAGGTTCTTCGCGTCACGATGATTAATCGCGGTCTTGCCGCCCAGCGCCGAGTCCACTTGCGCCACCACCGTAGTCGGCACCTGCGCGATCGGCACGCCGCGCAGAAAACGTCGCAGCTGCGAATCCAGCCAGGTCGCCGACGACCCCGCCGCCCAGCGCGAACACCGCGCTACTGCGGTCCAGTCCCGCCGCCGTCATCCGATCGTACAAGCAGTCTCCAGCGTCGCGTTAGACTTGGAGGCCTCGCCCGGCGGCACCGAAATCACTACGGGCGCGAAACCGCTCTTGCGCAGCGCATCCACGACCCGCGCTGCATAAAGCTCCTCGACCGTCGCGTCCGTGACCAGCGCGCACGCAGCCGGGCTTCAGTCCGGCGTCGCGCGCCAGTTCGCCAACGACGGCCGAGGATATCCAGCGCCGACATGGGCGTCATGCGACGCTGGCCCAAGTTCTATGCGAATAGTCTTCATCGCTATGCCTGTGGCGGCAGCACTCGCCGCGCGGCGATGCACGCCGAACACCGCGATTACATTATCCGCGAGTTGCTCGACCGTCACATCGGAACTGTCGACCTGTACGTCGGCGCGCGCATAGGCCGCCGCCCGCTCCTGCATCAACTCCTTGATTCGTTCCAACGTCGGCTTTCCGCCCTCGGTCAGTTTCGGGCGCTTCGCTTTCGATCGCTCGACCCGCGCCGCGACGACCTCGGGCCGCGCCGTCAGGCACACGATCACGCCGACCCGCTTGAGCGCCACGCAATTCTGTTCATCAACCAGCACGCCGCCGCCGGTCGAAATCACCTCGGGATGCGGCCCGTGGCATAGCGGGCATCGCCGCCGATCACTCGTCAGATAACTCGACCACCTCGCGTTCGAGCATGACGGAAATGCGCCTCGCCATCGTCGGCGAAAATCTGCGCAATCGGTTTTCCCGCGCGCGCGACGATCACCGAATCGACATCCACGAATTCCCACCCGAGCCTGTGCGCAACAATCGGCCCCACCGCACTTTTCCCGGTAGCCATAAACCCAGTGAGGATCAATTTCGGCGTCATAACTTCTTAATACCGGGTGCAGGGGTCACCCCTGCCGAAGGAAGCATGAAACCCACCGCGGGTTTCAGTTACGGGTAAACCTTCACTTCCAGGGCAGCGCCACACCCAAACTATGAGTCAGCTTCTCCGTATCCTTCGGCGCATAAACATGCCGCGGCGGAGTCTCAAACGTCTGATACGGCCGCAGCCGCAATACAACCCGTTGCTCGTTGATCGCGCCTTGCTTGATATTCGGCCGCACCGAATCGGGCATCGGCTGCCCGGCCATCAACCCCGCGATGCGCATCATGAGGTCGGTTGCAGCTTCGAGGTCGGTCTCGATGACGGTGTCGCAGTAGACCTGCAGATAGGTCGGCGGCCATTTTTCGTCGAGCACGCACAGCGATACTTTCGGATTGCGCCGAACCGCTTTAGCCTTGCCCCGCCCGGCCATCGTCGAGACGAGGATCTCGTCGCCGTCCATCACGTAGTAAATGATCGACATCGAAGGCCCGTCCTGTTTGCGGTTGTAACCGAAAATCGCCGTGCGATGAGCCCGCACGAACTCCATCCGTTCCGCTTGGTTCATCGCCTGCTGCTCCTATGTTCTCGTCTGAGCGGAACTCGCGCGCGACTTGAACTTTAGTAGTTGCGCACCTGTTCGAGGAAACCTTTGAAGTTGCGCGTGATCTCGGTCAGCGAATCGCCGCCGAACTTTTCGAGAAACGCCGCCGCCAGCTCGAACGCGACCACCGCTTCCGCAATCACCGCCGCGGCCGGAATAGCGCACACGTCCGATCGCTCGATCGCGCCGACCGCCTCCGCCTTGGTCTTGATATCGACCGAACGCAGCGGCCGCATCAGCGTCGACAGCGGCTTGAACGCCACCCGCACTCGCAGCGGCTCACCCGTGCTCATGCCGCCCTCGGTGCCGCCCGAATTATTCGAATGCCGCGTGAACCGCTGATGCGCCGCGTCGTAGCCGATCTCGTCGTGCAGCTCGGACCCACGAATCCGTCCAGCCGTAAATCCCAGACCCAGCTCGACGCCCTTGGCTGCCTGCAGGCTGAGCAGCGCGAACGCGAGCCGTCCATCGAGTTTGCGATCCCATTGCACGTGACTGCCGAGTCCGACCGGCAGTCCAGTCGCGAGCACCTCGACGATCCCGCCGAGCGTGTCGCCGGTCTTCTTGCACGCATCGATCTCGGCAATGATC
The DNA here is from genome assembly GCA_963721485.1 of uncultured delta proteobacterium. Taxonomy (GTDB): domain Bacteria; phylum Desulfobacterota; class Binatia; order Binatales; family Binataceae; genus Binatus. Next base: position 95,637 of record CAVRJV010000003.1, on the reverse strand, counting down.
TTACTTTCCGCTTCCGGATCGGCGACGCGCACCTGCGACGCTTCGGTGATTTTCCGCAGCTCCGCGATACTCAACTCGGGATGAGTCTTCGCCTCGGTCGCGCCGATACTTGCGACGTAACCGAGCACGTCGATTCCGAACGGCGCGAGAATCATCTTCGCCAGCCCGCCGATCGCCACGCGCGCCGTGGTCTCCCGCGCCGACGCCCGCTCGAGCACGTCGCGGATATCTTCCAGGTTGTATTTCAGCACGCCCGCCAGGTCCGCATGACCGGGCCGCGCGCGCGTGACGACTTCCGCCGCGCCGCGATCCTCCGGATTGGCGGACATCTTCTTGACCCAGTTCTTGAAGTCGCGATTCTCGATGATGAACGTGATCGGACTCCCGAGTGATTTGCCGAACCGGATGCCGGAAACCGGCCGCACTTCATCCTTCTCGATCAACATCCGCCCGCCGCGCCCATAACCCTTCTGCCGCCGCGCGAGGTCGGCGTTGATCGCGGCAATGTCGATATCGAAACCGGCGGGTACGCCCTCGACCGTCGCGACCAGCTCGGGCCCATGCGATTCGCCGGCAGTTAAAAATCGTAGCGTCATGCCCCGATTCAACCAGACTCGACGCGCCCGCGAAAGCGGTACGCCAGCTGGGGGCAAAGCGGCGGTAGTGTCTTAGTTCGAAAGTTTGGATTCGATTCGGTCCAGTTGTTGCGTCAGAACTTTCCACATCATGAAAACAGCCACACTGATTAGTATAGCGCCCACTGCTGCCCGTTCACTCGCCGCGTTCATCAGCAAAATCAGTCCGCCCATAATCAATGCGGTGAACAGCGCTTCGAATAGTGCCTTTGGCAAATCGTTTTTTGATACCGAATTATCTATCTCAGAATTCATTTTGCATTCTCCTTACGAAACCGCGCGAGATCTTCATCAGGGTCTTCCAGAGCCGATACGATCAATTCTTCGACGGACAATAACCGATCTGATACGCGAACGGCCATAGCGAAAATGGCGTGACGACTCGCCGCATCGCTCGCGCGCGGTGTAAGTTGCATGCGCAGGGACACTCGTGAGGCAGGCCAACATTGTTATCGTCGGAGCGACCCGCGGGTTCGAGACGCTGACCTACTCGATCCCGCCCGCGCTCGACGGCCTCATCCAGCCCGGCCATCGCGTGCTCGCGCCACTGCGCTCGCGCAAGGTCACCGGCGTCGTCACCGAGGTCGCCGACCGCCTCTCGACCGCCGACTTGAAGCCCATCCTCGAAGTCCTCGAGCCGCGCCCACTCTTCGACCGCCCGCACTTGCAGCTGATGGACTTCCTCGCGACCTACTACATGGTCTCAATCGCCGACGCCTACCGCAGCGTAATTCCCGCGGTCGCGCGCGTCGAGTCGCGTACGGCCTACACGCTCGCGACACCGCCCGACCCACTGGCGCGCGCCGCATTCACACGCGTCGAGCGCGCAATCGTCGAGACCATCGAGAAACGCGCAGCAACGGCGCGCCAGCTCAAGAAGGCCGGTCCGCCGAGTGAGGTGCGCGCCACCATTGCCCGCTTCATCGCCGACGGCATCCTCGAGCGGCGCGACGCGACAACGGGGCGGCATCGCGAGACGAAGGACCTCGTCGCGCGACTCGTCGAAGGCGCGCGCATCGAAGATGTTCGCGGTACGAAGCAGCGCGAAGTACTTGCCGTAATCGCAAATGCCGGCGCTGTAGGCGCGCGTGTCGACAATCTGAAGACGTCTATCGACGGCGCGGGCGCGGTCCTGAAGACTCTCGCCGCCCGCGGATTGATCTATCTGGAAGCTGCGCCGGCGACCGCTCACAGTGTCGCCGCAGCCGAGTTCGATCTCACCGGCGAACAACAAATCGCGCTCGACGCGATCTCACCGGCCATCGATCATCGCCGCTACGAAGCGTTCCTGCTGTGGGGCGTCACCGCCAGCGGCAAGACCGAAATCTACCTGAACCTCGCCGCGCGCGCGCTCGCGGCCGGGCGCAACGTCCTGATCATGGTGCCCGAGATTGCGCTCGCCGACGAAATCGTCCGCTCGTTCCGCGCGCGCTTCGGCTCGCTGGTCGGTATCGCTCACAGCGCACAGAGTGTGACCGAGCGATGGGCCAGTTGGATGGCGGCGCTCGGCGGGCAGGCGCGCGTGATGATCGGCCCGCGCTCCGTGATCTTCGCGCCGATGCACGACATCGGCCTGATCGTCGTCGACGAAGAGCACGACACCTCGTACAAAAGTGAAGAAGGAATTTACTATCACGCGCGCGATCTCGCCGTCGCGCTCGCGGGATTCTCGAATTGCCCCGTCGTGCTCGGCTCGGCCACGCCGTCGAGCGAGTCATATGCCAACACGCGCCGCGGACGCTACCGCCTGCTGCGCCTCTCGCGCCGCGTGAACGATCGTGCGATGGCGTCGGTCGAAGTCGTCGACATGCGCCGCGAGGTCGCCGAATCGCGCAAAGCTGCTGCGGGCGAATCCGTCAACGGCTCCGCGCCTTCCGGCTCGAAAGGAAAAGCGGCGGAAGTTCCCGAAACGATCCCGCTCTCGACGCCGCTCGTCTCCGCGCTGCGTGAGAATCTCGCATCCGGCGGCCAGAGCATGGTGTTTCTCAACCGCCGCGGTTTCCACAATTTTCTGCAATGCCACATCTGCGGCAACGTGATCGCATGCCCCAACTGCAGCGTTAGCATGACCTTTCACCTGCGCGACCGCTCGCTCCGATGCCACTACTGCGGAAATCACACCGCCGCGCCCGACACCTGTCCCGAGTGCAAAGGCTTCGGCCTCAAGGGCCAGGGCTTCGGCACCGAGCGGCTCACGCAGACGCTGGCCGAGATGATGCCGGCCGCGCGCATCGAAAGGATGGATTCCGACACGAGCAGTTTGCGCGGCGCGCGCGCGCGGATGCTGGCCGAGCTTCGCGCCGGCGAAATCGATATCCTCGTCGGCACCCAGATGATCACCAAGGGTTTCGATTTTCCCGGCGTCACGCTGGCCGCCGTCGTCAACGCCGATCTCGCGCTGAACATGCCCGACTTCCGCTCCGCCGAGCGCACCTTCCAGTTGCTGACGCAGATCGCGGGACGCGCGGGCCGCGGCGAGCGCCCCGGCCGCGTCATCATTCAGACCTTCGCGCCTAATCACTACAGCGTCCGCGCCGCGAAAGATCAGGACTACGCGCGTTTCATGCGGCGCGAGCTCGAGCTGCGCCGCGACCTGATGTATCCGCCGTTTGCGCGCCTCGCAATGGTGCGAATCGAAGGCGCGGAGCCGCAACTTGTCAGGCGTGCGGCCGAGGCTGTCGCGAAGTCGTTGGCGAAGGACTCGACGCCGGAGGGAATTCGCGTGCTGGGTCCGGCGCCCGCGCCGATCGAGCGAATCAAGCAGCGCTACAGATGGCAGGTGATGCTAAAATCGCGCGAGCTGAAACCGATGCGCGCCGCGCTTGCCGCGATGCGCGCCAAAGTCGGCCCGTCAGCCGATCGCGACGACATATTTCTTGCGATCGACATCGATCCGGTAAGAATGTTGTGAGCATGAGCGAGACGAACGAACTTCCACCCATCCATCACGTGCCGCGCGCGCGTCATGCCTTCGACGTGAAGATGCACGACGGTGCGACCATCCACGTTCGTCAGCACGGCATCCCCGGCGCGCCGCGCCTCGTGCTCAGCCACGGCAACGGTCTCGCGATCGACGGTTACTTCCCCTTCTGGGGACCGCTGCGCGATCGCTACGAGGTCGTCGTCTTCGACTTCCGCAATCACGGCCACAACCCGCTGCACGGCGCCGAGGGGCACACGTGGTCTAACTTCGTCGACGACATGGACGTGGTTTGGCACGCGATCAATCGCGAGCTTGGCGCGAAGCCGGCCGCCGGCCTGTTCCATTCGCTGTCGGGCGTCACCGCTGCGCTGCACGCGCTCAAGTACGGTCCGCGATTCGACGCGCTGGTGCTGTTCGATCCGCCGGTGTACCCGCGCGAAGGCCATCCGATTCGGTACATGCAGCAGTCCGACAAGGAGTCGCTCGCGTCGCGCGCGGCGCGTCGTCCCGAGCGCTACAAGGATCCGATGGATCTCGCGAAACAATTCGCGCGGCGCTTCAAACGGTGGGTGCCCGACGCATACGAGCTGATGGCGCGCGCGACGCTGCGGCACGATCGCACGAGCGGCGACTGGATTCTCGCGTGTCCTCGCGAGTATGAGGCTCATGTCTTCTCGAGCGGCGCCAACTCCGACCTATGGCCGCGGATGGCGCACTTCCCCGTGCCGGTGAAACTCGTGTGCGGCGATCCAACACTCGACGAGGTGATGCCGCCGGCGCTCATCGGTCGCGCGATGGCCGAGGAGCTCGCGCTGCCGTACGAAGCGATTCCGGGCACGACGCACTTCCTGCAAATCGAGCGCCCCGCCGAATGCATCCGCGCCGTCGAATCTTTCCTCGCGCCGCTCGGACTCGCCGCACCAATCACCCTTTGATAGATTTGAACGCCGGTATTCGAGATGGCGCTGCTGAGAATTCGCAAATTTCCCGACGACACGCTCAAGGAACCGGCTGCGCCGGTCAAAAATATCAACGGCAACGTCGAAGGGCTGATCGACAGCATGGTGCAGACGATGTACGCCGCGCCCGGCGTCGGTCTCGCCGCGCCGCAGGTCGGAGAGTCGAAACGTATAATCGTGCTCGACACCGATCACGAAAATCCCGGCAAGCATCTGCTGAAGCTCATCAACCCCAAGGTCGTCGAGGCTGAGGGCAAGGTCATTTGGGAAGAGGGCTGCCTGTCGGTGATCGACTACACTGCCGATGTCGAGCGCGCGGCGCACGTGCTGGTGCGCGCATGGACGCCCGACGAAAAGGAAATCGAGATCGAAGCCGACGAGCTGCTCGCCGTCGCGCTGCAACACGAGATCGATCACCTCGACGGCAAGCTCTTCATCGACCGCATCTCCCGCATCAAGCGCGAACTCTACAAGCGCAAATTGAAAAAGCTAATCAAGGAGGGCAAGGCTGACAGCGTCAGCCCGTCCTCGGTGCGGATCTAAAATCGCCGACCCACTAAAGATCGTTTTCATGGGCACGCCGGCCCTGGCCGCCCACATCCTGGACCGGCTGGTGACGGCTCCAGGAGCAAACTTCCGCGTGGTCGGAGTCGTGACGCGTCCCGATAAACCTCGAGGTCGCGGACTCGGAATGGAACCGAGCGAAGTTGGAGCCGTCGCCGCGAACCATATGATTCCAACGCTGAAGCCGGTCAAGATTCGAACGCCTGAATTTCTGAGCGAGCTCAAAGCATTCGATCCCGACCTCCTGGTGGTCGCCGCGTACGGACGAATTCTGCCGAACTCGGTCCTCGACGTTCCGAAGATCGCGCCGATCAACGTACACGCATCGCTGCTGCCGCGGCATCGTGGCGCCGCGCCGATTGAAGGCGCGATCCTCGCAGGCGACGCCGAGACCGGCGTCACGATCATGCGGATCGTCGAGCGGATGGACGCCGGCCCGACGTACTTCCAGCGCAAGATCCCGATCGAAGCGACCGACACGCAAGGGACGTTGAAAGAAAAACTCGCGGAACTCGGCGCAGTCGCGATGCTCGAAGCGCTCGATCTCGTATCGCGCGGCGCACTGCTCGAGACCCCGCAGGACGAAGCGCTCGCGACATATACAAAGCAGGTCGAAAAGAAGGACGCGGTGATCGATTGGAACGGGGGCGCTGCGCAGATCGAGCGTATAACTCGCGCTTACGACCCGTGGCCAGTCGCGCGGACGCGTCTCGGCAGCGACGAGGTTCTCATCTGGCGCGCCACAGTCGAGGATGATTCTCAGTGGGGCGGGCCGCCGTGCCCGCCCGGCACGATCGTGAGCCTCAAGCCCAATCCTGTTGTTCAGTGCGGAACCGGACGACTCGCTCTAATCGAAGTGCAGGCGCCGGGCCGCAAGAGAATCTCAGCGGCTGATTTTCTTCGCGGCAAAAGAGTCGAAGCCGGAGCGCGATTCGGCGAGTGAGCAACGACCGCGCGAAATTGCAACCGGCTGCGCGCACCGATGAAGGCCTCGCGTCGCGGATGGCAGCCGTCGAGATTCTCTACCGCGTCGATCAAGATTCCGGCTATGCCGACGTGCTGCTCGGTGGACGCTTACCGGATTTCGCGCCCGCGGATCGCCGCCTGATAACGAGGCTCGTGCTGGGAACGCTCGCGTGGCAGGGACGCCTCGACTACGAGCTGGCGCATCTAACCGGTCGCAAGCTCGCCGGCATTCAGTCTGCGGCGCTCGCGATCATGCGGATGGGTCTTTTTCAGCTTCGATTTCTCGACCGCATTCCACAGCATGCGGTGGTCGACACCGCCGTTAGCCTCGCGAAACGAATTCCCGAGGCGCGCAAAGCGTCGGGCTTCGTCAACGCCGTGATGCGCCGTGCTACGCGCGAGACGGCGCCGATGCCGGCGCGCGAGCGCAACGAGAAAAGTTTTCTTGCCGTTGCATATTCGCATCCGCGCTGGATGGTTGAGCGATTCGTCGATTGGTTCGGCGTCGCGAACGCCGAGCGCCTGATGACTGCGAACAACGACGCGGCGCCGAACGTGATCCGGCTGAATCTCGCGCGCGGCGTTCGCGCGGAGATAATCGAGGAGCTGAGCGCCGACGGTTTCGAAATCGGCGCGCCCGGCCGCGCACCCGAAACGCAGGTGCTTAACGGCGCGCCGCATTTCGAGTCACGATCTTATCGCGACGGACTGTTCCATGCGCAATCCGAGGCGTCGCAGATGACCGCGCGCATGCTGGCTCCTGGAGCAGGCGCGACCGTCGTCGATTGCGCGGCAGCGCCGGGCGGTAAGGCGACTCACCTGGCGGAGATCGTCGGCGAGTGCGGACGCGTGATCGCGATTGATCTGAACTTCAACGGCCTCAGAAACGCGCGCGACCTCGCGCACCGATTGCGCCATCGCAATATCGAGTTTGTCTGCGCCGACGTTGCGGCATCGGCGCCACTCGCACCATCGAGCTTCGAGTGCGTGCTGCTCGACGCGCCGTGCACCGGCCTCGGAACCCTGCGCGAGCATCCGGAGATCAAATGGAGGCTCAAGCCGACCGACCCCGCACGCATGGCCGCGATACAATCGCGAATGCTGGACAACGCCGCATCCCTAGTGCGTCGGGGCGGTGCAATCGTGTATTCGGTTTGCAGCATCGCACCCGAAGAGGGCGAAGGCGTCGTCGACGCATTCCTGGCGAGTCACCGCGACTTCGAAATCGATCGCAGCGTTACGGCCGGCGAGTTGAAGGACGTGGTCGACGCGCGCGGCTTCATGAAGACTCGCCCCGACCTCGGTGGCCTCGACGGCTTCTTTGCCGCGCGGCTCGTTCGGCGCTAATTTGTAAATTGAGCGCGATGGAACCTCAACGACCTCATCGCTGGATTCTCGCAATCACGCTAGTCGCGCTCGTGTTCATCATCGGTGGATGCTCTTCGCAGAATTTCTCGCCCGCACCGACCGCAAGCTACTACTCGCCGCGCTCCGAAAGGTTCAGAGGCACGCACACCGAAGTTGCTTCATGGTATGGACCCGGATTCGCGGGACGGCCTACCAGCACCGGCGAGAGTTACAATCCCGAAGGGCTGACTGCTGCCTCCAAAACTCTGCCGCTCGGCTCACACGTGAGGGTAACGAATCCCGACACCGGCAGGTCGGTGGTGGTGCGAATCAACGACCGCGGTCCATTCGTGCGCGGACGCTCGCTCGACCTGTCGCATGGCGCCGCGGCTCGAATCGGGCTGACCGGCAAGGGCGTCGGCCGAGTGCAGGTGACGCCGACCGCGACCAGCACGCCGGCTTACGCCGAAAACGATATCGCCGCCGAGCCGCGAAATGTGAGTTACGTCTCGTACAGTCCGCGGTCCACGACCGTCAGAACCAGGCATCATCGCTATCGCTACTATTCGTCGCGGCGCCTCGTCTCGAATCCCATCGGCGCATGGCTCGCGAGCGCCTTCCCGCGATTCTGAATCCTCGAACAATTGACAACTTACACACTACTCAGGTAGTATGTAATCAGCCAGTTGATCCAGTCATTTCGTGACCATACTGCCGCGGATCTGTTTCGCGACCGGAATACCAGTTCAGCCCGACGGATTCCTCGCGAGCTTTGGCGCGCGGCTCAACGGAAGTTGAAACTGCTGGACGTGGCGATGCGTCTCGAAGACCTGTCGATTCCCTCAGGTAATCGCCTCGAGCGCTTGAAAGGCGATCGCACGGGTCGGTACAGCATTCGGATCAACGATCAGTATCGCGTCACGTTTCGATGGGAGAGAGCGGTCATGCCCATGAAGTCTGCGTCGAAGACTATCACTAGACAGCCGGATTGGCTGGGTCCCGCGGTCGCGCCCGGTGAGATCCTCCTGGAGGAATATCTAAAGCCGCTCGGCCTCGGACAGGTCGAGGCTGCCCGCCGCCTTGGCATCTCGCTCAACCGCCTGAACGAGATTGTCCTGGGCAAACGCGCGATCACTGCCGATACTGCGCTTCGATTGGGCCGCCTGCTCAAGACCTCGGCGCAGCTCTGGATGCGATTGCAGGCCGACTGGGATCTGCACCGCGCAGTACAACGTCAGGCGCGCCGCGCATCGTAGCTCTTGTCACCCTGACGACCCGAGCATCGCGAGGGGAGGAACGGGCCTCGGACAGCTTCGCGTACGCGAAGCCGGTTCCGGTCTCCAAGTTCGCGCGCTACGCGCGCTCCACCAATTCGCAATCGCCTCACACTGCGGTTAATCTCTGCGCATGGCTCCCACCGCCGAAGACATCCACGACCAGATAGCGCCCTCGATTCTCTCCGCCAACTTCGCGCGCCTCGGCGACGAGATTCGCGCGGTCGAAAAAGCCGGCGCCGACATGATTCATTTCGACGTGATGGACGGGCATTTCGTGCCCAATCTCTCGATTGGAATCCCCGTGATGGAATCGGTGCGCAAGATAACCCGGCTGCCGCTCGATGCCCACCTGATGATCTCCGAGCCCGCGCGCTACGTCGAAGCATTCGTCAAGGCCGGCGCCAATTCGATTTCGGTGCATTGCGAGGTATGCCCCGACATCCCCGCGATGGCGAAGCGGATCCACGACCTCGGCGCGCGCGCGTCGATCGGCATCAACCCCGAGACCGACGCCGACCGCGTGCTGCCCTTCGCCGATCATCTCGACATGATCCTCGTGATGAGCGTGCATCCGGGCTTCGGCGGCCAGGAGTTCATCCCGGCCGCGCTCGACAAGCTGCGGTACATCCGCCGCGAGCTGAAGCGTCGCGGGCTCAGCATCGACGTCGAAATAGACGGCGGCGTGAAGCTCGACAATATCGCGGACGTAAAAGCCGCAGGCGCCAACGTCTTCGTGTCCGGCTCCGGAATCTTCGGCCAGCCCGACTACAATAAGATTGTGAGCGAGATGCGCGACGTGATCGCGCGTACGCAGCCATGATTCCCCGCCACGCCGCCGCGCTCGCGCTCGTGAGCTGGTATCTGATGGTGCCTCCACCACATTCGAGCGAATCACAGCCGCCCCCTCTCTCGGAATGGTCTGTCTACCAGACATTCGAATCAGCTGATGTGTGTTACTTTTTTCGCACCGGAACAGCTTCCGGAATGGTCCAAGACCCTCCCCCGGACTTTGCAGAGCGATTCGACAGCCGCTTTATGGACATCTTCAAGCAAGCGGAATGCGTCGCGACCGACGATCCACGCCTTAAATCAAAATAAGACAGTCGCGTTTTCAAATTCAGGCACCAGCCCCGAATTAAGACAGCCCTGGCGATCTTAACGGACTCGCGCGCCATCCCCTCCAATGCTATAAACACTCCTCTGTACTTTCCCGATCACTCGCAACCGGAGACGGGGTGTAGCTCAGCCTGGCCAGAGCACTGCGTTCGGGACGCAGGAGTCGCTGGTTCAAATCCAGTCACCCCGACCATTCTTTCACTGAATCACTCAAACAGCCGGCTGCGACCGTGAATATTGCTTCCGCCTCTCCGTCTTAACGCCATGATCGAAGCACTCCTGATTCTCGGCGCCTATCTTATCGGCTCGATTCCTACCGGCGTGATCGTCGGCCGCATCCGCGGGTTCGATCCGCGCGCCGTCGGCTCTGGCAATATCGGGACCACCAACGTCATTCGCGTTCAGGCGGCACGAGTGCCGCCATTATGACTCTTGTTGGCGACGCGCTTAAGGGCGCAATTCCCGTGCTCATCGCGCGCGCGGCGGGCTTCCCGCGCGACTATCGCATGGGTCGGTCTGGCCGCGTTTATCGGCGCGATCTGCTCGGTGTTCCTCTGCTTTCAAGGCGGCAAAGGCATCGCTGCGGGCTGGGAGTCTGGCTCGCGATCTCGCCGATGGTCAATTCTGTGCGCGCTGCGGCGTTTATCGTGGTCTTCGCGATCAGCCGAATCGTGTCGCTGTCATCGATCTGCGCCTCGATCGTGCTGCCGCCGGCGGTCGCGATCCTGGGCTTGCCGCATGAGTATTTGCTGCTCGCGATCCTGATGGCGGCGCTGGCCCTGTTTCGTCATCGCGAGAACATCAAGCGCCTGTCCCGTGGCGAAGAGCCGAAGTTCCAGCTCAAGCGCAGCGAGCAGTGTTGCGTCCTAGCCAATGCCCGCCGATTAATCGGACGCCCGCCAGTTAAGCATCCCTGTCGCTTCCTCAGGCGAAGCCGCGAAAAATTGTGATGCGGCAATGCGCATCGCAATGTCGCTCGCACTTGGCATCGCGCTTGCGTTCACCCATGCGCTGGATGTTGGCGCAATCTCGCCGGATCGACTAGGTATCTGCACTGTATCCGGCGAGGAGTGAGGCCAATGACACCAGCCGAAAAAAAGGAACTAGCCACCGATTTTCTGAGTGAGTTCGAAAACCCCGATCCGGTGCGGCTCGCCACGATGGTCGCCAATGACTTCGAGTGGAAGGTCATGACCCGGATGGAAGGCATGGCCGCCGGTCAAAGGGCATGAAGGGCTGAAGCAATTTCGTGAAAGGGATCAAGGCGATGATGCCGGGCTGGACTGGGCCTCAAAATCGAGACCGTCATTTGCGAAGGCAATCGATGCGCGGTGCAGGCGGAATCCAATACCGTTGCGGCCAACGGGAAGAAATACAACAACCGCTACCACTTCGACATCCGCTTCGATGGCGACAAAATTGCCGAGGTGCGCGAGTATTGCGATACCAATCACGCGCGGGAGGTATTTTTCACCAAGTAGGCGCCGAGCGGAACCGTCCGCGGCTGTGCGCGAATATTGGGGGTCTTGAACCATCGCTCTTGAGGAGAATGGTTATTGGGGATGAGGCGGGGGCCGGCACGCAGGTCGCCCGAGACTATTGAGCGCGCGGCGCGTGCCGCGCGGCCAGTCTGAGAAGCGACCGAGAGGACACTGAGGAGACTTATGAAGAAGGTTGAGGCGATCATCAAACCGTTCAAGCTCGACGAGGTCAAAGAGGCTCTGTCGAGTATCGGTGTGCAGGGTCTCACGGTCAGCGAGGTCAAGGGATTCGGCCGTCAGAAGGGGCATACCGAGCTGTACCGCGGCGCAGAGTACGTCGTCGACTTTCTGCCCAAGGTCAAGCTCGAGATAATCGTGTCGGACGAGCTGGCGGCGCAGGTCGTCGAGACTATCGAGCGCGCGGCGCGCACCGGCAGAATCGGCGACGGCAAAATCTTCGTCATGCCGATGGAAGAAGTCGTGCGCATCCGCACCGGCGAGCGCGGCGTCAACGCACTGTAGCAGCCGCTCAAAACCAGATCATCATTTCTTTCAGTCAGCCGCATCGAAATGCGGTGGGCTGGTATCGCGCGGTGTGATAGCAAACTGGTAATCACATCCCGCGCGAAGGACACCAGTCATGATCGATCTCTATACCTGGACGACACCCAACGGCCGCAAATCCGCCTCATGCTCGAGGAGTGCGGCCTCGAGTACTCGGTGCATCCGGTGATCATTCGCGAGCAGGAGCAGTTCAAGCCGGAGTTCGTGAAGATTTGCCCGAACAGCAAGATTCCCGCGATCGTCGATCACGATGCGAAAGTCTCGATCTTCGAGTCGGGCGCGATACTCGTGCATCTGGCCGAGAAGACCGGTAAGTTCTTCCGCGCGAAAAATCCCGGACGCGCGAAAGTCCTCGAATGGCTCTTCTGGCAGATGGCGAATGTCGGCCCGATGTTCGGGCAGGCCGGCCATTTCGTCAACGCGGCGCCCGAGAAAATTCCCTATGCGATCGATCGCTACGCCACCGAATCGGCGCGATTGATCAAAGTGCTCGACAATCAGTTGGCGCACACCGAATACCTGGCGGGCGACTACTCGATTGCGGACATCGCGACCTACCCGTGGCTGGTCGTCGGCTTTCCGGCGATCAAAGCGGTGAAGCCCGACGTGGTGGGCGAGGGCGCGAACGTCACGCGATGGATCGCGGCGGTCGGCGCGCGCCCCGCCGTCAAGAAGGGTATGGAAGTGCCGAAGGTCTAGCGGGGCTAGCGGTTAATCGATCCCATCAGCGCCGCCGGATAGCGGCCGCCAGCGGCGACGCCGTGCGGCGAGACCTCGTCGATTCGCTTGAGGTCGCCGGCGCTCAGCATCACGTCGAGCGCGCCGACGTTTTCCTCGAGATACTTGCGCCGCTTGGTGCCGGGAATCGGCACGATGTCCTCGCCCTGCGCCATCACCCAAGCGAGTGCGAGCTGGCCGGGCGTGCAGTGCTTGTCTTTCGCGATCGCCTCGATCTGCGCGACGAGCTGCAAGTTCTTGTCGAAATTCTCGCGCTGAAAGCGCGGCGAGAAGCGGCGGAAATCGTCGGGCGCCAGGTCGTCGAACTTGCGAATCTGCCCCGTCAGAAATCCGCGGCCGAGCGGGCTGTACGCGACCAGGCCGACGCCCAGCTCGCGGCAAGTCGCGAGCGTTTCCTCTTCGGGCTCGCGGCTCCACAGCGAGTATTCGTTCTGCAGCGCGGCGATCGGATGCACCTTGCATGCGCGCCGAATCGTCGCGGGCGCGGCCTCCGACAGGCCGAGGTAGCGCACCTTGCCCGCCTTCACGAGCTGCGCCATCGCACCGACGGTATCTTCGATCGGCGTGTTGGGATCGACGCGATGCTGATAGTAAAGATCGATCGTATCGATGCCGAGACGCTTCAAGCTGGCGTCGCAGGCGGAGCGCACATACTCGGGACGTCCGCTGATTTCGCGGCGCGTGGGATCCGACGGCGTGCGCACGATTCCGAACTTGCTCGCGATGACGAACTTGTCGCGCCGCCCGCGAATAAATTTCCCGATCAGTTCTTCGTTGCGATGGGGTCCGTAGGCGTCCGAGGTGTCCCAGAAGGTGACGCCCAGTTCGAGCGCGCGCTCCAAAGTGTCGAAGGACTGAGCGTCGTCGCGCGGGCCGTAAAAATCCGACATGCCCATGCATCCGAGGCCGAGCGCCGACACATGCAGTCCGCTTCTTCCAAGCTGTCGCGTTTTCATTTTTTCAGTTTGCGTCACTCGCGCGCGAGAGTACAGCCAAGGCAGAATTCATTTGACAGCGAGCTTCGCGATGCGCTGAATTCGAGCGATGGCAGAATCTACGCCGTCGGTTCCAAAGCCCGATCTTAACGGATCGATCAATCACGTTTCGATCACCGTCAGCGATTTACCCGAAGCCATGAAATTTTTCGGGCCGATGCTGAAATCCCTCGGCTACACTATCGGCGAAATTTTTGACGACATGCGAACTGGCGGCCGCCTCACCGTCAATATCAATGAGTCCAACGGCACTGCGTTCAATATCTGGCAGGCAAAACTGAAGCATCCGTTCGAGGTTTACGAGCCGGGCCTGCATCACGTCGCCTTCAACGTGCAGCGCCACGAGCAGGTCGACGAACTGTTCGAGTTGGTGCGATCGCTCGGCGCCGAGATTCTCGACGGGCCGGGCGAGTTCCCCTTCGGGCCCGGTGGCTACTACGCTTTCTACTTTCTCGGGCCCGACCGGCTGAAATTCGAAATCGTGCACATGCCGCTGGCGGAGCGGAATTACCGGCGAATGATCGAGGCGCTCGAGCGCGGATCGCGCTAACTTGCGGTTGGAGTTTCGCCTGTTTTTGGGGAAATGGCCCTCAACTACTGTGGTATAAAGCGAAGATGTTTCACGTGAAACGTCGTGGAAACATCGTTTTGCAATGGCGATAGATCGGTAAAAAAATCGCGAATCGCCGGATTCAGTGCAGGTTGTCCTTGGGGACGAAGCCTTGCATGCCTTTGAAGGCGCCGTCGAGGATCTCGACCTGGGAGCCGTTGTCGTCGCTGCTGATGATTCGCACGGGAGTGTTGTTGTCGACCTGCTTGGCGGCGAGTCCTTGCCGAGGCCTCCGATCATTCCACCGACGACGCCGCCTTGTTTTTTCAGATCGCTCAGTTTCGTGAAGGTGTTCTCGTCGGGATAGACGGCGACCGTGCTGTCGCCGTTGTGTGCGATGAGTTTATGGCCGCATCCGAGGAGCGCCAGCGATGCTCCGATCACGATTGCGCATATGATGAGGGTCGAAATTCGCATCGAGAGTTCTCCTCGCCCAAGCTTGTAGCACGAGCTTTGGCAAAACGGGTATCGGCGCGTGAGAGATTGGGAAAACGGGGCGATCAGTGGATTCAGCCACGGGCACGGCGGCCCGCGCCACGAGAATCGTGAAAATTGCGGGGGATTTGGGGGCGTGATAGGGTTTCGGGTTCGCGCTTGGCGGGTAAGCCGCACCACGTGCAAATCGTGATGCGAATCGGTCTGATCTCTGACACTCATATTCCAGAGGCGTGCGAGCATCTTCCCGAGAAAGTGTTCGAGGTGTTCGCCGGGATCGATCTCGTGATGCATGCGGGCGACGTTTATGTGAACCGGGTGCTCGACGAGCTGTCGGCGATTGCGCCGGTGATTGCGGCGCTCGGGAATGGAGATGAAGGGCTTGATGGGCATCGGCATCAGCTCGATCAAGGCGACGAGCGGGTGCGCGAGGCGCATCTAGTCGAGATCGCGGGCGTGCGAATCGGGCTGGTGCATGCGATTCCGACGCCGGACGAGACGTCGGAGGAAGTTTTCGCGTGCGCGATGAATACGCAATTCGGCGGGCCGGTGGACGTGGTCGTGCAGGGACACAGTCACGTCGAGGGCGTCACGCGGTTCGGCGCGACGATGGTCGTGAATCCGGGCAGCGCGACGCTGCCGCGCAATCTTGTCGGAGTGCCGGGAACTGTTGCGATTTTGGAAATTGGAAACGGCGGCGAAGTGTCCGCCGAGATAATCAGCCTGGCTTGACGGCCGGGCGCGACGAACGAGCCAGGAGGAATTTTTGTCCGCGGAAAACGCAGTGCCCGCAACCAAACGCGCGGTCACTATGGAAAAAATTGTGAACCTGTGCAAGCGCCGCGGAATTGTTTTTCCGACGAGCGATATTTACGGGGGACTCGGATCCACGTTCGACTACGGGCCGCTCGGAATCGAGCTCAAGCGCAACGTCAAAGAGGCGTGGTGGCGCGAGATGGTGCAGCACCGCAGCGACGTGCTGGGGCTGGACTCGGCGATTTTTCAGCATCCGCGCACGTGGGAGGCGTCGGGGCATCTGCAGAATTTCACCGACCCGATGGTCGATTGCAAAGAGTGCAAAAATCGGTTTCGCGCGGACAAAATCGCGGGCGACAAATGTCCGAACTGCGGCGGCGAGCTGACCGCAGGCGCGCAATTTCAACCTGATGTTCAAGACGTTCATGGGGCCGGTCGAGGAGACCGCGTCGGTGGTTTATCTGCGGCCGGAGACGGCGCAGGGAATTTTTTCGAACTTCGAGAATATCGTCGATACGCAGCGGGTGAAGCTGCCGTTCGGCGTCGCGCAGCAGGGCAAATCGTTCCGCAACGAAATCACCACCGAGAATTTCATTTTCCGCACGCGCGAGTTCGAGCAGATGGAGATGGAGTTTTTCGTGCGGCCCGATACGGCGGAAGAAGAGAAGTGGTATCGCTACTGGGTCGATTTTCGATTCAACTGGCACGTCAAGTTCGGGATCAAGGCGGACCATCTGCGCAAGCGCGAGCATGCGACCGACGAGCTGTCGCATTATTCGAGCGGCACTACTGACATCGAGTTTCTGTATCCGTTCGGATGGGGCGAGCTTGAGGGCGTGGCCAAGCGCGGCAGCTTCGATCTCGATCAGCATGCGAAGTTCAGCGGCAAGGACCTGACTTACTTCGACGAGGATTCGAAGACGCGGTTTCGGCCGTGGGTGATCGAGCCGGCGCTCGGCGTCGATCGCGCGATGCTGGCGTTCATGCTCGATGCGTACGACGAGGACGTGGTCGAGGGCGAGGAGCGAATCGTGTTGCGGCTCGATCCGCGGCTCGCGCCGACCAAGGTTGCCGTGTATCCGCTGCTGCGCAAACTGGGGCAGCCGGAGAAGGCGATCGCGATTCGCGATGAACTGAAGAAGCATTTTACGGTGGCGTACGATCAGGCGGGATCGATCGGGCGGCGCTATCGGCGGCAGGATGAAGTCGGCACGCCGTACGGCGTAACGATCGATCATCAGACGATGGAAGACGACACCGTAACGATTCGCGATCGCGATGCGATGACGCAGGAGCGCGTGCCGGCCGCGACGCTCGTCGAAGTGGTCGCCAAATCGAATCGGCTGGACGCGCTAAAAAAATTAAATTGTAGCCGCACGATTTCGATGCGGTGAAGGGAGTTCACATGGCTCGGATTCATCCTGAGATTTATTTTTTCGGTGCGGGCGTGGCGGAAGGGCGCGCCGAGATGCGCAATCTGCTCGGCGGCAAGGGCGCGAACCTGGCCGAGATGGCACGGCTCAAGCTGCCGGTGCCGCCGGGATTCACTATTTCGACGCAGGTCTGCAACTACTTTTACGATCACGGCGCACAAATATCCGAAGGGGCTGACCGAAGGCGTGGCGAAGAGCGTCGCGCGAATCGAGAAGGCGCTCGGGCGCAAATTCGGCGACACGAAGAATCCGCTGCTGGTGTCGGTGCGATCGGGCGCGCGCGTTTCGATGCCGGGAATGATGGACACGGTGCTGAATCTCGGGCTCACCGACGAGACGGTGAAGGGGCTCGACGGAGATCAGCGGCAACGCGCGCTTCGCGTGGGACTCGTATCGGCGGTTCTGCCAGATGTTCGGCGACGTCGTGCTCAAGCTGAAGCCGGAGAACAAGAACGATCCGGATCCGTTCGAGGAAATTATCGATCACAAGAAGGCGGCGCGCGGCGTCAAGAACGATACCGACCTGAAGGTCGATGATTTGCGCGAACTGGTGAGCGAGTTTCGCGAGCTGATTCGATCGCGCGTCGGCGCGCGATATCCCGCAGGATCCGCGCGAGCAACTGTGGATGGCGATCGGCGCGGTGTTCGACTCGTGGCATAACGATCGCGCGATCACGTACCGCAAAATCAACAATATCCCGGGCGACTGGGGCACCGCGGTCACCGTGCAATCGATGGTGTTCGGCAATCTTGGCGACGACTGCGCGACCGGCGTCGCGTTCACCCGCGATCCGGGCACCGGCGAGAAGGGAATCTACGGCGAGTTCCTGCCCAACGCGCAGGGCGAGGACGTGGTCGCGGGAATCCGCACCGGCACGGCAGATCAGCCTGAAGGCGGGGCGCGCGTGGGCCGCAGCGCGCGGGGATCAGCGAGGCGGAGCGCGTCGCGCAGTACTCGACGCTCGAGGAAAGCTTCCCCGACGTCTACAAGCAGTTCCTGAAAATCGCGGCGCAGCTCGAAAAGCATTTTCGCGACACGCAGGACATGGAATTTACGATCGAGCGCAACCGGCTTGTTCATGCTGCAGACGCGCAACGGCAAGCGCACGGCGCAGGCGGCGGTGCGAATCGCGGTCGATATGGCCGACGAGAAGCTGATCGATCGCAAGACGGCGTTGAAGCGCGTCGAGCCGGAACAGCTCGAGCAGTTTTTGCATCCGCGGCTCGACCCGTCGAGCAAGAAGCACGTGATCGCGCGCGGACTGCCGGCGTCGCCGGGCGCGGTCAACGGCGAAGTGGTGTTCTCGGCGGACGAAGCGGTCGCGGTCGCGGAAGCGGGGCGCAAAGTAATTTTGGTGCGGCTCGAAACGTCGCCGGAAGATATTCACGGGATGCAGGTCGCGGAGGGAATCCTCACGGCGCGCGGCGGGATGACGAGTCATGCGGCGGTGGTCGCGCGCGGGATGGGCAAGTCGTGCGTGGCGGGAGTGTCGGCGCTGGAGATCGATTACGGCGCGGGCACGCTGTCGGCGAATGGCGCAGTCGATGCGGCGCGGCGAGTACATCACGCTCGACGGATCGGCGGGCGAAGTTATCGAGGGGCGCGTGCCGACGGTCGATCCCGAGATGCCGTCGTACTTCAAAAAATTTCTGTCGTGGGCCGACGCGGTGCGCAAGCTGGGAGTGCGCGCGAACGCCGATACGCCCGACGACGCGAAGATCGCGCGCGATTTCGGCGCCGAGGGAATCGGGCTGTGCCGCACCGAGCACATGTTTTTCGATCCCGAGCGAATCTCGGCCGTGCGCGAAATGATCATGGCGGAGAATGCGACAGCAGCGCGGGCGCGCGCTGGCGAAAATCCTGCCGATGCAGCGCGAGGATTTCGTCGGAATCCTGAAAGCGATGCAGGGACTGCCGGTCACGATTCGATTGCTCGATCCGCCGCTGCACGAATTTCTTCCGCATGAGGACCACGAGCTGCGCGAGCTGGCGGCGAAAATCGGCACCACGTTCGAGCATCTGAAGCAGGTGCGCCAGAGCCTGTTCGAGGTGAATCCGATGCTGGGGCATCGCGGGTCGCGGCTCGGGATCAGCTTCCCCGAGATTTACCAGGCGCAGGCGCGCGCGATTATCGAGGCGGCGTGCGAGCTGCGCAAGCAGGGCGTCAAGGCGATGCCGGAAATCATGCTGCCGCTGATCGGCGAGCGGCGCGAGTTCGACATCCTGGCGGCGCAGATTCGCGAAGTGGCGGACGCGGTGTTCAAGGAACGCGGCATCAAGGTGGCGTACACGATCGGCACGATGATCGAAGTGCCGCGCGCGTGCGTGGTGGCGGATCAGATCGGCGAGGTCGCGGAATTCTTTTCGTTCGGGACCAACGACCTGACGCAGATGACGTATGGGATCTCGCGCGATGACTCGGGGAAGTTTCTGCCGGATTACATTCGCACCGGGGTTTATAAGAAAGACCCGTTCGCGGAGCTGGACCCGGTGGGCGTCGGCGAGTTGATGCGAATCGGGATCGAGCGCGGGCGCAAATCGAACAAGAAGCTGAAGATCGGCATTTGCGGAGAGCATGGCGGGGACCCGTCGAGCGTCAAGCTGTGCCATCGGCTGGGGCTGGACTACGTGTCGTGCTCGCCGTACCGGATTCCGGTCGCGCGGCTGGCGGCAGCGCAGGCGGCGATCGAGGCAGAGGGGAAGAAGGTGGCGTTCAAGGACGTGTAGGGGACGGAGTCTCGATGAGAGAAAAATCGCCTGCGCGGCGGGCGGCAGGGGTGACCCCTGCACCCAGTGAGAAGCGCAAAGTTGCGCGCGGCGCGCCACTTTGCTCTCAGGGGTGGTGGCGAGACGGCGCGGGACAGGTGATAGCTGTCCTAGTCGGTATATTTTCTTTCGAGGGACTGATAGTCCTGCACGCCCATTGTTTCGGACGAAGTCTTCGAAGACGTTTGAGCTGGTGCCGACGCTTAGTTTGCCGGTGCGCTTCAGTTGGTCATCGTGGAGCGGATCGCGTCGTATATCGTGAGCATCGTGCCGATGTGAATCGTCATCTTGAACGGATACTTTTTCAGTTCGTCGAGCGGCAGCAGGTCGCCGTTGTAGATTAGAGGGAGGTCGCCCAGGTTTTTCGGCGTAGAGATTTAAGTCGTCGAGGGTTTTGATGCCGTCGACGAAAATCAAGTCTGCGCCGGCGTCGCGATAGGCGCGGGCGCGGCGGACTACGTCGTCCCATCCGTTGACGGCTGAGCGCGTCGGTGCGCGCGATGATGACGAGATTGCTTGTCGCGGCGCGCGTCGCAGGCGGCGCGGACCTTCGGGACCATCTCCTCCATCGCGATGACCTGCTTGCCCGCGAGGAAGCCGCATCGCTTGGGGAAGACCTGGTCTTCGATATGCATGCGCCGCGGCGCCGGCGTCTTCGTATTCGCGCACGGTGCGCCACACGTTGAGCGGTTGCCGTAGCCGGTGTCGGCGTCGCAGATGACGGGGACGTTTACCGACTGCGAGATCGCGCGCGCGTTGGCGGCCATCTCGGTCATCGTGAGCAGACCGAGATCGGGATAACCGCGCGCGGCGGCGGTGCCGAAGCCGGTCATGTAGACGGCGTCGAAGCCGGCGGCGGCGGCGAGTTTTGCCTGCAGGCAGTCGAAGACGAAGGGCGCGACGATCATTTCGGGGCGGGCGAGCAAGTCGCGCAGGCGCGCTCGCTGTGCATTCATGAGGAGACGCTCCGTGAAATCAGGCGAAGTAATCTTCGGCGCGGGTGGCGGGGATTTCGAGCTGGTAGACGCGATTGTTGCGCAGCACCTTGAGATTGACGTTTTCGCCAGGGCGATGATTGCCGAGCGCCTCGTAGAGCACGCGGCGGTCGTTGACGTCGGTGTCGTCGATCGAAATGACGAGGTCGCCCTGCTGCAAGCCGGCTTTTTCGCCGGGACTGCCGGGCATCACGCCCGCGATCACGACGTGCTCGCGCAGCGTGTACGAGAGCACGCCGAGCCATGCGCGCGGTGCGGCGGTGGTGCGGCGGCCGTGCTTGATCAGCTCGTCGCGCACGCCGAGGAAGCTCTCGCCCGGCACGCCGAGAATCGCGCGGCCCAGGTCGGCGAAGTTCAAGTAGGAGACGCCGATCACCTGCGCATGCAGATTGCAGATCGGCCCGCCGCTCATCCCGATGCTAAGCGACGAGGCGGTGACGCAGACGGATTTGTCGAGCACGAATTCCCAGACCGCGTCGAACGGCCCGAGGTAGGTGATGATGCCGCAATCGGCGCATCGCTTCTCGCCGCCGAGGCTGGAGACGGTGAAGACCTCCTGGCCGACGACGCATTTTTCCGACGACACGACTTCGACGCACGAGAGTTTGGTGCGATCGATCTTCAGCAGGCCGAGGCCGGTGCTGTAATCCTTGCCGATGATCTTCGCCTCGAGCTGGTCGCCGGACGGCATCGTGACGATCACGTTTTGCGCGCCGAGCAGCAGGTAATGGACGGTGAGGATGAGGCCGTCGGGGCTGACGACGGTACCGGTGCCGCGGCGGTCGGTGCCGAGGCCAATCGCGGTCGAGACGTGAGTCGACGGGATATGCGAATGAACGCCGACGGTGGCGCGCAGAACTTTTTCGAGCAGGAATGGAGGTGCGTTCACGATCGATAATCCTGCGAATTAGGCTAGGACCGCGGACTCGGGGTTTCAAGCGCGATCGTTTACGACTGAACGGCGAAAAAAAGAGGCGGTCTCCGATGAGGCCGCCTCAGATGAGAAAATCGAGGGTTGCTATTTCGCGTGCTTCACTTTTTCGCGGGCGCGTCGGGCATCGCGGTTTCGTTCGCGCGAATCGAGAGCGTCTGCAGTGCCTCGCCGAGGTCGAGCTCGCTGTACTTCTGATTCGAATACAACTCGTCGAGCCGCTTGACCGCCTGATTCGCACTCACGTCATCCATCGAGAGTTGTCCCGAGAGCTGGTGAATGATTCGGCGCGCGCCTTTCCAGTGGAACAGGTCGGCGGCGGAATTGAGGACATCGAGCTTGCCGACACTGACGCGCATCGCATCAGAGTAGCCGTTGACGTAACCATCCTTGGCGGCGCCGTTGAGACGGTTCCAGAAGCTACCGTTATGGCTGACGTTGGACGAAGCAAACGCGACAGCCCAACTCGCAACAAAGCCGAGCATTACGCCGGCGGCGAATTTCTTCATTTAACCTAGGTTCTCCCCAGAGCCAACCGCAATCTGTTTAGCAAAATTACGTGTTTGTCGCAAAAACGTTACAGTCCCATTTTGGGGTGAACATGGTCGCCAATGACTAAAGTAATAACGCTATAACCTTTCGAAACCCCGTGTACCCGGCCCCTCGACCGCCACCGAGGCATCCCCGCCACCCATCAACCGAGCAGAAGTCTAGAACATTTCGGGAGCGAGGTAAATACGGGTATTTTCCGACAAAAAGGGAAGGACCAGGCCTTCAGGTGGATTGAATGGGCGCGCGCGCCGATGCCATGATCGTAGTCGCGAGGCCGGTGGCGCTATGCGGATGTCGATTTATGAGCAGGTCCTCACGTTTATCCACAGGCCCGAGCCTGGAGCGTTCCCGCGGATAGCTTTGGCGGTCTTTCGTCATCAATTTGAGGCAGTTGCGCCATACCGGCGCTACTGCCAGGAGCACGGAATTGAGCCGGGCGCGGTCAGCAACGTCGATGAGGTGCCGGCGGTCAGTAATGTCGCGTTCAAGTACGCCGACCTCGCGAGCCCCGACAATGTGCGAGCGGCGGGCGCTTCCACTTTTCTGACCAGCGGGACTACGCAGGGGCGGGAGCGGCGCGGGCGTCATATCGTGCCGAGGCCGGAGATTTATCGGGCATCGGCGATTGCTCATCTGCAAACGATGCTGTTTCCCGAAGCCCGGCGGATGGCGATGCTCGCGATTCATCCGACGGCGGACGCGATGCCGGAGTCGTCGCTGGCGTCGATGATCAGCTGGTGCGTCGAGGAATTCGCGAGCAGCGCGCATCTGGCGGCGGCGTCGCGCGAGCGGGTCGATGTCACGGCGGCGACCGCGTTTCTGGCCGAGTGCGAACTGCGTGGCGAGCCGGTTTGTATCCTCGGGACGACGGCTGCCGTTGCGGCTTTATACTCTGCGATCGGCAGTCGCGGGGCTAAACTGAGGCTCGCGCCGGGGTCGCGGATGATGGACACGGGGGGAGCGAAGGGGCAGGCGATGCCGATGCAAGCGTCGGAGGTGATCGCGCGGGCGGGCGAGCTGCTCGGGATCGCGCCGGCGATGGTCATCAACGAATACGGGATGACGGAATTGTGCTCGCAGCTTTACGACGCGACGCCGTTCAACAGCCCCGGCGTTGCGGAATCGCAAGAGCGGCTTAAAGTTCCGCCGCCGTGGATGCGGGTGACGGCGCGCGATCCCGTTACCCTGCGGCCGATGGCGGACGGGGAAATCGGGCTGTTGACGTTTTTCGATCTCGCCAACGTCGGCTCAGTGTCGGCCGTGATGACGGAAGACCTCGGGTACCTCGAGCGCGGGCGGGTTCGAGTGATTGGCAGGCTGGGATGGGGAGAGGCTCGCGGCTGCGCGCTGGGGATTGGGCAATTCTCGGCGACGGAAGCGGCGGAGGGCTCGCGATGAGCGCGAGTATATCCGGTGCGGCGCGCCGGCACGGAGCAGAGAATGGCGGCGTAAGTATGGGGCGGATGGCCGACGCACTAGCGCAGGCATTCGCGCTCTGGCGCGACCGCAATTACGCGCGGCGGCGCGATGCGATCGCCGCGATCGCGGATTCGGCGGGCTATTCGGTCGCGATGCTCGACAATTCGATCGACGCGCTGCTGAAGGCGTTCACAAGCGACGCGTTGAAATTGATGGCCGCGCGGATTTCCGCCAACAGAGAGATCGACAGGCCGGAGACAGTCGGATTCATCGCGGCGGGCAATGTCGCGGGCGCGGGAATCCATGAGATTGCGATCGCGCTGATGGCGGGCGCGCGCGTTGCTATTAAAACCGCCTCTGCCGAGCGAATATTCTTTACAGAATTTGCGCGCACGATTGCGGAAGTCGACCCGGAGGCCGGCGCGCGTATCGAGGTTCTACATTGGAGCCGTGGTCGCGCCGACCTGACAGCGGCGCTCATCGAGAAATGCGATCAGGTGATCGCGTATGGCGACG
This sequence comes from uncultured delta proteobacterium, assembly GCA_963721485.1. GTDB lineage: Bacteria > Desulfobacterota > Binatia > Binatales > Binataceae > Binatus. The sequence goes on along the minus strand of CAVRJV010000003.1, from coordinate 71,658 downwards.
ATGCGACGATTGCGTCGCTAAATCGGGCGAAGGTGATTGGCTTCGGCAGCCGGGTGAGCGCTGCGCTGGTCGCTCCGGCAAGGATCGATCCGTCGCGAATCGACGAGATCGCCGAATTGCTCGCGCACGATGTCGTGTTGTTCGAGCAGCTCGGATGCCTGTCGCTCCATCAAGTGTTCGTGGTGAGTCCTGATGACGGGCCGGCGCGCGATCTGGCGGTTCGAATTTCAACGGCGCTCGAAGGTCTGGCAGTATCGATGCCGCCGGCGCGCATTCCAGTCCGTGACGCCGCCGCGATACGCGGAGTGCGGGAGCGCGCGCGCTGGCGGGCGATTGCGGGCGAGCCGGTCGAGTTGTTGGAAGGTCGCAATCTTGAATGGACCGTGGTCTTCGAGCGCAGGGCGGATACCTTCAAGATCTCGCCGGGATTTCGGACGGTACACGTGACGGGCGTGCGAGATCTCGCGGAGTTCCGCGGCTGCGTCGCGAATGTAGCGGGACGAGTCGAGGCGATGGCAGTAGTCGGCGACGACGCTGAAGTCGAAGCCCGGGCGATGGGGATACCGTACGTGTGCGCGCCCGGCGAGATGCAATCGCCGCCGATCGATTGGCGTCACGGTGGCGGCCACTTCATCGACATGATGGTCGGACCGCGATGACGCAACTCGGCGAATTTTTCCGGCGGAACCTGGCGCAGACTTCCGACGCACCGATTGGGCTTGAGATAACGCGGGCCGAGGGTTCGTGGCTGATCGCGTCGGACGGGCGGCGCTATCTCGATTTCATCGCGGGCATCGGGGTCTCGGCGCTCGGTCACGGAAACGCCGAAGTAATCGACGCGATCGCGGAGCAGGCGCAACGTCACCTGCACGTCATGGTGTACGGCGAGTATGTAATCGAGAGCCAGGTGATGCTGGCGCGGCGTCTAGTCGAGCTTCTGCCGCGGCCGATCGAGCGCGTGTATTTCACCAACAGCGGGGCCGAGGCGATTGAGTGTGCGCTCAAGGTGGCGCGCAAGTTCACCAGCCGCGCGGGATTCGTAGCGTTCGACGGCGCGTATCACGGTGACACGATGGGCGCGCTCGCGCTGTGCGGGAATCGCGCGATGCGCGAGGCGTTCGGCGCGCTGCCTGGGCCGGTGCGACATCTGCCATTCGATAACGTTGGTGCGCTCGACAAAATCGATTCGACGGTGGCCGCGGTGGTGGTCGAGCCGATCCAGGCCGAGGGCGGTGTACGCATCCCGGAGGCTGGATTCATCCGCGCACTACGTGAACGATGCGATCGCGCGGGCGCGCTGCTTATCTTCGACGAAGTGCTGACGGGCTTTGGACGCACCGGCAAGATGTTCGCGCTCGAGCATTTTGGCGTCGTGCCCGACATCATCGTGATGGCCAAGGCGCTTGGCGGCGGTCTGCCGCTGGGCGCGCTATGCAGCCGCGACGAGATTCTTGGCACGCTCTCGCACGATCCGCCGCTGGGACATATCACTACTTTCGGCGGGCATCCGCTTTCATGCGCGGCGGGACTGGCCAGTCTGAATGTCATCGTGCGCGAGCGTTTGTACGAGCGCGTGGCGACGATTGGCAACCAAATTGTGCAACGGCTACGGGCGATGCACGCGCCGGAAATAGTCTCAGTCCGCGGAATTGGTATGATCATTGGTATTGAGTTTCGCGAGGCTGCGCTGGCGCGCCATTTCGTGGAGGCGACGTTGGCTTTTGGGGTGATCACGAACTGGACGCTCAATGCGGACAACGTAGTGCGGATCGCGCCGGTGCTGACGATCACGCCGGACGAGATCGATTTCGCGCTGAGCGCAATGGGTAAGGGGCTTGATGAAGTGCGGCGTTGAGGACACCATGATGGGTTCGGGGATCTGCGGAACTGGGGGCGCCTGATTGGCGGAGGGCGGCAAACATAACGGCTCATCCGGGCTTACACGTTCCGGATTCGGCCGCGTCACTTCGGACTTCAGATGGACCGAAGATGACGAGGAATCGCTGCGAGTCCTGAAGCTCGGAGGCGCCTTCGGAATTTTCATGCTGCTGGCGTACCTTGCGTACGATCAGCGGTTGTTGGGAAGAGATGCGCCCGGCACCGGCCTGCACTGGCTGATCCTGGCCGTGACCTGCCTGGTGTTCGGCCTGTCGTGGACGCAACCGTTCAAGCGCCGGTGGAAATTCTGGATCCTGTTGTACGAAGTTTTTCTGATGGCGACGTTCATCCTGATCAGCCGCGAGACCGGCGATCCCGAGTCGCGCTTTATCGCGATCATGTTATGCCCGTTGGCGACCGCGTCGTTCGTGAGCTGGGGCACGCGCTGGCAATTTGCGATGGCTCTGGCGGCGGTGCTCGCGTATGCGGCTGCCGAGCACTTCGTGCCGATCGAAACGCCATTCGGGATCTACCGATGGATGGGTCTGGTCGCGGGTGTGATTTTCGCTCAATACACGGCGATCTTTATCGAGCGATATCGGCGGCGACTCAGGAAACAGGTCGAGGACCTGGAGGAAGCGGCGCGGTTTCGACAGACGCAAATCGCGACGATGGCGCATGACATCCGCAGCCCGGTCGCGGCGCTGAGCGGCTACGTCAGCCTGCTCGACGAAGCGGACATCGGCGCCAACGAGCGGACGGACCTGCTGGGACGAATCGGATCGACCGCGTGGAACATGGACCTGGTGGTGAGCAACGTGCTGGACTACTACGAGGCACAGGACGCCGCTATCGTCGCGGCGCCGGTCGAACTCGATCCGAACCAGGTGCTCCGCGACGTGGCAGAAGATTGCGCACTGCAGGCGCGGCGCCGGCGGCTGAATCTGCGCGTGGAGATCACGCAGCTGCCGCCGTGCATGCTCGACAGCCGACATTTCGGAAAGATCGTGAGAAACATGATCGCGTATGCGATCGGCAGGACGGCGACCGGCGAGGTTACGTTGCGGGCGGGGGTGCGAAATGAAGCACTCGCGGTCGAGGTGACCGATAGCGGGCCGATGCTTTCGCAGGAACAGATCGACGCTCTTTTCCAGCGTCCGAACAGAAACGGCGATCGCGGCGCCGCGCGCGGACTTGGACTCTTTATCGCGCGCGCGATGGTGGAAGCCGTGGGAGGGCGAACTGGGGCGCGGTTCGCGGACGGCCGGCGCGGACTGACCCTGGTTGCGGAATTCCCGCTCGAAGCGGATGCGACGAAAGCGCGCAGGCCGTGAGCAAACTTCGCGACGCGTCGGGCAAATCGTTCAGCGAATTCGAACTGATTGCGCGATTGAGCAAGGGCCTTCGCGTCAGCCGCCGCACGATTCTCGGCGTCGGCGACGACTGCGCGATGGTCGCGCGGCCGCGCACAAATACGCTGCTTACGATCGACAGCATGGTCGAGAACGTTCACTTCGACTTGAGATGGGGAACTCCGGAACAGATCGGCGCGCGCGCTTTGGCGGTCAATCTGAGCAACGTCGCGGCGATGGGCGGGCGGCCGACGGCGTGCGTCGTGAATCTGGCCGTGCGCGACGGAATCGCGACGCCAACCCTCGACCGAATTTATGCGGGGCTGCGCAAGGCGGCGCGCGAGTCCTCGACCGATATCGTGGGCGGCAATGTCACGCACGCGCGCGAGCTGTCGATCACGATTGCACTGCTTGGGGAGATCGGGCGCGATGTGATGCGGCGGGATGCGGCGCGCGCGGGCGACGAGATTTTCGTGACGGGCACGCTCGGTGATGCGGCGATCGGCTGGCGCATCCTGGCGGGCGAGCTGAAGGCGACAAAAAATCTAGCGGCGAAAAAATATCATGGTCGAGCGATTTCTGAGTCCGCAAGCGCGGCTGTATGCGGGGCAACGGTTGGCGGCGATGCGGCCGACGCCCGCCGCGATCGACGTAAGCGACGGGCTCATGCAGGACCTCGGGCATATCCTCGAACGAAGCGGCGTTGGTGCGGAGATCGACTCGTCGCGAATTCCGGTATCGGCCGCATACCGTGCGCTGATGGGGGACGATCTCGCACACGCGCTCAGCGGCGGCGAGGACTACGAACTGATTTTCTGCGTGAAGCCGGGCCACAGCGAAGCGGCGCTGTCGCGACGCTTGCGCGTCGCGGTGCGGCGAATCGGTACGATCGTTCGCGGCAAGCGCCTGAAGCTGATTGGTGCCGGCGCGCCGATTGCCGCAGGATGGGATCAGCTGCGCTCGCGCGGTTAGATAGAACTGATGATATCCATTCTGCCGCCTGCGGTCCTGATCCTTGTAATGCTGAGCGCGATGCTGGCCGCGTCCGAGACCGCACTGTTCTCGATGGCGCGGCTCGAGCACACGCGCGAGCGGATGAGCCTGTCGGTACAGAGCGCGCTGGACCGGCTGATGCGGCGGCCGCTCGAGTCGTTGGTCGTTATCATCGGGCTGAATGAAGCGTGCAACATTTTCGCCGACTGCCTCGCGACGATCATTTTGCTGGCGTGGCTGGGCGACAAGTGGGGGCCGATTGTCGCGGCGCCGGCGATGCTGGTGGTCGTGCTTTTATTTTGCGACATCACGCCGAAGACCTTCGCGCTTGGATTTCCCGCCGCGCTGGCGTGGCTCACTGCGCGTCCGCTGGCCGTGCTCGCCGATTTGGTTCATCCGTTCGCGAGACATTTCGCGCCGATCGAGCGGGCGCCGCAGCCCGGTCCCGTTTCCGAGGAAGAGTTCAAGACGCTGCTCAGACTCGGCGAAAACCAGGGGCAGGTCGAGCCTGCCGAGCGCGCGATGATTCATCGCGTGTTCGATTTCGGTGCGCGGCGCGCGTCCGAGGTGATGACGCCGCGCGACCGAATTTTCTCGCTCGATATCGAGATGCCGGTGGCGCAGCTGGTTGCGGAAATCGCGCACGAAAGTTTCTCGCGGGTGCCGGTGTATCGGCACAGCCAGGACAATATCGTCGGGATTCTGCATGCCAAGGATCTCGCGGCGCGGCGCCTGGAGCCATCGCCGCCGCGCGTCGAGCGCCTGGTCCGGCCGGCGTATTTCGTTCCGCCGGGCAAGCTGCTCGCCGACTTGTTTGACGAGATCCGCCGCGGGCGTTTTCAGATTGCGCTGGTCGTCAACGAGTACGGAAGCTGCTCGGGTTGGTGACGCTGGAAGATCTGCTCGAGGAACTATTCGGCGAGATTCGCGACGAGTTCGACATCGAAATTCCCGAGCTCACCAAAATATCCGACGACGAATGGCAGGCCTCCGGCGCAATCGCGATGGGCAAGCTGGCCGATGCGCTCGCGCCCGCGCGCGTCATCGAAGTTTACGGCGGCGGCAAGACGCTCAGCAGCCTCGTCCTGCGCAGGCTCGGGCGCGTGCCGCGCGCAGGTGAGAAGCTGAGGCTCGGAGAGTTCGATGCGACGATCGAGCGCGTGCGGGGCGCGGCGGTCGAGCAGGTGAGGCTGCGCCGATGACGATCATTTGGCTTGTCCTCGCGCTGGCCGGATGCCTGGTGGTGCAGGCGTTTTTCGCCGCTTCGCGAAATCGCGCTGGTCTCGGCCGACGAAGCTGAAAGTCCGCGCCGGCAGTGAAGGCGGCCATGAGCGATCGCGTGTGCTCGGCAGAGTTGCTGTCGAATCGCGATCGCCTGCTCGCGCTGATCTCACCGGCACCAATCTCGCGACGGTGATCGCGGCGGTCGTGCTCACCAGCTATCTGCATCACAACAAGCCGCACTGATGTATCTCGCGCCATTTATTCTAACTCCCATAACGCTGCTGTTGGGCGAGTCGATTCCGAAGTTGCTGGCGCTGACGAATCCGCACGCGTTCGCGCTGCTGGCCGCGCGGCCGTTGCGATTCCTCGCGACGATTCTCGCGCCGCTGCTCTACGCAGAGACGGTTTTGAGCCGATTGCTGCGCCGCCTCGCGGGCGTGCCCGCTGACGCCGAGAGCGTCTTCCTGAGCCGCGACGATTTGGCGCGGCTGATGCGCCGGCGCCCGGGCGACGCATCGCAGCCGCACCATGACGCCATCCTGCCCGCCGAGCAGTTGATGATCAGCCGCATCTTCCGCTTCTCGCAGGCCGAGGCGCGCAAAGCGATGGTGCCGCTGGTGGGGGTCGATGCGGTGCCGGAGGAGACTTCGCTGGCCGCGGCAATTGAGACTGTCCGCCGCGAAGGCTTCAGCCGCATCCCGGTGTTCCGCCGTCGCATCACGGATATCGTCGGCGTGGTGCACGTCTTCGATCTTTTGCAGGCGCCCGACTTGAGCCGGCCGGTCAGCGACGTGATGCGGCCGGTCAGTTATTTTCCCGAATCGATGCCGCTCGACGAGGCGCTGGTCGCGATGCAACGCACCGGCGAAAACCTGGCGGTGATCGTCGATGAGTACGGCGGCGCGGCGGGAATCCTGACGCTGGAAGATCTGGTCGAGGAAATTGTCGGCGATATCGAAGACGAGTACGATCTCGGCGAGGAGCTGGCGAAAGTCGTGAGCCCGCGCGTGCTGTCGGTCGTCGGCGCGCGCGCCGGTCACGGAACTCAACGAACGCTTCGGCCTCAAGCTCCCCGAGGCGGACGAGTATGCTACCATCGGCGGGCTGGTGGTCGAACGGCTCGGGCATATTCCCAAGCCCGGCGAAAAATTAATCGAGGGCGAGTTGACGATCACCGTCACGCGCAGCGACGCACGCGCGGTGCGCGAAGTAATGTTGACGCTGGCACATCCGATCCGCTCCCGAACTTCTCAAGCGGCGATGACCGAAAAGCGAATTCGTGAAATCCTCGAGGGTGTGGCCGCGGGCAAGATGACGCCCGGCGCGGCGTTCAGGCATATCCGCGAGTTGCCGTTCGAGGATCTTGGATTTGCCAAGATCGACAATCACATGGACGTGCGTCGCGGAATTCCCGAAGTGATATTCGGCGAGGACAAGACGGCGGAGCAGCTCGCGGCTATCGGGAATCGAGTGATTGAGTCGAAGACAAATCTGATAATCACGCGGCTTGATGTGCGACAAGGCGCGCGTCGTGAAGCGCAAACTGCGCGCCCTGGTATATCATCCCGACGCTCGTATCGGCGCGGTGGTGAAGGAACGCGTGAAAACGTCGGGGCACGGCGTCGTGATGATCCTGAGCGCGGGCACGTCGGATATTCCGGTCGCCGAGGAAGCGGCGCTGTGCGCAGAGCTGTTCGGGAATCGCGTCGCGCGCGTTTACGATGTCGGTGTGGCCGGGATTCATCGGCTGACGGCGAACCTCGAAGTGATCCGCGAGGCGAGCGTGCTGATCGTCGTTGCGGGAATGGAAGGGGCGCTGCCGTCGGTGGTCGCCGGCCTGGTCGACAAGCCGGTGATCGCAGTGCCGACCAGCGTCGGTTACGGCGCGTCGATGGGCGGACTGGCGGCGCTACTCGGGATGCTGAATTCGTGCGCGAGCGGAGTCACGGTCGTGAATATCGACAACGGCTTCGGCGCGGCGCTCGCGGCAACGCTGATGAACCGGGTGGGAATCGAGCGCGACGGCCGCTGATGGCGAAACGAACGTCAATCACCAGCGGGCGCGCGCGCCGCGCGATCAAGATGGGCGAGCTCGCGTCGCAGGTCGGGTCGAGCTACCTGTGGAATCAACTGCGGCGGCCGTTTCAGAGCGCGCCGGCGCGCGAGCGCGATCTGCTCGAGACGCATATCCGCAACGCGCAACGGATTGTCGAAAGCAGCAAACAGCTTCGCGGCGCGTTTATGAAGCTGATCCAGATGCTCTCGATTCGCAAGGACCTGCTGCCGGGCGAGGCGCTCGACGTGCTGCGCGCGACACAATCGAACGTTCCGCCGATGAGCTATGCGACGATCTCGGAGCAGATTCGCAAGGAGATCGGCAAGCGGCCCGAAGCAATCTTTCGAAGTTTCGATCAGACCGCGTTTGCCGCAGCGTCGCTCGGCCAGGTGCATCGCGCGGTCACGCGTGACGGCGTCGACGTGGCGGTGAAGATTCAATATCCGGGCGTCGAGGATACCGTCGAGCAGGACCTGCAGAATCTCAAGCTGTTGCTGCGGACGCTGCAGGCGCTCGGACATGACGTGATGCGCCAACAGATCGATACGGCGGCGGTTTACAAGGAACTCGAGCAGCGCCTGCGCGAGGAGCTCGACTACGTGAACGAGGCGCGCAACATGACGGAGTTCGGAAGGCGTCTCGGCGCGGACCGCGAGATCATGATTCCGCATTTCGTCAAGGAGCTGAGTTCGCGGCGAGTGCTGACGATGACCTACGTCGACGGCTACCCGCTGGCGGACGTGATGGGGCCGGAGGTCGATGCCGAACTGCGCGGATGGGTCGCGACGAAGATTCACGAATTCGCGTGGCGGCAGATTCTCGAGTTAGGATTGCTGCACACCGATTTTCATCCCGGCAATTATTTGGTGAGCCATCATCCGCGGCTCGGCGTACTCGACTTCGGATCGATTCGGCGATTTCCCGAACCGGTGCGCAAAGCGAATCTGCAGGTCGCGCGCGCGATCCTGAGCGGCGACGACAAATCACTCGCGGGCGCGATGGTCAAGCTGGGCTATCTCGATCGCAATCAGGACGCGGCGCCGATGGTCAAAATTATTCACATCCTGTTCGAGCCGATGCGGGTGGATCGCGCCGTCGATCCGCTCGAATACGATACGGTCGGCAAGGCGGCGAAGGTCGGGGAGATCGCGCTGCAGAACCAGCTCTACAAATCACCGGCACACAGCGTGTTCCTGATTCGCGCGCTGGTCGGGCTCGAGGGAATCACGCGCGGGCTCGCGGTGAAGACCAACTATCGTCGAATCTTCGCGGACTGCATCGAGCGAATCCCGGGATGAGCGAAGGGAGGGTAGGAGATCAGGACCGCTACGCGCGGGGCGGCAGGGGTGACCCCTGCACCCAGTGTCAATCGCAAAGTTGCGAGGACGCCACTTTGCTCAGCTCTTGGCGCAAACGCTCGCGATGAGCACCATACTCGACGCGCTGGAGCGTCATCGGGACCATCACTTCAGGCGCATCGCGTCGCGGCGCGTGACGGGCGAGAAGAGCGCGCTCAGGTTCATCGAGGAAGTTGGATTCTGCACCGGGTTCACCGCCGGGATGGGGGTGCCGTGCCTGCGCGAGGCGATCGCAGGGGCGCGCGAGCCTGCGATGCCCGAACACATCCAGCACGACTACGCGATCGGGATGACGTGGCGAATCAAGGATTCGTTGCCGCAGCGCCGCGCCGTTTACTACGGCAAGGTGATCGCGCGACGCCCAAGCTTTATCGCGCGTGAGATGCTCGGCGCGTTCTTGAGACTGCGCATCGAACCCGGCGGCCATCGCAAGCTGTACCTGCGCGGCGGATTGTCGCATTGCGGCAAGTTGGTGATGGACGCCTTATCGAAGCGCGGCGCGGCCGAGACTCGCGTGCTGAAGCTGTCGAGCGGCTATGCATTGCCGTCGCGACGGGCGGTGTTCGATCGCGCGATGGCCGAACTGCAAGAAAAATTTCTCGCGCTAAAAGTGGACGAGCGCGCCGACCCGTTCAGCTACGTGTGGGACACGATGGCGCATCGATGGCCCGACGCGATTGCCGATGCCCGCCGCCTCACGCGCAAGCAAGCGGCGTATGCGATCGTCGCCAAATATTTCGAGACCGCGGCGTTCGGGAGTGAGCGTGCGATCGCGCGGCTGCTGGGAATCGATGCGGCGCTGGTCGACGGCGCGGCGCGCCGGCTCGAGCGCGCGGGCGCAATCGTGCGCGGCGTCAGAATCGACGGGCATCCCGGGGCGATCAGTCTCCTTTCCACATTTGCGCCTTAGCAGGCTTGTCGGCGGCGACCGTTCCGATCTAAAGAAAGATCATTCGGAGGTAACGCCATGCCGCTCGACCCGCAAGTGAAAATCCTGATGGATCAACTCGCCGCTGCGCCCGGCCCGGCGCTGCATACGCTCGAGCCCGCCGAGGCACGCCGCTTGACCGCCAACATGTTCAGAGTGCCGCCGGAGCGCGCTGAAACAGTTGCCCGGGTTGAAGACCGCAAGATTCCCGGTCCGGGCGGCGAGATTCCGATTCGCATCTACACGCCCGAGGGCGCGGGCCCGTTTCCGGTGCTGGTGTTCTTCCACGGCGGCGGATGGGTGATCATGAACATCGATTCGCACGACGGTCCGTGCCGTGCGCTCACCAACAAGGCGGGATGCGTCACGGTGTCGGTAGATTACCGGCTCGCGCCGGAAAATAAATTTCCGGCCGGCGTCGAGGATTGTTTCGCCGCGACCAAGTGGGTCGCCGCACACGCCAAAGAGCTGAACGCCGATGCGAACCGGCTCGCGGTCGGCGGCGACAGCGCGGGCGGAAATATCTCGGCAGTGGTTTCGCAGCTCGCACGCGACGCGGGCGGGCCGAAGATTGCGTTCCAACTGCTTATCTATCCCGCGACCGAGGCCGAGCTCGACACTTACTCGCACAAGACCTTCACCGATTACTTCCTGACCAAGGACGACATTGTCTATTTCTGGAAGCATTACCTGCGCAGTCCGGCGGATCGCAAAGATCCGCGCGTCGCGCCGGCGCTGGCGAAGAGCTTCAAAGGATTGCCGCCCGCGCTGATTATCACGGCGGAATTCGATCCACTGCGCGACGAGGGCGAGACCTACGGCGAGAAGCTGCGCGCCGCCGGTGTGCCGGTGACGGTCTCGCGCTACGAGGGCATGATCCACGGATTCTTTTCGATGTACGAGGTGCTCGACAAGGGCAAGCTCGCGATCGAGGAATCGGCGGAGGCGCTCAGGAAGGTATTCACCGAGAGCGTTCCCGGCATCGGCACGATGTCGCGCTAGCCGTCGCAGAAAACGCGGTAAGAGCAATGTGAACACCGCTCTTGGCGTACCAGGGTTGGTCTTCTATACGGCTTCCCCCGCTGTCGGCCAACCCTAGCGCAGCGGCCGACATCGCAATGGAAGAAGCGTCTTACGGGCAGAGCCGCGTTGCAGCGGACCATTCGACAGCGTGAACTCGGATTGGGCGATTGAAACCTTTTAGGGAAATGTCTCCCAAGTCTTTGAAGGGCAGGCCTTTTCCGACGCACAACTCGGCGACCACGTTCGACACCAGAATCTGATCGGGCTGCGCGTGAGAGCAGAGCCGCGCGGCCAGTTGTACAGTCGCTCCGAAGAGATCGTGCTCACGCTCAACGGGCTCTCCTGCTGCGGCGCCGATCCGAACCTTGAGCCGATGCTCTGTGTGCTCCTCCCGATGCTGATCGAGGGCGCGCTGAACCCGGGTTGCGCAGCGAACCGCGGCCACTGCCGACACGAAGGACGCCATGACACCGTCTCCGGTATGCTTGACCTCCCGACCACCCTCCGCGGCCAGAGCGTCCCGCACGATTGTGTTGTGGACGCCTAGCAGAGCCATTCCCGCATCGTCCCCCAAGGCTTCATTGGTCGAGCCGACGATATCCGTGAAGAGAATTGTCCGGATTGCGGAGTCTCGGTCGTTGCCGGCGCCACCAGGGGCTAGGACCGCTCCTGACGGATCGGTTTCAGCTCCGCCGAGAAACGCCTCTGCAAGCTCGGGCTGGACCTCGAGAATTCTTTGTGCGATTTGCCCGTGTGCTTCACGATGCACTAACTGCGCCGCCTCCGGACTCGCGGCCTCGACCAGGCAGAAAGCCTTGCCGTGACTTTCGTTGAACCAATACTTGATATACTTGACGCCGTACTTCCCTTGCTCCTTGAGGTCGGCCGCGTGCGCTTGGTCAACCTGCGCCGTGGTTGTCCCGTGGAACTCGTGGACGTCCATATACAGTGGCATGTCAGTTCCCCAAAAAGGGCTGCCCCTCATGCCGGGGCAGCCTGCAACCTATCACGCGCGGGTTGTCTGCCGGAAGCTCAGCCCTAGCGGCTATAGAGTTCGCCCCAGGGTGGGATCGCGCCACTTCTGTGGGGCAAGCGGTGTCGCGATTCGGTCCGGCGGAAGCGATCGCGGCCCGCTACGCAGCGGCCGGCTTGATGTTCTGATTCACCCGGAACAGATTCTTTGGATCGTAGCGCTTCTTGATTTTCGCCAGTCGCGCGTAGTTCTTGCCGTACGTCGCGCGGATGCGGTCGTCGCCTTCCTCCATCATGAAGTTGACGTAGGCGCCTCCCGCGGAATATGGATGCAACGCGTTGAAGTAATCCCGCGCCCAGGTGACGATCTTCTCTTTGTTCGCGGGATCCGGATCGACACCGACCATCACCTGCGCCCACACCGCGTCGCGATAACCCCACGGTGTCGCACCGTTCTTCACCTTCGACGCGGCGCCATTGATGGGATACAGGTGCATCGTGGACTGCCACGTCGGCATCTTCGAGCCGTGCAAGACATGGAGCGCGATAGCCTCGTCGCTGAGTTCGCGGACGAAGTCGGCCTTCCAATACCACTGCAGACCCGTCGGGAAGATCGCATCGAACATACCTTGCAGCGCCGGAAACGGGATTGGACCGACCATGTCGAGAACGGGCGTCTTGAAGGCGCGAATGGGCCTGAAGACCTTCTCCGCCTGCTTCAACGGACCGGTGTAGCACCATACGATGCCGCATACTTTCTTGTTGTGCAGGCCCTCGGGAAACGGCGGCCCGGATGGCACGGTGAGCAGAGCGAAGAAGCCGGTGATCGTATTCGGCGCGGTCGTGATGAACTTCCGATACCAGCGCATCATCTCGGCGGTCTCTTCGAGCGCCCAGAACATTGGTCCGCCATAGACGGTGTGGATCGGATGCGCCTTGAACAGAAATGACGTAACCACGCCGAAGTTGCCCCCGCCGCCCCGCACCGCCCAGAACAGATCGGCGTGCTCGTCGGCGTTGGCCGTGACGACGCGCCCGTCGGCCAAGACCATCTCAACCGACAGCAGGTTGTCGATGGTGAGACCGCATCGCCGCGTGAGATGACCGATGCCTCCGCCGAGCGTCAGGCCTGCGACGCCGGTTGTGGAGATGATGCCGGAGGGCACGGCCAAGCCAAACGGATGCGTGGCGTGATCCACCGCCGCCCAAATCGTCCCGCCGCCGCATCGCACGGTCTTCTTCGCGGGATCGACGTACACATAGCTGAGGCGTGACAGGTCGATCACCAGACCATCGTCGCAGACGCCCAGCCCGCCGGCGTTGTGGCCACCGCCGCGGATCGCGACGCGCAGGTTCGCGTCGCGGCCGAAATTCACACAGGTGATGACGTCGGCAACGTCGGCAACCTTCGCAATCAGCCGCGGCCGCCGATCGATCATGGCGTTGTAGACCTTGCGCGCCGACTCGTACTCGTCGTCGGACGGATCGATCAGCTTACCGCGAAGGGTCGACGCAAAGGCCTGGACGGCGCCCGTATCAGGTCCACCGACAGGTTGCTTTCCGACATCATGCGGCATGACAGGTTCCTCGTATGCTGAAACGTCGTCCGTCCCACTTTATGGCAACTCGGCAAAGTGCTGTCTAGCATGGTCCAGGTTGGATGAAAGCCCCAGGGCTCGGGGTCGTCAGCCCGAGCCCCTCCCTTTGCCATTCACCAAATACCAGCGAGCGTCACCACTGCTCGTAGTGCACGGAGCGGCGCTCGTAGCCGGCGCCGCGCAGCAGGTCGCGCAATCGGATGACGCCCTTGCCGACGCCGCAGATATAGAAATGGCGCGCGCGATCGGCGTCGCCAGTTACCCATCGCGCCTGCGCCAACTCGAACAGGCGATCGTAAATCTTTTCTGCAGGCTCGATCACAATCTCGCAGGAAAAGTTCGACGCGGTGCGCGCGAGCGCGTCGAGTTCGACGGCATACAGAATGTGATCGCGATCAGGCGCCGCGTAGCTCAAATGGATCTTCGAGGCCGGCGATGAGGCGAGCGCCCGCTTCAGCATCGGGCGTATCGGCGCAATCGCCGTGCCCTCCGCGATAAAGCCCAACTCCGTCTCGGGCGCGTGATCGATCGTGAAGGTTCCAAAGGGACCGCTGAAGTCCAACGTGTCGCCGACGCGCCGATCGAACAGCCACGCGACGCCGCGCCCGCCCTCGACGCGATTGAAGCAAATCTCGAACGGGCCGCGGTCTTCAGGGTCGGAGGCAATCGAGTAGGGGCGCGATCGCGTTTCGTTGCCGAGCGGAATTCTTATCGAGATGAACTGGCCGGGAATGAAGCGCAGATGCTTGCCGCTGCTGAGTGAGAGAAAAATCGAGCGCGTGTCGGGCGTGTGATCGAAAATTCTCTCGACGCGCGCATTCAGCGTCGAGCGCTTGCCGGCTTCGGCGGGCGGTGCCTCGGCCGTCATTCTTCGGCCGCCTCGCTGACCTGGTTGATCGTGTAGCGTGGGACGACGACGACGATTTCCGCGTCGGGGTCGTCGATGACGGCCTGGCATCCGAGCCGCGAGGTCGGCGTCAAGCCCGGCGCCCGGTCGAGCAGGTCCTCCTCCTGCTCGCTCGACTCGCCGAGCTTGTTGAAGCCCTGCTTGACGATCACATGGCATGTGGTACACGCGCAATTGCCGCCGCATGCGTGCTCCAAATGGATGCCGTGACCGAGCATCACGTCGAGGATCGAGCCGGGCTTGCCGTCGTGATGAAACGGCGCCTTGGCGGGGTCGAACTCGATTACCTTTTCAGGGTCGCCGTTTTCGAATTGGATTCGCAGCTTCGCCATTGGAGTCGGGTGGTAACTTGAGATTATGCGGTGCGCCGAGGGATGGAAACCGCTATGAGACGGCGAAGCATAAGCGCTTGCATCTTCGCCTGATTTTCGCCATCATCAAAAACGTCTAAAGAGCGAAAGGAGCAGCCCTTATGGCGACGCTGACCAAGCGACAGAAGCAGATGATCGACTACCTGAACGACTATATCAGCGAACACGGCTATGCGCCCACGCTCGCCGAAGTCGGCCAGTACTTCGGGCTGTCGTCGCTCGCCACTGTGCATAAGCATCTGCACAATCTCGAGCAGAAGGGGTTCATCAAACGGCAACACAATCACAGCCGGGCGCTCGAGGTTGCGGCGTCGGAGAAGCATGCGGCGCCAACGGCGATCAGATTGCTCGGCACCGTCGCGGCAGGCGCGCCGATCGAGGCGGTCGAGAACAACGAAACGATAAGTGTGCCCGATGACTTCATCCGGCGCGACAATACCTTCTGCCTGCGAGTGAAGGGCGACTCGATGATCGAGGACGGTATCCGCGACGGCGATTACATAATCGTCGAGGGCCGCGACAGCGCCGACAACGGCGAGACGGTGGTCGCGCTGATCGGCAATGAGGCGACGGTCAAGAAGTTCTACCGCGAATCGGGCGGGCAGATCCGGCTGCAGCCGGCGAATTCCGCGATGCAACCGATCATGGTGGGCGAGGGCGACTTGGCGATTCGCGGCGTGGTCGTCGGATTGATGCGGCACTACCGGTAGGAACGAAGGAACGGGAACTTGATTGAATGTGAAACCCCTCCGTGGGTTTCACGCTTCCTTGGCAGGGGTGACCCCTGCACCCAGTAATAAGAAAAGATGCGGGACGGGGTTTGGAACGCACCGCTAGAGATTAGTTATGTTTATTCGGCGACTGGGTCTGCTATGGGGATGATGACGGCGAAGGCTGAGCCCTGCGGGAGCTCGCGCTTCACGACAATTCTGCCGCCGAGCGCCTGGACGTTGCGCTGAACGACGGCCAAGCCAAGACCCATCCCGCGGTGACTGCGGATGCTGAGTTGCGAAAGCTGAGCGCAGGTTTCGAATGCCTGCTCGACCAACGCTGCTTCGATTCCGGGTCCGGTGTCGCGGACTTCCAGCTCGATCCGGGCCGAGTTGCCGAACCCGCGCGACGAATTGCGATCGTGACGCTGCCCCGGTCGGTAAACTTGATCGCGTTGAGCGCGAGGTTGAGCAGTATCGACTTGATCGGCCGGCGCCGCGAGCGAAAGACCGTCGGCGCGGTTTCGAGGTCGAACCTGATTTCGAGGCTCTTCGAGTCGTTGGCCGCTTCGAGCGCCGGAGCGAGGTCTCCAATCAGATCGTGCAGGCGGATTTCCTCTTCGTCGGCCACTTCGGCCATCGCGTCCGCGACCGAAAAATCCATCACGTTCTCGACCGTCTGCGCCAGGTCGTGCGCGTTGGCGTTCAGGCGCTCGATAATCTGCTTGTGGCGAGCGCCCAGCGCCTCGCTCATCTCGTCGCGCAGGATGTCCAGATAGCCGATAATCGCCTGCACCGGCGAGCGGAGTTCGTGCGCAAGATTGGCCAGAGCCTCCATGTGCACTCCCTGCTCCCATTGAGCCGCCTGCATTGTCGAATGTAGTCCGCTCGCCGGCAGCGGCCGCGACGCTCGCAGCATTTGGGTGACCATTATTTGCCAGATTCGACAATTGTCTTTTCCGATCGGCTCTTTGCTCCGGCTGGCTTCGCCGCGCACTAAATTTTCCGCGCTAGCTATGCGTGCCAATTGCTATCCACGTTGAAGCAAAGCGGGGCGGCGGTGAATCGGAAAATCACCTAGAGCGCGGGGAAAAGTACCTAGAAGAGGGGGAATGAATACCTAGGGATTCTCTTTCAAGCGGGGCTCCACCTGCCGCCCTTCCGAGTTCTCCGAAGCACTCAATCTGCGATCAGCAGCCTTCAGGTCATTGTCCTTTCGATCAATACGACCTTACTCTTGATCGAACGCGTCATCTGAAGATCGAATGGAGATACAATAGTGAAACACTCTTTCAAAACCGCAGCTTTATCTTTCGGCGTGGCGATACTGTTCGGCAGCGTAGCCGTCGGCTTCGCGCAAACTGACACGACCAGCTCGAACTCGAACACGACGACCACAACGTCGGCGCCGGCGCCCGCCGTTGCCTATGCGGCCCCGATAGTGGTAGCGCCTCCGCCTCCGATCGTGGTTGCGGCGCCAGTGGTAGTCGCGCCGCCGGCGACAACCAGCGAGCACTCATCGTCATCGAGTTCAAGCAACAACTCGCCCGGTGGCACCACCAGCGAGCATT
This sequence comes from uncultured delta proteobacterium, assembly GCA_963721485.1. Taxonomy (GTDB): domain Bacteria; phylum Desulfobacterota; class Binatia; order Binatales; family Binataceae; genus Binatus. Next base: position 54,717 of record CAVRJV010000003.1, on the reverse strand, counting down.
CCTCGAATAGTAGCACCAGCAACTACTAGGAACATTGTTTTCGCCTGAGAGCGGCAGACCTGACCGATGCGAACTAGCGTCGCGTGCAAGGCTGCCGCTCTTCGCGAAAATGCGCCGCCTGAATTCTGGACGCTTCGGATTTTCGTCCGCCTTAACCTCCTGATGACTCTCGTCTGGTGCGGATTGATGACCGTCAATATCGGTATCGCCGAGATCGGTGTTATCGTCGTCGGCAACATTGCGAAGCCGGTTCTGAGTTTTGGGCTGCCGATGGTGCTGTTGATGTCAGGGTTCGCATTCAACAACCGGTTTCCCGCCCGTATCTTGCGCGATCAGGTTTTCAGATTCCCGCGACAACCGCTCCGGCCGCGTAGCGAGCCTCAAGCAGATACGTGGTGCGTGATCTGGTCCACTCGTGCGGACAGCTCCTGAGGCGCCACTCTTATGCATTCGTAGCCGAAGGATCGATAGGTCTCTTCGTGGACCTTCTCAAATCTCAGGGAGTCCTCGAAGCTGATTTTTCTAGCGTCGGTGGGCTCGCAGAATCCGAGGTTCTCGATGAAGAACACCTGCTTCTGATAGATTTGCGCTATCTCTATTCGTTCAATTTCCTTGGCGAGAGTTGCCGAGATTGGATAGCCAAGCCAGACGCTAAGCGCATAGGTGCATAGCGGCGACCGATCATAGAACTGCACCGTTGACGATAGGTCAGCTACCCGCATCTGACGCTGCTTCTGCAGATTAGTAATGTCGTCGATGAAGGACGGACGCATCCATGCTTCGGCGATGCCCTGCGCTTGTCGCAGTGCGATGATGTCAGTCGCGGCTTCTTCGACAACGACGTAACCGGCGACTTCCAACGATCGAATGATCGAGGTCTTACCGCATCCAGGGGTGCCGGTGAGAATGTATCGTTTCACAACAACGACACGTCGGCTTAAGCAGACCTGCGCTTTGAAGTGACGCTGGCAACCGCTGTTGGAACTGACCGTCGTCTGGTTGATTTTGGGCGTGGAACCAAGTCGATCTTAAGGTTTGCACCAAGAGGCTCGCGCGGTTCTTGCGAGTGTCCTCAAGGTCAGATTGCTCAGTTTGCCTGACTCAATTTGCGCGATCATTGGTTGGCTTACTCCCGAGCGCCGAGCCAGCCCTGCTTGAGTAAGACCCCGAAGCTTCCTGAGCTCGGCGATCTTGTGCTCGATCAAAATCTGGGCAAGCTCTTCTTCGACTTCACGCCGCAACCCCAGCTCATCGACCTTTTCGTCCAGCAACGCCAGCCCCGGATTTTTCGTTCGCATCTTGGACCTCCTTGAATCTCGCGCGCATTAGCCGCAGGACCTGGCGCGGTGTATCGGTGCGTTTCTTGACGTAGCCGCCGACGAGCACCGCGCGTCGGCCCGGTAAAAAACCGTAGTACATCCTGACTCTCGTGCCGCGCAGTTCGAACAACCCGTCTTCCAGCGATTTCGACCGCGGCTCACGCAACTGGTTGCCGAGAGCGCGCAGAGCGCCGATCAGAACGGCTGCGTCCTTGATATCTTTGGCGTCGACCAGGCTGGCCACGAACTCAGCGAAATGGGATCGGCCTCCGGCCGTCTTAAGCTCTTCGACGGACCATTCCGACATCAGGCTACTATAAGCTATAACTTATCAGCCCGCAAATGCCTAACTCACGAATGCGATCAGTGGCTCCGGGGGAGGAAACGATCAGGGAATAAAGCGGATCGCGGGCAGGTCAGGAAACTTTGTCGGGCTTGGGGGCTTCGGCGGCCTTGGCTTCGTCGGGCTTCGCCACCGGCTTCGTACGTCGTCGGGCTCGTTCATCGCGCGCTTGAAATCGCGAATCGCCTTGCCCATCGCGCCGCCGACATCGCCGAGTTTGCTGGGCCCGAAAATGACCAGGATGATCAGTAGAATGATCAGCAGGTGAGTTGGCGCGAAGAGATCCATATTTTTCTCCCGGCCGGCGCCGTTCGCCAGCCGTCGTATCTACAAGTCTATCTCCTTGACTACCGGATTGCCACGTCTATTCCCGGCCGCTTACGCGGACCGGGCGGGCTCCTGATGCACCGGCGCGCCGTCGTCGAGGTGGTAGCGCTGGACCTTGCGATACAGCGTCGAGAGGTGGATGCCCAGCACCTGCGCGGCCCTGACCTTGTCGTTCTCGACCTTGTCGAGCACGCGCTTGATATGCTCGCGCTCGAGCTCCTCCAGCGTCAGCCCCGGTGTTCTCGATACTCGCGATCACCGGCGACGTGCTGCGCAGCTTGTCGGGCAGGTCGTGCGAATGGATGACGTCGGTCTCGGCGAGGATTGCGGCGCGCTCGATGGTGTTCTCCAGCTCGCGGACGTTGCCCGGCCACGCATAGTTGAGCATCAGGCGCATCGCGCCCTTGGAAAAGCGCATCGCGGTCCGCGACAGCGACTTTTCGTACTTGCGCAGGAAATGGTTGGCGAGCAGCGGGATGTCGTCCTGGCGCTCGCGCAGCGCCGGCAAATTGATGGTGATGACGTTGATTCGGTAGAGCAGTTCCTCGCGGAAGCGGCCGGCCTTGACCTCGGCTTCGAGATTTTTGTTGGTGGCGCACAGCACGCGCACGTCGAACGCCACCGGATCGTTCGCGCCCAGCGGGTATGCCTCGCGCTCCTGCAACGCGCGCAGCAATTTGACCTGCAGCGCCAGCGGCATCTCGCCAATCTCATCGAGCAGGATCGTGCCCTTGTCCGCCGCCTTGAGCAGGCCGACCTTGTCCTGCCCCGCGCCGGTGAACGCGCCGCGCTTGTAGCCGAACAGCTCGCTTTCGAGCAGATTCTCGGGCAGCGCGCCGCAGTTGATCGGCAGGAAGCGGTTGTTGGCGCGCTCGGAGCTGAAATGAATCGCGCGCGCGACCAGTTCCTTGCCGGTGCCCGATTCGCCCGTGATCAGCACGCTCGAATCGGTGCGCGCGACTTTTTCCATGATGCGGAAGACCGCTTCGATCGCGTCGCTCTTGCCGATGATGTTCTCGAAGCGATACTTCTCGCGCAGTTCCCGGCGCAGGAAGCGATTCTCCCTGAACAGCGCCTTGCCTTCGAGCGCGTTGCGCATCACCTTTTTCAGATGGTCGTTGGCGAACGGCTTGGTGATGTAGTCGTAGGCGCCCTGGTGCAGCGCCTCGACCGCCGACTCGACGCTGGCGTAGGCGGTGACGATGATTCCCATCACCTCGGGATCGAGCTCGCGCATCTTGCGCAGCAGGTCGAGGCCGCTGCCGCCGCTGGTCAGGTTAAGGTCGAGAATCGCGAGATCGATTTTTTCTTTTTCGAAAATGTGCAGCGCGACTTCGGCCGCCGGCGCTTCCATCACCTCGTAGCCCTCGCTGCGCACGAGTTGCACGATGATCGAGCGCATCAGCGGTTCGTCTTCGACGATCAGCAGCCGGTAAGGACCGCGTTGCTGTGCGGTCCATGAAGCGTCGTTGTTCGCGACTTCGTTCATCGACCGTCTTCAGGATGCCGCCATTTCGCGCGGCCTGCTGCGCGCGCACCGTTTCCTCGGACGCCGACGAGCGTGATGGTGACCGCGGTGCCGCGGCCGACCTCGCTGTCGACGCGAATCGTGCCCTGGTTCGCCAGGATCATCCGCTGGCATAGCGACAAGCCCGAGTCCCACGCCCGCGCCCGCCGGCTTGGTGGTGAAAAACGGATCGAACACGCGCTCGAGATGCTCGCGCGGAATGCCGATGCCGTTGTCGACGACCTTGATAAATACGCGGCGCGATTTGTCCGCGCCTTGTCCGGGCGCGCTGGTTCTCGGTGATCACCTTGATCACGGCGCCCTCCGCGGGGCGGCGTCGGCGGCGTTGAACAGCAGGTTGAGCAGCACCTGCTGAATTTCGTTGTCGTCGGCAAACGCGCGGCGGAGATCGGGCGCCAGGATCGGCTCGACGCTGATGCCGCTGAAGCGTTTGTTGTAGGTGACCAGCCGCAGCGTCTCGGCGATGAGTCCGTTGAGGTCGACCGGCTTGCGCTGCGCGGTGGTCGGCCGCGCGAAATTGACCAGGTCCTTGAGCGTGCTCGAGATGCGCGTGATCTGCGACAGGATGGTGTGCATCGTGGTGCGCCGCTCGGGGTCGTTCTCGCCGGTGAGGATCGACTGCACCAGCGACGAGATCGACGCGAGCGGATTGTTCACCTCGTGCGCGACGCCCGCGGCGAAGGTGCCCGCCGCCGCCAGCCGCTCCGCCTTGAGCAGCGAGTCGAGCATCTCGCGCCGCTGCGTAACGTCGCGCAGGATCATCTGGACGAATTGCTTGTTGCCGTAGGTGATCAGCGCCGAGTTGACGTCGAAGAAAAACGGCCCGATCGGGAATTCCGAGGTCTGCGCCGAGCCCATCGCGCAAAACCTTCTCGAGGCTGTCGATCGACGCCTCTGCCGCAGCTCCGGCGGCACCAGGTCCGGCACAGGACGGCCCATGATCTCTTTCGAGCTTCGCCGTGGTCCAGTGGCTCGTGCTCCGACTTCCATCTGATGCAGCTTCGAGCGCGGCCGCATTCAGCCCCATCACGATCCAGGTGTGCGGCTCGATCTCGTACATCGGATCGGGCGCGTGGTCGATCGTGTTGCGATATTTTTCTTCTGATTCGCGCATCAGCCGCTCGCGCGATTCGATATAGAACTGCGAGACCATCAGGCGCCGCTCGTCGATCGCCGCGACCACCAGAGTCGCGCACCCGCTCCATCGCCGGCCCGCTCAGCGTGGATTTGACGTGATTGAGAATGATTTGCTTGAGCGCGATATGGATGACGTTGAACTGTGACGGCTTGGCCCGCGCGAGCATTCCTTCCTGGCAATGCCGGCGCAGATAAACGTAAGTGCAGATGTTGTCGGGATCGCGCAGATGGTCAATGAAGCGGATGAGCGAATTGACCATGTTGTCTTTGCGGCCTTCCTGGTCGTACTTCGAGTGACCGTGGATGATGTAGGCGATCGACTCGCCCCACTGATCGACGATGCCGTCGAAGTGGCTTGTCGATCAGATCGGCGGCCTCGGCGCGAATCCGGATGCACTCGGGCGTGCGGCTCCAGATTGTTTCACCCCAGAGTCGCGAGAGTGATTGCTCGATTTCTGCGAGCTGGCTTCTTATCGCCTGGAACTTCTTCGGGAGTCGCCTCAATCGGCGGGTCATTCGTTTCACGATGTATCTTTCGACTTTGATGGTCTACAGCATCCACAGGCGAACGATAATTTCATAGCGATAGAACCCGGTGGGGAGATTTCATTCTCGATATCTTCTCTGAGCGTATAACATTCGCAAAATAACCAATCTAGCGTGTGTATTGAGGCAGCATGCTGCCTGATTTTGCACCGTGCGAAATGCGGTGTCCGAGGCCTGCGGCGCAAATCGTACAGCGCTCATCCCAATTGGTTTGTGTTGAGGGGGCGTTGGCCGAATATGTCAAAGAATAGCTGGATCTTTCCGATGGCATGGCTCTGGCAATTAGGTCCTCATCGAGAGGACATCCAGACCCATGCTTACCAACTCCGAGTCTACGCCAAGCATCACTCCACACGGTAAGTTCCTTTCACGTTCCGGACAAAAATTCTTTTTCAAGGCGATGCGGCTCAGCGACGTGGGCGGCTCGCTCGATTTTGCACAGAAACTCAAGCTGAGGAAACGGCTCGACGACCTCCGGACCTCGCACACCACGGGCCTCGTGCTGACGGAGGCGCAGTCGCAGCCATGCCTCGATATCGCCGCGCAGTCAGGACTCGTCGCAATGATCGAGCTGCGAATCACTGCGGATGAACTGACGAGCCGCCGTGGATTCAAGTCGGTCATCTCGCGAATCGCGCACACGGCAAATATTTTCAGCCGGCATTCGGCGCTGATCGGGTACATCCTCGATTGCGAAATCGGGCAGGATGCGCTCCGCGCGGGCGGACTCGAAAACGCGCGCCGTCGAGTGCGCACGGTCGTCAAGACGATCAAGGGACGCGCGCCCGAGGCGATGGTCGGAATAAAGGTGCGGCCGGAGACGCGCGCACTTTCGATTTTCGAAGAAGATTTTCTCTACGCGGAAATCCCGGCGCTCGCGCCGGTCGAGATTCGCGATTTCGTTGTCGCCTTGCACAACGTCGCGGAAGCGCGGCCGGTGGTGATCGAGTTCAGGGATGCATCGCCGGGGCAGGACGAAGCGGTAGCGGTGGCGTTTGGCACGGGTGCGGCTGGCGTGGTTGCTCCGCCGGTTCCTGCTCCGGTTTCTCACGACTGGCTCGGTGTGCGGATGATGCGCGCGTCGGACTTGATGCCGTTCGTGACGCTCAACGGCACCTGCCCGCCGCGGCCCGCGAAGATGCCGATGGTGTCGGTCGTGATTTGCGCGTACAACGCCGAGCGCACGATGCGGCCGTGCCTGGAGTCGCTGCGGCGCCTCGACTACCCGAACTTCGAAGTCGTCATCGTCGACGACGGATCGCGCGACAACACCGCCGACATCTCGATGGACTTTCCCGAGTTCCGTCTCATCCGCCAGCCCAACAAGGGCCTGAGCGTCGCGCGCAATGTCGGGATGCATGCGGCGCGCGGCGAGATTATCGCCTACACCGATTCGGACTGCGTCGTCGACCCGCACTGGCTGACGTTGATGGTCCGCACGATGACCGAAAACAACTTCGACGGATGCGGCGGGCCGAACTACGCGCCGCATGAAGACGGATGGATCGAAGCGAGCTGTGCGGCGTCGCCGGGCGCGCCCTGCCACGTGCTGGTCGCCGAGGATCGCGCCGAGCATCTGGCGGGCTGCAACATGGTCTTCTCGAAGGCGGCGCTCGCGAAGATCGGCGGCTTCGATGCGCAATTCAGGACCGCGGGCGACGACGTCGACATCTGCTGGCGCATGCTCGACGCGGGCTACAAGCTGGGCTTCTCGCCGGCCGCCTTCGTCTGGCACTTCCGCCGCAACACGGTGAAGGCTTACTACGGCCAGCAGCGTGGCTACGGCCGCGCCGAGGCGATGCTCTATCCCGAAATATCCCGAGCGCTTCAACGTGATGGGCCAAATCGCGTGGCGCGGCACGATTCCCGGCCTCGCGCGCACGATTCCCGGCGGCAATCGCAAACGCGTGCTGTGGAATGCGACCGCGAGTGCGCAGTCACTGTTCGATCCCGGCCTGACGCTGACCAAGGTTCTGCCGCAGACGCTCGAGTGGACCGTGCTCTCGGCAGTTACGCTGGTCGCGTCGATCGTGCTGGGCGTTTCGATCATTCCCGCGGCAGCGATGCTGGCGCTCGGACCGATTTGGGCGCTCTACTACGCGTGGCATGCGCCGCTCGAAAAATCTCACGACAGTTTTACGGCGCGACTTCTGATCGCGTATCTCGCGTACACGGGACCGATGGTGCGAACGATGACGCGCTACAAGGACACGGGCGAAAGCCCTGACGGGACTCGCGGGCGAAGACGGCGTGCGCCAGCGCCCGACGATCAACTGGCTTCGTCGCACGGTGCGGCTGGACTACTGGAACAACGAGAGCATCTCGCGCGACCGTCTGATGGACAAGATGCTGAAGCTGTTCGCGCGCACCGGCCACGGCGCGATTGTCGATGCGGGCTGGAACGACTACGACCTCGAAGTGCGGCCGAATCCGTGGACGCGAATCGAGCTCAAGACCGCCGACGAAGAGCACGAGGCGGGCAAAGTCACCAATCACGTGCTGGCGCGCATCAAGCTGACACGAATCAGCACGATCGCTCTGGCAGTCGGCACGATCAGCGCGGTGGCAGTGGCGATCGCAGGACTACCTGAAATCGCACTAGGCCTGGCAGCACTCACGATAGCCGGAGCAGTATGCGTCGCAGCCGAGATGGTCGAGGCAGGCCGCATCGCACATCGCGCAACCGAAGAATGCGCCACCGAACTGAATCTCGCCCCGCTAGGCGTCCTGATACGCCAGCCGTCCACCGCGCAGGTCACGGCCGCGACGACAGAGCCAGCGCGCGTGCGAGTGTCGTCGCAAGACCGCATCGCGGAGTAGCAGTCTCCTTCGAACATTCCGGTTCCCCTTCCCACTATAGGAAGGGGTTAGGCCGCTCGCACATTCGCAACTTCCGGTTCCTCGTCGCCGCATCCACAAAAGGACCGCTTCGCGATTTTCAGAAACCGGTACCGGCTTCGCCTGCGCGAAGCTGTCCGAGATCTTCCTGCCGCTCGCGATGCTCGCTCTGTCAGGATGACTCCAGGATGCGCGAAGCGCGCGCGAACCCGGAAGCGGAATCAGTCTTCCAAAATTTTCTGGATCGATTCGAGGTCGCGCCGGACCTCATTGAGGACCCGCCGCGCCTGGCCGTCGATTGCGGGCGTCGGCGACGATGCGCGCTCCGCCGCCGCCGCAGGTTTCGCGACCGGCTTGCCGCTCATCAATGCGTCGATGCCGAATTCCTTGATGTGCTTGTTGGCGCCGACGATGGTGAAGCCTTCGTCGTGCAGCAGGCGCTTGATGAGGCGCAGCACGTCGAGATCTTTCTCCTGATAGAAGCGATGCTTGGTGCGGGTATGCTTGGGCTTCAGGAACGGGAACTGGGTTTCCCAGAAGCGCAGCACGTAGGTCTCGACGCCCAGTGCTCGCGCCGCCTCGCCGATCTTCAAGCCGCGCTCGGGGAACATCGATAACGTTCCGGGCTTCTCCGGGGCGGGCTTTTGCGACGCAGGTTTTCGCCGCCGAACTGATGGCTGGCGCGGGCGCGGCATCGGCGTCATACCCCCGGCTTCGCGCCGTTGTTGACGCGCTCCTTCAACACCTGGCTCGGCTTGAAGGAGAGCACGCGGCGCGAGTCGATGGTGATCGGCTCGCCGGTCTGCGGGTTGCGCCCGCGGCGCGCATGTTTCTGATTGACGAGAAAGGTGCCGAAGCCCGAAATCTTCACTTTCTCACCCTGGCGCAGTGAATCCCTGATGATCGCGAACACCGCTTCGACCACGTCACAGGCTTCCTTTTTCGAGGAGCCTACCCGCTCGTAGATCAGATCTACGAGGTCTGCTTTGGTCATGCCCTGCGGCGTAACAATCCCCACCCGCTCGCGTTAGACACGCTGCTACTGCCGCAACTCCGCCCCCAGCCGCATCCGCGCCTGCTCCACCAACACGGCGTGTATGCGGTTCACCTCCTCATCAGTCAGCGTGCGATCCTTTGCCCGGTAACGACAAGCCAACGCCACACTCTTCTTGCCGGCGGCCACTGCGGTCCCCTCGTACACGTCGAACACCTCGACGCTTTCCAGCAGCGACGCGCCGCACTCCCGAATGGTCTTGACTACCATATCCGCCGGGAAATTCCGATCCAGCACCAACGCCAAATCGCGCCTGATAGCGGGAAATTTTGGCGGCGGCTGGAAAGTTTTGCGCGGCGAGAAACCATAAGAAATGAGACTACTCAAGTCAAGTTCGCAGACCGCGCACGGTTCGTTGAGATCGAGGCGCATCGCTTCGGCTGGATGCAGCTCGCCGATAAGGCCGATCGGCGCGTCGTCGATCGAGACGATAGCGCTTCGCCCCGGATGCAGGAACGGCGCATTGGAAGCGTCGATCGCCTTGAACGAAACGCGCGGCGAAATTCCGATCGCGTCGAAGTAAGTCTCGAGGATTCCCTTGATCGTGAAGAATCCCGCGGCGACGCTTTGCTCGCCGATCGCGGAGACCGCGTACGGTCCGTAGCTAACGGCGGAGAGATGCAGATGCTCAGTCGCGAGATCGCCGTTCATACGGAAGATCTTGCCGATTTCGAACGCGTGAAAGGCGCGCGCCTCGCGATTCAGATTGAAGCGGAGCGAAGTGACGAGACCCGGTATCAGGCTAACACGCAGCTCGCTCAGTTCAGCCGACAGCGGATTGGTCACTTTAACCGGATGCGCGCCGGCCTGAATCCCCGAGAAGCGCGCGTTGTCGGCCGGCGCGATGAACGCGATGGTCGCCGCCTCGGTCAGGCCGCATCCGAGCATCACCTCGCGCGTACCCTTGATAAACTCGCGCTCCCGATTGACCGGCGCCAGCGCACTCACGCGCGGCGGCAGCAGCGCGGAAATCTCTTCGAGACCGCCGAGGCGCGCGACCTCCTCGATCAGATCGGCCTGCTCGACGAGATCAGATCGGAACGACGGCGGCACCACTGCGAGAATCCCTTTGCCGCGCGCGCTCACCTGAGCGCCGAGCGACTTGAGACGAGTGCGGGCGACCGTCGCCGGAATCGAAGCGCCGAGCAGCGATTCCATCGCGCCGAGGTCGAGCGCAATCTCGCGCGGCTCGGCCTTGCGCGGCTCGAAGTCTGCGATCGGCGACGCTTCGCGACCGCGCGCGATTTTGCGGATCAGCTCGGCGGCGCGAATCAGCGCGCCCACCTGTCCCGCGCGATCGATGCCGCGCTCGAAGCGATAACTCGCCTCGCTGCGCAGACCGAGGCGCCGCGCGGTGCGCGCGATGGTCATCGGCTCGAAGTACGCGCTCTCGAGCAGAATAGTCGTGGTGGAATCGCTGACCTCGGAGTTGAGGCCGCCCATCACGCCCGCGATGGCGAGCGGCTTGTCGCCGTCGGCGATCAGCAGATCGTTGGGATCGAGATCGCGCTTGACGTTGTCGAGCGTGACGAACTCGCGCGTCTCGCCCGCGCGGCGCACGACGATCTTTCCGTCCGCAATTTTGCCGTAGTCGAACGCATGCAGCGGCTGTCCGAGCTCAAGCATCACGTAGTTGGTCGCATCGACGACGTTGTTGAGCGCGCGCATCCCGCACAGTTCGAGCCGCCGCTTCAACCACGCCGGCGACGGACCGATCTTGATTCCGGTCATCGCGAGCGCAGCGTAACGCGGGCAAAGATCGGGCGCGTCGATCGAAACTGAAATCGAGACCTGCGCGCTGTCTGGCGATCCGGGCGAATATGCGGCGCGCAGACGAGGCGCGCGCAGCCTGCCGGAGAACAGCGCGGCGACTTCGCGCGCGAGGCCGAGAATCGACAGGCAATCGCCGCGATTCGGCGTGATTTCGACATCGAGCACGGTCTCGTCGAGGTGCAAATACGCGGCCACATCGCCACCGAGCGGTGCGTCGGCGCCGAGCGCGAGAATTCCCGCGTGATCCTGCGACAGGCCGAGCTCGCGCTCCGAGCAGAGCATGCCCTCCGACTGCACGCCGCGAATGACTGCTGCCTCAAGCGGCGGTTCCTTGCCGAGCTGCGCGCCAACGAGCGCGAGCGGCGCGACCATGCCGGCCTTGACGTTGGGCGCGCCGCACACGACTTTGAATTTGCCTTTCTCGCCCGCGTCGACGTCGCAAAGATTCAGGCGGTCGGCGTTCGGATGCTTCTCGACGTTGAGCACGCGCGCGGCGAACACGCCCGAGAATCCCGGCGTGAGCCTCTCGACGTTCTCGACCACGAGCCCCGCGTAGCTCAAGCGGCGCGAGATTTCCTCGACCGGCGCATCGACGCTGACGAAGTCGCGCATCCAACTGAGCGGCAGCTTCATCGCACACCTCCGCTCAGCGCCGGGAACTGGCTGAGGAAGCGCAGATCGTTCTCGAAAAACAAGCGCATGTCGTCGACGCCGAGTTTCAGCAGCCCGGTGCGCTCGACGCCCATGCCGAAGGCGAAGCCCTGGAACTCGTCGGGATCGTACTCGACCGCGCGCATCACGTTCGGATGGATCATTCCGCAGCCGAGCACTTCGGTCCATCCGGAATGCTTGCACACCGGGCATCCCGCGCCGTCGCACAGCATGCAATGCATGTCGAGCTCGGCGCTCGGCTCGGTGAACGGAAAATAGCTCGAGCGAAAACGCACGCCGGTCGATGCCGAAAAACGCGCGCATGAATTCCGTCAGCACGCCCTTGAGATGCGCCATCGTGATGCGCCCACGCTTGTCGACCATGAAGCCTTCGATTTGCGTGAACATCGGAGAGGCGCGCACCGACAAGTCGTCGCGCCGGTAGCATCGCCCGGGGCACACGACCGCCAGCGGCGGCCGGCGTTTTTCCATCACGCGGATCTGCCCGTTGGACGTATGCGTGCGCAGCAGCATGCCGCCCTCGACGTAGAACGTGTCCTGCATGTCGCGCGCGGGATGATGCGGCGGGAAGTTGAGCGCGGCGAAGTTGTGGAAGTCGTCCTCGATATCCTGGGTCATCGCGACTTCGAAGCCCATCGACTCGAAGATGCCCAGCATCTTCTCGAGGATGTCGGTGATCGGATGGATATGCCCGCGCGCGATGCGCATTCCCGGCAGCGTCACGTCGAGGCGTTTTTCGCTGAGCGACTTCGTCAGCGACGCGCTTTGAGCTTCTCGCTGAGCGCCTCGATGCGCGCTTCGACTTCGCGCTTGATCTGGTTGATGAGCTGGCCGATAGCAGGACGCTCGGCGTTCGGCACCTCGCGCATCCCGCGCATGATTTCCGTCAGCTCGCCCGAGCGTCCGAGCACGCGCACGCGCACCGCGTCGATTTGCGCTTCGCCGGCGTCGTCGCCGAGCTCGGTCATCGCACGCCGCCTGATTTCTTCGAGTTGTTCTTTCATCGTGATTCCCACCCAATCTAATTGGTTCGCAATCCGCGTGGATACTGAAAAAAGAAAAACCACGTGGGCGATCACCCACATGGTCTCCTGGTGCGCGGCGCTTTCGGAACGCTCGGCTCTATGCTGCTTTGGAGCCGAGCGCGCTGTTAGCCGTGCGCACCAGCTCGGTAAACAATGCGTCGCGCTCCTGCGCGAGCTTCGCGAGCATCTTGCGGTCAACCTCGACGCCGGCCTTCTTGAGCCCGTTCATCAGTGCGCTGTACGAAATTCCGCTTTCGCGTGCGAGCGCGTTGATGCGCGCGATCCACAGCGTGCGGTAGTCGCGCTTCTTGGCCTTGCGATCGCGATAGGCATAGGTGAGGCCCTTTTCGAGGGTCGAGCGAGCCTGCCGGTAAAGTTTGCGCCCGCCGACGAAGCCGGAGGCGAGCTTGAGTTGACGCTTATGACGGCGGCGCGTCTTGGGTCCGCCTTTTGCGCGAGGCATCGGAGTGAAGTCCTTCCTTGATAGATATCGTATCGAGTTAGTTCGTTGGCCGCGCTCAGGCGTACGGCATCATTATCTTGATTTTTTCGGCGTCCGCCTTGCCCAGGATGCCGGTCCTGCGCAGCCGCGCTTTCTGGCTTCGCATTCTTGGCCGTGAACATGTGACGCGCGTACGCGTGCTTGAATTTGACCTTGCCGCTCTTGCTGACTGTGAAACGCTTGGCGGCGGTTCGGCTGGTCCTGATTTTCGGCATCGCTGTATCTTCTTTCCTGAAAATTTTCTTTTTGGGTTATCGCGGCGTCAGCAGCACGGACATGTTGCGTCCTTCCATCCGGGGCGTGCCTTCCGCCTGCGCGATATCCGTTACCGTCGCAATAATTCTCTCGATCAGCGCCCGTCCGAGTTCCGGATGAGTAATCGCGCGGCCCCGGAACGAAACGGTGAGCTTAACACGATGACCCTCTCCAACAAAGCGCTTGATGTGCGCAGTTTTGAAGTCCACATCGTGCTGCCCGGTCGCCGATCCCATCTTCACTTCCTTGATCATGCTGATGGTGTGCTTCTTGGAGTCGTGCGACTTTTTCTTCTGCGCGTAGCGGTACTTGTCGAAGTCGGTGACGCGGCAGACCGGCGGCGTCGCCGTCGACGAGACTTCGACCAGGTCCAGGCCGCGGGCCTCGGCGACTTTGATCGCCTCGCGCAGCGGCAGGATTCCGACCTGGCTGCCGTCGGCGTCGATCACGCGGACTTCCTGCGCGCGAATCAGGTTATTGACGCGAATCGCGGGTTCCCTTGAGGGTGGGGTTCTGAAATCTCTACGAATAAGGCACCTCCTCCGGCATGATAGCCGGATAAATTTCCTAAGCCGGCACCGGCTCCTGTTTCAATTTTTCAATCAACGCCGCAAGCGGCATCGCATTGCTCTTCTCGCCGCGCAGCAACCGCAGCGACACCGATCGATCGGCCGCCTCGCGCTCGCCGACTACAATCATATACGGCACTTTGGCCAATTCGGCTTCACGAACTTTGAATCCCAGCTTCTCGTTGCGGATGTCGGCATGGGCGCGGAAGCCCTCGCGCTTGAGCATGCCGGCGATCTCCTTGGCATAATCCTCGACCTTCTCGCTGAGCGACAGCACGCGCACCTGCTCGGGCGCGAGCCACAGCGGCAGCACGCCGCCGGTATGCTCGATCAGCACGCCGATGAAGCGCTCGAGCGATCCGAGGATCGCGCGATGGATCATCACGGGACGTTCCTCGGCGCCGGCGCTGTTGGTGTAAGTTAGGTCGAAGCGCTCGGGCATGTTGTAGTCGAGCTGAATCGTCGCGACCTGCCACTTGCGCTTGAGCGCGTCCGACACGTAAATCTCGATCTTTGGCCCGTAGAACGCGCCTTCCTTTGGATTTATCTCGAACGCGATCTCATTGCGCTTCATCGCGTTGGCGAGCTTGCCCTCGCTCATCTGCCATTGCTCTTCGGAGCCGAGATGATGGTCGGGCATCGTTGCGAGCTTGAACTCGACGCCGTCGAAGCCGAGCGCACCGTACACTTCGCGCACCATCTGAAGATTCTGCGCGACTTCGTCTTCGATCTGATCTTCGCGGCAGAAGATATGCGCGTCGTCCTGCGACATCGCGCGCACGCGCATCAGGCCGTGCAGCGTGCCCGATCGTTCCGCGCGATGCAGCCGGCTGAACTCGGCGAAGCGCAGCGGCAAGTCGCGATACGATCGCTTCTCCGCGCGATACACGTACGTATGCCCGGGGCAATTCATCGGCTTCACGCCATACCCGTGACGCCATCCCTCGGGGCTGGTGTCGATCGGTATGCGTCTCGCTCTCGGGGTCCGGCGAGAGAAACATATTCTCGCGGAAATTTTCCCAATGCCCCGACGTGTTGAACATTTGCGTTCTTGAAGATCAGCGGTGTGACGACTTCGTCGTAGCCGTAGCGCCGGTACAGCCGCCGCATGTAATCGATTAGCGCATTGAAAATCACCACGCCCTTGGGCAGGTAGAACGGCGACCCCGGCGAGATTGGATCGAACATGTACAGGCCCATCTCGCGCCCGAGCTTGCGATGGTCGCGTTGGCGGGCGAGTTCGACCAGCTTGAGATGCTCGTCGAGCGCTTCCTTGGTCGCGAACGCGGTGCCGTAGATTCGCGAGAGCATCGCGTTATGCTCGTCGCCGCGCCAGTATGCGCCCGCAACGCTGGTCAGCTTGAATGCCTTCAGGTACCGCGTCGACGGCACATGCGGTCCGCGGCAGAGATCCATCCAGTCGCCCTGGCTGTAAATGGAAATGGGGTCCTCGGCCTCGTTGATTATCTCGACCTTGTACTTCTCGCCCATCGCCGAGAATTTCGCGACGGCCTCTGCGCGCGGCACTTCGGTCCGTGTGATTTTGTGGTCGGCCTTCGCCAGCTCGCGCATCTTCGCTTCGATCTTCGGCAGGTCTTCGACCGTGAACGGCGTCGCGCGGCGCGAAGTCGTAGAAGAAGCCGTCCTCGATCACCGGGCCGATCGTCACCTGCGTCCCGGGATAGAGCGATTGCACCGCCATCGCCATCAGATGCGCCGTCGAATGGCGGATAACGTCGAGACCCTCCGGCGTCTCGGCCAGCACCGGCTCGACGGCGGCATCGTGATCGAGCCTGCGCGTCAGATCGACGAGTTTGCCGTCGACGCGCGCCGCAACGAGGTCTTTGCTTGGCACGTCCTTCAGCACGTCGCGAACGATAGTGCCAGCCGGCACGACGCGCGAATCGCGGCCGAGGGTTACGGTTACGTCGGAACTCATCAAGCGAAGAATTTAATCATTGCGGAAAACGGGCGGAGCGAAATCGCGCGCGCGGCTGTGGGCACGGACCTGGTAGGCACGGGCGGGATTGAACCGCCGACCTCTTCCGTGTCAAGGAAGCGCTCTCCCACTGAGCTACGTGCCTTCACGGGCGAGGGGTATTGATTAGACACATCAAGCAAACGCCAACGGTAACGGATTATGCGATGGCGGGCAACCGAAGATTCCTGCCTGGGGTTTCTCCTAGTCTAATTTTGGTCCGCCAAAAATCCGCTTGGCAAAGGCATGAGCCCTCTTGGCGACGGAGTCCACGTAAACCAACCCAACCGATCCAAGTTGATTTGCCTTGCGCTCCGACTCCGCCAGCCGTCTGTACAATTGCCAGTCCGTGAGCTTCGATATGGTGAGCAGCAGCGTCAAGATATAAATCGGCGGCAGGATAGCTAACCAGACTATTTTCCACCAACCAGTAGAGGCGAGAATCAGACCCAAAAACACAAGGGTCAGTGAGAGGAACATCCAGACAAACCTAAAGTGCATCTGACGCTGCAAGTACCATGTGCGCGTTCCGCGATGCATCGTCTCTATTTCCTGTTCGAGGTAAATGGCATCTCTCGCCTCAACGATATGTGCTGAGTCTAACTCGCTAAATCGCGGCTGCCTATTCATCCCCGAGCCCCGCAGCAGGCGACCATCGCGCAGCCATCTGCTAGGATTTCGCGCCAAGTATCGCGGGCGCAAGGAGTATCATCACGCCTCAGAAAATGGATCGCGAGCGCATAGTGCAGCTCTTCTTCTTCGGCTTCCTGGCTGTGATGGCCTACGAGCTGTACGAGCTGATGCTGCCGTTCCTGACGCCGCTAGCGTGGGGAATCCTGCTCGCCTTCATGGCGCATCCGGCGCTGATCGAAGTCGAGAAATACGTCAAGCGGCGTTCGCTCTCGACGGCGATCATCAGCATCATCGTCGGCCTCGGCGTCATCCTGCCCGCCATCTGGGCGTCGAGCCGCCTCGTCGTCGAAGCGCAGGCGCTCTACACGCAGGCCAGCGACCTGGTGAATACCGGCGGCGTCACGAAGATTCACGATTGGGCGGTACATACCGAGCTCGGCGCATGGATCGCCAAAAAAATGGGCGAGCGCGGCTACAAGCTCGACGAGGAATTGCCCAAGCTCACGCTGCAAGCGGCGCAACTGACCAGCAACTACGTCGCCAAGAACGCGACCCAGGCCGCCAAGAACGTCTTCGGCTTCATCGTCGATTTCGGTATCGCGCTGCTCGCGTTCTTCTACATGCTGCGCGACGGCGACTTCTACTACCGCAGCCTGCAGGACCTGACGCCGCTGCATGACGACGACAAGAAGGCGATTTTCGACACGCTGCGCACGACGCTGTCCTCAGTCATGCGCGGGCTGATGCTCACGGCGGTCCTGCAGGGAGTGTCGATCGGCATCGGGATGCTGATCTTCGGCGTGCCGTACTGGCTGTTTCTGGCGATTGCGTCGGCAGCCGCCGGCCTGATGCCAATCGGCGGCACGGCGCTGGTATGGATTCCCGCGATGATTTACCTCGGCTTTGCGGCAAGCTGGTCGGCGGCGATCGGCCTGCTGATTTGGTGCTCGGTCGCGCTCGCCGTCATCGACAATTTCATCAAGCCGCTCGCGATGAAGCATGGCACAGGACTGCCGACGATCGCGCTGTTCCTTGGAATCCTCGGCGGCCTCGAAGCCTACGGCCCGCTCGGCCTGTTCTTAGGCCCCGCGATCATGTCGGTCTTCGCGGCGCTGCTGCGCGTCTACCGAAAGGAATACTCAGGCACCCGCAAAGAAGCCGCCTGACGTGCCTTCTTATCACTGGGTGCAGGGGTCACCCCCCGCGACGGTGTCGATGCCGACCGCCGCGCAGGCGTCTTCTCTTCTCTGCTCCCCTCACAGCGGCGGACGCTGATACCCTCCGAGCGCTGTCTCCGCCGCCTTCGCGACTGCGAGCACGGTCTCCTCGCCGAACGCCTGCCCGTTTATCTGCAAGCCGATCGGCAGACCCTCGCGATCTTTTCCGCACGGCACGACGACGCCCGGCAGTCCCGCGCAATTACCCCATGCCACCGGCCAGCCCGCGAGAAAGTGTGGATACTTCGTGCCGTCAATTTCGACTTCTGTTGCGCCGTGCTTGAACGCCGTGGTGCAGAACGCTGGACCGAGGATTATCGGGTAGCGCTCCATGAACTCCGCCAACTGCACGCGCCATGCGTCGCGCTGGAAGGCGATTTTGAAAAACTCTGCCGCTGATTTTCCTTCGCCCGACAGAGAAGGCATTCCGCAGCCGATCGCGCGAAAGTTTCATGCCTTCGCCGAAGGCCTCCGCCATCAACTGATTGCCGTCGGCGCTCTGGTATTCCCACCACAGGCGCTCGCCGTCGTCGATCGGAGGCTTCACCGCTTCGACGATGATTCCCATCTTCTGCAATTCGCGCCCGGCGCGCTCGATCGCGGCGCGAATTTCGGTGGCGACCGGAACGTTGCATGCGTCGGTGAAGATCGCGCATCGAACTTTCTTCAGATCGACTTTTTCAGGATGCGCGTCCGCGGTTGGCACGGTGTACGGCGAGCTCGGATGCGCTCCCTTGACGATATTGTAGGCGAGCGTGAGATCGTCGACGTAGCGCGCCATCGGCCCAATCGTCGCCATGTGTGCGATTGGCGGTGGCGCCGCAACGCTCGGGGCCATATGCCCGGTGCCGGGAATCGTTCCCCACGACGGCTTGAGCCCGACCACACCGCAGAAGGCCGACGGGACGCGGATCGATCCGCGATAGTCCGATCCCATCCCCAGCGGCGACATCCCGACCGCGAGCGCAGCCGCCTCGCCGCCGCTCGATCCACCGGGCACGCGCTCGCGATTCCACGGATTGTTGGTCTGCCCGAAGACCGGATTGTCGCAGTCGTAATCCATCGTCATCTCGGGCGTATTGGTCTTCCCGATAATGATCGCGCCGGCTGCGCGCAGCCGCGCGACGGTGGGCGCGTCCTGCTTGGCCACGTGATGCTCGAACATCTTCATGCCCCAGGTCGATCGCACGCCCTCGGTGATTATCGAATCCTTGATCGTGATCGGCAGCCCTTCGAGCGGCCGCACCTCGCCTTTCCCCGACAGGCGCTTATCCGAGTCCTCAGCCTCGCGCGCCGCCCGCTCTTCGACCAGCGTGACCACGGCGTTGAGCCCATGATTCACGGTCTCAATCCGCTCGATAAACGAATCGACCATTTCTACCGAAGACACATCGCGCGCCCGCAACATCGCGGCAAGCCGATGCGCCGGCGCAAAAAACAGATCATCAGAAAAAGCCATGGAAGCTACCTCGCGTAGCTCAGGAAATAGCATCGCGCCCGACCTATTGCACGCCGAAATTCGCCGCCGCGCTTGAACTCCGGATTCGCCTCTTAGACTATAGTAACCTATGTGTTACTATAGGTTTCCATGCCGCTAACTCGCGATTTCAAGGAAACCATTCGCGCTCGTGTCGAGCGCGATCCCAAGTTCCGAAAAGAGCTGCTGCGCGAGGGCGTCGAAGCGATGCTCGCCGGCGACGTAGCCACGGCCAAGGCCATCCTGCGCGACTACGTCAACGCAACCCTGGGATTTGCCGACCTCGCCGAAGCCACGCAGATTCCTTCCAAGAGCCTCATGAGGATGCTCGGACCCGCGGGCAATCCGCGCGCCGACAATCTCTTCGAGATCGTCAGCTATCTACAACGCCGCGCAGGCGTCCGCTTCGAGATCAAAGCCGCGCGCGAGTAGAATCGAGGCGAGCTATTGCACTGGGCGCGGCGTAAGAACTCGGTTGATGCATGCAGCCGTGAGCGGAGCGTCGGGCAATTCACGTACCATTTTCAGCGCCGAATTAGGCGCAGGGTACGTTGAGTAATTCCAAGGCGCGGGCCACCGTAGCTTGCTTGTTGGTATCCTATGACAAGCGCTCTTCCTTTAGTCTCAGCAAGGTCTTGTGCATCTCGTGGCAAGCTTCAAGACGCTTGATGAGCGCCTCTACATCGGCCATTTCCTGTTGGCTTAGCCGACTTTTGAGGTCGTTGATCGTGTCTCGCATCTGACGATCCAACTCTACTAAGGCTTCCTGCTTCTGATTAATTTGACGATCGAGTTCCTGTCGCGATTCGCTCATATAACCTCCGCGCGCGCATGTAAGACGCGTCCGGAATTCACTTTACCACTGCGCGCAACCGATCCCGATCGAACCCCGCGATCATTTCTCTGCCCGCGACAACTATCGGACGCTTGATCAGATTCGGCTCCTTCGCCATCAGCGCGAATGCCTGCTCTTGCGTAAGAGGCTTACCCGCGAGCCCCATCGCCTTGAACGCGGGGCTGCGCGGGTTCAGGTATTCTCGCGGATCGCGCCCCGCGAAGAGTTCCTTCAGCTCTGATTCGCTGAGAGGAACTTTCGCGTAGTCGCGCTCGTCCAACTCGACGCGGAGATCTTTGCGCAGGAAACTTCTTGCATCGCGGCAAGTCGTGCATGTCGATTTCCAGAGAAAGCGAACCTTCTTCATGCGCGACCCTTCATGTCTCGGCCTACTCGATATTCGCGTTCGACGCCGATCCGCCGCTCGCGGGGCCGCTGCCATGATCGAGCGGCTGGCCGCCTGCGGTCGACGACGACGCGCTGGCCGTGGTGCCCGACGGCGGTATCGGCGTTATCGGCGCAATCCCGCCCGAGCTCGCCGTCGTAGTCGTCGTCATGCCCGACGAAGAACTTGGCGCCGGCACGCTGGGCGGCGTCTCCGTCGGTCCGCTGAAATTGATCGGCTGCTGGCCCGCGAGCATCTGCGGCGTCACTACGTAGTCGCCGCCGAACGAGCTGCGCCACACCGTGTTGGCCGCCTGGGTATTACCTGCCGTGACCAAGTACGTCCCGCCGCCGACGACTCCACCAAGGATCGCATACGTCAGCTTGGCCGGGATGTAGAGCACGTTGCAGAGCAGGGCGCCCGCCCCGTAACCCGCGCCCGGCCAATTGACGCTGTTGTCCGCCGGCTGCGGGATCTGCGTTTGCCCAGCCGCGCCGACGGGTTGCGATGACTGCATCTGCGCCGGCTGCGCCTGCGCCGCGGCGTATTCCGCCAGCGGACCGGCAAGCATCGCCGACAGCGCGATCGCGATCACTGCGAATCTGAAACTTCCTTTCCTCATGACTTCCTCCACCACTCTACCTTCGGGCGTAAAATTGCTATTCGGTTTTGACCACGGCCTCCGCAGGCAGCAGTCGCATCAGATGACTGAACGCGCGCTCGAGATAATCCGCGTTCTTCGACTCGAGCGTCAGCTTCACGCGGTAATCGGGATCTCCGATCCGCGGATACGAACCCAACATCAGGTCGGGAAAATTGCGCATGCAGTCGTTCAGATGCTCGGCGATCACGCCTTCGTTCGCGCTCAGATAAATCGCGCGCATGAAATACGGGTCGGTCGCGAAACGCGCGCTCAGCCCGCGCAGCTTGGCTTCGAACAGTTGCGGAATTCCCGGCAGCACGTACACATTTTCTATCTGCACCGTCGGAAACCTGATATCGCCGGCGTCGTTGAGCACCGCACCCTCCGGCACTTGCGCCATCCTGAGGCCCGCATCGAGCGATCGCTCGCGGAAATGCTCGCGCACCAGCGCTTCGAGCACCGGATTCATCACGAGGCGCCGCTTGAACGCGCGCGCGACCCCTTCCATCGTCAAGTCATCATGCGTCGGGCCGACGCCGCCCGACGTGATCACGAAATCAAAATTGCGCGAGCAGTACGCGACCTCGCCGGCGATCAAATCGAGTTCGTCAGGAATTGTTGCGATGCGCGACAGCGCGACGCCAATCTTGCGCAGCTCGCGAGCCGCGAAGTATGCGTTCGAGTCCTGTACCTTACCGGATAGGATTTCGTTTCCCACCACCACCAGCGCGCAACTGCGTTCTCGCATCGACGTTGCAGCTCCTTGCGCGTTCCGCCTCAGCCGCCATTATCGCAAGCGGCGCCTATCAGCGGCAATGGGGTAGATAAAGAATACTTACGACGGGCCGGCGTCCGGCGCCGAGGCCTCGATGAACTCTTTCAGCCGCCGCTTGAGCCGCGTTTCAATCTGCCGCACGCGCTCGCGGCTGATTCCGAAGCGTGCGCCGATCACCTGCAGTGTCTCGGGATCCTCGGCCAGCAAGCGTGCCTTGAAAATCTCCAGTTCCTTGCCTTCGAGCGTCTTGGCGAACTCGTCGACCTTGTCGTGCGCGAAGTCGCGCCACTCGCGGTCCGCTGTCTCGGTCTCCGGATTGTAGCCCGAATCGGGAATCACGTCGAGCAGCCGCGTATCGTTGTCCTCGCCGCCGCCCGTCGGCTGGTCGAGCGACACCTCCGATTGCCCCATCCGCTCCTGCATCTCGCGCACGTCGCTCTCGCGCACGCCCATCCGATGCGCCAGTAGCAGCGGCTGCGGCTTGAAGCCCTCGCGCTCGAGCCGCTCGGTTTCCTTTCGCAAATTAAAGAACAGCTTGCGCTGCGCCTGCGTCGTGCCGATTTTCACCAGCCGCCAGTTGTTGATCAGGTAGCGATAGATGTACGCACGCACCCACCACACCGCGTAAGACGGAAACCGGATGCCGTGTTCGGGGTCGAAATTCTTGACCGCCTCCATCAGCCCGACGTTGCCCTCCTGGATCAGGTCGAGCACGTTCTTGGTCGCGCGCGCGAACTCGTACGCGAGCTTGACGACCAGCCGCAGGTTGGCGGTCACGAGCCGGTAGGCGTCCGCAGGATCCTTGTCCTTGACGTAGCGCCGCGCGATCACCGCCTCCTCTTCGCGCGAGAGCAGCGGGAAGCGTCGTATATCCGTCAGGTACCGCCCGAGCGGATCGGTCGCGACCAGCGCGCCGCCTTTCTGGTCGGCGTCGTCAGCGTCGGCATCATCCGGCTCAGAGGACTCGGCCGCCGTATCGACACTTTCTATCGGACGGAATTCCGAGACTTCGATCGGCGCATCGTCGTCATGCGCAAGGTCAGCGCCGGCGACCGGATCGGCGTCGAGTTCGAGCGCCGGATCTTCAGCGACGATTGGCTCTACGGGCGCACGACCGCGACGAGCTGCGCCGCCGGCCTTGACGCCGCGCTTCGCTTTCGCCGTGCGCTTGGGCGGAATCGGTTTGCCGGGTTTGCGCGCCACAGTTGGCTCCAGCCTTCACCACATATGCTGGCATGAGGTGCGGACATCGACGCTCGCGCCGTCAGTGGCCGCGAGCCGTGTCGGTTGATGTCGGATCAGTCGCGCCCGGTCAGGCGTCGGGTTCTTCGATCGTGACCTTGCCGGCGGCGATTTCGCGCAACGCCGTCACTACTTCCTTGTTGTCCGATTCCACCAGCGGCCGCGCGCCCTTGAGCAACTGCTTCGCGCGCCGCGCCGCGCCGAGCACCAGCTCGAAGCGGTTGGGAATATTTTCCAGGCAATCTTCTACGGTAATTCGTGCCATTAGGGGATTGATTGTCCGGCCCGCACCGTCTCTTGTCAACGCGGCGCGGGGAAGGGCAAATCACTTCATCTAATGTGAAACCCCGTTCTCATCCGGTTCACCTTCCCGCGCGGGAAGGTTTAGGATTGGGTCGCTTGGCATTCCTCGCGATGCCAGTTCCATTCCTTCCTTGATTTTCTACAATTTGTTAAGTTTCTTGCCATTCCGATGCAGATTTCGTCACCATTGAATCAATCTACCCCCAATTCCGTATATTAGATGGGAGGCTCCACGAGTCTGATGGTGACGTTTGCGATGCTGCGCCGGTTTATCTTGCCCGCAGCGCTGATTTTGACTGTCGCGATTGCACGGCCCGCATTGGCCGGCGATTCGCTCGCGACCCTCTTCGGCAACCATCCCGACGAAGCGGCCGGCATTGTCGGCGCCGCGGCTGCGCCGTCTTCGCAGCTGCTTGCGATGCATCTCACGATGGCGATTCGTAATCGCGCCGATCTCACCCGTCTGCTCGCCGATCAGCAGGACCCAGCGTCACCGGACTACCATCAATGGATTACGCCCGATGACTTCACGGCTCGTTTTGGACCCAAGGAGGCCGATCTCGCGCGCGTCACGCGATGGCTGAAGCAAAAAGGCTTCACCGTCACGTCCGCGGACGCCTCAAGCCGCGAGGTCGCGTTCACCGGCACCGTCGCGCAGGCGCAAAATGCTTTCGCCGTGAAGATTACGGCGACCGCCGACGGCCGGCTGTATTCCAACATAGCCGATCCCGCTGTGCCTGCGGACCTGGCGCCGCTGATTGAGTCGATTCACGGACTCGACAATCTGCTGCATAGCGCGCCGACGGTGCATCGCGTGTCGCAGCCCGCCGCGATCGTCAACGGCACAGGGCCGGCCTTCGGTCCCGCCGACATTTACATTTTCTACGACGAGACGCCGCTGCTCGACGCCGTTCCCGCGATCGACGGTAGCGGGATTGGATGCGTCGCGGTGGTCGAGGACTCGGACCTCGACGAGGATGCCGCCAACGCGTTCAACTCCCAGTTCGGCCTGCCCACGCTCTCGACGGCGAACTTCAGCGAGGTGCTGGTCGATGGCTCCAACCCCGGGCAGAACGACGACGAACTCGAGACGATGGTCGACGTGAACTACTCGCACGCCATCGCGCCCGGTTCGAGCATTCGCATTTATCTTGGCGATCAGAAACACACGAAGTCGTCGGCCATACTCGACGCCATCCATGCGGCGGTCAAGGAAAAGAACAGCCCGTGCACCGCTATCAGCGTCAGCTTCGGGTTCTGCGGCGGGTCGAAAGGCTTCTACCGAACCCAGGACGGGTTTTTTGCCCAGGCCGCCGCGCAAGGTCAATCGGTATTCGTCGCGACCGGTGACGAGGGCGCGGCCGGCCTCAAGCTGAACAATGCCGGCAACAGCTGCGTGACTGGAACCTCGCGCAACATCAACGAGCTCGGCGCGTCGCCCAACGTGACCGCCATTGGCGGCACCGAGTTCTCCCCTGACTACGAAGCCGGTAACGACGTCGGCTTCGTCGCGGAATCGGTATGGAACGACAGCGACGGCGCGGCCGGCGGCGGCGAGAGCAAGGTCTTCAAGAAGCCCGCGTTTCAGGCGGGAATCATTCCCAAGGACAAGAAGCGCGACGTGCCCGACATCTCGTTCGGCGCGAGCCCCGCGACGCCGGGATTCTTCTACGGCGGCCGCAGCGGCGGAGGATCGCCGGTGGTCACCTGTTGCGTCGGCGGCACCAGCGTGGGCGCGCCCGCATGGGCGGGAATCAGCCAGCTGATCTCGGATGCGCACGGCAGTCCCGTCGGCAACCTGAATACGAGGCTATATCAGCTTGGCGCGGAGGCTAGCGGCGCGACGACCGGAATCCGCGACGTAACATCGGGCGGCAACGGCTTCAACGGCGTCTCCGGCTTCACCGCAATCCCCGGCTACGACAAAGCCAGCGGCTGGGGCACCGCCGACCTGGGCCTCTTCGTCCCCGCATATTTGGGAATGTAGCGGCGCGCGATCGCGAAGGATGCGCCGGGATTCTTCGCCTCGCTCTGAATGACACAAAATCAGAACCAGAGAGCGAAAGGTTGTCCTCAACATTTCGCGATTTCTTCTCACTGGGTGCAGGGGTCACCCCTGCCGAAGGAAGCGTGAAACCCACCGCGGGTTTCACATTCAATCGCGCACTTCTATTGCTTCGCCGTCGCGCGTTGCGATTATGTCCGGCGGAATCGCCGGCAGCACTGGTACGATCAGCGCAGTCGCCAGCGTTGTGATGATGACTGCCCACGCGAAGCCGCCGCGCGAGTAGATCCAGCTTCCCAGCAGATTACCCGAATTGCCGGCGACGGCGAACGCCGACGTATTCGCCACCATCATCGCGGTTCCTTCCAGGCCCTTGGGACACGATCGCATGATCAGATCGATATATGCCGCCGTGGCGAAGCCGCCGAACAGTCCGTACAGGATTGCGACGATAATCGTGCTGACCGGTCCCTGCGCGAGGAACATGATCGGTCCTTGCAGGATCGCGACGATCGTGCCCCACCACAGCAGGCGCGAAAGCGGCGCGCGCACGCATAGCACGCCGTACAGCACCGTCGTCGGCAGGAAGAACAACGACTGGAGCGCGGTGAAGGTGCCGAACAGTTCGCTTGAAATCCGCACGTGTTCTGTCAGGTGATAGAACATCGGCGTGCCCCATCCCGGACTGAAGTTCCACAGGAAGTAGATCGCGGTCGCCGGGTACAGCGGGCGATGGCGGAAAAGGCGCCGAATAGCCGCGAACCCCGTTTCGCCGCGTGCCAGTGACCGCTCGAAATCGCTCGAAGCCTCGAGCCGCCAGAAGGACTGCATCGCGATCACCAGCGTGACGCCGGCCGCAATCACGAAGGTTCCGCGCACCGACGCGTGTTGGACCAGCCATCCTCCGGCCAGCGCCGACAGCACCGCCGGCGTGAAATAGCCGAAACTGAACACGACGCTCAAGCGTCCGGTCATCCCATGCGCCTGCGCCACGCCGGTCATCAGGGCCTGCGCCGCCGCGAAAATCATCACGTACAAGGCGACGACCATTGGTACGAGGATCAGCAACTTGTAATAGTCAATCGTCGTACCGGCTAACCATCCATACATGCCGGCGGCGCCCAACCCGCAGGCCAGCAGGTACTGCCGATCTCCCCATCGCGCGGTCCGCCATCGATCCCTGATGAAGCCGAAGACGAATCCTCCGCAGACCGGTATCGACGCAATCGCGAGGAAAATCGCAAGCTGTACTGGAGTGAGATGAAGGTTGTCTTTCAGAAAATAGGTAATCGGAATCGCAGCGATGCCGAGCGGGGAGCCTAGTCCGACCGCGATATTCAGGATCGCGAAATAGGCCAGCACCTCCCATTGCATCGCGGAGCCGTAGCGGGCATCGACGACGGCCGCATTGTCGTCGCGCGGGGAGGATTGCTCAACTTTCATGAATCACAGATTAGACAGTTTGGCAGGTCGCGCGATCGTGGCGCGAGGAACTTCATTGTATGTGAAACCCCTCCTAGGTTTCACACTTCCCTGGGCAGGGGTGACCCCTGCACCCAGTATTAAGAATAAAGATGCGGGCTCCGCCCCCTGTTAGGAAGTTTGAAAGGTAAAACAAAAGCGGCCCTCCGTCTTCCGGAGAGCCGCTTCCCTTGATACTCGGATCGGCCTTGCTACTTGCTCGGATCGGGCGTGATGCGCAGGTACGGCTTCACGACCTTGTAGCCTTTCGGGAATTTCTCTTTGAGGACTTTCTCATCCTGAAGCGCGGGCACGATGATGCAATCCTCGCCCTTCTTCCAGTCGGCCGGCGTCGCCACCTGGTACTTGTCGGTGAGCTGCAGCGAGTCGATCGCGCGCAGGATTTCCTGGAAGTTGCGCCCGGTGCTGGCCGGGTACGTGAGCGTGAGGCGGATCTTCTTGTTGTTGTCGATCACGAAAACCGATCGCACCGTCAGCGTGTCGTTCCACTCCGGATGAATCATGTCGTAGAGCTTCGCGACCTTCTTGTCGCCGTCGCCGAGGATCGGGAAGTTCAACTTGGTGTTCTGCGTCTCCTCGATATCGCCGACCCACTTCTTGTGCGAAGGCACGTCGTCGACGCTCACGCCGATCGCCTTGATATTGCGCTTGTCGAACTCACCCTTGAGCTTGGCGACGGTGCCGAGCTCAGTGGTGCATACGGGGGTGAAGTCCTTGGGATGCGAAAACAGGATCGCCCACTTGTCGCCGATCCATTCGTGAAAATGAATCGGTCCTTCGGTCGATTCCTGGGTAAAATCCGGTGCCACGCTTCCAATGTGAAGTGCCATATTCGTTACCTGCCTCTAGAGTTTTTCTTTAGTGCGTCGCTTCACCAAACTCAACGGCGAAGCCAGCTTCGACTAAGATGATAAATGAGACTCACTAAGTTATGTACTTGGAAAACTACCGTCAAGCGTCGCTTTGGTCAAGACCCTGACTACGCCTTCGCTCTCTTGAAATTCGGCTTGCGCTTTTCGAGGAACGCCGCGACGTATTCCTTGTGCTCCGGACTCACGTAGCACTTCTCGAGCGCGAAGCCCTCGAACGCCATCGCAGTCTCGAGCGTGCCGTCGAGTCCCTGGTACAACGCCCTTCGCGTGTATGCCAGCGACGTTGGCGAGCATTGCAGCATGTCGCCCGCAAGCTCGCGCGCCGTCGCCATCAGGTTCGCCAGCGGCACGACCCGGCTGACGAGACCCATCGCGAGGCATTCCGCCGCCGGGTACTGGCGTCCCGTCAGCATCATCTCGGCCGTGCGCGCAAGGCCGATAAGGCGCGGCATCAGGTAGCTCGATCCCAGCTCGCTCATCAGGCCGACGCGCGGGAAGATCACACCCATCTTCGCGTTGTCGGACGCGATGCGCACGTCGAACAGCAGCGGAATCGTGCATCCCACGCCGAGCGCGTAGCCGTTGATCGCGGCAATCGTCGGCTTGGACAAGTTGCGCATCACCTGCGGCAGTGAGACCACGTGACGCGCGCGCCGCTCGGTCGCGGTCGGCTTGTCGTCATGCTTCTCCTGGCGCGACTTGATATCGGAGGCGAACATCGACATGTCGGCGCCCGCGCAGAACGCGCGATCGCCGGCGCCCGTGATCATGATCACGCGCGCGTCGGCGTCAGCGTCGGCCCGAAGCATCGCGTCGGTAATCTCCGCGCCCATCGTGTTCGTGTACGCGTTCATCTTGGCCGGACGATTGAGTGTAACCGTCGCGACCTCGTCCGCCACGTCATAGAGAATCGTCTCGTAAGCCATCTCAGACTCCGCCGGAAAAAATTTTCACTGGGTGCAGGGGTCACCCCTGCCGCCCGCCGCGCAGGCGATTATTCTCCTATCTCTTCTTCCGCGCCTTCTTCCTCGACTCCCGAGTCTTCGCCTGCAGCCTCGACTTTTTCCGCTTACGCCGCCGCTTGATTTCTTTCTGTCGTTCGCTTGCCATTTATCCTCTCTTCGTCACTTCTCTTCGTCACTTCTTTAGTCCAGCGGGACCGTCCGTTCCACCTTTGCACCGGATTCGAGATGGATTCCAGTCGAGGTCGCATACGGCTTGCCCTTGCCTGACCGGTTCTCGACGAAGGCGTCGTAGTCGCCGGGTTCAAGCTGGAAGCGATGTTCGCTGCCGGGGTCGCTCTCCGCGACTTTGGTCTGCGTGCCCGCGCGCAGGATTACAACGCGCGTCGTATCGTTGATCGTAATCTTCGACATCACCGGCTGCACCAGCAGCTCGGCCTTGACCAGCTCACCCAGCGTCAGCACCGCAACATGGCCCGGCGCAAGCGCGAGCGCATGCCAGTCGTAGCCTTGCGGTGGCGCGTCGACGTGGACGTCCACCTGGCTCGGCGCGAACAGATATTTGTCGCCCGAGACGAAGCTGGCGAGCTTCGTGTGTGGAAGGTCGGTAGTAGTCACGGTCACGCCGAAGCCGGGGTCGGCGCCGGTATTGTCCTTTACGCTCACCTGCAGCACCGCGACACTGGTGATGAGCACGGTGTGAGTGCGGCCGGCCTCGATCACGACGCCGTCCTTGACGATCTGCCCGCCGACGATCGGCAGCACCAGCTTGTACTCGCCCGGCGGCAGCGCAATCGTTGCTCCCGCAACGACCTGGCCAGCCTCCTTGCCATCCGCTCCAATAAGATGCGCCGCATTCTTCGCGCCCGCGCCGTCGTCGCCAAGCACATCAAGCTTGAGGTTCCCGGTCGGCCCCGCATGGGCAATCGAGATGGTTGCCAGCAGAGCAATGGCGGAGACAAGCAGTCGAATCGTTCTCATAGGCGGACTGCCATCTTAGGCAGGCATCATCGCGCGCGCCACTGGCTGAGAGCCGCCAGCACCTTGCGCGCTCCGTTTCCACTTATCCTCGCGCCACGTTAGGTTGTCTCTATGCCTGCCCCGAGCGCGCGCGTTGAAGCATGGAAATCCGCGTGGGAAAGCCGCGATCCTGCCCGCGTCGTCGCGCTCTACACTCGCGACGCAAATCATCAGAGCGCGCTCATCGCGAAGATCTATCCCGAAGTGGGTCGGCTTTCACTGCAAGGCCATCATGAGATCGCCGTCTATGCGCGCCGCGGCCTCGAACGCTACACCGATCTGCGTTTCGAAATCCTCACCGTCACCGAATCCGGCGATCGCGCCGCGGTCGAGTACCGGCGCCATTCGAATCTCGACAGCGCACACCCGCATCATGTGCTCGAGCTGATCGAATGGCGCGACTCCTTGATCAGCAGCGTCCGCGTTTTCCATTTTGCCCCATGACTGTGCTTCATATCAGGGAATGAAACTCACGACGCGACTGCTCGGCAAGTCCTACCGCTTCCGCTCGGTCAGGGAATTGCTCGCGCGCGCCAACGAAGCGCGCTCGGGCGACGAGCTTGCGGGTATCGCGGCGCGCTCGGAGCAGGAACGCATCGCCGCCAAGACCGTGCTCGCCGATCTCACCCTGAACGACCTGCGCGAGAACCCTGTGGTCGCCTACGACCGCGACGAAGTGACCCGCGTCATCGACGACGCGTTAGACCGCGACGCCTTCGCCGGTGCCCGCAGCAAAACGGTCGGGGAGTTTCGCGAATGGCTGCTCGACGACGACACCACCGGCGACGCGATCCTCGCCGCCGGCCGCGGCCTCACCGCCGAGATCGCCGCCGCCGTCGCCAAGCTATGCACCAATCTCGACTTGATCGCGATCGCGTCGAAGATTCGCGTCGTCACTCACGCGCGCACCACGCTCGGCCTCGCTGGACGCCTGTCGACGCGCCTGCAGCCCAACCATCCGCGCGACGATCTCGCGGGCATCGCCGCCGCGACCTACGAAGGCCTCGCGTACGCGACCGGCGACGCGCTCATCGGCATCAACCCGTGCATCGATGAGCCCGATAACATTCGCGCCCTGCTCGAACTCACCGCTGACATCATCGATCGCACCGGCGTGCCGACGCAGAACTGCGTGCTCGGCCATATCACCACCCAGATGCGCGCGCTCAAAGCCGGCGCGCCGATGGACATCATGTTTCAAAGTCTCGCCGGTACTGAGAAAGGCAACGCCGGCTTCGGCATCACGGTCTCGATGCTCGACGAAGGCTACTCGATGATTCGCGAGACCGGGCGGCTCAGCTCGCCCAACCTGATGTACTTCGAGACGGGGCAGGGCAGCGAGCTGTCCGCCGGCGCGCACGAAGGCAGTGACCAGGTCACGCTCGAGGCGCGATGCTACGGGCTCGCGCGCCGCTACTCGCCGCTGCTGGTCAACACCGTCGTCGGCTTCATCGGCCCCGAGTATCTCTACGACGCGAAACAAATCACGCGCGCTGGCCTCGAAGATCACCTGATGGGCAAGCTGCTCGGCGTCCCGCACGGCGCCGACGCCTGCTACACCAATCACGCGCGCGCCGATCAGAACGATTGCGAGAACCTCGCCGTGCTGCTCGCAGCCGCCGGATGCAACTACTTCATGGCGGTGCCGATGGGCGACGACGTGATGCTCTCCTATCAATCGACCAGCTACCACGACGCCGCCGCACTGCGGCGGTGCTCAATCTCCGACCCGCGCCCGAGTTCGAGGCGTGGTGCGAGAGTCGCGGAATCTTGCGCGAAGGCCGCCTCACCGCCAGCGCCGCCGACGCACGAATCGTGATGGACTCAGCATTGAAAAAAGATCGATCCAGACATCTGATACCGATTTCGACGCGATGCGCAAATCGACACCGGCGCGTCTCGGCCTCGGACGCGCTGGCACGCGTTACACCACCGCCTCGATGCTCTCACTGCGAGCCGATCACGCGCGCGCCGTCGACAGTGTCATGATCTGAAGTCGCGCGCGATTGGCCCCGCCGCAACGGCCTGCTCGAAGTCCATTCGCAAGCTCTCACGCGCGAAGACTACCTCCGCTACCCCGAGCGCGGCCGCCGTCTCACCAACGCCGATGCCACTCGCATCAAGCGCCTCAAGAGACGCGCAAAATCGCCGAAGCCCACCGTCCTCCTATGCGTCGGCGACGGCCTCTCATCCGCTGCCCTCGAAAAGAACGCAGGCCCGCTGCTGCGCGTACTCAAGAAAATTCTAACCTCGCGATATCGGCTCCAGAAGCCAATCTTCATTCGAAACGCGCGCGTCAGAATCGAGGATCATCTCGGCGAAATATTGCGCCCCGATGTAGTCTGCATGATCGTAGGCGAGCGCCCCGGCCTGCTCACAGCGGAAAGCCTGAGCGCATACGTGATTTACCGCCCCACGCTTAAATCGATCGAGCCCGACCGCACCGTCATCTCGAACATCCACCGCGGCGGAATTCCAATCGCCGAAGCCGCCCGCAAAATCGCCGCACTTGATCGACGACACAATAAAGTTCCGGGCCACCGGCGCAGCCTGCTCGCAAAGCCCTCCCCCGTTCGTGGGGACCGCCAGGGTGGGGACCATTGCGGCGCAATTGAATGACGCGCCGCACTCCGCCTGCTGGCGCCTGATCACTCGAAAAACTACGCTGGAACAAATGTCCGATCGTGAATCAGTGCTCGCCGCCAACCGCGCCTTTTACGACGCCTTCGAAAGTCTCGACGCCGAAAAAATGGAAGCGGTCTGGCTCAAGGACCCGCGCATCATTTGCATTCATCCCGGATGGCGCAAACTTTCCGGATGGGGTCCGATCATGGCGAGCTGGGAGCGCATCCTCGACAACGTGTTCGAGATGAAGTTCGAGCTGGGCGAACTCGAAGTGATGATCAGCGGCGACCTCGCCATCGTCGTCGTCGAAGAAAGCCTGACCCAGCGCGGCTACGACGGCACCCAGCGCTCGAACGTGCTCGCCACCAACGTGTTCGAGCGCGTCGGCAACGACTGGTTCATGGTGATGCATCATGGGTCGCCGGTGATAGCGCCGCCCGACGACGAACCGCCGCTCCAGTAGTCGCGAGGGAAATTCGAGATGCTCAAGCGCGTTGACAGAGTGCAGATTGCAGTCGACCGATGCGCAACGCGGCCGAGAAGGTCGTCGCATGAAGTCTTCGGCGGAGAACTCGTGCGCCGCGATAAGGCGGCGCCGCTGGGCGCGAAGCGAACGACGATGCAAGCGGGCGCGAGCATGATCGAACTTCTCGAACCCGATAGCGCGGGCGCGGTGCAATGATTTCCTCTCCAAATGGGGCGGCGGACTGTTCGGCGCGGGATTTTCGGTGGACGACCCCGGCGCCGCCGCACATCACCTGGCGAAGAACGGCGTCAATTTCGATCAATCGGCGGGACAACTGTATCTCGACTCCAGCGCGACCTTCGGCATGCGCACCGTCATCTCGCAGCATCACGAGCGCGCGCCCGTCGGCGCGATAAAGTGGATCTACGAAGTCACCAACGTCGTCGCCGATTGGAAAGCGGCGGCCGAACGCTACGCGCGCATCTTCAGTCTCGACGCGTCAAAATTCAGTCCAATCGAGAGCAAGCAATTCGGCTACGCCGGCACGCTCACGCTGTTCGATCCGCCCGCGCGTCTCGACCGCGTCGAGATTTCACAAATCACCGACCCGAACCTTGCGATGGGCCGCTTCCATCAACGCCGTGGCGACTCGCTCTACATGTTCTTCGTCGAGACTGACGACGTCGGCGCGCTAGAGCAGCGCCTGCAAGCGCGCGGCTCGCGCTTCGCCGCGCATAGCAGAGACGAAGCCGGCCTCGCCGAGCTGTTCATCCATCCCTCAGCATTCCTCGGCGTGCTGATAGGCGTAAGCCGCACCGAACACGCCTGGACCTGGTCCGGCGACCCCAGTCGCGCCAAGCGCGCCGCGAAAGACCGCGCACTCAAGCTCTGAAACTCCCGCGTCTTGCGAGCCGCCCGTCGCTCGCGCTATCCTTACCCGAGGTAAGGAATCTATCGGAGAGTAAGGACCATGAGCATTTCAACGCTCACCAGAAAAGGCCAGACCACGATCCCTATAAAGGTGCGCAACCATCTCAAGCTTCGGGCCGGCGACAAGATTGAGTTCGTCATCGAGCGTGACGGAAAGGTCGTAGTAACGCCCAAAAATATCGACATTCGCCAACTCAGAGGGATGCTCGGCAATGCTCGACGCCATTTGACTATCGAGCAGATGGACGAAGCGATTAGAAGCAGGTTCGCACGCCGGTGAAAGGGATCGATACAAACATATTGGTTCGCTATCTAATTCGAGACGACCTCGCACAGCTCCGTGCGGCGTCCCGGTTTGTCGAAAATGACTGTTCAGAGCAGGAGCCGGGATTTGTTAATCAAATCGTGTTGGCAGAAATCGTGTGGGTGCTGGAACGTGGATACAGGCTCGACCGTCCGGCTGTAGCGGCAGCGCTCGGCGCGCTGTTAAGAACCAGTCAGCTATCGATTGAGCATCCCGAGGACGCACGCGCCGCACTCCGCGAATATCAAGATGGCGCTGACTTTGCCGACAGCCTGATTGCGGCAGCGAATGCCCGAGCGGGATGCGAATACACCGTGACTTTCGACCGCGGGGCCGCGAGGCGCAGTGGATTTCGTCTCATCAAGTGAAAAAGCCGGCGGTCAGATGACCGCCGGCTTCAATTCGCAGCGTAGCTATTGCGACCTACTTCGCGTCGCGCATCGCGCGCACGAGGATCGCTGCCAGCTCGGGGCGCGTGAACTCCGGCGGCGGCGCTTCGCCGGCGCGCAGCATCTCGCGGACTTTGGTGCCGGACAGGATCACGCGATCCGCGTCGCCAGTGCGGGCAGGTCTTGTACGACGCCATCGAGTCGCATCGCTTGCAGTAGAAAGTGTTCTCGAACATCAGCGGCGTGATGCCGATTTCCTCGGGCTTGAAGCGCTCGAAAATCTTTCTGCGCGTCGTAGCTGCCGTAGTAATTGCCGACGCCCGCGTGATCGCGCCCCACGATGAAATGCGTGCAGCCGTAGTTGCGCCGCACGATCGCGTGCAGGATCGCCTCGCGCGGTCCGCCGTAGCGCATGTGCGCCGGCAACACGCCGATCATCGCGCGGTCCTTCGGGTAGTACGCGTCGAGCAGCACCTTGTAGGTTTCCATCCGGACCGCGGCCGGCACGTCGTCGCCCTTGGTCTCGCCGACCAGCGGATGGAGCAGCAGGCCGTCGCAGATTTCGAGCGCGGCCTTCTGGATGTATTCGTGCGCGCGATGGGTCGGGTTGCGGGTCTGGAACGCGACGATCTTTTTCCATCCGCGCTCGCGAAACGCGGCGCGCGTCTGCCGCGGCTCGCGCGGAAATTCCAGGAACGTGCGGCCCGGTATTTCCTCGAACAGCGTGACCTTGCCCGCGAGGCAGTACGGCGGCATCGAGGTGACGTTCTTCGCCCCCGGATGCGCATCCTCGGCGGTGCCGAACACGTTCTGCGCTTCATTCTCGCGATCGACTTTGTAGATTTCCGCGAGCTTGAGAATCGCCAGCCGCTTGCCGTCTTCGGTCGCGAGCGCGATCTTCGTGCCCGGTCTTGAGCGACTTCGCGCGTCGCCTCGTCGACGCCGAGCGTGATCGGAATCGACCACGGCACGCCCGACGCCGAGGCGCATCTCGTCGCGCGAGCGCATGTAATCCGCCTCGCCCATGAAGCCTGTCAGCGGCGAGAACGCGCCCGAGGCGAGCATCTCGAGATCGGCGATGTCGCGCGCGCTGAGGGTCACGCGTCGCGAGCTTCGCCGCATGCGCCGCCAGCGCGGCGCGCTCGGCGGCCGGCGCTTTCAGGTCGACCAGCTCGCCGCCGCCGTGCGCCGAGATCGCATCGTCGCGCACGCTCATCGCCTTGCTCCCCTGATTGATGTAGTCGAGCTCCTCGAGGCGGCCGAGCAACTTGCCGAGGCTCTGCTCGACGGTCTCGGTGCTGCTGTCGACCATCAGTTCGGGATTCAGCGGCTCTTCGTAGGGGTCGGAAACGCCGGTGAAAGATTTGATCTCGCCGGCCAGCGCCTTTTTGTAGAGGCCCTTGACGTCGCGCTCGACCAGTTTGTCGATCGTGCATCGCACGTACACTTCGAAGAAGCGCTCGTGATTGCGCCGCACCTCGTCGCGCACGTCGCGGTAGGGCGAAATCGCCGCGGAGATCGCGATCACGCCGTTGCGCGCCAGCAGATGGCAGACGTAGCCGATGCGCCGGATGTTGGTGTCGCGATCTTCCTTGGAAAACCCGAGTCCCTTGGAAAGATTGGTGCGGACTTCGTCGCCGTCGAGGATTTCGACGCGATGCGCGCGCTTGCGCAGTTCTTCGGCGGCCAGATTCGCGAGCGTCGATTTTCCCGCGCCGGACAGGCCCGTAAACCACAGGGTAAACCCTTGATCCATCGGCTAAAACTGATGCTCCCTTAAGAATAGATTACTTAGAGAACTATGTAAGTTACTTAATCTTATGGGAGGAAACAAGGCTTGGCTGTTTATGCGATGAGCTAGCGTGCGGCGGGCAGATTCAGATGAATCGCGAGCGCCGCGGGAGAGCCGAAGATTTCTGCGGCGCCGGCCGCGAGCAATCGATCGCGCGCGTCGTCGGTCGGCGCGATTCCGTAGAATCGCACGCCGCAACTTTGCGCGGCGCGGAGGTCGGCGTCGCTGTCGCCGACGAATGCGGCCTCCGATCGATCGACGGAGAATATTTCGAGCGCGCGAATCACCATGTCGGGCGCCGGCTTGAGTCCGAGCAGAGTGTCGCGGCCGACGATCGCGTCGACGGAACGCGACGCCGTGTCTGTCGAACCAGCGCTCGACTGTTTTCGACGAATTCGATGTGACGATCGCGATAGTGGCGCCGCTCGCCTTCAGCGCCGCGAGTATTTCGATTGCGCCTTCGAGCGGTTGTGCGCGATCGACTCCCGCCAGTTCGATTTTTTCGATTATCTCCGAAGCGTGCCGGAGCGCCTCGGCCATGTGCGGCGGGCTGAACTCCGCGCGCGCGAGCGTGCGGTAGGCATCGTAGAGCGGCAGATTGCCGCGCGGGATTCGCGCGAACAGTTCGTCGGGCGCGCCGACCGATCGCAGGTAAGGTTCGAGGACGAGACGGCCGCCGGCCCAATCGACCTCGGGCTCGAGCCGCGCGATCGTGTTGTCGAAATCGAACATCCAGAGCTTGTACATCACGGATGAACGCGAACCCGGGTTTCGTAACCGGTCGAACTCGATCGTCGCGGGCCGGCGGATCGTCCGCGTAGCCGGCAGATCAGCTTGAATGCCTCCGCGGTTGCGAGCATCGCGATAAAATCCGCGGCTTCCGAGCGCATGCCGAACTCGTCAGCATCGTCGCTTGGCGGGCTCTGCGTATCCGGGATCACGACGATTTTTCCGGCGCATCGAGTCGCGCGATCACCGACGCCCGCACGTCGCGATCGTTCGCGATCTCATCGGCGATCTTTTTCGAGCGCGGCGGTACCGACGATCACGAGTGCCAAATCGAAGCGGCCTTGCGACTTATCGGAGATGGTGACGGACACGTCGGGGTTCTGTCTCGGATGTTTCAGTGGATGCAGTCTGACCGGCGGGCAGCGTCAGGACGATCGATCCGACGCCTGCACCGACCAGGTAGGCGAGCGGTGCTTCGATGTCGCGGGCGTCGCCCGCAAGCAGGATTCGCGCGGCCAGCAGGCGTTCCTGGCCGCGGCCGCCGATGTGCGGCACGATTATCTGGCGGCTGTAGCGATCGATTTGCGCGTCAGTCAGGGTCATCGCGCACTCGCGACCGCTACTCGATGACGTTTTTTTCGATTGGCTCGACGGTGACGCCGGTCTGGCGCAGCCATGCGAGCGCGCGCTCGATCTGATCGGTCGATGCCTTCGAACTCGACCGCGACCAGTCCCATCTCCTCCGAGACGCTGGCGCCGCGGATATTGAACACCAGGTCGAACTTCTTCACCAGATGATAAAGGATCGGCTCCTTGATCAGCGCGCGCGGATAGCTCAGGTAGTAGCGCTCGTGGATACGTTCCATTTGCGGTTACTTCATTTTTCCACGTGGCGATAATTTGTTGCAGGCGCTCGCTGCCGCCATTGCTGCCATCCGATCCACAGATTGGTCGACAGATATTTGTCGCCGAAGTCGGGGAACACCGTGACCATCGTGCCTTCGCGAAGCGTGCGCGCGAGCTTGCATCGCCGCGAGCATCGCCGCGCCCGACGACTGGCCGACCAGCATGCCCTCCGATCTGCCCGAGCGCGTAGACCATCTCGTAGGCCTCTTCAGTGCCGACCGGGATTTTGTCGTCGAGCTCTTTTTCGTGATAGATGCCCGGCACGATCGACGACGCCATGTGCTTGAGGCCCTCGAGCCCGTGCATCGCGTCGTCCGGCTCGACCGCGATCACCTTGATCGCGCGGTTTTTCGATTTGAGAAATCGGCCGGTGCCCATCACGGTGCCGCTGGTGCCGATCGCGGCGAGCGAAATGCGTGACGCTCGCCCGCGGTCTGATGCCAGATTTCCGGCCCGGTGGTTTCGAAATGCGCCAGCGCGTTGGCCTCGTTGTTGTACTGGTCGGGCTTGAAGTAGCGCGCGGGATTTTCCGCGATCGATCTTGCGGCACATGACGATCGCGCCGTCGGAACCCTCCATCGGATCGGAGAAATGATCTTCGCGCCGTATGCCTCGATTATCTTCTTGCGCTCGCGGCTGACGTTCGACGCCATCACCAGCTCGACCGGATAGCCGAGCGCCGCGCCGACCATCGCGAGCGCGATTCCGGTGTTGCCCGAGGTCGAATCGAGGATCACCTTGCCCGGCCGCAGCTCGCCGCTCGTCGATCCCGACCTCGATCATCTTGCTGCGCCGCGCGATCCTTGACCGAGCCGCCGGGATTGAAGCCCTCGAGCTTGGCGAAAATCCGCACGCCCGCGCGGAATCAGCCCCGCCGTCAGCCGCGTGATTTCGAGCAGCGGCGTGTTGCCGATCAGATCGAGCACGCTGCGCGCGCGCCCGACCGGTACGATCTCATCGAGCGGCGCGACGCGTTCGCTCGTGCCGTCGCGCCGAGTGTCAGCGTCCGCCGGCAATCGCGGGAACGATTGAGATGTCGTCGCCATCCTTTACCTTCGAGTTGAGTCGCTCGAGGAAGCGGATGTCGTCGCCGTTGAGATAGATGTTGACGAAGCGGCGGATCTCGCCCTTTTCGTCGAGCAGCCGCTCGCGCATCCCCGGATGGCGCCTTTCGAGATCTTCGATAACCGCCCTGATCGACGCGCCGTCGGCGGGAACCTCGTCGATGCCCGCCGGTGAATCTGCGAAGTGGAGTTGGAACTCTGACGCTTACTGCCATGATTGGGGACTACCTCCTGGTTGAATTGCTACAGTTATGCTGGCCGCATAACTCAAACAAGCGCGCTACGCGGCGCTGTCGGCGGCGCGCTTTCCCGTCAGCCGGTCGAACAACGCGTCGAATTCCTTCAGCCGCGCGTCGATCACCGACGGCTGCTCGATCGCATTCGCGACCGCTTCGAGCGTCTTGTAGCCGTTGCCGGTAATCGCCACCACCACGGTTTCATCGGCCTTGATACGCCCCTGCTCGATCAGCTTGAGCGCGACGGCGAGCGTCGTGCCGCCGGCCGGCTCGGCGAAAATTCCCTCGGTGCGCGCGAGCAGCTTGATCGCGTCGATGATCTCGGGGTCGGTCGCGACGTCGCCCCATCCGCCGGAATCGCGCACCGCCTTGAGCACGTAGAAGCCGTCGGCCGGATTTCCGATCGCGATCGACTTCGCGATCGTGTCGGGCTTGACCGGCGTTATCAGGTCGGTGCCCTTG
Organism: uncultured delta proteobacterium; assembly: GCA_963721485.1. Lineage (GTDB taxonomy): Bacteria > Desulfobacterota > Binatia > Binatales > Binataceae > Binatus. Next base: position 15,097 of record CAVRJV010000003.1, on the reverse strand, counting down.
TGCAGCGCATGAATCACCGGCCCGGAGCCGGCGGCCTGCGCTGAATGAATCTTGGCACTCGCCGCCCTTGATCAGTCCGACTTCCTTCAATTCCTTAAATGCCTTGGCGACCTTCGGCAGGATCGTGCCGCCCGCGGTCGGCAGCACGATATGATCCGGCAACCGCCAGCCGAGCTGCTCCGCGACCTCGAAGCCGAAAGTTTTTGCGCCCTCGGTGTAGTACGGACGCAGGTTGATATTGACGAAGGCCCAGCCGTACTTGTCGGCGATCTCGCTGCACAGCCGATTGACGTCGTCGTAGTTGCCGCGAATCGTGATGACCTTGGCGCCGTAAATCGTCGAGCCGACAATCTTGCCCGCCTCCACGCCCTTCGGGCATGAAGATGTAGCATTGCAGTCCCGCGCGCGCCGCGTGTGCCGCGACCGCCGTCGCCAGGTTGCCGGTCGAGGCGCACGACACGGTGGTGAAGCCGAACTCGCGCGCCTTGGTGATCGACGACCGACACGACGCGGTCCTTGTACGACAGCGTCGGATGATTGACGGTGTCGTCCTTGATATAGAGATGCTTGAGGCCGAGTTCCGCGCCAAGCCGCTTGCAATGCAGCAGCGGCGTGAAGCCGGAATTCGGACCGACGACGTCGGTCTCGCTGAATCGACCGGCAGCAATTCGCGATAGCGCCACAGATTGTGCGGCCGCTTCTCGATTAGCGAGCGCGAGATCGCCGCGCGAATCCGCGCGTAGTCGTAGGTCACCTCGAGCGGGCCGAAGCAGGTCTCGCACACGTGCAGCGGACTTATCGGATACTCCTGGCCGCACTCGCGACATTTCAGATTGGTGATGTAGCTCATCGTTCCCTCGATTCTGCTTTTACCGATCCTGTCCCAGCGGGACGTGATGCTCATGTTGCCACGCGCCGCACCCACATCCGGGACGCGGACTTACCTCCGCAATCCGCACCCGGCTCGACCGGGACGCGTCGTATGTGAGAATTTTTCCTTGGAGCAAGACCTCTGCGTGCGCACAGCGCGCATCGCCTCGCTCGCCTGCATCTCGCCGATCGCGCCTGCGACCGGGCCGACGATCCCTGCCTCACGGCAGCTTTCGACTTCAGCCTCGTCGGGCGGAGTCTCGAACACGCAGCGGATGCATGCCGTCGCGCCGGGAATCACCGTCATCGCCTGCCCGGTCATCCCGACCACGCCGCCATAAACGAACGGTGTCCGCGCCGCGATGCAGGTGTCGTTGATCAAAAACTTCGCCGCGGGACTGTCAGTCCCATCGATTACAAAATTGTTAGCGCGATCAGCCGGCCGCGTTGGACGCGTCGAGTTCTACCGCATGCCGCTCGACTTCGACTTCGGGGAAACGCTCGCCGATCCATCGCGCCGCCGCCTCAACCTTCGGCGCGCCGATATCCGAATTGCGATAGATCACCTGCCGCGCGAGATTCGACAGCTCGACCGGATCGGGATCGACGAGCGTCAGCCGCCGCGCGCCTGCCCGCGCGAGCGCCCACAACGCGGGGACGCCCAGTCCTCCGACGCCGACGATCAGTATGCTTCCCGTTGCCACGTCCTCGCTGTTCTCCCGTTTGTCGAGAGTGCAACGCGGTCAGTGTCGATGTGAAGCGGTGAAAAATCCTGCGGAGACGGTAAGACGAGGGCTTGATACTCGCCTTATCTTCCAAGGGACTCTCACATTGAGGACCCCTGCAGGAGTTAGCACCAGCACCCATCGCGGGCCGGTTGCTGCGGCATCAGCGGGCCATGTCCCTCCGCCGCTCTCGATAAGGCTGCAATCGCTTGCAGTTGAGTAACGGTAATATGCGAGCGCGGGCGTTGTCAATCGCCGGACCAATCGGTCAGCCGCCTGCTCGATCGGGTTGCTACTCAACTGGCTTTTGTCTATGTTCGCCGCAACCTTGCGGGGGCTATTTGGTGGGGAAGCGAATTATTGCACCGCCACTGCGGATTGTTTGCGCGGAATGCGGAGGAGATAGATTATGAACTCTCGATTGGTGGGGCTGTTCGTCTGCCTACTACTCGTGGTTGCAGGATTGTCGCTCAACACGACCGGATGCGATCCTTGCTCTTCCTGTTCCGGCGGAGGCGGCAAGCCGACCAGTACGCCCACGGCTGCGCCGAACGCATGCTTGCCGTCGAGTTCGCTCTCCGTTCTGGTCCAGGGCTCGAACGCGACTGCGTATCTTCCACAGGGAAACTGGGAAGAAGGCGCGGCAGCGGTCAACGTGGTCCCTATCGAAACCAGCAGCGGCCTTGGTACCGGGGGTACGCCGGTTGCGATTACGACCGGAAGCACTCCGAACTCCTGCTCGTCCAACTCCACGACCGGCGAAACGGTATGCGTCGGCAATAACACTAATGTTTTTCTGATCAACGGCACGACTCTGACCAACACGTTGACCAGTGGCGCGACTTCCAGTCAGAGTTTCTCGGGCGGAAGTTGTGAAACCTGCGGTGTGGTGGTGGATTCGACCACGAATAAGGCCTTGCTCACGATTGGCTTGGAGAGCGGCGGGCCCGGGGGCTACCAATTCCTCGACCTTGGCGGTACGCCGTCTTTTGAGACTCCGATTCCGGCCGGCGCCGAGACTTCCGAAAACGTTTCGATTGATCCCGTCCGCCACCTGGTGTTGTCACCGAATGAGTCTTCGCTCTACCAGTTGGTCAATATCAGCAGTTCGACCGCTAAGTTGTTCAACAATCAACTGGAGGGGGACGCTCGACTCGGCGGGCGAAGATTGCACCACCGGCATCGCATTGGCGACCGATGAAGGCACCGGCAATCTATTCATCGCCGATCTCACGCAGGCGGTATTCACGCCCGGGACCGACGGCGCGCCGGGTACCTGGACCGACGCAGCCAGCCAGTTTGTGAACTTTCCCGAGTTCGACGATTCTCGGCCGGCACCTGCGGTATTGCCGTCGCACCCGGCACCCATCTCGCGATTGTGACCGGTGAGTTTGGCGGTAACCTGGAGGGTGTCGTAGAGCTGCCGTCCACTTCGGGCAGCGGTACGCCGGCGTTCCCCGACTACGTGGCGTTCACGGTGCCCCCTCCTCCAACCGAGGAGGTATGGTCGATGGGATTTGATCCTCACACAGTGACGTCCTATGTAAGCCCTAATACGAAAAAGGCGTACGGTGTGCTCGAGAATGATAATTTCAGCTACTTGGCTATCGTCGATCTGCAGGGATTGCTGAATGCGCCGCGCACGGGTCACACGGTGAACGAGCCGCTCCCGTCCGGCCTCGTGACGTTTATATGCGCGATACCGACTGGCTGCGGTACCTAGAGGCTGCCGATTAGCAGTTCGGCGATTTGGACGCCGTTGAGCGCGGCGCCTTTGCGCAACTGGTCGCCGACGACCCAGAAGTTCAGCGCGTTGGGCCGGCTCAGGTCCTCGCGCATGCGGCCGACGAAGCAGTCGTCCTGGCCCTCGACGATGATCGGCATCGGGTAGCGGTTCTGCGCCGGATCGTCGAACAGCCGGATTCCCGGGAAGTTTGCGAACGCTTTGCGCGCGTCGGCCGCCGCGATCTTCGTCTCGGTCTCGGCGTTGACGGAAATCGAATGCGCGGTGAAGACTGGCACGCGCACCGTCGTCGGCGAGATCGGCAGCTCGGGCTGGTCGAGAATCTTCCTGATTTCCTTGACCAGCTTGATCTCCTCGCCGGTGTATCCGCCCTCGACAAAATCGCCGGCCGGAATCAGGTTGAACGCAATCTGATGCGCGAAAAATTTTGACTTGATCGGCTCGCCCTTCGACCACGCCATCGTCTGCTCGCGCAACTCTGCGATACCGTTGACACCCGCGCCTGACACGGCCTGGAAACTGGTCGCGACGACGCGCTTGAGACGGCCGAGGTCATGCAGCGGCTTGAGCGGCATCACGGTGACAATGGTCGTGCAGTTCGGGCATGCGACGATTCCCTTGTGACGGCGCGCCGCGGCGGCGTTGATCTCTGGCACCACCAGCGGCACGTCGGGGTCCATCCGAAATGCGCTCGACTTGTCGACCACGATCGCGCCGGCCTTGACCGCAAGGGGCGCGAACTCGCGCGATTGATCGGCGCCCGCCGAGAACAGCGCGATATCGATTCCCTTGAACGAGTTGGCGTCGAGCTTTTCGATCGTGATCGACTCGCCGGCGAAGGTGACGGTCTTCCCCGCCGATCGCGCCGACGCATACGCGCGCAGCTCGCGAATCGGGAACTTGCGCTGTTCGAGGATTTTCAGCGTGGTCTGACCGACGGCGCCCGTCGCACCAACCACCGCAATTCTGTGTCCATTAGCCATCGCGCGATTCTATCGTGATGTGGGCATTGGAGTGAATAGATTCCTCGCTCGCTCTTCGCCTCCTCCTCTCGTTGGAGGAGGCCGACGCGCGTCCCCGCGTGGCGGGTGGAGGACAATATCTCTTAGTTTCGCAGCAGAGCAGAAATCTGGCGCGCGCCAGACAATCGCGCGCCGATGGTCCTCCACCCTAACCCTCCTCCCACGTGGGAGGAGGGAACCAGAGTCATTGTAGTTGCTTCATCAGCCAATCGTTGACGAGGTCGAACACCTCATCTGAAGCCTCTGCCAATCCGTGACCGACGGCTGGCAGAATCTTGATGGTCTTCGGCTCGCCTGCGCGATCGTAAAGCGCCTGCGAACTCTCGTGCGAAAGGATCGTGTCGGCGGCGCCGTGAATGAGCAGCAGCGGCTTGGGCGACAGATCGCCCACCACGTGAGCGCCGGCGAGCTGGCTCGACAGTGCAATCACGGTGGTGACGATCGGGCTGAGCGTGCCTGCGTTGATCGCGACTGCGCCGCCAAACGAATGCCCAATCAGCGCGACGCGTTCATTGCCGATCCCGCGGAGAACGCTTAGCGCCGCCATCGCATCGATCAGGCATTCACCGAATTCGTTGGGCGCGCGATAGTCGAGCCGCGCGATCGTGAGTCCGCGCTTGGGCATCTCGAGTCCGAGCCGCGGATAGAGCATCGAGGGACCGTCGAATCCGCCCATCGCGCCGCTAACGCATAGCACGGCGCGTCCCTTCGCGGGGGCCGAATGCAGCATCAGCGGAATCGCCCCGCGCGTGGTGTTGATCGTGATCTTGCGCGCGCCGGCGATCTCGTCTCCCGGCTCGACACCGGTGATTCTGAGCGTTAGCCCTTCGTCCACTAAATGCCCGCATTCGATCGGGCGTCGGTGGCTTCGCCGAGCATCCGCATGCCGTAGCGAATCATCGCGGCGAGACGCTCGATCCGCGTCAGCAACTCCGCCTGCTCGTCGTGCGGCGCCTCGGTCATCTCGGCGGCGACGGCCGCAAGATTCTCCCGCATCAGTTGCACCGCGCGCTCGAGATTTTCGCGCTCGGGGATGCGCGCGCGAGCCTTGCGCCGCGCCTCGTGGATCTCGGCAAAATCGATTATCTCAGCCATAGCTGTTTCGTGATTATCGCGCATCGTGCCCACGTGTGGAAACCGCTATCTCAACTTCCTCCCCGCGCGGCGCTTCTCGGCGAGCGTGCGATGGCCCCCCTCGGCGACCCATCGCATCTGCCGCGCCATCCCGTTGAGAATCTCGACCTCGCGCGCCGTCAATCCGCTGCGGCCGAAAATCTCGCGGATCGCGAGCATGATATGGTCCGGGTTGTCGTCGGGAATAAAACCGATCGCGACCAGCGCTTCCGCCAACCGCTCGAGCATTGGGTCGCTCACCGACGCGGCCACGAACTCAGGTGCGCGGCTCGACTCGACTGCTGCAGCAGCCGCCATCATCAGCTCGTACGCGACGACCATCACAGCCTGCGCGAGGTTGAGCGACGGATATTCAGGCGCGGTCGGAATCGTGACCAATCGATGGCACAGCTTCAGCTCGCGATTCGTCAATCCCCGATCTTCGCGGCCGAAGACGAGCGCGATTTTGTTCGCGCCGGCCAGCGCGTCGAGTTCCGCCGCGGCCGCGCGCAGCGGAGTCGCGCGGCTCCGATAGCCGCCGCGTCGGCTGGTCGTGCCGACGGCGAGCGAGCAATCCGCCAGCGCCGCGCCGAGGTCGGGATAGACCGTCGCGCCCGCGAGGATATCGTCAGCATGCACCGCCATCTTGACGGCCTCGCGATCGTTCATGGGACCGGGTCCGACGAGGCGGAGGTCGTCGAAGCCCATATTCTTGAGAGCGCGCGCGGCCGCGCCGATATTGCCGGCGGACTGCGGGCGATAAAGCACGAACGCAAATTTGTTTCGCGCGGACATCATCTGGTTATGCAGGTAATGACCTGCGAAAAGAAAGATCCGGGATTCTTCGCTTCGCTCTAGAATGACACGAAGACAGAACCTGAGAGCGAAAGGTCGTCCTCAACATTTCGCGATTTCTTTCACTGGGTGCAGGGGTCACCCCTGCCGAAGGAAGTATGAAACCCACCGTGGGTTTCATTACAATTAAGTCCTCCTATGAAGATCATCTCCTTCGGCGACGTTCACATGGCGACGCGCAATCTCGACCGGATGGGCGAGGTGATGCGCGATTGCGACCTCGTGATCCTGTCCGGCGATCTCACCAACTTCGGCGGCGTCGACGATGCGCGCAGAGTGATCACGGACGTTCGCCACGCATGTCCTGCCGTGCTCGCGCTGCCGGGAAATCTCGATCGTCGCGAGGTGATCCCGTTTCTCGAAGAGGATGGAATCGCGCTGCATGGCAAGGGCCGCGTCGTCGGCGGCGTCGGGATCTTCGGATGCGGCGGGTCGAACATCTCGCCGTTCGGCACGCCGCTCGAATTCACCGAGGACGAAATTTACGCGACCCTGCGCGCCGGCTACGACTTCGTGCGCGACGTGCGTCCGCTGCTGATGATCTGTCATCCGCCGCCGTTCGACACCAAATGCGATCGAATCATGAGCGGCAAGCCGGTGGGTAGCACCGCCGCGCGCCGATTCATCGAGGAGGTGAAGCCCGATGTCTGCATCTCGGGGCACATCCACGAATCAGCCGGCGTCGACACGATCGGCCCGACGCAGATTTTCAACGCGGGCCCGTTCAAGGGCGGCGGCTATATAGTTGTACGCGCGAATGACGGCGATGCGCGGCTTGACGCGAGGCTCGAATTTCTTTGACGTGCCCGCATTATCCCGCGCCGATCAATCGCTCCGCATGTACGCCGGGAAAATCGCCAACGGATGGCCGCTGGTGCTGCGCAACTCGTTCCGGCTACTGTGGCGCTTCCGCCCGGGACGCGCTGCGAAATAGCGCGCAAATTTTTGTCGAAGGGAGATTCGTTTCAGCATGGCTGCGACTGACAATGTTCGTTTGAGGTTCGATCACGTTTCGATCGCCGTGAAGTCGATCGACCGCGCCTACGACTTCTTCGCGAAGTATTTCCCGATCAAGCTGCGCGGCGCCAAGTCGCTCGACGAGCAGGTGAGCGGATCGTTCTACTGGCAGGACTTTCATCTTGGCGGTTTCGTCGTCGAGTTGATCGAGGATCCGCCAGGCAAGCCCGGCTTCGTCACGAAGTTTATCGAGCGGCACGGCGAGGGGATGCATCATTTGTCGATCGAGACCGACGGCCTCGATCAACTCGTCGCGAATCTGAAGGCCGGCGGCGTGCGCGTCGTCGACGAGCAGAAGTACGAATCTGGATCCGCGACTGCGTTCATCTCGCCGCGATCCGCCTTCGGCGCGCTGATCCAGTTCTGGCACACGCCGAATTGGGAACAGGCGCATCCGAAGCCCGCGCCCGACGGCCTGGCGTATTTCGATCACGTCTCGCTCGCCGTCAAGGATATCGCGGCCGCCTACAAATTTTTCACCAGCTACTTTCCCGGCACGAAAGTCAGTCACGAGATTCACACCAGTAATTCCGAGGGCAACTTCGACCTCGGCCATCTTGAGGTCGCAGGCTTCAAGCTCGAATTCATCCAGAGTCCGGCGCACAAGCCCGACGACGACTTCGTCGGCAAGTTCATCGCGCGCTACGGCGAGGGGATGCATCACGTATCGCTCGACCTCAAGGACTTCGACGAGACGCGCGAGCGCCTCAAGCGCGACGGCGTTCGCGTGGTAGACGAAAAGCGAAACTGGCGCGGCGAGCGCCAATTCTTCATCTCGCCGCAGTCGGCCTTCGGCGTGTTGATCCAGATCTGGGACGGCCTGAATTAAGTTGTGCGATGATGTAGGATAATTCGCAATGCCAACGCCTCTGCTCGCACTTAAAGACTCCTCATTCCCGATGGCGGATTGCGCCGCATGCGGCAAATCGGTGCTGACGTATGTCGCGCTCGATGACGCCGGCGCCGAGCGGCGCATCTGCGTGCATTGCGATACGCCGATTGCCGAGAATCTCAAATGGGTATCGCCCGGCGAGCTCGAGCAGGCCGGTTATTATTTCGGACCGCCGCCGGCAGAGGGCGAAAAAGGCGGATGCAGCTCCGGATGCGGCAGTTGCGGCGTCAAGAAGTCTTGAGCGCGCCGGTCTGGCGCAGCGCTTCATAGACGACAATCGAGACGGCGTTCGAGAGATTCAGGCTGCGCACGCCCGGCTCGAAGATCGGAATCCGATACGCGCGGTCGGTTCGCTCGGACAGGAACTCCTGGCCGAGCCCCTTCGTCTCGCTGCCGAAGAAAAGAAAATCGCCGCGCTTGTAGGTCGCGTCGAGATAAGACGTTCGGCGCATGCGTCGAGAAAAATTTCGATTTCGTCGCGGCGAGTCGCGATGCGTTGCGGCGAACTGATCCCATCCTTCATAGGTCCGCAAATCCACCAGCGGCCAGTAGTCCAGCCCGGCGCGCTTGAGATAGCGGTCTTCGAGCGAGAAGCCCAGCGGACCCACCAGATGAAGCCGCGCTTTGATTGCCGCCGCCAGCCGCGCAATCGATCCGGTGTTCTGCGGAATCTCGGGCCGCACCAGCACGATGTGCAGATTCGGCTCGGCCAAATCCATCTTCAGTAGCTCGACCGCCGCCGTCGCCGAGCGGATAGCGATGACCCCTGAGATTGACGTAGAAGCGTCCGGCGTCGTCGGACTCGAAGCGGTCGCTCAGATGGTAGTAGGCGGACCGCAGAAACCGCGCGCGCGCGTCGCCGCCCTTGACCCGCGCATACAGCACGTTGTCGGCGCCGACTTCCAGCGCCGCGGGATCGAGCGGCTCGCGAGTGTCGTCGTTCAGCACCATCATGAAGCCGCCGAGCTCGTCGTCCTCGAGCGCCTTGACGACGTACGGCGTGTCCTCGACGGTGATCGACGCGCGCTCCTCGGCGACTTGCAGGTAGTAGCTGCCGTCGGGGTTGCGCTTGATGCTCTGGCTGAACAGCAGCGCGATGCGCGGGTTGTCGATGCGCTCGTCGTCGCTGTACCAATTGCCGTCGCGCCGAAACGAAATCTTTCCCGACTCGACGGTATAGAAACCCGCTCGCGGCATTTTAATTTTTCATCTTCTCACGGCTGTCGAGAATGATCGTCACCGGGCCGTCGTTGACGAGTTCGACCTCCATCATCGCGCCGAACTCACCTGTCTCGACTTTAACATCGCGAGTCGCGGGCGAGCGAGAGAAAATGCTCGTACAGGCGGCGCGCCTCTTCCGGCGCAGCCGCTTTGATGAACGACGGCCGCCGGCCTGAGTTGGTATCGGCAAGCAACGTGAATTGCGACACCACCAGCATCGCGCCTTCGACTTGCGCGAGCGCAAGATTCATCTTGCCCGCATCGTCGGCGAAGATGCGCATCCCGATGATGCGATCGACCAGATGCGCCGCGTCCGCTTCGCTGTCGCCGCTCGCGACGCCCAGCAGCACGACGAATCCGCGCGCGATTTTGCCGACGACGCGCCCGCGATCCGCACCTCCGCGCGGCTGACCCGTTGAACAACTGCCCGCATTCCTGCGTCTATAATAAATAGAGCCGCAGCCCGCGCCAGCCGCAAGCTGAAATGCCTCGTGTGGTCGCCGAGCGGCCGTCGCGTACTATAATTCCAAGTCAACGATGATTCCTGTCTTGTTCCACCTCGGCCCGCTGACCGTCTACAGCTTCGGCCTGATGATGGCGCTCGGATTCCTGGCGGCCGACTACGTTATCCGCCTCGAATGCGTTCGCCGCGGCTTCGACCCCGAATATTCGTCGTCGATCGTGATCGCGGCCGCCGTGATGGGCCTGATCGGCTCGCGCACTCTACGCGATCCTCGACGACCTGCCGACCTACCTGGCCGATCCCAAGACGATGATTTTTTCGGGCTCGGGCTTCGTGTTTTACGGCGGCATGATCGGCGGACTCCTCGGCGCTTACCTCGTTTCGCGCTGGTATCGAATCGGGTTCGCGCGTCGACGATGGACATGTGCGGGCCGGCGCTCGCGATCGGACAGGCTATCGGCCGCATGGGATGCCAGCTGGCCGGCGATGGCGACTGGGGCCTGCCGTCCACGCTGCCGTGGGCGATGGCGTATCCGCACGCGATCGTCGGCTGGAATCCCGAGACCGTGCTCAAACTCGACGATCACTACCGGCTCGTGTCGGGATACTTCGCCGGCGTGCGAGTGCATCCGGCGCCGGTTTACGAAACCATTCTGTATCTCGGCGTGTTTGCAATACTGTGGTCGATGCGCAAGACGTCTCATCCGGCCGGCCGCCTGATGTACTGGTACCTGGTGCTGGCGGGAGGCGCGCGCTTCCTGGTCGAGTTCTGTGCGAATCAATCCGCGGGTGTTCTACGGTCTCAGTGAGGCGCAACTGATTGCGCTCGCGATGATGGTCATTGGCAGCGTCGCTGCTGATTCTCACCGCGGAAAAGATCATGCCGGAAACCGTCAGCGGCCCGGCGAAAAAGATCGCGGCCTGCGATGAACGCGGCGCGGGCATGAGTTGCGATGCAGATCAAGGACGAATCCTGTACCTGGTCGCCGCCATCGTCGTGGTGACGGGTCTCGCGCTGGTCGCGCTCAGCGGGCATCGCGGCACGCGCATCGAGACACGTCGTCTGGCATCGACTCGCAGCCAGATCGCAGTCCGAGGCGCCGGTCGCGGCCGGCGGCCAGGCGGCCGACTTCAAGTCTCGAGACGCTCGACGGCATCGACCGTCTCGCTTCGATTCGTTGCGCGGCAAAGTCGTGTTCCTCAACGTGTGGGCGACGTGGTGCGAGCCGTGCCGCGAGGAAATGCCCTCGATGCAGACGCTGTACGACGACTTCAAGGGCAACAAGGATTTCGTGATGCTCGCCGTCAGCCAGGACGTCAAGGGCCGCGCGGCGGTGGCGCCGTATGTCGCGAAGAACGGCTATCACTTCACAATACTGCTCGATCCCGAGAACAAGATCGGCGAGACTCTTACGACGTGAGCGGCGTGCCCGAGACCTTCATAATCGATCGCAAGGGCCAGATTGTCGCCCATCACATGGGCGCGTTCGACTGGTCGCGGCCCGACGTTAAGGACGCTTTGCAGCAACTGCTCGACTCGAAGCAAGGGTGAAAGAGGTTTTATCGACGTATTAACGCGGCTTTGTAGGCGTATGCATCAGCATAGCGCATCTGCTTAAATGGACGACTCACAATCACTGGTTCCGGTAGTAACGAAAATTCAATGATTAAAAGACATCGATGGTCCATCACGCTGGCGGTCTCGCTGGTCGCCTGCTTCCTCGTCCTGCAAGAAGTAGCGGTGCGCCGCGCGCAGGCGCTCCCGAACGACACCTACCAGGAGCTCGACACCTTCGCCAACGTGCTCGCGATCGTGCAGAAAAATTACGTCGAGCCGGTCACCACCAAGCAACTGATCGACGGCGCGATCACCGGGATGCTGGCGTCGCTCGATCCGCATAGCGCCTACCTGACGCCCGACCTGTATCGCGACCTCGAAGTCGAAACGCGCGGCAGCTTCGGCGGCCTCGGCATCGAAATCACCATCAAGAACGGCGCGCTGACCGTCGTCGCGCCGATCGAAGACACGCCGGCGTATAACGCCGGACTCAAGGCCGGCGATCAGATCATCAAGATCGACGACGACTTCACCAAGGACATGTCGCTGACCGACGCGGTCAAGCGGATGCGCGGGCCCAAGGGCAGCAAGATCAAGCTGACGCTCCATCGCAACGGCGTGCCCGAGCTGTTCACCGTCACGCTCGCGCGCGACGTCATCAAGATTCAGTCGGTCAAGTCGAAGATGCTGCCGGAGGGCTACGGCTACGTCCGCATCACCACCTTTCAGGAGAACACCGGCGACGGCGTCGAGAAGGCGATCGACGAGTTCGAAGCGAAGGATCACGGCAAGATCAAGGGCATGGTGCTCGATCTGCGCGACAATCCGGGCGGCCTGCTCAACCAGGCGGTCAAGGTTTCCGACGATTTCCTCGACGGCGGGCTGATCGTCTACACGCAGGGCCGCGAGGAAAATCAGCAGCAGAAATACTTCTCGCACAAGAAGACGGACTTCGTTGACTATCCGATGGTGGTGCTGGTCAACGGCGGCAGCGCCAGCGCGAGCGAAATCGTCGCCGGCGCGCTGCAGGATCAGAAGCGCGCCGTGATCCTCGGCACCCAGACCTTCGGCAAAGGCTCCGTGCAGACCATCCTGCCGCTCGACGATCATTCCGCGCTGCGTCTGACCACGGCGCGCTACTACACGCCCACTGGCCGCTCGATCCAGGCGGTCGGAATCACGCCCGACGTCGATGTCGAGCTGCCCAAGGAGACGCTCGCATCGATAACCCAGCAGGGCGGCGAGTTCGACGAGAACCCGGAAATCCACGAGCGCGATCTGCCGCATCATTTCCAGAACGGGCAGAAGAAGGACGACAAGAATCCTGCCGCAGGCAATACGAGTCCGCTCCGGCTCCCGGACCCGATAACGGCGACAAGGGCCCCGGGCGCGAAGGGCGCGAAAGCCAAAGAGGAAAAGGATGTCCAGCTCGATCAAGCGCGATCGACATCCTGAAGCATTGGAACTCGTTCAAACTCCAGTTGGCTAAAGGCGAGACCTCGCCCGACGCCTCCGCCGCCGAGGCCGACAGCGCCAAGACCAAGGGCGACTAGACAACGCCGCAATAGCAACGATCGCAAAAGCGCCGGGCATCCGAACGATGTCCGGCGCTTTTCTTCTCTCTCCTCTCCCCGTTAGGGAGAGGATCAAGGCGAGGGTCCTTTGCCAGCGCTACCGCGCGATTCAAGATCTGCTTCCTCTCCAATCTTTCACGCAGGCGCCGCGCTGCCGTCGGGCGCGGTCAAACCGAACTTGCCCATGATCACCTGATGCTGCCCCTCCATCCGCCGCAGCATGTCGAGCATCACTTCGTCCTGCTGCTCGAGATGCGTACATGATCGATTTCAGCTCGTCCTCGGCCTTGCAATTTACTTCGTAATCCTGCTCGGCCATCAGCCGGTCCTTCGCCGCTTGCCGATTCTGCGACATCATGATGATCGGCGCGGCGTACGCAGCCTGAAAACTCAGCGCCAGGTTGAGCAGGATGAACGGGTATGGATCCCAATGATTGATGTACGCGGCAACGTTCAAGACGATCCAAATCGCCAGGACAGATCGACTGCACGATGATGAACGCCCAACTGCCCATCACCGTCGCCAGCCGTCCGCGATTCGCTGGCCCGCGGTCAGCTTCTCGGCGTCAATCTGGTTGACATTGATGACGGGCTTGTGCCGATGGACATGACGGATGCGCTGCCGTTCCCATTTTTCGATGACGGGGGCGATTGCTTGGGTCATTGATTCCTCCAGCGATCTGGATCGCGAAGCTTGCGCCTTGATGGTAGCCTCAATTTCCTGATGTGATCAGCCTATGGCGCACGAAAACGAGCTTCCTGATCACCGGCACCGGCTGCGGGCGTCGGCAAAACCACCGTCGGATGCGCGCTGGGATTCGCGATGCGCGCGCGCGGGCTGCGCGTCGGCGTCATGAAACCAATCGACACGCCTGAATCGCAGGATGCGCAAGCGCTGTCACTCGCCGTTGGCTCCACGATGCCGATGGATCTGATCTGTCCATATCGCAGTCTCTCGCGCGCCTGACGATCGCGGACCTCGCCACATCGCGCGATGCTTCAACCAAATCGCCGCGCAAAACGATGTCGTGCTGGTCGAAAGCTCCGGCATGATCGATTTCGCGCGATCTCGCCGCGACGCTCAACCTCGAAGTCATCATCGTAGTGGGAAATCGCCCCGGCTGCATCGATGCCACGACGCTCGCATTCCAGCGCTGCGAGACGCCGTGAGCTAAAAGTCGCAGGCTACATCCTGTGCGACTGCGATCCCAATCACAGACATCCGACGAACGCGTCGCTGCAGAGAATTATCGCGAGTTTCCTACCTCGGCCGGATGCGCCATCGCGAGCCGCTGGCCAAGCCAATCGTCGAACAGCTCATCTAATCTGCCGTATAGGTGCGCAGCAACTTGTTCTGATAAGGTAAGCGGCAATGGGGGGGCAGCTCGATCTTTCGCTGCGCGGCCATCGCACGGGCCTGATTACCGTTATCGGACCTCGTGCGCAGGGTGCGCGACGCGCTCGACGCCAGCTCTCGGCGAAGGCTGGGTCGTCGGCGAGATCTCGAACGCGCGGCTGGCGCCGTCGAATCATCTCTATTTCACGCTCAAGGATTCCCGCAGCGCGATCAACTGCCGTGATGTTCAAGACTGCCTTTCAACGGATGCGCTTCAAAGTCGCCGACGGGATGGAAGTGATCGTTCGCGGCCGCGTGCAGGTTTTCGAACAGCGCGGCGCTTGCAACTCTACGCCGAAGAAATGGAGCCGCGCGGCGTCGGCGCGCTGCAGATTGCGTTCGATCAGTTGAAGCGCCGGCTCGAGGCCGAAGGCCTGTTCGATCGCGCGCGCAAACGCGCGATGCCGTTCCTCCCGCGACGCATCGGGATCGTCACGGCGCTTGGCGGCGCGGGACTCCGCGACATGCTGCGCATCTTGTTCGACCGCTTCCCGAGCATGCACGTAATTTTCCGGCCGGCGAAGTGCAGGGCGATGGTTCCGCCCAGGAAATCGCCGAGGCGATCGCCGATCTCAATCGCGACGGCCGCGCCGAGGTGATGATCGTCGGACGCGGCGGCGGCTCGCTGGAAGATTTGAGCAATACAT
>CAVRJV010000002.1:0-236365 GCA_963721485.1 uncultured delta proteobacterium | reverse complement strand
GCGCGCGGCCATCGACTTCGCCGGCTTCGACGCTGCATTCGCCGCTGAAGCCAGGGCGCTCGGCTACGAAATTCCGGGCCGCGACGTCTCGGCTTGCTCGCCGGCGACTTCCGCCCCGAGATGATCGAAGCGCTGCGCCGCATCAAGGCCAGATTCAAAACCGGATGCATCACCAACAACATGCCGTCCGATGCGTCCGGCGCTACCGCCTCCGCCCGCTCGATCTATTCGCGAGAGATCATGGAACTGTTCGATGCGCTCATCGAGTCGTCAAAAATCGGAATCCGCAAACCTGATCCGCGCATCTATATGATGATGTGCGAGAAGCTCGGCGTGGCGCCCGACGCGTGTGTCTATCTCGACGACCTCGGCGGCAACCTCAAGCCCGCGCGCGCGATGGGCATGACGACCATCAAAGTCGAGAGCGGGCCGCAGGCGATCGCCGAGCTCGAAGCCGCCATCGGAATGAAATTGTTGTAGTTGGCGAGCAGGCCAGGATTCTACGATCTGGGCCCGCCGTAGCTGCGCAGTACTTTTTCGAGCGACGCGAGCGTCGAGCGATTCTGAGTCAGTTGAAGGTGACCGCCGCGCGCGCCGATAGCGGCAACTCCTGCGCCAGCGCCTTCTCGTATTCGTCGATCGCAGATTGCGCGTCCTTGCGGCACCATTCGACGACGCCGGTATCGCCCATGCTCATGATCACGTTGAAGTCCATCGCCGCTCGATCGAGCAGTCCGGCGAACGTGCCCGATTCGTCTCCGCTCTCCACCAATCCGCTTGCGCTCCAGGTCCAGTTCGTCGGCGTTACGTTTGCGCGACGCGGCCTGCTGGTTGAAAAATTGTTCGAGGTCCGCCTTGCCGACATCGCCGGCGGCGCTGCGATAGCGACTTTCGCTGTCGACGCAGATTTCAATCAGATGATCCAGAATTTGAATCGGTTCCATTGGTCAGCCTCTGTGATACTGGCCACCGATCCTATTCCCGCCCCGCCGGACAATTGATGCGCATGGGGGACGAAACAACCCGCTCGCTACAGACGATCGCCGTTTAACGTACCGGCCACCGCAGCACCTCGATCAGCCAGCGCGCGGGCGAACTCATCGAGCAGATCGCGCCAATGCTCGGTGCCGACCGAGATGCGCACCAGCGACTCGCTGATCCCGGCGGCCGACAATTCCTCGGCCGACAGCTCGCTGTGCGTCGTCGTCATCGGATGGCACACGAGAGTTTCGACGCCGCCCAGGCTGACGGCGTTCTTCGCGATCTTCAGACGGCGCAGAAATTCGAACGCCGCCGGTCTTGCCGCCCTCAACCTCCAGCGACAACAGCGAGCCGGGATAGTCGGTCTGCGCGTCGCGAATCTGTATCTGCGCCGCGTCCGTGAACAGCGACGGATAGATGACGCGCTTGACCCGCGGATGCTTGGCGAGCTGCTCGGCGATTCGCTGCGCGTTCTTGCTCTGCCGATTCATCCGCAGCGCGACGGTCGACAGCCGCGAATCGAGCATCCAGCATTCGTCGGCCTGCAGGATGTTGCCGAGCAGCGCGCGCACTCCGGTCAGCGTCTGGATCAATTCCGGATCCGCGGCCAGCACCGCGCCGGCCAGCAAGTCGCTGAACCCGCCGAGAAACTTGGTCGCCGAGTAAATCGCAAGGTCCGCGCCGTTAATCAGCGGATGCTGAAAGGTCGGTCCCAGCAACGTGTTGTCGATCGCCAGCAGTGCGCGCTTCTGCCGTGCGCCGAATCGCGGCGGACGCCTGCGCGATATCGGTCATCACCAGCGTCGGATTGGCCGGCGTCTCGATCAGCACGAGGCTCAGATTGTTCGCCTGCTCAATCGCGTCGGTCAGCGCCTTGGTATTGCCGGCCGGCACGCCGCGCGCGTCGAAACCGAGCGGCTCGATCACCTGGTGGATCAGGTGCTGGCTGCCGCCATACAGCGGCTGCGTATAGATGAGCGAGCCGCCGCGCTCCAGGAACGCGAGCATCACGGTGAAGATCGCAGCCATGCCCGGAATTGAAGATCGCCGCCGAGTTGGCGCCGCGCTCGAGCGGCACCAGCTGCTCCTCGAGGATTTCGGCGTTGGGATGGTTCAGGCGCGCATAGATCAGGTCGGGACGATCGTCGCCGAGCGGCCGGATTTTTCCGAGCACGATTCCAAACGCGCGCTCGGCCGCTTCCGGACTCGGAAACACGAAGGTCGAACTGCGATAGACCGGCGGCCGCGCCGAGCCGACCGACAACTCCGGGTCGAAGCCGCGCGTCAGCACGGCGGTCTCCGGCCGCACGCGATATGGAATCTTTGGCCATCAGCGCTTCTCGCCGCGGCGGTCGTTCGCCTGTGCGTCGTAGTAGCCGATTCCCATGTGCATCCTGTAGCCGACCAGCTCGCGCACCTCCTTTGAAAGCGTGCGCGCGACCTCGTCGCGGCACGTCGATGTACTGGTTCTCTTCCTGCCGCAGCCACCCGAGCGAATACGAGAGGAAAACGCCGTAGCGCCATTCGTCGGTGCGATTCGCACCCGCGCCATGCAGCGTCCCGCCCATCCAGAGCAGTACCGATCCCGCCGGCATCTCCGCCGCGACGACTTCATCGGGACGCGCCACGCGATCCGCGGGCCATAGATGGCTGCCGGGAACGATCTTCGTGCCGCCGTTCGCCGCAGTGAAATCGGTAATCGCCCACATGCTGGCGAGGATCATCCGCGGCCGCGGCACTTTGAAAAATTGATACGGGTCTTCCTCGCGATGGAGCACCTGCTCCCGCGCGCCGGGACCGATCTTCAGCGCCGCCGTCGCATGCACCTGGTAATGCAGGCAGTTGGGTTTCAGAATTGCGTCGCACGCCGACAGCATCAGCGGATGCGTCACGAAAGTGCGAAACGTCTCCGACCGCGCCACCAGCGCCGTGAGCCGCTTGGTCTTGCCGGGATAGAAGCCGGCGCCCCGCCGTCGGCCTCGTACTTTTTATTGATGCTGGCATCCGGATCGACAGGCTCGAGATGCGGCGCAAGCTCGCGCAGAATCGACTCGCGCACGCCGCGATCGATCACGCCGGTGACGACGACCGCGCCGTCGCGCTCGAGGCACGCAACGACCTTTGCCGGAGAATCATTGGCAGCTACCACAGGGATCGACGGCATCGACAAATCCTCCGCGATGGTTTCAGCGCAGCAGCGGGAAGCGCCCGCGTCCTGAAATATTTCTTATCAACTAGCTGGGGTTGGCGACACCGGGCGCGACCACCGGCGCAGGAGTGCCCTCCTGCAGCGCTGCGACTACCTCGCCCAGATGCGCTCTGACTGCGTCGGCCGGTATCTCACCGGCGGCGAGCCGCCGCGCAGGTCCAAGGCGCATCAGGTGGAACACGAAGATCGCGAACGCGAGCCCCGCGGTGACCACGATCAACGACATCATCGCGCCGGGGTCGGTGCTGAGCGTGCTGACGCGTTCCAGCACGTAGATGACCGAAAGGATCGAGACGCCGATCGAAACCGCCGCCATCGTGAGCACGTCGCGCACCGGCTGCGACGCGCCCTTGGCGAGATAGCGCTTCAGCTCGCCGCTGGAAAAGTAGTCGAGGAACCAGCCGACATCCTCGTCATGGCCGGGCTTCGGCGGCGGCACGACCGCGGCAGTCATCGGATCGACGGCAACCTCGCCACGCTCGTGCGACTCGATACCTTCGAGAATCTTGCTGTGAATCGTCTCGGTGATTGGATACCGCCGCGCGATCAGGAAAGAGAGCGCGGAGCAAATCGCGGGAGCAAGCGCGAAAATCGCTCGAATCGCGAAGACCACGTGCGGTCTTTGAGGATTGGCGTTAGGGATGTAGCCGAATGATGCGAGCATCGGCGAGCGGAATCGCCGCACTGGGAATCGCGACGAACTTCGGCAGCATCGACCAGAACGCCGTGTACTGCGCCTCGCGCCGCTTGCCGGTGTAGAGCTCGTCGTAGTCGATCACGTCGGCCTGCATCGACGGCGTCAGGAACAAGCCCGCGCCGAATCCGATTCCCGCCTAGCAAATCAGCAGCCAGCAGCCACCACGTGTCGCCGCGGCCCGAGCAGGAACATCATGGCACTGCCGCCGCTGATACCGAGGAACATGCTGGCGAGAAACGCATTGAGCTTTCCGACTCCGGCGCGCAATCCAAACCCAAATCGGCAGCGAGAGAAATCCAAAACCGAAATATCCGAGCAGCAGGATCGACAGCCAGGCGTGGGATTGTGCGGGACGGATTACGTACGCATTGAAGAACGGCATCATCGTCGCCGGAATCGCGCCGGCGATGCTGCCGACGACGTAGCTGCCGAGCAGAATCGCGAATGGCCGATTGCGCAACGCGCGCCGCACCCCCGGCACCAGCGGATTGCTTTCGCGCGCGACGAAATCGGGCCGCTCCTTTATCTTCAGCACCAGCAAACCGTAGAGGACGCTGAGCAGGACGCCAAAAAAGATCCCGAGCCAGAAGAACGACCGGCGCTCGGTCATGTGGAACGCCTGCAATGCGCCCGGCGCCGCCGCCGCGACGATAGTGCCGAGAATGGTGAACGACTCGCGCCATGCGAACAGCGTCGAGCGCTCGTTATAATTCTGCGTCAGCTCGGGGCCGAGCGCGTAATGCGGCAAAACGTAGACGGTGTGAAATATAAAGTAAAGGATGAAGGTTGTGCCGAACCAGATCGCGGCGCGCCCTCCAGTCAGCGACGCCGGCGGATTCAGCAGGCAGAAAAATGCGATCCCGCAAAGCGGCGCGCCGATCAACATGTACGGCCGCCGACGCCCAAGCCGCGTATGCGTATGATCGGAGATCCAGCCCATCAGCGGATCGCTCAGCGCGTCGAGCGACCGCGCGATCGCGATCGCCATCGCGAGGTACCCCAGCGGTACCAGCACGGTGTCGGCATAGAACTTCGGCATGTGGATGAAGATCGGGATGACCATGCCGGCGCCGGCGAAACTCGGCGCGCCGTAAAGCAGCTTGGTCTTGAGCGTCAATGGCTCGGACGTGTGCGCGGCAGTGGTCGATCCTCCGCCGGCAATTTTCGCATCCGCTGAATCCATCAAGACCTCCGGACGCTCGCGCACTCGAGCCGCGAGTCCCCCTGTCATGTTAGATTACTTAGCGGCGGAATGGGAATGACAAAATGCAGCCGATTCGTTGCATGGCGCACACGTCGACTCGCGCCTAGCGCCCCTTGAACTCGGGCTTGCGCTTCTGCATGAACGCCAGCGGCCCTTCCTTGGCGTCCTCGCTGAGAAAAACGTCCATCCCGATTTTGCTCTCGATTCGCATCGCGTCGTCTTCCGGGATGCATTCGGTTTCGCGCAACGAGCGCAGCACTGCCTGCACGGCGAGCGGCCCGTTCGACGCGACCATGTCCGCCAGCTCTTTCGCTTTCGCCAGCGCCTGCCCGTCGGGCACGACGTAGCCGATAAGCCCGATCTCCTTCGCTTCGGCCGCTTTCAGATGCCGTCGCCGTCAGCAGGATGTCCGCGGCGATAGTGTACGGAACCTGGCGGCGCAATCGCACCGTCGATCCCGCGAGCGGAAACAGTCCCCATCGCACTTCCGACACGCCGAAGCGCGCGCTCTCGCCGGCGACGCGGATGTCAGTCGCCTGCAGAATTTCCGTACCGCCGGCAATCGCGGCCCCTTCGACCGCGGCGATCAGCGGCTTGGTCAATCGAATCCCTTCAGCAGCGGCTTGATGACTCCCTCGCTCAAGCCGCCGGCCTTGCCCTCGCGAAAATTGTCACCGGGATGCATCCGGGTCATCGCCTTCAAATCCGCGCCCGCGCAAAACGCGCCGCCCGCGCCGGTTATTATCGCGACGCGGATGTCCGCGTTCGAGTTCACCTCGTCCCACGTGCTCGACATGATGTCCATCATCTCGGGCGACAGCGCGTTGCGCGCCTCGGGCCGGTTCAACGTGATCGTCAGGACGTGCCCGTCGCGCTCGACGATCGCATGCGGCTGCTCGCTCATCTGTCTTCTCCATTTCGCTGCGGAAAGCCTAGGCCGTTTGCGCCGAGGTCAATCTGTCGCAGCCGCTCGACTGCCGCGAGATATTCCTCGACCATCCGGTAGACGACTTCCTTGACCGATCGCATCTCGTTCATGCGGCCAACGATTTGCCCGACCGGATTGAAACCCAGCACGTTTCCCTTCTCCCCGTAGCGGCGCGCGCGTGCAGCCGCCGGCGCGGCAACGAGGTATTGCATCGGCATCGGCAGCGGCTTGGGCGCTTCGGGCGATTCCCACGCCTGTGTCCAGTCGTTGCGCAGCATGCGCGCCGGCTTGCCGGTGAACGATCGCGATCGCACCGTATCCGCGCTGGTCGCGCGAAAGTACGCGTCGCGCTGCGCCGGCGTCGTCTCCGCTTCCTGCACGGTCAGCCAGATCGATCCCGTCCACACGCCCTGCGCGCCCATCGCGAGCGCCGCCGCGATCTGCCTGCCCGTTCCGATCCCGCCCGCGGCGAGCACCGGAATCGGCGCGACCGCATCGATCACCTCGGGCCACAGCACCATGCTGCCGATTTCGCCGCAATGTCCGCCGCCCTCGTGTCCCTGCGCGATCAGAATATCGACGCCGGCTTTTTTCTGCGCGAGCGCATGCTTGGTCGCGCCGCACAGCGCCGCCATCAGTCGCCCCGAATCGTGGATTCGCTCGATCACGTCGGCCGGCGGCGTGCCGAGCGCGTTGGCGACGAGTTTGACCTTCGGATGCCGCAGCGCGACGTCAATCTGCGGCGCCGCCGTCGCCGCCGTCCATCCGAGCAAATCGCTCCCGCCTTTTTCTTCAGCGGGCAAATCGGGGATGCCGTGCTGCTCGAGGATCTTGTCGACGAACGCGCGATGCTGCGGCGGTATCGCGGCAATCAGTTGATGTTCTAGCTTGACCGGATCGACCTCGCCCATGCCCTCATACTTTCCCGGAATGACGATATCGACGCCGTACGGTTTGTCGCCGACTTGCGCATCGATCCACTTCAGCTCGTACTCGAGCTGAGCCGCCGGATAGGCAAGCGCGCCCAGCACTCCGAATCCACCCGCCTTGGTCACGGCGGCGACCACGTCGCGGCAATGACTGAAGGCGAAAATCGGAAACTCGATTCCCAATCGATCGCAAAGCTCGGTATGCATCGTGATGGTCCTCTTGCGCGCGCGGCTACGGCGAGAACATGTCGCGTTCGGACTCTAAAATCGCGCAATCGGAATGTCCAGCCGGCGCGCCTAGTCCATTCGAGTGATTGACGCGCGCCGCGCAACTGTTGGTACATTGGATCGCATCCTATTTCGGTAGTTGGCTCCGGGAGGACGCGCCGTGGACGCTCGCGAAATCAACCTGCTCGACCCGCTCGTTTTCGAACAGAGAGTCCCCGACGAGTGGTTCACCTGGCTGCGCCACGAAGCGCCCGTCTTCCATCATCACGAGCCCGGCGGCCCCGGCTTCTGGGTGCTCACGCGCTACGACGACGTGGTCGAAGTGGGCCGCGACGGCGTCACGTATTCGTCCGAGCAGTCGCGCGGCGGCGTCGTCGCCCTCGAGGACGCCGACGCCGCCGCCGATCTCTCCGCGCAGGGACGCATGATGCTCACGATGGACGCGCCGGATCACACCCGCTACCGCTCGCTGGTTAATCGCGGATTCACGCCGCGCATGATCAACGCGCTCGGCACTCACATCCGCGAGATGGTGACGAAGATTCTCGATCCGGCGCTCGAAAAGCGCGACTGCGACTTCGTCACCGACGTCGCCGCCGAGCTTCCGCTGCAGGTGATCGCCGAGATGCTGGGTGTGCCCTACGAAGATCGGCACAAGCTCTTCGAATGGAGCAACCGCATGATCGGCAGCAAGGACCCCGAGTACGCCGTCAGCCAGCAGATGGTCCTGAACGCGGCGACCGAGATGTACATGTACTCGAACGAACTGGCGAAGAAGCGCCGCGAAGATCCGCGCGACGATATCGTCACCGCGCTGCTCAAAGCCGACCTCGACGGTGACGCGCTCTCCGAGATGGACTTCAACGTCTTCTTCCTGCTGCTCGCGGTGGCCGGCAACGAGACCACGCGCAACGCGATGTCCCACGGGATGAACGCGCTGATCGAGCATCCCGCACAGTTTGCGATGCTCGCCGAAAATCCCGCGCTGGTGCCGTCAGCGATCGAGGAAATCCTGCGTTGGGCGTCGCCGGTGATGTTCTTCCGCCGCAACGTCACCAAGGACACCATCATCCGCGGCCAACAAATCAAGGCCGGCGACAAAGTCAGCATCTGGTACATCTCGGCCAATCGCGACGAAGATATTTTCCCCAACCCGTTCGCCTTCGACATCACGCGTACGCCTAATCAGCACGTGGCGTTCGGCGGCGGCGGCCCGCACTTCTGCCTCGGCGCAAGCCTGGCCCGAATGGAAATGAGCATCCTGTTCGAGGAACTCGTCAAGCGCGTCGCCACAGTCGAACGCACCGGCCCGGTGAAGCGCCTCCGCTCCAACTTCATCAACGGCCTGAAACACCTACCGGTCCGCCTGATTCCTCGCGCCCGTCAGGCCGCGTAGCCGTTTCTTCCGCGCAGCTATCTTTCCGGACACTGGGCTCAGCCCTGCCGAGGGAAGCGTGAAACCCACCGCGGGTTTCACATTAGAATAGTTCCCCATCTCCATTGACGCCCATCACCACCGTCTTGGTAGATTACGTCGATGGACTCGCGAGCCGATCGTCCGCTCACCGGAATCCGCGTGATCGATCAGGCAGACGGGTGCGGCGAGCTATGCGGCCGGCTGCTCGCCGACCTCGGCGCTGAAGTCATCCGCGTCGAACCCCCGGGCGGCGCCGAATCCCGTCGCCTCCCGCCGTTTCACAATGACACCAGCCTCTATTTCGCGGTCCGCAATCTCGGCAAGAAGAGCGTCACGCTCAACCTCGAAACTGCCGACGGTCGCCGGCGCTTCGACGAATTGCTTGACATGGCCGACGTGTGGATCGAGTCGCATCGCGCCGACGATATCGATCGTCGTGCAATCCTCGCTCGTCATCCCTCGCTTATCATCACGTCGATCACTCCCTTCGGCCTGACGGGGCCGTATCGCGACTACGCGGCGACCGACGCAGTGCTGGTCGCGATGTCAGGCTTGCTCTTCCGCTCGGGCGTGCCGGAAAAGCCGCCGCTGCTGCCGTCGGGCGCGCTCGCATTCGACATCGCGAGCACTACCGCCGCGTTCGCCACCGTCACTGCGCTGTGGGATCGAACGAAAACGGGACGCGGGCAGCACCTCGATGTATCCGTGATGGAAGCGGCGGCGCAGACGTCCGACTGGGCGCTGCCGAGTTTCAGCGCGACACAAGCGCGCGGCGGCTCATACTACGAAATTCGCAGCGGCTCGGCGCCGGTCTACACGATGTACCCATGCGCCGACGGCTTCGTCCGGCTCATCATTCTGAATTCCCGCCAATGGCGCGCGATGCGTGCGTGGCTCGGCGAGCCACAGGTCCTGCAAGCCGATCATTTCGATCACCTGCTCGCGCGCATGTCGATCCAGCACGACATTCTCGATCCAATGTTCGCCGAATTCTTCAAGGACAAGACCAAGCTCGAACTTGCCCTCGAGGCACAGCGCCGCGGCCTCGCGATGACGCCGGTGCTGAGTCCCGACGAAGTGCTCGCCGCCGATCATTTCGCGGCCCGCAAAACTTTTCGCGAAGCGCCGTTGGTAGACGGCCTCAGCGGTCGCGTCGCCGACGGCTTCTTCATCCTCGACGGTCACCGCCTCGGCTTCACCGGCCCCGCTCCCAGCGCCGGCCGACACGATCGCGACACATTTGCGCCCATCGCGAAGCCGGCGCCGGCATCGACCACTGCTCGGCGCCAACGTCCATTCAGTGGGGTCCGCGTGCTGGACTTCGGAATCGGCGGCGTCGGCGTCGAAGCCGGCCGCCTGCTTGCCGAAAACGGCGCCGACGTAATCAAAATCGAAACGCGCGCGCACCCCGACTTCATCCGCGCGATCTACGGCACCGAGATGAATCCGGCGTTCGCCTCCTCCAGCCGATGTAAGCGCAGCCTCGGCATCAACCTGCGCACCGCGGCAGGACTGAAAATCATCAAGCAGCTGATCGCCTGGGCTGACGTGGCGATCGAGAACAGCGCCACCGGCACGATGGAAAACCTGGGCCTCGGCTTCGATCAGATGCGCGAAATAAATCCGCGCCTCATCCTCGGATCGAGTCAGCTAATGGGCGCGAACGGTCCGTGGAAAGACTGGATCGGATTCGGCCCGAACAGCCGCACCGCCGGCGGGATGACCTACCTCTGGAATTTTCCCGAAGGCGGGATGCCGCCGGGCTCCGGCGCGATCCATCCCGACCACCTCTGTGGCCGTATGTTGGCTCTGGGAGCCGTCTCCACGCTATTCGCACGCGAGCGACGAGGCTCCGGCGCTCACCTCGAAGTAGCTCAAGTCGAAACGATTATAAGCCTGCTGGCCGACTTGATGCTCAAGGCGTCACTCGAGCCTGGCAGTGTCGGCCCTCAAGGAAATCTGAGCACTCGCGGCGCGCCCTGGGGCGTCTACCCATGCGCCGGCACCGAGCGATGGTGCGTAATCACGGTGCGCACCGACGACGATTGGCATCGCTTCCGCAGCGCTCTGGGCAATCCCGACTGGGCGCAGCCTCGCGAGTACGATAATGCTCGCGGCCGAATCGAGGCTCGCGCGGAACTCGACCGGCGCGTGACCGAGTGGACCTCGGCGCGCAGCGATCGCGAAGTCACTGACATCCTGCAACGGGCCGGCGTGCCTGCCGGCTTCATGATGTACGCGAGCGACATGCCCTTCGATCCGCATCTGCTCGCGCGCGGATACCCGCAACAACTGGATCAACCCGGCGTCGGCCCCATGATGTTCGAAGGCCCGGCTTTTCACGCGACCTCGATTCCTGAACCCCTCGTCGCACCAGCGCCGGCGCTGGGCGAGCACACGCGCGAAATCTGCGGCACGATTCTCGGCATGGACGATGCGCAAATGTCGAAGCTCGTCGCCGAAGGCGTGCTCGAAGAATCCTGAGGCGGCTGAAATATTAAACCGCCTGCCCCGCGCACCATCCGCTCGACCATGCCCACTGAAAATTGTAGCCGCCCAGCCATCCGGTAACGTCCACCGCTTCGCCGATCGCAAACAGACCCGGCACTTCGCGCGACTCCATCGTCTTCGAGGACAGCGACGCAGTGTCGATTCCGCAGACCGTCACCTCGGCTTTGGGCCACCCCTCCGAGCCCGTTGGTCTGAGCTGCCATCCCTTCAGCCGATTTGCCAGGTTCAAAAGATCGCGGTCGGGAACATTTGCAATCGAAATGTCCGATGCGACGCCACTAGCTAGCACATGCGCGAGACGAGTCGGGATCATCTCTGCGAGAATCGTTTTGAGTTCCGCTTTGGGCCGCCTTCGCTTTCGATCTGTTAGAAAACTCTCGATGTCCACGGAAGGCGTGAGGCTGATCGAGATCGTTTCGCCTTCGCGCCAGTACGACGAGATCTGCAAAATCGCAGGACCCGAGAGGCCGCGATGCGTGAATAAAATGTTTTCGCGAAAACTCTGGCGGCCGCACGTGGCAATCGCGTCGACCGAAACGCCGGTGAGATTGCGGCAAAGCTCGAGCATCTCGCCCGCAACCTTCAACGGCACCAGCCCCGGCCGCGGCTCTATGACATTGAGATCGAAGCGCCGCGCAATCTCGTAAGCAAATCCCGTCGCGCCCATCTTTGGAATCGACAGGCCGCCCGTCGCGATCACCAAAGCCGGCGCGACGAAGCTGCCCTTGTTGGTCTCGATGCGAAAGCGATCCGCGTGCGTGATTTCCGTGACGATATGTGAGGTGCGCAAGTCGACGCGAGCGGCTGCGCACTTCGCCAGCAGCATCGCGAGTATCTCGCGCGCCGACCCGTCGCAGAAAAGCTGGCCGAGCGTTTTCTCGTGATAGCGAATGCGATGGCGTTCGACCAGCGCGGTGAAATCGTGCTGCGTGTAGCGGCTGAGCGCTGACTTGCAGAAATGCGGATTGGTGGAAAGAAACCGCTCCGGCTCGATTTCAAGATTGGTAAAATTGCAACGCCCGCCGCCCGAGATCAGAATCTTTGCGCCCGGCTGGTCGTTGTGTTCGAGGATCAACACCCGCCGGCCCCGATTTCCGGCCGTCATCGCGCACATCAGCCCGGCCGCCCCCGCGCCGACGATTACTACGTCAAACGATTCCATCGCTGAGGCGCATTATGCCAAACAGTGTCTGATTGGCTACAACGATTAGAGGAGACCCGTGATGAAAATCGAATTTCGCGCGGAAGTGATCGGTTCGATGCTGCGGCCCGGCTACCTCAAGGACGCGCGCAAGCGATGGGAAGCGGGAAGCCTCGGCACGTTGGACTTCAACGCATCGAGGATCGCGCGGTCGACGAGATGATCGCGTTGCAGGAACGATGCGGCGTCGACGTTGTGACCGACGGCGAGATGCGCCGCACGCACTTCATCGCGCCGCTGACCGACGTGATTTCAGGCGTCAAGCCGATTCCCGCTTTCACGCGCATATGGCGCAAGCCGCACGAGAAGAACCAGAAGGCCGAGCAGACCGACATCCAGGTGCAATACGCGGTGGTCGATCGGATTCATCGCCTGCGCTCGCTCACCAACGAAGAATTTGCATACGCGCGCGGCCGCGCGACCAAGCCGCTCAAGGTCACGCTGCCGAGTCCGCTGATGATGACGCTGCGATGGTCGCCGGAACATTCGCGCGAGGCGTATCCCGATCCTTTCTCGCTGTTTCGCGACGCTGCCGACATCGTGCGCGACGAGGCGCGCGAGCTGGCCGCGCTCGGCTGCGAATACATCCAAATCGACGCGCCGGAACTCGGGATGCTGTGCGATCCGGAACGCCGGCGCGCCGACTTCGCCGATCGCGGGATGGATCCCGATCGGCTGCTGACCGAGGGCATCGACATTATCAACTCGGTGGCCGACGTTCGCGGCGTTACCTTCGCGCTCCATTTGTGCCGCGGCAACAACAAGGGCTACTACGTCGGCGAGGGCGGCTACGAATCGATCGCACGCCAGGTATTTCAGCGCGCCGGAAACTTCGCTCGGTTTTTGCTCGAGTACGACGACTGGCGTTCCGGTTCCTTCGAGCCACTGCGCGAAGTTCCGCGCGACAAGAGCGTGGTGCTCGGTCTGATCTCGACCAAACGCGTCGAGCTCGAATCGGCTGCGGGAGTTGTCGAGCGGATCGACGAGGCGAGCAAATATTTTCCGCGCGAGCAGATGGCGCTGTCCACGCAATGCGGCTTCGGCACCGTGTGGGAGGGCAATCCAATTCCCGAAGCGACGCAGGCAGCGAAGCTAGAGCTGGTAGCTGAAGTCGCACATCGCGTGTGGCGATGAGGCTCGCGCCGCTGGAGAAAATCGCGATTGTGGATTAAAGCTCAGCCCATAACGATGACGGAGGATGACCCGTGACTGCGAGAAAACAACGAATCCAGTTCCGCGATTTTTCGACCTTGAGCGCCGAGGATCGCGAGATGGGCGAGCGCAACAAGGTCAACGGCGAGGTCGTCAACATCTTCAGAGTGTTGATGAACAATCCCAAGCTGGCGCGAAACTGGTCGCGCTTCGCCGGCTACATTCTCGGCGGTCAATCGCTGCCGGCGCGAGACCGCGAGATTCTGATTCTGCGCATTGGCTGGCTCAACCAGGCGCCTTACGAATGGGAGCAGCATGTGCGAATCGGCAAGGCCGCGGGGCTTAGCGACGACGAGATCGACCGCATCAGCAAAGGCCCGAAGGCCGGATGGGACAAACACGATGCCGCCCTGATCCAGGCCGCCGACGATTTGCGCGAGAAGTCTGTCGTTGCCGACGATACCTGGAAGCAGTTGTCCGAGCGCTACAGCACCGAGCAAATGATGGATGCGGTTTTCACGATCGGCCAGTACAACCTGGTCTCCTGGGCGCTCAACAGTTTCGGCGTGCCGCTCGACGACTACCTGCCGGGCGCGAACAAAACTGCATAGCGAATGCCGTCCTCGAGGACCACGAGCGATCTTCCTGTCCGCGCGTTTTCGTCGAGCGCTGACTGGGAGCATTGGCTCGCATCGCAGCCGCGCACTTCGAAGGGAGTGTGGTTGAAACTGGCGAAAGCGGCGTCGGGAATCGCGAGCGTCTCGAAACGCGAAGCGATCGACGGCGCCCTATGTCACGGATGGATTGACGGCCAGGTGGACAGATTCGACGCCGACCATTGGCTGATTCGCTTCACGCCCCGCCGGCCGAAGGGCAAGTGGTCGCAGCTCAATCGCGAGCGGGCGATCGCACTGATCAAGCTCGGTCGCATGCAGCCGGCCGGGACGAAGGAGATCGCGCAAGCGAAGTTCGATGGCAGATGGAAGGCCGCCTATGCCCCGCCGAGCAAGGCAACGGTACCCGCGGATCTTCAGCGTGTGCTCGATCGCAATCCAGCCGCACGGCGACACTTCGATCGACTCGATCGGGTCAACCGGTATGCGATCCTGTATCGCGTCCATGACGCGAAGAAGCCGGAAACGCGCGAGCAACGAATCGAAAAGTTCGTGACAATGTTGGCGCGCGGCGAGACTATCCATCCCGCGAAATCGAACCAAAGACGCAAAAGCCTGGTGAAGTGAAATATGGATCTTCAACTCAAGGGAAAAACCGCGCTGATTCTGGGCGGCAGCAAGGGACTCGGACGCGGCGTCGCTGACGCGCTCGCGGCTGAGGGCGTTGCGGTTGCGCTGATCGCGCGCGGGCAGGAGGCGCTCGATCGCGCGGTGTCCGAAATCACCGCACGCGGCGCCAGGGCTGTCGGATTTGCCGCGGACCTCGCGAACTGGACGAGCCTTGAGGCCGCAGCCAACGCCGCGCGCAAAGAACTGGGCCAGATCGACATCCTGCTGAACAATTCCGGCGGCCCTCCGCCGTCCGGCGTGGTCGGAGTCTCGCCAAAAGTCTGGGAAGATCAGTTCCAGGCGATGGTGATGCCGCTGTTTCGAATCACCGACTTGCTGATCGGCGATATGCGCGCGCGAAAGTGGGGACGCATCCTGAACATCGCATCGTTGAGCGTGGTCGAACCGCTCCCCACGATCGGCGTGTCAAATACGCTGCGTAGTGCGATCGTCGGATGGGCCAAGACCCTCGCGACTGAGACCGCGCGCGACGGAATCACCGTCAACACTCTTTTGCCGGGGGCGATTCTCACTGATCGCATCGTGCAACTCAGCCGCTCAGCCGCGGAGCGTCAGAAAATTACCGTCGATGAGGCAATCCAACGAAACGCGCAGACGATTCCGGTTGGTCGGCTCGGCACGCCCGCGGAGTTCGGCGCGGTCGCGGCATTCCTGGCAAGTCCGCTGGCGGCCTACGTGACGGGCTCGTTGATTCGCGTCGACGGCGGCGCGCTTCGCTCGGTTTGAACCATGAGCGACGTGCTGCCGCTGAATTCCAAAATCCGGTTCGGCGCGATGGCCACCGCGGCCGATCGTGAGCATGCGCTCAAGACCGTCACCACGCTGTCCGAGTGGGGCTACGAGAGCATCTGGACGGGAGACCACGTCGCATTCACCGGGCCGATCGACGATTCGCTCACCCAGCTGACGTACCTGTCAGCGCTGAGTCCGAATCTGATCTTCGGCACCAGCATCTACCTGTTGCCGCTGCGTCATCCGACGACGGTCGCGAAGATGGTCGCGACGGTGGATCGCCTGATGGGCGCGGGACATTTTATTTTCGGCATCGGAGTCGGCGGAGAATTTCCCCGTGAGTACGAAGCGTGCGGCGTGCCGCTCAAGCAACGGGGCGGCCGCACGAACGAAGCGATCGAAATAATCAAGCGGCTGTGGACCGGCGAGCCGGTCGAGTACCACGGCAAATATTTCAGCTTCGGAAAAGTTACGATGCTGCCGAAACCCCGCACGTTCGGCGGACCTCCGGTATGGGTCGGCGGACGCGCCGAAGCTGCGCTCACGCGCGCCGCGCGGCTGGGCGACGGGTGGATGCCCTACGTGGTGACGCCCAAACGCGTCGCCGATGGCCTCGAGTTCATCGCGCGCGAAGCTGCAAAAGCCGGCCGTAAATTGGATCACTTCGGCACGGCGCTGCATTTGTTCGCCACGCTCGGGCCGAGTTACGAAGCCGCGCTCGACGTTGCGGCGACGCATCTGAGCAAGCGCTATGCGATGGACTTTCGCGAACCCGCCAAGCGCTATGCAGCCGTCGGAAAGCCCGCCGACGTTGCCGCGCGAATCGACGAGTTCATCAAGGCCGGAATCCGCGACGTCAATGTCGATATCATTTCCGCCCCAGCCGATCGCGATGCGCAGCACGAGCAGTTCGCCAAGGAAGTGATCCCGTTGATCCGCCGCCGGGCCTAGCGCCAAGTCAGTTTGTTTTTGACGCCGACGACGCCGCGCGTGTTCAAGGCGATCGTCTCAGCTCGCCGAGCGTCAGCGGCCGACGCGACGACTCCGCTCAACTCTATCGTTCCGTGGTCGCAATCGACTGCGACCGGGTATCCATCGGAGATCCCCTGATCGGATAGCGTGCTCTTCACTTCGGTGATCAGCAGATCATCGTTGGCGCGTTCGGCGGGAGAATTGTAGTGGTGCTCGGCTGAAGTACGCACCTGGTCATGTTCAACCGTGAGCGAGCGGTCATCTCTTAGGACCGGCGCATCTGTGACCGGCTGCTGTGCGTATGCGTTCGGAAGAAGTCGCGAACCGACAGCGATACTACACACCAAAATCGCCGCGACCACCTGAGCCTTTACGCGTCTCATCATAGGAAAAGCCTTATGGGGCACGGAGAAGAACCGTCTCTCCGTGCCCCATTTGTCCATGACGTTAGCTAGTTGGTCTCTTCGTAAGTCTTCTTCTGGTAGGTCGTCATTGACTGCGTCTGCGGCGGAACGGCCGGTGCCACAGTCATCGGCGTCACGGTCGAAGACTCACTATGGTAGGCACTCGAGCTTTCGCGGGTCGCGTCGACGCCGTTGTCGTTGGAGTCCGACCTGCTCTTTTCCTCAGTGGTTGTGACCGTGGTCGGGGGCGCTACCACGACCGGGGCCGGCTGAACGACTACCTGCGCAGGCTCAGGCACCGGTGCTACGTACCTGGTCGTTGAAGTCGTTTCCTTGACTTGTTCCGTGGACGAGCCGCATCCGCCGAGAAATGGCAAAGCGGAGAGACTCAGGATTAAGATCGTGGCCTTTGTAAAATTCTTCATGACGTGAAACCTCCTTGGGTGTTTGAGCCGTTACTCCATCGAGGTCCGCCAGGGGACTTCGTTGTTGACTACCTGCATATCGGCAATGCTGTCGGCGACGAAGACTGCCTTTTCTATTTCGTCCCACGTGGCTGCATCACCGGGCAGACTGATTACGCCGCGAACCGTGTGAACCTTGATCACGCTTCGCCTGATCGGATGCGAGAAGTTCGCGGCAAGTGGAGACTGCGCCGTCGTCGAACGAGTCAGGCCAAGTGCTGGACCCGCAATTGCCACGACAGCGATCGCGGTCGCCGACAGAGCCATCTTTAATTCGCGTTTCATTTGCCTTCCTCCTTCATTTCAGATTCGGCAACTTAATGATCAGTAAGTAGAGCAATCGTCATACCGCCGACCGCCGCCTTGGATACGCTCGTGATTTCAGAAAATCGTCGTGAAGTATTTTCTCGAGTTCCGGATGTTCGAGGCCGGCGGAGCGGTGTGACAGGAGGAGTCGCCGCCGCACTCGCATAGGTGGCGCGAGTCGGCGGCGACTCTCAAGCGGCAGAATTGTACGAACTTAATCGGTGTTCGCCGAGGTTATCACCATGAGCTGATTGTTCACGCTCTTGACGCCCTCGGTCTGTTCCGCGAGTTTCGCGGCGTGCTGCGCCATTTCGGGCGACGGCACGCTGCCCTTCAAAGTGACGATGCCGGCGACGGTGTCGACATGAATTCCCGATCCGCTGACACTCCGGTCGCGCGCCAGCGCGGCCTTGACCTTGCCCGTAATCGTGGTGTCTTTAGCCGCGCGCTCGGTTCCATAGTAAACGTCCTTGGCGGCCGCCGCCGTATCGGAACCGGCTTGCTCCATCTTCTGACCCGCCTGATGCATCGATTCGCCGGCCGGCTGGTCCTGCGCGAACGCAGGAACCGACAGGACCATACCGAAAAGAATTGCTGGCACGATTGGTTTGAATGAGTATTTGATTTTCATCACCTTTTTCCTTCGCCGTCAGTAACTACGATTAGTCAGCAAGGATAGGGCCACGTGGAAAAGTCATTGCCCGGCAAGACTTTTCTGAGAATCGCCAGGGGAATTTATTCACGGTTCCGGATCTGCACGAGATCCGCGACCGCGGACCTTACGGTGCGGGGGGAGCTGCTGAATTGGCGAGCTTCGGCAACGGCGCCAGCAGGGTCGATGCTTTCATCGCAAGGCTTATGGCGGCGGCGCTGTCGCGATCCTCGAGAGATTGCTTGGCTTCGAGCAACAACTTCTGCGCGAGAATATCCCGTTGAGAATCGTCAGCTGTAAGATTCTCGCGGTCGACTCGCTTTTCGAGCTTATCGATGTCGTCGATCAGCTTCGCCGCCTTCGCTGGAGTGGCGTCATCCGCCGCGCCGGATGATTCCGCCGAGGAGCTCAGCGTTGGAGTTCCCCCGATGGCGGGAGCGGCGGCTGACGCAGGCGCCGCCGGAGTCGCGAGAGCGCCAGCCTCGCTCGCGCCAGTATTCGGTTCGAGACTTACCTCGGCGCCCCTGCCCTCGCTTTCGATCGGGCCGGCCGTACCCAAGGGCGGCTTCGAAACGGCATGCGTCTGCTTGCTCGGTTTCCTCGCCGGATGTTCCTTAGTCCCTTCGGCTTCCGGAGTCGGCGCCGCAGCCGGAGTTGGCGGCGGAGGCGGCGCGGAAGTAGCCGTCGGCGCGGCAGAGTTCAAGGATCGATTGCTGAAGAAATCCGTCAGCGACATCCTCGGATTCCCGCCGGAGCAGCCGGCGATGGAAATCAGTGGAATCGAAAGAATACCCAGAAGCGGTCCAGTAAACCGTCTGCTGATCCGCTTATGCAGCGCTGGATTCGGATGATTTGGCGGACGCATTTGCTGCAATCGGAATCGTTACCTTGCAGGCCGTACCTTGGCCCAATTCCGAATCTATCGCTATCTTCCCGCCGTTCAGTTCGATTGCTCGCATCGCAAAAGGCAGGCCGAGCCCGCTCCCGCCGGCCTTGGTTGTGTAATACAAGTCGAAGATTCGATCCAGTTGCTCCTTGCCGATTCCGGGGCCGCGGTCGGTGATCGTAACTTCAACCGACGACCCTAACAGCCTGCTCGCAATCGTCAACGATCCGCCGTCATGCATCGCTTGCTCGGCGTTCGTAATCAAGTTGGTCAGGGCTTCATAAATCAATCCACGATCGGCCTGAACCAATGGTAGTGCGGAATCGAGCTCGTACTCGACTTTGATTTTTTCACTATTGATGCGCCCGCCCAGTTCCTTCAGCAGTTCGTTGATGTCGAACTCGCTCAGTTTCAATTGCTCCGGCCGCATAAAGCGCAGCAGCGCCTCGACCGCTTCGTCTAGCCGCGTAACCTCGTGCCGCAATTTGTCGATGTGCTTCGCGCCCGCTCCGCCTGCTTCGTGACGCAGCAGTTCGAGCCGCATGTTCATCCCGTTCAGTGGACTGCGCAGCTGATGCGCCAGGCCGGAAATCAGCGTTCCGAGGCGGGCCAGGCGGTTCGACGAATCCATTGCGGTTTCCAGCTCGATCACCGGCTTCAGATCTCTCAGCACGATCAACATCCCGGCCGGAATCCGTTCGCGACCGAGTCGAAAGAACGAAATCAGATAGGTCCCTCCCGCCGGCAGCGCGAGCGGCACGTCATGCGCTTCGGTGCCGGTCACGGTCGATTGCAGCAACGCCAGCAAGGGATGGCCATGGTCGAGTGCCGAGGCCAGCGGCGCGCCTTCAAGCGGACCGTTCTTCGGCGCGAGGCGTTCCTGCGCTTCCTTGTTGGCAAACAGCACGACCCCGGTGGCGTCAAGCAGCACGACGGCATCCTGGATCGATCGGACCACGTCGAACAGATGCGTCTGATCGCTATCGAGTCGTGACCGATCGGCCCTGACCTGACGCGACAGCTCGTTGAACTTCTCGGCCAGCGTGCTCAGCTCGCCCGTGCCCGAAACGTTCACCTCCGAAGGACTCTTGCCGGCGGCGAGCTGCTCGAGCCCGCGGGTCAGGTTGGCGAGTTGTCCGAGGATGCGGTTGGCGATTAGCAACATCGCCAGCATCGCGGCCGCGACGACCAGCCCCGCAGTAGCTACGATCACGACGAGCAGATGACGGGCTTGGTCGGCAATCAGCGCCGTCGTCACGCCGATGGAAATCGTCGCGACCGGCTTACCATTGATGTCGATCCGGCGCCGCGCCTCGTAAACCTTCGCCGTGAGAAGACTGGGCAGCGACGTGAACAGCAGCCATCGCGACGCCTGTTCGTCGAGTTCTTTGACCGACGGCAAACTGAGCGCGGGCTTCCCCTCGCCGTCGCCATTGGCCGCCACTATTGCTGTGCCGTCGTTTCCCACGATCGATGCCGCCACCACCCCGGGACCGAAGGCCACAGTCGAATCGAGCAGCTTGCGCAGCGGCTCGCTGCCGCGAAGTTCGGCTGGGACGTCGCCGCCGCCTTCGGAGATAGCCAGGCGCACCTGCTCGAATATTTGCGCGATCATGAGGTCGGTCGACCGCGACAGGTTGTCGATCATCGTGCCGACTCGGGAGTCGAGCGAGATGACGCTCAACGCGACAGTCGGAACGAGCATCAGCGCGAGGGCAATCGCGGCCAGTCTTGCTCGCAGTTGCATGGTTTCACCACGCGTCTTCGGTCGGTCGGCGGGTTGAGGCTCAAGCCGCCGCGCGGTCGTTTCGTCCTAGGTACGTTCGGAACCGAAGCGCTCGAGCTTGTTGTACAGAGTTTTGGCGCTGACGCCGAGGATTTCAGCGGCGCGGGTTTTATTGCCGGCCGTGAACTCGATGGTGCGCGTGATCATTTCCTTCTCGACGTCGTCGAGCGAGCTGCCCAGCGGAATCTTGATGAAGCTGCCGTCGGCGCCGCCGGCCGCGCGGAAGTCGTCGGGCAGATCGGACTTGCGGATGGTACGGCCCTCGCACACGATCAGCGCGCGCTCGATTACGTTGCGCAACTGGCGCACGTTGCCGGGCCACGGATGCGCCGGCCAGCGCCTGCATGCATTCCTCGTCGACGCCGGTCACGTCCTTTTTGTTTTGCGCCGCGTAGTGATTGATGAACATCTGCGTGAGCTGCGGCAGGTCGTCGATACGTTCGCGCAGCGGCGGCAGCGCAATCGTGAACACGTTGAGCCGGTAGAAGAGGTCCGAGCGCAGCTTGCCTTCGCGCACCGCCTGCTCGATGTCGCGATTCGACGCCGCCAGCACGCGCACGTCGAGCGGAATCTCCGCAGTGCCGCCCACGCGGCGCAAGCGCTGCTCTTCGATCACGCGCAGCAGCTTGGGCTGCAGCTCGGCTTTCATTTCGGTCAGCTCGTCGAGCAGCAGAGTGCCGCCGTTGGCCGCCTCGAAGCATCCTTCCTTGCGCCGGTCGGCGCCGGTGAACGCGCCGCGCTCATGCCCGAACAGCTCGCTCTCCATCAGGGTCTCGGGAATCGCCGCGCAATTGACCGGCACGTAAGCCGCATCGCGCCGCGGCGACAGCTCGTGAATCGTGCGCGCGACCAGCTCCTTGCCGGTGCCGCTCTCGCCGGTAATCACCACCGACGCCGACGATTGCGCCAGCCGCTCGATCGCGGTGATCACTTTGCGCATCGGCAGCGAACGTCCGAACAGCGGCCCCAGCTCGCCGACTTCGGCCAGACGCCGGCGCAGCGTCGAGTTCTCCTCGCGGATGCTGATGTTGTCGGCGATATTCTTGAGCACCCGCTGCAGATGCGGCGGGTCAACCGGCTTGCGCAAATAATCGATAGCGCCCAGCTTCAGCGCCGCGACCGCGTCGGGAATTTCGCCCTGCCCCGAAATCATGATCGTCGGCAGGTTGAATCCCCATCTCGCGGATATCGTGCAGCAGCTCGATCCCGCCCTTCCGCGGCATCTTCAGATCCGAGAGAAGGATGTGCGGATTGAAGCTGCTGATAAGCTCCAGCGCGCGCACGCCGTCCTCCGCAATTTCGCCGCGAAATCCCCACGCCTTCAACGACTCGCGCCATTCCTCGTGCGTGTTGACGTCGTCTTCGGCGATCAGAACTCGAATTTCGTTTGCCATAAATCTTCAGCGAGTAATGTGGTGACGACGTTTGAGCCTTGTCAGTTCGAGAGCAACAAACGTGCACGTCTGAGCTTCGCCGAAAAATACTATGACTTATTTGAAGTTTTCTCTCAAAAGCCAAGAACGGCTTCCAGTCAGTCGGTAATATTTACCGATACGCCAAAGAATGCGTGAAATTTCTTCCGCTTAATTTGTAACGTCCGGTTCGAGTTACGCCGCGCGATGAGCCTGATCGATCTCTCCGTTTTGTTCCACGCGCGCGGAGTCGTGCCGCACTTCGAGCCGGTACACGCTCGGGTCCGCTCTCAGCGTCTTCCACCAATAGCGGATAGTGCTGCCCGACCAGTTGTTGGTGATCCGCCCGGCGTCGTTCTTGTACCAGCTCTTTCCGGTGGACGCCCAAACTCTATGCGCTAACTCCCTTTGCTGGTTGGCGTCGAAGGCATCCATTACCTCGCGCCGCAGATCGATCACGGAAGAGCCGCTTTCGTCCATCCCTCTCAGACAATTGAGGATGTAGTTCGCCTGGCATTCGATCATGAAGATGATCGAGTTGTGCCCGAGATTGGTGTTCGGGCCGTACATCAGGAACATATTCGGGAAACCCGCGACGCTGATGCCGAGATAGGCTTTCGCGCCGTTGGCCCATTCGTCTTGCAGCGCGCGTCCGTCGCGTCCGCGAATCGCCATCGGCGCCAGGAACTCGGTCGACTGGAATCCGGTCGCGTAAATCAGCACGTCAACCGGGATAGTGCGGCCATCTTTGGTGACGACGGCGTTTTCATCGAGATGGTCGATGCCGCTGGTTACGACTTCGACATTTTCGCGATTCAGTGTCGGGTAGTAGTCGTCGGAAATCAGGATTCGTTTGCCGCCGACCGGGTAATCCGGCATCAACGCCGCCTGCAGCTTCGGGTCTTTGACGGTCGTGCGCATGTAGGTCTCGGAAGCTTCCTTCATCTTGCGCGCGAGAAATTTGTTGCCACGAAATACCGGCCAGTTCATTTCATGCTGGAAATAGATCATCCAGCGGTAGAGCCGCGTCAGCACGGGGTTTCGCGCGAAGCGGCGCTTCTGCTCCTCGGTGTAGGCGAGGTCGTTGCGCGGCACCATCCAGTTCGCGCTGCGCTGGAAGATATAGAGTTTGCCGGCCTTGGGCGCGATCTGCGGGATGAACTGAATCGCACTGGCTGCGTTGCCGACGACGCCGACGCTCTTGCCCGACAGATCGACATCGTGCCGCCATCGCGCCGAATGAAATGAGACACCTTTGAAGTTCTCGACGCCGTTCAGCTTCGGTATATTCGGGCGATTCAGCTGGCCGACACCCGCGACCAGCACCTCGGCGAGCACTTCTTCGCCCTTCGTCGTGCGGATTCGCCATACAGCCGCGCCTTCGTCCCAAGTCGCGCCCGTAATCTCGGTGCCGAAGCGGATATGACTGAAGAGGTCATACTTTTTCGCGCAATCCTCCATGTACTCGAGGATCTCGGACTGCGGCGCCCATTTCCGCGACCAATCGGTCTTCTGCTCGAACGAGAAGCAATAGGAAAACGACGGCACGTCGCAGGCCGCGCCTGGATAGGTGTTGTCACGCCAGGTTCCACCGAGGCGGTCGGATTTCTCAAAGATCGTAAACGAATCGATCCCAAGCCGCTTGAGCTGGATGCCGAGGCAGAGCCCCGAGAAGCCGGACCCGATGATCGCAATCCGGCGAGTTGCGCGTGTATTCGATGCCATAAATCAATCCTAGCGATGCGGCGCGCGCTTGTCTCTAGAACCGATGCGACGGGATCTGATCGTCGATCCATTCCTCGGCATCCGCTACTCGCTCGAATTCAACGCTCTGCTTCCGCTCGCGCCAGAATACCTCCCACCGCCCCGTCCCCGGATTTAGCTGGATCGTATAACCCTGGTAATCGTAAACGCGTTTTTCGTCGGTATCGCTATGCACCTGGTTGCTCCTGCCGTTCCACAAGCATCCATCTGCACGTCGCGTGCCGGGCGATCATCTTTGAGCGCCAACCATTTGGTTGATAATCGATGACTCCTTTGGCAACACCGTGTATCCGTTCGGTGCGTTACGATGACGATCCTTAAGCGGACGCCAGGCGTTTCAGGCTGTCCGATTCGCCTATCACTACCAACAAATCATTCGCCTCGATCTGCGTTTCGCCAGACGGAATCAATTCCAGAGTTTTGTCGTTGCGCTTGAGCGCTACGATCCGAAGCCGTGGATTCTCACGTTCCACGGCCGCGATCGTTTTCCCCGCCGCACGGCTGTCGCGCGAGATACTGATCTCTTCCAGATCGACCTCGGACTCGCGGCCGGGTACTGAAAGTTGTAGAAAATCCACCACCGAGGGGCGCAGAATGCTTGCCGCGATTCTCAACCCGGCCCATTGATAGGCCGCGACGACTTGGTCCGCTCCCGCCAGCTTGAGCCTCCGCAGGCACGCGTCGGAGTCGCCGCGGGCGTAGATTAGAATCTTCGGGTTTTTCTCGCGCGCCGAAAGCGTGATGTACACGTTGTCCGCATCCGATCCGGTCGCGACGATTATCGCGCGCGCCGAATCGATCCCGGCGTCCGCGAGCACGGAATCCTCCAGCGCCGAGCCCATAACGTGCAGCGCGCCGACGGTGTCCAGGTCCGCCTGCTTCGCCGGATTGACCTCGATCACTACCATCGGCACCGCGTTGCGAATCAGCTCTTCGGCCACCGCGCGGCCGAAACGCCCGTAGCCGCATACGATTACATGGTCCTGCAGATTGTGAATTTTGCGAGTCATCGCGTTCTTTCCTAGAAACTCCCTGAGGCTCCCCTCAACGACCAGTTCCCCGATCACAGTGAACAGGTAAACCGCGCTGCCGACACCTGTGACTATCAGCCCAATCGTAAAAAGACGACCAGCCGGGCTGAGCGGCTTTACTTCCTGGAACCCCACGGTCGAGATGGTGATGACGGACATGTAAAAGGCGTCGAGCACCGACATATGCTCGATCAGGATGTAGCCGGCCGCGCCGACTACGGTCATCATTGCAACCAGCGAAACGGCGAGCGCAAATCTGCGAGTTGGGGTCATACCGCCGGCGGGTGGCAATCCTGATGCATGAGTGATGAGCCAGGGATTCCCGCGCAAGGATTACATGCCGCACTCAAAATAGGAACGTTTCCTGTAAGATGCTTTTGGAGAGGTGACTATGAAAGAACTGAAAGTTCGCGACGTGATGACTGCCGATCCGACCGCCCTCAAGCGCAACGACAAGCTCACGCTGGCCGACGACATCATGCGCTTGGGGCGCGTGCGCCATTTGCCCGTGCTCGACGACGACGGGCAGACGCTCGTCGGCATCGTGACTCAGCGCGATCTCTTCAAGGACGCCCTCGCGCAGGCGCTTGGCTACGGCAGGCACGCTC
This sequence comes from uncultured delta proteobacterium, assembly GCA_963721485.1. GTDB lineage: Bacteria > Desulfobacterota > Binatia > Binatales > Binataceae > Binatus. Next base: position 210,587 of record CAVRJV010000002.1, on the reverse strand, counting down.
AGCGGAAGCTTCTCGACACCCTCGCGGTCAAAGACGTGATGGCGACCGAGGTTGTCACCACCAGCCCCGATAGTTCTCTGATTGACGCCGCGCGAATCCTGACCGAGCGAAAGATCGGCTGTCTCCCGGTCGTCGAAAATGGACGCCTGGTCGGCATCCTGACCGAGGGCGATTTCGTCGCCCTGGTCGCGCGCCGCGGCGGAAACTGAGAGCTCTGCCCGGGGCTCGGACCTGTGGGCGGAGGCGCGGGATCGCGGTACAATCGACGCGGAGAAACTGCCATGGGAAATGCCGCTGCGACCTTCGATCTTCGCCAGCGCGCCGACGTTCGCAGCGTCGCGGCCGAGCGCACCGCTTCGATTCCTTGGTACGTATGGTGCCTCGCCGCCGCGACCGCCGCCGACTTGTTCGGCGGCTACTGGGACATCTCGTGGCATATCTCGATCGGCCGCGACACTTTCTGGACGCCCGCGCACATGATGATCTACCTCGCGGGCGTGCTGGCCGGCCTCGCCAGCGGCTACGCGATTCTGTCGACCACCTTCGGCTCGTCGCGGGAAGCAAAGGACGCGAGCGTCTCGGTCTGGGGCTTTCGCGGGCCGCTCGGATGTTTCATGGCGGCGTGGGGCGGATTCGCGATGCTCACGTCGGCGCCGTTCGACAACTGGTGGCACAACGCCTACGGACTCGACGTCAAAATCGTCAGCCTGCCGCATTCGATGCTGGGCATTGGCGAGCTGATGATCGAGCTTGGCGCGATGCTGCTGGTGTGCGCGCATCTCAATCGCGCCGTCGGGCGCTTATCAGCGCAAGCTCGACTGGCTGCTGCTCTGGCGATCGGCGGCATCGTCACAGCGGGCTCCGCGCTGTTCATCCTCGAATCGACGCCGATGGAATTCATGCATAGCTGCGAGCTTCTATCGCGCGGTGGCGACCGCGTTTCCCATCGCTGCTGATCGCGATCTCGATCGTCTCCAAAAATCGCTGGCCGGCCACCACGATGGCCGCCATCTACACCGGCGCTGTTTCTCGCGGGCCTGTGGATCTTCCCGCTGTTCCCCGCCGCGCCCAAGCTCGGGCCCGGTGTATCAGAACATCACGCACATGGTCCCGCTGTGGTTCCCGGTGCTGGTGATTGTGCCCGCATTCGCGCTCGACCTGCTGCGCGCGCGGATGGGCGAGAATTGGGGCAACTGGAAATCCGCTATCGCCGCCGGATTCGTTTTCATCGCGGCGTTCGTCGCGGCGCAGTGGCCGTTCGCGGACTTCCTGATCTCACCAGCCGCGCGCAATCCGATCTTCGGCGCCAACTATTTCGGATTTTTCGATCCCGCGGTTGTGCTCTACAACCCGTACCGCTTCGGCTGGCATGATCCCGCCGCTTTCGCAAAAGGAATGATGATCGCGCTCGTGACGTCGATCATCTTCTGCTCGCTCGGGATGGCGCTGGGCAACTGGATGCGCACCGTGCGGCGCTAACGCGCCGATCTATCTCCGATGCTGTCCGCATCGTGCGCAACTGTCGTTCGGCGCGCCGCGATGCTCGCGGCCGCGGTGCTGCTGCTCGCGGTTCCGGCGTATGCGCACGTCGGCAGTCCCAACGTATTCTACGAAGGCGACGCAGGCCCGTATCACCTGTTCGTGACGGTCAATGTTCCCGCTGTGATTCCCGGCGTCGCCGACGTGCAGATTCGCGCCGACTCCGACGACGTGCGCAGAGTCACCACCGCGGTGACGCGGCTGTCCGGCGCGGGCTCGCAATATGCTCCGGTGCCCGACGTCGCGCAGCGCTCGCCCATCGACCCGCATCTCTTCACCTCGAGCCTGTGGCTGATGGAGTACGGCTCGATGCGGGTGCTGATAAACGTCGCGGGTGCGCATGGCGCGGCGCAGATGTCGGTGCCGGTGCCGTCGGCCGCGCGGCGGATGCTGCCGATGCCGCCGGCGCTCGGCGCATTGCTGCTGACGCTCGCGATCGCGTCTCGCGCTCGGCGCGATTTCGATCGTCGGCGCGGCGGCGCGCGAATCGCGCCTCGCTCCCGGCGCTCCGCGTCACGCCCGAGCTCAAGCGGCGCGGATGGCGCGCGATGGCGATCATGGCAGTCATCGTCGGCGGCGATTTTCTATTTCGCGTTTGCGTGGTGGAATTCCGACGCCCAGAGCTACGCCGCCGTTACCAAGCTGTTCAAGCCGCCGAAGCTCGCGCTAACTCTGGTCGACGGCAATCGCCTCGCGATTAGCCCGTCGCCGGCCGACCAGGATTGGCTGCAGTACAAAGTCATGGACGGTATCGTGCCCGACCACGGCCACCTGATGCATCTGTTCCTCGTGCGCACGCCCGCGCTCGACCGCATCTGGCATTTGCATCCGAGCGCCAGCCCGATGGCTCGTTCATCGACGACGCTCCCGTCGCTCGAGCCGGGCCGCTACACCGTGTTCGCCGACATCGTGGGCCAGACCGGATTTCCATGGACGCTGGTCGGCTCGATCGATTTGCCGCGCGATAAACGGCACCCCGCTGAGCGGTGACGACTGCGGCGGCAAAGCGCCCGCGCTCACGCCGTCATCGGATTCCACGGTCGATGTTCTCAGTGACGGCACGCGCGTCGTGTGGCATCGCGACAGCGCCGCGCTTCGCGCGAATGTGCCGATGATCCTGCGCTTCGAAGTGCAGGATCAAAATGGCAAGCCCGCGCACCGACCTCGAGCCTTATATGGGAATGGCGGCGCACGCCGAAATCATCAGCTCCGACCTGCAGGTCTTCGCGCACATCCATCCGTCGGGCTCGGTCCCGATGGCGTCGCTGATGATGGCCAGCACCAACTCCGGCCGATTCAATGGCCGGGCATGAATATGTCCGACATGAACATGAATGCGGGCGCACGCCAACTTCGCCGGAGCTTTCGATGCCCTACGGGTTCCCCACAGCGGGGCATTACCGGATTTTTCTACAGTTCAAACGCGCAAACAAAATTGAGACTGCCCACTTCGATACTGTTGTGAATTGAACAAAGTGCGGAACCAGTGCTCCATGCCGTAAGTTGTTAAATAAGACGGGCGTGATGAACGTCGGTCTGGTTATAATGATCGACGGTCAGAATTAGGCATGGACGCGCAACCCCCAGAGAATCGAAAAATTGCGAGAGTCACGACGCGGCTGGAGATTTCGCCGCCGTGGATCGAGTCGGCACCAACGCCCGTGGCTGAACGCCACCACACGGGACGACGCGCGCAGCCGGCCGCCATTCGGCTGGCGCATTGGATCAATATCCCGCTGCTCGTGATAATGGCCGGCAGCGGCCTGCAGATTCTGTCCGCATATCCGGCGCTCGGGCCGCGCGGCGCGCTCTATAGCTGGTATCCCTTTCAGAACGACGCGCCGCCGTCGTGGCTGCGATTCGGCGGATGGCTCGCGGGCGCGCGCCATTGGCATTTCGCGATCGCCTGGTTCCTGATCCTCAACGGCATCATCTATTTGAGCTACATGATCGCGAGCGGCGAATGGCGGCGGCGCGTTTTCATCCCGACGCGGGATACTTCGAACGCAGTCGCGATGTTCGCCTACTATTTGCGCATCCGCAAAACTCCGCCGCCCGAAGACTTCTACAACGGCCTGCAACGGCTGGCGTACACCTCGGCGATTTTGTTCGGCGTCGTCGTCGTGATGTCGGGGCTGGCGATTTACAAACCGGTGCAGTTGTACTGGATCACGGCGGCGTTCGGCGGATACGACGTCGCGCGCGTCGTGCATTTGAGCTGCCTGGTTTTGCTCGCCTTGTTCACTGCGATGCACCTGGTATTGGTGGCGTTCCATCCGCGGACGGTTGTGACGATGGTGACCGGAGGACAGCGTGGCTAGGCTGATCACTCGCCGCAAACTCCTGCTCGGCCTCGCCGCGAGCACCGCACTTGCTGGATGCGACAGCCGTGCGGCGTCGATGTTCCTGACAGGGATGGAGCGTTGGAACGAACGCGTCAGTCGGCTGTTGTTCTCGGAAAATCGGCTCGCGCCCGAACCGTCTGCGTCTGAGCTGACGCCCGAGTCTGCATTCCCCAGTTATTTTATTTCCGACACGATGCCGTTCGCGCCGCCCGACTGGACGCTCAAGGTCGGCGGTATCGTCGCGCGGCCGGCCGTATTCACGCTCGACCAGCTTAAGCGAATGTCGCAAACGGGAATGCGAGTTCGCCATCACTGCGTCGAAGGATGGTCGGCCGTGGCCGCATGGAACGGCGTGCAACTGCGCGAGATCGCACGGATGGTGGGAGCGAGCGCCGACGCGCAATTCGTCGAGTTCCGTTCATTCGACAACGGCTACTATTCGACCTGGGACATTGAAAGTTCACTCCATCCGCAGACGATTCTTGCCTACGGCATGAACGGGCGCCCGCTCTACCCGGATCACGGCGCGCCGATTCGCCTCTACTCGCCCGTCAAGCTCGGCTACAAGAACGTGAAGTATCTGACCGAGGTAAATTTTCTGCCGACTCGCACCGGCGGCTACTGGGAAGACCAGGGCTACGACTGGTACGGCGGGGTCTAGCGTCAGACTTGTTCGAGACCGCGATCCCTTAAGACTTCGCTTTCTTCGAGGCTTTAGATTTGCCAGAAATGTTGAAGTCGACAGCTTGGCGAATGAGCGCCTTGAAGGCGGACGCGTCAACTTCTTCTCCTTCGTGGATGTCGATCGCGCGGCGTACATTTCCGTCGAGACTCGAATTGAAGAGCCGGGCCGCGTCCTTCAGAGACGCGCCCTTGGCGAAGGTAAGCTTCACGACAGCCTTGTAGGATTCGCCAGTGCAAATAATGCCGTCGTGCGACCAAACCGGAGTGCCCCTCCACTTCCACTCCTCGACGACGTTTGGGTCTGCTTGCTTGATGAGCTTGCGCATTCTGCCGAGGGCTTTCCCGCGCCAGTCACCTAGTTCGGCGATTCTTTTCGAGATGAGCTCCGATGCCGACTGCTCTTGGCTCGCGCCCGATTTTTTCATTGCTACCTCGGAGACAGTCAGATCGTCTGACTGAGAAAGCCGCCATCGACCCGGATATCGGCGCCGGTGACGAAGCCGCTGGCTTTGGCGCTCGCGAGAAAGATGCACGCACCGACCAGGTCCCGCGGCTGGCCGAGTCGAGCCATCGGGGTATGTCCAAGGATCGCTCGGGTGCGCGCGGTCGGTGAACCGTCTTCGTCGTACAGCAGCGCGCGGTTCTGCTCCGCCGGGAAAAACCCGGGGGTGATCGAATTCACGCGGACACCTCGCGGCGCCCATTCCCGCGCCAGAAATTGTGTCAGGCTCAGCACTGCCGCCTTGGCCGCGGAGTATGCCACCACCTTCGACAGCGGCAGGTGGCCAGCGACGCTCGCGATATTGATGATGCTTCCCTTGCCCCGCGCCGCCATCGCCGCTCCGAATTCCTGGCACGGTAACAGCACGCCGCCGATAAGGTTCAAATCAAAATTCGCTTTCCAGTCGCCAGTTTCAATCGTTTCGAACTGGCGTTGCGCGGAAACAGTTGCGCGCGGGTCGTTGCCGCCGGCCGCGTTAACGAGGATCCCCGGAAGTCCGACCGCAGCCGCGATCGCCTGATGCGCCGTGCTCAGGCTTGCATGGTCGAGCGCATCGGCGAAGAAAAAGCCTGCGATCCCGCCGATCGAACGAATCCGCTGCACGCAAGCATCGCCGCGCTCAAGATTGCGACCGACGATCGCGACTCGAGCGCCCGCGCCTGCCAGGCCTTCCGCCATCGCGCCACCCAACACGCCAGTCGCGCCTATAACTACCGCGACCTCCCCCGACAGATCGAATATGTTCGTCATCTGCGAATTCTGCGGCGTGCTATGAGCGGCGCCCTAGGTTTCGCGGGCCCATGCGGGCCGATCCTTTAGATGATAGAGAGTCTCGCCGGCGTGAGGCACCATCAGGACACCCTCACCTTCCCGATTCGCGTATTCCGCAGGATCGATCGTTGCCGGATCGCGATAGCCAAGGTTGATCTCCGCACACACTTCGCGCGGAATTCCCGTAGCAAGGGTCACCCGCACGCGATCACACTCGATACCGTCGTCGTAAGTGCCTATACCGCGAACATGCGTCGAGTGGGCGAGCACGCCCAACGGTATAGCCCGATACTTATCCCATTGCTTGCGGAAATAGTCGAGGCAGTGATATCCGATCTGTCGAATCAGGCGGCCGTGAGTGTACGAAATCTCGCGGATATGAGGAGCGTAGATAATCACTTCGCCGCCATCCGCTACCACCGGCTCCAGCTTATACATACATTTTCCTGCCACCCATAGGTCCTGATACATAGCCGGTGCGCACGACAATACAGTATCATAGGGCTTTTCCCTGTAGCGTATGTGTCGTGCTTTCGACAGATCGCTAGCCTTGTCCCACGAGTCCTCGGGCGAACCTGCGAACAATCCTGTCAGCTGGCCATCTTCGACCACCAGGCAAAAACATAGCTTCGGTATAGTCAGCATCGAGGCTGCGCGATCAATCACTCTTCTTACCGGAGTGTATTTATTCCCGATAATCATCGGATTGGTCACCACCGCTCCGAGCCAATGAAAGACATTAAGGACTTCCGGCCCGCTGACTCCAGGGAACAGGTATTTGTTGCCGCCGGAAAAGCCCACTACCTCGTGCGGGAACACGGGTCCGACGATAATCACTCGATCATAATCGAATAGCCGCCTATTCACGGTCACAGCTATATCCATCGAGAACAGCCCGTCGCTCAGCGCTTCGATTTCGCCGGCGGTGATGCTACCTATCGTGCGCAGCTCAGCAGGATTATCCCACGCGTGGTTGAGAAAACCGACTGCGTGGTAGCGAGTGCGGCGCTCTTCAGGCGAAATTTCAAGCCGCGCGCAGATTGCCTCCTCGCTCATCGGCGGATGGGTGCCTAGCGCTATCATGACGTCAAAGGCCGCACTCACTCCGCCGATTTGGTCGAACAGGCCGGCAAAGAATATCCCCAGCGGACAGGTGCGCGTCGCGTCCGGAACCAGCAGTAGCACTTTCTTGCTTCTATAGTTCTCGACAGGGCATGCCTTAGCGATCAGATCACGCACTTCGAGTGGCGTGATATAAGAGCCCGCTGGCTGCTGAATCGAAAGCACCGACGAGGCCATGCTAGCGCTCACTCATGACCGGCACCGTACCATCAAGCGACGACTGGATCCCTCGCGTCCTTCCTCTAACAGTACGCCACCGTCGAGAGACACTCGGCGAGTCTCACGATAAGGCAGCAACAACGTTAGGTCCTGCTCCGCGTCAGGTACTTCGCCCACCCGCTCGATGTGAATCCGCAAGTCAGATACTGAGCTTTCGAACGTTAGTCGCCAGGTCCAGCAGTGGCCGTCGCGGTAAGCATAGCTTTCGCCATCATCCTCGAAACATTCGCTTACAAAACTGTCATCGGCTGCGTGCGGGAAAATCGCGAAGCCACGCTGATCGGCGCGGTTCGAAAAATGCTGTTCGGCAAGGTTCAGCGGAATCGCCGATCCTTCGCGCGCCAGCAACGGCGTATGGTCCCATGGCGCGTCGACGACGATCTCCTTACCTCCCTCGTAGTTGTCGCCGCTCCAGAAGTCGTACCAGCCGGCACCCCCGGGAAGATATACTTTGCGCGTACGATATCCGGGCTCGACCACCGCGGCTACCAGCAGGTTCTCTCCTAGCATCAGGTCGTCGTTCTCCGCGTAGCACCGCTCATCGTCCGGGAACTCGTAGAAGGTCGGCCGTATGACTGGAGAGTAATCGCGATGGTAGCGCAAGAGCAGGTCATATAGGTATGGAATCAACCTGTAGCGGAATTTAATCAGATCGCGAACGTATGGAGTTATTTCCTGATACATCCACGGCTCGTTGACTGAGCCATCGTCATTCCACGAGTGAATTGTGAAACGCGGCATGAAAATTCCGAATTGCACCCAGCGCAGAAACAGCTCGGGCTTAGGAGCGGGTCCCGCGAATCCGCCTACGTCGTGGCCGATATTCGAGACTCCCGACAACGCGAGCCCCAGCCCCATCTTGATGTTATATCGCAAGGTTTCCCACGAAGTATAATTGTCGCCCGACCAAGTCTGCGCGTACCGATGGATCCCCACTGTGCCCGCCCTCGTCACGAGGAACGGCCGCGACTGCGGAGCGAACTCGCGCTGCGCCTCCCACGAAGCGCGAATCATCAGCAGCGTCTGCAGAGTCCTGGCGTCGGTAGCTGGCCAATTTCCGCCGACTCCGTGCACGCGCGCTGCTGTGTTCCACATCTCGAACTCATTGTTGTCATTCCATGTCGCCGCAATTCCGTATGAGAGAATCGAATCGGTCACACGCGCTTTCCACCATGCCGCAGTCGCTGGATTGGTGAAATCCAGGTAGGCGCCCAGCTCACCCCAGAATTGAACTATCTCAGGACTGCCATCGCGATCGCGAACCAGCAATCCTTTGGCGGCCGCCTCAGCAAACCTTGGATGGTCTCGCAACAAGCATGGCTTGAGGTTTGCGCACAGCCGAACCCCGTGATCCAGATATCGTTTCACAAACCCCGCAGGATCGGGATATTTGTCACGATCCCAGTTAAACACATATCGCTTGCCGGCTATCGAAGTATATCCGGAAGACAAATGAAACGAGTCGCATAGGATATCGTGCTCTTCGCAGCGAGTGAGGAACTCGTCCATCCGCTCTTGCGCGTTCGGGTCGTCGGTGTAGGTCATCGTCGATCCCGAATAGCCAAGACTCCACTTAGGCATGAACGCAGGCCGTCCAGTCATCCAGGTGTAGCGTCGAACAACGTCGGCAATTCCTGGCCCCGCTATGAAGTAGTAGTCGAGGTCACCGTGGTCCGCGACCAAGTAACGATAAGTGTCCATGGTAATTGTCCAGCTCTCGCCCCATATCGAAGGTACAATCGGCATTCGTATCGTATAGGAGCCCGAATCCTGCTTTGTCCGATTGCTTCCAGGTAATGTAGAACGGTATGTGCTTGTAGAGCGGATCAGTCGACGCTGCGTCATAACCCATCGCGTCGATATTGGTCATCCTAAACCGCCGGCCGGCGCGATTAGTGTTGCCTGCGCGCTCGCCGAGGCCGAAATACATTTCGTCGGAGTCGCGCTTCAGGTAGTGATAAACGCGATCGTCCCACCATCCAAAGTTGTAGCTCTGAGTGGCCCGATCCGCCGCCACCCGTACCCAAAGCCCTGCCTTAAGTATTTCCCATCGGCATAAGAAGCCGCACAGCTCTATCGAAAGGCGAACGCGCGATGTAGCGATATGGATTCTACGATCGTCCTGAGAACACTCGAAAGAAGGCTGCGTGAAACCGCTGAGATCAAAGCGATCGCGCCCCTGATACTGTACGTCCTCGAATCCTGGTGCTATCGCCCACGTTCTGGGAAATCGGAGATTGCCATGCGGCAAGACCATGACGCGAATAATGTCTTCTTCGAGCACGAACAGGTGTGCAATATGGCCTTCGGCGCTTTGCAGAGTTATCCGCGCACCGCTTCTTTCGACGACAGAGAAGGTCGGAATGCTAGCCAGCGTCATGGAGACTACCGCGGTCGGTATACGATCCTATGATGTCGACAATCGAAAGTAGGTCTTGGCATTGTTGTAGCAGATATTTCGTATCATTTGCGCGAGCGCATCTTCGTCGATAGGGTATTCGCCATCCTCCACCCAGCGGCCTAGCTGAGAGCATAGCAGCCGGCGAAAGTATTCGTGACGGGGAAAAGACGCGAGGCTTCGCGAGTCAGTGGTCATGCCAACAAAGGTGCCGAGGACACCATGATTGGCCAGCGCGCGAAGTTGCCGCAGATTTCCTTCCTTGTGATCATTTAACCACCAGGCCGGGCCAAACTGCACTTTGCTACGAGTCGAATCATCGGCAAACACGCCAAGCATGCTCGAGAGCACTTCGTTCATGTTCGGGTTCATGCAAAAGAGAACGGTTCGCGGGAGCAGGTTATCGCGATCGAGAGTATCGAGCAGCCGTGACAGGCCGCGGGCGATCGGCATATCGGAAATCGAGTCGTAGCCGGAGTTCGGACCGATTGCCGCCAGCTGACGACTGCTATTGTTGCGCAAAGCCCCGATATGGAGACACATCGCCCAGCCGCGCTCCGCATAGATTCGTCCCAACTCAATCAACAGTCCGAGACGGTACTGCGCAATCTCTTCGCCATTGAGCGCGCCACCCGCTAGCCGCTGCGCAAACATCGCTTCAAGTTCCTTCTGAGTGACGGTCTGCTCGGGAAGAGGCTCGTCAATCGAATGATCGCTGATGCGCGCGCCTTGCGAGTGGAAGTAGCTCACCCGACTCGCAAGTGCCGCGACCAGCGCCGAATACGAGGTGATTTCTGTGCCGGTGATTTCGCCAAGCGTCGCGAGGTACGAAGCGAATCGTGAATCTTCGATCGCCATCGCGCGGTCGGGCCGGAACGTGGGCAGCACCCGCGTCTTGAGCGCCGATCGAGCGAGCTCAGCATGAGCGTCGAGATCGTCCGCCGGGTCGTCGGTGGTACACAGAGTCTCGACCTTCGCCTGTTCGAGAAAGCTCCAGGCATCCATCGTGGCGAGCCGCGCGTTGACCGCGTCCCACAAGTCCGGCGCGTTTCGTTCGTTGATCGTCGTATCGATGCCGAAGATTCGCCGCAGCTCGAGATGACTCCAGTGATGAACGGGATTACCGATCGCATGCGGCAGCACGGCGCAGAAAGCCAGAAATTTTTCGCGATCCGTGGCGTCGCCGGTGATGAGGCGCTCGGCAACGCTCGCGATGCGCATCAGCCGCCACTTGTAGTGGTCGCCGCTTAGCCATAAATCGGCAATGTTGCCAAAGCGTTGGCGCGCGGCAATCTCGGCCGCAGACAGATGCGAGTGATAGTCGATGATCGGCAGATCAGCCGCGTACTCGCGATAGAGCCGGCGCGAAGTCGCGTTGTCGAGTAGGAAATCTTGGTCGAGAAACTGTTTCATCGCGCCACCTACTAGAAGCCCCAACCACGCCGGAAAGTCCAGAAGAAGCACCGGCGCCGATGTTTGACGTTAGCGGGCGATTGGCGCAGATTCACGCAAACTGAATCTAGCCGCTTCGTTCGGCGCAACTCCATGACCGATATGCGTGGCGCAATTTCCGTAACGACCGTCGGACACTGGCTCGATCTCAAGTGCCATCCCTCGACTCACGCCGACGCGGTGCGCGCGCTCCAGGTAGACGTACATCGCTCGACGAGCGCCGAACTCAAGATCACCTTCCGCCTCGACGGCGACATTTCTCTAATCAGGATTCCCGCGCCGGTGACGCCGTGCATCGGCACCGAACTGTGGCGCCACACCTGCTTCGAGGTCTTCATCGCGGTCGAAGGCCAACAGGCGTACCACGAATTCAACTTCGCACCTTCAGGGGAATGGACCGTCTACGCTTTGTCCGGCTATCGCAACGGCAATCCCCTCGCGGACGAGACGATGCGCCCGCACATTGCGTTGCGCTCTACTCGCAGTCGGCTTGAACTCGACGCCGACGTCCGGCTCGATCGCCTGTCTTCAATCCACGCGCGCGCTGCACTGCGTATCGGACTCTCGGCGGTCATCGAGGCGATCGACGGAACGCTTTCGTACTGGGCGCTGCGCCATCCTGCCGACCAACCGGATTTTCACAACGCCGAGGGATTCACCCTGCTGCACGAGCCTCCCGTGCGATGAAGCCCGCGCAACCACGAGATCTCAGCCCGCGACGCGTGGCTCAACTCCTATCGCGAGTGAAGTCGGAATCTTCCGTCGCCAGCCGAATAGAAGCACTGTCCCGACATTTCCTTGGGCGCGCATACCAACCAGATCCGCTGATTGGCTCCGCCCACAAAGCAGAGGTGTTCACGGCCTCTCTAGCCGGATTCGACTGCGTCACTTACATCGAGGCAGTTTTGGCGCTCGCGCTCGCTTCAAACGTTGATGACTTCGTCGAGTGGTTGCGAACGATTCGCTATGAACATGGCGCTATTCAATGGAAGCGGCGCAATCACTACATGACGCTGTGGATCCGCAACAATGTGCGCGAAGGAATAGTTATGCCGGTTTCGATGCCGGCCGTCCCCACAATCAGCAAAGAGCGCGTTCTGAATGTTATCCCCGGACTCGATCCACAACGGACTCGCATGAAAATCGTACCGAAGCGTGCAGCGCCCCGGCTCGAGCGATATCTTCAAACCGGTGACCTGATTTTTTTCGCATCGACGCGCAAGAATCTCGACGTTTTTCATGCTGGAATAATCGTGCGCGATAGCAAAAGAGTTCTAATGCGGCATGCGTCGCGCAGCCAGGGCGGTGCCGTCGAACAGCCACTGAGCGAATTCCTCAAGGCAAACCGGATGGCCGGCGTCATCGTCGCGCGGCCCCTTTGAAACTCTCATGAACGAAGATTTCCAACGCGCTCTCAAAGCCGGCGACCTCGACGCGATCCGCAGATGTCCCAAGGCCGATCTGCACAACCACGGATGGGCCGGCGCCGCTCCAGCTTCGGTGGGCGCGATCCTTGGCCGGAGCATTTCGCCGATAGATCACAAACTCGCCTCGATGGACGAGATGCACGCGTGGAATCTTGAACATTTCGGGAATCCAGATCCGAAGCTCAGACCGCTGTTGTTCGAGGCGGCGTTTGCGCGCGCCGCTAAAGACGGGCTCGTGCGTTTCGAAATCGGCGACGACGTGTGGGCGATCACTCTCGATGGTTCCGCGAACAATGTGACGGGCATCCTCAAGCGTGCCCATGATCGCGATGCGCCCGGCGTCGAATGGATTCCGCAGCTCGGGATGTCGCGTCATTGTCGCATCGAGGATATTCGCCGCTGGATGGAGCCGTTTCTCGAGCTTCACTTCTACCGCACGCTGGGCCTGTCCGGCGACGAAGCCGCGCAGCCGATCGAGAACTTCAAGCCGCTTTACCAGCTTGCGAAAGCAAATGGACTCCGCCTCAAGGCTCACGTCGGCGAATGGGGCGACGCCGATTCCGTGCAACGCGCGGTGGAAGAACTCGAACTCGACGAGGTGCAGCACGGAATCGCGGCCGCCACTTCGCCGTCCGTGATGCGATTTCTCGCCGACCGTCGCATCCGCCTCAACATCTGTCCGACTTCCAACCTGATGCTTGGCCGCGTCACGTCTCTCGCCTCACATCCGATTCGCAAGCTCTTCGATGCGGGAGTGCGAGTGACCGTCAATACCGATGACATGGCGATGTTCGGCCAGAGCGTCTCAGACGAGTTCCTCAACCTGTACCAAGCCGGATGCCTGGATGAAAAAGAACTCGACCAAATCCGCGAGAACGGCCTTTCGGATTAGCCAGGTTTAGGGGGATGAACTTTTCAGCCTGATGCAGACGCTCTCAGCGTGCTACCTTCTCGGTATGGATAGATGCCGCCAGCATGCCCGCAACACTCGCGCGCTTCACTCGCAACCATACGACTCCAGCTTCCTCCCCCAGACCGTTTTTTACGGAACGAAACGACCCCTAGTGGTAGTGTCGCCTCGAAACCACAACAGATGGTATAGAATCGGCTCTTCGTGAACATCGTTTTTCCAAACGACCACTCATCCGCGAGCATTCAGCGGCTCCTCGACGCTGCCGATTCCGCCGTTCTCTTTCTCGGCGACCCGCGCGTGAAGATCGATCCTGGACCGCGCATGTTCGATCGAATGACTGATGTCATCCGCGGAACCGGCGCCGGCTGGGTCTATGCCGACGCAGTCGGTCATCCTCGTATCGACTATCAGCGCGGCAGCATCCGCGACGGTTTCGACTTCGGCCCGGTCGTCGCTCTTTCGGTTCAGGCCGCGCGCGAATCGGGAATCGACAGCACCTGGAAATGGGGAGCCTTGTACGATCTGCGGTTGAGAATTTCCGAGAAACACCCCCTCGTGCGGATTCCCGAGCCGCTCTACACCGCGTCGACGGTTGATACGCGCCCGACGGGTCAAAAGCAATTCGACTACGTTGATCCGCGCAATCGCGATTACCAAATCGAGATGGAACACATCGCGACCGCGCACCTCAAGCGAATCGGCGCATGGCTGAAGCCGCAGCTCGGCAAGCTTCCTGTCACTGAAACAAGCTTCCCGGCAAAGGCCAGCGTCGTCATCCCTGTTCGAAATCGCGAGCGCACAATCCTCGACGCAGTCCAAAGCGCTCTCGCCCAGATCGCTGATTTCGATTTCAATGTGATCGTCATCGACAATCACTCGACCGATCGCACCAGCGAAATCCTGCGCGGTATCGCCGATTCGCGGGTTAGGCATATCGTCCCCGAACGCTGCGACCTGGGAATCGGCGGGTGCTGGAACGAAGCGATATACTCCGCGCACTGCGGTCAATACGCCATCCAACTTGATTCCGATGACCTATATCTCAATAACACCGTCCTTGGCGGTATTGTCGCAGAGCTCGAAGCCGGTCCCTATGCGATGGTTATAGGCTCCTACACGATGGTCGATTTTTCACTGAAAGAAATTCCGCCCGGCCTTATCGATCATCGCGAATGGACTCGCGAGAACGGAATGAACAATGCTCTCCGCATCAACGGTCTCGGCGCGCCGCGCGCGTTCAATACGTCGGTCCTGCGCCGCATCGGGTTTCCGAACGTCAGCTATGGCGAAGACTACGCCGTCGCCTTGCGCATCAGCCGCGACTACGAAGTCGGCCGTATCTACGAGTCCGTGTATCTTTGCCGTCGATGGGAAGGCAACAGCGACAGCGCCCTGCCCCTCGAGGTTGCGAATCGATACGATCACTACAAAGACTGGCTCCGAACCATCGAGATTCAGACTCGAATGCGCGGATGATTCACAAGGTAGAAGCACTGTTCGAACGGCAGACGCGCGCATGGCCGCAACTGGCGCAGGGCCTCGAAGGCCTGGCGCGCGCAACGACGCGGCCGCTGCGAATCGATTGGTTCGACGTCTTCATCCGTCACATCCCCCATCGCATGGCGAGCACAACGGCGCCGGTCGACCGCGAGTCCGTCGCAAAACGCCCGTGCTTCCTATGCGCCGCGAATCTCCCTTCCGAGGAAGAAGGTCTGCCGTTCGACGACAACTTCACGATCTACTGCAATCCATTTCCAATCGTGAACCGCCACCTGACGATCGCGCACAAGGATCACACGCCGCAGCGCATCGCCGATCAGTTCGGTAGCATGCTCGATATTGCCGCCCGCCTCCCCGGATATTTCGTCGTCTACAACGGCTCCGAATGCGGCGCATCCGCACCGGATCACATGCACTTCCAGGCCGGTTCGCGACGATTGTTTCCGATCGAGCACGACACCGCCGCTATGACCAGCATCGCCATTCCGAATTACAGCCGCAATGTCTTGCTCTTGCGCGGGTGCGATCGATCCGCGTTGATCGATCGAATGGATCGCGCCATCGAACTGCTTGCGGAAGCGACGGATAAACGTCCAGAGCCGCTGGTGAACATCGCCGTCTTTTGTGAGCGAGGCGAGTGGGTCACCTACCTGTTTCCGCGAGGAAAGCATCGGCCGCAGGTCTTTCACACTGGCGAGCTGATGGTGAGTCCAGCGTCGATAGATTTGTGCGGAATCTTTGTTGTGCCGCGAGCGCACGACTTCGAAAGAATCACCGCTGACGCGATTGACGCTATTTTTCGCGAGGTCACTTTGCCCGACGCTCAGTTTCGCGAAGTCACCCGCAAGCTGGAGAGTAAGCCTTGATCGTGTCGGTAGGACTGCTCGAAGGGCAATCCACCGTCGAAGTCGAATTGACGGGGACCTTCAACGACACTTCCGGCAAGTCCTACGCCCCCGGGTTCCATAGTCTTACTTCTGAAGTTACGCTGACACCATCCGAACCGGCACCGTGCGCGTTCGCGCTGAACGACATCACGATTGGAATCGGATTTCATTGGGAACGCAAGGAGCGCCAGGTATTTCGCGGTTCGCTTCGCCTTATCAAACGAGGCGCGGGACTGGCGGTAATCAACGATGTTCCTCTCGAAGACTACGTGACCAGCGTGATTTCATCCGAGATGAGTGCAAGCTGCCCACTCGAATTGCTGAAGGCTCACGCGGTGATTTCCCGCAGTTGGCTGTGGTTCCCGAAAGCAAACCCGTCGCACTCAGTGAAGCTGCAAAGCGAGAGTGTCGATCCTCACGAAGTCCTTCGCTGGTATGGCCGCGAAGCCCATCCGGATTTCGACGTATGCGCCGACGACCACTGCCAGCGCTACCAGGGCATCACGAAAGCGTTCTCTACCGCCGCCGCCGAAGCGGTTCGCGCGACGACGAGCGAGTTTCTCCGCTACCAAGGCGCTATCTGCGATGCGCGGTTTTCCAAATGCTGCGGCGGAATTACCGAGCGCTATGCTACTGCCTGGGAAGATCAAGACGTTCCCTATCTTGAATCGATCTACGATGGCCGATCGCAAACCCAGTCTTACACTCCTGAGTCATGGATACGTTCCGCACCTGCAGCTTACTGCAATACCGACGATTCGAAACTGCTCTCACGTGTCCTTCCGGGATTCGATCAAGAGACCCGCGACTTCTATCGATGGCAGGTCGCATATACCCCCGAAGAACTCGCCGATCTGATCAAGGCAAGGCTCGGCGCCGACCTGGGTCCGATTCGCGATCTCGATGCGCTCGCGCGCGGACCTTCAGGCCGAATATATCGGCTGAAGATCACCGGAGAACGCGATTACATAGTCATCGGTAAGGAACTGGAAATTCGTCGCGCCCTATCGCGCACGCATCTGTATAGCTCTGCCTTCATCGTCGACAAAGATCCGGGCCGCTTTGTCTTGCGCGGCGCCGGATGGGGCCATGGTGTAGGCCTATGCCAGATCGGCGCGGCAGTGATGGCAAATGAGGGCAAGACCTACACCGAGATCCTGCAACACTACTATCGTGGAACCACCGTCAGCGCTTGATTGCTCACTTGCAAAAATATTCGTCAGCAGGCTAACATCCGTTAGGTAACCAGTCGAGGAAGGACTCTATGAGATTCGGACTCTTCTACGAACATCAACTCCCGCGCCCGTGGGAAGAAAAGAGCGAGCTACAGTTGATCCAGGACGCGCTCGACCAGATCGAGCTCGCGGACAAGCTCGGTTTTACCAATGTGTGGGAAGTCGAGCACCACTTTCTGGAAGAATACTCGCACTCGAGCGCGCCCGAAGTTTTTTTGGCCGCGGCGAGCCAGCGCACCAAAAATATGCGGCTCGGTCACGGCATCGTGCTGACTGCACCCGGCTACAATCATCCCGCGCGCATCGCCGAGCGAATCGCGATGCTCGACCTGGTCTCGAAAGGGCGCGTCGAGTTCGGCTCGGGCGAGTCGGGATCGCTCGCCGAGCTCGGTGGCTTCAATCTGGCGCCCGCGCTGAAACGCGAGATGTGGCGCGAGGGACTCGAGACCGCGCTCCGCTGTATGACCGAGGTTCCGTTCGGCGGCGTCGACGGCAAGTTCGTCAAGATGCCGCCGCGCAACGTGGTGCCGAAGCCGGTGCAGAAACCGCATCCACCGGTGTGGGTCGCTTGCTCGCGCCGCGAGACAATCCTGCTCGCCGCAGAGTGCGGCATCGGCGCGCTGACGTTCTCGTTCATCGATCCGGAAGAAGCGGTGCTTTGGGTCGGCGACTACCGCAAGACGCTCGCCGAGAAGTGCGTTCCAATTGGCAAGGCGATCAATCCTGAGATTTCGTGCGTGACGCCGATGATGTGCCACCAGAGCGAGCGCGAAGCTATCCTGCGCGGGCTCGAAGGCGGAAATTTTTTCGGATATTCGCTCGGCCACTACTACGTCTTCGGCGATCACAAGCCGGGCGTGTCGAACGTGTGGGAAGAATTCACCAACAAGCGCGCCGAACGCGGCTACTCGCCCGATGTCGCAATCGCGATGCGCCAGCGCCGGTTGAGCGCGCGCCTCGACAACGCCGCAGGCGACCAGCAAGGCTTGCGCGGTGCGGTCGGTACGCCGGATCAGTTGCGCGAATACTTCCGGCGCTTCGAGGACGCCGGCGTCGATCAAATGATCTTCGTTATGCAGGCTGGAAAGAATCGACACGATCATATCATGGAGTCGATCGAGCTGTTCGGTAAGGATGTGCTACCCGAGTTCGCGGAGCGCGACGGCGTGATTCGCGCAAAGAAGATGAGGGAGCTCGAGCCGATCCTCGAGATGGTGATGAAGCGCAAGCGCGACGACGCTCCAAAGATGCCTGCCGATTACCTCATCGAGGCCCTACCGAAGCGGCTCATTCAGCAGTACGGCGGTAAGGAGATGCTAGACAAGCTCGAGGGCGACTCCGCGATCGGCATCCCGCGCCCGCAGAATCTGCAGGAGCGTCTGCAGCAGGGAATCGTCCCGCAGCGCGGTCCGAACGGCAGCGACGCCAAGTAGAAGAGTCAGGAGAGCGATCTTGGCGCGGTCAGTCCATCTGGTATCGCTTCCTCTTACGCCACAGCGTTGGGATGCTTATGCCCAGGGTTGCGGCTGCATCCTCGAGGGTCGGAGCAACGGCCAACACTCGCTTGATATGTTCTTCCTCCAGCTCTTCGAGGCTTGAATCAGTCGATAGCTGGATCGGCCGCTGCGTACTCGGCGCAAAGAGCACGTCGGAGAGATCTTCCTTGCGAATAACGGTGCCACGGCTCAGAACGACTGCGCGTTCCACCACGTTGCGGAGCTCTCTGATGTTGCCCGGCCACGAATATGGAATCAGGGCCTTCCTGGCTTCTTCTGAGAACCGGAGATCAGGACGGCGATTTCGCGCGGCCGCCTCGCACAAGAACTTCTCAGCCAATGGCAGTATATCTTCCGGGTGGTCGCGCAATGCGGGGACTCGGAGGCTTATCACATTGAGTCGGTAATACAGGTCTGCGCGAAAGCGTCCGGCGGCGATCTCCTGTTGCAGATCGCGATTAGTGGCGGCGATGACTCGCGTGTCGACCGAAATCGTCTCCTGTCCGCCAATCCTTTCGAAGCATCCATCCTGCAAAAAACGAAGAAATTTTGTCTGAAGAGACGAGGATAACTCTGCGATCTCGTCAAGAAATAGCGTGCCTTGATTCGCCGCTTCGAGCCGACCCGGCTTGTCCTTGATCGCGCCGGTGAACGACCCCTTCATATGACCGAACAGTTCGCTCTCAAGCAGATGTTCCGAAAGCGTGGTGCAATTGACCGTCACGAATGGATGCTCGTGTCGCGGGCTCCATTGCATGTATCTGACGAGCCAGTACATTCTTGCCGGTACCGCTCTCCCCTGTGAGCAGAATGCTCGCCTCGCTGCCGGCCGCTGTGAAAGCAACTTCGATTAGCTCTCGAAATCGAGGGCTCGCCGACGCCAGCAAAGGAACACCGTCGATTGAATTCCGTAACGCGCGATTTTGCGACCGCAATTCCTTGACCTCAATGGCGCGTTCGACAGCGTGCTGAACCTGATCGAGAGAGAAAGGTTTCGTGAAATAATCGTATGCGCCCGCCTTCATCGCCGCGACGGCGTTGTCGATGGTGCCGTAGGCAGTCATGAGAATGACGATTGTGTCGGGATACTTCTCTTTGATTGTCTTGAGCAGTTCGAGGCCATTCATCTCGGCCATTTGCCAATCGCTCAATACCAAGTCGAAGTCTCCGCACTTCGACATCAGCTCCAGCGCCTGACGACCGCTGTCCGCCGTCGCCACCTTGTAGTTGCATGAATCAAGGAACCTGGCGACTCGCCTGCCGGATGTTCTTTTCGTCGTCAACGATAAGCAACTTAGCCATCAGACTTCCTGCTGAAAGAGGCAGCGTCAATGTAACCCTGCCGCCGCTCTCCAACTTTTCCGCGAACAACCTGCCACCGTGCGCCTCTACGATTTCCTTCGCGATGGTGAGTCTGACACCGGTCCCAAGGCTTTGTGAATCGGCGTTTACTTGATGCAGAGTTCCAAAGACCAGTTCCAGCGTCTCTGGTGGAATTCCGGGCCCACTGTCCCAAACGGAAATCCTGATCTGCCCGTCTTCCTTTTCTGCGATCAAGATCGACCTCTCCCATTTCGGGCGTATGGCGCACCGCATTGCCAACGAGATTAGCTATCACCCACGATAGCTTCAGCGGATCACCTGACACTCCGAGATTCCTTTCGGCGTGCACCGCAAATTGGACCTTCCGACGCTCGATCAGATGCCCAAACTTCCTGGACACGACGTCCATGATAGTCCGAAGGTTAAATCTGATATGCTGGAAAGCCATTGATCTGGGTTGTTCACGTATGACGTTCAGAAAATCAGCGGACAGATGATTTAGCCGATCGACATCTTCGACAATTTCGCGAATCAGTTCGTTCTGCTCCTCTCTTCCGCGTTGCAGTAGCCCCGCCGCCAGGGATAGAGACGTCAAGGGAGTATTGAGCTGCTGGGCAACAGCCGCGACGGCGGTATCAGCCCTGCTTCTTTCGCGACGTAGCGAAACTTCGTGAAGAACGACCAACGTACCAAGAGCCCTGCCGCCGCTCTCGCGCAGCGGAGCATACTTTAGCAGATAATTCGTGATCGCGGCCCTGCACCGTCAGACTAAGTTCGACCTGCTGTTCGCCTGAGGGAAAGCTACCGGCGCTTTCGATCGCTGCTCGAACGCGTGAGCAACTGACGCAGTGATTTTCAATGTCATCGCTGAATCGATGACCGATGATTCGATCCTGATCGATATCCAGGATCTCTGCGGCCGCACCTGATTCAAATGGATGACAGTCTCGGCCTCATCGAGGACAAACGCCGGCTCGTCAAGGCTGTCGATTATGGCTGCGGCCCGATCACTCTTTTCGCTGACGGCAGTTTCGGTCCTCATAACGGAAAATCCCGCCGACGCTATTATCTTCAGTGCGCCTTCCCAGCATCCTAACGCTGCGGTCGAACTACTTCATCGCTGTCGGCTGACCATTGCCGGTGCCATCGAGCGCGAGGTTCAGTTCCAGGACGTTCACGCCAGGCTCGCCGAGAAACCCAGCCCATCGCGGCCGCGTGTTGGCATTGACGAGGGCACGCACCGCATCTGCACTGATCCCACGGGCCTTGGCCACGCGATCAATCTGAATCTCGGCTGACGCGGGGCTGATCTCCGGATCAAGGCCGCTGCCGGAGGCTGTTACCATATCGACCGGTACCTGCGATGCCAGAACGCTATCTCCCTCCACTACATCCTTGGTCCGCTGCTTGACGGAGTCGATAAAGCTTTTGTTGGTCGGGCCAAGGTTAGAACCGCTTGAGCTAGTCGGATCATAGCCGTTGTTTCCCGCGGCAGAAGGACGAGGATGAAAGTAGCGAGCCGCCTTAAAATTCTGAGCTATCAGCGACGACCCTACTGGCGATCCGTTCTTGTAGATCAAGCTGCCGTCAGCTTGCGCGGGGAACAAAACGTGACCCAGACCAGCCATCGCGATTGGATACACTATCCCTGTCAGAAGCGTTAGAACGACGGTCATCTTGATTGCAACTACCAGAGAACGCATTCGAACTCTCCTTTAAGCCAAATGGATAGCGGTGATCAGCAGGTCGATGGCTTTGATACCAATGAATGGCGCGACAATACCGCCCGCCCCATAGATGAGCAGGTTGCGAGCGAGTATTCCGGCCGCTCCGACTGGGCGATACTGCACACCACGCAGAGCGAGTGGGATCAAGGCAATGATGATCAAGGCATTGAAGATGACTGCAGACAAGATGGCGCTCTCAGGCGTCGCGAGATGCATAATGTTGAGCGCCTGCAGGTCGGGATACGCGAGGAGGAACATTGCGGGAATAATCGCGAAGTACTTCGCAACGTCGTTGGCTACGGAAAAAGTGGTCAGCGCGCCTCGAGTAATCAGCAGCTGTTTTCCAATCTCGACGACTTCCATGATCTTGGTCGGGTTGGAATCAAGGTCGACCATGTTTCCGGCTTCGCGCGCTGCCTGGGTGCCCGCGTTCATTGCAATTCCCACATCCGCCTGCGCCAAGGCCGGGGCATCGTTAGTGCCATCGCCAATCATCGCTACCAGCTTGCCTTGGGCCTGCTCGTCGCGAATCAGGCGCAGCTTGGTCTCGGGAGTTGCCTCAGCTCGAAAATCATCGACTCCGGCCTCAAAGGCTATGGCGGATGCCGTCAGCGGATTGTCACCGGTTATCATCACGGTCCGCAGTCCCATAGCCCGCAGTCGTGCGAAGCGTTCCTTGATGCCTTCCTTAATGACGTCCTTGAGGTGAATAACTCCGAGAACGCGATTGTTTTCCGCTACTACCAGTGGAGTACCTCCGCTCTTTGAGATCCGCTCCACTATCCCCTCGAGTTCTTTTGGAATGCTGCCAGCCGCGTCGCGAACGAACTTGACCACTCGATCCGCCGCACCCTTACGGATTTTTCGCCCCGGCATATCGACGCCGCTCATCCGCGTCTGCGCCGAAAACGGGATAAACTCGGTATCCTTTTCCTCCAGTTCGCGTCCGCGGATGTTGAATTCCCGCTTGGCGAGAACCACGATCGACCGCCCTTCAGGGGTTTCATCCGCGAGCGACGCAAGCTGGGCTGCGTCGGCCAACTCTTCGACCCGCACTTCGAGTACGGGAATGAACTCAACCGCCATTCGGTTACCGAGCGTGATGGTCCCGGTCTTGTCGAGGAGGAGCGTATCGACGTCGCCTGCAGCTTCCACAGCGCGTCCTGACATCGCCAGCACATTGTGCTGGACCAGGCGATCCATTCCGGCAATACCTATAGCGGACAAGAGCCCTCCGATTGTCGTCGGAATAAGGCAGACCAGCAGGGCAACCAGTACGGGCAGCGTCAACGATGCATTGCCGTAGAGACCGAACGGATAGAGACTCACGCAGACCAGCATAAATACCAGGGTCAAACCCGAGAGTAATATGCTGAGTGCGATCTCATTGGGTGTCTTTTGGCGCGCTGCGCCTTCAACTAAAGCGATCATGCGATCGAGGAAGGTCTCGCCCGGATTTGCTGTGATTCGCACCTTGATCCAGTCGGAGATAACAGTCGTACCGCCCGTAACGGCGCTGCGATCGCCGCCGCTCTCGCGAATCACTGGCGCCGATTCACCGGTGATAGCAGCCTCATTAACCGCCGCCATCCCTTCAATCACCTCGCCATCGCCAGGGATCGATTGACCAGCGCGTACTATGACTACGTCGCCCCGGCGCAATGAGGTGGCCGATACGCCTTCTTCCTTGCCGCCGCGAACGATTGTGGCCTGCATTTCGATGCGAGTTTTACGCAGGTTGTCGGCCTGCGCCTTTCCGCGTCCTTCTGCCATCGCTTCGGCGAAGTTCGCGAAGAGCACAGTGAACCACAGCCATATCGCAATCTGTAGTTCGAATCCGATAAGTCCGGCCTTACCTGTAAACAGATCGCGGAAGATGATTATCGTCACTGCCACAGCAGTAACTTCCACCACGAACATAACGGGGTTGCGTGCCTGGACGCGTGGATCCAGTTTGCCAAGCGATTCGATCGCAGCACGCTTTACAATTTGCGGCTGCCACAAAGGCGTTGCTTTACGTTCAGTAGTATTAGCCATTTCAGTTGAGCCTCGTTAGTAAAGCTTGCCGCTCATCATCGCCAAGTGTTCTACAATCGGACCTAGCGACCAGCTGGCAAAGAAGGTTAAGGCGCCGACGATAAGAACCACTGCGGCGAGCAGGATTACAAACAGCCCACCGTTAGTTGGGAAGGTGCCCGCACTCACCGGAACCGCCTTCTTCTCGACCACCGAACCTGCGATCGCCAAGACCGGGATCATGGTGCCGAAGCGCCCAAACAACATCACCACTCCCAGTATGACGTTGTAGAACATAGTGTTGGCGTTCAGCCCGGCAAACGCAGAGCCATTGTTAGCCGCAGCAAGACGAGAACGCGTATAGAATCTCGCTGAAGCCGTGCGGTCCCGCGATTGGCTATTGAAGAAAGCGCGCCCTTATTGATCACAGCGGCAGCTGTTGGAAGCAGAATTACCGCCGCGAAGATCAGGATGTAGAGCATCGCCAACTTCATCTCTTTGGCCTGTATCTTCTTGCCCAGGTACTCCGGCGTGCGTCCCACCATTAGCCCCGCGATGAATACCGTTAGGATCGCCATTACGATCATTCCGGCAAGTCCGGTACCTACGCCGCCGTATACCACTTCGCCAAGGTGCAGATTGAAGAGCGGAACTAAGCCACCTAGGGGAGTGAAGCTATCATGCATCGCATTGACGGACCCGTTGGATGCGTCGGTAGTAGCGGTCGCCCATAGCGTCGAGTTGACGATCCCGAAGCGAACCTCCTTTCCTTCCATATTGCCGCCACTCTGCTGAGCAGTTGCGGCTTGATTGATTCCGATTGAGGCGAATTGTGGATTGCCGCGCTGTTCGGCCCAGGTGCAAACGACCACCGCGCCGAGAAACAGCAGGCCCATCGTTGCGTAGAGCGCCCATCCCTGCCGCTTGTCTCCGAGCATCTTGCCGAACGTATGGGGCAATGCGGCACCAAGGATAAAGATCGCGAAAACCTCGAGAAAATTAGTAAGCGGCGTTGGATTCTCGAACGGATGAGCTGAGTTGGCGTTGAAGAAACCCCCGCCATTGGTGCCTAGTTGCTTGATCGCGATCTGCGATGCTACCGGACCTTGGGCGATACTCTGTGCAGCTCCCTCGACGGTCTTGACTTGAGTGTAGGCGCTGAAGTTATCAGGCACACCCTGCCATATCAGAACCAGCGTAAAAACTATGCAAATCGGAATCAGTATCCATAGCGTCGCGCGGACCAGATCGTACCAGAAGTTTCCAATGGTACGGCGCGCCGTGTCGAGCAAAGGCGCGAATGACGGCGATCGCTATCGCCAAACCGGCGGCGGCCGATACAAAGTTGTGGAAGGCGAGGCCCGCCATCTGAGTCAGGTAACTCATGGTGGATTCGCCAGAGTAAGCCTGCCAGTTGGTATTGGTTACGAAGCTCGCCGCTGTATTGAATGCCAATCCGGGCTCGACTCCAGCAAAGCCTTGCGGATTGAACGGCAGAAAATACTGTAGACGCTGTATAAGGTACAGCGACAGCATTCCGACGACGCTAAAGGCCAACATCGAGATGGTGTATTCCACCCACGTCTGCTCCGTTGCCGGGTGGACACCGCACAGCCGATAAATCAACCGCTCGACTGGCGTCAAGATCGGATCCAGAAACGTGCGCTCGCCTGCAAAAACACGCGCCATGTAGAGCCCGAGCGGCACGCTGATCGCGGTGAGGATCAGTGAGTAGAAGCCGATTTGAATGAAAGCGTTACTAAACACTTTGTTTCTCGCCTTCTAGAACTTTTCCGGGCGCAACAGCGCGTAGACCAAGTACACAGTCAGGCCTACGGCCATTATCGAACCCATCGCTATTTCCCAAGGGCTCATAGTTTTTCGCATCCCCATACGTAAGAGACCGCTAATAGAAAGAAGACCGCTGTCCCAACGAAAAAAATCGTGTCGAGCATAGTTTTTGACCTGCCTAAGGGAGCAGCATAAAGCATGCCCGTGGACGTTCTATCCGAACGCTAATCTTTTCGGCAGGAACGAATGGGCGAGGTTTTCAAAATGATATGCGATACTGCGAATCGAAACAGGGGCGGCGATCGGATGCAAAGTTTGCGGGGTCTGTAAAATCGACCCCGCAAACTTTCAGTCGGAAGATGGAAAACTGCTTTTATTACTGAGGAGTGCCGAAGCGGCTTGCCAATTGCAAATTGACCTGAAGAACATTGACGAATTTCTCCCCAACCAACCCCCCCAGGGGAGCCGAGGCATTTGCCTGGAGTATCTGCTCGATCTGGTCGTGTACCTGTTTGGGATCCATTTTCTTATCTGCAGCCCACTTCTGAGCGACGCGATCTAGCTGATATTCCGCATTGTCCAAGGTGATATGCGGGTCGAGGCCCGACGCCGATGTTGTGACCATGTCGGCCGGGACGTTTGAAGCGGCGCGTCAGGATGGTCCTGTCTCCACATATCGAAGAAAATCGATTGAACATCTGATCCACTGGCGACCGGCTCGATATCGGTCTGGCTCTTGCCATCGGTCAGCTGCTTGGTCACGGACAGATGGAAACTTGCCCGGATTGTCTTTGGAGAAATTCTCGAAGAACAGGACCGCGAGGTCGCTAGGCTGCGGCTGAGGTGTGCCCGGATTCTGCTTGATCCAATCGTCCACGACACTCTTATGACTCTTGGACCAGTCAGTAATATACCTGGGCGTGGGTAGGGTCGGCGCTCACCCATCCTTGCGCCAGCTCATTGTGATTGTCCGCCCATTGCGCGACGAGATGCGGCTGTCCCTGGAACTGATCCTTCTGGAACCACGCCTCGACGTCGGGAGCAACCAACTGGCCGGCTTGAGGACCGCTCTTATATTTCACGATAGGTCCGAGCATCCGGGCCACCCTGTCCCGCAGCGCATAGTTAGACGCTGCCAGCGCCGATGAAGTACTGGCCGAAGCATCGTACGATGCCGCTGAAGGCCGCGGCCAGAAGTATTCATCCTTGGTGAATGGCTGCGCAATCAGAAGCGATCCGACTTGCTTGCCATCAGGTCCCGTAACCATGCTGCCGTTGGCGGTGACGGAAAGAAGCTCTGTCCGATAGCCCACACTGCCAGTGGATAGACTACCGCGCAGACTACTACCGTCGCAGTTAGAAGCATTAGGCTTTTGATTATATTTCGCATTGTCTTATTATCCTCGAAGGAGATCGGCCGTCAGGCCACGAGGTGCGTAGCAGTAAGCACCACATCGATCAGCTTTATGCCGATGAAAGGCAGAATGACGCCGCCCACTCCCCATACCATCAGATTTTTGCGCAACAAGGCGTCGGCGCCGAGTGGCTGATACTTCACGCCTCTCAGTGCTACCGGAATCAGGATCGGAATGATCACAGCGTTGAAGATGACAGCCGACAAGATCGCGGACGTCGTCGAATGAAGATTCATGATATCCATGGCCTTGAGCCACGGCAGCGTGCCGGCAAATAGCGCCGGGATGATCGCGAAATACTTGGCGACGTCGTTGGCGACCGAAAATGTCGTCAGCGCGCCGCGGGTCATCAGAAGCTGCTTGCCGATTTCGACGACCTCGATCAGCTTGGTCGGATCGGAATCCAGGTCCACCATGTTGCCGGCTTCCTTGGCCGCCTGCGTGCCGGAGTTCATTGCAAGACCGACGTCCGCCTGAGCCAGCGCGGGAGCGTCGTTGGTGCCGTCACCGACCATCGCAACCAGCTTGCCCTCGGCCTGTTCCTTGCGGATGTAAGCCAGCTTCGACTCCGGAGTACATTGCGCGACGAAGTCATCGACGCCGGCATGTTTCGCAATCGTCGCCGCGGTAAGCGGGTTGTCGCCCGTGATCATCACGCTGCGAACACCCATAGCGCGTAGACGTTCCAGGCGTTCGCTGATCCCGGTCTTGAGCACGTCGGAGAGTACGATGACGCCGACAATGTTTGCGCCCTCGGCAACCACAAGCGGTGTTGCTCCCTGCGAACCGATAGCGTCGACTGACCGAAGCAAGATCCGTCGGGATCGTGCCTGACTGGCGCTGGACAAACTTGATCACCGCGTCCGGCGCTCCTTTGCGGATCTGTCTGCCGTCGGGAAGATCGACACCGCTCATGCGCGTCTGTGCGGTAAAGGCGATAAAACTCGTGCCATTAGGAGCCGTGACATCGGTCGGAGTTCCGCCGCGATCGAAATGGAGTTTGACGATGGTTTTTCCTTCGGGTGTCTCATCTGCGATCGAAGCCAGCGCCGCCAGCCGTCCAACCTGCTGCGCCGTATACCTCCCAACCGGCATGAAATCCGTCGCGTGACGATTGCCCATCGTGATCGTACCGGTCTTGTCGAGCAGCACCGTATCGATGTCGCCCGCCGTTTCGACGGCTTTGCCACTTTTGGCCATGATGTTCGCCTGCATTGCTCGATCCATTCCGGCGATGCCAATGGCTGCCAGTAATGCGCCGATCGTCGTCGGAATCAGACACACGAGCAGGGCAACCAGCGTCGGCACGTCGGTGCCGAGGCTCTTCAGCGGCTCGGACAGACCGAGATATCCCGACATGTAGATCTCGGCGTTCAAAGCCATCGGCCAAAGCGGAATCACAACGATCAAGAACGCCAGGCTCAACCCGGCCAGCGCCAAAGTCAGCGCGATCTCATTCGGCGTCTTCTGGCGTACGGCTCCCTCGACCAGCGCGATCATCCGATCGAGAAAGGACTCGCCGCTGGCCGCCGTGATCCTCGCCACGATGCGATCCGATACCACCCTGGTTCCGCCAGTCACTCCTGAACGGTCGCCGCCCGCCTCGCGGATTACAGGAGCCGACTCACCAGTGATTGCCGATTCATCGACCGACGCGATCCCTTCGACGACCTCCCCGTCACCTGGAATAATTTGTCCTGCTTCGACCACCACGCGGTCTCCAGGTCTCAAATCGGCGGATGACACTTCCTCAACCATGTCCTTGCCCTTAAGCCGATAGGCGGGCGTGTCCTTGCGCGCTTTTCGCAGAGATTCCGCTTGCGCGCGCCCTCGGGCCTCGGCCAGAGCAGTCGCGAAGTTGGCGAATAGCACCGTCAGCCACAGCCAGAAGTCGAGAGCTATGAAGTAGCTGATAGGAACCTGGCTAACAGACTGGCTCACAAGTGCTTGCACTATAAACAACAGCGTCAAGACCGAACCAATCTCCACTACGAACATGACAGGATTGCGCCACTGTATGTTCGGCCGTAGCATCACGAACGCTTCCTTGATCGCCGGCCAGACCAGCTCAGGTGCGAACAGCGCCTGTGCGCGCGATCGCCGAGGCGGTACAGGCATCTCTGGGGTGATGTGAATCTGAGGTTGCTCGGGATATTTGTTTAAAGCTTCCATTTTTGCTTTCCTTGTCAAAACGTCGCGAGAATTTACTGGCTAGCCTCCAAAGGGCAGAGGGCCAAGATGTTCCGCGACTGGGCCTAAAGCCGCCACCGGCAGGAACAACAAGGCGCCGACAATCGCGATCGTTCCAACCAGCAAGCATCCGAATGTAAAGGTATCGTCGCGCAAGGTGCCTAAGCCGAACGGCGTGGTTTTTTTCATTCCAAGGAAACCCGCCATAGCTATCGGCGCCAGAATCGGCAGAAACCGGCCGAGCAAAATGACAAACCCCGCCGCTATGTCCCAAGCAACCGCCTCAGGCGCCGGGCTGGGATTGTTATTCAACCCGTAGGTGACGCCCAAACCATCGAATGCGGAACCGTTGTTAGCCGAGTCGGACGAGAATTGGTAAACGATTTGCGAGAATCCGTGCGATCCCGGATTGCTCTCGGCCTTTATTCCCCAGTTTGTTGCGGAAAATAATCCGGCGGGAAACAGAATAACCAGCGGATGCACCAGCAGTGCAATCAGAGCCAGTTTTACCTCGCGCGCGCCGATCTTTTTTCCCAGATACTCAGGCGTTCGGCCTACCATCTGCCCAACCACGAAAACGCCGATGATGAGGAATAACAGCATGTTGATCATGCCGACGCCTTTACCGCCGTAGATGCAGTTGACCCACATTCCGAAGAAGGGCGACAAAGCCGCCATGGGATTGAGGCTGTCGTGCTCACAAATGATTGCGCCGCAAGTAAAATCAACTGTGGCGGCTGCGAACGTAGAACCCGCCGAGGTGCCGAAGCGCAACTCCTTGCCCTCCAGGTTCCCGAGATGTTGATCAACCGGCAGCCCCGCCACCGCCGGCAAAGTAATGTCTCGCTTGCCGCCGGGGCCGTTGGCGCTTGCGATCGAGAACGTCCGACTTTGGGGATGCGCCGTAAGACCGGGATTTGGCTTCAAAGTGTCAAAGTAAATTGACCATAGAATCGTGCCCGCGAGCAGAACAAACATCACCGAAAATACGACGAGTGAATGACGCCGCCGAGCCAGCATCACGCCGTACATCCATACCAGCGCCATCGGAAACCACATCATCGATGAGGTCGTAATGAAATTCGACGCCGCGTCCGGGTTTTCAAATGGATGTGCCGAATTCATTCCGAAGAAGCCGCCACCGTTCGTTCCCAACATTTTCATCGGGACAAAAGCCGCTAACGGTCCAATCACGATCGTCTGCTGTTTGGGCTGGTTGTTGTTGTCTGTGCCCATTGCGGCGGCCTCGAGCGTATTGACCTGGTAGTCGCTCTGGTAGGTCATCGGCATGCCCTGAACCAGAAAGACTATGCTGAGGACGAAGACCGCGGGCAGAAACGTATAAAAGACAACGCGCCACATATCCAGGAAGAAGTTGCCGACGTGCTAATCGCTGCGAAATGCTCGAATGATCGCGGTCAAAGCACAGAAGCCAATCGCAGCAGAGAGAAAGAACATCGGAAGGCAAAAGAATATTTGGCTGAAATTCGAGAATGACTGATCGCCCGAATAATGCTGAATATCCGTATTCGTGCTGAAAGAAATCACAGTGTTGAAGATCGTGCTGGGTGAAAGCGCTCCCAGCCCACGTGGGTTCAAGGGCGTCCACGGCTGAAGCACCAATATAATATATCCGAAGACGTACAGAACGGTATTGAATACGAGCAAGGACACCGCATATTGCTTCCAGGTCTGCGGCCCACTGCTAATGTGGTCTTCACACCACTTTAAAGGTCGCGAAGGACGGTAGTGTCCGTCCATGACCCAGGCCAGGTACTTGCCCAGCGGATATGAGATCGCAACGCTGACAACGAGAATTGAAATTGGTAAAAGCCACATCGCACTGTCCTGTTGTTTGGATGTCGGTCAGTTAACGAGATTTGTTAGAACCATTCAGGCCGAACCATGGCGGTCACCAGATATGCAAACACAAAGACTGCCACGACTGCTGTAACGTAAATCATTGACGCACCTGCCTTAGATGTTTTCGCAGCCGATCAAGAACAGATAGCAGAGCCCGAGACTCGCGAGACCGAGTGCAAACGTCGCCGGCAGCCAAATCCAGAGATCCATAACGTCCTCCTATTAGGAAAATCGGCCACCTCGCGATACGCTGCCCAACTGACAACAACAAAGCGACGCGGCCTCAGCACAGAATGGAGTTAGCAACTTCGATGCTTACTGAAAAAGTGAATAGCGACGGCGACCTTTAAAATGTGAAAACAACGAGCTGCTCAACTTACGTCGAGCAGATGCTTAAGCATGGTTCACGCTTCAGAGTCGTTGGGTTTCACAATGAAAATCAGACCGGACGATCTCAGCGAACGCGTCTAGGTCTTCGAGATCCGCGAATTAAGATCGAGTGATCGTGTCAATCTACTGACCGAGCCGACGCCGGCTGCGGGACGAAGGTATTGTCGCTGCCGTCTGGTTGAAAACAGAACCGAACTTAAGTTGGATTCGGACGGGATCGCACGGTTCCGCCCATACCTTCGTCTTCGTCGAACTTGAAGATTCCGATGCTTTCCGGATGGACTGCTTCGAGGACAGCGTGGACGGTGGGCTTGGTCTGCTCGTCGAGGACCGCGAAATTCACCTTGATACTCGATACGGCAACGGGCAATGCCACTCCAATAACAGGAAGTATTTGGCGATCGCGGAGCCTGGTCCTTGGCACAGATAAATCGAACCCATAGATTCCCAGATCTTTTGCGCATCGGTGGAAGTCGGCGAGAGCTGAGCGCTCAATAATCGCTTCTATTCTTTTCATATGCGTCTATCTGTTGCCGACACCTTCCATGGTACTCCAGCAGAAAGTGTGCCTTAGAAAGAATTAGGCCAAAATCAAGTGCTTTTGCCCGTTGAGCAGTTGCAGACCTGCCGGCGTGAAGGCCACACATTGCACTATGAAATCAAATCGAGGGCTCGGACGTATTTTCGGCTCATCGAATATGACGACGAGTAAATCGAGGAAGGCTTGACTTCTGACGCCTCCGGCACGAGAGCATCGCCCGCAGGCGCCCTGTTGCGTTTCACGCGATCCGATCGGCATTTCAAAATGAAAGATAACCGCTATTCAAAAGGAAAATGGCCGAACGTGTAGCGAGGCAATAACTCAATAACTGCGGGGCTTGTTCAGTGGGCACGCGCTATGCAGGTAAATCATGGAAACACTAATGCGGCGTCTGGGATGCCGAAGCTGGGTGCGGTGAATAAATATGAAGCGAATTGAATTGATTTTAGAACCTTCCGCGCTCGACCGTTTCATAGAGGCCGCGCGAACGATGAGCCTGTCCGACTTTGACATCACTGAAGTCCGCCGCTCTCCTTCGCATGATCGGCGGGAACGCCAGCGACTATATCGAGGTCAAACGTGGATCGTCGATCTGGAAGAGCGGATCAAAGTGGACATCAACGTAACTGATGAAGCGGCGCGCAGAACAGCACACGCGTTGATCGCGAGAATCAGTCCTGAGAGCGTCGCAATCCTTAGGCTTGAGCAAGTGAATTCCCTGGTCGAAGATCGTGAAGCGATACAAGTTGCCGGCCCTTCGCGCGAGGCCGTCGCTGCGGCATGAAACCGAACCCTATAATTCAATCCCCGTTCCCAGGCGGCATCATCGGAGCCAAAATAGACGGGATCTCTCTCATGCAGATACATCCGCTCGACTCCTGCACTCTCATCAATATGCAGCTCGGGGACGCTCCACCAGGACGACGGACGACTGCAAAAATTCCTTCATCAGCTATGCGACAGACTTCAAATCGCACCAGTCGTAGACCAGCCTTTACTCCTGAAGAGACACGTCACCACTTCGCCATCGAAGCGTTGGATAAATCCGGACCCTTTCGGCCGCAGCCATACCTTTACACCTGCGTTCGATGCAAGTGGATCTTTCGAATCAATGATTCGCGTGGCTCCGTCATTGCCTTGGACGGATTGGGTCGGCGTCTGCCCGAGCCCGAAAACGCAAAGCGAATAGTGACTTTCCACCGAGGCCCATGCCCGGCTTTTCCCGTCTTCGAGTACCCCTCAGGTGAAGGTCCACGCGAGAATAGATTTAGTGACTACATATCCGGATTTGTTGCCGCGCTGCGCCGCTTGATCCCTCAAGGCAAACGTCACAGCCGCACCAGAGCTGCGATGCCCGAGCGGGGGATTAAACGCGGCGCGAGCTCCATCGCCTTTCGTTCGTGAGCCTGCATCCACTTTTCAACTAGAGCGAACCGCGTCCGGGGTCAAAATTCCCCGATCATCGGGCGTCGCTTGTGTGCTATCCGTCCGCTAAAAGTGATCGGTGCTCTATCGTCGTCGATTGAAATATCTTTTGCCGGCTACCGCGGCTATGCCTCCGCGACGCTGCCGTGGTGGCTCTCGGCGCAACCAACTTCATCGGCCACTGGCATCCCAGCTTTCACGCCCAGTACAGCGGCCCCAACAGCTTCGAACATGCCTCCGAACAAGCGGCCTCCGAAGTCACTACACTCTAGGGGGTCTCGAGCTTTCGCCGACGCTCGAAGCCGTGGTGGATTTCGAAAGCGCCGGCGGCAGCGGGCTAAGCCAACCTCTGGGGCTGGCCGGTTTCACCAATCTCGATGCGGTCAGGAATCCGAGTTTGAGCGCGGCTCCCTACCTAGCCCGGCTCTGGTATCGCAAAGTGATCGCGCTGAGCGACGACACCCTCACCGTCGAGCGCAACCCGCTATCGATACTCACCACGCTGCCGGTGCGCCGCCTCGACCTCCACGTCGGCAAGTTCGACATGGTGGACTTCTTCGACCTTAACGACGTCGCCAACGACAGCCACACGCAGTTCATGAACTGGACCGTCGTGAACAACGGCGCCTACGACCACGCCGCCGACACGCGCGGCTACACCTGGGGCGGAGTCATCGACTACGAAGACCGATGGTGGGGCGTTCGCTTCGCGGAAGCGCTCGTCTCCAAGCGTCCCAACGGCCTCACCCTTCAAAAGAACCTGCAGGACGCCCACTCGGGAGAACTACGAAATTGAGTTTCGTCCGGAACTGATCGAAAAGCGCGGCACCGCCATTCGACTCCTCGCGTTCACCAACTTCGCCAACATGGGCGACTACCATCAGGCGATCGCTCTGTTTGCGGAAGGAAAACCTCCGATCCCGGGAATTCGTACGCACGTCGAATTGTGACGTACCTGTCTGTGGCGCAATTCGCCAAACACAGGTACAAAACACCTTAGTCTATACTTTTTTGGAAGATTTCGTACGTGCCTAAATCCCTGCGCAAGATTGTCGAGCCAGTCCGCGAAATTGATGTAATTCATGAAACGGATGTGCTGGTTGTCGGTTCTGGACCAAGCGGCCTTGCGGCAGCAATTGGCGCAGCTCGCGCAGGTGCCAATGTAACGTTGGTCGAACGCTTCGGCTGCTTCGGTGGCAACATAACTGTAGTTGGAGTCGAAGGCATGGCGTGGTACCGCCATGAAAGGACCATAGAAGCCAACGGCTTGGGCCGTGAGATGGAGGAAAGGGCAAAGGCGATGGGGGCAGCAGTGCCGGAATCGCAGTCACTATCCTACGAACTCGACTCAGAAGGCTTTAAGGTTGTTGCTGATCGCATGGTTGAGGAAGCCGGGGTGTATCCTATGTTGCACCGGCTATTCGTCGCACCTGTGATGGACGGGAACACGATCGTTGGAATCGTTACAGAGTCAAAGGCTGGGCGCGAGGCGATACTGGCAAAAAGGATTGTCGATGCTACAGGAGACGCTGATGTCGCCGAACGTGCCGGCGCTCCCGTTTTTAAGACGCCCAAAGAAAAGATGATGGCGGCTTCCGTCATGTTTCACCTGGCGGGTGTTAACAAGGCGAAATTCATGGAAGGTGTGAGAGCCGATCCCCAGACCTACAAGGATTGGAACGGAAGCGGTGAATGGAACATAGAAACCGCCGGCAAGGAAGACCACATGTTTTCCCCCTTCATTAAGAGCCCCTTTGAAAAGGCGATCAAGGAGGGGTTATTGCCTGCGCATCTTACAACCATTGCCGGAACATGGGGTGCCATACACGATTCAGGCGAATTGACTTATATGAACCTCATCCACCTCGACCAATGCGATGGGACCGACCCCGACGACCTTACGAAGTTCGAGATTGAAGGCAGGCGCCAGACTATGATGGCTATAGATGCGCTGCGCCGTCACATGCCGGGGTGTGAATCTGCACGGTTACGTAATTTCGGGATGACTATAGGTATTCGCGACACGCGCAAGATCGACGCTACCTATAACATGACCGAAACCGACGTCCGCGAGCAGGGAAGATTCGAGGATTCCATCGGCATCTATCCGGAATTTATCGACGGCTATGGAATCCTCATCCTGCCGACTACGGGCCGCTATTTCCAGATACCCTATCGCAGTCTTCTCCCGAAGAAGGTAAAGAACCTGCTCGTCGCTGGTCGTGCCATCGGTGGTGATCGTGTCAGCCACGCCGCCATACGCAACATGAGCTGCTGTGCGGTTACTGGGCAGGGCGCAGGTATAGCGGCCGCTCTATCCTTAAAATCGAATATCGATCTTCACCAAGTCGACATTGGGCAGGTCCAGGCTGACTCCACCGACAAGGTGTCCGGGTCTTCTGAGTGTTCTCTGCCGGATTTGGCAATTTCGCCAGCACTGGCCAGCAGATCGTCGCAAGCTATCTCCAGTCTATCCAGACATTCAATCGACAAACCCGGATCAAGCCTTAAGAAGACAGAAGGACCAGCTTGTCGGTCCTATGAGATCGATCGTCACTCCAGCATTCCGCGATCTATGCCCACTTTGCAGAGAAACCTGCTACGGCCGGGCGCGGTTCATCATGCGATGGTCAACGCGCGCGACCACCTCGCCTTTCTGATTGATCAGCGTGGAGCGGATCACAGCAAATGTCATCGTTCCGGTACGGCCGGTTTTCTCATAAATCTCTTTCAGTTCGGACGACACGCGGATTGAGTCGCCTGCCCGAATCGGCGCCTCAAGCTCGAACTCGATACCACCCATCAGCCCGCCGCCGCCAAAGCGCGGAATTTTATCGAAGACGTCTTCCGCGTAGCGAAATGAGGCGACGAACGCCGGCGGAGCGATGATCTCACCGTAGGGGCCCGCCTTCGCCGCGTCCGGATCGATGTATAACGGATTGTGATCGCCGACTGCGGCACAGAAACTGGCGATCCTTTCTGCGGTCACGAGGCAGGGCGCACCTGCCTCGAAAGTGCCGCCCACCAGTTTTGAGGCGTCGTCTTGCATACGTCGCTCAGCGCAGATCGGAGTCGGCGATCAGGAACGTTTCTCGAAAATTCGTGCGTAGGTTTTCTGTGTGGCGGCGGCCTGATCTTGCGCCTTCTTCCGCTCCTCCGGCGTCGCCATCTCTGCGATCATTTTACGCTCGAACGCAAGCGCGTCCTTCAGCGGCAATTCGACACCGCGATTTACCAACTGTTTTGCAGTCTTGAGCGCATACGCCGCGCGCTCGACATAAACCTGCGCCATCTTCTCGCACTCCTTGATCAACTCCACTGCCGGCGCCACCCGATTCACCAGACCCACTCGGAACGCTTCTTCGGGCGTCCATGGAAGTCCGCTGAAAATCATCTCCTTCGCAATGCCGGCGCCGACCAGCCGCGGCAGTCGCTGAGTCCCTCCCCCGGCAGGCAGAGCGCCAAAACGAATTTCCGGCAGACCGATCGTGGCAGTGTCCGAGATCACTCTAACGTCGCATGCCACCGCGATTTCGCATCCGCCGCCCATCGCGGCGCCGCTGATTGCGGCGATGACGGGAACCCGCGATTCTTCCAGTGCGCTGAAGATGTCGCGCCGTGGTGTCACAAAGTCTCCACCACCCTGTCGCTCCACCCCGCTCGAGGCGCGCTGCTGGGCGCGCTCTGCGAAATCACGCAAGTCGGCGCCGCCGCAGAAATGCTTTCCGGCTCCCGTCAGTATGACGACTCGATACTCCTGGTCAGCTTCGACTTGTTCCATCGCACTGACTACGTCGTGCATCAGTTGAAGGCTGATGGTGTTCGCGCGGTCGGGACGATTCAGCGTCAGGTAGCCGATCCCGTCCTTGCGCTCGAGAATAATCGTTTCATATTTCATGGTGCTACCTAATCGGCTACATCGCGAACGAATAGCCGCCGTTGACCGGAATTGTCTGTCCGGTGATCCAGCTCGACGCATCGGAACTCAGAAACAGGATCATGTTAGCCGCATCTTCCGGCTCGCCGACGCGCTTGATCTGGTAGACCTTCAGCATTCGCTTGACGGCCTCCGGGTCCGAGGTGGCGCGCTCGATAGCGGGCGTCCGCGTCGCACCCAATGCGACACAGTTGGCGGTGATTCCCGCGCGGCCGAGGTCCTTCGCGACCGCTCGCATGAAGCCAGCGGCGCCCGCCTTGGCCCCCGAGTAAATTTCGAGATGAGGCTCGCCGACGCGGCCCGCGTCGGAAATCACGGTCACGATCTTGCCGTACTTGTTTGCGATCATTCCTGGTCCTGCGATTCGCACGCAGTTCAGCACGCCGAATAGATTGGTGCCGAGAAACGGCTCCCAGTCTTTGGGCTCCTGCTCCCAGAAGGGTTTGCGCGCGACGGCGCTCGGATCGGCGCCCGCATTGCCCGCGTTGTTCACCAGGATATCGACTTTGCCCAAGGCCGCCCGCGCTTTTTCGAACATGGCGTCGACCGATGCATAGTTGGTCACGTCGCACTGCGCTGTGATCGCTTTCACGCCGATCTTTTCCACCTCGGCGGCGACGGCCTCGGCGCGCTCGATGCGAAAATCGTTGACGACTACGCCGCCCGCGTTGTTCTCCGCGAAGCGAAGCGCGACTGCGCGGCCCACGCCTTGTCCGGCGCCGGTCACAAGGCCGACGCGGCCCTTGAGATCGAGAATGTTGCTACTCAAGTTCTGCCCTCCGGTAATTTCGGTTTTAGGCGAGTACGCCCGCCTCGCTCAATCGCGCGATCTCGATTTCCGACATTCCCAGGACGGTCGCCAGTACTTCCTTCGTATGTTCGCCGATTCGCGGCCCGCGGCGAGTCGGCGGGAGTGACGTGCCATCGAGCGAGAACCGCGGGCCCTCGATTTCCGCTTCGCCGAAAACCGGATCATCGATTCTCTTAAGATGTCGCGCTTCGAGAAGATCGGCGTCGCGGACGAAGTCGCCGCTCCGGCTCACGACATGCGCCGGCACTCCCGCTGCCTGCATTCGATGCTCTGTCGCATCCGCCTCCTGCTCGCGCGTCCAATTCGCGATAGCCGCCTCGAGCTCGGCGCGATTGCGCAGCCGGCCGACTATAGTGTCGAACTTCGCATCGTGAAGTTCCGCGCCGATCAGAGCACGAAGCGCCCGCCAATCAGTTGGATCCGACGCGTCGATCGCTATCCATCGATCCTCTCCGCTGCATGGAAACAAACCTTGAGGAACTTGCAGTGGCGAACCTGCGACGCCGCGACGTTCCGGAGTCGCGCCGTTCGCAGCGTACTCGTAGTACGCAGGCATCATAAACTGAATCCCCGCCTCGGCCTGCGCGGCATCGACGTAACATCCCTGGCCAGTGATCGATCGGCGATGGAGCGCCGCGAGGATGCTCGCCACTATAAACCTTGGAGTCACCGCGTCGGTCCACGGACCAAACGGACCCGTCGGCTCGCGATCGGGCCATCCGATTTGATACGTCGCGCCCGACATCGCCGCGCCCATCGTGCCGACGCCGCTGGTGCCCTGCGCGTACGGACCCGTCTGTCCGAGCAGAGTGGTGGACGCCATGATGATCCGCTGGTTGCGCTGACTCAGATCGGAGTATCCTAGATGAAGAGTCTCCAGCACGCCGGGTGTGAAGCTCTCGAGCACGACGTCCGCCCAATCCGCCAGGCGCAAAACAATCTCGCGACCATCGGGACGGCGGATGTCGATCGCGACGCATCGCTTGCCGGCGTTGAGGTTGTGATAGCTGATCGAGCGTTCGGGGCCCGTCTTGCCATCCTTGAACGGACCGAGCGTGCGAACTGGATCGATCCGTTTCGAACTTTCGACCTTGATCACATCCGCGCCCATGTCGGCAAGGTACCGGCCGCTTGCTGGTCCGACCATGACCCAGCTCAAATCCAGCACATGCACGCCGTCCAGTGGTGCTGCCATCCTAGATTACTCCCGCGACGAACAGCGCCTGGATTTCTGTTTTGGAAAGTCCGAGTTCCGTTTCAAAGATCTCGGCGGAGTGCTCGGACAATTTCGGCGCGGGTCGTTTGATCTCAATCGAGTAATTCGAGAATTGTGCAAAACGCGCGGGCGCTTCGATCTCACGGTCCGCATCGACATTCACTCGCGTGAAAAGCCCGCGCTCGCGATACTGCAAATATTCAGCGACGTCTTTCATGTTCATAACCGGCGACGAAAGCAGGCCAAGCTTCCGCGAGTTCTCCGCCAGCTCAACCTTGGTCTTCGATCGTGCCAACGACTTGAGCCCGTCGACGAGCGCTTGCAAATCCGATGGCGACGCTTTTCGCGCCGACAGGTCGCTGACGAAAGT
Organism: uncultured delta proteobacterium; assembly: GCA_963721485.1. Taxonomy (GTDB): domain Bacteria; phylum Desulfobacterota; class Binatia; order Binatales; family Binataceae; genus Binatus. The sequence continues at coordinate 171,082 of CAVRJV010000002.1, read as the reverse complement.
CGGCCAGCTGATATCGGCAATTCGCTGATCCATCCGCCCCTCTTCAGCCGCCCACTTGGCGAGACGCTGCGTCATCTGCCCGAACACAGGCCCGAAACCGATCGTAATCAACGTGAAGCCGTCCACACATTCATAAACACTCGGGACTTGCACGCCCGCAATCGTCATAGCGCCTTGCGTCCGTTTGCCTTCGGGATTGCCCGAGCCGGGAACGAGAGCTTGGCCGAACGAACCGATCATCGCGGCGATCCTTGCCGATACTTCCGCGCGCTGGCCGACGCCGTCGCGGTCGCGTGCTATCAGCGCCGCGAGGGTCGCGATGGCGGCATCGGCACCGGCCTCCATCATCGCCTGCGGCACCGGGAAAAAAAGCGGCGGGCGATCGAGGTCTCCGGTCATCGCCGGCGCGCCGCTCGCTGCCATCACGGTGAAATCCGTCGCTGCATACTCGCTCTTCGGGCCGCTGCGAACGAACGGTGCGATCGTGCACCTGATAGTGCTCGATGGTAACTCGATCGAGTCCAGCGGCGACTTTCCGCGCGCACCGGCCGCCTCGATCACTACGTGAAATTTCGTGGCGAGGTCTCGCATCAGCGCCTTCCCGTCAGTGGTCGAAAGATCAAGCGTGACCCCGCGCTTGTTGTAGTTCAGCGCGTGCCATGTGAGGCTCCGCTCGATTCCTGGTCTGTCGTCAAGAAACGGCGCGAGCCGACGACCCGCAGATCCGGCAGGCGGCTCAACCACGACAACGTCCGCACCGAGGTCGGCGAGAATCCGCCCTGCGAGCATCGTCTCGGGCGCGGAGACTTCCAGCACGCGAACGTCATCGAGCATCTGCCGGCCTCAAGCTTCGCTCGATGCTGAGAATCAGCTCGCGACGGACTCGATCTATGTCGAAGGCTCGCGGCTTCATCAGATGCTGCACCACCAATCCTCGCAACATCCCGACAAACAGGGCCGAGCATGCGGCGCGAGAAAAAAATTCGTTGTATCATTTGCGCCAGAGAAAACCCATGCCCAAGCGAAAAGCCGTACATGCCGAACTCTACTCGCCCGACGCCGCCGACAATCCCGCACTGAACGGCGGCAAGTGTCGCGCGTGCGGATACGTCTTCTTCCCCCCGCAGCGTTACGGGTGCGAGTCGTGCGGCGCGCCGCCCGAACAGCTCGAGGCCGTAGAACTCCGCGGATGCGGCCGGCTTCATTCGTATGCGACCGTTCACCTGCATCAGGGCAAAGACATCGAAACTCCGTTCACTGTCGGCTTGATCGTGCTCGATGACGGCCCTGCAATTCGATCGCTAATCACCAACCGCACTGACGAAGGACTTAACGTCGGCGACCGCATGAACAGCGTGTTGGTCGCGGCGGGTGTTGATCAGGACAAGAACGAGATGGTCGAGATGCGCTTCGCCAGGACGGAGGTGCGCAAGTGAAAAAGAATTTTCGCGACCTGCGTCCGGTCTACGTCGTCGGCATCGGCCTCCATCGTTATCAGCGTCTCAGCGAGACTCCCTACGTGACGCTCGGCCTCACCGCGGTTCGCGAGGCTCTCGCGGATGCGGCGCTTGAATGGCGCTCGGTCGAGTCGGCATACACCGGCACCGCGCTAATCGGGATGGCGGCGTCGCGGCCGATGCTGCGTCATCTCGGCGCGACTGGAATTCCGATGGCGCAGGTTGAGAACGCGTCGGCGTCGGGCTCGACTGCATTTCGCCAGGCCTGCATCGACGTCGCCGGCGGCTTGACCGATGTCTCACTTGCAGTTGGCGTCGACAAACCGGGACCCGTCGCGATGGCGCCGGGCAAGACGCGGATGCGCGACCTGGTCGGCCCTCGCGTGGTGCCGTTCACGCATTTCGCGCTGCTCACCCAAGAGTACATGACGCGCTACGGCGTGAGCGCGGAACAAATTGCGCAGGTCGCCGTCAAAAATAATCGCAACGGCGCGAACAATCCTTATGCGCAGCGCCAAAAGGCGGTGACGCTCGACGAGGTTATGGCCGGGCCCGCGATTTCAGGATCGCTGACACGCCTGCAGTGTTGTCCCGTCGGCGAAGGTGCAGCCGCGGTGATCGTCGCCTCCGACGACGCGATCGCGGAGCTTGGGATCGATCGCAAGCGCGCGGTCAAAGTCATCGCGTCCGTCGCAAAGACTGAACGAGTGTATCGCGATGCGAAAAATTTCGACGCCGAGCTTACCCGCGAGACGGTCGAGCAGGCTTACCGCGATGCCGGCATTGCACCAGGCGATCTCGATCTGATGGAACTCCACGACGCGTTCACGATCGAGGAGCTGTTGTACGTTGAGGCGATGGGGCTGTGCGCGCCGGGCCGGTCCGCGGGCGCAATCGCCGCGGGCGACTTCGATATCGGTGGCCGCTGCGCGGTAAGCGCGTCAGGCGGTTTGCTCGCGATGGGCCATCCGATCGGTCCGACCGGCGCCGGACAAATCGTAGAGATCACGCGCCAGTTGCGCGGCGAAGCGGGAGTGCGCCAACAGCCGAATGCGAAGACCGGACTTGCGCACATGGTGGGCGTCGGTGCAGTTTGCTTCGTTCATATTCTGCAGAAGGGCGCGTGAGCGATGCGATCGAATCGTCTGCCGGAGAAAATTGCGAGGCGGCTGCGGCTCCCATGATCGCGGCTCCGATGCTGTCGGTGTCGGGGCCTGACCTCGCGATCGCTGCGTGCAAGGCTGGCGTGATCGGATCGTTTCCGCTCGCGAATGCTCGAACTGTCGAAGGAGTCGAGGCATGGCTCACGCAAATTAAGAGCGATCTCGCCCGCGCCGCAGACGAAAACCCGGACCGGACTCCAGCACCATTCTGCCCCAACCTGATCATCAAACGCGCACAGATGCGCGACGAACTGCAGGCGCTGGTGAAGCATCGAGTCGAGATGGTCATCACCAGCGTCGGCTCGCCTGCCGATGCGATCAAACCTCTGCACGACGTCGGATGCATCGTGTTCGCTGACGTCGCGTCGCTTCATCATGCAGAGAGGGCGATTGCCGCGGGCATTGATGGACTCATCCTGCTGACCGCAGGCGCGGGCGGACAGACCGGATGGCTGAATCCGATTGCCTTCGTCCGCTCTGTGCGCGCGATGTTCGACGGGCCGATCGTGCTGGCCGGTGGAATCTCGGACGGACACGCGCTGTGGACGGCCGAGGTGCTCGGCTGCGATCTCGCCTATATGGGAACCAAGTTCATCGCGACGCACGAGAGCATGGCGCCGCCCGCATACAAAACGATGCTGGTCGAGTCCAGTATGGACGACGTGATGCTCACGCAAGCGTTCACCGGGCTCGACACCAACATGCTGCGGCCCTCGATGATTGCGGCGGGACTCGACCCGTCAAGCCTGCCGCCGCGCGTGTCGAACGAAGAGGCCGCGAAGAAGTTCAGCAGTATGGCCGTCGTTGAAGGTCCGCGCCGCTACAAAGACATCTGGAGCGCCGGCCATTCGATCTCGGGTGTGGACAGGATCCAAGGTGCGGCAGAACTTGTAGACCGAACCCTCGCGGAATACCTGGCAGCGCGCGATCAAACGGCTCGCCTCTTATCCAGGTAAGTTTGAATCTTCGCCGGCACCATCTGCTCAAGATCGCGCTTATGGTTGAGATTTGACTTTTCGCCGATGCGGTCGCTAGCGTCGGGATTAAATCGATCTGTCGAACTTCGCTCAGCGCATGAGGTCCTGGCCAATGGCGAACGACTTTACAATCTGCGTTGGAACCGTAGGCGCGGGAGTATGGTTCAGTCCTGACAGTGGCGAGCATTGGCGGCGCAGCAAGATGAAGCTGCCGTTCTATGCCGAGCCCGGCGAAATACAAGTACGCACGCTCGCCGTTTCACCCCACAATCCTCATCACCTTCTCGCCGGTTCCGAAGCGGGGCTTTATCGAAGCGAAGACAACGGCGCGACCTGGGACTGGATCGACTCGCCGATGGAAGGCAAACAGATCTGGTCGGCGACCTTCCATCCCGCCGATCCTGACACGATGCTCGCGGGCACCAAGGAGCCCGGGGTTTACCGGACGACCAATCGCGGTCAGAGCTGGCATCGATTGGCGGTGCCGATGGCCGAGCGATGCCTTGCCGGCGCGCCAAAGGTTACCAATATCCTGATCGATCCGAGGGACAAGCGCACGATATGGGTGGGTGTCGAAATCGACGGCGTCTATTGCAGTCGCGATGACGGTCAGACGTGGAAGCATACGAAAATCGGCGACAAGGAACTCAACCACGACGTTCACGGTGTTGCGCTCGCGACCGGACCGAAGACTAAATTGTTGGTCACGACGCCGGACGGAATCTGGAGCAGCCTTGACGAGGGCGAGTCATGGTCGCTGCACGGATTCCCCAAGTTCGCAGAACGGGACGCGATCTCGTATTGCCGCGGCGTCGCGCTCAAGCCCGGAGATCCCGACACGATCTTCGTGGGCAACGGCGACTTCATCCCGGGCAAGCGCGGTGCAATCCAAAGGTCGCGCGACGGCGGCGCCAGTTGGGAACCATGCAAGCTGCCGGTCGAGCCAAATTCAACGATTTACTGGTTCGGCACAAATCAAGCGAACCCCGATGTCGTCGTCGCCAACAGCCTGCACGGCTACCTCTATTTGAGCACTGATTCGGGCGAGTCGTGGGCAAAACTGCGCCGCGAGTTCGGCGAGATTCGCGCCGTCACCTGGGTGCCGAACTAGACCTCATTCGTTCGGCGCCGTTGCGGGAAGAGCCATATGACGGATTCAATTCAGAAGGCACCGGATGCTCAATCGCAGCGCGTTGAAAACTTCGACGCGATTGTGATCGGCGCCGGAGTGTCGGGGCTCTATCAACTTTATCGCTTGCGCGAGCTCGGGCTGTCGGTGCGATGCGTGGAGGACGGCGGCGGCGTTGGCGGCACTTGGTACTGGAACCGCTACCCCGGATGCCGCTTCGATTCGGAGAGTGAAAGCTACGGCTATTCGTTCTCGAAAGAGCTCCTTCAGGAGTGGGACTGGGAGGAACATTATTCCGGCCAGCCGGAGAACGAGCGTTATTTGAACTATGTAGCCGACAAGTTTGATCTGCGCCGCGACATCCAATTCAATTCGCGGGTGATTTCAGCGGTATATGACGAGCGCGCAAAGCGATGGGAAGTCCAATTAGAGTGCGGACAACGGATGCGCGCGCAGTTTGTCGTAGCCGCAGTCGGAATTTTATCTGCGCGCAACATTCCGCCGTTCGAGGGCGTCGACAGCTTCATGGGTGAGTCATTCCACACATCCAGATGGCCCAAAGAGAAGGTCGATTTCACCGGCAAGCGTGTCGCCGTCATCGGCACCGGCGCCACTGCCGTCCAAATGATCCCAATTATCGCGAAAGAAGTCGGCCATCTCACCGTCTTCCAACGTACTGCAAATTACTGCGCACCGCTCAGAAACTCGTTGGTGAGCGAGGAGACGCAACGACGGTTCAAGGCCACCTACCCGGAGATTCACAAAAGGTGCAAAGAAACTACCGGCGGATTCCTGCATGACTTCGACCGTCGCGCGGCCCTGGATCTCCCGCGCGAGGAACGGCGCGCAGTGTACGAGCAATTGTGGGCGCAGCCAGGGTTCAGCAAATGGCTCGGCAACTTCAGGGACATCATGAGCGACCGCGTTGCTAATGAGGACTTCGCTGAGTTCGTGCGCGAGAAGATTCGTGCGCGCGTGAAGGATCCGGCGGTAGCGGAGAAGTTGGTGCCCAAGGATCATCCGTTCGGATCGAAGCGCGTCCCTTTGGAAACGGAATATTACGAGGCTTACAATCGCGACAATGTTCTGTTGGTCGATCTCAAAGAGACGCCTATCGAACGCATCACGCCCAGAGGCATCAAGACCCTCGACCGGGAATACGAGTTTGACGTCATCATCTATGCCACCGGCTTCGACGCGATAACCGGCTCGATGACTCGGATCGATTTTCGCGGCGACGGCGGTCAGAGTCTCAAGGACAAGTGGGCCAATGGGATGCGCACGTATCTGCAGCTTGTGACGGCCGGATTCCCGAATCTGTTTATCGCCACAAATACCGCGTTCTGCAACTACACCGTCTGCGCCGAGACGATCGTCGAGTGGATCACAGACTGCATTCGCTATGTTCGCGAAAACGGCTATTCAAGCATCGCAGCTACGCCTCAAGCGGAAGATGCGTGGATGGCGCACAGCAACGAGGTCGGCAGTCGCACGCTGCTCAGCAGTGCCAACGGATGGTTCGTTGGCGGTAATATTGAAGGCAAGCCGCGCGCGTTTCTACTTTATGCGAACCCTGCTCCCGCCTATCGGGCCAAGTGCGCGGAGGTAGCAGCGAAGGGCTACGAAGGTTTCGTCTTCCGATAGAGAAAACTGGTCGTGCGTTCACTTGCCCGCGAAGTGCGGCTCGCGCTTCTCCAGGAACGATCGAACTCCTTCGCGATGGTCCTCCGTCTTGAACAGTTCGGCCAGGCTGGTGCTGACCCACGCCCCAAGTTCCTTCCAGTCCGGATCGAGCGCGCGGCGGAGTCCATTCTTCAATTTTCTGATCGCAAGCGGGGGATTCGATGCGATCTTGCGCGCGAGCTCGGTCGCGGCCGGCATCAACTGTTCATGCGGCACCACGCGCGACACGAGCCGAATTTGCAGCGCTCGAACGGCATCAATGATATCGCCGGTGAACAGCAGCTCTGCCGCAGTCTCGCGACCCACGAGCTGTGCGAGGCGTCCGATTCCCGGTACGTCGCAGCATAGTCCGCGCTTGATGAAGAGTTCACCAAATCGCGCCTTCTCCGACGCCACTCGTATGTCTGCCATCAACGACAGTTCCATTCCCCATCCGATGGCGGCGCCATTCACTGCCGCAATGATGGGAATGTCGGTATGCAGGATCGCGTCGGCTGCTGGCGTCAACCGTGGTGCGAGATTGGTGACGGCGGGACGCGCACCCTCGCCGCCGGCCATGATCTGCTTCACGTCGTCACCCGAACAGAACGCCGGGTCGGCGCCGGTGATGATGAGGCATCGCACGGTGGCGTTGCGCACCGCATCTTCGAGTTCGCGATAAGTCGTGAAAGTCAGCGCATTACGCGCCTCGGGGCGGCGCAGAGTGATCACGCCAACATGTCCTTCAACGTCGTAGCTCAACTCGGTATACATATCCTCGTCGCTCCTCGATGGCTAAGAGAGATCCGTACCTCTGGCTGAGAATCCCACGCCCGCCGCGCCGGCGTCAAAAGGTTTGTTGTTTTCCATACGATCCCTCCGCATACCGATCGTTCAAGGCCACGCCAGTTCCGAATGAAATGTCCTTCATTGAAAGGACTGCAGCGATTGGTTTGACGAGTCGGCGAAGTGTTCGATAGCCTCGATGCGGGCGCTTGAGCGATTTTGAGATCGATCGGAGGCCCGCGTGACACGCGCATTCGACATCAAACCTCTCGACGCGACATTCGGCGCGGTAGTGACGGGCATCAAGCTCGCCGCGCTCGACGACGCGACGTGGCGCGACCTCTACGCCGCGTGGCTGGAGTACGCGCTGCTCATTTTCCCCGGTCAGCACCTCAGTCGCGATGAGCAGGTCGCCTTCGCCACGGCGATTTGGACCGCTCGAGTTCAAGCTCGCCGCGCTCAGCAACGTGAAGGCCGACGGCACGCTCATCGTCGACCCGGACAACGACATCATCAAAGTGCTCAAGGGCAACATGGGCTGGCACTGCGACAGCACCTACATGCCGGTGCAGGCCAAGGGCGCGGTGTTCACCGCCGAGATTGTGCCGAACTCCGGCGGCGCGACCGGCTGGGCCGACATGCGGGCCGCGTACGACGCTCTCGACGACGATCTGCGCGCGAAGGTCGAGAGCCTCGCCGCGCACCACTCGCTCTACTACAGCCAGTCGAAGCTCGGGCATCAGCCGAAAGCCGGCAGCGCGTACAGCGGCTACGGCTTCCACGACGGCCCCGTGCCCATTGCGCCCGTTGGTGAAGATTCATCCGGAGACTGGCAGAAAGTCGCTGGTGATCGGCCGCCACGCGCACAATATTCCGGACATGGACGCGGCCGAGTCCGAGCGGTTCCTGCAGGAGTTGGTGGATTTCGCATGCCGCCCGCCGCGCATCTATCATCATAACTGGACGCCGGGGGATGCGGTCGTGTGGGACAATCGATGCCTGCTGCATCAGGCCACGCCGTGGGACATGACGAGCCTCGAGTGATGTGGCACAGCCGTATCGCCGGTGACCCCGCTAGCGAGGCCGCTATAAATTATCCCGACGCCCGACGTGTTGAGGCCAAGTCTTCAGCTCTAAGGAGCCCGAAAAGGAGCGAACCATGTACGACCTGATAATCCGCAACGGCACGATCGTCGATGGAAGTGGGATGCCGCGATACAGAGCCGACGTCGGGATCGAAGGCGGCAAGATCGCGGCGATCGGCAAAATCCGCGAGAGCGCGCGCGAAACGATCGACGCCGACGGGCACATCGTGTCGCCCGGCCTCATCGATGCGCACACGCACATGGACGCCCAGGTTTTCTGGGATCGCGATCGGGACCTGCTCGTGCTGGCACGGCGTCACCTCGGTGGTGATGGGCAACTGCGGATTCTCGCTCGCGCCGTGCGGCGAGAAAGACAAGCTGCTCGTGATGCGCAATCTGGAGCGCGCCGAAGACATCTCGCCCGAAGCGATGGAGGCCGGAATCAAATGGTCCTGGAACACCTTCGCGCAGTACCTCGACGCGGTTGATCGCCTGCCCAAGGGGATCAACTACGCCGCGTACATGGGGCACTCGGCGCTGCGCACCTACGTGATGGGCGAGCGCGCCTTCGACGAGCGAAGCGACGACCGAAGACCTTCAGCTCATGAAGCGACGAGCTGCGCGACGGCATTCGCGCGGGCGCGATCGGCTTCACCACCTCGCGCACGACGCAATCATCAGACGCCCGACGGCCAGCCGGTCGCGAGCCGACTCGCCAACTGGGACGAAGTGCGGCAACTGGTCGGCGTGATGGGCGAGTTGGGCGCCGGGCGTTTTCGAGATCGCCGGTGAAGATACCGGCTTCGAGGGTCGCGCGTCTCGACGATTACCTCGGCCGTCTGAAGGCGCTCGCGGTCGAGACCGGCGTGCCGGTGACATTCGGGATGTTCAGCTCGCGCCGGGCGCCCGATCTACTGGCGCCGATATTTCGAAACTCGCCGATGAAACCGCTGCCGCCGGCGGACGCATGTTCGTCCAGGTCCACAGCCGCTCGCTCAACGTGCTGCTGTCGTTCGAAACCAACATGCCGTTCGATCGAGATGCCGGTGTGGCGCGAGATTCGCAAACTGCCGCTGGCCGAACAGGAAGCGGCGCTGCGCAATCCCGAGATCCGTCGCAAGCTGGTGCAAGCCGCGCAGCGAGGATCGACGCGCGCGAGCAGCGCGCAGTCGGCGCGGAAGCGCGCGGCGCGAACTACAACTGATCTTCCCGCTCGACCGGCCGACGCCGCCGTATCGCTCGATTGCCGAAATCGCGGCGGCCGGCAAGGCAAAGACCCGGTCGATGTCATGATCGATCTCGCGCTCGAGAAAAATCTGAAGCAATTCTTCATGCAGACCCTGGTCAACGAGAATCAGGATCACGTGCTCGAGATGATGAAGCATCCGCGCTCCGTGGTGACCTTCTCGGATTCGGGCGCGCACGTTTCGCAGATCATGGACTCCTCGCTGCAGACCCACGTGCTGAGTCACTGGGTGCGCGAAAAGCAAGCGCTCACGCTCGAGCAGGCAATCCGGATGCTGAGCTTCGTCCCGGCCTATCACTGGGGTCTCAAGGGACGCGGACTGCTGCGCGAAGGCAACTTCGCCGACGTTATCGTTTTCGATCCGGACGCGGATCAATCCGCAACTGCCGGAGCTGACCTATGATCTGCCGGCGGGCGCGCGGCGGCTGAAGCAGAAGTCGGCCGGCACTGCTAGCGACCGTCGTCAACGGCGAAGTGCTCCTGCGGAACAACGAGCATACCGGCGCGCTGCCCGGCAAGTTACTGCGCGGCCCGATGGCGCAAGCGTAAGCGTGCTGACTGCTCGCAACATTCGGGTGACATGCGGTGATTGACGCGTACTGGCGATGAGCCTGTATGTGGCGAATTAGTGATTTCCCCGAAATCAGCAATTCGCCACGCACAGGTTACGCGGTTGGTTCGCGCGGGTCAGACGGGCTCGAGTGGGCTACGCGGTGGCGGAGGCAGAACGATCTTGATTGGATCCCCAGGCTGAACCAAACCGTCGGCCAGCACGATGGCCATGATGCCTGCCTTGCGTATGAGATTGCCTTCGGCATCACGAGCGAGCGTCGCGCTCATAAGGCCGGCCTGGATGCCGTCAAGTTGACTGCATGGGTTGCGAAGTCCCGTCACTTCGACGATGGCGCTCGGGCCAATCTCTAGACGGGCGCCTGTTGGAAGTGCGAGCAGGTCAACCCCACGAGTGGTGATATTTTCGCCCATGACGCCAGGCGACAGGGTGAAACCAGCCGCCGAGAGCTCATCGTAGAGTTCGATATGAATCAGGTGCACCTGGCGGAGATTGGGCTCGCCAGGGTCGCGCGCTGCTCGCGAGCGGTGTTGAACGGTCACTACAAGGTGTGCGTCGCCTTCAACGCCCAGGCCGGTGAGGAGCTGGATCGCAGGCCGCACGACCTTTGAGACTGAGTGTGCTGCGCTGCAGCTAACTGAGACGACGATACAGTCCATTCTCTTCTCTTGACCGATATCTCGCGAACCGTTGCTATTCCGCCGGCCCGCCCAACCATATTTGGCCCTCCCGACAGAATCGGCAAACCCCGCGATTTGTGGACTATGGCGGCTCTCGAGCCTCAAGCGGAGACATTCGTTATCGCGGGTCGAAGACGTTCACTCCGTCGATATTTCTCACCGCTCCGCCTTTGCCGACGAACTCCTCGCGTTCCATCGCGCCCAGGATTTCTCGAGGTGCGCGCGCGAAGAATCGCTCGCCGGTCGTGAGCCGTCCCGCGACGATTCCTTCGGCTGGCTCTCCCACACGATCGTGTACGACGGTGTACGTCTCGATGGTTGCCCTCCCCTGCGGGTTCTCGACTGCCGTGACCGCGGGTGTCTCCGGCTCGGTGAAACTCCGGTGTGCAAATTGGCTTTGTGGGCGGCGCGTGCTGTAGATCGCGGCTGCGTGCTTGGTGAAGTACCAACCTAGGCCGGTGGTCATTCCAAACTGGGCCGGATGATTCCGAAGTCTCTCGGTCATCGCAGCAATCGAATGCGTGACGTAGTTGTTGGCTGGACCGCCTGCATTGGGTAGGCCGCCGGTAATTGTAACGCCGCGCGGATCGCCGAGCTTCATCCCGACCGCATCCATCGCAAGCTCGACCGCAATCGGAAAGCAGCTGTAGAAATCGAAATGCGAAACCTGCTCTCCGCCGATTTGAGCGCCGCTCAATGCCGCATTCACACAGTTGTGCAGCGCGGGCGATCTCGCGAGGCTCTCGCGCTCGCTGATCCACCATCGATCGGTGGCGTCCGCCGCGCCGTGAACATAGACGAGCTTGCCTTCCGGGACTCCAGCGCGCCGCGCCTCATCTTCGCTGGTTAAAATAATCGCTGCCGCCAGATCGACCTCCATTATTGCATTCATCAGCTTGGTGTATGGAAAGCAGATCATGCGATTGTCAGCGGTCGCAGTGGTAATCGCGGCCGCGGACCTCTCCTGTCGGAACCAGGCATAGGGATTGGAGGCTGCGACCCGCGTCATCGCCACACACAACTTTCCCATGCGTTCCCGATGCTCCTCCAGGGACCATCCGTGGCGCGCCCGGTATGCGTTTTCGAACATCGGGTAAATGTGAATAGGCATCCGGGCGCCGTGGCGTTCTTCATAAGCGTTGGTGCCCATCCGCGGATCGCCTAACACCTCGGGCTCGCCGGCGCCTTGCGCCAAATTCCACTTGACCCCGCCGGACTTCATCGCATGACGCGCCGTGTAAATCGCCTCCGCACCGGCGACGATTGCACCCCGAATTCGTCCAGCGGCGATCTCGCGCGAGAAATAATTCACGAGATACTGCGGCGTGTTGCCACCAAAGGTCGTCGTGATCTGCCGCCGCGCATTGATACCCAGCCGCGATGCGAGCGCGTCGGGTGCGTTTTGATAGCGCGCGGACAGGGCACTGACCACAGCAACCGCATCGATCGACTTCAGTACCTCCGGCGCGCCTGAATCTTCAGCCGCGGCCCGCACCACTCGTTCCATCATCGCGAGCGGCTCTGGCGTCTCGGCCATGCCGGCAGCTCGCGGATTGAATTGCGCCACTCCTGCGATAACGGTATGTGTTCCGGACATCAGTCCCTCCACGTCAATCCAACTCCGGTCACTCTAGGACGGCTTCGCAGCTTCTGCCAACGTCGCACGCGACCCGCCGCTTCGGGACTGATCGCCAGGACCACTCCAACCTGTTACTCTGCGGCGCACGCGAATATGAAATACACCGCCACTCTGGAGTCGATCCGGCAGCATCGAGCGCCGAATTGGTATCACGACTGCAAGCTCGGCATCTTCATCCACTGGGGACTGTTTTCAGTGCCGGGATGGGCCGCGAGTCGCGAGGAACCACAGCGGTTGGTTCTCGAGCGCGGCTTCGATGGTTATTTCCGCGAGAACCCGTACGCAGAGTGGTATCTCAACACTCTGAAGTTCGAGGACGGGCCAACGCGTGCGTACCACGACCGGACTTTTGGCGCGGGCTTCGCCTACGAAGAATTCCAACCTGTCTTCGAAGCCGAGAGCCGCAAGTGGAACCCCGCCGAGTGGAGCGATCTCTTCCGCAAAGCCGGGGCCGGCTACGTAGTGCTCACCGCCAAGCATGCCGATGGCTACCTGCTCTGGCCAAGCAGAGTCGGTAACCTCAAGCGGCCCGGATATTTCTCGAAGCGGGATCTGGTCGGAGAGTTCGCCGCGGCCGTGCGGACGCAAAACATTCGAATGGGAATCTACTACAGCGGCGGAATGGACTGGTCGTTGAACCCCGAGCGAATCGACGCCTTTCACAAGATCTATTCCACCATCGTGCAGGCGCCGGAGCACGTCGCTTATGCCAACGCGCACTGGCGCGAATTGATCGATCGCTACCATCCGTCGGTGATGTGGGGCGACATCATGTACCCGGCGGCCGCGAACATTCCGGAGCTGTTCGCCTACTACTACAACAGCGTGCCTGACGGCGCGATCAACGACCGCTTCGGGACAGAGTTCAGCGTCCCGCTTCGTCCCGGCATGAACCCGCCGGGAATCCACTACGATTTTCTCACGCCGGAGTACTCGTCGTTCGATGACATCCAGCAGGAAAAGTGGGAGACCTGTCGCGGTATCGGCGCCTCCTTCGGCTACAACCGCGACGATGATGAAACGAGCTACATGTCCGCGGCCGCCGTCATCCGCATCTTTGTCGATATCGTCAGCAAGAACGGCAACCTGTTGCTGAACGTCGGCCCGCGCGCCGACGGCAGCATCCACAAGCTCCAGCAGGACTGCCTTTTGGGTCTCGGCGCCTGGCTCGAAATCAACAGCGAAGCGATTCGTGGAACGCGCCCATGGGTCCGCGCGGCGACCACGACCGCCGACGGGATCGCTGTGCGCTTCACGCAGAAGCGCGACACGCTCTACGCGATCCTGCTTGACCGCCCGAAGGTTCCAGAGGTCCGCATCCGCAACGTCACGGCTGTGCCAGGCAGTCCCGTGCACCTTCTGGGTGTCGACGGGAATCTCGAGTGGTCGCAGAACGGTGAAAACCTGGAAGTTCGCCTGCCCTCGATCCTGCCCGAGCAAGCCGCCTACGCAATCCGGCTCACGCCCACCATCACCCGCCCAACCTCCGACGCGTAGTTCAACTAGAGGACGTTAACCAACGATTTAGTTCAATCTGAAAACGGAAACGACGACGAGCACGGATCATCACGGGATCGGAAACCGGAATTTTGTTAAAAATTGAAATCGCTGACGATCCGCTGTCCAGTCAGGTCGGTAGTCGGCAGTCGTTCGGGATTCAATTCGAACCACCGCCGCCGTGGACGCTTTTCTTTAATGGCTAGAGCGCATTCGAGTCGTTGCCGAGTATCTCTGCCGAAGGTCGTCACCAGGCGCCGGAGCTGCGAGAGATCAAACTCCTCGAATTTTTCATCCATCAATTCTCCGATCCGTTGCACACCGTGAATGCGGATCAGTTCCTTGGCGCCCTCGGCTCCGTACAGCGCCTCTGCAGATATCCGCAGCATGGTCATTTCGTCTTGCGATGATAGCCACAGTACGACATCCGGATAGGTCGCGAGGAACCATCTCGGGTAGCCAGGAGGAGCGTTGACGCCCTGGTCGAATGCTGCAGCCGAGGCCGTTGGCTTGCCGGCTCCCACAGGCAGTGTCGCGGATGGCGTTCCACGGACTTCGACATAGTTTGCCAGAAAGTCCGCCGGATTGATCGAGTCCGGAAGGAAAAACGAATTTAGCAATTCATTCGTGTTCGGGATCTCGTCCAGCGTGCCTCCGTCGATCACTTGGGCCCACGTGACAGCCTTCCTGGACCCCGGACGGAACCGCACGAATAGTAAACAAAGCCCGCCGCTGGTGATGAGAACGATCCAAATCATAGTCTGACTTCCGGTGAGTGCCGATACTCTACCAGCACCCAGCGTGCCATATGAACAATTTGTAGGACTACTATGACATTCTGTAATTTTATAACCCCGTTTCTTGATTTCTATGGCACTATAATTCGCTATAAGCCTCATAGATGGGCCACGGAAAGCAGCCGCATCGCTGTCGCAGTCGGCGTGTGATCGGCGCAGAATTCGGAAGCTCGCCTGCCACTTACAGATAATGTAGCGCAACGGCCAATCTGTTGCAGGCTTGCCGACAAAAAGTAGAGTTTAATGCTTTACCGCTTGGCGGGCGACTAACGCGCCGGTCTGCGAATTTGGTGTGGCGAGTTATTCGACCGGAAAGGCCGGTCAGCGCCGCCGCTGTCTCAGTTCGCGGTCATCGATTTGTCGCGAATCGGGCGGAATTCGTCGTCGCGATACCAGTCCGGCCTTTCATTGCTGTTGGCCAGCGATCCATCTCGAGGCTCAGTTGGGCGCTATTTCGCACGCCTGTTATATCTGCGCTAGTCTGGGGAGTTGACCGATACTGAAGAGTCAAGACCGGGCCTCGGCTCGGTGTAACGGAGGAAAGTCATGCGAGAAGTCGTGATTGTCGAAGCGGGCCGGTCGCCGATTGGCAAAAAGAAAGGCGCGCTGTCGAGTGCGCATCCCACCGAAATGCTCGCCCAGGTGATGGTCGAGGTCCTGAAGCGCGCGAAGGTCCCGTCCGCTGCGGTTGGCCAGGTGATCGGCGGATGCATCAACAAGGTCGGCGCGCAGGCGTTCAACGTGACCCGGACCGCGTGGCTCACCGCCGGCCTCTCACCCGACGTCGCATGCTCGACGGTCGATTCGCAGTGCGGCTCCAGCCAGTTTGCCGTAAACCTCGCGGCGAACATGATCTCGTCGGGCGCGGAGGATATCGTGCTGGCGTGCGGCGTCGAGAACATGAGCCTGTTACCGATCGGCTCGGACGCGATCGCGGGGGCGCAGGCGGGCATGGGCAAGCCGATCACGCGCAAGTATCGCGAGCACTTCGAGTTCACCAGCCAGTTTGAAGGCGCCGAGCGCATCGCCACCAAGTACGGGATCACGCGCGATGACACCGACCGCTTCGGCCTCGAATCACAGCTTCGTGCGGCGCGCGCGATTTCCGAGGGGCGATTCGACGCTCAGCTCGTGCCAGTCGAAGTTCCGGTCATCCAGGAAGGCGGAGAGCGCACCAGCGAGACGCGAGTCGTGACGCGCGACGAGGTTCCGCGGCAGACCAGCCTCGAGGCGCTCGCCGCACTTAAGCCAGTTGCCCGTCCTGACGGAATCCACACCGCAGGTTCGTCCTCGCAGGTGGCGGATGGCGCCGCTGCTGTGTTGCTGATGACGGCGGAGAAGGCGCGTGAGCTTGGGCTGCCGCCCGCGCGCGCGAGTGGTCGAAACGTGCCTGGTGGGATGCGATCCGGTGCTGATGCTCGAAGGGCCGATTCCGGCCACGCGCAAGCTGCTTAAGAGAGCAGGTCTCAAGATCGCCGATATCGACGTGTTCGAGATCAACGAGGCGTTCGCGTCGGTCGTGCTGAGCTGGGCGAAAACGCTGGAACCCGACATGAAGCGAGTAAATCCGAACGGCGGCGCGATCGCACTCGGGCATCCGCTGGGCGCGACCGGATGCGGTCTTGTGACCAAGGCACTAAACGAGCTGGAGCGCAGCGCCGGCAAGCGCGCGATCATTACGATGTGCTGCGGCGGCGGTCTGGGCACGGGTACCCTGATCGAACGCGTCTAGAGCTGCCGCAACGGCATCTTGCACTCCGTGGTCTAGTGAAGAGACTTGGGTGTTTCTAACAATCAGGTCTTCAATGGGAACATCATCCAGAAACCCAAGTTTCAAACCAACGACGATTCCGCCAGAAGTAGGGAATCAGAATCGCCGGCGAAGCAAACGAGCTCAGGTTGATAATCATCTCCAAAATCATACCGGCGTCGAGTGAGGCGTACTTGCCATGTTCCAGATTGTAGAGCGTGTCCATGCAACCAAGGTAGACCGAGGCGCCGCTCGCAACTAACGCCCACAAGACGGCCTGCGGTCGGCGGCGCACACAATTGATCGCACAACAGGCCGATGCGAACGCGAGCCATGCATCGGCTGCCGGGAATGCGCGCTCAAAATCCAGGTAGGCGGTGTCGCCGCTCGTCTGCACGACCCCGGTTGTGAAGAAGAGGATCCAGTAAGCAGCGCTCCATGCGACGGTGAGCCAGAGCCAGGCGATCACCGCGCTCAGTCCGGCGGGCGCCTCTTCCTTGGTGGTTGCTAAAGGTTCCAATGCTTCGAAAAGTCTGGAGTCTCCGGATTCGCCGATCCAATATTGCCGGCATGCCTACGCCGAACTCTCCTGTTAGCGGCCCTTGAATTGGGGCTTGCGCTTTTGGGCTTTTGCCGCAAATGCTTCGCGAGTGTCTTCGGTTTCGAACATTCTGAAGTGCCGTTCGGTTTCGAGCGCAACGTACCCCGGAAAGTCCATCCGTTCCGAGTCGACGAAGTTCGCCTTCAGCGTGCGCAGTGCGATCGGCGCACAATCTGTGAGCCGCCTCACGATCGCATCGACCTCATCGCGAAATCGAACATCGGGGAAAACACGCGTGACCAGTCCAATCCTAAGAGCTTCCGCGGCGTCGAACTTGCCCTGCAGGAAATAGAGTTCGCGGGCACGCGCTGACCCGACTATTCGCGAGAGGCTCCATGGTCCGCCCATATCTCCCGCAACGCCAACATCCAGAAACGCGACATTGAAGCGCGCCGACTCCGCAGCAAATCTGAAGTCGCACGCAAGCGCCCATCCGAGACCCGCCCCCGCGCAAGCACCGTTGACCGCGGCGATCGTTACGGCCGGCATGTTGTGCAGCAGAATCGGTACGCGAAAATCGTCCGCCGTGAGAGGATCGTCCGGGGCCGACGACGCAACCTGGCTGATGTCGGCGCCGGGGCAGAAGCCCTTGCCCGCCCCGGTCAGGACCAGCACCCTGAGCTCGCGATCCTCGGCCGCTGCCGCGAGCGCATCGCGCGTCTCGACCAACATCCGATTGGTCATTCCGTTGAGCCGGTCAGGTCGATTCATCGTGAGCCGCGCGACCGGACCCGACTTCTCATAGATGATCGTTTCGCGGCTAGTACTGCTCACGGTTTTTCTCCTTTAACTCGCTTGAATCGTGGCGCGCGGCGTTCGACGAACGACTTGACGCCTTCCGCAGCGTCGGGATGCTGGAGCGCGACTTTCATAAGGCTATCGGCGTCGCGAAACGCACTTTCCATTGCGAGCGACCAATGGCGATACACCTCGGATTTGATCACGGCGAGCGAGTTCGGCGAGACGTTCGAGGCGAGTTCGCGCAGATAAGCTTTGGTCTCGTCGAGCAGGCTTTCATGCGGCACGAGGCGATCGACAAACCCAATTCGATACCCCTCGGCGGCATCGAAGCGCCGCGAGCTCCACAGCAGATCGAGTGCGTGACTCGTGCCCACAAGCCGCGGCAGCAGCCACGCCGTGCCGTGCTCGGCTATCAACCCGCGCTTCGAGAATACGGTCGTGAAGCTCGCGTCGGACGCCGCGAACCGCAGATCGCGCATCATAGCGAGCACGAAGCCGCCTCCTGCAGTGACGCCGTTGACTGCCGCAATCACCGGCTTCGGCACGCGCAGCAAATAGCTGAACAGCGCGGGCAGTTCATCCGGGGCAGTGTCGCGAGCGCTCGGCGGCACCCCGCTCTGAGTCGACCGCGCCAGATCTCCTGCATCGAGCCCTGCCGAAAAGGCGCGACCGGTTCCCGTAATAATGATTGCGACCACGCCTTCGTCAGCGGCGGCGCGCTCCACCGCATCGCGAATCTGATCGATCATCGCGAAGGTGAAAGCGTTGAGCTTCTCGGGTCGATTCAGCCGCACCGTTGCGATTGAACCGTCAAGTTTATATTCGATGTTCGATGGTTCGGAATTCATGCCCACGCCGTGCTTTTTGGATGCGGACTCGACTTTGACGCATAGCGAGAGTCTGTCCCAGAACGCAACTGCAATCTCTCTCGGGGATCAGATTTTGAGGAACCACAGGGATGAAAATGCCCTATGATGGGTCGGTGGGAATATCCGCCAGATACCGATTCAGCTCAGAGAATAGAAACTCAAGTCGGCGCATCGACTGGAGTTCCGCCATCATCGTGCGGCGTGGCTCGAGCGGCCACGATTCCAATCGGGCGAAGCCGTTCTCCTCCAAGTTTGAACTGAACTCGTTGAGCGGTTCCAACAACCCACCGGCTGACTGTTTCTGCGCGATCGCCCGAGCAGCGGCAGCGCTGAACCATTCAGGGCCGCTGAAGAAATTCAGCCACGAGTGAAGCTGCCCACGAATCGCGTTAAAGACCCGCTCATGCGCAGACTCCGTTACAGGGTCGAGTTGCGGCATTTGAGTAAGAACCCGCGCTGTCGCGATCGAGGACAGCCGGTTCGCAATCCGGCGAAGAGTCCCGGCCGCTTCGACGATCCCATCGTGGTAGACGGCACAGGTGCGTCCTTCCAACCGCGCGTCCTCGGCGATCTCGAGGAACTCGGTCAGCACGCGCATCGTTTCCGAGTTCGTCTTCAGGATTGAATCCTCGCTGCTCGAAGCTGCGCCGCCTGGCGCCAGCGCGAGCAGATTGGCGAGGACTTTCCGCAGTCTGGGCACCAGGGAATCACCGGCGTATTCCGGCCACAAGATAAAGAAGACGATTGCGACGACAAGGTCACCAAGCAGGACGCCCCAAATGCGCCAAAGAGGTTCGTAGATATCGACCGATGGGCTCAAGCCAATGAACACCAACGAAAAAATGAACCCCATCTGCTTGCCCGCGTACGAAATCCTTGAATTGCCGAGCGAGAAGTATGCGAACGGATAGAAGACCGCGAAGGTCGCCAGCATGTAGGCAGGCAGGGTGTCGAAGTTAGGCGAAATTATGACGATAGCCAGCAGGGAAACCGCTCCTCCGACAACAAATCCGCCGATTCGAAGGTACATCTTGTGCAAGGTAGCGCCATAGGTGGGAGTCGCGACGATTATTGTGGTCACCAGGATAGTGAACAATTCCGGACGCCGACTTATGAGGCCGACTACATAGCAGAGCACGACGCATAGGCCGACTTTCAGGCTATAACGCACAACCGCAGGATCTGGATCGTTGGTCAATCGAGGCGCAGGAATGTTTGACGGATCCGTGGTCGATGGCCGCGGAGGTTCATCCAGCGGGCGCTCGATGAGCCTGGCCAGCAGAGCCAATGAATCGATGAATTCCGCGAAATTTTCTACTTCCGCCGGACTGGCTTTGCCGATGTATGCCGGTCTGATCTCAACCACGCGCGCAGCCAGAGTGTCTATCGCCAGGCGCAAATGCGTCCGCGCAGCGGGAGCCTGCTCGTCCGCGTCTTCAGCAATGCGCGCCGGAATGTTGTGAGAGATCTCGTCGAGCGCGGCGGCGATCGCATTTACCGCCGTTTGAATTTCGCCCGGGACCATCATGTAAATTACTCGGGGCAGGTGCTCGCGCACGGCGGTAATCAGGCGATCCACTTCGAGATTGATGCGAGCCGCGCGCGTGATCGCAGCGAGCAGGATCGCCCGGCGGTGCTCGGACGCGCCCTCGGCCGACGCTTGATTGAGAAGCGCCATATGTGCCGGCAGATCGGAAGTCGCTGCCGGCAATGGCGGTCGAGGTACGCTTTCGCCAGCGAGAAAAAAGTTGGAAGCCTCGAGAAGCTGCAACCGGGCACGCGCGGCGCTCGCTCCGAGAGATTCCATCAGGATCGGCTCGCCTGGGTCCGGCCACAACCAGTTGTCGAACAGGACGATCACGCCAAAGGCAATCGCGCTGGCGTCGAACGACGCTGCTGCGTTCCAACCGATTTCCTGAGGACCAAACACGACGTCGTAGAATGTAATGAGGCAGATTATCTGTATAAGAATCAGGCCCGCGCCAAGCTTGCGCGTCGCTCCCACGTACGTTGAAAATGAAATCCATGCGAAGACAAACGGCAGCATCAACCACGGCGTCTCCGCGAATGCGCGCGCCATTATCACCGACGCGATCAGAGCGAGCATTACCGCGAGTTGCCATGCGAGGGCCTTGCGAAGAGACATCATCGGCCCTGCGCCCGCCAGCAGCCAGACGATTACTGCGTCCAACTTAGTGTTGATGTGACAGCTCGCATCCAGTCCGATCGCGATCGTCACAATCGTCGAGATGCGTAAGGCGGTGCGGATCCTCCCGGCGCTGGGAGCAAGTTCGTGCGCGACCAGTGCTTCGAGTTGATGCAACCAGGCAAATGGCCGTCGAATGGAGAACCGTTGCTCTACGAATCCTGCCACGCGCTGGAAATCTGGTTCGGTTATGGCGGACGCCGCTGTAACCTACGGCATCGCTCGTCATCAGAGAAGGCGCAGATTCACCTGACCAGTCGGTACAATATACGAGGGACGCCGCAGTGCCAAAGGGACGGATCCGGCGCACGAAGACCTTCCCGTGTCATCGTCAGGCTCCCGGCCTGAACTAACGATTGTGGAGCGTTACGGATTCGTGCCGTCGAGTCGCGACAGAATGTTACGAACGCGTTACGGATGCAGCGGCGTCTCGATGGCTCCTACGGCGTACGCGACGGCGGCTGACGACGTCAGCAAATCCGCGCGGCTCTGGACGATCGTGTAGCGCGCGTTGGCGAGATCGCGATCTGCCGTCAGCAGCTCGACTATCGTGCTGAGTCCCTGGCGGTAGGTGTCGAGGTTGGCGTCGTACGACTCCTGCGATGCGGACAGCAGCGCCCTGGCGTAGTTGTAACGGCTGAGCGCCGTTTGAAATTCGTAGTACGCGCGCCAGACGGAGCTGATCGCATCGACTTCGAGCGACTTAAGCTGCGCGCCGGCGGCGTCGCGATCGGCCTCCGCCTCGCGCACGTCGTTGAGGCGCTTGAACCCCGTGAAGAGGTCCCAGTTCAAAGTCACCAGCCCCGTGTACTGAGGCTGGTTGGCGCCAACGAGCGGGGTACCGTCGAATTTGTACTGCCACGCCTGAAGGCCGTAAGCGCCCATGACTCCGACGGTCGGATAGAACTGCGCCTTCGCTTGTTCGACGGCGGCGCGACGTGCGTCCAGCGTCGCGACCTGCGCGGCGAGATCGGGACGACTGCGCAACGAGGTTTCGATCAGTTGATCCACCTCGAGGCCGAGGCCGGCGGGAATCGGGATGCGCTCGAGGCTCGGCACATCCAGTGGAGTGTTGGCGGCGACGCCGAGCGCCACGGCCATGCTCGCCTGCGCTTCGCGCACCAGCAGATGCGCGCTGGCGAGATCGTACTGCGATTGCGCGACGCGCTGGCGTGACAGCAACAATTCGGGCTGCGTGGCCAGCCCGAGGTCGACGCGGCGGCTCACGGCTTCGTCATCGGTCTTGGCGAGCTCGAGGTTTTGTTCCGCGGCGCGCACGGCCGCCTTGGCCGCGCCAATCGAATAGAACGCGCGCTGCGTTGCGAACACGACGTCCTGCAGCTTGCGATTGAACGAGAAGTTCGCGGCGGCAAGTTGCGCTCGCGCGGCAGCGGCGCCCGCGTCGCGGCGGCCGAAGTCGATCAGTGTGTAGGTGAACTGGAGCGTCGGCGTTATCTGCCATTGCCTGAGCACGGCGTTCTGCCCCGGCAGCTCGAAAATCTCGCGCTCGTATCCACCCGGGACCTGCGCGCCGACGATCGGATAGTACGGCGCGCGCGATACTCCGTAAGCGGCGGCCGCCGCGCGCGCCTGCTCCCACGTCTGCCGCGTGTCGGGATTGTTGCTGAGCGCGACGTTGATGAGTGCGGGCAGGTCGTATTGATTTCCGGCGCTCGTGGCGCGCGGCTCGGGCATCGTGCTCGGCGGTCGCGCCTGCATCGGGATTACATACTCGTTCGACTTCGGTACCCACGCGCGATCAGATTCCGCGGGCGCGAATTTATCCGGATACACTTCGGGCTGCCCGGCGAAATAAGTGCAGCCATTTGCGCATAGCGCGAGACCCAGCGCGGTAACGATGAACTTCCGATTCGCGCCACGCTTCCCAAAATCCATCTTCATTTGATGATCCCCAGATTCCGTTTGCTGCGCTTCGGGGACATTGAATCGTGCGACGTGCGTTTACACAAACGCTCGCGTAGAATCGCGGACGCATGCGACGTACCTCTTCTGCCACTTGCAGACTAGTGCTAGCGATCGCGACGGCATCGACGCTGGCCGGATGCGATCCCGTGATCAATATCGCGGGCGCGAACTTCCCGGCGTGGTTGTTCTGCGCAATCTGCGGCGCGATTCTGGCCGTCGCGATTCGTCCGGTGTTCGTCGTGACGCGCGTCGAGAAATACCTGTGGCCGCCGCCGGTCGTATATTCGAGCCTCGCGATCCTCATGGGATGCGTCGTGTGGCTCATGTTCTTCAATCGAATCTGATGAACACCGCGATGCGCGAGACCGGGACCACCGAAGCGTCGCTGACCTTGCGATTCGCCGGCCACCTGCTCAGCGCCGCGATCGTGATCGCGACCATCATCGTCGGGCTCTACGTGGCGCGCCTCTACTATCTCTATCCGCGCACCGACGACGCTTACGTTCGCGCCAACTTCGTCGGCATCGCGCCGCACGTGAGCGGACCGATTACCGAGTTGCCGATCGTCGACAATCAGTACGTCAAGCAGGGCGGCCTGCTGTTCGTTGTCGATCCGCGGCCGTATCAGGCGGCGCTGGATTCCGCGACCGCAAAACTTCAACTCACCGAACTGAATATCAAGGCGCTCACCGACGCGATTCGCAGCGCGAAATCCGATCAGGCGAGGCTCGAAGCCGACGCGGCCTACGACAAGCAGTATCTAAATCGCATCGAGCCGCTGCTGGCGAAGCATTTCGTCACCGCCAACGACGTCTTCAATGCGCGCTCGCGCGTCAGCGCGGCGGAAGCCGCCGTCCAGGCGGCGCACTCCGATGTCAGCAAGGCGCAGAACCAGCTTGGTCAATACGGCGATATCAATGCGCTGCGCAAAGATGCGGAGGCGGCGGTATACAACGCCAAACTCAACGTCGGTTACTGCTACGTCCGCGCGCCTTACAACGGTTGGGTCACGAATCTCAATATTTCGGAGGGCCAATACGCCAACGAAGGCCGCGAAGTCGTCAGCCTGGTCGACGATCGCAAGTGGTACGTGATCGCCAACTTCCGCGAGACCTTCATGTCGCACATCGAACCCGGCATGACCGCCGAGGTCTTCATCCTCGCCTATCCCAACAAGCGCTTTCGCGGCCGCGTGCAAGGTGTGGGATGGGCGCTGTATCAGCAGAACGGCGCGAGCGTCGAAGGCCTGCCGCAGGTCGAACCGACGCTCAACTGGGTGCGGCTCTCGCAGCGCTTTCCCGTGCGTATCGTGCTCGACGACCGCGACCCAAAGTTCCCGTTCAAGACCGGCTACACCGCGGTCGTGACGATCCAGGGTTATCGGTAATCTGTCCGTGTCCAGGTCGAAAATGACGCGTCATCAGCGCCGCCGGCCGCGCCGGGAGGGAACGCGGACCGGGCAACCCGTCGAATACTCAAGGAGAAAGGCATCATGAATACAGATCAAGAGATTTCATCCACCGTGCGTTATCGCAGCGTGAACTCAAGCGGGATGAAGATTTTCTATCGTGAGGCAGGTGATCGCGACGCGCCAACACTGTTGCTTATGCACGGCTTCCCAACCTCGTCCCATATGTTCCGGGATCTGATCCCACTGCTGGCCGATCGATATCACCTGGTCGCTCCGGATCTGCCGGGCTTCGGTTTCTCCGACGCGCTGGATCGGGCGCAGTTCAAGTACACCTTCGACCATCTTACTCAAGTGATCGATCGCTTCACTGACGCCGTCGGCCTGCGGCGTTACGCCCTCTACGTCTTCGATTACGGCGCGCCAATCGGCTTCCGCCTGGCCCTCGCGCATCCCGAGCGAGTGACCGCGATCATCTCGCAGAATGGCAACGCCTATGAGGAGGGCCTGAGCGATGGCTGGAACCCGATCCAGAAGTATTGGAAGGAGCCGACCGATACCAATCGCGCCGCACTGCGCGACTTCCTGAAGCCCGAGACGACCCGGATTCAATATGTCCATGGGGTCTCGGACGAAACGCTGGTCGCACCGGAGTCCTACACGCTCGATTCGGCGCTGTTGGCACGGTTGGGAAACGACGATATCCAGCTTGACCTGTTCCTCGATTACGCCAGTAACGTCGCGCTTTACCCGAAGTTTCAAGAGTACTTCCGTACGCGGCGCCCGCCATTGCTCGCGGTATGGGGCAACAACGACCCATTCTTCCTGCCCGCCGGTGCCAAAGCGTTCACTCGCGATAACCCCGACGCGGAGGTTCACTTTTACAACACCGGCCATTTTGCACTTGAAACCCATGTCCACGAGATCGCAAACGCGATTCGCGAGTTCCTAGGCCGCAAATTGGTAAATTAGTGCAAGGAAAATATGTCGACTAATACACGCAACTACTGGGAACACTGAGGAAAAAAACGGCTAGAGCCGGGCGAAACAGGAGCTCAGAAAAGCGGTATGACCCAAACGCTCGCGGGCAAAAAAGGGTTGGTCGTCGGCATCGCCAATGAGCATTCGATTGCGTGGGGCTGCGCGAAGGCATTTCAGGCCGAAGGCGCGGAACTGGCCGTCACTTATCTGAATGTGAAGGCGGAACCTTTTGTGCGCCCTCTGGCGCAGCAGGTAAATGCATCGGTCATTCTCCAGCTGGACGTGCGCGACGACGCGCAGATGGAAGCAGTGTTTGGTGCCGTCAAAGCCAAGTGGGGGAAGCTCGATTTTCTGCTGCATGCGATTGCCTACGCACCGAAAGAGGATTTGCATGGCCGCGTGGCAGACTGTTCACGGCAGGGGTTTCTGACCGCGATGGACATTTCCTGCTATTCCTTCATCCGCATGGCGCACTTCGCCGAGCCGCTGATGACGGCGGGCGGTTGCATGCTCACCATGAGCAATTACGGCGGCGAACAAGTCGTCGAGCATTACAACATTATGGGGCCGGTGAAATCGGCGCTGGAAGGTGCGGTCAAATATCTCGCGGCGGAAATGGGCAAGAGCCACATCCGCGTCAACGCGCTGTCGCCGGGGCCGATCCTGACGCGGGCCTCGGGTGGGCTGGCCGGCTTCGACGAGTTGATGCGCGAGGCGCAGCGCAAGTCACCGCTCCGCGATACGCCGCTCATCGCCGATGATGTCGGCGCGATGGCGGCCTTCCTGGTAAGCGACGGCGCACGCCACATCACCGGCAATGTTACTTTTATCGATTGCGGTACGCATGTTATGGGGTGAAGGCGCAGAGCCTAAATGTTGCATCATGGGATGCGACCGGCACTTCTGCTGCCGCACCCTGTCGTACCTGTTGTGAGACCCTCGCCTGCCGCCCGTTTTCAGCGTGCGCAGAAATGGGCGATGTCACTCGCTGTGGCATGGCTGATATCAGGGCAACAGGTCGGAAAGATTTCCGTGGCGTGGATTGTTCCCATCACCTGCCGGCAGGTCGCGCGCACGCCGTTGTGCATGAGAAGCCGGTAGAAGACTGATCCCTTCGTCGCGGAGCGGATCGCACTCATTGACGCTGATCACGGTGGGCGGGAACCCTGCGACGTCTTCGGCTGTGGCGAAGCCGGCCATGCCAGCGGATTGCGATCGCGGAAAGCTTCGATGCCGTAACCCATAGCGCCACGATTATTGTGCAGGTCGAGCAGAATCCCGTTGTTCTCGGTTGAGGAAGGATATTGCGGCTGGGGCCATTGCGCCCACGATATAGGGGCACAGGGCATAAAGGCCCTTGATCAACCCGAGGTCACCTTCGCGCTTCAGCTTCAGTCCGGTGGCAAGGGTGAGATTTCCCCCGCCGCTCTCGCCCGCGACGATAATTCGCGTGGGATCGATATTTAGCGCCGCGCTGTTAGCGTGAATCCACTTCAAGCCGGACACACAATCATTGAGGCCGGCCGGAAACGGTGCGACTTCGGGAACCGAAGAGGGGACCAGCGCATTGCGAAAGTCGACCATCGCCACGGCCACGCCGTTGGCGGCGATAATCTTGCCCCACGCTCGGTAGTTTCCTGAGTAACACGACATGATCGTCATGCCACCGCCGTGAATATAGTAGACACACGGAACGCGCGAGGCATTGTCAGGCCGGATGAACTGGATGTTGATCGTGTTGCCATCGGGAGCCGACGCGACGCGTTCGCTGCGAATACTCAGCCCAGCCGATGGTGCGACGCTTTCATCGTCAAAGGTGTCGAGCATGGCGGCCAACGCCGCCGCCTGCCTTTTGCCGGATTCGCTATTCGCCGCTGCCAGCATGTCCTCGCGGCTCGCCACGTCGCCCGTAGCGGTCAAAAAATCGAGGCTGCCGAATACGGCTTTGATACGCGGATCGATGCGGGGATCTTCGGCAAGTTTCGAGGCCATGGCATTTTACTCCGGGATTTCCTTTTTGGTCGATCCGAATCAACGAGCTTGAGCGATGTCTTACCCAGGGCGGTTGCCGGCCAGGATAGACTTGGCGACTTTGACAATGTGCTCTGGAGTAAACCCCAACTCACGCATCACGATTTCACCCGGCGCTGAAGCACCGAAGCGGTTCAGCCCGATGACCGCGCCGTCGAGGCCCACGTAGCGCTCCCATCCTAGCGGCGAGCCTGCCTCAATACTGACTCGCGCTTTGATGCCGGGAGGAAGAACCGTGTCCTTGTAGGATTGCGGCTGCGCCTCAAACAAATCCCAGCACGGCATCGAGACCAACCGGCTGGCAACTCCCTCACGAGTCAGTTGGTTGTGCGCCTCGAGCGCGATCGACACTTCGGAACCGGTGGCTATCAGGATAAGGTTGGGTGGACCTCCGGCGCAGTCGGCAAGGACATAAGCTCCCTTTGCCGTTCCCGCAGCGGGGGCCAGCGCACTGCGGTCGAAAATGGGCAACTTCTGACGCGTAAACACCAGCCCGACCGGCCCTTCACTATGCGCCACCGCGATCTTCCACGCTTCCACAGTCTCGTTGGCGTCGGCCGGGCGCAGCAGCATCAGATCGGGAATCGCGCGCAGGCTTGCCAGATGTTCGATCGGCTGATGCGTGGGTCCGTCCTCGCCCAATCCGATGCTGTCGTGGGTCCACACATAGATCACGTGGGCCTTACTCAAAGCCGCCAGTCGGATGCTCGGCCGCATGTAGTCGGAAAACGTAAAGAAGGTCGCGGCGTAAGGCAGGATGCCGCCGTGCAGGGCCATGCCCGTGGCGATTGCGGCCATGGCGTGCTCGCGAATGCCGAAATGGATGTTCCGCCCCGCGTAGCTCAACGGACCGCCGACCATTCCCTGGGTCGGCGGCGCACCTTCGGGCGGCGTAAAATTGGGGCTCTCGAAGTCGCCCTTGCCCTTGAGCGCGGTGCGAGTGGATGGATCGAGATCGCCCGACCCACCGATCAAATTGGGTATCGCCTCGGCCAACGCGACGATGGTTTTCTGTCCGGCGTCGCGGGTCGCCATCGGGCCGTCCGCAGGCGTGAACCTGGGAAGGGCCGCATCCCATCCCTTGGGCAGTTCACCGGCCAGCGCCTGCCGAAACTTCTCAGCCAACTGGGAATCGACAGCGCGCAAATCGTCCACGCGTCGATGCCAATCCGCCTCGAGGTCGCGGCCTTGTTCCACAGCCCTGCGAAACTGGGCCAAAGCCTCGTCGGGGATATAGAAACTCTTGTCTTCAGGCCAGCCCAACGCCCTCTTGGTTAATCGCACCTCTTCGACGCCCAGAGGCTCGCCGTGCGCCTCAAAAGTGTCGTGCTTATGCGGACTGCCATAGCCGATATGCGTGCGCGCCACGATTAGCGACGGCCGGTCCTCGACCGCCTTGGCCTTGGTGATGGCGCCATCGACCGCGGCGATATCCATCCCGTCGATATGCTCCACATGCCATCCATAGGCCTGGAATCGCGCGCCGACATCTTCGCTGAAGGTAACGTCGGCGCTGGCCGAGAGAGTGATCTGATTGGCATCGTAGATCACGATCAATCGCCCAAGCCGAAACTGACCCGCTATCGAGGCGGCTTCGGCCGCGACGCCTTCCATCATGTCGCCGTCGCTGGCCATCACATACGTATGATGATTCACCACTTCGTGGCCCGGCCGATTGAATGTGGCGGCCAGCCAGCGCTCCGCGATTGCCAATCCCACCGCGTTCCCGACACCTTGACCCAGCGGACCGGTGGTAACTTCCGCCCCGGGCACCACGCCATACTCGGGATGTCCCGGAGCACGGCTGCCCCATTGGCGGAAGTGCTGGATGTCGTCCATGGTAAGGTCGTATCCGGTGAGGAACAGCATGCTGTAGAGCAGCATGCTGGCGTGACCCGCCGACAGGACGAACCGATCGCGATCGGGCCATTTGGGATTGGCGGGATTATGCCGGAGATGGCGCGTCCACAAGACGTACGCCATCGGGGCCGCGCCCAGCGGCATTCCTGGATGTCCCGAGTTCGCTTTCTGGACCGCGTCGATCGAGAGCGTCCGGATAGTGTTGATGCAGAGATCGTCGATTGGCAGAACCGTCGTACTCATGACTCCCTCTGAACGGCTGTGCGTGACCGCAGAGCCATGTTGTGGGCTAACGCGATCGAGCGGACGTACAGTCAACAGAGATGCCGGCCGCCATTTCGTTTCTCGCCGGCGCGCTCTTGTTCAAACTTTGACTTCCCGTAATCTGCCAGTGTCCACGTCGAAAATGACGCCGCGCACGGCGACCTCTTTGGAAATCCAGGGATGCGATCTGACTTTCTTGATCTGCTCTCGGGTATTTTGCTCGGGGTCCTTGTAGGAGAAGAAGCGCATCGGAGCTGGCGAAGCATCTCCGGTCGAAGCGCTCAGCTTCTTGTTCAGCTCGTCATCGGTGAAGGTCGTGAACCCGCAGCCGGTGTGATTGAGAAGCAGTATCTCCGTCGTTCCGAGGATACGGTTGGATACAACAAGTTCCCCGAGAACATCTTCGGTTACCGCGGGTCCGCCGGTTCGGATAACGTCTATGTCGGCTTGCGGCAGACCCAGGATTCCAGGCAGGTCGGAGAGCCGTGGATCCATGCAGGTTACAACTACGATTTTGGGGGCCGGACGCCCCCCCAGCTTTGGATCGTAGCTTTTCGCATAGTTGCGGTTAGCCTCTAGCGCCTTATCGATGATGCTCATCGTTTTCCTCCTTACGGGCGAACGGTGCGGCCAAACCCGTTTTTTGCAGTGTCGCTCTTCCGAAGATTTATTGCCAACCCCTTTTTACGGGTGGTCGAGTCGCGCCGGGCAGTCAGACGGCGCATGACGCAGTCCGGTTACTTTCCACTAATGTGGCCCCCTGGTGTTGAGCCACAAGTTTTTTCCGCACCGGCCGCTGAAATCGATCTTCGTTTGAAGCGTACCGTATATTTTGGTACAAGTGTCCAAGTTGTTATTCAAGCGGCAAATCGACGGACATACATCCAGTAACGACCGTCAGTTGGACATTCTGGAGGCGGCGCTGCGGATTATCGGCGATGGCGGTCCTGATGCCGTTACCTTTCGCCGTGTGGCGACGGTAGCAAAAGTTCCGCTGAGCTCTCTCACCTACTATTTCGCTTCGCGCGACGAGCTGATCCGTAAGGCGTTTCATTTCTATCTGTCTGAAGCGACTCGCTTCCTGTCAGATCTCGAGCGGGAAAAGCGGCCCCACAGCGCATCGGGCGTCGTCGAGTTTGTGCTCGAGGTTGCGCGTCGGGAATTCTCCGACGATCCGGCAATGGTCCAGGTCGAATACGAGCTGATCCTTTATGCCGCGCGCGATCCGGAAATAGCCCGCGACTTCAATGCCTATGAACGATGGATGGAAGCGCGGCTTGCGGCATCCTTGGAAGCCCTCGGCGCGCCACGCCCGATTGATGCCGCCCGTACTATTATCGATGTCGTGCGCGGGTTCGAGATTGAACGGCTCACCCATCCCGAAGCGGAATTCGAGGACCTTGCCCGTCGGCTTCGTTTGGTTGTCCATGCGCTGATCTCCGAGCGATCGGTAAGCAACGACTTAAGTCGAAATCGGGCAAGCCGGGTGCGCGAATCCAAACGGATACGGAGGCCCTTCAGGAGATGACGATGGAAATCCGCCATCTGCCAAATACGATCACTGGCAAGCAAGTTACCGACACTCTAAATCGCGAGGGCGTGGCGATCGTCGACAACCTGCTGAGCGTTGTTCAAGTCGATGAGCTTATGGCGGAACTGCGGCCCTGGATCGAAAAGACAAGACCGTGCACCGACAGCTTCAACGGACTGAACACGCGCCGCACGGGCGCCTTGATCGCGCGCTCGCCGATATGTCGCAAGCTGGTGATGCACCCGCTTGCCATCGACACCGCCGGCAAGTTGCTGGCCCACGCCACAAGCTATCAGCTACATCTCACGCAAGTGATCTCGGTCGGTCCGGGCGAACCCTCGCAGCCGATTCACCGCGATCAGTGGGCGTTCGATCTGTTTAGCTTCCCGAAGGGCTACGAAGTTCAATTCAACACGATCTGGGCGATGACAGACTTCACTGACGAAAATGGAGCGACTCGAGTAATTCCCGGAAGCAATCAATTCGAGGACAGGCTGCAATTCACCCAATCGGACACGCTTCCCGCGGAGATGAGCAAAGGGTCGGTGCTCTGTTACACCGGCAGCGTATATCACGGTGCGGGAGCGAATCGCTCGACCAGGCCGCGCGTCGGATTGCAGTTCATCTACAACCTCTCGTGGCTACGCCAGGAAGAGAATCAATACCTCGCGTGTCCGCTGGAGATTGCGCGAACGCTTCCGGTCGAATTGCTACGCCTGATGGGCTATGCGAGGGGAGCATTTTCGCTGGGATACGTGGGCGATCTGACGGACCCCCTGGAGATAGTGCGTCCGGAAATCGCGAACGAGGCGCCCGACGAATTGGAAAGCACGACCGAACTGCTGAAGACCCGAGTGGACCGCGAGCGTGAGAACGCCCGCCAGAAAGGGTTACAACCGGTTGATCTGGAAGGCGCTCAAGTCCAAGGAGACAAACGATGACGACCGTTAACCGCTATGCAAAGCCGATAGAGGGCATCGAATGGTTCGTGCCCGAGAACTTCGAGAGCTGTTTCAAATGGGAGTACGAAGACGGCAGCGAGTCGCTCCATCGACTTTACGAGAAGGGCAAGAAGCTGCAGTGGAATGCCAGCAGTCGTATCGATTGGTCGCTCGATCTTGATCCGGAAAATCCGCAAGAGCTGCCGGACGAGTATCTCCCGATTTTTGGATCGCCGGTTTGGGAACGGCTGACCGGCAAAGAGCGTGCGGACCTGCGGCGCCATTCGCAGGCTCACGACCTTTCGCAATTCCTGCACGGAGAGCAGGGCGCTCTCATTTGCACCGCGAAGATCGTCCAGCAGGTGCCCGACATCGAGGCCAAGTTCTATGCGGCGACGCAGGTGATGGATGAAGCGCGGCACGTCGAGGTGTACAAGCGCCTGCTGCACGAGAAATTCGACCTCGCCTACCCGATCGTGCCGCCGCTCCAAAGTCTGATCGAAGGGATCTTGCGCGACTCTCGGTGGGACATGACTTACCTTGGGATGCAGGTGCTTATCGAGGGGCTCGCGCTCGCGGCGTTCGCCGGTATCCGCGATATGGCAAAGAATTCACTGGCCTCCGCAGTGAACGCGTACGTGATGCAAGATGAGGCTCGCCACGTTGCCTTCGGGCGGCTCGCGCTGCGCGAGTACTATCCGCATTTGAGCCAGAAGGAGCGCGACGAGCGCGAAGAGTTCGTGGTCGAAGCGTGCTACACGATGCGCGATCGGTTCAATTCGCGCGGCGTATATGAGCGGCTCGGGCTTCCGACCAAAGAATGCATCGAATGGGAAGAGAACTCGCCCGGCATGAAGGAATTCCGCGGAGCCCTCTTCACCCGTATTGTGCCGGCTATCAAGGACATCGGCCTATGGGGACCACGCATCCAGCAGGCCTATTCCGATATGGGAGTGCTACCGTTCGCGGATGTGAATCTGGACGAGATGGCTGCCCACGATGAGTCGGTTGCCGTCGAGATCGACCAGGCGTCGAAGGTCGCCGATTAAGTTCCTGAACGGTGACTGAAGAAGAAATCGGCCGACTTCTTCTATTGCTGGCCGTCGTAGGTGAAGCGACCAACTGCGCTGATATCTGTCGCTCCTGGCGAGGGCCTCCATTACTTCGCGGCAGCAACAATAAGCTAGAGTATTGAACCGGCTTGGGGGTGCGTCCTGTGTTGGACCTGAGGGTCGTCCCATCAGCCAGAATCAGAGCCCGATAGGAAAAAAGCGTTAACCCAAGGTGACCTGAAATGACAGATATCGTGAAAATCGCGGATGCGGGCCATGTGAGGACCATCGCGCTCAATCGACCGGAGAAGAAAAATGCGCTTAGCGACGATCTTGCGTGGCGCGTGATTGCTGCCGTCGAGGATGCAGCGCGAACCGATGACGTGTGGGTTGTCGCCCTTACCGGCAGTGGCGATGCGTTCTGCGCGGGACTGGATTTGTCCGGCGGCGAACGCTCGTCGCCGCTCTCGAGGCAGTCTGCTCAGCTTGATGACATCTCCTGGGTCGGACATTTTCTCCTGGCGATCCGAAAACGGTGCGACAAACCTGTCGTCGGAGGCATCAATGGGGTGGCCGTGGGCGCCGGCCTTGGTCTCGCCATGGCGACTGACGTGCGCCTGATCAGCCGCAGCGCAAAGCTCATGGCTGGCTATACGAGAATCGGCGGTTCACCCGACGCCGGCCTCACCATCACGCTGCCGCAAGCCATGGGTTATGAGCAGGCGATGCGCTTTATGATGGAGAACCGCACGGTGCTGGGCGAGGAAGCGGTCGCGCTCGGCATGGCCGGAGAAGTCGTCAACGACGCTCAATTTGCAGATCGGCTGGCCGAGTATTGCGAGGAACTTTGCCATTGGTCACCTATTACTTTGCGGCTTCTAAAGCGCGGCATGGTGAAATCCCTCGAGACCAGCGACATGGAACAGCAGCTCCGCTACGAGTTGTCCAATATTCGCATCGCCTTCAGCAGCGAGGACGCCCAGGAAGCCCGCAAAGCCTTCTTCGAGAAACGCCGACCTCTCTTCAAGGGAAGATAGAGCGAATCAACGGCGATGATCCGCGAACCTGGCAAAGGGCGCCAGGATAGGTTTCGCCCGATTCTGACGATCCGCGCTCGAGAGAGCATTCTCTGGGTCCGCGTACGAGCGCGAATCGCGCGCACCCGCGCTGTCCCTACCAAAAATTCCGAAAGCGTTGAAAAGTCTGGCTATTTATTTCGGCCGGCCGTAGTGTCGTCGGCATGCGATCTCTGCTCTCGGAACTCTTCTCATGGATCGCCTGTCGGTTTCGCGGCCGTGCCGAATTGGAGCTTGAGGTCATCGCGCTCTGGCATCAACTCGCCGTCCTCCGCCGCCAGCGTTCCGGACGTCCCCAGCTTTTTGCGATCGATCGCCTAATTTGGGTCTGGCTCTACCGCGTGTGGCCTCGATTCCTGAATGTCCTCGTAGTGGTGAAGCCTGCCACGGTGATTCAATGGCATCGGCGAGGCTTTCGGCTCTACTGGCGCTGGCGGTCAAAGTCAGGACGGCCCTCAATCAATCGTGAGCTTCGCGATCTGATCTGGCGCTTTCTTAGCAATCACGCCGAAGGCATCGCCGCCATCGACATGTTTGTCGTGGCGTCGGCATCGTTTCGCCTGATCTACGTTATGATCATTTTGGCCCACGATCGCAGGAAGATAATGCGTACAGCGGTCACCGGGCATCCGACCGAAGCCTGGCTCTCGCGCCGAGTAACCGAAGCGTTCCCGTGGGACACCGCTGCACGCTTCCTGCTGCGCGATCGCGACGCGTCGTATGGCGCGTACTTCCTTAAGCGGATCGAAGTGATGGGCATCAAGGATGTCGTCATGGCGCCACGCTCACCTTGGCAGAACCCGTACGTCGAGCGCGTGATCGGCTCGATTCGTCGCGAGTGTTTGGATCACATCGTGATCTTCAACGAGCGCCATCTGCGCCGCGTCCTGTTTTCGTACGCCGACTACTACCAACGCACCCGCACACATCTTTCGCTCGATAAAGATTGCCCCGACTCCAGCCCGATTCAGCATCGCAGCGTCGGAAGAGTCGTCGCCATTCCAAGAGTCGGTGGTTTGCATCATCACTGCGAACGTCTGGCCGCTTGATACCTCCCTGATTCCTGCTCACCAATCGTCGCGCGGCGGTCCGTAGGGCGTCGTCTAAAGATCGATGTATAAGAGGTCCATCGATCTGGACCGGGGTCAACCGTTAGTGATTCAGATTGCCGCGTTTGAGCGCATCAATTCGATACCGATTCCCGCACCCGCTCGAGTTCCGGTTCGGATAGAGTTTTTAGTAGGGACAGGGCATTTCTGCGTCATTCAGCGGAAATGACGGGTAACGTAAAGTAATCTAAGAGTCGAGATGGCGGATGACGCAGTCTGCTGCGAACTGCTCTCCGCGTCAAATTCCCTGATAAACAGGGAAAGAACAGGGAATTCATGCGATTTCGGGACTGATGCAAGCGATTGAGACCCGAAAGGCTGAGAATCCATCGGGGTTTTTTCGGCAAATTCCCTGCGCAACTGAACAGGGAATTAGTTTTGGGTAACAGGGATTTTATTTTTGCGGATCAGGGGAATTTACAGGAAGGAGCAGGGAAATCAGTAATTCGCCACACACCAGGCCAAACCCTGACGAAGGGGCGAACATTTCTGGTTGTCAACCTGTCAACCGGTTGACACCCAAGCGGCGGTTGACAAAGCGGCGGTTGACGCATGGTGGCCAAATGTTATCGATTAGAACGACGTTATTTCTGGAACAGACCCGGTTGATTGTAGTCTCTCTCGCGGATCAGGTTTTGAGCAGCCGCAGGGCTTTCGCGTCTTTCAGATCGGTCGACCGACAAATGGCGAGTGCTCCCTGATTCAACGTCGCGCACTACTCCCCGCGCCTGTCGCAAATCTCAACCCAGCGAGGATGTCGCAATCCTGCGCGGCGCGCCCTTCGCCCAACTTCCCTAGTCGCCAGCATTAATCCGAATTGCGAACATTTGAGCGCAACAATCAGTTTAAAGATTCTTCGAAGCTTGTAATATCTCAACATATTGGCTTAGCATCGCGCTCTATTCCCGACATCGCGAACTTTTGGAGAAAAAAGTCAGACATGAAATTAGCGAAGACACTTGCAGTCGTCGCCTGTGCGGGCCTGCTAGCGACGAGCTCGATCGGTTCGTCGCGCCATGCGCACGCGCAAGATGTGAACAGCCCCAGCGCGGACCAAGCCAGTCCCGAAAAATCGAAAGAACCTCCCGCCATCGTCAATGGGTGCTGGTCAGGTAACGCGTACAGTGTAGACGACGATGTCGAATTTTACTTCGATCAGTCTAACAGCAACCTTTTGGGTACGACCGAATTTGAGTTCTGGTTTAGTAGCAGTAACGTCCCGACGGTCATGGGTTATATGAAGGGCAAGGTAACTTCCGACAAAATCACATTCAAAGGCACGGAATACGGTAACAAAGACTGTCGTCTTAGCGGCAGCGGCACCTATTCGGATAATTTCCCGCCCCCTCTAATCACCGGAGTATATATTCTCAAAGGCAAGTGTCCGACGGGGACCAGAAGCGGTGACTTTTCAATCAACCTGGGCTGTTGATTGGTCTGTAAGCCCGATGGAACTGTCTCACCGGTTTCTAGGGCGCGAGCGAGTTCGAGGGCTGGAAATTTTCAGACCCAGCGGGGCGAATGGCACTCGCATTTTGTCCTTGTGTGTGGCGAATTATTGATCCTGGCGAATTACTAATTTTCCTCAGAATGAGCGATTCGCCACACACAGGTTTGTGGGGCGTTCTTCACGCTCGGTGGAGGCACGCACGCTCTCGAGTGGTGGCCTTCGTACCCCCCGTGAGTGCCGTAGAAGTTTCTCGGATTTACTTTGTATCGGTACTCAGAGTCCCATCGACACGAGGCGGTTTGCAAACCCAAAGTGTAAGCCGGTTATGAATCCAAGTCCGAGATTACCCACAGTCCCACTCTCTAAAGGCTGGTGCCCCTATTGAGCTACGTAGCCTCCGTCCACCGTCTGTGGCCGCGATTCTTGAAAGTGATCGTAGTGGTGAAGCCTGCCACCGTGATTCAATGGCATCGGCAAGGCTTTCGGCTCTACTGGCGCTGGGCGTGAACAATCACGGATAGGGGCGAACTACGGTGGACGTGGGATAAAGAAAATGTCTAAGTGTGTTAGTCAACAGGGTGTGTGAACCGAGGCGGACAGACTAGCGACAACTTTTGATCACGGGACCCCGGTTCAAGTCCCGGCCGGCTCACCAGGGAATCCAGGAAAACGTTCAGCACCGAGCAAGATTTTGCGGTGATACAGTGAGTGACGAAAAAGATCGTCTCGGCGATAAACTCCATCAGGCCGAGGCTGCCCGCGAAAATCAGTGGGCTCATCAGCGCGACGAGGAGATATTGGGAAAGCTGCGGCGGAAGTACGTCAAGGCCATCCCTTGTCCGCAATGCGGCCAGAAACTGGATGCTCGGGTAGCGGTCGGCGTCGGGGGCATGGCGTGTCCAAGCCGCCATGGCGCCTGGGCCGATCGGGAAGCGCTCGAGCAGCTACGCGCGCGCCTTGAAAATGCGGCTGCGATTCATCCTGTCTCGCTGGGCGAAAAGGTTTTCGACATCGTCGAAGAGCTGCATCACAAACATCGCAAAAGGATCGATTGCCCCGACTGCGGCACCCAGCTCGCCGCCCAAACCGCGCTCGCCCCGGGCTCGGCGGGATTGGCCGGGATGGCTTGCCCGAATGGTCATGGCGCGTGGATCGATCAGGGTATGCTCGCGGAAATTCGCAAACGCCTTGACGCCGCTGCAGGACCACCCCGGTAGCCTGTGTGTGGCGAATTGCTGATTTCTGTGGAAAATCAGTGATTCGCCACGCACAGGTTGAGTATCGCCCATCGGCCGACGGTCAGGATCGTTATGTTCAATTCACGCCCACGAACTTGAACCCCTGATTAGGCCCAGGGGAATCGCGACAACACGGCGAGGCTTCATTCAACTTCTCTTTGAGCTTGGGATCGTCGCCCGCGATACATCCTGCACGCTGCCACGCTTCTGCAACTGTACGATGTTACCGTTTCGATCTTGATCGTCATGCTCGTGGGCAAATTTGAGCCTCAAAGGCGCCTCATTCAGGGATGCAGCTCGTAGCCAGTGCCTCTGAACCGCTTATCAGGTCCAGAATTTCGGTGGTTACTGAGTCCTGCCGGAGGCGTTGCATCAGTTTTGTGACCTCGCCGGATTTGTTCTGGATGTTCTGATGGGCGGCTTCCATGGTGCGAAAACGGGTCGAGTTTTCGCTGAAGAATGATTGCATCGCGGCGTTCTCGAGGGTTGCAAAAAAATACTCGCTCGCTATCTCATCGAAGAGGTGTCGCGGTCGAAGATTGATGATCGGCGGCAACTGCCCGGAAGACTCTTGCACGGCCGGCACCTCGAGCGGCAGCAGACGACGCCGCTCGATGCGCGGAAGCTGCGCCCCGGCATATTCTGCGTAAACAACATCGACGCCAGCGATGCGGCGCTCGCTGAACATCCGATAGAGTTCTGCCGCGATCCCGCGTGCAGCGGCCGTGACTCCCGCGCAATGGGTCGCCATAGGCAGGATCAGGTCCGGACTTATCCCGCGCTCACGACAGATCTGGGCGCCGCGGGTACCGACTACGATCAGCACGAGCCCTCCGTCGCTTGCCGCGATCGCGCGTTCGGCCTCCCGCAGCGGATGGTCGTTGAAGCTTCCGCACAGACCGTGCTCTGCGCAAAATACGACGAGCCCGGATTTTTTTGGTCGCGCCGCCGCCTCGATCGTGTCCGCCGGCGGCAGCAGAGTTGCGGCTTCGGATAAGGCCTCACGAATTTGCTTCGAGTAGCCGCGAATCGCTTCGAGCGATCTGAGTGCCTGCTGCATCTGTGATGCGGCCATCGCCCGAATCGCCGAAACTATCTCGAGCAACTCATTGAGCGAGGTGATTCGCGTAGCGGTTTCGCGTTCTTGCGCCATCGAACTATTGATTGGCGGGCGCGCCGCCTGAAGGAGTCAAAAGTGTTACGAGCTCTTTTACGGCATTGACGAGCGCCGCGCGCGTATCCGGCTCCAACTCTCCGGCGGCGTCGATTCGCCGCATGGGTTCGGCAGCCTGCTCGTTCAGCCAGGGACCAAGCTTCGACTGAAGCTCACGCACTTTGTCGAGCGGAAGCGCGTCTAGCAGGCGGCCGTCGATTGCCACCAGCAACGCCACCTGATGCGCAACCGACAGCGGCGCAAATTGCGGCTGCGTGAGAACAGCGCGAATTCGGCGCCCATGCTCGATGACCTCACGCGTGCGCTCATCGACCATTCCGCCAAAGCGTGTGAAGATTTCCAGTTCCAGGAATTGGGTGTATTCGAGGCGGAGATTTTCGGCCAGCTTTCGCATCGCATGCGACTGCGTCTTGCCCCCAACGCGCGACACGCTCTTGCCGACATTGACAGCGGGCTTCTGTCCCTCGTGAAACAGCCGCGGCTCAAGAACAATCTGCCCGTCCGTGATCGAGATCAGGTTGGTTGGAATGTACGCTGACAGATTGCCTTCCTCGGTCGCGGCCAGGGGTAGCGCGGTCAGCGAACCGCCGCCGCGCTCGCGGTTGAGCTTCGCCGCGCGCTCGAGCAGCCGCGAATGGATATAGAAGATGTCGCCCGGGTAGGCTTCGCGTCCCGGCGGATTTCTGAGCAGCAGCGACAGCTGCCGATAGATCACCGCATGCTTGCTCAGATCGTCGATGATCAGGAGCGCATCGCCACCGCGCTCCGAGAAATATTCGGCCATCGTACAGGCGGCATACGGCGCCAGCCATTGGATTCCAGGCGCGTCATCCGAGGGCGCAAATACGAAGATGCATCGCTCCGGCGCACCGTACCGCTTGACCGCATCGATCACCTGGCTCACGGACGAGGTCTTCTGGCCCACCGCGCAGTAGACGCAAACCACTCCGGTGTCGCGTTGATTGATCATCGTGTCGATCGCTATCGCGGTTTTTCCGGTCTCACGATCGCCGATGATCAGTTCGCGCTGGCCACGGCCTAGCGCTAGCATCGCATCGATG
The DNA here is from genome assembly GCA_963721485.1 of uncultured delta proteobacterium. GTDB lineage: Bacteria > Desulfobacterota > Binatia > Binatales > Binataceae > Binatus. The sequence goes on along the minus strand of CAVRJV010000002.1, from coordinate 131,124 downwards.
ACGAGCAGGCCGGTATTGAGCGCTGTGTCGACGAAATCGCGATCGACAATCGCAGGCGCCGACCGCTCGACCGGCTCGACTCCCGCCGCCTCGATCTCTGGACCTCCGTCCACTGGAACGCCGAGCGCGTTCACGGTTCTGCCGAGCAGCTTGTCCCCCACCGGCACGCTCGCGACTGAACCGGTTCCGCGCACCAGGTTGCCCGCCCTGATGCCGCTGTCATCGCCGAGCATCGCGCATCCGATCAAATCGGGGTCGAGCGTCAGCACGATTCCGGCGACCGGCTCTCCGCCGTCCGACCGTTCGAAGAGCAGCAGTTCACCGAGCCGCGTTTCCGGTAGGCCACGTACGCTGGCGACGTTGTCTCCGACTCGTTCGACGCGACCGATCAAGTCGATACGGGGCTCGGCCTTGAGTTGATCAAGCAACCCGCTCGCTCTGCCCAGACGATCCCTTACGGATTCAGCCAGCGTGTTCATTGCGATTGATCGCCTTCGCGGCGATGGTCAGGGCATCGCGCCAGTTGAAGCGGAGAATTGCGCTCGGGAAAGTTATGTCAGCGCCTGCGATAAGCGCCGGATCGGTGATGAACCTTATTTCCGCTCCACCTCCGATTCGCCTCGCGAGTTGTTCACGCCATTCCAATTCTTCTCCCGCTTCGAGCGCGTGAGCCGTGGTGACTACCAGCGGGGCCTGGTCGAGATGAGAAACGAGCGCGGCCCGCTCCGGTGCCGAGAGACCATCCAGATAGTACAGCACGCGGGTCATGAACGCGTGATCGATCGAGGGAAAGGTCAGCCCGCGCAGCAGCCGTTCCGCGAGGTTCATGGCGAGCTCGATAGTCTGGGAAAATAATTCCTGTCTGGCGGCGGCGCGTTCCTCGGTTAGCTGCGCGGCCGCCTGACTCCGAATTTTCTCAGCATCCGCGCGAGCCTCATCGATCAGCTTCGTGCGTTCGGCGGCTAGTTGCGCGCGCTGTTCTTCAATCGCCTTTTGGCGCTCAACCTCGATTCCCGCCCGCTGCGCTTGAAGGTCACGCTGCAGATCCAGTGCTTTTTGTTTTTCAGCCGACGCTTCTGTCATGCCTCGCGCAATCTCCTCCTTGCGTTTGGCGACGATCGCAGTGACCGGCTTGAACAAAAAGCGCCTCAGCAGCCAGATTAGGATGAGAAAATTGACCGCCTGCAGCGCGAAAGTCCACCAACTAAAACTCATCGCGCGAAAGGATTGGCGAATAGCAGCAGCAACGCGACTACCAGGCAGTAGATCGCCATCGTCTCGATCATTGCCAGGCCAACGAAAAGGGTGCGCGACAACGAGCCCGCGGCCTCGGGCTGCCGCGCGATACCTTCCATAGCCGCCGCGATCGCGCGGCCTTCGGCGAGCGCCGGCGAGATCGAACCGACGGCGACCGCGACCACAGCGCCGATTATGCTGAGCATCTGAACCGTCATCTACTTCCTCCCTCCGTCATTTCTCTATTGTGCCGATACCGCCCCCGATATAAACGGCGGCCAGGACGCTGAATATGTAGGCCTGCACCAGGCCAACCAGAATTGCGAAAGCCATAAACGGAATCGGCACCAGCAAACCTGCCAGCGCGAGAATGATCGCAACTATCAGCTCTCCGCTCATGATGTTTCCGAACAGGCGCATCGCGAGCGAGAACGATCGCGTCAGTTCAGACAGTATATTGAACGGCAACATAACCGGATTCGGGCGAAGATAGCCTTTCAGATAAGCGGTGAGACCTTGAATGCGAACGCCGTAGAAATGCACCGACAAAAAAACTATCGCGGCCAGCGCGGCTGGCGTCTCGATCGATGCTGTCGGCGCGCTGACTCCGGGTACCAACCCGGATAAGTTCGCCACCACGAGAAAAATGAACAGGGTTCCGAGCAGCGGCAGGAACGGGGCCGCGTCGCGGTTCAGCAGCCCGGCGATCTGCTCTTCGATTCCAAGGACGACCGTTTCGATCATCGCTTGCCATCCTCCGGCGTCGACGCGAAACTTCCGCGTCAGAATCCAACACGCGGCAGTCAGCGCCGCTATCAACCCCCACGTGGTGACGACAGTGCGGCTGACAGGAATGTTCCCTACATGAAAGAGGATCACGGTCTCCAGCGGTGAATGGCTCATGAACTCCTCGTCATCGCGAGCAAATAACGATTGACCGAGATCGTCCGAATAGCGACAAACCCCACGAAGCTTGCGAGCAAGGGCGCGGCGCCTTGCTTAGCGCAGAGGGTGAAGACCGCGACCGCGACGACGAGGCGCGCGAGGTGGAGCAGCAAAGCGTTCAATCCGGCTCCGCGGTCAGCGTAAAGCCGGACGTTCCATCCGAGCGCGGCGAAATAAGCCACTCCGATCATTGTGCCCATTACGGCATAAGGCACGGTATGCAGAACGATTGCACCGATCATTCGCCGTTCATCCTCTGCCAGACAGCCCAGAAGCCAAGTGCGGCGCCAAGAAAGACAAGCGTCGCGCTCCAGAACACGCCGCTGTCGAACGTGCGATCGAGCCAGCGTCCAACGAACGCGCCGAGAAGAATCGGCGCTACGATCGTCCATCCGAACCGCCCCATCATCGCGAGCGCGCGGGCCATCGGCCATTCCCCGGTTTTCAACCAGTGCTCGCGCCGAGTGTGTGCCCGCTTTACGGCTTCTTCCATTTCGCGTTCTTCGTCTCTCAACTCGTGATTGCGATGCTCTTGCTCTGTTTCCACGATCAGAGCCCCACAGTTATGTCAGTGGCTCGGCTTTGAGTGGTCGATCAGTGGGTCGCAAATAACGATAGATTTGCCGAATTGCAGCTTGTTCCAGGCCGAGCACTCCGGATCGCGCCGAGCGTTCAGCCTCGACGTTATGCGCCATCTTGGCGAGAATATCGTTGCGCAAATGCACGAGATCATCGCTCACGACCGCCTCGCGGGTAGCTATCTCCACGAGCTTGCCGTCACGGACGCGCAGCACGCCGCTGCGCACAGCGACGTAGTGCTCGCCTCCCCCGTTCCGCCATCTCACGACGCAGATCGAAAGCGAGGTGAGAAAATCCGCATGCCCCGGTTCGATGCCAAAGGCGCCGCTCGAATCCTCGGCGCGAACGTGGCGAACGGAATCTTCATCGACCGCGATCGCGGTGGGGGTGGTGACGATCAGCCTCAAACTGCTCATCGGTGCGCCTTGCGCGAAACCTTCTCCTTTTCACGAGCATCCTCGAAAGTTCCGACCATGTAAAATGAGACTCTCAGCCCATTCGTCACCTTCGCCGGCAATAATCGCGTGGCAGCCTTGAATAGTGTCCGCGATAGTGACGGATTTTCCGGCAATCCCCGTGAATTGCTCAGTGACGAGAAAAGGCTGCGTGAGGAAACGCTCGAGGCGGCGGGCGCGACCCACGATGCGTCGGTCTTCCGCGCTTAGCTCCTCGACGCCGAGCAACGCAATGATCTCTTGCAGTTCCTTGTAGCGCGCGATGGTTCTGCGCACTTCTTCAGCGATACCATAGTGCTCTTCGCCGACGATTAGCGGATCGAGCAGGACCGAAGTTGAGGCGAGGGGATCGATAGCGGGATAGAGTCCCTCCGCTGCCATGTCGCGCGAAAGGACAACGGATGAATCCAAATGGCGAAACGTTTCGACGACTGCGGGATCGGTAAAGTCGTCGGCAGGGACGTAAACCGCCTGGATCGCGGTGACCGATGCGCCAGCCACGGACGCTATTCGCTCTTCGAGTTCGGCGATCTCGGTCGCAAGCGTCGGCTGGTAGCCGACACGCGACGGCAACCGACCGAGCATTCCCGACACCTCGGAGCCCGCCTGCACGAATCGGAACACGTTGTCCATCAAGAGCAGAACGTCGCTTCTCATCACGTCGCGAAAATATTCGGCGATGGTCAGCGCGGTCATGCCAACGCGCCAACGCGCGCCCGGCGGCTCGTTCATCTGTCCGAAGACCAGTGCGGTGCGGCTCAAGACGCCCGATTTCTTAAGCTCGGCAAGGAGCTCGTGGCCTTCGCGAGATCGCTCGCCGATGCCCGCGAACACCGAGATTCCCGAATACTTTTCGACGGTGCTTCGAATCAGTTCCATGATCAGCACGGTCTTACCGACACCTGCGCCGCCGAACATGCCGGCTTTGCCGCCACGCGCCAACGGCGCAAGAAGGTCCGCCACTTTGATGCCGGTGCGGAAGACCTCGCGCTTGTGGTCCTGGTGTTTGATTGTGGGCGAGTTGCGATGAATCGCCCAGCGGGGTGCGCTGGCGTCGATTGGACCGAGGCGATCGATCGGATCGCCGATGGCGTTGACAAGACGGCCAAGCACCTTCTCTCCCACCGGCACACAGATAGGCCCACCGCGTCGGGCAATCGCACCGCGGCGCAGACCCGAAGTATTTTCCATCGCGACGGCGCGGACGGTACGAAGATCGAGATGCTGCTGGATTTCCGCGGTCAGCACCGTCCGTCCGTCCAGCTCGATCATCATTGCGTCATTGATTGCCGGCAGGCGTCCACGGGCAAACTCGACATCGACGACGGACCCGCGAACCCGCGTGACTATTCCCTGCTCGTTCTCCGTTTGAACTTTCGAATTATCCGGGGGTTGATCCATTCTTCCGAGCCCGAACGAAAGTAACAGTATCTAGGACGGAAGTACGCGAGACCACGAACTGACGACCGTAATGTTATGTTGGTTCACTTGTCGTCGGTTGAGAATTGCACGTTCGAATGCGTTTCTCCACGCGAAGCATGGGAACCGACAATTTGAATTGATTGGAGGTAGTGAATTATACGGCCGACGCTATCGCTCACCTGATTCGGGTTTCCGCTCCCCTCAGGGTACTGCCACATCTCCTCTCCCCAAACCGGCATGTCGCGAGGGCCATGAGCCTTTACGTCGGCGCGGCCGTCCATGAACCGCGCTATCTGGTCCTCCGGGAGCGGATTTCCGTATTTCCGAGAGAGCAGGCGCAAATCCGCCGGGGGCGCCGCGAGTTCGTGTTCCAGCGGTCCGTGCCCGTCCCCTTTGACTCCATGGCAAGCTGCACAATGGTCTAGATACAGTTGCCGCCCTTCGTTTATTTCGTCGCCCCGAACAATCGCAGCTCTAGTCAGCAAAAAACACCCGAGCAGCAGAATGATATTCACTCGAAGCTTGTTGTTCCTGGAAATTAGGTTCATAGCTCTCCAGCTTTGCCAAATTTCGTATTCAACGCACAACGCGCCGCTGCGCTCCGCTACTGCCACGTCGGGCGCCTAGTAAGATCGATTCAGCGCGAAAGCTTCGATTCACTTGGTTCTGTTCGACGAAGCGCGTTTCCGTCGCGTTCTAAAGAATTATGTTTCCTATTACAACTAGGCCCGGATCAACTCTCATCCTATAAGAGATGCACCAGATTTTCGACGGATCCAAGTTTTCTGCGGCGACAGGTTCGGTTTACCTGACGCCTCCGTTACGCGTACCCGAAGCCAAGCCTACTGATTCGCGGCACGTTAGTGTTCGCACGGAAACTACTTTGTCCCGGTTTTGTCCTCGAGTTGCGCCTTGATTTGAATGAAGCGCATGACGCCAGAGCGCGTGATGAGACCGACCAACATGCCATCTTCGACTACGACGAGTCGGCTGCTGTCGGCTTCGTTCATCTTGCGCACGGCATCCATCGCGTTAACTTGGGGAGCTGTCTCGATTGCCGGATCGAAAGCCCGCATGATGTCGCTGACCTTCTTATGCGCGCGATCCTCCGAGGAGCAGATGCGGACCTGCGACAGCGACAAGATGCCTACCACACTTCCGTTGGCTACCACCGGAAACCCGCCGTAACCGTACTTCAGGAAGTATTGCTCTACGGCGTCCACTACGGGAGTGTCTGGGCTCAGGGTCACAGGGTCGCGGGCCATGATATTTCCGACCGGGACATGTTGAAGCAGATGAGCGACGATGGTGCCGCGATATTCGCTCATCGCGGCGAACCGCAAGAAGAGTCCGACAAAAATCAGCCAGATGCCGCCCAAGAGCGCTCCGCCAAAGATTTCCAGACCGCCTAACGCCACCATCACCCAGCCCAGCGTGGTTCCCCAGTCAGCGGCGCGTGCGGTTGCTTGATCAATGTCGCCACTGCGCTTCCACAACACTGCCCTGAACAATCGCCCGCCATCCAGCGGGAATCCGGGCATCAAGTTGAACACCGCCAGCGCCAGATTGATGAAGCCGAGGTAGCGAAAAACTGCGGTCCATAGCGATGCGCTCGACTCCACTGCGAGCGCCTTATAGATAAGCCAAAAGAGCAGCGCGAGCGCGAGACTCGTCAGAGGCCCCACGCCTGCGATCATGATCTCGTCGTTCGCGTTGCGCGGCTCGCCGCTGAGATGCGCCATGCCGCCAAAGATAAAGAGCGTAATCCGGTCGATCTTTTGACCCCGGAGATTGCCGACGGCCGCGTGGGAAAGTTCGTGAGCCAACACTGAGCCGAAGAACATCAGAGTCGCCGCCAAGCCGACGACCCAGTAGTCGAGTTGCCGATGACCTGGATACGCGCCCGGAAAATATCCGGCCGACAAGCTCCACAGAACGAGCGCGAAAATCACGAGCCAGGAAAAGTCGATATTCAGCTGTACACCCATCACCTTGAACAGACTGATGGTCCTGGTTTCTGATGTTGTAGCCATATGACCGATTCTCGCGGCTTCTTCTCGAATTCGCTAGGCCCTGGTTCACTGGTATCCGACTGAAAACGTGGCCTTTTGAGACTGGCTGCCATTGCCTTGCATGGCTAGCCTGATGGTCAGCTTCCTACGATGACAGGCCTACTCGGCCGAGATGTATTTCAGACCGTCGAACTTTGTTGTTCAAATAGCCAACCCGACGAGGTAGTGATTCATCAGTTCCAAAGTCCAGTTTGTTTCAGCGCGCGGCTTGCAGAAATGATTGGAGCACGTATCCAAATCGCTCGAGCGAGAGCGGCTTCGAAGTGTAATAGTGGGCACCGTTGGTACGCGCCCGTCTCTCATTGTCATCGCTTTGGATGCCGGCGACGTAGAGTAAAGGAGCGCCTGAGAAATGTCTGCGAATCTGTGCGAGCAGGCGCCCGCGATCGCTTTCTTCAATGGCATGATCGTCGAGCACGACCAGCCGGACATTTGGCTGAGCGAACACCTCGCGGTTGGTGCATCCGGTCCAGTCCGGCCACGCCAGCTTCCAAGGTCGCTTGACTACTCCGTGCACTAGGCTCGCTAGCCCTTTGTCGTCGGAAAGGAGTAGCAAAATCGGCGATAGGCATATTTCTTCCAAAATCGATAAGGCCTGCGTCTTTCTCCATAGCAGAGCAGCAACTGTGCCAATGGATTCCGCTTGTAGACTAAGCGTAGGAGACCGAAAGGACGCACTTTCCATTTTGATGTCTCCATCGGACACAGGTGTACAGTGACGCGAGGACCGATCTCTCAATGTACGCCGAAATGCCACCGCGCTTCGCCGGTGGGTGCAGACTAGAGCGCTAGGATCGCAGACTGGGCTGAATTTTTGTGGGGTCGACGATGAGCCGCCGGCGTTCGCGGATTATCACGCCTTCGGCAACGAGCTTTTTGAGGCACTCGCTTGCTTTCGGCCGCGAGCAGCCGACCAGGTCCGCGATCTCCTGACCTTTCAGGGGCAGATCAACGATGATTCCGCGGTCGTCTCGCACGCCGAACTTGCGGCTGAGGTCGAGCAAGGCGATCACGATTTTCTCTCGAATAGTTTGGTTCAGAAACTTTGAATGGCGCTCAAGAAGCATCCACCATCGGCCGACCGTCAAATTGAGCGCCTCATTGAACTCGCGAAGTGGAATGCCAACGACGCCTTCCACTAGCTTCTTTGGGCTTATAGACCCAATTCGACAGTTGGTGAACGCTTCGCAGCGTAGACTATGGTGGGCATCGGGCAGCATTGAGGGAATCTCGATTACGTCGCCCGGTCCCAGAACCTCGAGCAGATTGCGTTGCCGATTTCGGCTAAGACAGGTAAGCCGGGCGATTCCCGAGAGCAAGACGTATACGACCCCTTCTGATCGACCCTCCTCATAGATGATCGAGCGCTTTGAAAATCGGAGAAGCGTCATCCTCGCGCGCAAAGCTTCTAATTTAGGCAAGGGAAGCCGAGCCAGCCCTTCCAACTTTGCCAAATCCTGAGCGCTGATCGAGCGAGCCTGATAAACCCTCGCCGTACCCAGCTTGATCGATCGGTTACGCCTCGCGCTTGGGGTCATATATGAAGAAGGTCGGAAGATAGTCGGTATCTTCTCTTCAGTCCAGTTAACCTTTATGAAATCGCGGTAGCCGCTGGCCTCACGCGGAATCGTCGGATGTAACGAGAATCGATACGAGTTGACAAGCGCGAATTTGTTCCCTATGGAACAGATTTGACGTTGAATCTGGCCTTTTTTCCTCCGAGCATCAACCCTGCCTAATCAGAATCAATTTCGCCAGTATGCCTCCATCGGAAACAGCAAAAGAGGGCCAACTCAATAAGCCCCATGCCCCAGGGGGTGGACCAAGGCACTACCATCTCCTGTGGGACGAGGAGTTGGCGGCGCTGCAGCCGATACTCAGGCAAGTGCTCGATCGCCTGGAGGAAGTCGTAGAGCACTGGTATCAGCTCTACTTCCTCCACTTTGGCGATCGACGCAGCATGTCGGAGCCCGAGTTTCGCGAACTTTTCTACAACGCGCTTTCGCGAAACACCAAGGATCTGATCGAAGGCGACATGGATCGGTACGCTATCGACACGATCCGAACCGGTGAACTTCTGTGCGAGCGCAACGTGCCGTTTGCGGAAATCATCGCGTCACTCCATCTGTATGAGGAGAGTGCTTATACGGCCTTCCCCAAAGATCCGCCGCCGCCGCTGGAGATCTACACGGCCTTCGACAAGCTAAGCCACATTCGCATGATCCTGCTGGCCGACGCCTACTTCCGCTCCGCGTCGGCGAGTGCCGGAGCGCGCATTCAAGCACTCGAACGGCAGGCGACTCTAATAGCGCGAGAAAAGCGCAGCATATTCCACGGCCTGGTTGGCTCCAGTCCTGCGATGCGCCACCTCTACGACCGGATAGAAGCCGCAGCTGAAACCCGGGGAACGATCCTGATTGTCGGCGAGAGCGGAACCGGCAAGGAACTTGTAGCGCGTGCAATTCACGAGTGTGGCGCGCAGCCGGCGGCCCCCTTCGTTGCGCTGAACTGTGCCGCGATTCCGAAAGACCTGATCGAGAGCGAGCTGTTTGGATACAGGAAGGGTGCCTTCAGTGGAGCAAACGCGGACTACCTCGGACTGTTCCGCGCGGCCGAGGGCGGCACGCTGTTTCTCGACGAAGTGACCGAGATGGCGCCAGAGACGCAGAGCAAGCTATTGCGCGCCGTGCAGGAGCGGAGCGTTCGACCGGTCGGCTCGACCAAGGAGTTGCTGGTAAATGTGCGCCTGGTTGCATCGACGAACCGCAATCCCGAGGAGGCCGTACGCGCCGGCAGTCTGCGCCAGGATCTCTACTACCGACTGCAGGCTGGGGTTCTGACTGTTCCACCCCTCACAGAGCGCTCCGATGATATCGCGTTGCTGGTCGATCATTTTATTGAGTACTTCAATGAGAAGCTCCAACCACGAATTGCCGTGCGGGCTATCGAGGAAGACGCAATCGAAGCGATGACGGAGTACTCGTGGCCCGGGAATGTGCGCGAACTGTCCAATGCGATCGAAGGAGCGTTCACTTTCGGCCGCTCTCCACTGATTCGGCTGCAGGACCTTCCAATAAACGTTGCCGGGAGTCGGCTCGAGGGCCGGGCTCCGCGGATTACTGACGAGGCCCCCCAGGAAGCTGCATCAGCCCCGGCCATTGGCTCTTTTGCAGAGGCTGAGCGCGAAATTATCGTACGGGCACTCAAAAGTAGTGAGGGAAACAAGGTCGCCGCCGCAGCTCTGCTACGGATCTCGCGCAAGAAGCTCTACGCGAAAATCGAAAGATACGGCCTATAGCGGGCGCCGATGGTTGCGCGTGAAGCCCCGTCGCACGTGCCACAAACGCGTTATCAAAACTGCGGAGGGAGAGTCGTTCTCGCGCCCGGAGAACTCAAGAGGCGGCGGAGGGCCTCCGTTTGACTCAGCGCGAGATGGCACCCGCCTCAAGACCAGGGCCGCGTTTGTCGCCTACCTGGAAACGGAATGCGATCACCGAGTCCGGCCCTGCTTACGCGTTACTGAAAATTCGAAAATTCGTTCTGAGATAGAGCGCTCCAAAAAAGAGAAGCACGCGTTGGCTTCACCATGAGGGCATGTTTGCCAAGCGTGCCTTCGGCTGCTCGGGGGAAAAGCCGACGATCAGTATTTAGTAATTTGCGTGCTGTGACTCCAGCGACATTTTGTTACAAAGGTGACAATTCGGAGCAATTAGCTTGCTCCAAGAGTGGCACGATTGTAGTTTCATCAAATCGTGAGAATCTTCTTGCGCGAGAATGAGAATCGCTACTCTTCGGCGGATCTTTAATATCCTGCCCAATCAGCTTCGTATCGCCGGCATTCGTACAGGTGGCGCCGGACGTGTCGGCGAACAAGAGACCCTTCAAACATTGCCAAAATCTTACGGCGCCCAAAAAGTATGTGTGATTGAGCAAGCAAGCTCCGCGCGGGCTGATCGTACTTATGAATCGCTTTCCTGGAGTTGATTAAAGTCAGCTTGCCAGAAGATCAGCTGTGTCTCGAAAAGAACACAACGGTGGTTCCATCGGATACATTTTTTGGCGCAGGAAGCCGCTTACCTGATACCGTCCCCAATCCGGCGCCCAAACTTCCCGAAACAGCTCATTTTGCACCCGCAGACGAGCGGCATGGTCCTTGCGTCCGTCTCGATAAGCGTCTTCGGCCCCAGTCGAAATAGGAAGGAATAATGGACAGACAGAAAAGCGCTACCTTCACCGACTTTGATTCGTTGAATCGGATGAAACCCTTGTCGTTTCTCTCACCCGCCGCATTGCACGAGCTTGCAAGCGGCCTCGATTTGGCGAACTTCGGAAAGCGCGCGGTTGTAATTCCTGAAGAAGAGATCGCCGCAGGTCTCCACATCCTGCTAAGGGGCGTGGCGAAGATCACTTGCCTGAATCCGGCTGGCCAGCGCGTAACCATAGCTCTACTAGCGCCCGGTCCAATCCCCCAGTTTGTTTCTCTCCCGGTTAGCCGCTGGCACTTTCGCTGCGAGGCGTTTGGCGAATGCAGAGTGGGCAGTATCGGCTGGAACCAATTTGACGTTGTCACCAGGGAGGCGCCCCGATCTGCTCTAAGAACATTTCATGAAAACAATCTGATGCCTTGGTATCGGTTCTTCGGAGAGAGCCTCGACGTTCGCGAGCGCCTCATGTTTGCGCTTCTTCAGTTGTGTTTGAACTTCGGAGTCAAAGAGTCGCGCGGCACCCTTTTGCGAATCCCACTCAGCCAGGATGACCTGGCGGGGCTGATCGGTGCGACACGACCGAGAGTCACAGAACATTTGGCCGAGTTCGCGCGTGAGCATCTGCTCATTCGTCAAGGCAGGCAGATGATTGTGCGCCCGGATAAGATCGAAAGTTCAATGGGCGTCTCGCGGCTTAAGACGAATGACTCCAAGCCTGGCGCACGGTCACGGTTTTCGAGGGCCGGCCAAATTTATGGTCCAAGGTCGCTCGCAGCAATGGCCGCTGTGAATCCGCCAAGACATGAACCGTCTGCCAGTCATGGGTCTCGTCGCGCAAATGACTCTTTCGCCAGGGCCTGAGAAGATTTCTCAGTGTGGATTAAAATGCGACTACTCATTGATCGAATAACCAGTGTGGGAGGTGTCTTATGCTGCTCCTGATTATCCTGCTGATCCTGCTGTTCGGTGGCGGCGGTGGCTATTACGGATATCGCAATGGTTACTATGGCGGAGGTGGAATGAGCCTAATGACCATTGTGCTTATCGTTCTGGTGGTCTGGCTGGTAATGGGTGGCGGGTACATACGGTGAGCCACTGTCGGTCAAGGCGAATAGTGATGCACCGACCATCGGGGGCATGGATTAAGTACAGTGTCATGGCCATCGCGATGGGCGCGGCGTTGGCCGCACGGGCCGGGACGGCGCCGCCGGACGCCTGGATCACCACCAAAATCAAGTTGGCCCTGTTGACAACGGAGGGCGTGAGCGGGACGGCCATCAAAGTGGACACCGTCATCGGCCGAGTCACGCTGTATGGTCACGTGCATTCCGCTGAAGAGAAGGCGAAGGCCGAGGACATCGCTCGGAAAGTCGACGGCGTTCAAGACGTGCGCAACCTGTTGCAGGTCGTCGCCCCGGAGCATGAGGAGGCGATGCGAGTGTCTGATGACGACCTGAAGCAGCGGGTCGAACAGGCGTTAGAGGGCGATCCTTCACTTAAAAGCAGCAATATCGACGTGCGGTCGGTTAACCAGGGCGTCGTACTACTGGGCGGCACTGCAAAGACCTTGAGCGCTCACCTGCGCGCCGTCGAAGATGCGTCCGCAGTGCCCGGTGTCCGTCGCGTCGCCAGCGAGATCCAAAGTCCCGACACCTTGGCTGACGAGGAGATTTGGCGGGCGCCCGCGCCACACCAGCCCAGCCAAGGGTACGGAGTTTTGGACACCGCTAATGACATATGGATCACGTCGGCCGTGAGGATGAGCTTGATTGCCGATACCAATATTCCGGGGTTCGAAATCGATCTGGACTCGTGGGACGGGGTGGTGACGCTGTTCGGGATCGTGTCCTCGCAGGACGCGAAGAGCGCGGCTGAGGCCGACGCCCTCAAGGTCAGCGGAGTAAAGCGCGTCGTAAACGAACTTCAGGTCGTGCCGAGCGCGAATCAGCAAGCTGTGAATGCGAGCGACGATGAGCTGCAGCGCAAGGTCAGGAAGGCTCTCGACGAGCATGGGTTCAGAGACGTCGGGTTGGAGGTGAGGAACGGCGTTGCGCGCTTAACGGGGACCGTCCCAACCGGCGCGCGAAACTTGGAGGCCGCAGTGGTAGCGCGCTCGATTCCGGGTGTGCGTGCGGTCGAGGACGATCTGCGCCTCTAGATCGAAGGTTACTAAACTCGATCTAACTCACAGGAGAACAATGCAATGAGCGGAACAAGCGACAAGATCAAAGGCCGTGTGAAAGAAGCAGTTGGCGCTCTGTCGGATGACCAACGTCTGAAGGACGAAGGTCGGCTGGACCAAACCACCGGCAAGATTAAGCAAGGCGTGGAGCGCGTAATCGACATGGCAAAGAACGCTGTAGAGAGGCCCGCTAAAAAATAGTTCGCCCGCGCGGTTACCGGGTACCTAAAGCACCAGGCCGACAACGCGCGACGCGGACAAACAGCCGCAACCTTCATTTACGGGGCAAACTTATGAAATCGATCACATGGTTCGGTGGACTGCTCGCGTTGTTAGGTATTTCGGGACTCGCGATTCCGGTATTCACAACCTCGCAAACCAAAGATGTGGTAAACCTGGGTGCTCTTAAAATCCAGAACACCGAAGAATCTACACACGTGGTTCCCGAGGCTTTGAGCGCTGGAGTGCTCCTATTGGGTGTCATTCTTATCGGCACAGGCCTTTATCAGAGGCAATGACAGTCAACGTGATTGTTCTATCGCCTGGTAGGGGAACTGAAATCAGAGGGAAAAAATGGAAATCCCAGCCAAAATGAAAATAGGATCGATCGCCAGTCGGACAATGACGATCCTTGCGAGCGCTGCTGTTCGCAACATTGATGACGGGTTGTTACGACGCGGGAGGCTGGGGAGGTGGAGGTCCCGGCTGGTGGGGTGGAGGAGGTGGAGGTTACTACGGGGGGAATACCTACTACTCGAACAACGTCTACCGTGGCTATGGCGGAGCAGAGTCCCACGGTCTATTCGGCGGCTATGCTCCCAGCTCATGACACTTGGGCCGCGAGCAGCCGGGGCAGGACCAGCTATGGCGGAGGAGGCGCGAGCGGTGGCGGACATAGCGGCGGCGGTGGATACGGTAGGACAGCGGCGGACATGGTGGAGGCGGCGGTCATGGCCACTAATCGCCGATGGCGGAGAAAAGCAATGCTCAAACCAATAGACGGTAATCGAAAAAGCACGACCGGTTGGCTAGCTCATCCGGGTCTTGTCGGTCAGTCTCGTACTTGGGCTTGGCGTCGCCCGGGCAGCCATGGCGCAAGAGCCGGGCCAGAAGACCTTCAGTTCGGCTGCGGAAGCGGCCGACGCTTTCGCCGGAGCGATACAGAATCACGACGAGGCGGCGATGCTGGCGATTCTGGGTCCATCCGGACGCGATCTGATTTCCTCCGGCGATCCGGTCGCCGACAAAAACAAACAGGATTCCTTTGCCGCCAAGTATCATGCGTCGCATCAGTTTGCCTCTGCGGGCGATGGACGAACCTTCCTCTACATAGGCAGCGAGAATTGGCCGACTCCGATACCGATTCGGCAAAATGGATCTCAGTGGTACTTCGACACGGATTACGGCAAGCAGGAGATTTTATATCGGCGGATCGGCTCCGATGAGCTGGACGTGATCAAAGTCTGCGGCGCAATCGCTGACGCCCAGCGAGACTATTACTCCACGCTGCACGACGGTGCGTCGGTGCATCAATACGCTCAGAAGTTCAGGAGCACCGCAGGAACGCAGGACGGCTTATTCTGGGAGGTCGAGGCGGGCTCGCAACCGAGTCCACTCGGTCCGCTAGTCGCTGAGGCGGCGTACGAAGGCTATCAGCATAACGCCAGCGGCCAACCGCATCCCTTCCACGGCTACATTTACCGGCTGCTGACCACTCAAGGCGCCAAAGCGCCGGGTGGCGCACGAAGCTATATCGTCGATGGCAAGATGACCGGAGGATTTGCGTTGGTCGCCTATCCAGCCAGCTATCGCGACTCAGGAGTGATGACTTTCATCGCTGATCAGGATGGTCAGATCTATCAAAAAGACTTAGGTCCCAACACCGAACAGATAGCCAGCGAGATGGTGGCGTACGATCCGGATGCCACGTGGCAGCCAGTGAACAAACCGACCGTTGCCGCGCAGAAATAGAAAGAGGGTCTCATCCAAATCGCACATGAAAGAGCCGCCATCCGGTTAAGGAGGCAAATGATTCCATGCCTTGCGACACACGTCTCTTGACCTTTGACGAAATGCTGAGATTAGCGACGGAGCGACAGAACGCAAGTGACGAGCATTTGGCGAAATGCCGAAAACAGATTGAAAGAGCGAATGCTAGCCTTCAGGCTGCGCAAGAGGCTTTCGATCGAGCCATATTTGACGAAGAAAAGGCGCGCCGAGGGCACGTTGATTGGCTAAATTACCTGAATACTCTTCCAAACAATGGTTTGCAGGTGATGCGGCAAAAATTGGTCGACCTTTTCAACGCGAATGAGCAGGCGGTTCTGAATTCACAATCAGCGCGGGGGACTCTCAGCAGGTTTCAAAAAGCAGTTAATGAAGCAAACGGTGACTTTACCATTGCTCAGGCTGCGCAGTGGAAAATCGCAGCAGAGCGGAATGTTATCACAAGTGAAATTGCTAAGTTGAGCAGTGGTAGCCGATGAGTCGCTGCGGCGCCGCTGCGCTCGCGCATTGCTCAAAAGAAGAAGCCGTATGTTGGCCTCAGCCGCGTAAATTTAAGAAAACTTCAAAGTTCCAGATGGACAAGGGCTGTTGCTCAACCTGCGCGGCATCGGGACCTTGGCTGACTCAGTAGGGCCTCGTGGCCACGAATTACCGAACATATGATCTGGCTCAAGAAGAAACATTTCATCTCACGCGATAAACGCAAATTGGTCGTCGATCGCGATCGATTGCAGAGCTTCCTTGCGCAAGATCACATTTCTGCAGATAGCGCTCGCACTATGGTTAAAAAAAGGAGTCGACAAGTCTGCAAGGAAGAGCTGCCGGCAGGACGCCCGTTGCACATTGTACTAAAAGCCTGATCCTTTCTTCGAGCGCTTTCGCATCGCGGTCCTTGGAAAAGTGACCGAGGGATACGTTCCATTAAGCAACTCTCGCTCTCTCCGCGTCAGCTTGCTGCGCGAATGGAATGGTTCGTGTGGCTGCGGTCAGCTATTGTGGGTTTTGGAGATCTTTGATGCCTACAGACAAGAGGGTCGATATCCGCCCCGAAGGGACCGACTCGACGCTGAAAGTCATCGAGCCTCCGGAACAAGCGAACTTGCCGACGGTTTTGCCGTCGACGACACGGAAGGCCGACAAACGGCACCGGTTCACGCCCGGCCTGCTGTTCCTCTTCTTTCTGCTCTCCTTGCTTGCCGGAGGTCGCGACGAACGGAACTGGCTCAGGCCCAGCCTGTTGCTCCTCTTCGTTCTGCTCGCCGCCTTCGGCGGAGGCTACTGGTGGCTCCACTCACGCACCGGTCTGCCGCCGGGTATCGCCTTGGAGCAACGGCCGCCTTGAAGCAGACGAGATCGATATCGACACAAAGTTCGCTGGCCGGATCGCCAAGCTTTTCGCCGATGAAGGCGATTTGACCAAGGCCGGTGAGGTCCTCGCGCTGATGGATACGCAGGATCTGCAAGCATCGCTGGAGCAAGTCCGAGGCTTTGATCCTTGCAAGCGCAGCAAACGCTCGATGAAGCGAAAGCGGGTGGATCAACAAAAGAGCCAGGTGCTTCTGGCGCAGCAGGAGATTGCCCGCACGCATGTCCTGGTGCCGCAGGGCTTCACGACGCGAGGAGATGCTCGATCAGCGTCAGCAAACCCTGGTCAGCGCTGTCTCGGCGCAAAAGGCGGCCGTCGACAGGATCGGCGGGGCATTGTACGCACTTGATGCCGCCAAACACGATGCGGAACTATACAGAGTCGATATCGCCGATGACTCTCTGGTGGCGCCGCGCGACGGCCGGATCCAATATCGCGTCGCCAACGTGGGGGAGGTCCTGCCCGCAGGCGGCAAGGTCTTCACCATGCTCGACACCTCCTACGTCTATATGGATATCTACCTGCCGACACTATCGGCTGGCCGGGTCAAACTCGGGTCGGACGCCCGCATCGTGCTCGACGCCTATCCGACCCGTGCGTTCCCAGCCAAGGTCACGTTCGTAGCCTCGCAGGCGCAGTTCACGCCTAAGACCGTGGAAACCAAGGACGAGCGCGACACGCTCATGTTCAGGGTCAGGGTGCGAATCGATCCCGAGCGGCTGCGCGCGCACGCAGCCGAGGTGAGAAGCGGACTGCCGGGCATGGCCTATGTCCGCACCGATCCCTCAGTTGCGTGGCCACCCCAGTTACAAGGTGCATGCGCCGAAATGACGACCGGCGGTGCCCTGGCCGCGCGTCTGGATGCGGTCACGCAGCACTACGGCAAAGTGGTTGCTCTGGACGCAGTCACGCTGGAGATTCCCGCCGGCTGCATGGTGGGGCTCATCGGACCGGACGGCGTGGGAAAGTCATCGGTGCTGAGCCTCGTCGCCGGCGCGCGGCAGATCCAGTCCGGCACCGTTCAGGTCCTCGGCGGGGACATGGCGAACGCCACCGTACCGCGCCGCGCTTGTGCCCGCGCATCGCCTATATGCCGCAAGGCCTGGGCAGGAACCTCTATCCCGATCTCAGCGTCCGCGAGAACATCGAGTTTTTCAGCCGCCTGTTCGGACAATCCGATTCCGAACGGACGTGGCGCATCACCGAGTTGCTCAGTGCCACCGGGCTGGCGCCGTTTGCCGACCGCCCGGCGAAAAAACTGTCGGGCGGCATGCGGCAGAAGCTCGGCCTTTGCTGCTCGCTCATCCACGATCCCGATCTGCTCATCCTCGACGAGCCTACGACCGGCGTCGACCCGTTGTCGCGCCGCCAGTTCTGGGAACTGATCGATCTCATGCGGTCGCGCCGCCATGGGTATGAGCGTCGTGGTCGCGACCGCGTATATGGAAGAGGCCGAGCGGTTCGACTGGCTCATCGCTATGAACGCCGGGCAAGGTCCTGGCGGCTGGATCACCCGCGGAACTCAAGCAGCCGCAATAAGGCAGCGACGCGTGGAGGAGGCCTTCATCGCTCTGCTTCCGGCAGAGCAGCGACGCGGCCACAAGGTGCTGCAGATACCGCCCCGTCGCGTCCTGAACACGGCGCCGGTGATCGTCGCCCATGACCTCACCTGCCGCTTTGGCGATTTCACCGCGGTCGACCAGGTGAACTTCACCATCGAGCGCGGCGAGATTTTCGGGTTTCTCGGCTCGAACGGCTGCGGCAAGACCACGACGATGAAGATGCTGACCGGACTTGCTGCCGGCCACCGCGGGCGAGGCGCTTCTGTTCGGCCGGCCGGTCGATGCCGGCGACATCGAAATACGCACGTCGGGTCGGCTACATGTCGCAAGTCGTTCTCGCTCTATACCGAGCTCACGGTCCGGCAGAACCTCGATCTTCACGCGCATCTTTTCCATCTGCCGAGGGACAAGGCGAAAGCGCGCATCGCCGAGCTGGTCGACCGCTTTGGCCTCGCGAAGTATCTCGACCAGCGCACGCTGGATCTGCCGCTTGGCATCCGCCAGCGGCTCTCGCTGGCGGTCGCGATCGTCCATGCGCCCGAAATCCTGATTCTCGACGAGCCCACCTCGGGCGTCGATCCATTGGAGCGCGATCGGTTCTGGGAATTGCTGATCGACCTTTCGCGCAACCAGGGCGTGACTATTTTCGTCTCGACCCATTTCATGAACGAGGCCGAACGCTGCGACCGGATCTCGCTGATGGATGCGGGACGCGTGCTGGCGACTGATACGCCGGCAGGATTGGTCAAGGCGCGCGGCGTCAGCACGCTCGAGGAAGCGTTCATCAGCTACCTCGAAGAGGCCACGCGAGCGGCACGCCCGCGACCAGGCAGCCGACGGCATCCGACAAGCACGGTAGCCTGCGCGCAGCAACTCGGGACCGGCGTGGAGGTCGCTCGTGGTTCAGTCCGCAACGGCTTGCTCGCCTATTCGATCCGCGAAGGTCTGGAGCTGCTGCGCGATCCGATCCGGCTGGGCTTCGGCCTGTTCGGTACGGCCCTGCTGATGCTGGTGTTCGGTTTTGGCGTATCGACCGACGTGAACAATCTCACCTTCGCCGTACTCGACCGTGACCAGACGCCCGAGAGTCGGGCCTATCTCGAGGAACTGCGGGGCTCGACCTATTTCATCGAAAAGCCGCCGATCGCCGACTACGCACGATCTTCGAGAAGCGGCTCCAGAACGGCGACGTGGAGGCCGGCATCGAAATCCCGCCCGGCTTCGGCCGCGACATCAAGCGCGGCCGGCCGGTATGGGTCTCGGCGTACGGTGGACGGCGCGATGCCATTCCGCGCGCAGACCATTCGCGGCTATCTGCAGGCGATGCATCAATTGTATCTCACCGATCCCGCCGTGAAGACGACGGTGCCGTCGCCGCCGCCGCCCGCCGATATCGAAGTCCGGTTCAAATACAACCAGGACTTCGACAGCATCTATGCCATGGTGCCCGCCAACCTGTCGCCTTGATGCTTGCGCTGTTCCCGGCGATTTTGATGGCGCTCGCCATCGTGCGGGAAAAGGAACTCGGCTCGATCACCAATCTCTATGTGACCCCGGTGACGCGGCTCGAATTCCTGATCGGCAAGCAGCTTCCCTATATCGCCGTCGCCATGGTCAATTTCGCGTTGCTGTTCCTGATGGCTCTGTTCATCTTCCAGGTGCCGCTGAAGGGAAGCTTCCCGGTGCTGCTTGCTGGGCGTGCTGATCTATGTCACCACGACGACCGCCTACGGCATGCTGATCTCGGCGTTCACCAGCACACAGATCGCGGCGCTGTTCGGCACCGCCATTCTGACCGTTCTGCCGGCAACACAGTTCTCCGGCATGATGACCCCGGTATCCTCGCTGACCGGGGCTGCCCGGTTCATGGGACTTGCTTTCCCGATGACCTACTTCGTGCCGATCAGCGTCGGCACGTTCACCAAGGGCCTCGGCTTCGCATGATCTCGGCACGGATCTGGCCATGCTGGCGGTCTTCGTCCCGATCCTGCTGCTGCTGAGCCTGCTGCTGCTGCGCAAGCAAGAACGCTGAGAGGACCGCGACGATGCGCAGTATCTCCAATATCTTCTGGCTCGGCACCAAGGAGCTGCGCAGCTTCCTGCACGATTTCGTGCTCATCGGGCTCGTCATCTACGCGTTCTCCTTCGCCGTGATCACCTCGGCGCAGAGCAATTCGCAGGAGCTGCATAATGCCTCGATCGCCATCGTCGACGAGGATCATTCGGAACTCTCACGCCGCATCGACGCATGCGTTCCTGCCGCCATTGTTTCAGCCGCCGCAGCCCATCGCAGAGCGGGACATTGTCCCTTTGATGAATGCCGGAAAATACACCTTCGTGGTCGACATTCCGCCCAAATTTCGAGCACGACGTGCTCGGCGGACGCCACCCGGGAATTCAGGTCGATGTCGACGCGACCGCGATGGTGCAGGCCGGTCTCGGGTCGGGTTACGCACAGCAGATCATTACGACCGAAATCAGCGACTTCCTCTCCAACACCGAAGGCGTTCCCCTGTCGCCGGTCAATCTGGTGGTGCGCATCGCCTTCAACCCCAATGTGACGACCGCGTGGTTCACCAGCGTGATGGGGATCATCAACAGCGTCACCATGCTTGCCATCATCATGTCGGGGGCGGCCATCATCCGGGAACGCGAGCACGGCACGATGGACCATCTGCTGGCCATGCCGCTGACGCCGTTCGAGATCGCCATGTCCAAGGTCTGGGCGAATGGCCTGGTGATCACCGTGGCGGTCGGCCTTTCGCTTTACGTCGTCGTGCGCATGATCCTCGGCATTCCCATTCGCCGGCTCGATACCGCTGTTCATGGTCGGCGTGGTGATCTATCTGTTCTTCGCTACTGCCATCGGCATATTTCTGGGCACCGTGACGCGCTCGATGCCGCAGCTGGGGCTGCTCTACATGCTGGTCTACCTGCCCATGAACATGCTCTCCGGCAGCAATACGCCGCTTGAAAGCATGCCGCCCTGGCTCTCGACCATCATGCAGGCCTCGCCCTCGACGCATTTCGTTTCCTTCGCGCAGTCGATCCTCTATCGCGGCGCCGGTTTCAAGGTTGTCTGGCCGCAGTTCCTGGTGGTGGCACTTATTGGCGGCCTTTTCTTCGGCCTCGCACTTTGGCGTTTCCGCTCCGTTGCGGCCCAGACGAACTAGAAGCTGAGGATGGACTTTGTTCTTGCTCAGGGGCTACGCCAAAAAAAGATCTCTCACAAGAGCGAGACCTTGTCACAAGTGAAATTGCCAAATTGAGTCCGTGAAATCTTCTTAACGCTATCCTGCCCTCCCATTGCCAAGAAAAAGGAAGGCACGCATCGGCTTCACCATAAGGGCATGTGGCCAAGCGCGCCTTCGACTCCCATAGGGAGCCGACCATCTTTATTTAGTAACTATGCGCAGTTAACGCGACCCACAACATGTTCCGAGAAGAACAATTCTGAAAGATCACACCGCAAAATTGGGCTGCGTCGGACGAATAATTGGTCTCAGCACAGGACTGGGAGTATGGCCGCCGTATGACGGCCAACGGCGGCCGACAGCAACGGCCTGAGCGGTCGAGTCAGACTGCAGAGCGGGGCGGCTATCGCCGGGACGCGTTGGAATGGCTACGCAATGTCATCGTTCCACCGATCACCACTTCGAGCTACCAACACTATGAACCGCCTTGACCTTTGACCGACGAGTGATGGACTATTGCGTTCGGGGTAAACGATCATGATTGAAAAGCTTGTCGTGTTGATTCTGGCGACAACGTTGCTGGCGGGCTGCTTCGATCTCGAATCTCCCCCACAGATCACGCAGCAGACCACGACGACGACCACGACTACGTGCCCGTCCGGGACGCAGCTTCAGAGTGATGGGATGTGTCGGTAAATTGGCGCTGTTCAAAACCTCAAACTCTGACGTGTAGATAAGGCTGCCGGCGGAGGACCGACGTCACCGACGGGCTCGCAGAGACATGTTTGAAAAAGTGGGAAGGCTCCATCCCACTCATCCAAGAGCGCCAAAAAAACTGAATCAACATTCAACGGAGCCGCGATACCAGGGCGCGATATGTGGGCAGATGACTCAGGATCTGCTAATTCCCCGGCCGAGGGAGGTGCTCTATGCCAACTCTGGTACTGATTCTGATTTTACTTTTGTTGTTTGGTGGTGGTGGTGGCTATTACGCCTTCGGACCCGCGGGTGGAATCGGAATCGGCGGAATCATACTCATTATTCTAGTTGTAATGCTTTTGACTGGACGGTTGCGGGCGTAGACACGGGCGCCGGTATAGGGATTGCGTCGCTCGGTCGGTCCCAATTCGGACAGGACAGTATCCCGCTGGACCGGTCATCATTGACATAGGCCGTCTTAACGAAGCCTCCGTCTACACCGGCTTCGGCCTTGATGGAGGCTTCGCACGCCTCTCGCTGCGTACGCAACGAGCTGAAGTTTTGGACCAATCCTTCCCCGGACGATTTATGCTTGTAGATGGTGCATCGCCGAGTCGATGTCCTCGACATACTCGGCGAATCGGTGTTCCGTAGGGAACGCCTTTCGGCGGATCTGGATGGAATTCTCATAAGTGTTAAGAGAAACTCCCCGAGCGTCTCGAAATCCTACGTGAAGGCAAGCGAATGCGATGAAGGAAATAATCCAATTGAAGCAAAGGAAAATGTTGACGGCGCAGGAATTCGATTTTTTTGGCAATCACACCATCCAGGGGTATTACTCATGATCCTGTTCCAGCGCCAAACCGCGCGAGCAGCTAGCGCAGCAGCAATTTTTCTCGGCTCTACCGTTCTCGCCAATCCTTTGTATGCGGCCTCAGGCGATCTCTCTCAGGCTGCTGCCGCCAAGGTGGCCGCGGCTCCCGAGCAAGTCGCGCAGGCCGCTTCGCCCGCAATGTCTGCGCCCGCGCCGGCATCTGCCGCAAACTCAGCGGTTGAGGCGCGCATCAAGGACCTGCACAAAAGGCTCCACATCACCGATGCTCAGAAGACTCAATGGGACGCCCTCGCCGATGTGATGCGCGAAAACGCGCAGGCAATGGAAGACCTGCAGAAACAACGGGCCGCTGACGTCCAGTCGATGAGCGCAGTCGACGTCGTGAAATCCTATGCGGAAGTGATCTAGGCACATGCAGATGGAATGAAGAAATTCATTCCGGCCTTCGAGGCTCTCTACAACAGCCTGTCGGATACGCAGAAGAAGATCGCCGACTCTATGTTCCGCGGCCGTGCACGGACGTCCGCAGCAAAAGCGACCAAAGAAAATTAGTCAACCGGGAGTCACTCCGGCGATGGAGGGTCCATGGAAATATTGTCCAAGCGGAGAAAAGCATTGCGCTCTAAGATAGGCAGGATCGCGATGGCTTTCGCGTTTGCCCTACTGATGAGTGGTGTCTCGGCCGGTCTGGCTCGCGCTGCCGGTCATGGCGGAGGTGGCCATGGCGGAGCAGGCGGCCATGGCGGTGGAGGCCACGGCGGTGGCGGATACCATGGGGGTGGCAGCTACCATGGCGGCGGACATTGGGGCGGTGGCTATTACGCACCCGGACCTGACATCTACGTGGCGCCTGAGCCGTACGCCTATGCGCCGGCACCGTGCTACGGGCCCGGTTATTACGGTCCCGAGTACGAGGGGCCGGAGTATTACTGCAGTCCGCCTCCGGCACCCGGCATCAGCCTCTTTTTTGGGTTTTGACAGCGCGACAGGCTCGACCGCCAAGAGAAAAATCGCTGTCCTAGATAAGCGCGCAGCGGCTAGGAAGGGCAGCCCTTTGATCGGCTAGCGCGCAGCAGTGATTCCAACCGTGGCAAGCATCGCAATCGAGCGATCGACGTCTTTTTCCTCGTCGATGAGAATGACACCTTTCTCAAAGTCTAGTTCCGGAGGCCTAATCCCCAATATTGGAGGAACGGACGAAGGGTCATTCGTTTTTACTTCGCCATTTATTTTTTGGTTACCTTTGGTACAAAAATTTGGAGTCTTCGGTTAACTTTCGTTTCCTCTGGAAACCTAGTAAATAGTGTCCCGCTGCAAGGTAGCAACTCTGAGGATCCGAAGTGAACTCAGGCTGGTGCTGCTTTGGCATGAGTACGCGTATCGGCAAACGCGACGACTCAGCAATGGTGACTCAAACTACGAACGTTTCTACTCTCGTCGGGCTTCTTCGCGGACGGGCGCTCCAGCGACCGGACCAGCGGATCTACACCTACCTAGTCGATGGAGAGATAGAAGGAGCGAACTTGACCTTTGCGGACTTGGACTGCCAAGCACGGGCAATTGGCGCGGTGCTCCAAAACTACGGTAAAAGGGGGGAGCGTGCTCTATTGCTCTATCCAGCGGGTCTTGAGTTCATCTCTGCCTTCTTTGGATGCTTATATGCGGAGGTTATTGCGGTCCCTCTGCCTCCGCCGAATATGGCCCAGCCGCAGCGAACTCTCCCGAGGCTTCGCACTATCGCAAACGATGCTCAGCCGATACTGGCGCTGACCACGTCGTCGATCCTCTCGAAAGTTGAGAGCCTTTTCAAGTTGGCTCCAGAACTACAGACAATTCGCTGGTTGGCCACCGACAATGTTACTAACAGTGCGGCGGAAGATTGGCGAAACTCTCAGGCGACTACGGATACCCTCGCTTTGCTCCAGTACACCTCGGGCTCTACCGCTGTACCGAGGGGCGTAATGGTCAGTCACAGGAACCTTCTCGAGAATTCGGCCCAGATAAGCCGAGCCTTCGAGGTTACCTCTAACACTGTCTCTGTGACATGGCTTCCGGTTTTCCACGATATGGGACTTATGAATGGAATTATCCAACCTGCATGCGGAGGGCGTCGGTGCGTTCTCATGCCCCCGCAGTCGTTTCTTCAGCGGCCGCTGCGCTGGCTTCAGGCTGTTTCACACTACCAAGCCGCTGTCAGTGGAGGCCCGAATTTCGCATACGAAATGTGTATTCGCAAAATTGCCTGCGAACAGCGTGAGGGTCTGGACCTCAGCAATTGGAAGGTTGCATACAACGGTGCCGAGCCAGTGCGTGCTGACACCCTTAAGCGGTTTGCTGAGACCTTCGCGTCCTGCGGATTCCATCCAAAATTCTTCTATCCCTGTTATGGGCTCGCCGAAGCCACGCTGATCGTGTCGGGTGGAATTGTCGGGGATGAGCCCGTCCTGTGCACGGCCGAGGTGGCGGCGCTCGAGCACAACGGAATCGCAGAGGCTTCGGACGCTGAGCCGAACGTACGAACGCTCGTTGGATGTGGGAGTGCGATGTCCGGTACAAGAATTGTTGTCGCGCATCCTGAATCGATGACCGCGTGCGCGCCCGATGAGGTCGGGGAGATTTGGGTATCGAGTCCGAGCGTGACCCAAGGGTACTGGAACCGGCCTGAGGAAACCCAGCGCACCTTCAATGCATACCTGGCGGATACCGGTGAGGGACCGTTTCTTCGCACCGGAGACCTGGGATTTTTGCGAGACGGCCAGCTGTTTGTCACCGGCCGGCTCAAGGATCTGATCATCATCAGCGGCCGCAACCTTTACCCCCACGACATCGAATCGACGGTCGAAAAAAGCGATGCGGCAGTGCGGTCAGGAGGTTGCGTAGCCTTTTCGGTCGATATTGCCGACGACGAACGTCTGATAGTCGCAGCTGAAATTGAACGGCGTTATCAACTGGCGGCGCACAATCGCGATTGTGAATCGCGCGATGTTTCAAATGGGAACGGGCAGAACGGGCGGTCTCCAGCGGACTTGGACGCGGTGAGTCGGAACATTCGCCGAGCGGTGGCAGAAGAGCATGACGTACGAGTGCACGAGGTCGTGCTTCTCAAGGCTGGGAGCATCCCAAGAACTCCCAGCGGCAAGCTTCAACGTCGTGTTTGCGAAGCCAGGTTTCGGAACGGGACGCTGGAACACGGCGGAAAGAGTGCGTAATCGGCGCAAATCAAACTAACGGCTTTATCCGGAGTAACGCGGAGCGAAACGGACGCCCGCCAAGGTAAATCACGCGCCCGACACGGAAATGATCCAGGCGCGGCTGGTGGACGGACTTGCCAAGGCTGACAAGCTACGGGCTTGTCTCGACCAAGTGAGAGCGACTGATGAATCGTCCGCCGACACAGCCAACCAATCGATCGGATCAATGAGGGACCCAATATGAATAGTGACGACAGAGGAGACACCACAATTTACAAGGTGGTTGTAAATCACGAAGAGCAGTATTCGATCTGGCCATCCGAACAGAAAAACCCTCCTGGTTGGACTGATACAAGCAAAACCGGTCCAAAGACCGAGTGCCTGGCTTATATCAAGGAAGTGTGGACCGACATGAGGCCACTCAGTCTTAGAAGAGCAATGGATTCCTCCAAGAGTTAATTTGCATTCATTTTCTTGCACGAACGGATTCTGAGTGACATCTTCGACCAGCGGCGCCGCTTTTGACTCCTGGATTTCATTCCGCAAGCCGGTTCCAAAGAGCCGTCTTCGCCTCTTTTGTTTTCCGTACGCCGGAGCCGGTGCGTTGATCTTTCGCACCTGGTCCGACCGCTTGCCAGCGGATGTCAACGTCTGCCCGGTTCAGCTGCCGGGACGGGAACTCGGCTGATGGAGCGTCCTTTCACTCGACTCTCGCCTCTTATCGAAGCTCTCGCCCAAGGCTTGGCTCCACTTTTGGACATGCCTTTTGCATTCTTCGGCCACAGCTTAAGAACATTGGTTAGCTTTGAACTCGCTCGCCGGATTCGCAAGCAATATGGCCTGCATCCTCTTCGTTTGTTTGTATCTGCCGGTCGTGCGCCTCAAATTCCTTATCGAGACCCGTCAATTCACACCCTGCCAGACAAAGAATTCCTGGCGGAACTGCGCCGGCTGAACGGTACGCCCAGAGAACTTTTGGACCACGACGAACTAATGGAGATCATGCTTCCTCTCTTGCGGGCCGACTTTGCGCTGTACGAAACCTACGCGTACTCGATTGAGCCGCACCTGAACTGTCCAATCTCCGCGTTTGGCGGCTTGCAGGATCACAGGGTGAACAATAGTAATCTTGAATCCTGGCGTGCTCAGACCGGTGTTTCGTTCTCGCTGCGGATGTTTCTCGGAGACCATTTCTTCTTGAAACAGCCTCTTCTACTCAAGGCGCTTTCGCAGGAACTGCAGTGAAACCAGCGATAGTCACACTTCGGTTCCTCGACCAGCCTCTTTGCGTTGCTGACTCTAAGAGCATAGTATCGTGCTACCTCGCCATCTATTTCCATAATCTGCTCAAGGAAGATTTGGCGTTTTCGCGTGGTATTAGTATCGGGATATCCGGAATACAGGCTGCTTGTGAATTATGATGAATTTGCAACCTCCGATACGAAATTTTGGAGAATGCGATGTCCGAAGAGTTTGTTGTTCCTGAAGAGGAGCGCGTTGGGAAAGCGGTCCACGCCGACGCCTACTTCGACCTGATTCGCAAGCTCAGCCACCAATCGGTGGTGAAGCATTTCGACGCGTACGCAGACATTGATTGGGACAATCCTGCGTTCCGCATTGATCACGACGACTCGAGATGGGAACTCGAACCGGACGACGTGCTCGGCGCGACCGCATGGTACCGCGCGCAGCCGCCAGGAATCCGGTCGCGGATCGGTCTTCGCACGTTGGCCAGCTTCATGAAGATCGGTGTCATCTTCGAATATGTGCTCAAGCGCGGATTGCTGGATTTCGCGAGCCGGCTGCCCAGCGGATCGCCGGAATTCCGCTACTGCTACCACGAGACCATAGAAGAGGCGCAGCACTCGCTAATGTTCCAGGAGTTCATCGACCGGACCGGCTTCAGACTTCCTGGACTAAGTGGGATCGAACGCAGGTATGCGGATTTCGTGGTCAAATACGCGCGCAAGTTCCCGGAACTGTTTTTCGTTTTCGTGCTGGCTGGCGAAGATCCGATCGATTACGTACAGCGCCAGAGTTTACGCAAGAACCGGGAGGACATTCATCCTCTGTTTCGACGAATCATGCAGATTCACGTCACTGAGGAGGCGCGACATATAAGTTTCGCGCGTCACACCCTGCGCAACCGCGTTCCGGAGCTGAGTAGAACCCGAAAGGCGCGGCTCGGACTGTGCGTACCGCTAATCCTTGGTTTCATGGGCAAGATGATGATGGAGGCGTCGCCACGGATAGCACGCGAATATAATATCCCGCGCGAAGTCGTGGACGCCGCGTATCGCAAGAACCCGATTCATCGCGCGCGCATACACGAAGCCTCGACCAAGCTGTATGGCCTGTGCCAGGAGTTGGGTCTGGTGAATCGATGGTCAGTTCGTTTGTGGAGAGCGATGCGAATATTACCGGACGCCGGAGAGTTCATCTCCGCCACTACGTAAACCACGCGTCTCGTCGCTAGCTATCTGACCATCGCGCAATCGGATCAAACGATGAGCTCTGTCCATGACCTGCGGATCATGGGTGGAAAAGAGGAATGTCGTACCCGTCGTACGATTGAGGTGTTCCATCACATCGAGGAGCGCGATCGCAGAGGCGGAATCCAGATTCGCCGTGGGTTCATCCGCCAGGATGAGCGCAGGCTCTGTGACCATGGCGCGAGCGACGGCAACCCGCTGTTGCTGACCACCAGACAACTCCGCTGGGCGACGATCTTCAAGACCGGCGAGTCCGATTTCTGAAAACAGTTTTTTGACCCTCTCCCTTCGCTTGCGCGCCGGCATGCCCTGGAGAAGCAGGGTGAACTCCGCGTTTTCCAAAGCGGTCAGAACAGGCAACAGGTTGTACGTTTGGAACACATAGCCGATTCGCTCCAAACGCAGATGCGCCAGCTGACCTGGAGATAAGAGCTGAAGGTTCTGCCCGGCCACCCATGTCTCGCCACTGTCTGCCCGATCGAGCCCGCCGATGATGTTGAGCAGGGTGGTTTTGCCTGAACCGGACGGACCCGCAGTAGCCGCGAACTCCCCAGCGGCGATACGCAGAGAGACGCCGCGCAAAGCATAGACCTCGATTGATCCGGTACGATAGGTCCTTCGCACGTCCTTCAGTTCCACTGCCCATTCGGCCATATAGTCTCCTAAGGCGCCTTTAGGGCATCGGGATGTAGCCACTTATGAATACAATGCTGACGAACCAAACGATTCGGTAAACCGTCGGCCGCCTGCGTGAGCAAAACGATTTCTGAGCCTATCCCGAGGCCAATCGTGCTGGCGAGTTTGTTTCCTACGTCAGCGCCTTTTGGTATTCGCGTCGCCAGGTAGCTGCCTTCTGTTATCTGACTATTCAGAATGCTGATCTTAGACTCCTGATCGGGGACGACCCCCCTTGGCGGTATTCTAGCGGATCGATGGGCTGCACTCAGCAAGCCGTATCTGTACACTATTGGAGCTGCAGCATAGACCCGGCGATCTGCCGTGATAACCGCAAGCATCGCGCTGACATCGCTCACTTGCCTGCCGCCCAAGGTTGTCTGAATGGAATGGTTGGGATAATAACCGGGAGCATGCACCTGGATCTGAGACAAAATTAAGAAGCGCCTTTCTCGATCATTTGCCATCTCAATCCGGCCATCAGGCACGCAACGAACAATGGCATGGTACAGCCGAACCCTATGGCAGCCATCGTGATCAAAGCGTGCCACAGATTGCGCCGCGCGAGCTGTGGAAGCGGTCCGAGCATTTACTTCATGCCAGGCAGTGAAAACGTTTCCTCCGGGATCGGCACATCGAATGCGACGTCTTCGTACTCGATTGTCGTCTCCGCACCAGCTTTGCTTGCAGGTCGCATAACGAGGCGAGTTGGAATTAGCCTGCCGCTCATTAGCTTATAGTCGGAAAAGGTAAGTTCTCGAACCAATTGCCCATCCTCGTCATAGAAACCCTGCCAGGTGGGCACGGCGTCGGCTTTGCGAATCTGCAGAATGATCTTTCCCCACACTACCGCGGCATCCGGCTTCGGTGTCAACGTATACTCATCGACCGCAATGCCACCGCGTTTTCCCTGGAAAAAGGTGCTGATGGAGTAATCGCGGGTCAGGAAGGTTTCCTTCACAAGATCGTCAATAGTGAAGTCGCTTCCCATCCACGAGTTCATCGCCATCGAAGGTGGAACTTGAACCGTGCGATTCGACTTAGGCAGATAGTACCAGATGTCGCTGCCTTCCTTCAGGATAGCGGTTCCTGCTTCGTCTTGAGGACTGGTGATGCGGACGAGAATCTTTTCTCCGAGCGACCAGATTTTCATCGAGATCTCGCGTTGTCCATCCTCATTGGTGATCTGCATTTTCACCGTAACGATGCTGGACTTGCTGCTAAAGAGACGAGCTACCCGGTCCACGGTCTCCTGCATTTGTTGATCGTCCGCAGCATGAGCCGTCGCGGCCGCAGTCAACAATGCCAGCGCTAGAAACATGGCGACGCTTCTATTCTGCCAACGCATAAAAGTCATAGCTGCCCGGCCTTGCGCTTGGTCACTTGTTCGCTTTCAACATCGTCCGCTTCCTCCACCAGCGGTGCACCCATGGCTAGCCCCATCGGTATACGAACAACAAAGCTGAAGGCGGTTACTGCCAGAGACAACGCGAACAGATCGTCCCTGCTGGCAAACCGGGCGAAGGCCAGGGTGAAGACCAATTGGGTCGTTCCGATTCCACCTGGTGAGATCGGCGAATTTCCGATCGCGACAATAAAGGGCGTCAGCGCCAACGTCTGCATGAGCGGGACCCCAATATGAAAGCTGACGAACTGTCCATAGAGCGCGAAGCCCGCTGCCAGGACGATTATGAACCTGATGGCTAGGAGTTCGATGTATTGCGACGGCTGGGCCATTCGGAAACTCAACATCGAGGGCCGCTCATAGATCCATCGGAGCAAATTGCCGGTTCGGAGCCGGGCTCCCCAAACAAACCAAAACGAAGCGATGAGACATCCTGCACAGACTACGCCTGCCGCATAGCTAAGACCCTGCCGAATCGGAGAAGTCGGCACGAGAGCGATCGCCAGGAGCGACAATGTGGCCAGCAGCATGGCGTCGAGATAGCCTTGGAAGAGCAAGGTGCATCCGCCCATTATCCAGGGTACGCGCTTGCGTGCGTGCAGAAAAAGTACGAACGCGCCGCTTGCGACGTAGGAGTTCACAATCTGAAGGAAATAGACGGCCGCCATAGTCGGAAGCAGTTCGACCGTTCTGGTCGGGGCATGAAAGTAACTGAACAACCGAGAATATAAAACTGTCTCGCCGATAAACCAGCATAGAAAGCCGCCCAGGCTGGCAACAAAGAAAACCCAGAGCGTGGCGTGACTTCCGGCACCGGCTACTTGCCTCCAGGATACGCCGCGTGCTGCGAACCATACGATTGCTGCCGCTATCGAATAGGCTACGAAATTTTGAACCACTGTTTTGCGCACCGGACTCTCACCCGTAAGAGCACAACATTTTACGCGGCGCCTAACCTACGCTACAGGCTGTCCATCAAAAACATGATGTAACGCCACACGTATTACCATAAGACTCACAGAGTCTGCTCGCGCCTGAACTCCGCCCGATGGCGAAGCAGGACGACGCGATACAAACCCTCACGGGAGTGAAGGCGATCGTGCATCATCTCGCACCGCAGGACGAGGCGATACGGAAATCGCCGGCAGACCATCGGCGCTCAATAATGCAAGCTGATCGTCATGTCCAAAGTTTGTCCGTCGTACGGGAAGCTTGCGGCATCGAACGAGGGTGTACCGAATACGGCTTTGGCGTCGTTTGAAAACGCGTAACCTTCCGTTGGAATCCCCAGCCAGTTGGTGTCCAATTTTCCATTGGAATTCTCGTCATGAATGACAGCCAGCGCATAGGTCCCCGGGGGGATCGCTTCGAAGTCGCACCGCGCCTCCGTATATCGAACTTTGATCACCATGACGTTCTGAGCCGAAAGCAAATAATCGCGAGGGAAACCCTCTGGAGAATCGAAGAGCGCACAATCCACGGTTCCGTTGCGGTTTCTAATGTTCAGAATCTTCACGTGAATTCCGGGACAAATCGATGTTTGAGCCACGGCGGGAATGGGAAGAAGACTCGCGAACACCAGCGCTACAAACAACACTATACCCTGAACTGGCATAGACGGGACTACCTACTCTTTTATTCTCAGTCCGTAGCTTCCTAGAGCAACGTCAACAGAGCTTCTCGCGTTAAGAGAGAAGGCTGAATCCTCCACCGCCCATACGTAGTCAATGCGCTGGCTCACTCGGTCCTCCGCTAAGCGATCCGAAGGCGACTAAATAGTGAAAGTTTCGCCGCGTCCGCGACGAATGCCTAAGCAACTGCCGCGGCCAGAGTACCGGCCACAACAATGACCGGCAAGGCCGTCATTACAATTCCGTGCGTGGCCAACGTCGAAGCGATCAGGATATCCGCTACGGACGACAGAACGAGCCGCGCGGCTTGGCGCGGACCACGACCACAGGCGTTGGCGTTCGCGCAACGCGTAGCCGAGCACGATGACGAGAAAGGTCAAGGTTTGCAGCGCCTCGATTCCAAGTCCAACTCGCAGACAGATCGATGCGAACGAGCGCGTCGCGCACCGCTCTGGAACCGGTGGCGAGCCAATACCGCTGAAGAGCCACGGCCAGCGCTCGTCTGCGGCCTTTCGTTTGTCACATCCGCCTGCTCGCGAGTAAAGACGTGCTTACTTCTCGCGCGGCGCCTTCGGTGGCTTGTGGCCTCGCTGCGTCTGGTGCGCCGCCGCCGAGTGATACTTGCGACGAATATCCGCGATATCAACTTGCGTGGGTGGTAGCTTCAGGTTCATGTCCTCAAGTGTATCGGCGACGATTTCGGAGATGGCCAGGTTGCGGAACCATTTGTGGTTAGACGGGATCACGTACCATGGGGCGTGCTTGGTACTCGTCTTTCCCATGGCGTCCTCGAAAGCCTCGGTATAGTCCGGCAACAGCTTGCGCTCCGAGTAGTCGGCCTCGCTGATTTTCCACCGTCGCATCGGGTCATCGAGCCGCTGCTTGAAGCGCTCGAGCTGCTCCGTCGGACTGATGTGGAGATAGAACTTGAGAATGCGCGTGCCATTCTCCCCCAGCATCTTCTCGAAGTCGTTGATCAACTCGTAGCGTTTCGACCACACCGGCTTGGGGACCAACTTGTGCACGCGCACCACCAGCACGTCTTCATAGTATGATCGGTTGAAGATCACGACCTCCTGTTTGCCCGGCGTGTGCAGGTGGGCGCGCCAGAGGAAGTCGTGAGCGGCTTCGAACTTAGACGGCTGCTCGAAGCGAAAGGCCGACGTCCCCTGCGGGTTCATGGCGTTGAACACGTGGCGCACCACGCCGTCCTTGCCGCCGGCGTCGAGCGCCTGCAGAACGACCAGTAATGAGTGGTTGCCGTCGGCGTACAGCAGATACTGCAGCTTGGCCAAGCGCTCGACGTGTTTCTGGATCTCTGGCGTCGCCCTGTCCTGCGATTCGTGCTTGTCTTTGAATGCTGGGTCAGTTCGAGAATATCTCGTCGATCGCCGCAATCGCCGAGGGC
Organism: uncultured delta proteobacterium; assembly: GCA_963721485.1. GTDB lineage: Bacteria > Desulfobacterota > Binatia > Binatales > Binataceae > Binatus. The sequence goes on along the minus strand of CAVRJV010000002.1, from coordinate 97,563 downwards.
ACCGAATCTGCGCGATCGAGCATGACGTGATATGCGTTCACCGTAGCGCTCCCATCCAGCGATCGTTCCAGGTAGTCGCGGCGAAAGAGCAGCGAGTCAAGTGGCGCGCTGGCGCCCAGAGTGTCGGCAATTCGCAGGGTCACGTCGATGGGCACAATCGTGCCTTTGAGGACGATCTGTTCGCTGACGTGCCAACCGTATTTTCGCATCATTGCCGCGGGCACCAGGCACGCCGTCGCGCTGGAGCGGAACTCGCCTGCCCGCACCGAGTTGACGCCCCAATCGGGCCACATCAGTTCCGCCTGATCGGCATCGACCGCAATTCCGAGCTGGTCGCTGGGGCTACGGTAGACGCCGCCAAAGTACACCAATCCCGAAGCTGCTACGACGTGCGGCACCCCAAGAATTTTGGCCTTGTACGAGTCGGGCAATCGATTGAAAAATCCCGAGTCGCTCGTCACCACGATGCGACGTGCGGAATCGGGGGTGCTCAGCGTTGCGCGCATAATATTTGGAAGGCTCGACAGAGACGAGTATGTGAACGCCGCCAGCGCAATCGCCACGACGGTGAGAATCGTGCGCCGCAGACTGCGGCGCAGATTCCTCCACACCAGTGTCGCAAACTTCACCATTGCCTAACCGACCGTATCACTCGGCCGCAGCGGCGCGAGGTTTGATCGAACTGAGCTGCGAGCCGGATTCGTGCATGGCCTGCTTGCGCAGGCCGAAGTACAAGGCATTCGCGCGAAACGGTCGGCGCATCGAAGTCGCTAGGCCGCGACGATCCATTTCCGGGCCTCCGATGCTTCGGGGGTCGTGAAGACGCGCAGTTCTCCGGGCATCAGAAAGCGAAAAGCGCCGACCAGATGCCTGATCCAGGCGACGTTGGTCACGACGGCAGCCCGTTCCCAACGTGATAGATGCTCAACTCCGAGTTTGAGGTCTTCCCATTCGGCGCCGAAATCGATTCCGGTGAATTGGGAACCCAGATCGTAGTACAGCCGCAGCTTGGCATTTCGCTTCAGCGCTTTGTCTATTGCCGGTATCACCACCTCCAGGTAGTCCTTTCTCGTCACTTCGCCCTTGGCCAGAATTCCCACTACGTTGTCGGGAAAGCTTTCGATAATCTCGATCATAGTCCGGCACCTCCGCTGATAGTTGAGATTGGTTAGGCGCGTGGGAACAACCCGCGCATGGCGATCCCGGTGCCGCGGCGAATTTCGTTGCGCACCATCTCGGCGCTGATCGCGTCGTTCATCAAGTAAGCGGTCATCCAGGTGAAGCAGACGCCGTAAAGGACGGTCGCCGCGGGCATGGGTTCTATGTCGGATCGGAGAATCCCGTCTGTCCGGTATCGTTCAAGCAGCGCGGCGAGCTGAGTCACCAGTTGCGTGTCGCCTTCGAACAGGCGCCGCCCCACTGTCGTCGGCTCGGCGATCGCAGCGCCGAAAAGTTCGCGCCACAGCCGTCGGTCGTCACGCGTGAAGTCCTCGAGAAAAATCTCGGTGAACATCGACACCGCTGTGACCGGGTCGCGCGGCGGGTCGTCGAGGATCTTTCACCCTCGCGCGAGCAGCGATTCCGTTTCACTCCTGACGATCGCGAGCAGCAGCGCCGATTTGGACGGAAAATAGTTGTAGATCGTGCCGACCGCGAGGCCCGCGCGCGCTGCAACATCTTCCATCGCAACCTCGGCGTAGCCCTTCCGGGCAAACAGCCGCTCAGCAGCCTCGACGATGCGGCGCTCGCGCTCCTGTTTCTGCCGGTCGCGAAGTCCAACTGACCGCGTTTCTAAAGATGAATCCATTCATTTATTCTATAGCGCCGATCGCCGTGGTGCGTCAACAAAGCTGAATAGATTCAGGAAATCACGGTCAAGAAAGCTGTTGGTTATCGAAAGAACATCTGATGCTCAATCGCCGGCTCAGCCAAATCCTAAATCTGCTAAAGTGAGTTGTGATACGCCGTCAGTACGAGCACCGAGAATTTGCGGTTCAGGGCGATCCACGGCGGTTCTTCCGCTCACAGACGATTCGGATTTCAGGTCGGACGGTTGAGTTTGACGACGTCATTTGAAATCTGCGCGTCAAGTGTTTGCAACCGGCAAGCACCACAGGTGCCGAATGGCTAATGCAGAAGATGAGGTTGCAAAAGTACGTCGCATGGCAGGCAAATCGGTCGCAGACGCTGAGCTGGAAAGGCTTCAACGCCAATCGTTCAGCTACTTTCTGCATCAGACGAATCCAGACAACGGGCGGGTAATCGACAAGACCGCGGCGAATTGGCCTGCTAGCATTGCCGCTACCGGCTTCGCGCTGGCCGCTTACCCAGTGGCTGTCGAGCGCGGATTTATGCCGCGTGCCGCCGCGGTGGAACGAACGCTAGCTGCGCTGCGTTTTTTCTGGAACAGCCCACAGGGCCCCGAGCCCGACGCGACCGGGTACCAGGGCCTGTACTATCACTTTCTCGACATGCGAACCGGCCGGCGCGCCAGGCAATGTGAACTATCAACCGTCGATAGCGCTTTCTTGTTCGCGGGTGCTTTGACCGCTGGAGTCTATTTCGACGCGGATACCGCCGACGAGCATGAAATCCGCACTCTCGCTGACCGGCTCTATCGCCGCGCGGATTGGCAATGGGCGCAAAACGGTGGCGCAACGCTTACCCACGGCTGGAAGCCTGAGAGCGGATTCCTCAAATACCGTTGGGAAGGCTACGACGAAGCGATGCTGCTGTACGTCCTGGGGACGGGCTCGCCTACTCATCCGCTGCCGGAGAGCTCCTACACGGCGTGGATTTCGACTTATCGGTGGGAACACTGTTACGGGTATGAATACCTTTACGCCGGGCCGTTGTTCACACACCAGCTCTCGCACGTCTGGATTGACTTTCGCGGCATTCAGGACGTGTTCATGCGCGTCAAGGGCATCGACTATTTCGAGAATAGCCGTCGAGCGACCTACGTCCAACGACAGTACGCTATAAACAATTCGCTCAAGTTCGCCGGCTATGGCCGCTATTGCTGGGGAATTACTGCGAGCGATGGTCCTGGCAATGAGACAATCAAAGTGGGCGGCATCGAGCGCCAATTCTTCGATTACGTGGGACGGGGCGTGCCGTATGGCCCCGATGACGGCACCATCGCGCCGTGGGCGGTAGTTACATCGCTGCCATTCGCGCCCGAGATCGTGCTGCCCACGATCGACTACTTTATTAATCAGGTTAAGCTAACCGCGCACAACCCTTACGGCTTCAAAGCAACTTTCAACCCGACCTATCCGGGAGAATCGAGCAATTCCCGTGGCTGGGTATCACCATGGCATTACGGTCTTAATCAAGGGCCGATCATCTTAATGATCGAAAACTATCGTACCGGCCTATTGTGGCGATTGACGCGAGACTGCCCATACGTCGTCAGCGGCTTACGGCGAGAGGGTTTTGACGGGGGTTGGCTATCAGCACCAGAAAAGGGAATTGAACCATGAACGCAAAAACGCTTTCGCCGGAACTGCTCCGCAAGATCGACGCCTACTGGCGCGCCACCAACTACCTGTCGGTCGGCCAGATATACCTCTACGACAATCCGCTGCTGAAGGAGCCGTTGAAACTGTCGCACGTGAAGCCGCTGGTAGTCGGACACTGGGGCACGACGCCGGGCCAGAACTTCATCTATGTGCATCTCAACCGGGTCATCAAGAAGTATGACTTGGATATGTTCTACATCGCCGGTCCAGGTCACGGCGGCCCGGCGCTGGTGGGTAACACTTATCTCGAAGGCACCTATAGTGAGATTTATCCCAACATAAGCCAGGACGAAGTTGGATTGAAGAAACTGTTCAAGCAGTTCTCGTTTCCCGGCGGAATTTCCAGCCACGTTGCGCCGACGACTCCGGGATCGATTCACGAGGGTGGCGAGCTGGGGTACTCGCTGAGCCATGCGTTCGGTGCCGCGTTCGACAATCCCGATCTGGTCGTGGCCTGCGTCATCGGCGACGGTGAAGCGGAGACGGGTCCGTTGGCGACTGCATGGCAGTCCAACAAGCTCCTGAACCCAATTTCCGACGGCGCCGTGCTGCCGATCCTGCACCTCAATGGCTACAAGATCAGCAATCCGACCGTACTGGCGCGCATCGAGCATGAGGAGTTGGAGCAATTTCTGCGGGGCTGCGGCTGGACTCCGTACTTTGTCGAAGGTGATGAGCCGGAGATGATGCATCAACTCATGGCGGGTACTTTGGAAAAGGTCATCGAGGACATCCGACAAATCCAAAGCAACGCACGGAACAACAACGACACCACGCGGCGGCGCTGGCCGATGATCGTCCTTAGGTCACCAAAGGGCTGGACGGGCCCGAAAGTCGTTGACGGGTTAGAAATCGAGGGCACATTCCGATCGCACCAAGTGCCACTTCTCGTTGATCCCGAACATCCCGACCACGTCAAGCTGCTTGAAAGCTGGATGAAGAGCTATAAAGCCGAGGAACTTTTCGATGAGCATGGCCGCCTCTTGGCGGAATTGGCCGAGCTGGCGCCCAAGGGTGATCGGCGGATGGGCGCCAATCCCCACGCCAACGGCGGAATTCTGCTGCGCGACCTGCGCATGCCGGATTTTCACGAGCACGCGGTGCATGTCCCGTCCCCCGGCGCCGTCGACGCCGAAGATACACTCGTGCTGGGCAAGTTCCTGCGTGATGTGACCAGGCTGAATCAGGAGCAGCGTAACTTTCGCGTCTTCGGCCCCGATGAGACGCTCTCGAATCTTCTCGGCGCGGTTTTTGAAGTCACTAACCGTCAGTGGGACGCCCGCGGGGCTAAGAACGATGAATTCCTGGCACCTGCCGGACGCGTGCTGGACTCGATGCTCAGCGAGCATCAGTGCGAGGGTTGGCTCGAGGGCTATCTACTGACCGGGCGCCACGGCCTTTTCAACAGCTATGAAGCCTTCATTCGAATCGTCGACTCGATGTTCAGCCAGCACGCGAAGTGGCTGAAGGTGACGCTGGAACTACCCTGGCGCCGGAAGATCGCGTCGTTGAACTACCTGCTCGCCTCCCACGTGTGGCAACAGGATCACAACGGCTTCACGCACCAGGATCCCGGTTTCCTCGATCACGTTATCAACAAGAAAGCCGATATAGTGCGCGTCTACCTGCCGCCCGATGCCAATTGCCTACTGTCAGTCTTTGATCACTGCCTACGCACCCGGCACTACGTCAATGTGGTGGTGGCCGGCAAACACGCACTGCCCCAATGGCTGACCATGGAAGAGGCGGTCGTGCATTGCACGGAAGGAATTGGAATCTGGCAATGGGCCAGCAACGACCAGGGCGCCGAGCCCGACGTTGTAATGGCCTGTTGCGGAGACACGCCCACGCTCGAGATCCTCGCTGCCGTTTCCATCCTTCGCAACTTTTTGCCCGATTTGAAAATCCGGGTGATCAACGTAGTCGACCTCATGAAGCTCCAGTCTGCGAGCGAGCATCCGCACGGGCTAAGCGAACCGGACTACGATTCGCTCTTCACCAAGGATAAACACATCATTTTTGGCTTCCATGGATATGCATCGCTCGTTCACCGCCTGACCTACCGCCGCACCAACCAGAACCTGCACGTTCGCGGCTACAAGGAAGAGGGCACGATCACGACGGCTTTCGACATGAGGGTGCAGAACGATCTGGATCGCTTTCATCTGGTGCAGGACGTTGTCGATCGCCTTCCGCATTTGGGCGCCAAGGGGTCCTATCTGAAGCAGAAGATGCAGGACAAGCTCATCGAACACAAGCATTACATCGACGAGCACGGCCAGGACTTGCCAGAAATCCGGAACTGGAAGTGGAAGCTGTCGAGCAGCAACGACACCGACTCGAGATCTTCCAAGATGCGGTCGCTAGGGCCAGAAGCCGGTGAGTAAAACAAAGCACCGTCAGCACAATTACGAAGGTCCAGATAGCAACGGCGTTAACCATGGCTTCCATCGTCCCTACTGGAAACATGCGCATCATGACTGGCGTTTGTGGGTCGCCGTGTCTTTGATGCTTGTAGCCCTGCTTACTTATGTGATGACCGGAGACTTGGCGTGGTGGCCTCGGAGCCAAGGGCGGCAGCCGCTTTCAGGCGCTGTCGCAAAATAGCATGGCTCGCGAGCTTTTTGGCAGGAGTTGAAAATGGCTTTCGAGCGAGATTCCGGAGAAGTAGCGAAGACCTGCGATCCAAAAGGCTCTGAGCAAAGCGGTGGCAACGCAGGGACCGATAAATCAAATGGATTGAAGTCCAGGATAGGCGAGATTCGCAAACGCGCCTACGAAATATTCGAGGCGCGCCACGGCGGACCCGGAAATGAGATCAGCGACTGGCAAAAAGCTGAGGCTTCAGTTTCCGCAGATGCGACCAAGGTTGATGCCTCCCAGGCCGATGCTCCCAAGACAAACGGGGCCAAGCCCGATGGACCAAAGGGTGTGTCACCGCCAACTGACACCGGAACCATCCAGGAGGCGCTGACCAAGTTCCATTCGAGCGTCGAGCATGGACTGACCCAGGAAGAAGCGGCGAGCCGCCTCAAGAAGGACGGCCCGAATGCCATCGAAGAAAAGCACATCAGTGCACTCAAGCGGTTCCTGACGTTTCTGTGGGGGCCTATCCCGTGGATGATCGAAATCGCCGCGGTGCTCTCCGCGGTCGTTCGGCATTGGGAAGACTTCGTCATCATCTTTTTCATGCTGGCGCTGAATGCGGTCGTCGGTTTCTGGGAGGAATTCAAAGCCGATAACGAAATCGAGGCGCTGAAGAAGCATCTCGCGCTGCATTCGCGAGTGCTGCGCGGCGGCAAATGGAGCGACGTCGAGGCAAAGACGCTGGTGACCGGGGACATCGTCATAGTCAAGCTGGGCAATGTCATCCCTGCCGACTTGAAGCTAGTCGATGGCGACTACCTCAGCATCGATCAGTCGGCGCTGACGGGCGAATCGCTGCCGGTCGATAAGAAGAAGAACGACGTCGCCTATTCAGGATCGATCGTTCGCATGGGCCAGATGAATGGGCTGGTCCTCGCCACCGGAATGAACACGCTATTCGGCCGCACCGCACGACTCGTCGAGACCGTACAGACGGTCTCTCACTTTCAGAAAGCGGTGATCAAGATCGGAAATTTCCTCATTCTGATCACGCTCGGCCTGGTCGCATTGATCCTGACGGTCGCGCTATATCGCGGCGACCCTTTGGTTGAGACTCTTCTGTTCGCACTGATTCTCACGGTAGCTGCGATCCCGGTCGCGTTGCCCGCCGTACTGTCCGTCACGATGGCCGTCGGCGCATCTGTGCTCGCCAGAATGAAAGCTATCGTCTCCCGCCTCGTCGCGATTGAAGAGATGGCGGGCATGGACATTCTCTGTGCGGACAAGACCGGCACGCTCACCAAGAACGAGCTCAAGTTGGGCAGTCCTGTGACTTTTAAGGCGAGCAACGAGCAGGATTTGATCCTTGGCGCGGCGTTGGCGTCGCGAACGGAAGGCGGCGACAGCATCGACGAGGCTGTAATCAAAGGTCTCAGCGACAGCTCGACGCTAAAAACCTATCAAATTACGCACTTCACACCTTTCGACCCGGTCAGCAAACGAACTGAGGCTGAGGTCAAACACGACAACGTCACTTTCAAAGTTGCGAAGGGGGCGCCTCAGGTGATCCTCGATCTTGTGCATCCCGACGCGGACGCGCGCAAAAAGGCTCAAGACCAGGTTAACGATCTGGCGAGCAAAGGATACCGCACGCTAGGCGTCGCGCGCACCGACGCGCAGGGAAAATGGGAATTCCTTGGACTATTGTCGCTGTCCGATCCGCCCCGCGACGATTCAGCTTCGACCATCGCGACTGCACGAAAGATGGGATTGCAGGTGCGCATGGTGACCGGCGACAATCTTGCAATTGCCCGCGAGGTATCGGTCGAACTCAAGCTCGGACCGAACATCGCCGTTGCGAGCGACCTCTTTCCCGATGGGAAGTCCGATGATAGCGCGAAGATAGACGCGGCCGACGGCTACGCACAAGTTTTCCCCGAGCACAAGTTCAAAATCGTCAAAGCGCTTCAGGCACAGGGGCATATCGTCGGCATGACGGGCGACGGCGTCAACGACGCGCCCGCCCTCAAGCAGGCAGATTGCGGGATCGCGGTGAGCGGCGCGACCGACGCGGCTCGTGCGGCTTCGGACCTGGTGCTCACTGCGACGGGTCTCTCCGTAATTACCGCTGCGATTGCGGAAGCGCGGAAGATCTTCGAGCGCATGAACAGCTACGCAATCTACCGGATTTCCGAAACCATTCGTGTCCTGCTCTTCATGACGCTCGCGATCGTGGTGTTCAACTTCTACCCGGTAACCGCGGTCATGATCGTGCTCATCGCGGTCCTCAACGACTTCCCGATTATGATGATCGCGTACGACAACACCATTGTGGCTCCGCGCCCGGTGCGCTGGGACATGGAGCGAGTGCTCACGGTCAGCTCGGTTCTCGGTGTGATGGGAGTTATCTCTGCATTCGGCCTTTTCTGGATCGCTGAGAAGTACCTTCTTCTGCCGCGGCCTCTCGTTCAGAGTCTGATGTTCCTGAAACTGCTGGTGGCAGGGCATCTCACCATCTACATCACGCGCAGCGCAGGAACATTCTGGAAGCGGCCGTGGCCCAATTGGCGCCTAGTCGTTGCCACCGAAACAACCCAGATCATCGGGACCCTGGCCGCAGTCTACGGATGGGGCATGACGCCGCTGGGATGGAAGTACGCACTGTTACTGTGGGGCTATGCGCTCGTATGGTTTTTCATCAACGACATGGTGAAGGTTGAGGTTTACCGCCTGATGCATCTGGGGACCGCAAGCCATCAGCGCCACCTTGCAAGAGTCAACGCCAACCTTCATCCCGCCGCCGCCGTCAAGCCGACCAAGGCTACCGGTTAATCGCAACGCCGCTTCAGACGCTCGTGACGCCCGTTCGTACGTGCATCAACCGCAAGGCGTAGGAGAACCCGGGGACGATGAACTTCTGCAAGAAATTCGTGGTCGAGCCTCGGTGCGAAGGTCCGGCCCGGCAAAATTGACCCGGCATTCAAAAGCAACCGCGAATCGAACGATTGCGCGACGCGGAAGATTGGGAAGCACGCAGAGCACATGACGTATGCGGCGAAGTGGGCTTCCGCCGCCCGCGGCATTCTGTCGAAAAGTGAGGTATTCTGCGATCGTGACAGCGAAACGCGTGCTGACCGTCGATCAGGCCCGAGCGTTTTACGATCGCATGGGGGCGTGGCAGGACTGGCAGCCGTTTTACGAAGATACGCCGCTCCGGGTCCTGCTTCAGGCGGCTAAGTTTCAGGCCGCTCACTCCTTCATAGAGTTTGGATGCGGTACCGGCCGATTCTCGCTGCAGATACTGTCCGAAATCACGCCGGCGGATTGCTGCTACTTTGGAGTCGATCTCAGCTCGACGGATTGGCAGCACTCACCCGAGCGCGCCTTTGCAGCTATTCCGACCGAGCAGAAGTGCGCCTGTCCGATGGAAAAGTAACCGTCGGCGAGCCAGACGGTCGCTTCGATCGCTACGTTTCGAATTACGCGCTCGATCTACTCGGTCGCGAATCTACCGGGCAACTGCTGTCCGAAGCGCATCGTCTTCTCGAACCCGGCGGATTGCTATGCCTGATCAGTCTCACCTATGGGAGTTCAACGTTTCATAAGGCGGTCTCCGGCGTTTGGAGCCGCATTCACGCCGCCCGGCCGGCGTTGGTTGGCGGATGCCGACCGGTAGAATTGCTGGATTTCGTCTCGTCGCCGGACTGGCAAGTCGAGTTCCGCGAGATGGTTTCGTCCTTCGGCCTGAGTTCCGAGGTGCTGGTCGCTGCGCGCGTCTAACCGCAACTCAACCGATGCTGTTCGTCGGTAGCAGTTTAACCGGATAAAGCTGGCCACGCCAAAATAGTGGTGCCGGGGACGGGTTTCGAACCCGCACGGAGCTTTCGCTCCTGAGAATTTTGAGTCCTCTGCGTATGCCATTTCGCCACTTGTGGCTAGCAAAAACTCGGAAGCTGTCGGATAGTCTAGAGTTTTTAGATCGTCCGCCGTTGAATGAGGCGGCATACTCAAGTTCGAGCGATCCGTCATCTCGAGTATACGTATATCCTCCTTACAGGACTGACCGGCATCACATGCCGCAATCGTAAGGATTAGCGTACAATCGGTTGAGCCTGCTCAGGAAGCTTTTGCCTTCCTTTCCGCCCAGCGCTTTTTCATCGCCTCGGACAGCCTCTTTCTGCCTGCCGGTGTAAGTCGCCCACGTCTCTTTGGCGCTGCAGTTTTAGGAGACGACCCCTTCGACCGCCGTTTTGCCCAGCGTCGTTTCATCGCCAGCGACAAACGGCGTCGCCCTTCCGGGGTAATGCCGCTTCGCCTCTTACGCGCGACTTTTCGAGTAGGGCCTTTGGCATTCAAACCTGTGCCTTCGAGCAGGGCAGTGATAGCCCGATGTATCTTTTCTCTTTCGCGCTTCAACTCCGCGATGATTTTGTCTAGGTCCAATATGGTTCTCCTTGACTGAGTGGCGAAACAGTATCGTGTCACCGCGATGAACTTCAACAGCTTCTTCCCCTGGCTATTGATGAAAGGGACGCTTCGAAGTCATCAATTGCAAAACCAACCGTCCCAGCGAGCTTCCAGTTTCCATCCGCAGGATTAGGTTCTGAGGAATTACAGGTCCTCGGGCGGCAAGGACCCTTACTCCTTACCTTACGAAAATATCGAGGCTGGGATGAAGCCTTAAACGAAAAGGACCGAGCCCCTTTCGAGCCCAGCCTTCTCCCACGTCGGTGGCCTACCTATTTCTTGACCTTCACCTTCCGCGCCCGTGCCGTCGACCCATAGCGTTTGCTAAAGCACTTGCGGCATCGGCGATCCCGCCGCTTGATGAAGCTCGGCGCCAGGTCGTCAGAGCCGCAGTAGCGGCATACGAGCTTGTCTGCCTTCGGCGTGCGCTCGGCCTTGTTCCCGGGCAGTCGCCGATGCTTGGTTTCGGTCGGCACGGTCTTCTTACTACTTGCCAATTTCGCGCGTTCCATTTTCTTGGGTACTCCTTCAGCCGTAACGGCTGACCGCGGATGTTTGCTCTGTTGCGGCCCCGAAGCTAGCGATGAGCGCTCATTTAGTGAGGCCCGGCTGAACGATGGAAGGCGATGGGAAGGCGAACGGAGCGTGAAGACGTTGACTGGCTTCCGAGGCGAACCAGAGCAATTTGTGTGACTGCCCGCACTGGAGGCGGGCAGCATATTAAACACAAAGTATCTTCAACTACTTCGGCACTGGCGCACGAGATCGCGGCGCTAGGACAGGCTACTCCTGCCGATCTCAAGGAACGCTGGCGGGCGCTCTACGGCACCGAACCACCGCGGCGCATCAGCCGCGATCTGCTGGTGCGCGCCCTAGCCTATCGCATCCAGGAAAGGGCGCTCGGTGGGCTTAAGCCCTCCACGCGCCGATTGCTGGCAAAGGTCGCCGCCCACGCCTCAGCCAACCGGCCTATCCAAGTTGCTCCCGAACCCAACCTCAAGCCGGGTACGGTGCTTTTGCGCGAGTGGCACGGCACCCAGCATCCGGTGATCGTCCGCGAGGACGGCATCGTCTTCCGGGGCAAGCCGTACCAGTCGTTGTCAGAGGTCGCATACCGAATCACCGGCACCAAGTGGTCGGGGCCGCGCTTCTTCAGGCTGAAATCGAATCATCAGGAGCAAGGCAATGGAACAGTCTAAGCCCAAACCGATGCGCCGTCTACACGCGCAAGAGCTCTGAAGAAGGGCTCGAGCAGAACTTTAACTCTCTGCACGCCCAGCGCGAAGCCTGCGAGGCGTTCATCAAGAGCAAGGCGAGCGAGGGCTGGAAGCTTGTAAAGACCGCTTACGACGACGGCGGACTATCGGGCGGCACCATGGAGCGGCCAGCGCTCAAGCGCCTGCTCGCTGATATCGACGAAGGCCTCGTCGATGTGGTCGTGGTCTACAAGGTGGATCGCCTGACGCGCTCTCTGGCCGACTTCGCCAAGATGGTCGAACTGTTCGATGCGCACGGAATCTCGTTCGTCGCGGTCACCCAGCAGTTCAACACCACGACCTCGATGGGCCGGCTGACGCTTAATGTTCTGCTCTCCTTTGCCCAGTTCGAACGCGAGGTAACGGGCGAGCGCATCCGGGACAAGATCGCTGCCTCCAAGCGCAAGGGCATGTGGATGGGAGGCGTGCCGCTCGCTCGGCTATGACGTTCGCGAGCGGCGGCTGGTCATCAATCCTGCGGAAGCCGAAACAGTCAGGCACATCTATCAACGCTACCTGGAACTGGGGTGCGTCCGGCAGCTGAGCAAGGAACTGGAGCAGAGAGGGATAAAATCGAAAGTCCGCGTCTCGCGCAACGGCATCAAGTCGGGAGGGTGCCGGTTCTCGCGTGGAGCATTGTACGAGCTGCTGGCCAACCCGATTTACATTGGTGAAATCCGGCACAAGCAGGAACGCCATCCGGGGCAGCACGAAGCGATTCTGTCGAAGGAACTCTGGGAGAGAGTGCAGCAATGGCTCAACCAGAACGCCGCACGCGGTCGCGGTACATCAAACAGATCGATTACTAGTCCCCTTGCCGGAAAGCTCTTCGACGCCGATGGTCAGCCGCTGTACGTGCAGGGAGCGACCAAGGGCAGGCGGCGCTACCGCTACTACGTCTCCAAGTGCCTAGTTAATGGCTCGGCCATTGACAACGGAAAGGGCTGGCGACTCTCGGCGCCCGAGCTTGAGCGCGCGGTAGCGATCGCCGCGCGACACATCCTGAGCGATCGGGCAGGACTGCTGGAGGCGCTTGAGAAGTCCGGAATCGATTCGCCCGATCTCGAGAGCCACTCTCGAATCGGCGTCGAATCTCTCGCGGCGGCTGCAGAATGAAGCCGATGCTGCAGCAGCCCTTGTCGAGATCGTAAGCAAAGTCGAAATGCGCGATGACGGCATAACGGTGACACTCCGAATCGAAGTCCAGTGCTCGCGTGGAGGCCTGCGGACCAGCAGCAACCTCGACCTATCCCGCTTTGTGCCGCTCAGAATGAAACGACGCGGGGTGGAGACACGCATTATCATAGCGGCGGGTGACGATCTGCCGCGGAAGGTAGACCCGGCATTGCTCAAGGCGGTGGCGCGTTCGAGGGGGTGGTTTGAAGAGCTAGCCTCCGGACAAGTGCGCTCGCTGACCGACATCGCGCGGCGTGAGAAGATCGCGCCGCGCTATGTCGAGCGTCTCTCTCGCTTGGCATTCACAGCACCCGGCATCGTTGAAGCAATCTGCCAAGGACGACAGCCGATTGAGTTGAGTACCGAGACCTTGCTCAACCGGATCGATCTGCCGCTCGAATGGCCTGCGCAGTTGAAGGCAATCGGAATCGACTAGAGCCGCGACCGCTCCATTCAGAAAGGCGATGGATGAGCGAATTTGGCTCGAACCGTGAAGCGAACCGGCTTTACTGCGCCTGGAGACAAACCCGGGAAATTCGCCGAATCGGGTGCAGCACTCGCGCTCTCCGGTTCGCATCAAGCACGCAAAGCGCCGTGTCACGCGGGGATTTTCTGCTCACTCCAGATTGTAGGGAAGCACTACAGACTGTGTGGCGGAGAGGGAGGGATTCGAACCCCCGGAGCCGTTAGGCTCACCTGATTTCGAGTCAGGCCGGTTAAACCAAACTCCCGAACCTCTCCGCGACAGACGAGCATCGATGTTTGGTCTTGCGCAGTCAAGCCAACGTCGGCATCGATTTTCCGATCATACCGGAATTTGCTACGGTGGTTTGGATTTCCTGACGAGCCGAGGAGCGCGTGCTTATGCCATCGAATTCAATAGCCCACCGAATCCCGACCTCATTCGAGGTAACTTTCCAGCGCTACTACGCGGTCGAGGCTCCCGATCTGCGCCGTCTGTATGAGAACGCCAAACGCGACCAGTGGAACGCGTCGACCGACGTTGATTGGGCGAGCAACGTCGACCTCGAGCGCGGCATCTTTGCCGACGAGTTGGTCGACGGCCACGGCACGCCGACGCTCGACCGGCTCGATCCGCGCGAGTTCCAGCGCCTCAATGTTGAGTTTTCATGCTGGCGGCTTTCGCAACTGCTCCATGGCGAGGAAGGCGCGATGCTCGCGTGCAGCCAGCTGGTCGACATGGTGCCGGGCAACGACGCGAAGTTCTTCCAGGCGACGCAGGTGGTCGACGAAGCGCGGCACGCCGAAGTGCTCAGCCGCTACCTGCTCGACAAGTGCGACGGCAAAATTTATCCGATGACCGGGAATATCAAGAAGCTGTTTGACTATATCCTCGGCAACGGCAAATGGTTCATCAAGACTGTCGGTCTGCAATTGCTCGCTGAGACATTCGCCGTGTCGCTGTTCCGGATGCTGACGGAGACGGCCAAGGATCCGCTGCTGCGCAATATCTGCAAGAAAATCCTGGCCGACGAATCGCGGCACATGGGATTTTCGATCCTCAGCCTGCCCGATGAGATTCGCGGACTGAGCGCCGGCGATCTGCATGAGCTCGAGGACTTCACGCGCGAGGCGCTGATACTCGTGATGACGGGACAGTTCCCGCGCGAGGCGTACGAAGCGATGGGCATGAGCGGCGCGGATATCGAATCTGTGCGCGAGGCGCGCAAAACAATCGCGCTCGGCAGCGAATACGCGCTGTTTCGCAAACTGTTCCGCCGCGAGATGCATCAGACGGTCGTCAGCAATATGCAGAAGGTCGGGCTGCTGAACGAACGCACGTCGGCCTTCATGCGCGAGATGGGAATCAACACCACGCTCGCCGCTGCCGCCTGAGATGGCGACCGCACCGAGTCAAAATCGAGAACGCGTCAATGGGCACGATTGGCGCGCGCAGTTGGGCGCGAAGCTCGTCGCCGCGGATGAGGCCGTCGCGCATATCAAGTCGGGCGATCGCGTGTGTCTGTCGATCGCGCAGCAGACGCCGTTCGAGCTGTGCCCCGCACTCGCCGGCCGCCTGATGGAACTGGAGAACGTCGTCGTCAATCATGGCGCCGCCGTGATGAACTGGGATTTGCCGGGGCTCGGCGAGCGTTTCCGCCTCGAGTCGATGTATCTCTCGCCGTACGACCGCGCGATTTACCATCGCGGCGCGGCCGACTTCACGCCGATCGTTTACTACCGCGCCGGGCATCTGCCGCCGGCGCTCGACAATTTCAACGTCTACCTGATGACCGTGTCGCCGCCCGACGAGCATGGCTACTGCAACTTCGGCGAAGCGCAGATTATGTCGAAGTTGCTGGCGCGCAATGCGAGTCTCGTGATCGCCGAGATCGACAAGAAATCGATTCGCGTCGGCGGCGACAACTCGATTCACATTTCGGAGATCAACTACTTCGTCGAGCGCACGATGGAGCTGCCGGAAATCAATCTGCCGCAGCCCGGTGAAGAGGAAGCGCGGAATATCGCGACGGTCTGCGGAACGGTCGCGAAGGAACTGATTCCCGATCGCGCGACGATCCAAATCGGCGTCGGATCGATGTCCGGGATGCTGTGCAAGCATCTTCACAATCATCACGAGCTCGGGATGCAGACCGAGATCATTCCGCTGCATACCGCGCCGCTGGTCGAAGCGGGAGTGCTGACCGGCAAGCACAAGAAACTGTTCCCGGGATTGGTGGTCGGCGCAGGCTTTGCGCCGCTGACGCCGCGCGAGGAGCTGGATTACATCGACGGCAATCCCGCCTTCGCGTTGTATGACTTCAACACCACCGACGACATCCGCTTCGTCGCGCAGGAAGAAGGGCTCATCTCGGTAAACAACGCGATGGCGGTGGATTTGACGGGCAGACCAACGGCGAATCGATCGGACCGCTGATGTACACGGGCACCGGCGGGCAGACGGCGTTCGTCGTCGCGGCGTGCCTGGCGGGCGGCAAGACGGTGATCGTCGTGCCGTCGACGTCGATGGTTCAGGGCAAGCGCATCTCGCGCATCGTGCCGGTGCTCGACCCCGGCGCGGTCGTAACGTCACCGCGCGGCTTCGTGCATCACGTGGTGACCGAGTACGGCATCGCGACTCTGAAGGGCAAATCGATTCGGCAGAGGATCGACGAGCTGGTCGCAATCGCGCATCCAGACTTCAGATCCGAACTCCGCGCCGAAGCGAAACGGTTGTACCGAGTCTAGGCGGCCGGCACCGAGGCTCTTCGAAACTGAGTACGGACGTGGGGGGTGTCCGAACTCGATGCTGGAAATCAATCCGACCAGGATTCCGGGCCGCTGGAGCAAAGGATACACGCTCGACCTGCACACGACGGGTAGCGATCTAACCGGCCACGACGAGTATGGGCATCCGCAGTTCGCGAGCAAGCGTTCTGAACTTGGCGAGCTGCTCTACCGGCTCAAGTTTCGCGGCGATAAGAGCGTCGTCCCCGAGATCGCTGAGGCCGTCGGAACCTTCGCCGAATCTTATTTGCCGAAGATGGATTTGATCGTTCCGGTGCCGTCGTCGTCTCAACGCAAAGAACAGCCGGTCATCCTGCTCGCCCGCGCAATCGGAGCACGAATCGGCGTTCCCGTTTTCGAGGATTGCATTTGGAAAGTTCGCGAAACGTCGCAGTTGAAAAACGTCTTCGATTTCGACGAACGCTCGCGTTTGCTCCATGGCGCATTCGAGATCGATCGTTCAGTAACGACGGGCAAGACCGTTTTGCTATTCGACGACCTCTACAGATCGGGAGCGACGTTGAACGCGGTCAACAGCCTCTTGTACGATCGCGGTGGCGCGAAGGACGTACTGGCGCTAGCGTTGACGCGCACACGCAGTCTGCGATGACAACAGTATTCATAGGCGGCTCCCGCAAGATCTCGAAGCTCGGTCCGGAAGTCCATGAACGGATCGACGAGCTACTCGCGAAGCGTTTGCCCATCGTGATCGGCGACGCGGCGGGCGCTGACAAATCTGTCCAGCAATATTTGCACGCGAAGGGTTATCGCGATGTCGAAGTTTTCTGTGCAGGCACCCGCTGTCGCAACAATGTAGGCGACTGGCCAATCCGGCAAGTAGCTGTGAATTCAGCCCGGCGCGATTTTGACTTTTATGCAACCAAAGACATTCAGATGGCCCGGGAAGCTTCGTTCGGCGTCATGATCTGGGACGGCGAAAGCGCCGGAACGTTGATGAACGTGTGGCGCCTCGTCAGGCAAAACAAAAGAGCAGTAGTCCTCGAAGTTCCCAAGCGCGCCTCCCAGGAAATAAAGAGCGAGTCGGAATGGAATGACCTTTTTTCGTCCTGCGGCGACGAGGTCAAGCGCAAAATCGAAAAGCTCTCAGCATCAGAATCCAAAGACGCGGCGCCCGTTCAGGCATCGCTCCTCTGACGGCTCACTCTCCCTTGGTGCGGCGGTCGTACGAGATCGAGTAAGCGGCCGAGCGAACCAGTAGAATGGGGTCGGCCGAGAGATCGATGCCGTCGGTCACGTTGGTGGGGTCGAACACCATGCGGCGCTCGTCGGGGGAGAACTAACGATTCAATACCATATGTTGTGGTCGCAGACGGTCGTTACTACCATCGGTCGTTTCGTTCCGTAAAATTCACTTTGGCCGCGAGCAAAGGGCTGTCCAGGTTTCGGAAGGGAGCGGCGACAGGAATGGATTTCGAAAATCATGCCTTCAGTTTAGCGAATCAGATTCGGGTTGGTAAGGCTGAAAAGTTCATCCCCTAGCTCGGGGAATCGGAGGAGGTTCGTTACTCGCGGCGGTAGGAGAGCATTCCCTCGAAGCCCGGCGGACGCCATCCTTTGTTCGCGCATACGTTGCAGACGACGTATTGCTTGTGCACGCCGTCCTCGACGCCGGTCAGCGCGACAGCGACTTCCGGCGAGACGGGCTTATTGCATGCGACGCAGGTCGCGCTCAGCGCTTTGTTCAGCTTGGCTTTTTCACTCGGCATCGCGTCCCCACCATCTTCCAGAAGTTGTCATTGGCACGAGCTAGGCCGGGAACACGAGTCGCGCGTTCTCGCCGAGAAGTTTGCGCTGACGCGCACCGCTTAAATTCGAGATTGAATTGCGAATGAGGTGCGGCGCTTCGAGGTTGGAATCGACGTGCGGAAAGTCCGAACCCCATAGCACGCGATCTTCGCCGAGCAGATCCATCACCGCGCCGATCGTGCGCTCCTCGGGCTCAGCGACCACCCAGATGTTGCGGCGGAAATAATCCGACGGCTTCAACTTCGTCGGATAGGTCCAGCCGAGCAGCTCATACTTCTGATCCATGCGGTCCATGATGTAGGGCGCCCATCCGCATCCGGCTTCGACGCACAGGACCTTGAGGCGCGGGAAGCGATCGAACAAGCCGTCGGCGACCATCGTCATCGCGGCCGGCACCACTTGCGCGAAGCCGCCGAGCGCGAAGCCGAACACGGTGCGGAACTCGCCGGGCTGGTAGAACTGTCCGATGATTCCGGGCGCGCGGTTGAAGCGCACGATTACGTGGAGGCATGCGGGGATGCCGGCGTCTTCGCACTCGCGCCAGATTGGATCGAAGTCCGGATGCGAGAAGCGGCGACCGCCGACATTTTCGGGCGCGAGGAAGATTCCCTTAAAGCCGAGCTTGATGCATCGCTTGAGCTCAACCAGCGCCGAGTCCACGTCCTGCAACGCGATGTGCGCGATAGGAATCACGCGGCTCCGCACGGAATCCGCGAAGTCGTTGATCCAATTGTTGTAAGCGCGCGCGTAGGCTGCGGCAAGCTGGTTATCCTCGACGTCCCATAGGATCCCGACGGTGGGGAACAGCACGCCAGCGCTGACGCCCCATTCGTCGAGCAGCTTGACGCGAGCCGCCGGGAGATAGCTCGCGGGCGGGCATCCGTCCATGTAACCGAGGCGGCCGGGGACGAAGAGTTCCTGGCGCGGCTGGTTGGCGCCGCCGAGTCCCGCCAGCACACCTTTCAAAAGTGGCTGTCCATCGACCATCAGGACTTCGATTCCGTCGCCGGGATCCTTGACGATGCGGATGGCGCGATCGCGAAACTTCGGCTCGAGGTATTTCTCCCACAGGTCGGGCGGCTCCATCACGTGGGAATCGCAATCGATGACAATCGAATCGGCAGCGTTCATCGCTCAAAATGTAACATGCTCGGCGACGCTGAACGAACCCGGTCTGCGCCGTGGGAGGCTGATCGCGCGACGGAGCTGTTTGGTGTAGAGAAACTGGCAGACGAGGGTTACATCAGATGGCGGTCAACGTCTATGCGTTCACGTGCGGGTGGCTGACGCTGCCGGCGGCGCTTCTGCTGGCGGGCGAAAAGGGGCGCCTGACGGTGCCGGTGCCAGCGTACCTGATCGAGCATCCGAAGGGGCGCGCTATCTTTGACAGCGGGCTTCACGTCGAGACTCAAACCGATGCGAATCGAAGATTAGGCAGGCTCGCGGCGTATCACACAGTTGGGTTCAAGCCTGGCGAGCAGATCAGTACGCGGCTCGAGTCGATCGGTGTGGCGCCGTCGAAGATCGATTTCATCATCAACTCGCACCTCCATTTCGATCACTGCGGTGGCAACGAGCAACTGCCCAACGCGACTCTGTTGATTCAGCGGCGCGAGTGGGAGGCCGGCCACAACGCGGAGCTGATCGAGAGCGTCTTTTACGATCCGCACGACTACGACCACGGGCACAAGGTGAAAATGATCGACGGCGAGCATGACGTGTTCGGCGACGGATCGGTGGTGTGCATCCCAGTGTGCATCCCCACTCACGGCCATACTCCGGGGCATCAGTCGATCCGCGTCCGAATCGGCGCCGGCGAAGTCGTGATGACGGGCGACGCGTGCTACCTGCGACAGACGCTCGACAACTTTCACTTGCCGACTGCGATGTACGATCGCGAGCAAATGATCGAGTCGATACGGCGGCTGCGCGCGCTGCGCGACGGCGGCGCTATGATCATCACGGGGCACGATCCTGAGTTGTGGAAGACGATACCGCAGGCGCCCGACCGGCTTGATGCTATAAAGAGTGCCGCTTGACGCTGAATTTCGGCGCCTATATCTCGTCTATAGGTCTGGGCGTATGCCTGCATGCGGTGAAATAGGCTTGATGCTCAGCGCTGCCGGGGACGGCGAACTCGGGCCGACTGACCTGCGCGAGGTCGCACATCATGTCGAGCGATGCCCTGCGTGCACGGGCGAGCTTTCTGACTATTCCAAAATCGGGCGCGAACTCCGGGCGATCGCCGTCGCGCCTTCGCTCGAAGGTTTCACGAAATCGGTTCTCGACGTTATCGCAAAACTGGTCGCGGTCGCGGTTCTGGCGCTGGCGCTTCACAGCGGAATTCTGCGCTACGGCGCCGCGCCTATCGCGGGTTCCTTACCTGAGACCGTTGCCACCGGGCAGACGGCGCGGCCGACCGCTGTCAGACCGGCCGAGGTGGTCGACGTCCAGGTCGACTCGGCGTTCGTCGCGGACACGGCCTACAAATCCTTTAGTCATACGAACGGGCGGACGGAGTCGGGCAAGCTGATCGTGTTCAAACTGCCCGACGGCAAGACGCTGCACGTGATGCCGCGCGCGATCGAGGGCGGGATGATCTCGATGCAGGTGGTGTTGTTCGACGGCGAACGGCCGGTGATGACGGCCGAGATGAAGCTTGGGAACGGCGACACTTTTGCGCTGGGCGGAGAGAAGTACGGCGAGGGCACGCTGTTCATTCGGATCAGCCCGACGACGACGGCGACCGCGTCGCGCACTCAGCAAGCATCTTAGAAACCAATCGGTAAATCGCCCGGCAGGCCGTCACAGAGCAGCGGCCGAGAGCAAGCTCTTCCCGGCCAGTTGAGTGGTGGGCTCAAGTCCGAGTAACTGAACGATTGTAGGAGCGACGTCGCAGGACGGGTGAATGCCGCGATCTCCAGGATCAAGGCCCGGCGCCGCGATATACGCCACTCCGTTGCGCGTGTGGCCGCCGGTCCTGCGGAGAGGGACAGGACCGATGAGACCGAGACGCGGGTGCTCGAAGGCAGCGGCCACGTCGTGCCAGACGACAAGCAGATCCGAGTCAGAACTCGCCAGCGTCAGGGGGTTTGCGGCCGACGTCCTCTCGATGGTGGCGACTGCCGGCTTGCCGGTGCGGGGATCGCGACACTCGCCGAGCAGGGTCTCCAGTGTGCGGCAGGTCTCCTCGTAATCCGACATCTCCACGATGCCATCACGCTCGCGGCCGCGGAGATTAATGCGGATACGCCCGTCGAGGAATGACGGCATCGCGAAGGCCGGCATCCGCGGCCAGTGGTGGCGATAGTGATAGGCCGGCATATAGCCGACATCTTGTACCAGCCTTTTGGGCGGGGATTGGCGGCGCCGCCAATCGGCAGCCGCGGATCGAACCCCTCTCACCAGGTTCTTGACCGGTTCCGGCAGACGACGGGCGAATGCGCGTACATTGCCGACCTCAGGCTCGGGAGGAGATGGAACCCACGATCCGCACAACGAGTCCCAGGTTTCATGCTCGTTCAGGATGGGCAACCGGTTCGGGGTTGCGGTCCATGCCGGAGGGAGCGTGAGCAGCGGGTGGCCGAAGGCGTGGCGGTAGAGCAATTCGGGGAGCAGAACCATCGACTGGACGTCGCAACTGTTCGGCCCCATCCCGCCCATGTTGAACGCGATGATAACAGCGTCGCCGGCCGCGTTGACGAGCTGCGCGACCATGCGGTCCAGACTACGGTGGATCTGCAACATTGCATCAGCGGCCGCCGCGGCCGAGGAATGCGTGTTGAGTGGATGTCCAGGGTCGACGCCGTGCCATAGTCCTTCAACGCCAGCGTGGAGCTCGCCCACGACAGCGAAGAAGAAATCCCACTGCGGAAACCGCTCAGTCGCCAACCATTGAGCAGCGCGGCCGCGCACATCCAAGGCCTGACTGAGAGCTGCTCCCATCTGCCGGGATCGCGCCGCGGAAGGCCACGGCGTTCCGTATACCCACTCGTCGGCGGGATAGTCACCGAACCGACGGACGAACTCGTCCAACAATGCCGCCGGCTGCGCGGCTCTGACGGTGCCGGAACCGTGCGAACCCCACGACGCGATCCCTTGCGTATTTCGGGCGCCGCAGAGGTCCACATATGGCACGTCGAACGCCACTACCCGAAGGTCGGTGTTATCCCACCACGGCGCGCACTGAACGCCGTCCTGCCATGCAGTATAGGAAGTCGGATCGAACTCGATGGGTCCCCAGCGGCCAGCTTCGCGCGGCGAGAGTCCGGAGGCCACGTGCTCCCACGGGACACCTGCGTGCCGACTGCGCCCTTCGTCGAGGAGAAAACGCGCGGAACGTTTTCGCAGGGCAGCCAAGGCCGGCATCTGACCCTCGGCCATGTACCGTTCGGCCAAGATGACTTCAAAGCCATCCAGGCCGATAGCAAGTACCCTGTGACGCGCCATCCCGGAACCTCCCCCGGTTTTTCCGTGGCTACTCGATCACATGACATGACCCGGTATCAAGGCTTTGCGAGAGTTCACTTGCCGCCGGCGACCGAGCCGACAATCGCGATCGCAAAGGCAATGGCGCCGATGATGACCATCAACGCGAGCACTTGCGCGATGTTGTGCGCGGTCGATTGCTGAGTGTCGGAAATCGGCTGCTCGACGTGGGCGGAATGCGCTCCCGAATGGTATCCGCTGTGAGAGGTGTAGTAGATGCCGGTGCCGGGGATGCCGACCGTCTTGCGGATTCCCTTGCTGCCGAATGTCATGTGCGCGCCGCGCATCCCGACCGTCAGGCTCGGCCCGGATTTCGAAACGTTGACCGACAGACCCGGGAAGATCGAAACGCGCCGATAAAATCGGAAGTTGCCCATCGCCCCACCCTTTCCTTCTTATGCCCCACCGCGGCGCGCGCGGAAAAACTCGACGCATCAGTTCCGCGCATTCGGATTCCATCACGCCGCCGACGACTTCGAATCGATGGTTCAGCCGGCCATCGCGGCCGATATCGTAGACTGAGCCGAGTGCGCCGGCCTTGTCGTCGCGCGCGCCGTAGACGACTCGCGCGATGCGGGCATTCAGCATCGCGCCAACGCACATGACGCACGGCTCGAGCGTCACGTAGATCGATACGCCGGTCAGCCGGTACGTCTTGAGCGTCGCCGCGGCGGCGCGAAGCGCGAGGATTTCCGCGTGTGCTGTCGGATCGCCGAGCCCGATTGGCCGGTTATGCCCCGTGCCGACGATTTGCACGTCAGCGACCGCGACCGCGCCGACTGGAACTTCACCCTCCGCCTCGGCGCGACGGGCCTCGGCGATAGCCTCGGTCATAAACTGCAGGTGTTCGCCGGTCGCCATCCACTTAGCAGATTGACATTGGCGAGGCCCGGCACCAAGATCGGCGGATGGGGACAGGGGACATGAAAAAACTGATAACAGTCGGGATTTTTCTGGCCTTCAGTACCGCCAGCGTGGCCTTCGCCGGCACTCGCGTCGATATCAAGGATAGCGAGCAAGCAGCCGCCGAGGCCGACATGCATCGACGCTACGACCATCCGAAGACGGAGGTAGTGCCCAACGATCAACTCCAGGTCGTGGTCACGCGCGACGTGATCATGCATTCGTGCTGCATGCCGCCGAACCTCGTGGTATCGGGAAAAATCACGAACGTCAGCGACAAGCCGATCGATTACGTGCGCCTGCATTTCGCGTTCGAGGACAAGGGCGGAAAAATCCTGCACGGCGAGAGTCTCTACAATCATCACGCCGAGAGCCTGTCCGACGACCCTTACATCCAGAAAATTCTCAACGAGAAGCCGCACTACGATCCGATTCTGCCGGGGCAGAGCGACACGTTCGGATTTTCGATCTCATGCACCGAGTTGCCGGTGTTCTCGAAGGTCGAGCTGTTTTCCAACGACATCAAGCAGTAGCTCGCTGGTCGGCTGATGCCTGATATAGGCGCAATCGAACCGACGGCGCTCAAGGCGCGGATCGATCGTGGCGAGCGCGTGTTCATCTTCGACGTTCGCGAACCCGGCGAAATTGCGATCGCTCCCTTCCCTGGTGCGAGCCATATCCCGATGGGCGACATCCCGTCGCGGCTGACCGAACTCGATCCCGATCGCGAGACGGTCGTCGTATGCCATCACGGCGTCCGCAGCGCGCAGGTCGCGATGTACCTGGCGCGCATGGGCTTCGAGCATGTGCTCAATCTGTCGGGCGGCATCGACGCGTGGTCCGAGGACGCCGACCCGACGACGCCGCGCTACTAACCCGCGGTGCTCGACGCGCAATAATGTCCGAAATGACTTACCTGGCAGCCGCGATCCAGATGAACGCCGGGCCCGACAAGGCGGCGAACCTGGAACGCGCCGAACGGCTGGTGCGCGTAGGCGCGGCGCGCGGCGCGAATCTGGTCGCGCTGCCCGAGGTCTTCAACTGGCGCGGCAAGCGTAACGAGCAGGCGGCCGCGGCCGAAACGCTCGACGGCGAATCGCTCACGCTGATGTCGCGGCTGGCGCGCGAGCTGCAAATTCACATCGTCGCGGGATCGATCACCGAACACATCGACGGCGACGCGCGATGCTACAACACGTCGGCGCTGCTCGGCCCCGACGGCGGCACGAATCGCCGTCTATCGCAAGATTCATCTGTTCGACGTCGATCTGCCCGGCCGCGTGACGGTGCGCGAGTCCGACGCCAAGCTGGCCGGCGCGGATGTCGTCACTGGCGGCGACTCCGCTCGGCGCGATCGGGCTCAGCATCTGCTACGACCTGCGCTTCCCGGAACTCTATCGCCGCCTCACTTTTGCCGGCGCGCAGATTATCGCGATCCCGAGCGCGTTCACTTTCCCCACCGGCGAGGCGCATTGGGAGCCGCTGCTCCGCGCTCGCGCGATCGAGAACCAGGCGTACGTGATCGCGCCCGCGCAATTCGGTCCCAACGTCTACGGCTACAGCGATTACGGCAATTCGATGATCGTCGATCCGTGGGGACGCGTGCTTGCGCGCGCCGCGGATCAGGAAGGCGTCGTCGTCGCGCCGATCGATCTCGATTACCAGGAGCGCGTGCGCCGCGAACTGCCGGCGCTGAAACATGCGCGCTTGCAGAGCTACAGATGAAAATCCAGCCGGGTGATCGCATGAACAAGCTCGCACTCCTAGCCGTCGCGCTCGCGCTTTGGTTCAGCGCACCTCGCATTCGCTCACGACCTCGGTCGATATCGACGGCGACGATCCGCGCCCAACGCGATGGGCATCCAGATGTGCACGGGTCCGCATATGACGGTGACGCGGTCGCGGCCGCAAACGCCGCAGGACGTCGAGCGCGCGCGCGACGTGATCGACACGCTGCGGCGCGTGCTCGGCAAGTATCGCGATTCGCGGGTGGCGTTGTCGGAGGGTTACCAGATTTTTCTGCCGACGGTGCCGCAGGAGGTTTACCATTTCACCGACTACAGTGCCGCGCAGCAGGAATACATGGGCCATTTCGATCCCGCGCGTCCCGGATCGCTGCTCTACGTGAAAAATTCCAGCGGCGACTACGTGCTGGTCGGCGCGATGTACAGCGCGCCGCGCCGACTCCACGCCCGAGCAGCTCGACGCGATCATTCCGCTGAGCGTCGCGCACTGGCATGCGCACACCAATATCTGCCTGCCTAACGGACATCACGCTCAACGACGTTCTGCGCGGCGACGTTGGCGCGTCGCATATCGACGAGCCCGGCATGATCCCGGTGTCGTCGAGTCCGGCCGCGCCCGAAATCAACCAGCGGCTCGGTTTCCTGGCCGACGGGCGCTTCGGCTTCACCGGCAAAATCGCCGACGACGCCACCTGCGAAGCCGCGGGCGGCCACCTGCTCAAGCAGGCATTCGGCTGGATGGTCCACGTCTACCCGTTCAACGGCGACGATCTGAAAGTCGCCTTCGGCATGGCCGTCCCGAAGCCGCCCGCGAACTGAAAGCGCGAGCCCTGAAAAATCGCCTTGACGGCGCACGCTCGCGCGGGTTAAGCAGGCTTCGCGTCGACGCGCGCCGCGGTCCGTGACACCCCGCTCAATCGCGGCTAGTATCTTTTACGCTCGAACGCGCGCGCTTGAAGGATTTTCATCATGGCTGATGGACCGCTGATTGGTTTTCGCATTCTTGATCTGACCGCCGTCATCTCGGGGCCGTTCTGCACGCAGTTGCTCGGCGACCTCGGCGCCGACGTCATCAAAATCGAACCGCCCGAGGGCGACTCGATGCGACGCAACGTCGGCCCGCAGCGCGGCGGCCTGACCGCGGCGTTCCTGAACTTCAACCGCAACAAGCGCAGCATCGTGATCGACATCAAGAAGGAGCACGGCCGCGACCTCGTGCGCCGACTCGCGGTGAAAGCCGACGCGCTGGTCGAGAATAATCGCCCCGGCGTCGCCGACCGCCTCGGCATCGGCTACGCCGACATTCGCCGCGCCAATCCGAAGGTCGTCTATTGCTCGATTTGCGGTTTCCCGCCCAAGGGCCGCCTCGCGAATTTTCCCGCCTACGATCCGGTCATCCAGGGCTACTCGGGGATGGCGTACGTGCAGGGGCTCAAAGCCGGCCAGCCGACTGCGGTCAAGATGGCGCTGGCCGACAAAGTCAGCGGGATGACCGCGGCGCTCGCGGTTGTCAGCGCGTTGCATGCGGCGCGCGCGCGCGGCGTCGGCCAGTACATCAAGGTCCCGATGCTCGAGGCGATGATGGCGTTCACCGCCAACGATTCGATCTACGGCTACACGCTGCTGCCCGAGGACGAGTTCAAGCATCTCGCGCCCAAGAGCACGACGCTCGATCCTTTCAAGACGAAGGACGGATGGCTGACGATCGCGCCGTTTACCGACGCGCAATCAAAGCGGCTGGCCGAGGCGGTCGGGCATCCCGAATGGTGGCCGGAAACGTCGGATCGCGATCAGCGCGCCGAGCGCGGGCGCAACCTGATGCGCGGGCTCGCGAAGCTCTTCCCCGAAAAGAATACCGCCGAATGGCTGCCGGTGCTCGAGCAGGCCGACATCCCATGCGGCCCGGTGCACAATTACGAAACGCTGCTGACGGATCCGGAAATCGTCGAGAACGAAAGCTTCCAGGTTTACGACCATCCGACCGCGGGCCGCGTGCGCACGGTGAACCCCGGGCGCGAGTTCTCCGAAACGCCGGCGAAGATGTGGCGCGTGCCGCCGAAGCTCGGCGAGCATACCGACGAAATCCTGCGCGAGGCGGGAATCGAACGTAGCCAGGTGGAAGAACTGCGCGCCGCGAAAGTAATCGTGTGACTTTCTTTAGCCTCTCTCTATCAGGGAGAGGCCGAGGCGAGACCTTGAGTGTCGGGTGAGGGTCAAAATTCCTGGTTCTTCAATTTCTTGGTTCTTCCTCGGGTAGCGTCGCGCAGAACGCCGGAAAAAAGGCATCTCGGAATTTGGACCCTCACCCGCGCCGGAGGCGCGGCCTCTCCCTGATAGAGAGAGGCTAGGAAGGAACCGGGATTTTTCGGTGCGCTCTGAATGACAAAAGGGAGAACGCTACTCGAACATCTGCGGCTCGCGCGATCTCAACCACACCAGCCCGCGATACATATAATGTACGAATGACGCCGCCGTCACTGCGACCGTCGATATCAGCAGCGCGTTGAAGTCCCCGGGCCGGTAGTTTCCCACTCGCGCCAGCACGGCGATCACGCATGCGAGCTGCATGAACGTGCTCAGCTTGCCGAGATAGCTCGGCCGCACGGGCACGCGCTCGCCGGTGAAGAACGAAATCATCAGGTAGCCGACGACGATCACGATGTCGCGGATCAACACGACGCTCAGCAGGTAGCCGGGCAAGTCGCCGTCGATCGTCAGCACGACGAAGGCCGACACCAGCATCAGCTTGTCCGCGAACGGATCGAGAAATGCGCCCAATTCGGTGCGCGAGTCGAACCATCGCGCGACCGCGCCGTCGAGTCCGTCGGTGATCGCCGCCGCCGCAAAAACGTAGAGCGCCGCCTCGTAGCGCTGGCGCGTCAGGAACGTCAGGAACAGCGGAATCGATGCGAGCCGGCATAGGGTCAGGAAGTTCGGCACATTCAGCAGATGGCCGTACGATACCGGCCGGCCGCCGCTCTGCCGTGCGCGGATGCTGCTATGTGAAGGCGCTGCCATCGTAAATCGTTTTCAAATCGCGCGCTCAGATTGCGGCGTCCGCAGCCTTGCGCAGGCGCCCCGCGACCGATGCGCTGACGCGCGCCCGCATCGAAACCACGCCGTCGCGGTACTCCTCGCTTAGCACTTCTCCGTCCCGTCGCGCCATTGCCACCAGGTCGCCGCGCCGGGCAGGCAAAGTGACCGATATTTCTTCGCGGGAGCCGCCGAGATGACTTTCGATCGCGCCGAGCAAGTCGTCGAGGCCGGCCTTCTTCAGCGCCGAGATCGAAACCGCGTCATGCGCACCGTTTCGATTCGCTCCATGCTCGGCCAGGTCAGCCTTGTTCATGACGACGATCCGCGGCGACGCGCCCGCGCCGATTTCCTGCAACACGTCGTCGACGATCGTCATGCGCTCGGCGGCCAGCGGCGAGCTCGCATCGACGACGTGCAGCAGCATCGTCGCGGTGCGCACTTCCTCGAGCGTGGCCTTGAACGCGTCGATCAGCATGTGGGGCAGGCGATGGATAAATCCGACCGTATCGACCAGCATCACGTTCATCCCGCCGGGCAGCTTGAGGCGCCGAATCGTCGGATCGAGCGTCGAGAACGGGCGATTCGCAACCTCGACGCCCGCGTCGGTCAGCGCGTTCATCAGCGTGGATTTGCCGGAGTTCGTGTAACCGACCAGCGCGACGGTCGGGAACGGCACCTCGAGACGGCGACGGCGCTGAATCGTGCGCGTGCGCTCGACCTGTCCGAGCCGCACCTTTGAGGCGCGTGAGCCGCTCGCGCAACCGCCGCCGGTCGACTTCGAGCTGCGTTTCTCCAGGACCGCGCGTGCCCACGCCGCCGCCGCCCGCGCCGCCGCCGCGAACGCGCGAAAGATGCGACCATTGGCGCGTCAGCCGCGGCTGCAGGTAACTGAGCTGCGCGATCTCGACCTGCAGCTTGCCCTCGAGCGTATGCGCGCGCTGCGCGAAAATGTCGAGAATCAGCTGGCTGCGATCGATCACGCGAATCTTGAGTTCGTTTTCGAGATTGCGCGCCTGCGCGGGGCTGAGCGCGTCGTCGAAAATCGCGAGCGACGCGCCTTTCGCAGACGCCAGCTCGCGCACCTCGCCCGCTTTGCCCTTGCCGATAAAAGTGCGCGGGTCGGGCGCCTTCAAGCGCTGCCGAACAACGCCGGCAACTTCGGCGCCGGCGCTTTCGGTCAAAGCTTTCAGTTCGTCGAGCGATTCTTCGCTGCCGATTCCCGCCTCGGAACCAAGTTCGATTCCAACCAGGATGGCGCTTTCGTGATGCTCGTGAGCAACGTCGTAAGACTTAGCCAGGTGAATACCTCGATCGCAGAAGAATCTACGATCCGAGTGTATCAGATGTCGGCGATTCGAGGTACGGCGTTACTTATCGCAACTCGACGGCGCCGGGGGCGAGTATCTGCTCCATCTCGGCGACGAATCTTTCTGTCGGGGTCACGCGATAGCTGTCGCCCAGCAGCATCACGGCTTCGCGGCCGTCGTCGAGGCCGAGATGCAGGTACGTCATCGACTTGCCGCGATATCTCGAGAGCATCGACTTGAGCGCGTCGAGGCCGCCGTTTTCGAGCCGGCGCATCGGAGCCGAAATTCGCACCTCGCGAATCGAATCGAGCAGCGCCGAATCCAGGGGCGTCAGGTCTTCGAGAATTATCTGCGCGCGCTCGTCGTCAACGTCCAGCTTGCCACGCGCGACGACCGGCTCGTCGCCCATGATGATCGCCTCGAACTTCGGGTAGGTCTCAGACCATGCGATTGCCTCGACCGCGCCCTCGCGATCTTCAAGCGAGAAGGTCGCGTAGCGCTTGCCCGACTTGTTGTTCTTGAGCTTCACTGCGTGGATCACGCCGGCAATTTGCACGGGGCTGCCGTCGGGCGCCGACGACAAATCGGCAGTCGTCACCTTGCTGATTCGCGCGAGTTCGCGTTCGTACTTGTCGAGCGGATGAGCGGTGATGTAGAAGCCGAGAGCTTCTTTTTCGAACTTCAGTTTCTCGCTGGGATCCCATTCGGGAATCGCCTCGCGCGCGACGAGCTTGGGCACCTTGACTGCACCGCCGAACAGGCCGATCTGGTTTTTCTCGGCGTCGCTCTGCGCCTTCTGCGCGAGCTTGATCGCGTTCTCGGCCTCGGCCATCAGCGCCGAGCGCACCGAGCCACAGAATCGAACGCGCCGCACTTGATCAGCGCGTCGAGCACGCGGCGGCTGATCAGTTGCGTGCCGACGCGCATGCAAAAATCCGCCATGCTCTCGAACGGGCCGTTGGCTTCGCGCTCAGCGACGATTGCTTCGCCCGGCTTGCTGCCGACGCCACGAATCGCCGCCAGCCCGAAGCGAATCGCGCCGTCGGTAACGGCGAACTTGACCCGGCTCTGATTCACGTCGGGCGGCAGAATCTTGATCTTCATCTCGCGCAGCGCCGCGATGTTCTTGTAGGTCTTGTCGACGTCGTCCATGTCAAGCGACATCAGCGCCGCCATGAACTCGTGGGGATAGTGCGCCTTCAGGTAGCCGGTGGTGTAAGTGGTGAGCGCGTAGGCGGCGGCGTGCGAGCGGTTGAATCCGTATGACGCGAAGGTTTCTATTTTTTCGAAAATCGAAGCGGCGAGCGCGGCGTTGACGCCATTTTTTTTCGCGCCGTCGACAAAGCCCGCGCGCTCTTTTTCCATGACGGCTTTGTTCTTCTTGCCCATCGCGGAGCGCAGGATGTCGGCCTGTTCGAGCGAGTATCCCGCCAGCGCCTGCGCCGCGCGCATCACCTGCTCCTGGTACACGATGACGCCGTAGGTCTCGCGCAGCACCGGCTCCAGCAGCGGATGATCGTACTCGACCGGCTCCTTGCCGTGCTTGCGATCGACGTAATGCTGCACCATCGTCTTGCCGTCCTGGATTGAGTCGAGCGGACCGGGACGGAACAGCGAGCCCGCCGCGATTACGTCGTCGAAGCAGGTCGGCTTGAGATCGCTGATAAACCGGCGCATCCCCGAGCTTTCGAGCTGGAACACGCCGACGGTGTCGCCGCGCGAGAGCATCTTGTAAGTGTCGGCATCGTCGAGCCGCAACCGGTTAAGGTCGGGCGCCTCTTTGCCGCCGGCCCTGATCAGCGTGAGCGTGTCGGTGATCAGCGTCAGGTTCTTGAGCGCGAGGAAGTCGAACTTGATTAGCCCGATTTCCTCGACGCCCTTCATCGAGTACTGCGTGATCGAGAGCGCCGCCTCGTCGCGCTCCTTGTCGACGTAAAGCGGCACGAGGTCGGTGAGCGGCTGATCGGAAATCACGACGCCGGCCGCATGGCGCGACGCATGGCGCAGCAGGCCTTCGAGCTTGAAGGCGTAGTTGAAGAGATCGGGATGCAGTTTGCGCTCGGCCTTGAGCCGCGGCTCCATCTCGAGCGCGTCGGCGAGCGGAAAATCGCGGCCCTGCTTGGGCGCGGGATAGAGCTTGACGATTTTGTCGGTCTCGGCGAACGACAGGCCGAGCACGCGGCCGACATCGCGAATCGCCTGCTTGCCCTTGATCGTGCCGAACGTGATTATCTGCGCGACGCGATCGTCGCCGTACTTCTTGCGCACGTATTCGAGCACTTCGTCGCGGCGCTCGAAGCAAAAATCGACGTCGATATCCGGCATCGACTTGCGCCCCGGATTCAGCCATCGCTCGAACAGCAGCCGATGCTCGACCGGATCGACCTCGGTGATTCCAAGCGCGTACGACACGAGGCTGCCGACCACCGAGCCGCGGCCCGGACCGACCGGAATCCCAAGGCCGCGCGCGTAGCCGATAAAGTCGGCGACGATCAGCATGTAGCCGGAGAAGCCCATTTCGCGGATGACGGGAATCTCGCGGTCGATGCGCTCCTGGTACTGCGTCTCGTCGACGTCGGCGCGACGTGCGCGAATCTCAGTGAGCCGCGCAGTCAGTCCTTCGCGCGCGCGCGTCTCCATTTCAGCGTTGAGGTCGACCGCCGGACCCGATTTGTAAATGGGAAAATGAAACTTGCCGAACTCGAATTCGAAATCGATTCGCCGCGCGATCTCGACGCTGTTGCGCACCTCCTCGGAGTCGGCGCCGAACGCAGTCGCCATCTCGGTCGGGCGTCTTGACGTACAGCTCGTCGGTATCGAAACGCCAGCGCGTCTCGTCGGCCATCGTCTTGCCGGTCTGGATGCAGAGCAGAACCTCGTGCGCCTTGGCGTCGTCGCGATGCAGGTAGTGGCAATCGTTGGTTGCGACGAGCGGCAGCCCGACCTGCTTGCCGATTTCGCGCAGCGCTTCGTTGTACGGCGCGTGCAGCTTGTTGTCCTGCAGTTCGAGATAGTAGCGGCCGGGAAACATCTTCGCGTACGACTCGGCGGTCTCGCGCGCCTTGTCCATTCGATCCGCGCGGAGCCATCGCGCAATCTCGCCCGACAAGCATCCCGACAGCACGATCAGCCCGTCGGAAAGCTCGGCGAGAATCTCCTTGTCGATGCGCGGCTTGTAGTAGAGCCCTTCCTGGTAGGCGGCGGTGAGCAGCCGGCATAGGTTGCGGTAACCGTCGCGATTCTGCGCGAGCACTATCAGGTGGAAGTTGCCGCCGCCGTCGAAGTCGTCGCTGCGCGGGACCTGCGTGCGATCGGTGCGCTTGCCGGGCGCGAGATAGACCTCGCATCCGATGATCGGCTTGATGCCCGGCGGCCTTGGCCTTCTGGTAGAACTCGACCGCGCCGAACATGTTGCCGTGATCGGTCATCGCGATCGCTTCCATCCCCGAGGCCTTGGCGTGGTCGATCAGCGGCCCGATTTTGTTGGCGCCGTCGAGGAGACTGTACTGCGTATGAACGTGAAGATGGACGAAACTCATAGCGGCCCCCTCCCCCTGCAGCGGACTGGCGGCGAGTGCTGCCGGCCCGTTCCCCTCACATCTGAATTGCCCGCGCGCGTCGTGGCTGCGGCGCGCGCGGGCACATCGTAAAGACTACTTCTTCTTTTCGGCGGCCTCGGGCTTCTTGGCGGCGGCCTTGGCGCCGCCTTCTTTGCCCCACCCTCGGCGGGAGCAGCGGCGGCACCTTCGGCCGGCGCGGCACCTTCGACCGCGGCGCCTTCGACCGCTTCCGGCGCAGCAGCAACCGCGACTTCGGCGACGGTCGGCGGAAGTACGGTGACCACCGGATAGTCGGTGTCGAAAATCGGCTTCACGTTGCCGGGGAACTTCATCGCCGAGACGTGGATGACGTCGTGGATGTCGAGTGCGGTGACGTCGACCTCGATCAATTCCGGAATTTCCAGCGGCAGGCATTCGACCTCGCCCTGCGCACCAGCGGCGCCAGGATGCCGCCGTCGGCGACGCCCTTGGCCTTGCCGATGAACTTGAACGGCACCTCGACGCGAATCGCGCGCTTGAGATCCACCTCGTAGAGATCAGCGTGCAGGATCTCGCCCGACACCGGCGTGCGCTGGATGTCCTTGAGGATCACGTGCTTGCCGTCGAGCTCGGCGGTGCTCGACTTGAGCTTGATGATGCGCGTATGCGCGGCGGCCGAAATCCTGGCCTTCAGCTCGAGGCGATCGATCGCCAGCGCCAGCGGCGCCGTCGATGGTCCGTACAATATCGCGGGCACGCGGCCGTTGCGCCGCAGCGCGTTGTTCTGACCCTTGGGTCGGGTCGCACGTTTCTCGCAGGCTAATTCACCGGTCTCCATTGTTTCCTCGCTTGATAGGTCGCGCGCTCAGGCGAAGAGCGAGCTCACCGACTCCTCATTATGAATTCGCCTCATCGCTTCCGCCATCAGGCTCGCGACCGAGAGGCTGTGCAGCTTGGTCAGCTCAGCCTGCGCCTTGGCGCGCAGCGGAATCGTGTTGGTGGTGACAATTTCCTTGATGTTCGATTTGTTCAGGCGATCGCAGGCCGGGTCCGACAGTATCGGATGCGTCGCGACGGCGATCACTTCGCTCGCCCCGGCATTGGCGACGACCTTGGCCGCCTCGGTGATCGTGCCGGCGGTGTCGATCATGTCGTCGACCAGCAGCGCGATCGAGTCTTTCACTTCGCCGACCAGTTGCATCTCGGCGACTTCGCTCGCGCGCCGGCGGCGCTTGTCGATAATCGCGAGGTTCGCGTTGAGCCGGCGCGCGAAGGCGCGCGCGCGTTCGACGCCGCCGGCGTCCGGCGACACGACCGAGACTTTCTTGCCGTCGATTCGCTTGCGCAGGTACGTGATCAGCACCGGCATCGCGTAGAGGTTGTCGACCGGGATATTGAAGAAGCCCTGGATTTGCCCGGCGTGGAGATCGACCGTGAGCACGCGATTGACGCCGGCGGTGGTGATCAGGTCGGCGACCACCTTGGCGCTGATCGGCACGCGCGGCGCAACCTTGCGATCCTGGCGCGAGTAGCCGAAGTACGGGATCACCGCGGTGATGCGTCCGGCCGACGCGCGCCGTAGTGCGTCGATCAGCAGGATCAGCTCCATCAGGTTTTCGTTGGGCGGCGTGCAGATCGACTGGATGACGAAGCAATCGCCGCCGCGCACGTTCTCGCGGACTTCGATCATCACTTCGCCGTCGGGAAAGCGGCCAACCTCGGCTTCACCCATCTTCACGCCGAGATGCTCCGTGACCTCGCGCGCGAGCGCGGGGTTGGAGTTCCCGGTGAAAACTTCGAGTTCGTCCTTGACCCTGTCCGACATTTTTAATTTCCTCGCGTCGCGATCGTCATCCGATTTTTCTTGCGATCATTCCGTTGTCGCGAATCAGCGGCGGCTTGGCTGGGCGGGAAGGATTCGAACCTTCGAATGCCAGGTCCAAAGCCTGGTGCCTTACCAGCTTGGCGACCGCCCAGCGCATCTGCATTCAAAGGCTCCGGGCCTGCGTCCCGCACTTCTCCCTATCGACATCGTTAAAACTGACAGCCGGCGAAACGCCATGTGGGCGCTCAGCCGGCGAATCGAGCAAACCAATCTTTACGGACCGACCGCTGCGATACTCGTCACGGCAAACCTGCCCGGGACTTTTGACTTTAGCAGTCTGCCTGCAGGAAATGCGATGTTATTGATGCGGTTTTTCGCTGTCAATCCGCCGC
The DNA here is from genome assembly GCA_963721485.1 of uncultured delta proteobacterium. GTDB lineage: Bacteria > Desulfobacterota > Binatia > Binatales > Binataceae > Binatus. The sequence goes on along the minus strand of CAVRJV010000002.1, from coordinate 62,303 downwards.
ACAAGGAGCAGTGCACAGCTGTGGATTCAAGCCGATTCGTCGTCGAATTCGTCGCTAAGCGTGGTTGCCGCGATCACGTTGGCGAACGGTGCGCGCTTGCGAATCTTCGTCGCCGCGCTTTCGGCCTCGTCGGTCGAGTCGAACACGCCGAAGACTGCGCCGCCGCTGCCCGACATCTGCGCGGCGCGCGCTCCCGAATCTTCAAGTAATCCTTTAAGGCGACGAATCTCGGGAAATTGCGCGATTGCGACCGCTGCGAGGTCGTTTACCAGGTGCTCGCGATTGCGATCTCGGCCCGCGCAGATCGCTTCCAGGTGCTGCGTCGGGCGCCGCGCCGCTCCATCCGGCGGGCTCGAGCGCGCGGAAAATCGCGGCGGTTGAAACCTCGAACGGCGGCGCGACGATGACGATCGGGATGGGCGGGACGCCTTCGATCGCCACGATCCGCTCGCCGATTCCCGTCACGCGCGACGGCCGCGGATCGAGAAAAAACGGCACGTCGGCGCCGAGCGACAGCGCGATTCGGCGCAAGCCGGCCGGCCGATTCGTCGTCGGTCAGCTGCGCCGCTGCCGCCATCATGCACAGGATCGTGGCGGCGTCGCTCGAGCCGCCGCCGAGTCCGGCGCCGACCGGGATGTGTTTTTCGAGATCGATGAAGACGTCGGCGGCCAGATCGAATTCGTTCATGAACGACGCGCGCGGCGCTGGCCGCCAGGTTGTTCTGGCTCCGCGCGAGTTCAACCATGTTGCAGTTGACGGTGACCGCGGGTTCGTTGGCGGCGCGGATCTCGAGTGCGGATTTCGTCGGCGAGCGAGAGCGGCAGGAATATCGAGTCGAGTTCGTGATAGCCGTCGCCGCGGCGCCCGGTCACGCGCAGGAACAAATTGATTTTCGCGCAGGCGCGCCCGGTCAGCTCGGTTACCATCGCGAAATCTATTGCGGCGCCCGCGGCAAACCGCGCGGCAGCGGCGTCGCCATCGGGCCGGCGAAACGCGCGGCGCGAGTCCTGCTGAATCACGCTGATGAAGCCGAGCAGCGTGACCAGCAGCCCGAGCAACACCATCGCGCGGCCCGCCAGGAATGCGGCGTGATAAAAATCCATGCGCGCCGTTGCGTACGACGCCTGCCGCTGCTCGGCCGTGAGCGGCTCGAGCACGGCGGCACCGCCCGCGCTCTCATCGAGTTCGTCGAAACTGCGATAGTCGGTCGCGGCGGCGGCGGACGGTTGCTGGTGGGCGACGATCAGGCGGCTGTAAATCTGCGTCCGTTCGACGCCGACGATCCAGTTGGCGGCGCCGAGCATGACCAGCACGAGGCCGATCACGATTTTCCAGTCGGTGTAGATGTCAGGAAGCTTCATTCCTTGAGATCGAGACTAAGGCGCTGCGCGCAAGGAAAACAATGCCGCCCGGCGCGAACTATTCACCGCACGAAAGTTTTGTTGCGCCACTCGATCGCAAGCCGCTATCATTACCAGACGACCTCAGTATGCCTGTTGAATCCCGCCATCATCTTGCCGAGCCGGCTGCGCCCGCCAGACGACCAAAGACGCGCGGCTCGACGCGATGCTCAAGCGTTTCGACGCGGGCGAGATGCGCGCGCTGGCGCAGCTGATCACGATGGTCGAGAATCGCGCGCCCGAGTCGAGCGCGATCATCGAGCGCATCTACGCGAAGACCGGCCACGCGCAGGTGGTCGGAATCACCGGGCCGCCGGGCGCGGGCAAATCGACGCTCGTCAATCGGCTGATCGCGAAGTATCGCGCGCTGGGCAAGAAGATCGCGATCCTCGCGATCGATCCGTCGAGCCCGTTTTCCGGCGGCGCCGTGCTCGGCGATCGCGTCCGCATGACCGACCATTACAAGGACGCCGGCGTCTATATCCGCAGCCTCGCGTCGCGCGGCAGCCACGGCGGACTGAGCCGCGCCGCGCGCGAAATCGTCAAACTGCTCGACGCTTTCGGCTACGACGTGATCATTATCGAGACCGTCGGCGTCGGACAGACCGAGCTTTCGATCATGGACCTGGCCGATACCACCGTCGTCGTCACCGTGCCCGAGGCGGGCGACGGCGTGCAGGTGATGAAGGCCGGGCTCAACGAAATCGCCGACGTGTTCGTCGTCAACAAGGCCGACCGCGAAGGCGCCGACCGGGTCAAGGCCGAGCTGGAACTGAGCGTGCATCTGCGCTCGGGCGAAGGATGGCGCGCGCCGGTGCTGCTGACGCAGGCCGCAGTCGACAAAGGCGTCGACGCGGTGGTCGAGGCGATCGCGAAGCATCGCGAATACCTGCGCGCGCATGTCGATGCGGCGCGCGAGTCGCGAGCGGCGCACGCGCGAGTTCGTCGAAGTGCTGTCGGCCGAGCTGGAGGAGCGCGCGGCGCGCGCAGTCGCCGACGGCGGCGCACCGGGCGTGATCGGCGAAGTTCGCGCGGGCAAGCTGAATCCTTACAGCGCCGCGCGGCGTATAATTGAAGATCGCAAGTCGTTGATCGATCTGCTTGCAGAACGGCAGCTCGAAGCCGCGACAATGAGACTGCGGCCAACCTCGTCGCATGACGGCCAAGGGAAAATCGAAAAACGAGACGGACGCCTGTTCGCGATCGGCGACATCCACGGATGCCCCGACGAACTCGAGGCGATTCTCAAATCGATCGCGCCGACGCGCCGGCGACACGGTGGTCTTCGTCGGCGACTACGTCGATCGCGGACCGTCGGCGCGCGACGTTATCGAGCTCGCGCTCGATCTCGAACGCGGCAGCGCCGACTGCGTGTTCCTGAAGGGCAATCACGAGGACATGATGATGTCGTTCCTCGGCATGCCGGGAAATTACGGCGAGTCGTTCCTGTTCAACGGCGGCATCGCGACGCTCGACAGCTACGGCGTGCGCGAGGAGGACCTCGAGGACGCCTATGCGCGCCTGCCCGACCCGCACCTCGGCTTCCTCAACCGCCTCGCCACCAGCTATCTGCGGCCGCCGTACCTGTTCGTCCACGCCGGCATCATGCCGACGCGGCAGCTCGAGGAGCAGCAGACCGAGGACATGCTGTGGATTCGGCAGGAGTTCATTTTCAATCCGCACAAAATCGACGCGACCGTGGTCTTCGGCCACACGCCGATGCGCGGCGTGATGATCGACTTGCCGTACAAGCTCGGCATCGACACCGGCCTGGTGTACGGCGGCAAGCTGACCTGCGTCGAGTTCACCGAGGGCGTGCTCTACCAGGTGCAGCGCGGGCACAAAGCGGTGAAGACGCGGAGCATCCCGCTGCGGTGAGCACGAATCGGCGCGGTCTTTCGCGCGTTGCGCGCTCACGCTACATTTGACGATTCCCGGTGGCGACGTAGCTCAGTTGGTCAGAGCATGCGGCTCATATCCGCAGTGTCGTAGGTTCGACTCCTACCGTCGCCACCAAATCCCTCCGGCGATTTCCTTGGGCTTTTCTGTCCGGCCGTGCCGTCAAGGTGCCAACCGGTTGATGCGAGGTAGCGCTCAAGGTCAGGCAACGTGGGACTAAGGTCATTCTCGGTTCGATCGCGACCGTCTGGGAGCAGAGATTGACCGCCCGTTTGTCGGTGGCGGCGTAATCTGTTAGATCGTCTTCGAAATGAAACCCCTTCACACAGCCGCGCTCGCGCTTGTGGACTCGAATCGAGTTCCGAGCGCCCCGGCTTCGAACGTACAATTCATCCTGAGACTGCGGTCGGAAGTTATCTGAAGGAGCCGTTACGTGAGGCGGTTTGAGGTGCTCATTTACGCTGCGGACCCTAGGAAAGGCGCGCGACCCCTGCCAGAGGTACGATCGGTTATCGCTGACTCACAGAGCCATGCGTCAAAACTGGTGATCGATCAGTTGGACAACGAGAAGTTTGCATGGGTCGCTCTGGACGCAAGGGATTGGTGAGGTTGCTTAAGACGATCGAGTTCACCGGAGTGTCGGCAAGCAACGCCAGAGTACCACTAAACGCCTTTATCCTTTTCGATGATCAGTCCTCGCTAGTCCGACTGCCAACGTCAGGGTTCACTAGCTCTGGAAGCCACCGAGCGCGATCTCACGCTGAAGTTCTTGATTCCAGACCTCCTGAATCTGCGGATTAACCGAGACGGCATAACGGTTCGCGACATACACGCTGTACTCGTTCAGATCGAGGCTGGCAAATTTGCGCAAATCTGAGCAGTTGATCTTGAGAAGCACGATCAATGCATCGCTCTTGGGCAGTTCATGACCGTACTGGTCGCGGTGGACCGTTGCGGGTGCCACGATGTGAGCCTTTATCGTCTCAATAGATGGGAAGCAGACGGCCACGCGCCGGAGCGGAGGCATCACTGTTCTCATCATAGAATCAACTGTCCCTTCTCCCAAAAACCCCGACGTGGAAAGCAAATCACCCACGTTTATAGTGAGCGCCACTGAGTCTGCCGTCGCGTCAAGAGTCTGGACCTGCGTCTTGTCGAGATACTGCGGTGCTTCCAAGACCTCGCGGACGGACTCGACCATTGGTGCGACACTTGGGCATGCGACCGGCTGCGCATTGCAGGCGGTAGAGGCAACAACTGCGAAAGCCCAGATCACTAGCCCGAGAACCCCGAATACGCGCAGCTTCACACGAGCACGGTTACATACACGGAGAGCAGAAGGAACCCGGCTCGGCAGTGCGATCCTCATGACGCACAAGACCTCGCACACCCCCGTCTCGAAAGTAATGCGCTCGTGATTCTGACCGCCAATCGTCGCGGTTCGCGCCTGCGGAGTGCCAACTGCTACCTCCACTTTTTGCGCATTTCTCGCGGAGCCGGCCGTTGAAAACATTGTTTTTTGACGGCGTAGGTTCGACTCCTACCGTCGCCACCAAATTAGAAACTCACTTGGCGATTGCGGCGAGGTCGGCCGTGGCGGACTCTGCGCGGACTGGGGCGCGGTCTCTGACTCCCATGGATTTATCCGGGCGCGCGTCGGTGGGGGGTAAATCGAAAATTAAATCGCAGGCGCGAATCCACAAGTACAGCGTGATCAGCACCAGCATCGGGCCCTGCGAGGCGACCGAGCGCACGGCGATCCATTCCGATTGAATCGGCAGGTATGCGATCGCGAACGCAAGATGGCTCATCACGACTTGCACCATGTAGCAAAGCGCCAGCAGCAGGCCCCATCGGCGATGCGCAAAAACTCCGATCGCGATCATCGCGAAAATTCCAGACTCGACGATCAGCACCAGGCGGGCGTCGTAGCCGCTCGAACCTCACGCCGGCGAAAATCGTCTCGACCGGATCGACGACGCCTATCTCGCCAATGTTGACGAACGCGCTGAGCGACAGGCAGACCGCCCATAATCCCGCAAGGACGGCGAAGATCCGCAGATCAAACGGCCACGTGACTCGAGATTGATCGGGTTTCTGCTCGTTTTTCATCGACCGTTCGGAGCTTATCAGAGCTACACAAGACCTAACAAGAGTAACTAAATTACCATCCAGCGACTCGTCCCGAGAAAGTGGCGCGTTGCGGCTTGCCCGCGTCGCCGGGAGTTGATGATAATCGTCGCGATGAACGGAGTACATGACATGGGCGGGATGGACGGTTTTGGGCCGGTCATGGCCGAGCCGAATGAGCCCGTCTTCCACGCCGATTGGGAACGCCGGATGTATGCGCTGGTGAGTGTCGTGATGGGCGCGGCACAGGTCAATATCGATGAGTTCCGTCACGCGATCGAGCGGATACCGCCGGCGCGCTACCTGGCGTCGAGCTACTACGAACGATGGCTCGCGGCGGCGGAGACTCTGCTCGTCGAGCGTGGCGTCGCGACGCGCGCGGACTTGCTCGCGAAGGAAGACGCTTCGGTCGATCCAGCTCTCATCGCGAATGGAGTCGCGGCGCGAGGTCCGGCAGCGGTCAAAGACAAACCTGGATCGAAGCCGCCGCGTGCGCGCTATGCCAAAGGCGATCGTGTGCGCGCGCGAAATCTGAATCCGGCTGGACATACGCGCCTGCCGCGATATGTGCGCGGCAAGGCGGGCGTTATCGCGCGGGACTGGGGCGTGTTCGTCTTCCCCGACACCAACGCGCATCGAGCAGGTAAGAAGCCGCAGCATTGTTACTCAGTCTCATTTGATGCGCGCGAGCTGTGGGGGAAACCCGCAAGCAGTCGCGAGCGGCTGTATATAGATTTGTGGGAGGACTATTTGGAACCGATCGCGTCGAGGTCGAAGCCGCAAGCAGGCGCGGCAAGCAGAAATAACATGAGCGAACCATCATAATACTGATGACAGCGGGCCGGCCGCGCGGGTGAAGGCTCTGGAAGCCATTCTCACAGAGAAGGGGCTGCTCGATCCGGCCGCTATCGACGCGATCGTCGATACCTACGAGACTCGCGTCGGTCCGCGCAACGGTGCGCGCGTCGTCGCGAAGGCATGGACCGATCCCGCGTATCGAAAACGCCTGCTCGCGGATGCGACCGGCGCCGTCGCGGAACTCGGCTTCGCCGGTCCCGAGGGCGGGCACCTGGTCGCCGTCGAGAACACCGACCGCATCCATAATCTCGTCGTATGCACGCTCTGCTCATGCTACCCGTGGCCGGTGCTGGGCTTGCCGCCGGTCTGGTACAAGAGCTTCGCGTATCGATCGCGCGCGGTCAGCGACCCGCGCGGCGTGCTCGAGGATTTCGGACTCGAGCTGCCGCGCGAGGTTGAAGTGCGGGTGTGGGATTCGAGCGCCGAGATTCGCTATGTCGTCATCCCTCAGCGCCCGAAAGGCACCGCAAAGATGACCGAAGAGCAACTTGCTGAGATCGTCACGCGAGACTCGATGGTCGGAGTCGCGAAGGTCGAGGCGCCGCGCGCATGAGCGATGCACTCAACCAGCTGATCGAGGCGGCGCGCCTCGACCCGGATCACGTCTTCAGCGCGCCGTGGGAAGCGCGCGCATTCGCAATCGCGCTGCAACTTTCGCAGGCCGGGCATTTCACCTGGGATGAGTTCCGCGATCACCTGATCGCGGAAGTCCGCGCATCAGATAGAATCCGCGCCCGCGACGGTACTTCGGATCACGGCGAGTACTACGATCACTTCCTGCACGCGCTGGAGAAGCTGCTCGACGAAAAAGGCCTTGCTCATCCCGTCTGACGCTTTTGATTGTCTAAACCCGTGTCTGGCTCGGGCATGAAAGGTAAAGCCGGAGTACTTATGGTCGACACTTCCAACTACTCGTTACACGCTGATGAAGCCCTTGCCTTTATTGTCCAGAACCTGAAACACAATCCCGACGCGTACCGAGATTCTGGTGGAGACGCGTATGACGTTTGGCTGCCTACAGCGGTGTGGCAATTTCTAGTAAGTCGGGAATATCCGCGGATTCGGCAGGCGGAATATAGGATGGATCAGAATCTGAAAGGGGTCTGGAGAGCGTTTTATGATGCCTGTTGGCGACTTTGCCGTATGGGAGTATTTCGCCCTTCAGCGTCCTGGTCGGCCGTCTATCGACAAGGAAGTGCTACGGAAGACGGATACTCCTATACAGAACAGGGTCGCGAGTGGCTTAAGTCTTCGGATATGATCCTCATACCTTCGGACCCCGCCCGTTACACAAATCTGCTCGCTAAAGAAGCCGTCCTGCTGGGAACTGGATTCCTGCAGCGCGCCCGAGAAGCAGCTTCGTGTCATCAGACTCAAAACTATCTAGCCTGCTGCGCAATGTGCGGCGCAGCCGCGGAATCAACGGTCCTTGCGGCAGCCGTCGCCAAGCTAGGAGATGAGGCTCGGGTCTTAAGAGAATATGCGCGACCCAATGGTCGACGAAAAGTACTAAAGATGATTTTTGGATCCGAACCATCAGAGCTTAACAGGGGCTTTGTCAGTTCGGCCTTTAACCTTCTGGCATATTGGCGGGATGAGGCTGCGCACGGTCAAGTTTCCTCCATCACTGAACTTGACGCCTTTCATGCGCTTACAACCCTGCTGAGGCTCGCACAATTCGTGTTCTCGAATTGGGCCGCCCTAACCTCGCGAGATAGCGGATGAATGGGATCGCGCTGACCCCGCCAAATGCTAGGCGTTCTTGCCTTGCTTGCCTTCGATCCACTGGAACATGAGGGATTGGTAGTACTCCATGTTCTGGCCCAGCAGGAACACTTTCGGGATGCCTTCGATTTGCGCGTAGATCGCGGTGTGGGTCGGGTTTTCGTTGCCGAATGCGATCTTGATCGGCTGTGGCTGGCCGGGTGCTTCGATCGTCACCACCGATTTCGGCTGGTCGAGTCCGAACTGCGCGAGATCCGTTGAATCGTCCGCCACCACTTCGACTGACTTCGCACTCGTCAGCAGCGAGACCATCGCGTCCATCAGATCATGCGGGATGAATTTTCCCTGCGGCGCGACGAGTTCGTAAAGCTTGCCATCCTTGGTCTTCTGAAAGCGCAGCGACTCCGGCCCGCTCACAACCGTGATGGCGTCGATACCGCCGCCAAGTTTCAGCAGGCTCTCTTCTTTCTGCTCCAGCGCGGTCGCCGGCTTGATGCTCGGCTGAACCCAGTAATAAGTCGGCAGCAGGATGAAAAAAACGATGGTGTAGAAAATTGCAGGACGTGCGCTCACGCGAAGAACCTCCTGCGCACGAGCACTGTCATTGCGATCAGGAACAGCAGTGCGGGCTCGACCACCGATCCCAAAACCAGCAGATGGCGCGCTTCCTGATCGCTGATATAGAAGGCGGCGGTCGCGCTCTTGTTGAGGCGCTCGCGGCTCGCGATCATCATCTCGTCGCCCGCCAGTTCGTTGATCAGGCTGACTGCGAGATCGCGATTACCGAGCATCTCGAGAAACTGGTTCGACGCGAACGCGCTGCTGCCGATTCCCACCAGCCGCGTCATCTGCTGCAGCGGGATATGCGGAGTCGACGCGGGCGCGAAGTCAATTTCGGAGGCCACCGGAATCGGCCCCTTGAGATCGCGGCCGGCCTGGTACTCGGTGATTCCGGTCGTCAGCGCATTGGGATCGCCGGACGCCCAGCTTTCATGCGACGAGGAGAGAAATTTGTCCGCATCCGCGATCTTCAGATCGTCCGGCGCCGTATCGCCGACCTTGCCCGTCACCATCACGCCGCGACCGAGTGAAAACACGGCCGGCGCGGTCATCGAACGGCTCATCGGATTTGTTTCGGAGCGGAGCGGAATCTGCGTCGTGAGAATCTCGCCGGCCGTCAGCCGATACGCGGGATCGACGATCACCTGCGGAATAAAATCGAGGTAGTACTTCTTCAGGAACTCGACCAGCGTCGGCGACCCGTACGGGTCGATGATCGCGACGTAGTGGCCGCCGTGGCCGAGGTATTTGGCGAGCGCGGCCAGTTCCTCGGGCAGGAAATCCTTCTGCGGCCCCAGCGAGACGACCACCTTGGCGTCGTCGGGCACGCCGCTGGCGAACAGCGACACGTTATCGATCTGATAGTTGTTCTGTTCGAGCTGCGTGCGCCATTGCGAGTAGCCCAGGCTGCGATCGGAGCTGAACAGGTCGCGCTCGCCGTGTCCGATCGTGAAGTAGATATGCTTGTTGGCCTCGGCGGAGATCTGCAGGATCGCCGGAATGAGTTCGTCGGAGCGCGCGTTGTCGAAATCGCGCCGGCGTCCCTGCGATTCGACGATCACCTCGCCGTAACTCGACACGCCGTACTCGCGCGCCATCCCGGGCGCCTTATTGACGTTGATCACCTGGTAGGTCAGGCGCGGAGTGTAGGCTGCCGCCTGGAACAGCAGATCGGAGAGTTCGAGGTAGGCGGGATCTTCGGTCCGCACGAACGCCATCACCTTGACGTTGTGGGTCAGCCCGCCGAGCACGCGCTTGTCGAAATCGGAGAGCGAGAATTGTTTTTGCGGCGTCAGATCCCAGCGGATGTTGAAGGTCGCGATGATCGCGTTGGCGACGATCAGCACCGCGCCGAACGCAACGATGGTGTAGAGCAGAACCGCATAGTTCTTCCAGGTCGATCGGCGCTCGCCGACCGGCGAATCCTTTAACGGCGGCCCGCCCATTTGCGCGCCTCCATCGATCGCTGCGTGAGAAACAGAAAAAACATCGTGAAGAAGATGAAATAGGTCACGTGATCCAGATCGATCACGCCCTTGGCGAAGCCGCCGAATTGATCGAACAACGAGAACTTGCGCACCACTTCCAGCCACGAGTTGGTGAACGCAGCCTCGTTCCAGTTGAGAATCCAGAAGAAGAGCAGCGGCAACACCGTGCCCATCCCCGCCATCACCTGGCTCTCGCACAACGACGAGATGAAAATTCCGAAGGCAACGAACGCGCACCCCATCAGCAACAAGCCGAGGTAGCCGGCGAAAAGGGGAACAGCGGAAACCAGTGGATACTGTAAATGTAGACCGGGTACAGGAGCGTCAGCGCGAGCATCATGACGAAGATCGCGACCGACGCCAGGTACTTGCCGCCAAGTATTTCGCCGTCGCGCAGCGGATAAGTATAGAGCAACTCGATCGTGCCGAGTTTCCGTTCTTCCGCAAACAGCCGCATCGTGATGAACGGCAGCGTCAGCAGCATGCAGAGACGGATATCGGTGACCAGCAGCGACCAGTAGTTCTGGATGATATCCTGGGCGAACGCGATCGTGACGAAGTAGACCAGGTCGGTGTACGCGTAGTATCCCGCGAGGATCAGGAATACGCCCGACAGCACGTAGACCAGCGGAAAGGCGAAGTAGGAGCGCAATTCCTTGCGCGTCACCGCGAGCATGCGGCCGATCGAGAATCCCGTGCCCGCGGCGCGGATCGCCGCGCGTCGCGATTCGGTTGCGGCACCCGCAACTTCCAGAGTGGTTGCACCGTTAGCCATCAGACCCGTTCTTCCTTAGTGACGAGCCGCATGAACAAATCTTCAAGGCTCAGCGCCATCGGTTTTACCTCGAGCAGACTCCATCCGTGCTGCACGACGCAGGCCGCCAGCGCCGACCGAACTTCTTCGCCGTGCCCGCTCGAATAAGCCACGAACGAGCACACGCCGTTCGAGCCGGCATCGACCGGCCGGTCCTCGAGCCGCTGTACGAAATTGACCGCCGTCAGCGCCTCGCGCACGGCCGGCGAGGGACCCGCCACCGTAATCAGCGTTTGATCGGTGCCTTGCAGTTTCGCAGTCAGTTGTTCGGGCGTGTCCTGTGCGACGATTCGTCCGCGGTCGATAATCACCACGCGCCGGCAGGTCATGTTGACCTCGGGCAGGATATGCGTCGACAGCAGCACGGTGGAATGTCCCGCCAGCGAACGGATCAGATCGCGGATTTCGACGACCTGGCGCGGATCGAGTCCCACGGTCGGCTCGTCGAGAATCAGCACTTCGGGATCGCTCAGGATTGCCTGCGCGATTCCGACGCGCTGCCGATAACCCTTCGACAGTTTGCCGATAAGCTTGCGCCGCACGTCCTTGAGGCCGCAGGTCTCGAGCGAATACTCGATTCGATCGCGCGTCGTCCGCGGATCGATCTCGCGCACGCGCGCGCCGAACTCGAGCAGCGCATCGACGCTGAGGTCGGGATACAGCACCATGTTTTCCGGCAGGTAGCCGACGCGGCGGCGCGTTTCGAGCGAATGCTGCGCGACGTTGAGCCCGCCGATCATCGCGCGCCCGGAAGTCGCCGGGAAAAATCCGGTCAGGATCCGCATGATCGTCGTCTTGCCCGATCCGTTAGGACCCAGCAAACCGATAATCTCGCCCTTCTCGACCTTGAACGAAACGTGATTTACGGCAAGCGTGGCGCCGAAGTATTTGGTTAGCTCCTGGACCTCTATCATGAAGCCTGCTTTAGCCCATCCCGCGTGCGGAAATCGGCAACGCCGCGTTCGAGAGCGCCGGGGTATGGTGCATCCTTCTCAATGTAGTGCAAATGGCGCCCGAAAGCAGGAGTTCGATCGACGACATTCTAGAGACGGCCAAGTAAGGAAGTCAATTCACTTTTTTCCGCGCAGCGATCGGCTAATCTGATGTCGAGACTGCCTGAAGGAAAGGTGTATCGATGGGACGTTTGCTCATAGGCGGATTGATCGTGGCGATAATTGCGGCGCTGCTATTTTTCTTTTATTCGAGCAGCTATCGCACGCGCCTGGAAGAGCAGACCCAGCAGATCTCGCAGCTCAACGACCAACTACTCAAGCTTCAAAGTGAAAACGAGCAGCTCAAAGCGGAGCTGTCGAAAGTACAAGGCGAGCAAAATATCCTTGCCGCGCAGAACGACGAGATGCGCAAGGCGATTGCGGAGTTCAAGGCCACGGGCAAGATGCCGGTGATCCCGCCGCCGCCGAAATGACACGTGACGGAGGCAATCCACAGATGGCTGCAGGCAACGGCAAACAGGAATTCGGCTCGAGCTCTACGGCATATGATGTGCTTGCCGGGCATGATCTCTCCGGCCGCACGATCGTAGTCACCGGCGCCAACACCGGAATCGGCGAGTGGACGGCGCGAGCGCTCGCCAGCGCGGGCGCGCGCGTCATCTTCGCGTGCCGGCAGTCGGCAACCGGTGAAGCCGCAGTCGCGCGGACGCGCCAAGCGCATCCTGGGTGTAAGGCCGAGTTCGCGGAGCTCGACCTCGCGTCGTTTCCAAGCATCACGCGCTTCGCGGAGCGGCTGGATGCCAAGCGAATTGACGATCTCATTTGTAACGCGGGCCTCTTGCAAACGACCTGGGCTCAGACCGAAGAGGGCTTCGAGCGAATGGTGGGCGTCTGTCACATCGGTCATTTTCTGCTCGCACGATTGCTGATGACGCGGCTGCTGAAGTCCGCCGCGCCGCGGGTCGTCATGGTATCGAGCCTGAGCCACAAATCTCCGGCGAAGCTCGATTTCGGTCGGCTACCGATGACGCGGGAAAACTTTCGAGGCATGACCGCATACGGTCAGGCCAAGCTGTGCAACGTGCTGATGGCCAAGTCACTGCAATCGCGCTACGGCAGCCGCGGCTTGACCGCATGCTCGCTGCATCCCGGCACAATGATCACGACTGATATTGCCCGCAGCTCAGGGCTATTCAGCGCAATAATGAAACTGGTGAGTCCGTTTACGAAGAGCCCGGTTCAGGGCGCGGCGACCACCGTCTATGCGACCGTTCACGAACCGGCGTCGGACCTGGCCGGACAATACTTGCAGGATTGTCGCGTCAAGGCGTCGAGCGCGGAATCGAACGATCCCGCAGTCGCTGAGCGTTTGTGGACGATGAGCGAACAATGGATCGCGCCGGCGTCCGCGCCCGCATGGCCGTGAGGAGCAGATCAGACGCCTGCGCGGCGGGCGGCATCGACACCGTCGCGGGGGGTGCCCCCTGCACCCAGTATCATTGCTTCTCACCCTCCGGCTTCAGCATGTAGCGCTGCCATTCCTGCATGAAACCAAGCGCTCGCATGTCGGGCATGCGGTCGAGATAGATTCCGCCTTTCAGATGATCGGTCTCATGCTGAATCACGCGCGCGTGGAAGTCTGACGCCTCGATCTCGAAAGGCTTCGCGTCGCGGCCGAGGGCCGTCACGCGCAGTTGCTTGAAGCGCGGCACGCGCCCGCGAAGATCGGGCACGCTGAGGCATCCCTCCCACTCCTCGACGGGCGTGCGGTCGAGAATCGTCACGACAGGGTTGACGAGGACCGTCAGCGGCACTTCGGGCATGTCAGGATAGCGCGGATGGTCGTGGACTTCGAGCACCGCCAGTTGGATCGGCAGATGCACCTGCGGGGCGGCGAGTCCGACGCCGTTGTACTCGTACATCGTCTCGACCATGTCGTCGATCAGCTGCTGGAATTCGGCGGTCGTGATCCGATCGGAGGGCACCGGGCTGGCCGCAGTCCTCAGTGACGGAAATCCGAGACGAGCAACTTTCAGGATCATCGCATAACCTCACTTCACCGTTCAGATGAGCAAAAAACAGATTGTAGGACCGCCCTGCTCTCGCGTACATTATAGCGGCGCTCGTTAGCTTATGAATGATCGTGGAAGATTTGTTGTGACGCCTCGATGCGCCGCTGCGGCCTTCGCCATCGTTCTTGTTCTCACCTTCGTAGACTCATGGACTTCGCTTTCGGCACGCGCGGGCGGCGTCGCGGCAACTCAATCCACAGCGGCCCCGCGACCGATCCATACCTTCGCCGTACGAACCGCGATTGTCGATCCGATGAAACTGCCGCCGGCCGACGCGGTTGCGACTCAGCACTTTTTGCCGCCGCGGCACGCGAACGAGGCCGCCTATCTCCAGAGCAAAGCGGCCATGTCCGAGTCGACGCTCCCCGAAATTCCGTCGCTCGCGCCGCTCCCATTAACCACCACGGCGACCCTCACGACAAACTTCCTCGGGCTGGCGTTTCCCGATTCCCAATGCGGCCCTTTATGCGAGCCGCCCGATTCGCAAGTGGCGGTGGGACCGAACAACGTTGTCGAAACGAGCAACATCGTGGCGCGGATTTTCAACAAGAGCGGGACTACCATATCGACCTTGAACCTCAACACCCTGTTCGGGGTCGATCCCTCGATATTTTCGAGCGATCCAAGAGTCCGCTACGACACGATTTCGGGGACATGGTTCATTTCGTTTCTGATCTTCGATACCGACGATATCAACACCGCGCAGAACGGCTATTTCTATTTGGCGGTCTCGACCAGCTCGGATCCGACGCAGCCATTTAATATTTACCAATTCGAGACGCCTGGATCTTTTCCGGATCAGCCGTCGCTTGGATTCAACGACGATAAGGTCGTCACCGGCGGCAACTCATTTTCGTGCTCTATCACCTCAACCAATTGCGGCGACTTGAATCAACCATATCTCGGCATGGAGTTTATCGTCTGGAACAAGTCGGACCTGGTTGCCGGCATGCCCATCGCGGGGATGGATTTCTACCCTGTCGATCAAGACCCCGACGACTTTACGGTTCAGCCGGCCAGCAGCCGATCATCGACGTCGACGCTCTACATGCTTTCTGATCCCGACGACACCAACGTCCCGCAGAACCATCTTACGGTTTGGCAGGTTACAGGCGTTCCGGGCATCGGCCCTGGATCGAGCCCCACGACGACTGTGCTTCCGATCGCGAATTTCTCCGATCCGCCGGTTGCTGGGCAGAAGGGCAATTCCTCGAATCCAATCGACACCGGCGACGCGCGTGTTGAGAACACGGTCTACCGCGATGGGCTCCTATGGGGCAGTGGGACCGCAACGTGCAAGCCGACCGGAGACTCGACGGAGCGAAGCTGCCTGCAATTCTTCGAGGTGGCGACCGGCGGCACGACTCCGAGTCTGAAGCAGGATTTCGTGTTCGGCACCAAAAGTTTTCACGACTATTACCCTTCGGTCGACCTCGACAACTTCGACGACCTGCTCACATCTTTCACCCAATCGTCATCCGCCGAATTCCCTTCGGCCTATGCTGATGGTCGCCTTGTGACCGACGCTATCGACACGCTCGAAACCCCTGTGCTCGTTCAGGCCGGGACCGCGAGCTACAAGAGCCCGAATCCGGAACCCTCAACAAGCGCGTTCCCGTGGGGTGACTATTCAGGCGCGGGCGTTGACCCTTCAGATCAAACCGCGGTTTGGGTTGTAGGCGAATACTCCGGGCCTACCAGCGAGCCAACCCCGAATTGGAGTACCTGGATCGCCGAGGCTCGCCTGCGGAGTCCCGGCGCGACGCCGATGCCGACGGCGTCGGCCACCGCGACGATTAGTGCAACCCCGACCGTCACGGCCACCGCGACGGCGACGATTACTCCGACGCCAACAGTGAGCGCCACTCCGACGCCGACGCAAACTGCAACAGCGACAGCATCGGCGACCCCGACCGTGTCCGCAACGCCGACCTCGAGCGCAACCGCGACGCCAACAACGTCGGCGACGGCGACCGCATCTGTATCGCCCACTGCGACCGCCTCCGGAACGCCGACCGTCAGCGCCTCCGCGACTTCAAGCGCGACGCCGACCGCGTCCGCAACTTCCACCGCAACTTCCACTGCGACCAGTACCGTTACGGCTACGGCGACCGCGACTGCGACCAATACGGCGACTGCTACTCAAACGGCGACACCGACTGCAACACCCACGCCGCCGTTCGGAACGCTGAGCGTCTCGGGCAACCTGAGTTTCGGATCGGTAAAAGTCAACTCGACCAAGAGCAAAAGCCTTAAGATCAAAAATAAAGGCAAGTTCCCTCTGCAGGTGATAGTCGGAACGCTCGCGTCGCCGTTCACCGTGACGGCGGGCAGCGGCACCTTTAACCTGCCCAAGGGCAAGACCGAAAAGGTAACCGTACAATTCAGGCCGCTTGCGACGGGACCGACTCCGCAACAAATCCTGAGCATCACCAGCGATGACCCCAAACATCCGTCGCACAATCTGACCGCCAGCGGATCGGGAAAATAGCGACACGAGCTTTCTCTCCCTGACATCGTTTGGAACCCCCGCGCCTCGCCGGCGACGCGATAGATATTTTTGATTGACTCCGGTTTTATGGGGGGCGCGATCGCGACCATCAAAGGAGGAGAGGAATGCGACGACTATTTGTGTTACTGGCCCTGGGAATCATCGGATGCACGAATCCATCGACGCCGGCGGGCTACGTCGGCTACGTCACCAAGCATCCGTACACGATGCCCGCGCGATTTTACGCACTCCAAACGGGACCGACTTCGACCGGCCTTGGCTGGATGCTCCAGGTAACCAACATTTCGGTGACGCCTAACACCAGCACGGAACAGTTTGTCGGCCCGACCGCGGTGCTCGCCAAAGATAATCTGCATATCGAGTTCCAGGCGCATCTGCTGTGGAAGGTGGAACCGGCGAACGTCAAGCAGTTCGTCGAAAAATACGGCGAGACGGGCGAAAATCCACTCCTAACGCCTACGACAATTTCATCAAGGAGCCGTTCAGAACCTACACGCGCGACGAGGTTCAGAAATATGACGGGCTCGATATCAAGGACAACATCGATGCTATCGGATCCGCGGTGCAGGACCGAATTTTGAAGCTGACTCAAGGGGACGCCGTTTACGATTATCAGTGTCGTCATCGGCAATATCCAATATCCCGATACCGTGGCGCAGTCGGTCGCCAACAAGCTGGCGGCGACGCAAGTGCTCGAGCAGACGACGATCGAGATCCAGACGGCCAAAGCCAAGGCGCAAATTCGGGAAGCCGACGCGGAAGGCGTCGCCAAGGCAATGGACACCATCAACCAGAAGCTGACGCCGCTCTACGTTCAGTACGAAGCGATCCAGGCGCAGCAGAAGATGGTCAACTCGCCCAACCACACCGAGATTTATATTCCGGTCGGTCCGATGGGCGTGCCGATCGTCGGGACTATGAAGGTGGGCCAGCAGGGTACTCAGTAGACGCGCGGACGCCTGGTTATTGCTTGAGAGCTACGGCCGGAAAATAAATTCCTTGGGGCTCGCGCACCCACCACGCGCCTGTCGCTTTCTTTTCTTCAGGCGTGGAATAGCGGTAGTCGTACAGCAAAGCCCTCACGTAGAGCGGCGGCTTGTGCGGAAAGGGATTGCTCTCGAGCAGCGCGGTCACCGCGGGCGAATTTTCCAGCAGCCGCCGCATGAACTGCGAGAACCAGGGATTGTCCGATGCAGTGCCCAGCGCGGCAAACCACATCTGCCAGTCGAGCCGCGGCTGATGCGGCTGGTTCCATCGCGGCCGGCGCATCACATCGCCCGGCTTGTACTTGAACGCGTACTCGCGCCAGTTAACGCCGTCGTCCGAACCCTCAACGATAATTTCCGGCCGCGTGGTAGTCATCACCGCGAACAAGCCGTAGGTGTTGACGATATGCAGCGGCTCCATTTCAGCGGTGACCCACGCGCCGAAAGGAGAGAGTCGGTGGTTGAGCACCTCATTCAGCTGAATGAGCCCGGTGAATACGATCAACAGCGCGATCGCGCCGACTGCGACTGACACGATTTTCGGCGGCTTGACGTTGCGGACCTCGAGTTGCACAAAGCTGGCCACGCGACTGGAAAGAACCTTGCGCAGCGCGGCATCGTCGAACAGCGCGAGACACAACGCCATCGTCAGAAGATTGAAAAATGTGTAGTTGCCGGTGAGAAGGATCACTACCTGGAGCAACAAGAAGCCGAAGGCCGCGATGAACCTCAGCCGTCGTGGAAAGAGAATCAGAAACGGCAGTACCAGCTCGATGAACAAAGTCGCCACCGTTGCCGCGGCGAGGATCGCATGCGGCAAATGATGCGCGTACCAGGCCAGCGGCGTCGGCAGCGGCGCCGTCTGAAAATAGTAGGAGAGCGCTGAGAGGTTGGCCCATGTGGGATCGCCGCTCAGGAGCTTGACGGCACCCGAAAGCAGCATGAACCGGAAGAGCAGATAGCGCAGCAACCAGATCCCGGGCCTGGTCGCGATGCTCAGGAGCAGCGCAAGGAAGCCGGCCTCGAGCAAAAGCAGATCCCACTGAAAGCCCATGAAATCCTGACCGGCGTAAAAGAGCGAGAGATAAAGAACGTACAGAAAAAACAGGCTCAAGCCCGGGACCACGTCGAGGATCACGAGCATCGACAGTGCCGCTCCCGTCCAACATCCGGCCTGAATCGCAACGTCGCTTTGATCCAGCCAGAACACCATCGGAACCTGGCGGTAGCTTGATGAGCCAAGCTGGCTGCGGACGGCGTCGGTGAATACGGATAGCGGCAGGATTCCGTGGCTGCCGATCAATCCCAACGCTTGCACGCCGAATGAAACAAAGGCGATGAGATAGATCAGTCCAATCGCTCGCAGAAAAATCCATGCAACCAAATCGAAGCGCGGCGGCTGATAGTCGCGTCCCCACAACCAAATGCATGGCCGATAAAGTGCGCCGCGATTCGAAGCGACGAATGCGTACATGCTCTCGGCGATTGCGGCAAAGCCGGGAACATGGCGATAGAGCGTCAGCCAGAAGCCTTTGCCGCTCGCGTGACTCAGTGTAAGGAGCGCAGCTTCGGCGCCGCTCGCGATTTTTCCGTCGTCTCCTACGTATTGGACGGCGCGCTGGAACGATGCGACAGGAATTTCGGGAAACTGTGCGGCGACTTCCTGGTAAGGCGCATAGGTCACGCGATCGCCGGTGAGTCTCCGCCAATAGCGAACCCAGTAAAGGCAGAAGCCGCAATCACCGTCATAGATCAGGAGCGGCAACTGTCGAGCGGTGGCCGTTTGCATAGCTCCAGATTATGCCCGAGTGTGGAACTCGAGACTCTCAGGCCGGCTGGAAATCCGAGCAGTCACTGGCTGGGCGCTGGCGCCGCCCCTGCCGAGTCTGTCCGCAATGTGATGATTCGTCCGCTCGCCTCGCGCAAATTTGCGGTAGTTACCTGCCACACACCGAGGTGTCGTTTCATCGATACCAGGACAACGCCTTTGCCGTGGGTACCCTCCACACTGATCGCGAATTTCGCGCTTCCCTCGGAACCGCGATTGCTCAGCTGGTTTCCCCATCGCTTTAAGTGGACGCCGCTTATGGTTCCCAATTCGGTCTGAATGATCGGATCCGATCGAGCATAATTGTCCGCGATGCGATAAGGCTCACTCTTGGCGATAAAGTGCGGCGCCGCGACACTCCAGACGGCAATTCCTACTGCCGAAGCGCCACCCCAGAGGAGCAAACTCTTCGCAATCCTCGGAACTCGCGGAGGCGCGCTGGTCGTTACCTTCTTGATGCGCGGACCGGGCGTCGCTTGCATCGCTTCTTCGAGGAGTCCGCGCGCCTTTCGCGCCTCGTACCCGAAGCTTGCCGCCACCATCAAATATGCGACGGCGCCCATCGCACTCACGAATCCCATGCCTTCCAGCCAATTCCCGGCCTGATTTCTTTTCGAAGAAAGGATAGCCTCGAACAAAGAAAGGAAGGCGATGAAAGCCAGCGTCCCAAACCACAGCGCGACGAATCCGCTCGCATACTGTCTCAGGCGCATCCTCACTTGCACGCGCGTGCCACGCGGTCCGGGGTCGAAGCGGCCAATAATCACCGGCTGCAAGCCATTCGAGTAATAAATGAGCCGCATTATTTTGAAGCCCTCCGGCGAGACTTCTCCGGCGAAGAGCTTGTTGGTCCGTCGGAACCCCGCGAGGAATACGTTTCCGGGTTCGACGATTGCGTGAAGCCGTTCGACGATTTCGGACTGGGAGAGACTCTGTGTCGATTGAAAATTTCCTGAATGGAGGCCGAGTCAGATCACGAATCCATCCGTCGCCGGGATTGCGCGATCTGCCTCCCCCGTTTGTCATGCCACGAATCCTAGCGCGCAGTCAGTTCCTTCGACAACGCGGGCAACCTAACTGTGATGTTTCAATAGGTTGTCCTTCCGGGAAGACGCTGGGAAGGTGAAAGGTGCGAACTCAACACCGACACAGGAGGTCCCCCGGATGGACATACATCAGAATGCGCGCACTACGCCGCTTAGTCGAGTCGAGCTGGTCAAGCGAGTGAATGCAGGAGAACCTACAAAGATAGTCGCGGCGGCGATGGGAGTGTGCGACAAGACGGTGCGCAAGTGGGTTGTTCGCTTTGCCCGCGAAGGTCCGGCGGGGCTGGCCGACCGCAGCTCGCGGCCTCAGCGACTGCGTCGTCCGACTGCGCCGGCCGTGGCCGCGCAGGTGCTCGAGTTGCGCCGCCAGCGCCTGCTGATGAAGCACATCGCCGCGCAACTCGCGCTCAGCCGTGCTACCGTCAGCCGCCTGCTCAAGCGCGCTTGCCTGTCCCGGCTCAGCGCGCTTGACCCGCCGCCGCCCAGCGTGCGCTACGAGTACGCCGCCGCCGGCGATTTGCTTCATCTCGACACCAAAAAGCTCGGCCGCTTTAACCGGATTGGCTCGCGCATCACCGGCACCCATCAAAAGCGCTCCCACGGCGCCGGCTTCGAAGTAGCTCACGTCTGCATCGACGACCACTCGCGCCTGTCCTACATGGAAGTTCTGCCCAACGAGCGCAAGGAAACCACCACTGCCTTCCTCGTGCGCGCGCTCGATCATTACCAGGCCCTTGGCATCTCGGTCGCTCGCATCATGACCGACAACGGCTCCGCCTACCGTTCTTTCCCTATTGCCGACCTGTGCCGCAGCCGCAGGGTGCGGCACATCTTCACCCGTCCCTATACCCCGCGCACCAACGGCAAGGCCGAACGCTTCATCCAGACCGCTCTGCGCGAATGGGCCTACGCTCGTCCTTACGACGATTCACAGCAGCGCGCCGACGCTCTCCCGGCCTGGCTCCACTCCTACAACCATCACCGCCCTCATTCCGGCATCGGCGGTCATCCCCCTATCTCCCGCCTCCCTAGGGACAACCTGTTGCAACTCAACACCTAACCCCTAACCCCTTCCCTCGAGGGAAGGGGGACAATCGCGTTGGGCAGTATCGCGGCGTGCGCTAGTTGGTCTGCAGGCCGGCGGTCTTCTGGCGGATCAGGCTGACGAGTTTATCGTAGCCGTCGGTGTTCAGGACGCGGTTGAACTGGTTGCGGTAGTTGGCGATTACGCTGATGGCGTCAATCGTGATGTCGTAAATCTTCCACTCGCTGGCGTCGAGGCGCATCAGGTAGTTGACGGGGATCGGATCCTTCTGGTCCTGCAACACGACGGTACTGTAGACCTCGGCGTAGTCGGGACCGTCGCTCGTCTGCCTGGTGAAATTAATCATCGAGGACTGGATCTGCCGGTTAATCTTCTCGACCGAATACGATTCGATGCGCGACAGGTACGCGTCCTCGATGAACGTCGTGAACAGCGGCACGAACTCGCTCTGCTGCGCGGGCGTAAGAGTCTTCCAGTGATAGCCGATCGCCGACCGCGACATCTCGGCAAAATCGAAATGGCTCTCGGCAATCGCGCGAAGTTTATTCTCGCGATCCGCCGCGGAGATCTGCTGATCTTTGAATACTACGATTGACTGATCGATGATCGATTTCACCGACGCAGTCGCATCGAGGGGCGGCACCGACGCCTGGGCTTCAGCCTGTGCAGAGGCAGCGCCCGCGAATGCACATAGCATCAGCGCGGCAAGCGCGAGCGTGCGCAGTTTCAATTTCAATGAGACAACCTCGAGAAAAATCAGTTTTGCAGCGCGGAACCGTTCTTGAATTGCTTGCGGTCGTCTTCGTCGCCATCCGACGGTTTGCGCAGGCAGCTTTCCGCGAGCCATCGATTGGTCACCGTATCCGTGAGCGCAGTCCCGCCGGCATCAACCGCCCAGGTGCGGCTGTTGATTGTCGTCTGATTGAAGATCCTGCCGCAACTCCTGCAGGTGAATGCGAGCCGCGAGCCGCCTCCCGCTGCGATAGATTCGATCGTGCGAACTTTCCAGTCGTGCGTTCTCCACGGCGTCAACCCTTCATCGCGCATATTGCCTCCTGATCGAGCTATTCAACTGATTACGCAGTGCCATTGCTGCTGCGTTTGGCGGGTGCGCGACGCTTTCGTTCGCCGCGATATTTCTGCGCGCCGGGTTCGTTCTGCGGGCGGTATGGATCGACGTGAATCTTGCGGCCTTCGAGGTCGGTGCCGCTGAAGTAGGCTGCGGCATTAATCGCGTCCTCGACTTCGACCATTTCGACGAAGCCGAAGCCACGGGATTTGCCGGTGAGCTTGTCGGTTATCACCAGAGCGCCGCCGACGCGGCCTATTTTGGAGAACAGCGCCTTCAGATTATCGCCGGTAACTGACTCGGCGAGATTTCCTACATATATTCTGGGCACCGGGCCTCCTCGTGCAATATGCAAACCCCTTTCGACTTCCGCGAACGCTGTTCGAAGGAATTTGAAAATTTGGATCGGTAGCGAACTCGGACCGCTCGCCGACCCTTGAAAAAACTGAGCGGGCATCGTGTGCCCGCCCAGTCTCAGATCAATTTACCAGCGGCCGCCGCCTCCGCCGCCGCGATTGTCGCCACCGCCGCGCCGGTTGCCACCGCCACCGCCGCCGCCGAAGCTCGATTCACGGGGCTTGGCCTCGCTGACCTTGATGTTTCTGCCCTTCAGATCGGTGTCATTCAGGGTCTGAATTGCCTTGGAAGCCTCTTCCGCATTCGCCATCTCGACGAAGCCGAAGCCCTTCGATTGGCCGGAAAATTTATCCGTGATTACCGCTACGCTCTGAACCTGGCCTGCTTGTGAAAACAGTTCTTCCAGATCGCTGTTGGAGACCGAGTAGGCGAGGTTGCCTACGTACAATTTGCTGGGCATTTTTGCCCTCCGTAAGTATTTGCCGGGAAGCTCTCGTACAGAAAACCCTGGGCTAATTCCCTGGGCTTAGAGAAAGGAACAATCCGAGCGTTAGACAAATAGATTACGCTAATTCGAGATCGGAAGATAGAGGGGCTACAAACTTACTGGCAAGGCCTTACTAGCGCCGTCCGTCGCTCGATTCGACCCCCCGCCCGCTTCATCAACTCGCCACCAGCGGCTGTACGGCAACCACCTGTGGCAAAAAAAGAAGGCCGGATCGCGCGAGGATCGCGACGGCAATAGCATTCGGCGGCCTACTCTGCGCGCTTCCTCTTGGTGCGGCCCAGGCCGCCCGCCATGGCGGCGGACACGCCATCGGTCACGGTGGCGGCTACCATGGTGGGGTCCATCACGGCGGCTGGGGTCATCACGGCGGCCGGGGCGGTTACTATGGTGGGCCTGACTATTACGCAGGACCGAACTACTACTACGATTACCTTGAGCCATATGCCTACTATCCGCCGGACTCTGGACCGTATGGTCCGGACTACGTCGAGGCGCCTGACGGCGTCAATCTCTTCGCCAGGAAAGTAGCCAGCAAAGAGAGCTAATGAAACCGGAGGTCGCGCATCCGGCTATAGCCGTGCCTGCCACCGCTGCGTTTTTTCGTATCATTGGCGGAGCCCTCCCTGAAGTATCGCAAACCTACTTCGTGGCCAGCGCAAGGGTAACCGAACCATTACCGCGGGTTAGCGATCCGGCAACAAGTAGAGTCGGCCGTCGCCGGGGATCAGTGTCCAACCGGCAGTGCGAACTCGAGCGTCGCGCCGCGGCCGGGATTCTGCGAGGCCCAGATGCGGCCGCCGTGATTCTCGATGATCGATTTCACGATGACGAGTCCCATACCCATCCCGGTTGGCTTGGTGGTGAAGAAGGGGTCGAACAGACGCGGCATGATCTTCGGGTCGATGCCTTCACCCGAATCGCACACTGCTACGTGGATATCGTTGGGCTCGGCGCGGCCGGCGCGGAGAGCGACTTCGCGCGGCCGGTCGCTCTCACAGACCGCGTCGAATGCGTTTATGACCAGGTTCAGGACGGCCTGAGTCAGGTGCGTTTTGTCGCCGCGCACCGACGGCAGAGAATCGGCGACCTCGATCGACAACGAGATATCTTTCATCCGTGCGTCGGCGCTCACGATCCGATTGACGTCGTGCAGTATCTCTTTGACATCGACGGGCGCGGTTTTCGCCTCGCCGCGGTGAAACATCGCGCGGACATCCTTGACGATAGCGACGGCACGGGCATCGTCGCGAATGATGTCGTCGAGCGCACCGTCGATCTCGGCCAGGTCGGGGGTCCTGGACGCAAGCAGGCGGCGCGCAGCCCGCGCGTTGTTGAGGATCGCGCCGAGCGGCTGGTTCAGCTCATGCGCGAGAGAGGCGGTAAGCTCGCCCATCGTCACCACTTGCGAGACCTGGCGCAATTCCTCGGACAGACGGCGAATCTCGGCTTCGACGCGCTTGCGTTCGAGCGCGTTGCCGAATATTTCGGCGACCAGCCTGAGACGCTGAACTTCCTTCTGCGACCACGCTCTCTCCGAAATGAGCGTACCGAAGAGAACCGCACCGACCACGACCCCGCCGATCCTCATCGGAATCGTAACGTTTGATTTATTGCCGTCGCGACGGAAGCTGTTCCGATCTTTGGCCGCTTCAGGAGGAATATCCTCGAGTCGCGGGATTACGACGACTTTGCCGGCGAGCACATTTTCGGTGAGCCAGGGGAAAGAGCCGGTGTCGTTTGTCCTACGGCCTCTTTCGGGGGCGTCTACCCCCTCTCGCGCCCACTGGTGTGTCGTGTAAATGGCTCCATCGGCGAAATCCACTTGAACGACGGTGCTGCGGTCGACGCCCATCGCAATTACGACCTGTTCGAGCCATCGCTCGATTTCCGCGTCGATCTCCTCAACCGACACGCGGATGAAGGCGGCGGACAACTCGCTCAGTAGTTTCTCGAAGCCGGCTTCGGAAGCCGCGGGGGCCGAAGGAACCGATCTCAGGCTCATCGTCCCGATGTTATATGTCAGAGCGATCTTGCGAGAAAAGGGCGAGCCGGTAAATTTCGGACAGCGATCGAATCAGATCGCGTTCGCTTCGACCGGTAGCGCGAACTCCAGCGTCGCGCCGCGATCGGGATCAGCGATCTGATTTCGATAGCGCGACGGCACGGGCGATCGCATCGAGTAGCGGCTGTTCGTCGAACGGCTTGAACAATACCGCGACCGCGTCTGACTGCGCAGCCAGCGCGCGCGTCCGGGCGTCGGTGCGACCGGTAATCAGTATTGCGGGAAGACTGCGTCCTGAACCCTTCAGAACTTCGCACATCTCGATTCCGCTCATTTCGGGCATATCGATGTCGACCACCATGCACGCGTTTGACCGCGGGTTCTCGCTCGCGAGCAATTCGGATGGCCTGGCGAAAGTTTTGACCTGGAAGCCGGAGGCCGAAAGCAGCCTCTTTAGCGAGCGCAGGACCGACGGATCGTCGTCGATCACCAACACAATCGGTGGAGCGATTGCGTCAGTTGCGTTGCTTTCGCGGACCCTGCGCCTGGCGTTTCTGGATTTTCGGACGGTCCGCGCGGGCGCCTGGTTTCTCGCCAAGCTGCTTACGGTTCTCATTTCAGATTTACTTTTAGACTCCTGCTAATCCGGCAACATCCGGCTAGCCTCCCGCCCACTTGATTGTGTTGCGAACGCATGACGATGCGCTATTGGACCAAAGTCCTATGCGCCAGTAACGGGACACGTTCATCCAGGATGGCGTAGACGGCGGCCGCTCGGGAGAGGTCGCGCATCGCCGGGATGACACTACGGCCGCGTTTGCTTGCGTCGCTATGTTGACAGGCAACGTGAGCGCATCCGATGCGCTCTCGGATGGCTAGTCGCCAAAGGAAAATTGTTCGGGACCGACAAGACTCTCCCCCGTTCTTGAGAGCTTCACTGTCGGGGTTGGGCTTCCGCTCGATGTTATCTGCGAGGGCAAATACTCGACGACAGTGCTGTTGCCATAGTTCGAGACCCACAAATTATGCTGGTCGTCGAAGCCCAACCCGACCGGCGTAACGAGGCTCGAACCAGTCGCCTTAATCGTCACTGCCGGGGTCGGACTGCCGCTGGCTTTCAGAGAGGCGGCCGGAAATTCTACTATGGAATTGTTGCTCAGGTTCGCGACCCAAAGATTATGATTGTGGTCGAAAGCGATACCGGTGCAGCCGCTAAGACTTCCCGATCCGTCATCCGAGATGATCACAGCCGGGGTCAGAGCGCCGCCCTTGGCGATCTGTTTTTTGGCGAACTCCTCGATCTGGTTGTTGTTAGAATTGGAGATCCACAGGTTGCCTTTATGGTCGAAGGCAAGATACCGGGCACCGTCGAGAGCGGAGGAAGTAATCGTAATCGCAGGCGTCAGATCGCCGCCGGTCTTTAGTTGCTTCTTTGAAGATTCAAAAATCTCGTTGTTATCGTAGTCACTGACCCACAGATTTCCCGAGTGATCGAAATCCGCCAATGGGTCACTGAACATCGACGACGTGATGGTGACGGCGGGCGCCGGATTGGACGTGTTTCCAAGTTCCAGGAGTTGCGTGGCCGTGAATTCGATCAGTGACGGCGTTCCTGCATTTGCGACCCACATGTTACCCGACGGATCGAACACCACCGATGCCGGGAAATCGAGCACAGCACTGTTAAGGGTGGCCGCAGGAACCGGCGAACCGCTGGCAACACGCAGACTCGGAGTGAATTCGACAATCGTGGCTCCGTTGGCGTTTGGGACCCATAGCCCGCGGTTGTCAGCCTTGCCGGCGCTGACGTTTGCGGTCTGAGCAAGGATCAACGCAAATGCGGCAGCCGAAAGTAGAAGGGCACGAGCGCGCGACCCGAACCTGCCATCATCGCGGCGACCAGCAGCGCTTCCTTCCAGGCTCTTGTTACTCATTTTTCCCACCCATCTGAACCGTTGTGAATCGCCAGTCTGAGCGCTTCTCTGCTATCACGCAATGCGCGTCGATTTCTACGCCTGGAATTTCTCGAAGGCCCCTGATTAACGGCTCAGGGCAGGTGTTTTTTGTGCCACCCACGCGACGACGTACACGTCTTGATTCAACCGATGGTCGTTGCAGAGATAGCCGTGCTCGGATAACTCCTTCGGGGACTTATCAGACCACAATGACACGACGCCGTCGTCCACATTTGCGCACTCTACAGACTCCCCGACGCGGCGAAATTCGAATTCCTCTCTCGGGCCTATGCGGACCAACTGAGGATCGCCTAGGTGGATCGCTTGCTTCCTCAATAGCTGGTACATGTAAACCTCAGGATCCGTAAAGAACCCCCTCATCCCTGCCTGCAGGCCTGGATCGAGCTCGTCAAACTCTATCGCGTCAGGTTGATACGCACCGCCAGGTGGCAACACCCGAACGAATGCGATCGTCACGTCGCGCTCAGGAATAGGTGGCGGAGGGCCGGCAATGCTCGTCGGCAAAGGACCAAAACACGCTACGCTCACATTCAAGACAAGCGCAGCAAAACCGCTCCATACCTTCCTCCCGCCACGGCGGTAGGCGATATTGGGGCGTCTTTTGGTTTCCGCTTCAATCATTGGCCAGTGTTCCCTGACAAATGTAGGTGGTCTGAACGCCCATCGAAGGCACTGTGAGGGATCCTGATTTAGTGTAATGTCTACTTAGCTTGAAGTCATCCACCTCGATGTCGCCATTCTTGCGGCAAGTGAGCTCGTAGTCAGCGCTCCCATTCAGTATTAAACACGGGTATAGGCTGGTCTAGAGGCATGTCTACAACTCGCGGCTCCTGGAAGGCTACCTGCAGGAAGTCGGGTCTCTGCAGCGGCGGCTGATTTGAGGGTGGCATGCTGGGCTGAACCTCGGGAGCCTCGCTCCCTTGGCTCGCGACAATGTCAAGGGGGATGCCGTCGTAGCTGGGATATAGCGGATGGCGGTGGAACGTCAGCCTATGCTGGAACAGGAAATAGTTCGGCGGGTAGCTCGGGCTGCCCCCGAACAACCACTCGAAGAAGGACACCCACTCCTCAATAATTTGAGCAATTTCCCCGACTGGAATGAAATACGTTTCTACGCCTGGAATTTCGAGTCCGGGTTTTTCCTGGTGATCCCAGCGGGAGTCGAACCCGCGTTCCCGACGTGAGAGGCCGGTGTCCTAACCACTAGACGATGGGACCATCGTCGCGCGCGCTCGTGGCCGGCGCGCTTGCTAAACTCGTTGGCTGAGGAGGTAGGACTCGAACCTACAATCGCCTGATCCAGAGTCAGGTGCCTTACCAATTTGGCCACTCCTCAGCGCAGCCCTGAAATATAACCAAGCGCAGTCACGCGCGCCACCGCATCGGCGCGATGAGTACCCGCGGAAGACTATCTGATGGACGTGTGGCGCAGCGTCTCGGCGTGGCGATTCACCAGCGCGTCGCATCGCGCGAGCAGCGCAGGATTGGCCGAGTGGCGCTCGATCATGTAGCTCAACTCGCCGAGGTCGTGGACCAGCAGACGCAGGCATCGCTCGTATTCGTCGGGCGCCTGCAATGCCTTCAGCAGATCCGAGACGAGATCTTCGAGTTCGGTCTCCTCGACTTCGAGCGCAATCTCGAGCGCGCGTTCGAGCTTGATTCCCGGCGTCGCATCGGCGTGCGCCTTTTCGAGCAGCGCCCGCAGCCGCACGATTGTCGCGTCTTCGAGCGAGATTGGACTGGGCTTGTCGAGCATCTCTTCCTGATCGAGCACGGTCGTGACGAGATCGAGCGCGCCGACGTGCCGCGCTTCATCGCGCGCCATCCCGAACCAGAAATCCTGCAGGGACTGCTCCCTGGCAAAGATCTTCGCGAAGCGCGCGTACAGCGCCATGCTTTGTTTTTCCAATGCGATGGTCGCATCGAGGACTTCGCGCGTCGTGGGCATCGTGGATGCGATGATAGCGGCTGCTTCGCGAGCGGTAAAGCGCGAAGGTCGACTGCTCAGGACGACAATAGGAGCCGGTGGCTCGCGCGCAGGAGCTCCAGCAGGCGCTGCATCGCGATTCGCACTTCGATCGCAAACGGTACGGTCGCGACCAGGTAGATGAAGAGCCGTCATCGCGATCACTGCGACTCGAACGCCGAAAGGCCGGCCACCACCGAATCGACGATTCACCGAACTCCACGCCAGGAACAATATTATGCCGATCCAGAACGGCACCACAGGCCATACCAGCCGCATGTTGAGAGTGACGAGAGTGCCGAAGCCGTCGCGCCGGAAACTGTCCCTCGATGATCGGCAGGAAGGAGTTCTGGTAGCCGGCGATGCGATGGATTTTGAAGCGGCTGCCGGCGACCTTGCCCTCGAAAAATCCGCGCTTGGTCGAGGTCCGCCATCCCCACTTCCGCGGCGGTTCGACGATTTCCTGCAGGATCCGGTGGCATGCGCGGTGCTCATCGGGCGTCGAGAATTCAAATTTGCGAAATGGCGGCCGCAGATACTCGCGCACCGCTTTGGTTCAAAATCAGTCCCGGCGATCCGTTCGGCTTCAAACATCGTGACGCGAAGATCGTAACCGAAGCGCCGCGCTGACGCACGAAGGCCCGATCGCATCTCTGCGATCGGGCCTCCGATTGGAATATTGCGTAACTGCTATTTCGCGAGCTCGGTTGCGCGGGTCTCGCGAATGACCGTCACCCGAATTTGTCCCGGGTACGTCATGTCGGTTTCGATTTTGCGCGCAACGTCGCGCGCCAGCATCGAGGTGTCCTCGTCGGAGATCTGGCTCGGCTCGACGATCACGCGCATCTCGCGCCCCGCCTGCACGGCGAAGCATTTCTCGACGCCCTTGAACGACTTCGCGATCGTCTCGAGATCTTCGAGCCGCTTGACGTAGCTTTCGAGCACCTCGCGCCGCGCCCCCGGACGCGCACCCGAGAGCGCGTCGGCCGCATCGACGATCGGCGCAAGAATCGTCTCGGCTTTGACTTCCTCGTGATGCGCCGCGATTGCGTTTACGATCTTCGCCGATTCGCCGTACTTGCGCGCGATCTCGCCGCCGATCAGCGCGTGCGATCCCTCGACCTCATGCGTCAGCGCCTTGCCGATATCGTGCAGCAGCGCGGCGCGGCGAGCCTGCTTTTCGTTGAGGCCCAACTCGGCCGCCATCGCGCCGGCAGATGAACGCCGCTTCGATCGAATGCATCAGCACGTTCTGCGCGTAGCTGTAGCGATACTTGAGCATCCCGAGCAGCTTGACCAACTCCGGATGGATGCCGTGCACGCCGACTTCGATGATCGCGCGCTGACCGGCCTCGCGAATCGATTCTTCGACCTGCTGCTCGGCCTTGCGCACGACTTCCTCGATACGCCCGGGATGAATGCGGCCGTCCGAGATAAGCTGCTGCAGCGCGACGCGCGCGATCTCGCGGCGAATCGGGTTGTGGCACGAAATTACGACCGCCTCCGGAGTATCGTCGATGATTATATCGACGCCGGTGGCAGCCTCGATCGCGCGGATGTTGCGTCCTTCGCGGCCGATGATGCGGCCCTTCATCTCGTCGTTGGGCAGCGCGATCACCGAGACCGTGCGCTCGGCGACGAACTCGCCCGCCAGCCGCTCGATCGCAATCGCGACGACCCGCTTGGCGCGGCGGTCGGCCTCCTCGCGCGCCTCTTCCTCGACGATTCGGATGTGCTTGGCGGCGTCGGTGCGCGCCTGCCCGATCATCTCGTCCATCAGCGAGCGCTTGGCTTCCTCGCGCGTCAGGCCGGCGACGGCTTCGAGCTTGGTGCGCGCCTCGTCGATATGCGCCTGCAGTACTTCTTCCTTGTCGGTGAGACTTTTCTCACGCGCGCGCAAACTCTGATCGCGCCGGTTGAGATCGGCTTCGCGCCGCTCGAATGCTTCCTGGCGCTTTTCGAAAGTCTCCTCGCGTGCTTCGAGCTTCTGTTCGATCGCGGCAATCTCGCGCCGGCGATCGCGCATCTCGCGTTCGGCGTCGGCCTTCGCGCCGACCACCATGTCCTTTGCCTTGAGTTCTGCCTCCTTTACTACTAGCTGGCTCCGTGTTTGAGCCTCCTTGGTTATTTCCTCGGCCTGAGCGCGCGCGGCCTCCAGGTTAACGGCGTCGTTACGCTGTTTCGTTATTCCCCAAATGTAAAAGACCGCGCCACCAACTATGAATCCCAGGATTGCCATGATTAGAGCCACCCGGGTTTACCTCCTTCGTCCGCGTTCGGCGTGCTGGCAGTGGCGCTTCGCAGGCACGATGAACTGCGGACTCGGTCACAATGAAGTTAAGCCGCCGGTCGAGTCCCGTCTCGGGGATTCGATCGAGCAGCTGGAATGAATAGGCGAGCCCCACGCTGATCGCTTCGCCGCCGAGCTGGCCGATGAAACGATCATAATGACCCCCGCCACGGCCCAGCCGCTGCCCTTCGAGTCCGAAGGCAACGCCGGGAACACAGACGAGAACTTTCGCGAAACTTTTGCTGTCGAGACGCTCCGCCGACGCGGGCGGCTCGAGGATTCCATATGCGCCGCGCGCGAGCTCGGCGCGATCGCGAATGCGTCGGGCAACGATCGTGCCCGTCGCAGTATCGACCCGCGGATAGAATACCGCACGTCCCGACGCCAGCGCGTCGGCGAAGATACGGTCGGTCGAAACTTCGTTGCCGATAGCGGAATAGAGGACGACTGCGGACGCGTCGCGATAGTACTCGCTCGCGATCACTCGCGCTCGACGATTTCCGACCGCTGCCGCCGCGCGCTCGCGGTGGAGCGCGTCGCGGCACGCGATCATGATCGCGCGAAGATTTTTCTTTTCGTCCGCCACAGTCGTTGCCATGGCGGGAGCGGGTTTAGCTGCTCGATTGGGCCGCGCCGTCGCGCGCGCCTGTCGTTGTCGTTGTCATTCTCGATCCGGCTGACAGCCGGCCTGTATCCACGATACGTTCCATCGCGAAAGCCTTGGTTGCGGTTGAAAAAATTTCACGGGCCTCATGCTGGTAAGCACCGCGTTTAGGCTGCTCTCGAGATCCACAATTCCAATTCCCGCCCCCGTCCGAAATTGGTCACCTCTCGGATGCCGCGCGCCGTCACGACGATTGATTTCATGCTTCATTCGCCGTCGATAGCCGCGGACAGCCGTTTATTCATCGCCGCGATCCGATCCACCAGCTCCTGATGCTCCCGGCGCAGGTGTTCGAGCTCTTCGGCGAAATTTAACGCAGCCAGGATTGCCAGGTTCACTGAATTGATTGTCTGGCTCCCGGCGCGGATATCCTTGATTTTCTCGTCCACCGTCTCAGCCAGGGACTTGACCCATTCGTCGCCCGCATCGCTGGCGACGGTGAGGCTTTGTCCCATGATCTGGACGCTGACGCCCTTCATCTTCTAGCCAAGATCGATCCCGTCGAAGCGAGTGAGAATTTTTTCGATCCTGCTTCGTACGTCGTTGCGCTCGTTTTCATGCTGCTGGCGCTCGGCATTCAACTGCTTCACCATGCCGGCGGCGTCCGCATATTTTTTTTCGGTTTCCGCGAGCTTCTGCGCGAGTTGGTCGTTTTCCTTGCGCAATTGATGGATACGCGCGACCGAAGCCTGAATTCGTTCGTCTAGTTGCTTTAAGACATCTGTCGCCATGAGGGGAAATCTTCTACCTTTAGTTTAATTTTCGATAAACTACGCTGTCAAGCTGCATAAGAGCCGCTCGCACTCTGCTCTCCTGCGTCGTCACTTGCAAACAATGCGTCGACAAACTCGCGCGCGTCGAACTCGCGCAGGTCTTCGATCGCCTCGCCCAGTCCCACGAACCGCACCGGAATCTTGAGCCGATCCGCCACCGCAACCACCACGCCGCCCTTCGCCGTGCTGTCGAGTTTCGCCAGCACCACTCCCGTCAGGGGGACGGCGTCGCCAAAAATCGACGCCTGGCTGAGCGCATTCTGACCGGTGTTGGCGTCGAGCACCAGCCACGTCTCATGCGGCGCGCCGGGCAGCTCGCGCGCGACGACGCGGGAAATCTTCTTGAGCTCTTCCATCAGATTGACTTTGGTCTGCAGGCGCCCAGCCGTGTCGATCAGCACCGTGCGCGTCTTGCGCGCGACCGCGGCTTTGACCGCGTCGAAGGCAACCGCGGCGGGATCGGAGCCCTGCGACTGCTTGATGATGTCGGCGCCGGCGCGATCGCACCACACTTCGAGCTGCTCGATCGCCGCCGCGCGAAACGTGTCCGCGGCCGCGACAATCACGCTGCCGCGCTCAGCTCTTGAGCCGCGCCGCGAGTTTCGCGACAGTCGTCGTTTTGCCGACGCCGTTGACGCCGACCAGCATGATCACGAGCGGCGCGTCACCGGAGTCGGCGGGCGCGCGATCGGCGAACATCATGATTGTGGCGATCTCGGCCTTGAGTGCGTCGCGAATCGCATCGGGGCGGTTGTCGTTGCCCATCTTCGCGCGCACGGCGGCGGAAATCTTCATGCTCGCGTCGACGCCAACGTCGGCGGCGATCAGCGCTTCCTCGAGGCCCTCATATATATCGTCGACCTTCGCGCTGCCGGTGAGCGCGGCCCTGATGCGTGCGAGAAAATTCTCGCGCGTCTTGCGCAACCCGAGCCCGATACGGACCGGCTCGCGCGGTGCCGGAGGCGGCGCAACAGGCTGAGCAGGCTCGGGTGCGGGAGGTTCGACAATTTCGGGCGTCGGCTCGGCGACGGCCTCTTCGGGAACTGACGGCTCGATCTGGGGAGCGGGCTCGACTTGCGCCGCGGCTTCGACTTCGACTTCGACTTCGACATGGACTTGCTGCGGACGCGACGGGCGCGCCTTGCGCAGGCTCCATTGCGTCAGGACTCCGATGAAAATAAAGCCGGAACCGGCGCCGCCGGCGATAGCCAGAATGAATGCGATTTCGAAAGGAGTCACAGGTTACGTCGTCCGGAAAAAATAATCGTGAAGAACGTCGATCGAAAGAATAACAGTCACAGTCGCGCTCCGAAACCGGATCCGGGATTCTTCGCTACGGTCTAAAATGACACAAAAAAAGTTCTAACAGGGACGAAGTCCCGCATCTTCATCTTGTCACTGGGTGCAGGGGCACCCCTGCCCAAGGAAGCGTGAAACCCAGGAGGGGTTTCACATTCAATTACGTTCCTCGCTATAACTTCTACCAAGGGAGATCTTCAGATGGCCAAGCTCACAGGCAAAGTTGCAATCGTAACCGGCGCCAGCCGCGGTATCGGCAAGGCGATCGCGGACCTGTTCGCCAAGGAAGGCGCGAAGGTCGTGTGCTCGGCGCGCACGCTCAAAGAAGGCGAGCATCCGCTGGAAGGATCGCTTGAGACCACCGTCGCTGGAATCAAGAAGGCGGGCGGCATAGCCGAGGCGGTCACCTGCGACGTGTCGTCGGAAGCCGAATGCGAAAAACTTATCGCGGAAACGCACAAGCTCTTCGGGCCGGTTGACGTGCTCGTGAACAACGCGGCACTGACCTACTTCATCCCGGTGAAAGATTTTCCGCCGAAGCGATGGATGCGATCGTTCGCGGTGAATATCCACGGGCCGTTCATGCTCGCGCACTTCGTGCTGCAGGACATGGTTCCTCGCAAGTCGGGATCGATCGTCAACATTTCATCGGGCGCGGCGATCGGACCCGGCCGCGGACCGTATAAGAACCTGACGCCATTTCGCGGCGGCGTATGCTACGGCGCGGAGAAGGCGGCGCTCGAGCGTTTCACGCAGGGACTCGCGGAGGAAGTTTACGAAGACGGAATCTCGGTGACGTGCGTATCGCCGTCGCAAGTCGTCGCGACTCCCGGCACGGTGCATCACCATCTCGTGACGGGGCCGGACGATCCGACGGGCGAGCCGGTCGAATGGATGGCGCAGTCGACGCTGCTACTCGCGACCGAACCGCTCGACAAAGTGACGGGGCTGGTGACATACAGCCAGCCATTGCTCAAGCAGTACGGCGTGAAAGTGAATGGCCTCGGGATCGGCTTCGAGCGCAAGGGCAGCGGCTACAGTTTGATCTAGTCGCGCGCGCGATTTCCGATCGCAAAAAAAGGGCGGCGATTATTTTATTGCCGCCCTTCTTTCTTCTTTTTCTGATTACGCGGCTTGCGGGATTCGCAGGGAGATGATGCGCGAGACGCCCGGGCGATCCATCGTGACGCCGTGAATCTGGTCGGCGCGCTGCATCGTGCGCTGGTTGTGCGTGATCACGATAAACTGCGAGCGATTCTTCAGCTCGGACATCAGCGTCGTGAACGCGGCGAGGCTGAACTCGTCGAGCGGCGCGTCCACTTCGTCCATCACGCAGAACGGGCTGGGGTTGAGCAGGAACAGCGAGAAAATCAGCGCCATCGCGGACAGCGCTTTCTCGCCGCCTGACAACAGCCCGATCTCCTTGACCTTCTTGCCCGGCGGCTGCACGAGGACGTTGACGCCGGCTTCGAGCACGTCGCCGTCGTCGGTCAGTTCGAGGCGGCCCTTGCCGCCGCGGAGCAGCTTGGGGAACAGCTCGGCGAAATTTTTCGCGGCGCCCTCGAAGGTCTTGGCGAAGCGCTTGCGCGCCTCGCGATTGAGATGCGTGATTGTCTTGGTCAGATCGTCGAGTGCACTTTGCAGGTCGGCGCGCTCGGTGCCGAGAACGCCAGCGCGTTCCTCGAGTTCCTTGACTTCGCTGTCGGCAGCCAGGTTGACTTCGCCGATTCGTTCCATCTTGGCGCGCAGCTCGACGATTCGCGCGTCGTCATCGGCGGCGACCCTGCCGTCCATCGCGGGAATTATCTCGGCGGCCATCGTGTCGAACTCGGCGCCGAACTTTTCGATGAAGGCGCGGGCCAGTTCCTCGCTGATAGCGCGGGCGCGCTCACGCTTGAGGCCACATTCGGTGGCTTCGGCTTCCAGAGCCGTCAGCGCTTCCTGCGCGTGTTTGTGGTCGGCGCGGCGCGCCTCAAGCTCATGATCGGAGGCGTCGCATTGCGCACGCAGGCGCGAGAGTTCAGCTTCGAGTTCGGTTTCGCGGGCGCGTGCGGCTTCATCTTGAGTGGAGAGAGTTTCGAGTTCGCGAGCGAACTCGGCGCGATCGGCGTGCGAGCGCTCCAGCGTTGCGCGATGCTCGTCGATTTGCGCTTCGAGCGCGTCGGCTTCGCGCTGAGTGTGCGCATGCTCGCGCTCGAGCGCATCGAGGCGCGACTTGCGGGCTTCGACTTTCGACGCAGCTTCGAGCATCACGGTGCCGATCTCTTCGGCCGTCGTGCGCAGCGAGGCGATCTCGGTGAACATCACAGTCAGGCGGGCGCGCGCTTCCTGCTCGATCTTCGCGAGTTCTTCGAGGCGCGCGTTCGACGCGATCACGAGTTCTGCCAGCTCGCCAATGCGGCGGCGTGAGTTGCCGCCGTGGGCTTCGGCGAGAGCGACCGCCTGCTCGGCCCGGGCCAAAGCGCCGCGACGTTCGATTGCGACTCGCTCGGCCTCGCGCGCCTTGATGCGGCCCTGCTCAAGTTCGGCGTCCGCGCGCTCGCGATCGGCGCGAATGTCCGCGAACTGTCCGACGCGCGTGCGATGATCTTCTTCGGCGCGCGCGAGTTCGCGTGTCTCGGATTCGATTGCAGCGAGGTCGACTGCGGCGTGACTGTCTTCGGCGCTGCCGCCGCTGATCATCCGCCCCGGCATTACAAGGTCGCCGTCGCGGGTGACGAATACGGTACCGTGACCGTTGAGATTCGATGCGGCGAGCGCGGAACGCAGGTCGTCGGCCAGCATCACATGACCAAGCATCGCTTCGGCCACCGGCGAGAAGCGCGATTCGACTTCGAGCATCTCGACCAGGCGTCCCGCGATACCGGGGGCGTCGATCGCCTGATGCGCCACAGGGGCCGCGTCAGGCTCCTGCACGAAGTCCATCCGGCCCGCGTGATTTTCTTTCAGGATTTCGATCGCGCGAAGAGCAAACTGCGGCGACTCGACGATGACAGCGTCCATTTGATCGCCGAGCACGGCTTTGAGAGCCGGCTCGAGAGCAAGCGGCGCGCGCACCACCTGCTTGAGAATCGAAGGGTCGGTGGCGGGACGATCGCCGTTGAGCGATTCAAGAATCGTGCGGAGCCGCAAGTCGACGCCATTAGGCGAATGATTGGATTGAAGTTCGCCGCGCGCGACCAGCACGCCGCGGAGCGAATTGACGCGGGCCGTCAGATGGTCGAGAGCGGTGCGCGCTTCGATCTCGCGCTCGGCGGCCGCCCGGCGCGAGCCCTCAAGCTCAGCCGCGACTGCACGCGACGCTTCGAGGTCGGCTTCCGCCTCGCGAATCAACTCGCGCGCGGTTTCGAGCTCCGCGACCAGGGCGGGCGCTTCGAGCGTTGTAGCTTCGAGGCGTTTTTCGAGATCGGCGCGCTCGCCGGCGAGATCGCCGAGGCGGCCGCGGATCACGGCGGCCTCGCGCACGACGTCGGACAAGTCGTCCTTGCATTCTTCGCCACGCCGCTCGGCATTCTTGAGTTCGAGGTTGGCACTGTCGTGCTTGAGCGAAATTTCTTTTAGTGCGGCGTCGGCGTCGCCGCCGCCCGCGGCGATCTCACGCGCGAGCGCCGCGCCCGCCTCCGCGCGATTCGCCCGCGCGAGCGTCGTATTGGATTCCAGCTCGACCAACCGCGCAGTCAGATCGATTTCGAGTTGCGCGGTGGAGTCGAGGCGGCGCTGCAAAAACCCGCGCGTGCGCAATCGCTCCTGCGCACCATTGTGAAGATTCTCAAGTTCGCGCTGCGCGCCGCCAAGCTCCGATCGCGCCGACTGCGCAGCCGATGCCGCGCTCTCGACCTGCTCGCGAATCGCCGCGCTGCCTGCGCGCGCACCGTCGAGCGCGCTCTTCAATTCCGCGTCGCGACTGTTCTGCGTCGCCAGCTCTTCGCGCTGATCTATCAACCGGCGTGCCGCCGAGTAACGCTCCAACTCGCCGAGTTCCGCCTTTACGACTTTGTAAGTCTCGGCCTTCTTCGCCTGCCGCCGTGCGAAGCTCAACTGACGCTCGATTTCGCTCAGCACGTCGTCGACGCGCGCGAGATTTTCTTTCACGCGTTCGAGCTTGCGCTCGCTCATCTCGCGCCGCCCCTTGAACAGCGACAGGCCCGCCGCTTCCTCGACCAGCGTGCGCAGCTCATGCGGCTTGGCCTGGATAATTTCCTCGATACGGCCCTGCTCGACCAGCGAGTAGCCGCGGCTGTGAATCTGCGCGGCCATGAAAAATTCGGTGATGTCCTTGAGGCGGCAGGGAATTTTATTGAGAAGATATTCCGACTCGCCCGAGCGATATGCGCGCCGCGTGACCGCAACCTCACTCAACGCGGAGTATGGCTCTGGAAGGTGGCTGCCCTCTTCGGCTTCGAGCACGAGCGACACTTCCGCCATCCCAGCCGCGGGATTCGACTCGTTGCCAGCGTAGATAAGATCCTCGACACTCTTGCCGCGAAGACGGGTCGGCGCCTGCTCGCCAAGCACCCATCGGATGGCGTCAACGACGTTCGACTTGCCGCATCCGTTGGGACCGACTACGGCGGTCATCCCCGGGGCGAAACTTATCGTCGTTGAATCGAGAAAAGACTTGAAGCCTAGTAATTCAAGGCTCTTAAGACGCATGTTTTCTCCGCCTCCACCGCATCCACCACGTCATCAGGAGCTTACACTAAAGTACCCTCGGAGGGTCAAGAGGAAACCGCTACATATCGTGGGTCGGCGCGCAGGAATCCACAGCGGGCTGTGGAATTGAGGGGAAGGGAATCACTTTATTGAATGTGGAACCCTCCACGGGTTCCACACCTCCGTGGCAGGGGATTAGTCGGATGTTGACAGTCACCCCGACTTCCCTATATTTTCCCTTCGACAGGCCGGTTGTCGAGGGCAGTTCACGCTATTAGGTCGGTTTATGATAAACCGCCCTGTGGCGTGGACAAATCCGCCCGACTTCGAGGAAAGGCTGCTCATGCGGACCTACGAGTCTAGGGAATACAGCATCAATGATCTTCTGGAGTGGGACCGTTTGGGCCAGCTCGAATTGAATCCATTCTTTCAGCGCCGAGACGTATGGACGGACAAGGCGAAGAGCTATCTGTTGGACACCATTCTCCGAGGGAAACCGATTCCAAAGATTTTTATTCGTCAGCGGATCAATGTATCCAAAAAAACTACGATTCGAGATGTTGTAGACGGGCAACAGCGGATCAAGACAATCCTCGCCTTCTTGAAGGACCGCTTTACTGTTCTCAAACTACACAATCCAGACCATGGCGATCTGGTCTTCAGTCGGTTACCGGCTGAGATACAGGCTCAAGTTCTCGAATATGTAGTCTCAGTTGACCTTCTTGTATCGATGTCCGATGCCGAAGTGCTCGACATTTTTAGTCGCCTGAATTCATACGCTGTAGTACTGAATGAACAAGAGAGAATTAACGCGAATCATTTCAGTGCTTTCAAACTGATGGCCGATAAGATCGGGCGCAAGTACAACGAGTACTGGCAGGCTCAGGGTATCCTAACAGCAAAAAATATCTTGAGAATGCTAGAGGTAAACCTTGTAGCAGACGTGCTAATCGCAATGCGTGAGGGAATTAAATCAAAGAAGCAGATCAAAAAATATTACGACCAGTACGAAGTTAAGTTCGACGATGATGTTGAGGTAGTTGAACAAAGGTTCGACAAGGTAATTGCGAAGATTGGAGAACTATACGCGGACGGACTTGGCGATACCTATTTTTGCAGACCTTTTCTCTTTTATTCACTGTTCACCACGATCGCCCACAAACTATATGGCTTACCTAATTTGACTACTCCGCGAGGAACCTCACTCACCGGAAAAGCCATTCAGCAGGCGCGCGGCGCACTCGATAAGGTGAATGAGCTATTTCAAGTAGGATTGACTGAGATTCCGCAACTCAAGAAAAGCGAGCAACAGTTCTTGCAGGACTCTAGGCGAGCAACGACTGATGAGAAAGTAAGGGTTAGACGGACACGGTATCTTTTGAGTCAGCTTCCATAGGATCGCGTACAGGTGTCTCTTGCTCAGAATCTCGCCGATTTTAAGGCAAGCGTCGCGCAGTGCGATAGCCTTATAGCGAATGCGCACAAGGTCGATGGTTCTGGCGCTGCCTTATTCCCGCCCAAAGACCAGCAGCAGATCACCGTTGCGGCTTTTCTGAATTTATTTATAGCTTGGGAAACATTTCTCGAGTGTTCTCTCGCTGAGTTGATGACGGGTGCGGCTACCCTGAATGGCACACAGCCCGTTAAATACGTCTCTCCCCTAACCCCAGCGGATGCAAGACAATTCGTAAAGCATGTACGCGAATACTTTGACTACGGAAATCATGAGTACTTTAGGATAGTGGTCAATCAGTATTTCAAAGATGGCTATCCTTATGAACCGCATTTCAAAGGCATTACGCTGGACCTGGCAGATTTGAGAAAGATGAGGAACGCATCTGCGCATATATCGCATACAACCCAGTCTGCTTTGGAAACGCTCGCCTTGCGTGTTCTCAAACGGCCATCTATCGGCATTGAACTATACGCGCTGTTGATGGCGAGCGATCCAGCAATCGCAGGGAATACGATCTTTACGACTTACAGAGACAAGCTAGTCGTTACTGCGGAGTTGATAGCGCAAGGATAAACGCGCGCCGGTCATTTCTTGCGAGACGCGGTGTCCTTGCTGTCTGGCCGCTCGATCAATGGAGCCATCAGCTTTTTCAGCTTGCCGATGTCGGCGTGTCGGAGCGCTTCCCTTAGCTGCTCGTCTTCGGCGCGCTGCTTTGCGCTTGGAACGTATTTCTTTCGCGCCGATTTGCGGGAACCCTTTGAAGAAGTCACCGCGATAGAGTAGCGCTTCTAGATTCGCGCGGCTAGCGACTGACGCTTTGGATCAAGTCAGCAAACATAGCGGGGTTTTTCCGATTGTTGAAACGCCATGCAAACTCGTTCACGTACAACGGAAGATACTGTTTGCTGACTTTGTGATACGAACCAATAATCCCGCGCTTGAACAGCGACCAGAATCCCTCGATTGAATTTGTGTGCGTTGTGCCGACCACGTATTCGCCAGCGCTGTGCCGCACGACGCGATGATCGAAATTGGCTCCGAGCAGGCGATAGCCACTGTGTTCATCCGTTGCCACAAGCTTGGCCTGCGTCGATACGGTCTGCCGCACGAAAGCATCCAGTGTCGGCGTGTCGGTATTCTCGATCACCTTGGCAACGATCATTCCCTTGCGAGCAATCGCGCCGATGACCGCGACTTTGTTTTTCGTTCCGGTCAAGGCGAGCGCTTTCCGCTTGCTGGCGTGCATGTTGTGAGCCTTGCCGCCAACAAAGGTTTCGTCGATCTCGACGATGCCAGTCAGCGGGAGAACGTCGCCTTTCATCGCGGCGCGCCAGCGCATGCAGAGATACCAACTTGTGTGATAGGCGTGCGTCGATTCCTCTCCGAAGATCACGCGATGCACCTGTAGAGCGCTGATCCCTTTCTTCGCGGTCAGAATCAGGAACGCGACTTTGAACCAAAGCTTGAGCGGGATTTTAGTGTTCTCAAAGATCGTCTTTGTGATCACGCTGAACCGATAGCCGCGCCGCTCTCCGCAACCCTTGTTGCAGCACACCCAATGGAACGGGCGCGCCTTCAAGGCGTAGATGCGCTCTTTGCTCTTGCAGCGCGGGCATCGCACGCCATCAGGCCAACGCATCGAGACGAGGAAATTCTTGCAGTCATCTTCGTTGCGAAAGCTTCTGTCGAATTCGT
Organism: uncultured delta proteobacterium; assembly: GCA_963721485.1. GTDB lineage: Bacteria > Desulfobacterota > Binatia > Binatales > Binataceae > Binatus. The sequence continues at coordinate 20,278 of CAVRJV010000002.1, read as the reverse complement.
CTATCGTCTGCATGGTGCTACATTAGCGCAGATTACGATGACTGTCAACTCCCGACTAATCACCTCCGTGGCAGGGGTGACCCCTGCACCCAGTATTAATCGCGAAGTAGCGCGCAGCGCGCTACTTCGCTCACGGTTAGGGAAGGGTTGGTTAAATCATCCGCGACCGCGCACCGACGCCGAATAGCATCACAGTAGCGCGGCACGCCCCCGAGTCACCGAGCAAAGTAGTGCGCTGCGCGCAACTTTGCGCTTCTCACTGGGTGCAGGGGTCACCCCCTGCCGCCCGCCGCGCAGGCGATTAGTCTTGAATCAGTTCGGTGTTCCAGTAGGCGCTGTCGACCTGCGACAGATACGGCATCCATTCGCGGTAGCGGCGCAGGCTGAACATCTCGGACGAGAACGGTGTCCATTCGGGACGGCGCGGGCGGCGGACGAGATGCATCCCGGCTTCGTCGGGCGTGCGGCCACCCTTGCGGCGATTGCAGTGATGGCACGAGCATACGATGTTCTCCCACGTCGACATCCCGCCGCGTGAGCGCGGGATTACGTGGTCGAGATTCAACTCGGTGCGCGGCAATTTCTTGTGGCAATACTGGCAGGTGTTGCCGTCGCGGGCGAAGATGTTGAAGCGGGAGAAGCGGACGTGGCGCTTCGGCACGCGCTCGTAGGCCGTCAGCAGCAGGACGCGCGGGACGCGGATCACACCGTCCACGATGCCGAGGCGCTCGTGCTGGACCTCGATGGCCAAGTCGCGCCAGCTGTCAAAGTCAAACGTGTGATATTGCTCGTCAACCGCTTTCGCTACGCCCTGATAAAGCAGCGCAAACGCGCGTTTTACCGACGTAACGTGAACGGGGAGGTATGAGCGATTAAGAACGAGGACCTTGCTGTTGAGCAGGCCCGCTCCCGGAAGACTGGGCGCAACCATGTCGGCCGCAGCAGACATCCCCATGACGAGTATCGGCCCCATGAAGCCAAGTCAAGATAGGTGAGGATTAAGAGCCCGTTATCACTGCGGCATCCGAGCTTGCTTGCGGAGGTCGGGCGTGCCTCGTATGATCCTGCACAAGTTGTCGACGCAAAGGGTAAAACGATGTCACATCGGACGCGCGCGGTTTCCTGAACGCGCACGAGGCACCCGCGACAACTCCCGGCGCATCCTCCCCTACTCGCATCAATGTCAGGTTCGCCGGAATTGAGAGAGCATAAGTGAAACGAGAAATTGCGATTAACGCGTCCGCACTCGAAGTGCGGGTCGCGCTGCTTGAAGACAACGAGCTGGCGGAATTTTACCTCGAGCGCAATCGCCAGGTTGGGCTCGCCGGCAATATCTACAAGGGCAAGGTTACGCGCGTGCTGCCCGGAATGCAGGCGGCGTTCGTCGATATCGGGCTTGAGAAGGCGGGCTTCCTGCACGTCTCGGATTTTCACGACGGCGTCTCGGCGCTCAACACGGTGGCGGAAGTGCTCGGCGAAGAAGACGTCGAGACCGAGCCGGTTGGCGACAACGAGTTCGGCGATCCGGAAACGAATCCGGCTGACGAAGCTGCTGCCGAAACGCAACGGCGACGGAAGTGCGCCGCGGCCGTCGCGGAGGGGTCGTCGCGGACGCGGCGGGCGGGGTCGCAGCCAATTGCCGCAGCGCTCGCGGCTGCCTATAGAGCAGCAACTGCGCCGCGGCCAGGACATCATCGTTCAAATCGCGAAGGAGCCGATGGGCACCAAGGGTGCGCGGCTGACGTCGTCGATCTCGCTGCCGGGACGTCATCTGGTTTTCACGCCGACCAGTAATCACATCGGAGTGTCGCGGCGAATCGCGAGCGCCGAGGAACGCGCGCGGCTCCGCGCCGACGTCGGCGAGCTGCGGCCGGCGCAGGGCGGGTTTATCGTGCGCACGGCGTGCGAGGGCGTAAGCCGCCGCGAGATCCAACGTGACGTCGCTTTTCTCACGAAGCTGTGGGGATCGATCCTGCGCAAGAACGAGAGCATGCCGCCCGCGTCGATCCTGTACAGCGATCTCGACGTGGCCTTGCGCATCGTGCGCGATCTATTTTCCAGCGAAGTCGACCGGCTGTGGTGCGACGATCCGACGACCTACAGCAGGGTCGTGCAATTCGTGCAGAACTACATGCCGCGGCTGCGCGCGCGCGTGACGCTGCATGACGGGCCGCAACCGATTTTCGATCGTTTCAACATCGAGCCGCAGATCGAACGCGCGCTCGATCGCAAGGTGTGGCTCAAATCGGGCGGCTACCTGGTCTTCGATCAAGCCGAAGCGCTGACGGCGATCGACGTGAACACCGGGCGCTTTGTCGGCAAGCGCAGCCAGGACGACACGATCGTGAAGACCAATCTCGAGGCGGTCGAGGAAGTCGTCAAGCATCTGCGGCTGCGCAATATCGGCGGCATCATCATCGTGGATTTTATCGACATGGATCGCGACGGCGATCGCAAGAAAGTCAGCGACGCGCTGGCGGCCGCACTCAAGCGCGACAAGGCGCGTACTTCGGCGCTGAAGATTTCCGAGTTGGGCCTCGTGCAGATGACGCGCAAGCGCACGCGCGAGAGCCTGGAGAAGCTGCTGACCGATACGTGTCCGCGATGCGAAGGGCGGCGCGTCGTCAAATCGGTGCCGACGCTCGCGGCAGAAGTGCTGCGCGGCATTCAGCGCGAAGCGGTGTCGAAGTCGGCGGGCGATATGCTGATCGTTAAGCTGAATCCCGAAGTCGCGCGCTACCTGTACGATCACGGCGCGAAGGATCTCGAGACGCTCGAACAACGGCTGTCGACGAAGATAGTGCTGAAGTCGAACGATGGCATCGAGCCCGGCGCGTTCGAACTAGCCCGCGCCCCGGCCGCCGCCTAGCGGTTCCTCACAACTATTCGATAACTCGAATGTCGCAAGTTACGGCGTTTTTACCGACCACGGCACCGGCTTTTTGTCGAAGAACGACTCGATCCCTGAACGGGTTTCGTCGGTGATGTGCGGCGCGGCGGTGTACTCGGTCATGCTCATTGCTATGGCCTGACCTGAAAATTTGCACATCAGTGATTTGGTGGTGGCCTCTGCTTTCGGAGCGTTCATCGCAATCGCATCCGCCCACCCGAGCGCAGTCTCCATCAATTGATCAGGCGGCACGACCTTGTTGATCAAGCCGAGAGCTCTCGCCTGTTCGGCGGGCACCAGTTCGCCGGTCAGCAGCAGATACCTCGCGACGCGCTCTCCCACCAATCGCATCAGGTGCAGGATTACCATCCCCGCCTGGATGCCGTGCTTCATTTCGGTGTAACCGATTCGCGCGCTGTCAGCGGCAACCGCCAAATCGCATGCGCTCAGGAAGCCGGCGCCGTTACCGACCGCGATTCCGTTGACGGCGGCGATGGAAGGTTTGCCGAGGCGGTAGACGCGTTCGATCAGTGCCTCGCCGCGGAGCGCGCCATCCCAGACCTGACCGGATTCGTCGACGCGCAACTGGTCGAGCATCGTGCGCAGCTCGCCGAGATCCATGCCGGCGGAAAATGCCGACCCGGAACCCGTGAAGACGAGAGCGCGCACCTGGCGATCCGCTTCGGCGCGCGCGATCGCGCCCATCAGGGCGTCGATCATCGCGACGCTGAGGGCATTGCGATGGCCGGGGTTGTTGAGCGTGATGATCGCGGCCGGGTAGCGCGCTTCGTACAGAACGATTTCGTCAGCCATCTTGGTACTCATTCCTGTTTTCAGTTGGGGTCGGCGACAGAAGTCGCGGCGGCGATTTGCGCGGCGTCGCGAATCTGTCCGAAGTGGATCTTGCCGAGATCGAATTCCTCGAGCGCCTTGATCATGCTGGCGAGCGCGGCTTTGCAGGTCGGCAGATTTTTGCGCGCACGCGTCAGCGGATTGGATCGCGCGACGATGAAATTCTTCAGATAGGGATGCATCAGGCCGCGCTTCTTGCCTGCGGCAACCAGTTCAACTGCAAGATCGTCGGCGCGCTCGACCTGCGCCGCGCGCTCTTCGCGATCTTCCATCGCGTCCTTCAGGGGCTTGGCGAGAAAGCCGTCGACGCGGCTGAGCAGCGGCGCATAGACGCCACCGGAAAACCGCGGCTTCTTCTCATAAAGCAGGCCGAGCGTGATGTAGTGCGCGCGCTCGAACTCGAAGGCGAAGTCCTTCTCGGCGGATTTGGGACGATCCTCGAGCCGCGCGCGATACATCCGAATGACCTCGAGCGCTTTGTCGCGCAGGTTGTGCGCCTTCTCGGTGTTGAGCGCGAGAATCTGAAAAGCAACTTCGGGATCCGGTATCACGATCGCGGGGATCATCTTCGCGCCGGACTTCACCGCGGCGGCGCGGCGATGGTTGCCGTTGGGCGTCCAGTAAGTGCCGGCAGTGTAAACAGCGACGATTGGCTCGGTGAAGCGGTCGAGCTTCTTCATCACTTCGATCATGCGCTTGAGATGCGCCGGCGATAGATCGCGCTGATAGGGCGTCGCTTCCACCTTGGCCAGCGGGAGCATCGCGAACAGATGCCAGTGGTCGCCCACCGGCTCCTGGAAAGCCGCAAGCGCCGCTCCGCCGTCGGCTTCGATCGCCGACGCCAACTCAGTAACCGCGGCCGGAAGTTTCGCATCGCGAGGAGATGTCGCCAGTTCCACCATGCTCATGCTTGTAGTTGATGGACCGCCTCGCGGACAACCGCGGCCTGCCGTGAAATTTTGCAGATGCGGGGTTTAAGTACGGCCCCAGGCAGAGCGGGCTTTCATCATTGCATCAGCCAACCTCCTATTGAGACACGCCAGCGCTTCGCGATCGTCAACGTCCCAGTCGGCAAGCAGCTTTCCCAGGAGTCGCCGCCGCGCCATCGTAATCGCCTTGATAGCTCGACGCCCAGCGGCTGTTATGACCGCCTCGCGCACGCGCTGATCGCGCACGGCCTGCCGGCGAGTGACCAGCCCAAGGTTTGCGAGTTTGGCCGTCTGCCTGCTGACGGTCGAGTGGTCGCGCCCTACCCGTTCCGCAAGTTCGACCACGCTTAGAGAGCCGGACGCACCGATCCTGACGAGCAGAGGGAACAGTGCGCGATCGATGGACACACCGGCTTCGTGCAACAGGATGTCGTCCTGCCGGGGACTGTTCAGCATGCCAATCAGATCGAGGAGCGCCCCGGCGAGCCGGTCCGTATTATGTGTATTATGCACGGTTTACACGCACCCCGTCCGCTGCTATAAAGTCCGTGTATGATACATGTATCTCTATCTATGATACATGTATCTCTATCGAGGTCAAAATCCGTGCCCACAGTTTTTGTGATAATGGGCAGCACTCGGGCCGGTCGGCTATGCCCGAAAATAGCTTCATGGGTGATCGAAATTGCGCAGGCATCAACCAACCTCAAATACGAGCTGATCGATCTGGCCGACTGGCCGCTGCCAATGCACGATGAGCCCGGCATCCCGCAGCTGGGCACTTATGCTCAAGAGCATACGCACGCCTGGAGCCGCAAGATCGCCGGTGCTGACGCGGTCGTGTTCGTCACGCCGCAATACAACTGGGGTTATCCCGCCGCGCTTAAAAACGCGCTCGATCACCTATACAAAGAGTGGAACGGGAAGCCCGTCATAATCGTCAGCTACGGCGGCCACGGCGGCGACAAGTCCGCCGCTCAACTCAAGCAGGTTGCCGAGGCTCTGGAGATGCGCCCTGTGTCGACAATGCCGGCGATCACGCTCACGCGCGAGGTGATCCTGGGCGGACCGATCGATCCCCAAAAGGACCTCGTGGCTTATGCCGACAGCATCCGGCAGGCGCTCGTTGAACTGGTGACTGAGCTTGAGACCAAGGCATAGGGATACGGAAATCATGAAGTTCGTTTCCAGCTAACGAACGTGGGAATAGCAGAGGCTTCCGACTGCCTCAATGCGGAGCGGACGCGGCGTTGACGGCGACGATATGGAAGTGCACGGTCGCCTCGTCGCCGGCCAGGATCGTGTGGAACAGAACGGCGGGAACCTTAACGCCGAAATCCTCGTAGTTGAACTTCACCTCGCCGTCGCCGGTGAAGATGCCGTCCGCCCCGAGTTTCGCGTGGACTGGCAGGGTCATCGCGTGCGCTTCGCCGTGAAGCGTCAGGAATCCGTTCACGATCGCGGTGCCTTCGTTCGGTCCGGTCATCACGATGCCGACGACACTGTTGCTCTCGAATCCGATGGTGGGAAACTTGTCCGCCTCGAGCGACTTTTCGGTGACGGCGCGATCGCGCGCGGTGTTGTCGCTGCGATAGCTGGTCGCGTCGATCAGGATCCTCACCTTTCCCGTGCCCGAGATGTTATTGGGATCGACGCTAACCGCGCCGTCGATTATGCGGAACGTCCCGACGGCGTTGCCGCGAATCCAGGCGGCCGGCTCGGCAACCTACACGCTGACGGTGCTGCGATCGGCGTCGACCTTGAAATGCATCACCGCCGCGCGCGGCGCACCGACATCGAAAGCGATGCAACGCCGTCAGCAGGACAAGCGCGCGAGAGAGCATCGGGCGAAATTCATTTGCGGATTTTTTCAATTGCCGCTACTCCCCGTTCGTGCGATCAGCCGAAGCGGCGGCGCGCGATCGCAACGCCGATCACAGTGTAGATTATCCCGAAGCCGAAATTGACGGCGGCCGGGACCATCGCGCTCGACGCCGCCAGGTTGCGAATCATCAAATCGTTGAATGCGCGCATCGCCCACGTGGTCGGCAGTGCGAGCGCGAACTGCTGCATCCAGGCCGGCTCGAAATCGATCGGCCACCAGCATCCGCCGATCGCCGCCATCGTCATGATCACGATTGCGCCCACCGGCAGAACGGCGTCGCGCGTGCGCCCGACTCCGGCGACGATCAAGCCGAAGGCCGCGCCCGCGAATGCGATCGCCGCGGCGGGCATGCATCAGCGCGGCCGGCGTGCGGCCCAGTGAGATTCCGAACAGCACGTATCCGGCGGCGAACAGCACCACCATCTGGACGAAGCCGACGACGAACCGCGCGAGCAACTTGCCGGTGAGCGTGGCCCACAGCGGCGCCGACGCCGAACGCAGGCGTTCGAGCGTGCCCCAATCATGCTCGTCGATCAGCGCCAACGACACGCCCATCAACATTCCGATCAAAAGAAATGTGACGGCGAACCCCGGCACCTGCAAATCGAACGCGTTGAAGCCCGCGAACTCGCCGATTTCCTTGCCGGTCAGGTCGACCTCGGTGAGGCCGAGCGTGCCGGGAATCGCGAGGTTCGGATCGATCACGGGCATCTCGGGAATATTGACGAGCGGAATTTTCGGCGCGGGCGGCAACGCGGGCAGATTGAGATCGATCTTCGGAACGGTGAGTGCGTTATCGAGCTTGCTGCGCGCGTCTCTCATCTCGGCGACCGGCGCGAGATTGATCCCACCGAGATCCAGATCGGCCGGCAGAGTCGGAAAGGCCGGCGGCGGCGGAATGTCCGCGGCATGGCTGCCGGCGATCTCCTTCAGTTGACCGAACCAGTTTTCGAACTGGCCGTGCGCGATGTCGAGGCGGTGCAGATAATCCTTGAGTTCGTCGAGTTTCGATTGCCGCGCGGCGGTGTCGGCGTCGAGCTTGCGCTGGATGCGATCCAGCTCGGTGTCGAGCGCAAGTTTGGTTTGGTCGCGCGCGTTGGCCAGTGCAGTTTCCATGTGCGCTCGAATCTCGCGGCGCGACCGCCGCACGCGCCGCATCGGCCTGCGTGGCAAGGCGCGCGGCCTCGGCGCGGGCTTGCGCGGCGGCGTCGCGCGCCTGGGCGAGCTGGTCGGTGAACTTGCGCGTGCGTTCGGCGGTCTGACCGCGCGCCTCGTCGGAAGCGCCGGCGCTGATTTTCCGGCACAACTCCGAAAGCGCCAACTCGATCTTTATGGTCTGCAGATACTTGACCGGATCGGTGTAGAGAATCAGCCGCGCGCTGCGGCCGTGCTCGATCGCGTCGGTCGTGCCCGGCGGAATGACTATTCCAACCACCGCCAATTTGCGCTCGCGGACGGTCTGCTCGGCGTCGAGGCGGCTGGACGAATGAATGATCGACAGGTCGGGCTTGACGGCGCAAGCGCGTCGAGGATCGCGCGCGCGATTGCGCCGTGGTCTTCGTCGAGCACGGCCACCGAATATTCGCCGCGCGGAGCGGTGCGACCGCCGTAAATTTTCGCCAACGAGAATCCGGCCGCGGCGATGACCGCGATCGGCGCGACCAACAGCATGAACAAGCCGACGCGATCGCGCCGGATGAGCAGGAATTCCTTGCCGATCGTCAGCCACACCGCGAGCAGCATCATCGCCTCGGAAAGATCATCAGGTTGCGTAGCGCTCGCGCAGCGCGTGGCCGGTGAGTTTGAGAAACGCGTCCTGCAGATTGGGGCGATGGACGTGGAATTCGATGACCTCGTCGCCAGCTTCGCCGGCGCGGCGAATCACGTCGGGCACCTGCTCGAGGCTGTGCAACGTGGCGGCCGCAGCAAACCCGTCGAGCACCTCCCACGGCAGTTCGGTGACGCCGGCGATTCCGTTGGACCATCCGGGCGCGAGCTCTTTTTTTGTCGATGATTTCGATTCGCGGCTCCGTTCCCGCCAATGCGATCAGTTCGCGGTCGGTGCCCTGCGCAACTATTTTCCCGTGATCGATCAGCACGATTCGATTGCACAGCCGTTCCGCTTCTTCCATGTAGTGCGTGCTGTAGAGGATCGCGCCGCCGGCTTGCGCGGCCCGCTCGACCACCGCGAAAATCCGTCCGCGCGATTGCGGATCGACGCCGACGGTCGGCTCGTCGAGCATGATCGCCGCCGGCGAATGGATCATGCCGCACGCGATGTTCAGCCGGCGCATCATGCCGCCGGAAAATTCCTCCACCTCGTCGTCGGCGCGATCGTCGAGGCCGACTTCCTCGAGCAACTCGCGCGCGCGCTTGAGCGCGTCGCGCGAAGCCATCCCCTGGATTCGTCCCCAGAACATCAGATTCTCGAGCGCGGTCAGCGTCGGATACAGCGCGAGCGATTGCGGCACCAGGCCGAGACTTCTGCGCGCCACGCGCGGCTCGGTCGCGAGATCGTGAGTACGCGATCGAGGCGCGGCCCGGAGTCGGCGATCGATCACGCCCGACAAAATCGAGAGCGTGGTGGTCTTGCCGGCGCCGTTGGGTCCGAGCAGACCGACGATTTCGCCGGCATTGACGGAAAACGACACGCCGTCGAGCGCGACGCGATCGCCGTAGCGCTTGCGGAGATCTTCCGCGCGGATCATCGGGCCCGAGTTCATCGACGATCGAACCATGCGCGCGCGAGATTTCAGCTCGGCATTCAGCGGTAACTCACCATCTCGAGCAGGTTGCCGTCGGGATCGAGAAAGTAGATGCAATCGTGGTCGCCCCAATCGATCGGCGCGGCGCTCTCGACGCCGGCGGCCGCCAGGCGCTCGCGCGCGCCGGCAAAATCGCCGCGCCTTCACCTTGAACGCATGATGACCGCGGCCGAGCGGATGCGCCGATGATCGATTGGCGCGCGGCGTCGTCGAGCGGCGGCCGCGGCACCTCGAACAGCGCCAGGTTCTGGCCGCCGCAATCGAGCAGCACCTGGTCGCCGAAGCGATTGACGACCTGCAAGGCCGAGGACGCTCGGTGTAGAAGCGCTCCGCGCGCGCGAGGTCCGCCACCTCGATACCGAAATGATCCAGCCGCTCGAGTTTCATCGCGGGCACCGGAACAGATTATCCACGCGGCTCGGTGATTAGGAAGATGCGGCCACCGTGCGGCCCTCGAGTTCGAGCGCCTCGATGCGACCACGCGTTCCTTCTCGCGGCGGATGAAGGCGGGATCGAAAGTCACGATCAGCACCGGCAGAATGGTCATCGCACCCAGCATCGAGACGAACATCCAGACCGCCAGCAGCAGGCCCATCTCGGCGTCGAAGCGGATGCTCGACCAGTACCAGAACAGCACCGACGCGACGAGCGTCAGCGCGGTGAAGGCGACGGCTTTGCCCGAGGTGATCAGCGCGGTGTAGGTGCTGTCCTTGAGATCGTGGCCGGCCGCCAGTTCTTCGATAATCCGACTGACTATGTAAATCGAATAGTCAATACCGAATCCGACGCCGACAGTGACTACTGGCAGAGTATTGATGTTGATACCTATATCGTGCGCGCCCATGTAGGCATTGATCGCGGCATTGGCCAGCGCCAGCGGGAATAGCAAATAGAGTCCGGCCATGAACGATCGATAGGTAATCAGTATTATTATGTAGATAGTCGCGAACGCGAGCACGTTGAGCAGCAGATCGTTGTCGATGATTTCCTGGTTGGCGGCGGCGAGCTCGCCGATGATTCCGGCGGCGAGAGAAAACGTGACGCCCGGCACCTGATGCTGCGGGCTCGGCGAAGAAGCGCTGCGTGCGCAGCACGACGCGCTGGACGTTTTCACCCTCGCGATCCTTGGTATACACCGTCATCTGGGTCGCGTCGCGCCGCGGCGTGATGATGTACGCGGTCGACAGCGGCGACGCTCCCGCCAGCAATCCGCCGAGCAATTGTCCGGTGCCGCGCGCGCGTGGTCGGCAGCACGTTCCACTTGGGCTGGAATTCTCTGCAGCGCGGAGCCGCCGTTCGACAGCAAATCGGCGACCGAAAATGTGCGCCCGACCGCCGGATCGCGCTCCATGTAGCGCTCGTACTCGTCCATGACGTGGTACAGCTTGGGATCGTTGAGCGAGTCGCGCTTGGCGAGCTCCGCGACGACGACGAACTGCTCGATCGCGCCGAACTCGCTCCTGGATCGTCGCCATCGACTCGTTGTACGGCGAGTTGGGCCACAGGATCGGCGATTCAGACGACGGGTCTCCGACCTTCAGGCCGGTCCAGAAAAACGCGCACAGCGCGATCACCGCGGCGGTGGCGATGAAGGTCGACGATGCGGCCCGGTCGCTCCAGCATCGGCCTGGCGATCGACATCGAGCATCCGCTTGAAGAAGCCGTGCTCGCGCTTCTCGATCACGTCGATGTGCGGCGGGTCGAGGTAGTAGTAGACGATCGGATTGAGTAGCAGCTCGCTGACGATGATCGCGGCGATCCAGAAGCTCGCCGTGATCGCGAGCTTCTGCAGGAACAGCACCGGCACCAGCAGGATGACGAGCACCCCGAACGCGTCGGCCAGGATTCCCGACAGCGACGGCACGAACAGTTCCGCGAACGACGACAGGATCGCTTTTTCCTTGTCGCGCAGGCGGTAGAACTCCTCGTAGTACCGATCGTGCATCTGCACCGAATGGCTGACGGCGCGCGCGGTTATCAGGAACGGGATGACGAGCACCAGCGGATCGAGTCCGTAAGCCGAGCAGCCGGATGAAACCGAGACCCCAGATGGCGCAGATGACGCCCGAGATAGTCGGCCGCAGCGCGCCGCGCCAGTCGTGGAAATATAGATAGAGCAGGATCCAGACCGCGAGCACCGTGGCGACAAAGATCCAGAGAAATCTCCGGCGTGTAGTGATACACCCAGCCGTAGAGAATCGGCTGACCGCCGATAGTAGATGTGCACCGTCGCGTCGCGCTCGGGCTTGACGACGATCTTGCCGAATCTCGTCGAAGATGCGCGTGTAGTCGAGACGCGATTCGAGGAAGCTGCCGGTCGATCACCGCGGCCTTGTCGTCGAGCGAGACGAACTGGCCGAAGACCACGCCGGGATTTTTGTGGACGTTGCTCTCGCAGCTCCGCCAGATCCTCGGCCGTCTTGGGAATCTCGCCGTTGGGCAAGATCGGCGTGTTCAGAATGACGCCGCCGGCCAGCGGACGGAAATAGCTGGCGGTCGCGATCGATCGCACCGATCCGTGCTGGATCCCGTAAACGAGATCCATGTTGTTCGTCATGTTGACGATCTTCTTGATGATCTTGGCGTGGTAGATCGTCCCTTCTCGCGCCTCGATCATGATCGTGACGTTGTTGACGCTGCCGAAATACTGATCGTACTTGTGCGCGATCTGGATGAACGGATGGTTCTGCGGCAGCAGATCGCCGAAGCTCGTGACCAGCTGGGTCTGCGCCGCGAAGTAGCCGAAGAACGCGGTCAGCGCGCCGACGACGGCCAGCACCAGGAAGCGCCGGCGCAGAATCCATTCGCCAAATCGGTACCAGGTCATTGCGTTCTCCGAAGTCCCCTTGCTCGCGCGTTCGCGCTCAACCCTGACAGAAGCGCCACGTCTTGCCGCCGTCCTCGGTGTAAAGGATGGTGCCGTAGCCGACGATCCATCCGTGCTGCGCGTCGAAGAACCGCACCTGGCTGAGCGGGAACGGCACCGCGGGCACCGACGGATCGTGCGCCCACGCGCCGTCGGGCTGCAGCCGCAGCACGGTGCCCGTCAGTCCGGTGGTCATCCCCTGGTCGCCGCCGAACAGATCGACCGAGAACAGCGGATCGCGCGCCGGAATCTGCGTCGCGCCCGGGACCAGCGTGTCGGGCGGCGCACCCGGCTTGTCCGCCTGATGCGCAAAGCGCCAGGTCTTGCCGCCGTCGTCGGTCTGAATCACCCAGCCCTCGAGTCCGCACGCCGCGCCATGCTTTTGATCGCGAAACGACACGCTGAAAAAAGTCGGCAGCAGAAAATCCAGGAAGCGCGGATCGTCATTGGTTCCCGGCGGACGTTTCCATTGCGCGCACCAGTGATTGCTGCTGCTCGCTCCACGTCTTGCCGCCATTGTCGGTCGCCCAGATTCGCCCCAGCTCGCCGACCACCCATCCATGATCGACGTCGACGAAACTCGCGCTGTAGAGCACCGGCTCCTCGTACGGCAGCGCATAGTCGGCCATGTCCGGCGGAAAGATCCTCTGCAACTGGCGCTTGATGAAACTCTCGCCGCCGTTGGTCGTGCTCAACACCAGCGCACGGTCGCCGACAAAGAAGCCGTGGTTGGTGTCGGGAAACGACAGCCCGAAAATAAACAGATGCGTGCGCGAGTTGAGCCGCTTCCACGTCTTGCCGCCGTCGCGCGTGCGCATCATGAGGCCGTCCTGCCCGCACAGGTAGCCGTTCTGATCGTCGGTCATCTGGATTCCGAACACGCCGAGCTGGGTGCCGATGTCGATTCGCTGTGAAGTGCCGGCCGCCGTCTTCAGTCAGCAGCACCTTGCCGCGATCGCCGACGATAAACGCGCGCGTCGGGCTGGTCGGCCACACGTCGAAAAATTTGTCGCTGAGCGTGATATTGCGCAGCGGCAGCGGCGGCACCGCAACCTCGCGATGACACCCGGCGGTCGCGAGCGCGATCAGAACAAAGAGCGTCTTGATTAAGCTGTATGCGCGGAGTTTTCGCTCCATTCGGCCGATCCCATCGAAAAATTTGCTCTATACTCAAGCAAACCCGCGAGCTTAGCAAGCCGTATTTTATCCGCGAAAAATCAAGCCACGTCCCTGCCTTAGGATTCAAATTCCGGATAATAGTGTCCCAACATGGCGACACTTGCTCTTGCGACGCTTGTCATCGTCGCGGTTCTGCTCGGACCCGTCCTGAGCAAACCGATCGAACGAAACGTAGAATTCTTTTTCCTGCTGATCGGAATATTGACCGCCGCCGTCATGGGCCAATTCAACGCGGAGCTGGTGCGCAGCGCCGTAGTAGAGCCGCTGTCATTCACCGCCGCCGTGATGGTCTTCGGCGCCGCCTTTCGCCTCTCGAAAGCATATCTCGATGAGCTATTTGCCACGCTGGTCGAGCTGATTGGGCCGCGAACCCTGTGCTTCTTCCTCGCAGTCATCCTCGGGGCGCTCGCGCCAGTTATAACTCCAGTCGTATCTGCTCTGGTCTTCGTTGAAGCGATCGCACTGCTGCGCTGCGATCGAGCGGCCGAAGTCCCAGCGACTGTGTTCGCATGTTTCGCAATCGGCATCGGCGCCGGCCTGACGCCCTTGGGACTGCCCGGAATTGCGGTAGTACTCCGCTCGTTGCACGCGGACTTCTGGTATCTGACCAGTCTGCTCGGCCCGTTCGTCGCCGTCGGCATCGTGCTGGCCGCCGTTCCCATATTGTTTTTGCCATTCGATCCCGGTCAGCCGCTCACCGAAATCCGGGTCGAGGATTCATGGAACACCGTGCTGCTGGCTCGTCCCGGCAGGGTGTACGTCTTTATTGCCGGGCTCGTAGCGCTCTCAGACGGCTTGCGGCCGGTGGTCAACGCGTATGTTCATCGCGTCCCGGAAATTTTGCTGTTCTGGATCAACAGTCTCTCGGCGGTCGTCAACAACTCGACGTTGGCGGTCATCGAGATATCGCCATCGATGAGCGTCAGCCAGCAGCGCGCGGCCTTGCTCGGTTTGCTCATCAGCGGAGGAATGTTGATCACCGGCAACATACCGAACGTGGTCGCGGCGAGCCGACTCAGGATCGGCAGCCGCGAATGGGCGAGGATCGGCGTCGGCTTCGGCGTCGTATTACTGATCCTGTGCTTCGGGGTTTTGGTACTTCTGTCCATTTCCTGATCGTGCTCGAAACATGAACCAGTTCAAGTTTACTTGCGGCGTGGCCGCGCCCGCGGTATAAATAATGAATGGATTCATCTTTGAAGACGCGGCCGCTCGGGCGCCGATCCCGGCAGAAGCAGACGCGCGAACGCCGGATCGTCCAGGCCGCCGGCAGATTGTTCGCCACCAAGGGCTACGCCGCGGTCGCGATGGAAGACGTTGCAGCGCGCGCGGGTCTGGCGGTCGGCACAATCTACAATTACTTTCCGTCCAAGTCCGCATTGCTGCTCTCAATCGTCAGGCGCGAAACTGAGTCGCTGCTCGCGCGCGGCCGGAAGATCCTCAACGACCCGCCGCGCGACCCGCTCGCCGGTCTGTCCGCATTCACCGAAATTTTTCTCACGGATTTCACGCGCGACGACCGCCGCCTGTGGCGAGAATTGTTCGGCGCAGCGATCGCGGATCCGTCGATCACAGGACGGCGTCTGTTCGAAGCAGACACACAACTCGTGACGCAGCTGGCGTCCCTGCTCGATCGATATCGATCCGACGGCGTTCTCGCATCTGACCTGGAACCGCTCCCCGCCGCGACGGTCCTCTACGGCGTCTGCTTCACCTGGATGACCGCCTACCTGATGAACGACGACGTCAGCGCCGCGATGGTGCGCAACGAAATTCGTCGCGGCACTGCGATTGCCCTGCGTGGTTTGCTTCCACGCTCCGTGGCGATTTCAAAGGAGTAACGAATGGCTCCCAACGACTTCATTCCCAATCAATGGTACCCAATCTTCGACAGCTCGAAATTGAAAGCGCGCCGGCCCGTTGGCGTCACCCGCCTCGGTGAGCGGATGGTCTTGTGGCGCGACAGTACCGGCGCCGCGCTATGCATGACCGACCGCTGCCCTCATCGCGCGGCGCAACTGAGCCTCGGATGGGTCCGCGACGGCTGCCTCGTATGCCCGTTCCACGGTCTGCGCTTCGACGCCGCTGGCCGATGCGTGATGATTCCCGCCAACGGCGAGAGCCAGCCGGTGCCAAGCGGTTTCGATTTGCCGACATTGCCGATCCGCGAGGCGCACGGTCTCATCTGGTACTGGTACGGCGATTCCGAACCGGCCGCCGAAATCCCGTGGTTCCCCGAAGCACCGGATCCGGGTCCGCGCACCAGCTTCGTGCAGCGCGATTATCCGGTCTCGTACCTGCGCGTGATGGAGAACCTCGGCGACATGCATCACGTGCCGTTCGTCCATCGCGCGACGATCCCCGGTGTGGGCACTCGCGTCGAAGTTCAAGAGGCGCGCCTCGACGGATCTGTCATTCGAATGAAAGTCTCCCTCCATCACGAGCGGCAGGGATGGATTCGTCCCACCTACAACTTCACTTACGCCCTTCGGCTACCCACCCTTGCGACGATCGAGGTCGCGCGAGGAATACAGTTCGTTGCAAGCGCGACGCCGATCGATCGCGACAATACGTGGCTGTGGGCGCGCTACGGGCAGAACTATCTCCCGCGATGGCTGGGCGGCGCGGTCCTCATGCGGCTGGCCGCAAAGTTCGACCTCGAGCTCGTGTTCACCCATCAGGACATGCGAATGCTCGCGAGCCAGCAGCGCAATCACCCCGAGGACATATCCTCCTATCGTCTGTTCGAAGCGGATCGCGCGATCGCCCTGTATTTCGGCTTGCGCAAGCAGGCGATAGAAGGATCGCGAAGCGCTCTCTCCCGCCCCCGCGCCGCCGGATAACGCGCGATCTTCGACAACTACAGGTCCGCGAGCAGCATTCCCGTCAGGTACTCGCCTTCGCCGTGGCCGAGCAGCGTCGGATGGTCGGGGCCGGGCCCGAGATGCGTCACCAGCTGCAGAGTCCGGCCCGCGTTGGACGCGGCAAAGCGCACGGCGCGCACGAAATCGTCCGCGCGGAAGTGCGTCGAGCATGAAAACGTCATCAGACGCCCGCCCTTCGCCAGCGCCCGGATCGCAACCGTGTTGAGCTCGACGTAAAGACGCCCGGCGCGCTCGGCGTCGCCACGGCTGCGCGCCAGCGGCGGCGGATCGAGCACGATCACATCGAAGCGATTCCGTGTCTCGGCCATGAACTTGCCGGCCTCGCCGTGAATAAATTCGACGGCGCTCACAGGATGCCCGTTCAGCTCGAGATTGTCCCGCGCCATTTCAATCGCCCGCGCCGACGTTTCAACCGCGATCACCTTGTTGGCGCCGCCCGCGATCGCCGCGAGCGAGAATCCGCCCTGGTAGCAGAACGCGTCGAGCACCCGCGCCCCGCGCGCGATCCTGCCGGCTGTCGCGCGGTTGTCGCGCTGGTCGAGAAAGTATCCAGTCTTCTGGCCGTGCTCGAAATCGATCTTCAGCTTGATCCCGTTCTCGTTCGCGATCGTCTCCGTCACCGGCTCGCCCGCTAGCACCGCGATATGATCCTCGAGCCCCTCCTGCTTCCTCACCGCGCCATGGCTGCGTTCGATGATCGAGCGCGGATGCAGCAAATCGTTCAGCGCCGCGACAATCGTCTCCCGCATCCGGTCGGCGCCCGCCGTGAGGATTTGCACGACGAGCACATCGCCGAATCGATCCACCACCACGCCCGACAGTCCGTCGCCGTCGCCGTTGACGAGCCGATAAGCATTCGTGTCGTCGCGGATGAACCGCCGGCGCAGATCGAGCGCGCCCTTCAAACGACGCGCGATCAGTTCTTCGATCGCAGGAGTCTCATCCCACTCAAGCATCCGGATTGCGATCGTCGTCGCCGGATTGCAGTAACCCATCCCGATCAGCGCACCCGCCGCGTCATGCACCGAGACAAGCGCACCGGCTTCAGGTGAGGGCGGATCAATGCGATCGATAGCTTGCGAGAATATCCACGGATTCCCGCCGCGCACCGGTCCTTCCCTGCCGCGCTTGAGAATCGCGCGCGCGAGCGGTCCGCTCAGCGTACCGGCCATTCTGGTTCGCCGTCGCGGACGAAGTCACCGGTATGCCCGCCGCGCTTTGCGACCAGCCGTATCGCGCCGATTACCATCGCGCGATCGATCGCCTTGGCCATGTCGTAAATCGTCAGCGCCGCCACACTCACCGCCACCAGCGCTTCCATCTCGACGCCGGTGCGCGCGTCGGTCACTGCACGCGCCTGGATTTGGAGCGTCGAGTTGGCGGTATCGGGACCGAAATCGACTTCGACCACTTCGAGCGGAATCTGATGGCAGAGCGGAATCATCTCATGAGTGCGTTTCGCCGCCATGATTCCCGCCATGCGCGCCGCCGCAAGCGCCTCGCCCTTCTTGAGTTTCCCGCCGACGATCGCGTCGAGCGTCGCCGGCGCCATCCGGACTTCGCCGCGCGCGATCGCCTCGCGCCGCGTCATCGGCTTCTCGCCGACATCGACCATCCGCATCCGCCCGCGCGCATCCAGATGCGTCAGTTGCGAGGCAACGCCGCCCCGCGATGTCTTTGGTTTCTTGCCCGCCATCGAGCAAATGCTCTAGCATGATGAGCGACGTGCCACCGTTTGTCACCCTGACGACGGGAGCGTTAGCGACGGGAGGAATGGGCCTCGGACAGCTTCGCGCCACGCGAAGCCGGTTCCGGTCTCCTGAGTTCGCGTGCTGCGCGCGCTCAATTTCTGCTAGTTTTCAACTATACAATAAACTCTTGATTCTCGATTAACCAAAAATCTCAAACCATTTCGCACACGGTTTATATGGCAGACGAAATCAACAAAGTCGTAATTCTCGGCTCCGGTCCCGCCGGCCTCACCGCCGCGCTCTACACGGCGCGCGCCAATCTTAGTCCGCTGCTGATCGAAGGGCACGAGCCCGGCGGCCAGCTCACCATCACCACCGAGGTCGAGAACTATCCCGGCTTCGAGCACGGCATCCAGGGTCCCGAAATGATGGACGTGTTCCGGCGCCAGGCGACGCGCTTCGGCACGCGGTTCGTGACCGGCGAAGTGACCGAGGTGCGCTTCGGCAAGCGGCCGTTCGAGCTGGTCGCGACAACAAGATCATCAAGGCCGAAGCGCTGATCATCGCCACCGGCGCGTCGGCCAAGCTGCTCGGGATCGAATCGGAAAAGCGGCTGATGGGCTATGGCGTGAGCGCGTGCGCCACCTGCGACGGCGCGTTTTTCAAGAACAAGGAGGCGATGGTGGTGGGCGGCGGCGACACCGCGATGGAAGAGGCGACCTTCCTGACCCGCTTCTGCACCAAGGTGACGGTCGTGCATCGGCGCGACACCTTGCGCGCATCCAAGATCATGCAGGACCGCGCGCGCAAGAATCCGAAGATCGCCTTCATCTGGGATTCGGTGATCGAGGAAATCTATCGGCGAGCAGAAAGCCTGGCGTGAGCGCGCGTCAGGCTGAAGAACCTCAAGACCGGCACGATCAGCGACTTGAAGACCGACGCCGTGTTCGTCGCGATCGGCCATCAGCCCAACACCGCGCTGTTTAAGGGCCAGCTCGAGATGGACGAAGTCGGCTACCTGAAAGTTCGTAGCCCGGATCGACTTACACCAATATCGACGGCGTATTCGCGGCCGGCGACGTCGCCGACAGGGTCTATCGCCAGGCGGTCACCGCCGCGGGCACCGGATGCATGGCGGCGATCGACGCCGAGCGCTGGCTCGAAGCAAAGGGCGAGTAATTGTCAGTGGGGCGGGCCGCCGTGCCCGCCATCGCAGTTCCATTGGCCCAATTGCGATCAGCTTCGCTCATTCTTTTGTATCTCGACTGGAGAACACGTGGTAGGACGTGCTGTCCCACGCATTGTGGATACCGATAAAGAGCAACATCAGCGCCGCGGCGCCGACGCCGAACAGCGCCTCGCGCGTGTGGAGCGGCGCCGCGAATGCCGCCAGCGCGAGGATCGCGTACGCCGCCAGCGGCAGCATCGCATGAAATAGCCAGTCCTCGAACTCGGGCTGGTATGCGGTCTGCCGCCGCATCCGCCGAACCACGACGATCGCATAAGCCACCCCGCACAGCCCGACAAGGCCCCAGGATTCGGCGGCGGCAGATATCGACTGCCATGGAACCCGCATCAGCGCCGCCAAAAGCAACACGGTGCTGAGATGAATGATCGTCGGCGTGGCAAACGCCGCCCCGGCCTCGGCCGCGCGCACTCCAGGCCTCGCGGCAAGCAGCGTCATCACGACGAACTGCAACCCAATCAGCGCCCCCGCCGCCGATCGAACGATCACATAAAAGCTGTCCCAAGCAGCAAGCTGTGCCATAACGAACCGGCAGCATACATCTCGCGCCCGCAGGTCCCAACTTCCCGGCGTCATTCATGACTCAAGGTTCTGCTCCGCGGTCTCTCGTCGTCGTTTCATTCAGAGCGCGGCCGGATTCAGGGGTGCGCGGAGACAGTTTCCGGGGCGGCAGGCAACGCGGCCTGCCCCACTCATCCCGAGATGAATAGAGCGGGGTCGCCAAGCTGGTATTGCTGTGATAACAAAGCGGCTTATGCCTATTTCATTTCCTAAAGGATTTTTGTGGGGGACTGCCAGCGCGTCCTACCAGATCGAGGGCGGGTGGAACGAAGACGGGAAAGGCGAGTCGATTTGGGATCGGTTTCGCATACGGCCGGTAAGATTAAGAAGGGCGATACCGGGGACGTCGCGTGCGATTTTTACCATCGGTATGCCGACGATATCGCGATGATGGCCGAGCTGGGGCATAACGCGGCGCGGATTTCGCTCTCGTGGCCGCGGATCATGCCTGACGGCAAGGGCGCCGTGAATCAGAAGGGCATCGATTTCTATCGGCGCGTCGTCGAGAGATGCTGGCGCGCAATATCCA
>CAVRJV010000001.1:0-396454 GCA_963721485.1 uncultured delta proteobacterium | reverse complement strand
ACAATTCGAGCTGTGCCGCGCCCGAACGAAGTTGCGCTGGTGGTGCTCGGATTCGACGACGTGTTTCTCGCCGCCGATCAGACGCCGTGGATTTTGGAGCATCGTCCCGGAGGCGCTCGAGGGCTTCGACCATAATCTGCCGGATTTCGCGCGTATCAAGGGATGCCGCGGCGTGCGGTTTCTGCCCGACGGGCGCGCGTTTCTGATGGTCGAGCTCGGCGGCGAGTCGCGACGACGAAGCGCGCGAGCGTGCCGAGCGGCTGATCGCGCAGGCGCGGCGCTCCGCGAATGCACCGGCGCCGCGTATCTCGCCGACGCGCGCGAGCAGGCCGCGGTCTGGCAGATTCGCGAGTCGGGACTCGGCTCGAGCGCGTTCATCCCGGGCCGTCCGCGCACCTGGCCCGGCGCCGAGGATGCCGCGGTGCCGCCGGCGAATCTCGGCGCGTTTCTGCGCGGCTTCGAGCGACATGCTCGGCAGCCACAATCTCAAGGTCGGCGACTTACTACGGACACTTCGGCGAAGGATGCGTTCATGCGCGCGTCAATTTCGATCTGATCAGCGCGCCGGGAATCGCGACGTTTCGCGCCGCGATGGTCGAGATCGGCGACCTGGTCGCGAGTCTCGGCGGCTCGCTCTCGGGCGAGCATGGCGACGGGCTTGCGCGCTCCGAGTTGCTGCCGATGATGTTCCGGCCCGACCTGATCGACGCGTTCCGCGAGTTCAAGCGAATTTTCGATCCCGGATTCGATGATGAATCCGGGCGTGATCGTCGACGCCGCATCCGCTCGACTCGCATCTGAAGCTGGGCGCGAACTACCGGCCGCGCGAAGTCGCGACGCATTTCGACTTCACCGCCGAAGGCGGGCTCGCGGGCGCCGCGCTCAAGTGCGTCGGAATCGGCAAATGCCGCAAGACCGACGCCGGCACGATGTGCCCGTCGTACATGGCGACGCGCGAGGAAATCCATTCGACGCGCGGGCGCGCGCGAATCCTGTTCGAGGCGCTGACCACCGACCTGCTACCCGAGGGTTTCGCCGATCCGGCGCTGAAAGACGCGCTCGACTTGTGCCTGTCGTGCAAGGGATGCAAGAGCGAGTGTCCGTCGTCGGTCGATATGGCGGCGTACCGCGCGGAATTTTTCTCGAACTACTATCGGCGCCATCGGCGTCCGCTGTCGTCGGCGTTCTTCGGCAGACTGAACGAAGTCGCGCGGCTCGCGTCGTACGCGCCGTCGCTCGCCAACGCGCTGTCGCACGCGCCGATCTTGGTGCGGCGTCGCGAAAAAAGCGCTCGCGATTCATCCCGACCGCGAATTGCCGCGCTTTGCGCGGCGGACTTTCCGCTCGTGGTTCGAGCGCAGGACGGCTCCCAGAGCGAGCATGCGCGAAGTCGTGCTGTTTCCCGACACCTTCAACAACTTCTTCGAGCCGCAGGTCGCGATCGCCGCGGTCGAAGTGCTGGAGCGCGCGGGATTTCGCGTGATCGTTCCGCGCGACCAGTTGTGCTGCGGCCGCCCGCTCTACGATCAGGGGATGCTCGAGCGCGCGAAGGCGCGGCTGCGCGACGTGATGGAAGTGCTCGATCCGTTCGCCGCCGTCGGCATTCCGATCGTCGGGCTGGAGCCGAGCTGCATCCTGACGTTTCGCGACGAATTGCCGTCGTTGTTTCCCGACGATCCGCGCGCCGCAGCGCTCGCGTCAAATTCGTTTCTGCTCGACGAGTTCCTCGCGCGCGAAGCGCCGGACTTCGCGCCGCCCGAGACTCGCCGGCGCACGCTGGTGCAGGGGCATTGTCATCAGAAGGCGCTCGCCGGAATCGGCGGCGAGATCGCACTGCTGTCGCGCGCGGCGGGCGCAAAGCTCGAGGTGCTCGACGCGGGATGCTGCGGGATGGCGGGCGCGTTCGGCTACGACCGCGAGCATTTCGAGGTGTCGAACGCGATCGGCGCGCGGGTGTTGATTCCGGCGATCGACAACGCGCCGCCCGACGCGATCATCGTCGCCGACGGGTTCTCCTGCCGCTCGCAGATTCGCCATTTCTGCCCGTCGCGCACGCCGATGCATCTGGCGGAAGTGCTGAACCTGCGGGTAGGCTAAGCGTCGCGCGCGCTGCGCTAATTCGCCGATCTGAGGAACCAAAAATGCGACTTGGAATCACAATCCCTTTCGATCCGTTCAACGGCGTCCATTTTCCCGAGCTGGTGCGCACGGCCGATCGATGCGGCTACACCGACGCGTGGTCGTACGAATCGTTCTCGACCGACGCGTTTGCGCCGATCGCCGCGGCCGCGATGCTCACCGAGAAGATGCGCTTCGGCTGCGCGATCATCCCGGTGTTCACGCGGCCTGCGCCATTGATTGCGATGTCCGCAGTCACGACCAACGAGCTGGCGGGCGGGCGTTTCATCCTCGGGCTGGGAATTTCGACGCCGAATATTGTCGAGCAATGGATGGGCGTGCCGTTTCAAAAGCCGGTGACGCAGATGCGCGAGACGGTCGAGGCGCTGCGCGCGATTTTCCGCGGCGAGAAAGTCACGATGGCGGGCGCGAAGGTCAAGATAAACGGCTTCCGGCTCGACGCGGCGATAACGCATCCGCCGAAAATTTATATCGGCGCGCAAGGCGCCAAGATGCTGCGAATAGCGGGCGAGATTGGCGACGGTGTGATCGTCAACTTCATCACGCCCGAAACGGTCGCGCCGATGCTCGACAACACGCGCGACGGGATGCGCGCGGCGGGCAAGGATCCGGCGAGCCTCGACGTCGTGTGCAGAATTATCTGCGCAGTCGACGAGGACGAAGAGTGTCGCGCGCACGATTTTCCGCCGATCGCTGACCGCATATGTGACGGTGCCGCAGTACAACAAGTTCTTCCGCGAGATCGGCTACGAGAAGGAAGCGACGATAGCGATCGACTGCGTGGAATGCGGGCGATCGCAAGAAGGCGCTCGAGACGATTCCCGACGAGATGGTCGAGAAGATTTTCGTGTTCGGCTCGGCCGAGAAATGCCGGCGGCGGCTCGACGATTATGCGAAGGCGGGCATCACGACTACGGCGCTGCAGTTTTCGTCGTTCGCGCGGATCGCCGGAAGAGCGGCGGGCGAAAGTGCTGAAGGCGATCGAGCGGCTGGCGGCAGTATAAAAAGAACGCGCCCCGCCGGGAGGGGACGGGGCGCGCTTGGTCGTCGGGACTGCGAGAGGGATTCGCAGTTACCGAACGAATTGCTGAATCAGCGGCGTCAGCATCGAACCGCCGCCGTAAGATTGGCCGTATCCGCCACCGTTGTAGCCGCTGTTGTACGCAGGCGCTCCGCGGTATCCGCCACCGTATCCGCCGAGCGAGCCGAGTCCGCCGAGGAATCCACTTCCAACCGACGCTCCAGTTGCGCATCCACTGCGGGTCGCCCACTGATTCTGACGGAGCAGGTCATAGGCTGCCGCGGGATGCCCGGTGTTGCGGTCGCGATAGTAGGTGTTCATCACGCGCTGCGCTGCGCCACATCCGTTACCGGTCGCATAGCCGCCGCCGTAAGGAGCGGCGCTGTATGCCGGTGCCGCGTATACCGGTGCCGCGTAGCCGGAGTTGTAGCCGTAGTTGCGGTAGGCGTTGGCGTCCCATTCCGCGCGCGTGCCAGGCGCTGGAATTGGCCGGCCTAAGCCAGGTGTTTCTCGCGCCGTGCCCGGTTGCGACCGCCGGCGCGGCATAGTGCGTTGCCGACGCGACGTGCGAAGACCGGTAGTATTTGTGGTCCTTCGCAGCGGCAGTGATCGGCGTCGCCAGCATCGCGAGACCAACCAGCGCCGTCATCAGATTTCGTTTGGATTTCATTTGTCGGTTACCTCTACCTGATTGAGAGAGCATTAAAGGATGCCATCGACCGCTTTGCGGAAACTTGCTGCAACCTGATATCTTCACAGCTTGAATACGCACCGCACAGAGTTTGGTTGCACGAATTTCGAAAATAAACAAACAAAAAACGTCAACGGAGAGAAGGACTTAACGTATATTCAGGTTTTGGCGGCGTGGAGCTAAACAGGCGTTCAGGATCAGCGCCGGACGCGCCAAGCCGTTTGAAGTTACGAATGTTAGACGAATCGCGTTCAGACGAAAGTGCGGCGCGCGAGATAGTACATGACGCCGCCGACGATCGCGTATGCCGCGATTCCTTCGAGCAGCGTCGCGCCGCTGGTGACGACGGCGACGCCGACGACCAGGACGGTGGCGACGACTGCGACGACCTGCTCGATACGCTTCTCGCGCGCGCGGACGCGGGCGACGTGCTCGCTGATGCGCGCGCCGCAGTTGGGGCATACGCCGCCGCGCTTGACGACGAGGTCGGCGTCGCACTCGGGGCATTCGATTTTGGTCCGCAGCGGCATCGAGGAAACGCAATGAGGTGCGGCGGCGGTTGAAGGCGGAGCAGGGTGCGCGGCGCGCTGGTCGAAGACCCGCGCGCCGGCGCGAATGCAAAGAGCCGGCGGCCGCGATACGCGGCCGCCGGCTCTGCTTCTGTTCTGGCTGCTATGCGCGCGCTTTGCGCAGCTTGCTCGCGGACGCGCGCTTGGCGATGCGCACGCGCTCGGGGCGGCGCTTGACGCGCGCCGCCGCTTTGCCCGCGACCTTGGTCGCGGACGCCTGCATTGCGGCCGCTGGCGCGGCCGCGACTGCCACCGCCGGCGACGGCGCCCGCGGGCTGCATCGCAGCCTCGGCCGCCGCGCGCTCGGCTCTCGAGCACCAGCTGCGCGCGCCGGCGCGCGATCGCGTCGAGCCGCTTTTCCTTCCACTTGCGCAGTCCCATCCGCATGTACTCGGGATTGATGTCGAGCATGTCGCAGACGTTGTCGAACGAGAAGACCCAGCGCTTGTCTTCGTGCGCGATCCATTCGTCGGCGTCGCGGAACAACCGCTGACCCTTGCTGGTCGACGCGTCGATGCACTTCATGAAGCATTCGATCGCGTCCTCGAGCACGCTCAGGATCAGCCGCTTTTCGCCTTCGAGCAGATGCTTCTGGCGCATCGCCTCGAAGTATTGAATGGGCAAAAGGGTGTCGGGCTCAAACAACCCCGGCAATCTTTCGTCCAGTGTTTCCTTTTCCTGCATCTTCTCTCCGTTTTCCGCCTTCAGTGTCGTGCTACGTGCTTGCTTCCACCGCCCCACCTCCCCGTAAGTTTTGGACGTAGCCACGCGTCTACGCCTATTCAGAGTCGTCTCGCGTTCTGTTCCTTGTATATTTCATGCCATGCCATCTGGATGGCTTCCAACTTTGCCTCAGTTGAACCCTCGCGGTTGTCGTCGAATTCGTCGAGATCGATCGACCCATTGGCGCAGGTCCGTGAAACGCGCGTCGAGCGGATCCAGTCCCGGATGATTCTCCGCCAGCACTTCCGCGATCTCTTCCGCCTGATCCCACTTGAGTCCCATCGTCAATGTACGTCCCTGTCATGACTTCCGTTGCAAGTTGTGCCTGCTAGGAAAGTTCCTCGACTGATTTCTTTTCGAGCGCCAGCTTGATCGCCGCGTCCATGATCCGCTCCGCGAACGGAGTGGTTACCTCGTTCAGTTCCTCGACGAGTTTTGCGATTAGTTCGCGATCGGTTCCCGTTCGGGCCGCCTCCAACCGCTCCACCACCTCATCCATGCGCACGCGCTCGCCGGCCGCCACCAGCCGGCCATATTCGCCGAGCTGCTTTCGAAGTGCGCCCAGGATTTGATCGGCGTCGTTGCGCGCCGAAATCAGCAGGCGCTCTTCGAGATCCTGCTCCCCAAGATCGATGGCCTCTTCGAGCATTCGCTCGATTTCATCGTCCGTCAGTCCATAGCTCGGCTTGACGTCGACCGAATGCTCGCGGCCCGTGCGCTCATCGCGCGCATTGACATTTAGTATCCCGTTTGCATCGATGAGGAAAGTGACCTCGATCCGCGGGACACCCGCCGGCTGGGGCTCGATCGGGCCCAGCTTGAAGCGCGCCAAGCTACGGCAATCCTTAGCAAGCTCCCGCTCTCCCTGCAAAACATGGATATCAACATGGGTTTGATTATCCACAGCCGTGGTGAAACCTTCAGTTACGCTGGTCGGGATTGTGGTATTGCGATGGATAAGACGTTCCATCACGCCGCCCATCGTTTCGATGCCGAGCGACAGCGGAACCACGTCGAGCAGCAGCATGTCGCCCTGCGTGCCCATCAGCACGGAAGCCTGCACAGCGGCCCCCAGAGCGACCACCTGGTCGGGATTGATCGAGCAGAGCGGTTCGCGGTCGAACATCTCGGCAACGCGCCGGCGGACGAGCGGCATCCGGGTCGATCCGCCGACCAGAACGACCGCATCGATTTCGCCGGGCGTCGAGCTTCGCGTCGGCGACCGCCAGTTCGCATCGCTTGAGCGTGCGCGCGATGAAACGGCGCGGCGATCTCTTCGAGCGCGTCGCGCGTCAGATGCTTGCGGATCGAGTGGCCGGGGAGTTCGACGACTACGTCCGTCTCGGCAATGTCGGTAAGGCGTTTCTTGGCGTCCTCGGCGGCCATGCGCGCGCTGTTCCAGACGTGGCGATCGAGCTTGAGCGTGTCGGGCAACTCGGCGAGCAGCCAGTCGACGAGCGCGCGGTCGATATCGTCGCCGCCCAGATGCGTGTCGCCGTTGGTCGCGAGCACCTCGAAGATTCCTTCCTTGATGCTGAGAATCGAGATGTCGAAAGTGCCGCCGCCGAAGTCGAACACGGCGACGTTGCCGGTCGGCCATCTTGTTGAGGCCGTACGCGAGCGACGCGGCGGTCGGCTCGTTCACCAGGCGCACGACTTCGAGACCGGCGAGGCGGCCCGCGTCCTTGGTGGCCTGGCGCTGACCGTCGTTGAAGTATGCGGGCACGGTGATTACGACGCGCTCGACTTTCTCATCGTTGCCGAGTGCCCGTTCGGCGCCGTCTTTGAGCGCGCGCAGAATCTCGGCGGAGATTTGCGAGGGCGTGAAGACGCGCTTGCCGATTTGAAAGCGCACGACCGGCCCGCTCAAGTCGGCAAACGTGTAGCGCGCGCGATCCTCGGGCGCGATCTCGTCGCCGCCCAGTCCCATGTAGCGCTTGACCGATCGGATCACCGCGCCGTATTCGCCGCCGGCAAAGCCGACTGCGCTCACGCGGCCGTCGCGCTCGACGGTCAGATGCGGCTCCATCTCGATTGCGCGCTCGCCGACGGTAACCGCGCCGTCGGGCGCAATCGCGACGACGCTCGGCAGCAGCGCACTACCCTTCTCGCCGACCGGCAATCACGCGCGGCTCGCCACTTTCCATGGCGGCGATGAGGCTGTTGGTGGTGCCGAGGTCTATGCCAAAAATTCGTGCCATCTCTTTAGATCAGGCGGCCTTTGAGTTTTCGAGTGCGCGATCGACATCGCGAATCAAAGTGCGCAGGTAGGCGATGTTCGAAAGGATCGTTTTCAATTCCAATGTAAGGCATTTTTTATCGTCCGCCGGCTCATTCCATTTGGCGAAATGCCGCTCGAGCTCGGCCAGGTGTCTCATCCATTGTGAATTGCAGCTCGATACGCCGCGCGCCGATTTCGGTGCGCGCTCGATGCGCCTCTTCGGGATCCGAGCACCTGCATCTCGGCCAGTTGCTCCTGCACTTCGAAAACCAGCTCCGCCAGCTCAGGTGGAACACGCTTGTTGTTTTCCGCGAGCTTCTCACCGTGAAGCTCCAGCCAGTAAAGGCCGCGGGCGACCGGGTCGCGCAGCGTGCGGTAGCTGCGGGTGAGGGTCGCGGTCGCGCGGAGACTCGCGTCGCGCATTTTGGGGCCCTTCGAGGCGAAGCGGTCCGGATGAATCTTGCGGCTCAATTCGTGATAGCGGCGCTCGAGTGCGTCGAGATCGATCGTCAGCCGGCGCGGCATCCCCAGCGCAGCTGAAACAATCGAGCGGCGCCGCGAGCGGCGCACCGCACTCAGCGCAAATCAGCGACGGCTCCTGCCGCCTTCCACATGAGAGGCATTCGATCATCTTGAGACTGCAGTCCCCACGTCCACTCGGTTCATACGACGAACGACTCCCCACATCCGCAACTGCGCTTGGCATTTGGATTGACGACCTTGAAGCCCGACGACATCAGCTCTTCGCCGTAGTCGAGCTCGGAGCCGTTCAAGTAGAGAAAACTTTTCTTGTCGACGATCAGGCGCGCGCCGTCACGCTCGAAAACCTTGTCGCGCTCCTTGGCGGCGTCGATTTCCATCCGGTACTGAAGCCCAGAGCATCCGCCGCCCACGACCTTGACGCGCAGGCCCGCACCTTCGCCCTTGTCGGCGACGAGCTGCTTGATCTTCTGGGCAGCGCTCTCAGAAAGTGAAATCACAGCCACGAGAAGTTACGCCTCCCTGGACTTGGCCGGATGCTCTTCGGCGGCGCCATCGTCGCCCTTGCGCTTGCGCCAGTCGGTGATCGCGGCCTTGATCGCATCCTCGGCCAGCACCGAGCAATGAATCTTGACCGGCGGCAGATTGAGTTCCTTGACGATGACGGTGTTCTTAATCGTCATCGCTTCGTCGATATGCTTGCCCTTGACCAGTTCGGTGACGTAGCTCGAACTGGCGATCGCGCTGCCGCATCCGAAGGTCTTGAAGCGCGCGTCTTCGATCACGCCGTTGTCGCTGATCTTGAGCTGCAGCTTCATCACGTCGCCGCATTCCGGCGCGCCGACGACGCCGGTGCCGACGCCCGGCTCGTCCTTGGCGAAGCTGCCGACGTTGCGCGGATTGTTGTAGTGCTCGATAACCTTATCTGAGTAAGCCATGATTTTTTCCTGATGCGGCGCGTCGAAACAGCGTCCAGTTATGACTTCCATTTGACCGACTTGAGATCGATTCCTTCTTTCGCCATCTCGTACAGCGGCGACATTTCGCGCAGCCGCTTCACTTCCTCGGCTCACGCGATCCGTCACGTAATCGACTTCTTCCAGCGTGTTGAAACGGCCCAGGCCGAAGCGAATCGAGCTGTGCGCGAGCTCGTCGTCGATTCCCAGCGCGCGAATGACGTACGAGGGCTCGAGCGTCGCCGAGGTGCACGCGGAGCCGGAGCTGACGGCGATATCGTTGATACCCATCAGCAGCGACTCGCCTTCGACGTACGCAAAGCTCACGTTGAGGTTGCCCGGCAGCCGCTCGGTCGGATGACCGTTGACGTAAATCTCGTCGAGGCGCTCGAACAGTCCAGCCTGCAGCTGACTGCGCAGCTGAATGAGGCGCTGCGCTTCGTCGGCCATTTCCTTGCCTGGCGATTTCGCAAGCCGCGCCGAGCCCGACGATGCCGGGAACGTTGAGCGTGCCCGAGCGCATCCCGCGCTCATGGCCACCGCCGTCCATCTGCGGAGTCAGCCGCACGCGCGGTCCCTTCGAGCGAACCCAAAGCGCGCCGATTCCCTTCGGCCCGTAAATCTTGTGCGCCGTGATCGACGCGAGGTCGACGCCGGCCTTTTCCACATCGACCGGCACCTTGCCGATCGCCTGGACGGCGTCGCAATGAAAGACGACGCCCTTTTCCTTGGCGATCTTGCCGATCTCGGCAATCGGATGAATCGTGCCGATCTCGTTGTTGGCCCACATGATCGTGATGAGCACGGTCTTGTCGGTGATCGCGCGGCGCACCGCGTCGGGATCGACCATCCCGTACTTGTCGACCGGCAGATAGGTGACCGTCGCCTTGCCCGCCCGCTCGAGCGCGCGGCAACTGTCGAGCACCGCCTTATGCTCGGTGACGCAAGTGATGATGTGGTTGCCCTTGTCCTTGTAAAACTCGACGACGCCCTTGATTGCAAGGTTGTCGGACTCGGTGGCGCCGCTGGTGAAAATAATTTCCTTGGACTTGGCGCCGATCAGCGCCGCGATCTGATTGCGCGAGCGATCGACGGCCTCTTCCGCTTCCCATCCGAAGCTGTGGTTGCGGCTGGCGGCATTGCCGAACTTCTCGGTGAAATACGGCAGCATCGCATCGAGCACGCGCGAATCGACGCGCGTGGTCGCGTGATTGTCCATGTAAACGGGCTTTTTCATCTTCGGTCTAATGTTCATTACTAATAGTGGACCTGCTAGGTATAGTATAAGGCTTATTCCTGTACAGTCAAACGGAATTAGCGCACTCTGGAATACTCGACCCATTCAGTCTAGTATGGCGATTGCGCCCGTTTGTCAAGGAGAATATCGGCCTTACCGAGCGGTCAGACAACAGGCGAAGCAGTGGGGCTCATACGTGATGCGCTGGCTACGCGAACGGCCCCGGATGCTCGCCGTCGAACGTGATCTCATGCAGCTTGCGCTCGGTGCGAATCGACTTCAGGGCGGCCTCGCGCGTCTGCTCGAATTCGCGCTCCATCCACGGCGTGATTTTCTCGATCAGTTTTTCGGGAGTGTCGGTCGAGTCAATCAACGTGCTCGCAATGCGGCATCTTAGTGCCACCTTTTCGATCCCGTCGGCGCGCTCGAGGCTCAAGGTCAGCACTGTCGATTCGGGAGTACGCTCAGGCGGCCGAGCATTCACGAGCGCGTAGATGCCGCGTCCGGTGTTCAACGAAGATCAGGCGGCGCGGGATGATCCAGTGCGCGTCTTGTTCTTGCCCGAGTCGCCTTCCCAGAACAGCACCACCGGGCCCGCGATGTAGATCGACGAATACGTGCCGGTGATGAACCCGATCAGCAGGGTGAACGCCGAGGGGCGCAGGATTGGGCCGCCGAATGCGAGCAGCGAGATCAGCACGGTGATTGCCGTGCCGGAAGTCAGAATGGTGCGCGAGAGAGTCTCGTTGATGGCGCGGTTCATGATCGACGCGATTGGCTCGCGCCGGCGCTTGGTCGAATCCTCGCGGATACGGTCCGAGACGATGATCGTGTCATGCACTGAGTAGCCGATGACCGTCAGCACCGCGGCCAGGGTCGTCAGATCGAACTGGTACTGCGAGATGACGAGCGCGCACATCACGACGAGCACGTCGTGAATCAACGCGATCACGGCGCCGGCGCCGAAACTCCAGCTCACGTGGCGGAATTGGATCGCGATATACACGCCCATGAAGATGGTCGCGATGATGACCGCGGCGAAGCCCTTGCGGCGCAGGTCGCTGCCGACCTTGGCGCCGACGCTTTCGACGCGTACCACCTTCGCGACGCCCGGACCGTAGGTCTTGTCGAGCGCGGTCTCGAGCTTTGGCCCGATGCTGCCGATGTTTTTGATCGTTTCGAAACGCGCGAGGAACGACTGCCCGGCCTTGCCGAAATCCTGCACTGTGATCTCGCCTAAGTCGAGCGGCGCCAGGGCTTTTTGAATCGCCTCGCCGTTGGTGCGGCTGCTGAACTCGATTTGCGCTACGCTGCCGCCGACGAAATCGACGCCGTAGTTCAGGCCCCTGGTGAAGAGCAAAACGATCGCGAGAAGGTTGATCGCGGTCGATAGTGCGACGAAGAAATAACGTTTCCCGACGAAATCGAGATTGATGTCGGGACGGATCAGCTGTAAAGACATCGGCCCTGTTTAGCTTTTCGTTGTCGCACGCACAAGCATGTCAGCTCGCGGCAGCGCGCTTGCGTGTCGTTCGGGTTGTGCGGCGGGGCGAGCCGCTGGTTTCCTTGGCTGCGGTCGCCGCGGCACTGGCAGCGGCTGCCTGGGCCTTGGCGCATGCGCCGCACTGATTGTTCAGATTCGCGGGGTCTTCGGCGAAGCCGTCGTCGAGCGAGTGGCAGACTTTCAGGCATGAGGCGCAGATGAAGTAGATGCCCTCGATGGTCTTGTTGATTCGTTCGCGGTTGAGAATCCTGCCGCGCAGCTTCTCGATGCGGATGCCGAGGCAGCTCGCCATACTGGCGCTTGATTTTTCGCCGCCCGGCTTCGTCCTTGGGAAGGTCGGCATCTTCGTCCGCCTCGTCCGCCATATCGCCGAACGAAGCGTACTTGTCACGCTTGGAGGTTTTGCTCTTGCGCGCTCTGCCCATCGCGGAATAACCCCTTGCGCGCTGTTAGCGCGTGCGTCCGACGAAGCCGCAGGCCTTCTCGCAGACGAGGTAGAAGCCCCGGCGGCCGAAGCCGGCGAACTTGGTCACCTTGCTCTCGGCGCCGCAACTGGGGCACATGTGCTTCTGCTGGATGCCGGCGTTTTTCTCGGCGGTTTTAGCTTTTTTCTCTGCCATGACGTGAATCGCTCTCGAATTTAATTAACGGCTCGCGAATATGATTTGGAATCAGATCAACGATTACGCAAAACAACCCGGCCACTGGATGCTACCAATCTGGCCGGGTGCATCCTCAAAGGTAAGTTCGCAGAGTTGGATAGTCAATAGCCCGTACGCGGGGAAGAGCGAAAGGAACCTCATTTGATTTGAAACCCTGCGCGGGCTTCAAACTTCCGCGGCAGGGGTGACCCCTGCACCCAGTGAAAAAACCCTCTAACAGGGGCGAAGCCCCGCATCCTCTCTTGATACCGGGTGCAGGGGTCACCCCTGCCCAAGGAAGCGTGAAACCCACGGCGGGTTTCACTTTAATAAAGTGTATTGCGTGTCCGCTTGTTGCCCGCGCCGCCGATGCATGCAAGCGTTGATCACTTTGGACTCCCGCCTCAAAGAAAACGACGCCGTAATTTTTATCGATCGCAAGGGCCGCCGCTACATGAAGATGCTGCGGGCGGGCAAGAAATTGCTCATCCGCGGCGAACTTCGCGCCGACGATTTGTTCGGCGTCGAGGAAGGATCGCGCGTCAAGTTTTCGACCGGCGAGGCGTTCCTCGTGCTGCGGCCCACCTACGCCGACTTGATCCCGCATCTGCCGCGTGCGTCGCAGGTGATTTATCCCAAAGATACCGGCCCGCTGCTGATTTGGGGCGACGTGTTTCCGGGCGCGACGGTGATTGAGGGCGGCACCGGCGCGGGCGCGCTGACGATTGCGCTGCTGCGAGCGGTCGGCCCAGCAGGGGCGCGTGATCTCATATGAGCTGCGCGAGGATTTCGCCGACGCCGCGCGCAAGAACGTCGCGGCGTTTTTCGGCGACGCGCCGAACTGGACGGTCAAGGTTCGCGATCTCTACACGGGCTTTGACGAGACCGGCGTCGATCGGATGTTCCTGGATCTGGCGGAGCCGGGGCGCGCGCTCGCGGTCGCGGCGGCGGCGCTGAGGCCCGGGCGCTGTGCTGGTCTGCTATGTGCCGACGGCGGTGCAGCTCAAGGACACGGTCGAAGCTATCCAGGCGCGCAGCGATTTTGGCGAGATCGAAAGCTTCGAGACATTGCTGCGGCATTGGCAGGTAAAGGGGATGAGCGTGCGGCCGCATTTCAGGATGATTGCGCACTCGGCGTTCATCATCGTGTCGCGCAAAATTGTGGCAGCCGACGCGGCAAGTGTGGAGGAACGATTTGTCGCCGCCGACTCCGTCGAAGTTGACGGGGTTGAGCCAGATGCGGACGAGCCGCTCGACTAGACTATTGCGCGCCTGCGTTGCGAAGGCGGCAGGCAATCTAACCCGTAACCCCTTCCCTCGAGGGCATTATTCACTTGACGCAAGGACGACGACTGGTTACAGTCTGCCACCGAAGAAGCCGGTATGGCGACCGCGAGCGCCAAAGCCCATGCGGCCCTTCGATGGGAGATTTATGACAGTCTGTATCGCAGTGCGAAGTCCAGCAGACAATTCCTTTATCTGTGCGTGCGACCGAATGCTATCTTACGATTACAATTCCTCCGATGCTGCGGCGATCAAGAAGTGGCCGATAGGTTCACGCTGGCAGATGATGTTTGCCGCAACAGATATTTCGGTCATCCTCCCTATCTATCGTCGTGTTGTGGAGTACTGTTCAGAGTATTCGATTCAGAACGTGACTGCCGCATTCGAGCGCGCCTATCGCGAACAGCGCGACTTAATTGCAGACGCATATTTGTCGCGCTTCAAGATGACCCTCGAAACCTTCATGCGAGATGGTGCTCAGCGGTTTCCGCCAAGCATTTATTCCGAAATTTTCAAAAGGATCGAAGCTATATCGGTAGGCGCAGAATTTCTGGTGTTCGGCTTTGATGTCGATGGCTTGAACCACATTTTCAAAATCGACGACGACGCTAGAGTACGATCCCTCGATATTGAAGGACTCGGAACAATCGGCATCGGCGGTTGGATCGCGCACGCAAGCCTATTGTCGCGTCCACTTCCGCTTTCGGAACCGGACCTGCTGCTATACCGAGTATGCGAGGCTAAGTTCGCCTCGGAATCGGTTCCCACGGTCGGACGTTCGACCGTCCTGACGCATTTTACGAAACCGGCTCAACCGGACGGTGTGGCTAAAGACTTTTACGTGCTCTCAGAAGATATTGAGGCGATCAGGCGCATTTGGCAAAGAGAGCAGGCCAAGCACGCACCCTTCAAGACCATAATCAAATTGCGCGGGGCGCTCGACCGCGCACTGGAGCCGCTGCAAATAGTGAAAGCAATCGAAAAGGCAGAGGACAAGCAGTGAATCAGGCGGCGCGATTGTTCGTAAGTCTCTCGAATGGCAGCGGTTCGGTCGAAAGCAGGCGTTTCAGCGTGTCGCGAAACAGGTGTGGGTTCTTGCGATTGTTGAACCGAAATTCAAATTCCGCAACGTAGGCTGGAAGATGCTCTTTACTGACTTTGTGATAGCTCCCGACGATCCCGCGCTTAAGCAGGGACCAGAACGATTCAATCGTGTTCGTATGGATCGCGCCCACTACGTATTCGCCCTTGCTGTGAGTAACAACGCCATGATTATAGTCCTTGCCAAGCAAGCGATAGCCGGAGTGTTCGTCGGTTGCGATCAGCGTAACCTTTTGCGAGACGGCTTCGCGAACGAAGCTATCGAGAGTGGCCGTATCGGTTGTCGGAACGACTCGCGCTCGGACTCTTCCACCACGCTCAATTGCGCCAACGACCGCGATCTTTCCCTTTGTGCCAGTCAGCGCGGCTTTCTTGCGCTTCCATGCGTGCATGTTCTGCGCTTTGCCGCCGACGTAAGTTTCGTCCGCTTCCACGATGCCCACGAACCGCGCTTCCTCTTTCGATTCGATGGACTGGATCGCGGCGCGGACGCGATGGCAGAGATACCACGCGGTCTTGTAGCCGATGCCGAGAGTGCGCTTGATCTGCATGGCGCTCATTCCCTTCTTGGATTCGCACATGAGGTAGATGGCAGCAAACCACTTCCAAAGCGGAAGATGGGAACCGTGGAAAATCGTTCCAGCTGTTACGCTGAACTGGTATCGGCATGAGTCGCAATCATACTGATTTCGTTTTTCGATGCGCGAGATTTTATCGGATTGGCAGCGCGGGCACTTCACGCCATCAGGCCACGCGAGTTCTTCAAGGTACTGACGGCACTTCGCATCAGAGTCGTAAGTGCGAGCGAGAGTAAACAGGTTCATATCCATGACGACTACTCCAAAGAAGCGAAAGCTGACCGATTTGCCGACGGAGAAAGTGATCGAGCGGTTGCTACCGAAGCCGATTGTGAAGCAACTGCGAGCCGCAGCGCGGGCGTCTGAAAAGCCCCGCGATTCAAAGAAGAAACGGTAATCTCAAATGCCATGTAAACAATATAGCGCAGAGACTACCTTGTGTCAAGTGAATAATCTCCTTCCCTCGAGGGAAGGGGAACAATCGCGGGAAAAATTAGTGGAGTAGCGTTGCGGTGTGGAGGGCGCGCGCGGTGGACATCGCGCCCGTCGCGCTGAAGCTGCCGCCGTTTGCGGGATTGAAGAGCTCAGCGCTGCTGAGAGCCTTGCCGTGAGCAGCCGGATCGACTGCGCCGATTCCACCGGCTATGAGCACGCGATGCGGTCGCGGGCCGGTCGCGAGCATCGTTGCCGTATGCGCAGCGCGCGCGACGCTCATCGATTGATTGCATCGCAGCGTGTCGGTGTTAAACCCGCCGACGCAAGTGAAATCGCCGGTGTTCGGATCGAAGGTCTCAGCCGAGTTGCTGATCAATCCCGACGCGCCTGAGAGCACGCCGCTCGCGAGGGCAACGGTGCCGCTGAATCCGCCCGTGAGCAGCACGCTCCCGTCGTCGAGTATGGTGGCGGTGTGCATCGAGCGCGGCTCGTTCATGAAGCTCGAGAGCAGGGCGAATTCCTGCGTGGCGGGATCGTAAAGCTCGGCGCTGCTGTCCTTGAAGAAAAAGCTCGACCCGCCGACGCCGCCGGTAATCAGCACCTTGCCGGCCATCGGCCCGGCAGTGAACAGCGTCGCCGTGTGCGCGGCGCGCTGATGGTCCATCGGGAAGGTCGCGGGCATGAACGAGTTCGAGGCGGGATCGTAAACGTCGGCGGAGTTGGTCGTGTCGCCGGACATGTTAGTCGCGCCGCCCGCCACCAGGACTTTGCCGTTGAGCAGCAACGTCGCGGTGTGAAACATCCGGCGATCGCTCATCGTGTTGGCGACGGCGGTGAACGCGTGCGCGGCGGGATCGTACAGCTCGGCGGTGTCGAGCACGTTGCCGCGATTGTCGAGGCCGCCGGCGACGAGGACTTTGCCGCTGTTCAACTCGGTCGCGCTGAAGGCCATCCGCGGCGTGGCCATCGTGCCGGCCGGTGAGAATGCGCCGGTGGTCTCGTCGAACATTTCCGTGCCGCTCAGTACGCTGCCTTCGAGGTTGAGCGAAAAATTCTTGATCGTGGCGCCACCGTTGAAGCCACCTGCGAGCAGCACTTGGGTTGGCAAAAGTGGAGATGCAGATGCGCCTGCGCGGCTCGTCCCTTCGATTCCCGTCGCGACAAACTGGCCCGACGACGGATCGAAAAACTCGGCGGTCGCAAGACTACTGTTCGAGGCGTCAGCGCCGCCCGCGATTAACACGTCGCCGGGCGATGGAATCGCAGGCTTTCGATTTTGAATTGCGACTTTGAACGAGTGCGCAGCGGTGTTGCCGGCAGACGAATTCTGCGAGGGCGAATCGATGGTCGCGCCATTGATACATCCGCTAGCCGCGAGCAGGCCGGCGAATCCCACGACGCTCAGCGCGGCGAGCGCAATTCGCACCCCTCGGGTGGTGGTATGGAAATGTTTGTGCAAACGAGCCCGGCTCCAAAGCTCATTGTACTGGTTACAATACGCTGGGATTAGACGAAATTCGGGCGAAATAGTTTCATATCTAAAGTTAGCGTGAACCGCAGCACGCTCACCTACCGGTCGCGTCGCGACCGGCCTCCTCTCCCCTGGAGAAACGGACGAGGGAAGAAAGAAAAATTAGTGCGAGAAGATCCCTTTGAAGAACTTGCCGACGGCGCCGAAAACGTCGGATGACGACGGGCTTGCTGCTGCTACCGGCTGCGGCGGCGCAGATGGCGGCGGCATTGTCGTCGATACCGGCACCGCCGCCGGGGCGCTCGCGAACATTCCGCCGTGGAGCGGGCACATCTGCGTCGGCGCCGTGCCGATCAGGAACGGCAGCGCTATTTGCTTCGGGCATGCCGGGGTTGCGAGGCCACCGGTCTCGGGATCGATCGTCGCCATTGTGATGCCCGACGGCTCGGGGAAATCCTCGGGATCGGCCGGCGCCGCGTCCTGCATGAACTGAACCCAGGCTGGCAGCGCCGCCTGCGCGCCGGTCAGACCGAGGCTCTGGGGCTCGTCGTAGCCGACCCAGACGCCGCAAACAATCGCGGGCGTGTAGCCGATGAAGTACGCGTCCTTGTAATCCTGCGTGGTGCCGGTCTTGCCTGCCGCCGGAAAATCGAGACCAAGGCGGCCAGCGCTCGCGCCTGTTCCATAGCGGAGAACGGCTTTGAGAGCGCCCGTGATCAGATATGCGACCGCGGGACGAATGACGCGATTCGATTCATCTTCGTGGTGATAAATCTGATGACCTTTCGCGTCGACCACCGCCTCGACCGCGTACGGGGGCGACTGCTCGCCCTCGGCCGCAAAAACCTGATACGCCGACGTGAGCTCGAGCAGCGTGGTCTCGTCGGCGCCAATCGAAATTGGCAGGTACGCCTGAAGGTCCTCGTGGATGCCCATCTCGTGCGCTGTCTTGACGATCGTCGCGGGGCTGAGTTCGTTGCCCACGTAGGCGGTCGGCACGTTGAGTGATTCGTACAGCGCTTGCACGACGGTCACTTGCGGTTGATAGGTGCGCTCGTAATTTGCCGGCGTCCATCCGTCATAAGTCGCAGGCTCGTCGGGCAGGATCGATGCGAGCGTGAGCGGCGGCGAAAACGGCGCGCGGTCAGGATCGAGCGCGGCGAGATAGACAATCGGCTTGAATGCCGACCCCGGCTGACGCTCGGCATTCGCTGCACGATTGAATTGGCTCTCAGAGTAGTCGCGCCCGCCGATCATCGCACGAATCGCACCGGTCTCGGCGTCCAGCGCGACGAGCGAGGTCTGCAGCTTCTCGTCAGACTTCACGCGACGCAGGCGGCGATGATTTTTTTCGAGCTGCGCAATGTTGTCGGTGACCGCGTCGACGGCGTCGCTCTGCAGTTCGGTGTCGAGCGTCGTGTAGACCTTTAGCCCTTCGAGGTGGCCGTCGAAGCCTGGAATCCTGTTGACGAACGCCGTCACGTAGTCGGTGAAGTACGGCGCGCGGCGCAGCCCCGGCGGCTTGGTGATTTGAATCGGCGTCGCGATCGCAGCGGTGTATGCGGCGTCGTCGATCACGCCCGCGTGCTTCATGACGCCGAGCACGATATCGCGGCGCTTGCGGCAGGTGTCGGGGTGACGCCGCGGATCGTAGAGCGTCGGCGCCTGGATCATACCGATTAGTGTCGCCGCTTCAGCGGGCGTCACCTCGGAGAGATCCTTATTGAAAAAATATCGCGCCGCCTGCGGCATCCCGTCGATCGGCGTGCCCTCGTACTCGCCCATCGGCACGTCGTTGATGTAGCGCTCGAGGATTTCATCCTTCTTGAGACGAATCTCGAGCACTGCGGCGACGGCAAGCTCGCGGAACTTGCGACTGAAGCTGCGCTCGCGGCGTTCCATGAACGTGCGCGCGAGTTGCTGGGTGAGAGTGCTGGCGCCCTGGGCGAGGCGATGCGAGCGCAAATCGGAAATCGCCGCCTCGACGATGCGGATCGGATCGATTCCCGGATGGTAGTAGAAAAAACGATCTTCGTTGGCGAGCAGTCCCTTCACCAGGTACGGCTTCAGCTCACTCAGTTGCACCTCGACACGTTCGGCGGGCGCGCCGGGTAGGAGGCGGCCGATGACCTCGGGCTGGAGCATCGCGTCGGACTTGGCCACGCCGAATGAATCAGCGACGCCCAGGACTCGCGTACCGTTCAGGCTCACGCGCACCATCTCGGCGGGATACTGCTTGGCGCCGACGTAAAAAGATCTCAGGTAGATCGCAAGCGCGTTCTTCGCGCGCGTGTATTCACCCGGAGTGTTGGCCGACGGCACCTGCGAATAGCTCAACTGCGCCAGGCGATCGAGCAATCCGCTGCGATCGAGATCGTCACCGGCGACAATCGGAAAGGGAGCGGAGAAGATCGCGGAGGTCATCGCGGCGCGGCGCTGCTCGATCAACGCGGAGATCTCGCCGTAAAGCTGAGCGAGATAGAATCCGAGCGCGAAG
This sequence comes from uncultured delta proteobacterium, assembly GCA_963721485.1. GTDB lineage: Bacteria > Desulfobacterota > Binatia > Binatales > Binataceae > Binatus. The sequence goes on along the minus strand of CAVRJV010000001.1, from coordinate 376,906 downwards.
AACACCAGCAGGAGTCCGCCAGCCGCGAGGTTGCGCACGCGCCATCCGCGGATTCGCCACTCCGGGCTTTTCTTCTTCGCCGGATTCGCTTTCGATTTCGCCGGCGTTTGCCGTGCGCCGCCCATCTGCGTCGCTACCTCTACCTAAACGTTAGCCCCGTCTCGAATCCTGATCTATCCGCATCACTTTTTGTAGCCGAATCGCCGCAGCATCGCGTGCCGATCCGCCTGATCGCTTGCGCTCTCGACGCCCTTGGGCGAGCTGCCGTCGATCACGCCGACCACGCCGCGTCCGCCGCTCTCTTCCGCGACGATCACCCGCAAAGGATTCGCGGTCGCGCAAAAAATCGTACACACTTCGCTGACCGACTTGATTTGATTGAGCACGTTGACCGGGAACGCGTTGCCTAGAATCACGACAAACGCGTGCCCTGCCCCGATCGCCGCCGCCGCTTCGACCGCATTCTGTTCCAGCGACTCCTCGGTGCCAGTATGTCGAATCAGGCACGGACCCGACGCCTCGCAGAATGCCAGCCCGAACTTGATGCCGGGGACCGACTGCACGAGGGCTTCGTAAACGTCCTCGACAGTTTTGATGAAGTGCGACTGGCCGACGATCACGTTGGCATCTGCGGGTTTTACAATTTCGACAATACTCAGTTGCATAATGCTTGCCCCTAGTGACTATTGCGCGGATGATACTTGCGTGGATGCGGCGCCGGAAGTGAGTATCCGGCAATGGAGGCTGTGGTGGCTACCGGCCTGACACTTCGTTCGAGTTCCGAAACGCGGCTGCCGGCATATTTCTACCGGCTCTCGTCGCGCGCGCAGCGTACCTATCTGAAGAGCGAGAGCGTCGAGCGTTTCGATTTCGTGCCCAGCGTGGCGGCGCGCAACTCGCTCGACGCACTGATGCGCGTGCTCGAAACCGGCAACCTCGCCGCGACCACCACTTGCGCGCGTGCGCTGACCGCCGAGATTTGCCGCGGCCTTTTGACTCCTCCGGTCAACGTCGAGGTCCGCGGCGTGCGTCCCCGCAACACGCGCGGCGAGCTGCACGGGTTGTTCTATCCTTACGATCCGCGAATCCGCCGTCAGCCGTACATCGTGCTCTGGATGCGGACGGCGCAGCGCCACGACGTCGTCAAGCCGAAGACATTCGTGCGAACGTTGATGCATGAAATCGGGCACTACTTAGACTACGCTCTGCTGCGGCTCGAGGATTCATACCACACGCAGGGATTCTTCCAGCGCGAATCGTCGCTGGTGCGCGCACTGTTCAACTCGTAGCCTCCCTTGACAGCAGCGCCCTCGATGCCAATAGCTATTGTCGCCATGCGCTTTGCATCCGCATAACAACTACGCGCATCGGGTGGGGGAGATGGCCACTGGCATGGGAATTTTTCAGAAATTGTTTACGCCGGTATCGGCGCGAGCGGAAATGCTCGAAGAGCTGGCGGCGATCGCCGGCCACAACCAGGGGCTGGTCGATCGGCTGAAGCGGCACGCTCCGCAGACTGGTGCGAGTATCAGGCCGGGGGTCGAGGTGCTCGCGGAAAAAGAAGCGGCGCATGTCAAGGTGCTCCACTCGATACTCGCCGATCACAACGTCTGGGCGAAGTTGCCGGAGCCGGCGCTGCATGATGGATCGAACAACTGGGCGCGCCTCAGTGGCGACCTGGCGGTGCTGGCCGGGCTCGCGTCCGACCTGCGGCTCAACGCGATGAAGTGGGAGTCGGTCGACGAGGAAATCGTTGCCAAACTGCGTCGAGCTGGCGATGGAAGATGACGATCACGAAAGCGAACTGCGCAAACTCGCGATGAAGTGCGACGCGCTCGCACTCGACTGATTACAAGTAGCGCTGCAAGCCCGCGGCGCTCGAGTTCCTTGGTGACGCGCCCGACATGCGGCGACATTTCGCGATGCGCGACGAGGATCGCGTCCCCTGTATCGACGACGATCAGATCGCGCACGCCGAACAGCACCATCAGGCGCGAATCCGGATGCGCGAGCACGCGCTCCGATTCGAGCGCGATCGCATTTCCGCGAATCACGTTGCCTCCGACGTTGCCGACCGCGTCCCACAGCCCGTCCCACGAGCCGACGTCATGCCAAGAGAATCGCGCGCGCACGCTGAGCACGTTGGCGCTCTTCTCCATTATCACGCGATCGAACGAATCGTAGCGCAGGCGGCCGTATGCGCGCGCGAGCTTCTTTCGCGGCATCCGCGCCAGTTTCCCGGCAGCGATGCCGAGTTCAGGCGCATGCGCGGCGAACTCGCGCGCCAGCGTTTGCGTCGACGCGACGAACATCGAGGCATTCCACAGGTAGCGCCCGCTGCGGACCATCTGGCGCGCAACCGCGAGCGGCGGCTTCTCGACGAACTTCTCGATTCGAAATCCGGCGCCGACTTTCGCGCCGATCTTCTGATAGCCGTAGCCGGTTTCGGGCCGCGTCGGCGGAATTCCGATCGCGACGATCGAGTCATGCGTCGCGGCGAGCCCGATCGCATCAGCCAGCGTGCGGCGATACTGCGCGCGCGGTCGTGATGTAATGATCGGCGGCGACCGACTGCGATCACTCCGTCGCCCAGCCTGCGCTTGATAGCCGCGGCGCCATAGGCGATTGCTACCGCGGTGCCGCGCGCGTAGGGCTCGACGATCAGATTCCGCGCGGGAATCAGTCCGCGCAGCGCGCGCCGAAACGGACCTTCGATGCGCGGCCGCGGCCAGCACGAAAATTCGCTCGCGCGGGACGAGCGGCACGTGGCGCGCGATAGTGTCGGCGAGCAGGCTGGTCTTGCCGTCGATGGAAAAAAGCGGCTTGGGTCTTGCCTCGCGGCTCGCCGGCCAAAAGCGCGTGCCGCGGCCGCCCGCGATTATCAGCACCGAGGCTCGCGGTGGCGCGGACTTCGAGCCATCGCGTCAGATCGCGCCGAGTTCGCGCAGCTTGCTCGTCGAACAGCGCGCGAATCTCGGCCAGTCGCTTTTCGCTGGTCGCCTCGAAGCGCGTCACCAGCGCCGGCTGCGTGTTCGACGCGCGCACGAGGCCCCATCCGTCGGGGAAATTCACGCGCACGCCGTCGATGTCGATGACTTCGTAGTGCTTGCGGAAAAATTCCGCCGCCTTGCGCACCACTTCGAACTTGCGATCGTCGGGACAATCGACGCGAATCTCCGGCGTGAAGTGGCTCGCGCGGCAGGTCGGCCAGGATCGCGCCGAGGCCGCGCCCCTCTTTGCTCAGAATTTCCAGCAGGCGGAACGAGGCGTAGATCGCGTCGTCGAAGCCGAAGTAGCGGTCGGCGAAAAACATGTGCCCGCTCATCTCGCCCGCCAGCGCCGCGTGCTCCTCCTTCAGCTTGCTCTTGATCAGCGAATGGCCGGTCTTCCACATGATCGGCCGGCCGCCGTGCGCGCGATGTCGTCGTACATCCGCTTCGAGCATTTCACCTCGCCGATGAACGTCGCGCCCGGGCGCTCGCGCAGAATCGCGCGCGAGAACACCACCATCAACTCGTCGCCCCACACGATTTTGCCGTTCTCGTCCACCGCGCCGACGCGGTCGGCGTCGCCGTCGTACGCGATGCCGATCGCCGCGTGATTCTTTTTCACCGCCGCGATCAGGTCGCGCATGTTCTCCTCGACCGTCGGGTCCGGATGATGGTTCGGGAAGCGGCCGTCCATCTCGATGTAGAGCTCGATCGTGTCGAGGCCGAGCCGCTTCATCAGCGGCGCCGCGATCACGCCGCCGCATCCGTTGCCGCCGTCGACCGACCACCTTGAGCCCCGGCTTGAGCTTGAACTGCGACATGATGAAATCGTTGTAGTCGGGAATCACCGGGCGCTCGGTCAGCGTGCCTCTCGCGCCGGTCGCTGACGAAATCGCGCCGCTCGATTATTTCGCGCAGGCGCTGAATCTCCGCGCCGTGAATCGTCGTCGGCCCGACGCCCAGCTTGAAGCCGTTGTACTCGGCGGCGTTGTGGCTGCCGGTAATCATTGCGCCGCCGTCCATCTTCCAGCTCAGCACCGAAAAATAGAGCAGCGGCGTCGGCACCACGCCGATATCAACGATGTTGATGCCGGCACCGAGCAGTCCCTCGGCCAGCCGATCGCACAAGCGGTCCGACGACAGCCGGCAATCGCGGCCGAGCGTGATCGGTTTTCTTCCCGGCCCGATGCAGCAGCGTGGCGTAGCCGCGACCGAGATCGACTACGAACGCATCATCGAAATCGTTGGCGACGATGCCGCGGATGTCGTACTCGCGGAACACTCTGCGAATTCATTATCGTCAGTCTGTGCGAGCGATTACGTCAGTGCAAGATGGCTGCAAATGAGCGCCGCGGGTACCTCGGGGGCAATCAGGACCGCGTCGCGGTCGTCACCGGCGCCGGCCGCGGTATCGGACGCGCGGTCGCGCTCGAGCTCGCGCGCGCCGGCTACTCGCTATGCCTCGCCGCGCGCTCGCGCGACGAACTCGAGGAAACCCGCTCCCAGAGCGGCCTTCCGCCCGAACGCGCGCTGATCGTGCTGGTTGACCTCGCCGACCGAAGACGCGCCCGACCTGCTTATCGGCGCCGCGCTCGACTGTTACGGGCGTATCGACGTGCTAGTCAACAATGCGGGTTGGGCGCCGCCGCGAACGCCTCTTCTCAAGATGCGGCCCGTCGATGTAGACCGGATGATTGCGATCAATCTGCGCGCGCCGATCGCGCTCACGCGCCTGGCCGCCGCCGCGATGACGCCGCGCAGGCATCGGCACTATCGTCAATGTCGCATCGTCGGCCGCGATCAAGGCTCCCGCCGGCGAGGCGGTATACGCCGCGACCAAAGTCCGCGCTGATCGCATTCACGCGCGCCGCGTTCCACGAGATGCGGCAGAGCGGTCTCAAGCTGACGGTTATCATCCCGGGCCTGGTCGATACCGCGCTGATTCCGAACAACAAGCGGCTCGATCGCGCGGCGATGCTTTCGACGGCCGATGTCGCGCAAGCTGTGATGCAAATCGTGAATGCTCCCGCGGGCGCGTGCCCGGTCGAAGTGACGCTCGAACCGCAATCGATCCGGAGCGTCTCCGCTAAGTGAAGGCCGCCGAAACTTATTCTAATGTGAAACCCGCGGTGGGTTTCACGCTTCCTTCGGCAGGGGTGACCCCTGCACCCAGTGCAAGAGAGGATGCGGGACTTCGTCCCTGTTAGGAATTGGTTAAAGGGAGAGGATCGACCTCCCTACGCGATTGTTCCTCTTCCCGCGAGGGGGTTAGGGGTTAGGTTAGCGTGCAAAGATCATTCACGGCGCGATTCGCGCTCGTGCTCGCCGCGGGAGTTGTCGCCGCGATCATTCGTCGCGCCGATCGTGGCTGTCGCAGTGACGGCGGTTGGATGGCGCTACCCGTTCCCTCGAATCTTCGATCGCACCGTGATGGCGATCGCTGCTGATCGCGATGCTGTTCGCCGCGCGCGACTTGAATCTCGCCTCGCTGCTGAGCCGCGGCTTCAACCATCCCGCGGCATCGAGCGTGGCGCGCGCGATTCGCGGTTTCGTCGTTGCGATGATCGCGATCGCGATTTTATTCGGGCTCGCGCTCAGCGGTCGGCGGTGGGGCGTCGGCGATCACGAAGCGGCCGCGGCGCTGATACCGAAATATCTTCTCTCTGCCATCGCGATCGCGTTCATTGAAGAAGCATTCTTCCGCGCGTTCCTGCTCGGCGGCATGAAGGAAGACTTCGGCAATCGCGTCGCGCTGATTGCGAGCGCCGCGATCTACGCCGTCGCTCATCTTGTGCGATCTCCCGCGCGCTTCTATGTAAGCGGCTACGAACCCACGGCAGGATTGTATCACGCTCGCGCACAGCATCGACCAATTCACCGATCCCGCTATCGCGATTCCGACGCTGATCGGTCTATTCCTGCTCGGCATCGTGCTGGGCGAAGCATATATCCTCACGGGTAGTGTGTATTTCTCGATCGGACTGCATTGCGGCTTCGTGCTGGGATCAAAGATGTGGCCGAAAATAATCCTGAACCGCGCCGCGATTCCATGGTGGATAGCAGGCGGCGGCGCAATCCCTCTGATCGCGGGCGCCACCGCATGGGTGATCGCAATAGCTATACTGGCGACGCTCCGCCCGATCGCGGGCGTGCCGAGACCATCTCCCGATTATGCTGAAGCTCGGTCCTGACGACGACGAACGCTGGGGCTCGCATCGATGAAAGCGCCCGCATCTACTCCGAAGCGTGCCGCGAGTGCCTGGATTTGGCGCACGTTGAGATGCCGGCGTCCCGCCAGCACTTCTGATACGACGCCCTGGCTGCCTATCTCGGGTAGATCTTTTTGCGTAAGACCATGCTCCTCGATCAGGAAGCGAAGCACCTCGACGCTGGAAGCTTCCGCCAGACTGTGATGCTCGCGGTCGTACGCCTCGATCAGCACGCTGAGGGTTTCGATCAACCGATAACGGGCGTCTTTCGTATTGTCGCCGACGTTGTCCACGAGCGCGTTGAGGCGCGCGACCGCCGCATCATATTCCCGCTCAGTACGAATGGCGAGGAACGGTTCCAAGGATTCGAGATCTCTTGTCGTTTCCACACCACGACTCTTCATCGCTTCCACCTTTCCGTGTCGTACTCCGAATGCGTCAAAATCTGGCGCACAAACAATCTCTGGGTGTTGAAGTGGATTGCCGCTATGAGCCGGTACTTGTTGCCGCCGATGTTGAAGACATAAATCTCGCGACCCTTTACCGGAACCACATCAACGCTGGCGAACGTTCTTTTCAATTCTGCCAGGTTCCGGAAGCGCCCATGCCGTGCCAGCTTGAACCATACTCTCAACGGCGTCGCAGCATTCGCGTGCGTCGCTGCGAACTCGCGCAACGCCTTCTGCGAGACCACATGCACTGCGTTTCAGGTTATCTCAGATTGAGATTAGGGGCAACTGGGGAGCCTGAGCTAATCGTACAGCGACGGGGTGCCTCTTACTGGCCTGGTGCGGTAGCGGCGATGGGTCCAGAGCCATTGTTCGGGATATTTTCGGACCATCTCTTCGATGGCTTTTTGGTAGCGGGCGGTGTTGACGAGGGTGTCGGCGTTGCGGTCGCCGGTGCGCTGTTGCGGGATCTCTTCGAAGATCTCGATTACGTGGCTGATGCCGTCGGGCTGGCGCACTATGAAAACGGGGACGACCGGCGCACCGGCCATCATCGCGAGGCGATCGAAGCCGCTCGGCGTTGCGGCGAGCTCGCCGAAGAATGGGCACCCAGATGGCTTCGGAGCGTTTGGCGTTCTGATCGAGCGGGATGCCGATGATCTCGCCGCGCTTGAGCGATCGGAGCATCTCGCGCGCCGCCGTATGCTTGCGAATTATCTGCACGCCCGCGCGCTCGCGGATGAACGACACCAGGTCGTCACCGGCGAGGAAGCGCTGCGTGTGATGCACGAGGCCAATCTGAAAGCCGTGGAGCGCGTGGCCGGCTGGCAGCAGCTCGAAGCCGCCGAAGTGCGCGGTCAGGATCAGCGCGCCCTTGCCGGGATATCGCGGCGTGAGCTCGTTCCATACGTCGAGGCGATTATAGGTGACGCGCCGCCCGAGCCGGCGATAGAAGAATCCACCGAGCCGACGTACTCGGCGCCCGTGCGGCCGAGGTTGATGTATGACGCGCGCAGGATGCGCTCGCGTTCGGCGGCGCTCTTTTCGGGGAAGGCGATCTCGAGATTGCGGATTCCGATTTTCCGGTGCCGGTGGTCGAAGCGATGGAAGATCAAGCCGCATGCGATGCCCAGCTTGTAGAGGATGAAGTCGGGCAGGAGGCTGAGCAGTGTGCAGCAGCCGCGACCAGCATCCAGAAAATCAGCCGATCCTTGAGGCCGAGCTTGAGGCGCGTGCTCTTCGGCTATCCGAGCGAGAGCGGAAAATCCGATTTCTGCGGCGCGCCGTTGGTCGAGCCGGCCGGAGCGGCGCCGCGCCTCAACATCTCGCCGTTCGAATCCGCTTTCGCTGCGGATTCACGCGGATCGAGCGTGGTGAGCTTGCTGACGAAGATGCTGATGCCACTCTACAGTACCGACCGTTCGCGCTTGGGGCCCTTGGGAATCACGACCAGGCCCGAATCGGTGACGAAAAATCGCTGCCGGTCGCGCTCGAGATCGTAGCCTATCTCTTCGCCCTCGGGAATGAAGACGTTCTTGTCGATAATCGCGCGGCGGACTTTCGCATGCCGCCCGATTTCCGCGTAGTCCATGATGACCGAATCCTCGACCAGGCTGTACGAATGCACGAACACCGAGCGCCCCAGCACCGAGTTGCGAACCGCCCCGCCCGATACGATGCATCCCTCGCCGATCACCGAATGCAGCGCCAGCCCGCGCCGCCCGTTCTCGTCGAACACGAATTTCGCCGGCGGCTGATCGTAGTACGCCGTGCGCAGCGGCCAATACGCATTGTACAGATTCAGATGCGGCCGCGCGTCGCGCAGGTCCATGTTGGCTTCGTAGTACGAATCGAGCGTCCCCACGTCGCGCCAGTAGCTGAGGTTGACCTCGGAGTCGCCGCGAATCCGATTGGTCATGAAGTTGTATGCGTAGACCGGCACGCGGTTGATCAACGCCGGGATAAGGTCGCGGCCGAAATCGTGATTGCTGTCTTCGCGAATCGAATCCTCGATCAGCGCCTCGCGCAGTACCTCGGGATTGAACAGGTAGTTGCCCATCGAGGCCAGCGAACGTCCCGGGCGCACCGGGCATCTGCGGCGGATTGTCCGGCTTCTCGACGAAGTTCGAAACGCGCAGGCCCGAATCGACCTGCACGATGCCGAACTGATTCGCCTCGTCGACCGACACCGGCAGCGTCGCGACCGTCACCGCCGCCTTGCGCTCCATGTGAAACTCGATCATCTGCTGGATGTCCATCCGGTAGATATGGTCGGCGCCGAAGACCGCGACCAGGTCCGGCTTGGTGTCGTCGATCAGATTGAGATTCTGAAAAATTGCGTCGGCGGTGCCCTGGTACCACAGCTCGCCCATCCGCATCTGCGCCGGCACCGGGATGACGAAATGATCGGGCAGCATCCCGCCGAACTGCCATCCGTCCTTGAGATGCTCGATCAGCGATTGCGAGCGCCATTGGACCAGCACGTAAATCGCATAGATGCCGGAATTGACGAGGTTCGAGAGGACGAAATCGATGATGCGGTACTTGCCGCCGAACGGCACGGCCGGCTTGGCGCGATCCCGGGTCAGCGGATGGAGCCGGGTCCCCTGCCCTCCCGCCATCACTAGCGCCAGCGTTCTCATTTGAGCAAAGGGACCCGAATCGTCATTACGCGGTCGCCTCGGTAGAATCGGCCCGCCAAGTATAGGTGTCTCGCGATGACATCGAAAGCCTGCGGACCGAGCTGCCGAAAATGCAGCTATTTGCATTCATGAAATCGGTGGGTTTGTAGCAAACTCCGCAGGAATTTCCTGGCTGTGGCAAGAGTCTGACACACGAAGGGATTCTGCCGGAGCCGAATTTACCTTGATTTTACTCGATTTTGCATCTTACAGCGAATTGTAACGCGAGGCACACCATTTGCTTGAAACTTCTTTCAAGATCTTTCGTCTAAGTGGCTGAGAATGGTTATCTTAGTCGCAAGCGAACCTCTCGCGACGTGTAGCGGGAGCAGGAGAAACACGAAATGCAAACAGCGGTCAGACATGAATCCAGAAACACCAGTAGCCAGGGAATAGTTTACCGCACGATATGCCAGAATCCCGGCTGCGGGTATAAATTCGACCTCGAATAACGCCCGAAAACGCGAGCCTGCTCAGCGGATCGATGGCGTGTCCGCATTGCAAGCGGCATGGCGGCCAGCTGAAATCGCAGGGACGCATCGGCGAGAAGCTTTTCGCGGCCAAGCTGTTGTTCCGCCCGACGGGGTAGGGCCGACGCGCAGCGATGACGACGAAGTGGGAGCACGATTCCCGCTATTAAACGTGCGCGCAGATCGTCTAAGCTTGGCAGTCCGTCACTAGATCCGTAGACCTTCAGTAGCGCGCGCGCCGTCCGGGAAACCGGACGGCGCGCGCGTTTTTTTGATCCCATTCAGTGAGAGAGCGTCGATCAGCCGCCGGCGACCGGCACTGCGGCGACGCCTTGCAGGTTGCGGATGCTTGGCCGCTCCATCATCCGCTTGATCCAGGCGTCGACGTTGTTGCGGTTGTTGCCGAGCACGTCGATGCCGATCTCGTTCAGCACCAGCATCCGCGGCGCGAAGCCGATGTCGGCGACCGAAAACTCGCCGGCGAGAAAATTGTTGCCCTGCAATTCGTGGTTCAGGTAGTCGAGCACCCGCTCGACCGACTGATGCAAGCCGCTGCACGCGAGCCTGATCGCGTTCGCGCCTCGGGCTTCGAGACATTTCGGCGATCAGCTGGCCGACCGGCGGCGTGAACGAGGTGTCGGCGAAATCCTCGAACAGCCGCGCCCGCGCACGCATCGCACTGGAACCGACCGGCGGCAGCACGGGCGGCTCGGGATACTCGTCCTCGAGATACTCGTTGATGATGGTCGAGTCGTAAATCGTCGTGTCGTCATCGACCAGCACCGGCACCCGCGCGAACGGGTTGAGCCGCACGAATTCGGGCTTGCGATTTTCGTGCTGGGTCAAGTCGACCTGGACCAGGTCGTAGGTCAGGGCCTTCTCGGCCAGCACGATGCGGACTTTCTGGCCGAAGGGGCAGGACAGGAAGTCGTAGAGTTTGATCATATCGGGCAAGTCCTCATTCGGCTTGCGCCGCGACGGTAATCTTCAAGCTGGCCTCAACCTCGGAATCGAGCTTGACCGGCACCGTGAAATCTCCGAGCTGCTTGATGGGCTCGGGCAGGTGAATTTTGCGCCGCTCGATATCGAGACCGTTCTCGCGCAGCGCGCGTTCGAGATCGATATTGGTGACCGAGCCGAACAGCTTGCCCTCCTCGCCGGCGCGGGCATTGCATGCGTCAGCGCGAGCGCCTCGATTTTGGCCTTGACCGAGAGCGCGTCGGTGCGCTTGATCTCGCGCCGGCGCGCGGCCGTGCGCTTCTGATGCTCGAAGGCGCGCAGATTTTTCTGATCCGCCTCGACCGCGAGCTTGCGCGGCAACAGGTAGTTGCGCGCGTAGCCGGCGCGAACCTTGACCACGTCGCCGGTCCTTCCCAGGTTGGGAAGATCCTCGTTGAGTATGACTTGCACGTTCATCGTCTTGAATCGCCTCTTTCCGCTCCCCGCGCTTAGAAGAAATCGCCCAGGTTGTTCGCTTCCGGGCTGGGGGGCTTGAGCCGCCGGAAGTCGATCCACATATCGAAGACGCCCGCGATGCACACGAGCGCAGCCACCACCGGCTGCGCGAACACCACAAAATAAATGATGCCGCGCACGATCGACGGGACCGACAGCGACTGAAAATAGAATCCGATAATCGCCAGTCCCTGGCAAAAATAAACCGCCGCGATACAGATGAAGCCGTTGAGCGCGATGTCGCTGATCGCCTGGCACCGGGATGAAAATCCCGAACCCGCTCGCCAGCAGCAGCCACACCAGCCATTCCGACGCCGACCATCGCGAAAAGTCGCCGAACAGGCTGTAGGTCAGCCGCTGCGGCCCGGCCCATCGCCAGAACACGCGCAGGTTGAGCAGCATCGTGCTCGCCGCGACCAGCATCGCGAACGCCGGCGACAGCCGCATCGTCAGCGAGATGACGCTCGCCTGCGTGTCGGCCGGAATCGTCTGCTGCATCCCGAGCAGTCTTGTAGAAGTCCTGGCCGCGCGCCATCCCCTGGGCACAGTTCGTCGTGCACCGTCTTGATCAGCGCGTCGGGACCACCCAGCATCACCAGCGCCGCGACCACCGAAGCCGCGACCATCGCGCCCGAGCCAACCGCAGTGATCATCTCAAAGGAGCAGCGCCGCTCGAGCATGTAGCAGGTGATCGCCGTGGCCAGGCCGAAGCATACGAAGTAGCCGAGCCCGCCGTGCGTCCCCACAAGAGTCTCGACGAACGCGGTCGCGAGCAGCACCGCGATAGTCGCGCGCAGATTAGGACTCGGACGCCCGACTGCGTAGAGGATGACCGGCGCCGGCGCGAGCATCATCAGGATGCCGCCGATCAGCGGTATCGCGCCGCCGGCGAGGAAGAACGCGCCCGACAACGCGGCCGCGCGAACCATCCCTATAATCAGCCTTGCGCGTCACTGGATTAGCCAGCTAAACGCCCAGCGTCGAGAACGGCAGCAGCGCGAGCACGCGCGCGCGCTTGATCGCGACGGCCAGTTGGCGCTGATGCTTGGCGCAGTTGCCGGAGGTGCGGCTCGGGACAATCTTGCCGCCCTCGGTGATGAAACTGCCGAGCGTGCGCACGTCCTTGTAGTCGACCTTGAGCGTCTTGTCCGCGCAGAAGCGGCATACCTTGCGGCGCCCGCCCGGACGTCCGCGACGCATCCCGCCGCCGCGACCCTCGCCACCGCGGCCCTCGCCGCGATCGTCGCCGCCGCGGACGCGGTCCGCCGTAGCGTCCGCCGCCGCCTTCGCGCGGCCGGTCGCCGCCTCGTTCCGATCTTTCCTCGTCAGCCATTTATGTTCCCTGATAAAATATTTCCTTGGCGAAAGTTTCATGTTTGGACTGTCTCTTTCGATTCGACCGACGTGGCGACGACTTCGAACGCAGCCTCCGTGCTCGCCTCTTCAAGCCGGCTTTCAACGCTCTCATTCTGCCGATCGACCTCTGACCTGCCCGCCCTCGCTCCAGGAGCCGTTTTGCTGCCCAGTCGCCGATTCGCCCGTCATCACGATCCCGAGCCTCAGTTCCTCGCCAGGCGCGCCGCAATCGACCGTGAAGCGGAGGACGGGCGTGCCTGCGGGCGTGACGCGAATTTCGGGCTTGCCGAGCAGCCGGCCTTCGAGCTCAATCCGGTTCCCTGTCACCTTCGGGCCCGCCGATTTCTTCGGCCGCCGCTTCCATTATTTCTTCGGGAGCGTCGGGCGCTTCTTCGGCCTCGGCTGCCGCTCCTCGCGCGACGCCATCAGGGCGGCCGCGCGCGCTTCCTGCGCGGCCTTGGCCTCGGCGATGCGGCGGTTGCGCGCCTCGAGTTCCTCGCGCGCCTTGGCGACGTCGGCGTTGTCGTCGACCAGCACCGACAGGTAGCGCAGGACGGTGTCGGAGATGCGCAAATTGCGCTCGACCTCGTTCATCACGGGGCCGGGCGAAACGTAGTCGAGGCGGACGTAGAAGCCGCGGCGCTCGCCCTTGATCTTGTAGGCGAGCTCGCGCGATCCCCACTCCTCGGTTTCGATCATCTCGCCGGCGCCGGCGGCGATGATCCCCTCGTAGCGTTTGATGGCTTCCTTGATTTGGGGTTCGCCCGAATCAGGGCGGAGAATAAAAATAGTTTCGTAGCGCCGCATGCGCTTGCTAAGTCCTCCTTACGGATTTGAGCCCCATGTTGGAGCAAGGAGCAATCCCACACAGTACCATCGTGGGTATGCCGCCTCAAGGCTGAAAAACAGTTATTTGCGGCCGGCAAATGGCGCCGGTCTTGCCATTGGCGGGCGGTCTGTTATGAGAAGATGCGTCGCCTCGTGCAATTCAGGAGGATTCGTCCCGTGGCCAAAAAGAAAATAAAGAAAGCGGCGCCGAAGTCGCGCAAAGCCGCGCCCAAAGGCAAGCAGGTCGCTCGAAGAAGCTCGCACCGAAGACAGTCAAGCGGCCGGTCGCGGTCAAGGCGGCGCCGAAGAAAATTCCAGAGCCGATCGGGCGTCAGGTTGCCGAGATCGTTACGGCGGCCACTCGGGCATCGGTCGACCTCGAGACCGCGGCCGGGCGGATGCAGCGGGCGGCGGTGCGAAAAGTCAGTGAAGTCGCCGCAAGGCCGGCAGCGCGGTGAAAGAACGCCGTCGCGCCGGCCGCCAGGCTTCCCAGTTACGAGCGAACTGCCGGTGCGGGCGGGCGCGCCGGCCGGCGCGGCATGGGGCGTGTTCGGCGACGACGACGAAGTCGGCACCATCAACCTGCTGACGCCCGAGCGGTGGTCGATCGCGGCGACGTCGTCGATTCGCACGCGGCAAAGTGTTCGCGCTGAATCTCCCGATCAACATTCCCGACCCGCCGCTGTTCACGCGCGGAAAGCATTCGCACACCGTCAAGATTTTCCCGGCCGCGGAGTTCGTGCTCGACGACTATCTCGACAATTTCTATCCGCAGGCGTCGTCGCAATGGGACGCGCTCGCGCACGTGAAGCATCCGATTCATGGCGCGTACAACGGCATTCCCGACAACGAAATCACCGGGCGCGGCGGGATGCGGCTGGGGATCGACAACCTGGCGCGGCGCGGAATCGCGGGGCGCGGAGTGCTGGCCGACGTGGCGCGGTACTACGATCGCGTCGGCAAGTCGATCGATTTCACCAAGGCCAAGTCGATTCCGCTCGAAGACGTGCAGGCGACGCTCGAAGACGAAGGCGTCGAGTTGCAGACCGGCGACATCCTGCTGATTCGCATCGGCTGGACGAAGTTCTACCTGTCGGCGAGCGAAAAGATTAAGGCGGAGCTGGCGAAGGAGACCGTGGTGCCGGGAATCGAAGGCAGCGAGCGCACGGCGCGATGGCTGTGGGACAATCACTTGGCGGCGGTCGCTTCGGATTCGCCGGCACTCGAGGCGTTGCCGAAAGCCGCGGGCGAGGAAGTGGAGTTTCTGCATTTCCACATGCTCGCGTTCTTCGGCATGCCGATTGGCGAGATGTGGAATCTCGAGGAGCTGGCGGCTGACTGCGCCGATGACGGCGACTACGACTTTTTCCTGACGTCGGCGCCGCTGAATATACCGGGGGGAGTAGGCTCGCCGCCAAACGCGCTGGCGATTAAGTAGTCGGCCTTGCGTATTAAGTAGGACGGAATTTATTCCGTCGGGTCCGTCATAAGAAAATACAGAATCGACGGAATAAATTCCGTCTTACAATCAGTGGCCGGCTTTGGTTAGCGCCTCGGTCGTGAAGAAACTCTTGTCCACCGCGCCCATGTTGATGTACCAGCATTCGCGCTCGGGCGTGTCGGGGCCGGGCAGGTAGCAGGTCGTCGAGACGCCGGATTGGACGTCGATGCTCGAGGCGGCGATGATGAACTCGCGCTTGAACGGATAGATCGCGACCTTCGCGTCGGGCACGGGGCGGTCGCGATAAGTGTTCAGATAAATCTGCGTCTTCCACAGCTCGCCCTTCTGATCGTAGCTGTCGACGTACGGATTGAACCATCCTTCGCCGTCGACGTAGACGATGGTCTTCGACTGCAGCACGCCCGAGTTCTTTCCGGGCGCGGCGTCACTTCGACGACGTAGAGATGGCGCATCTCCCAGTCGTCGGTGCATGAGGTCGCGCCGCCGTCGGTCGCGCACGGATGCGCGGGCGAGTTCTGCGCATGCACGCACGCGAGCATGTTCTTTTCGCCGAGGATATTTGAAGTTGTACTCCTGCGGCTTGGCGCCGAAGCCGCCGGCGTGATCGGCGTCCCAGGTCGAAAGGCCCGGCGACGAGCTCAGGATCGTTTCGTTCACCCGGCGTACGCGCCGCGTTCCGCGCCAGGAACGCCCACGAGTCGTCGGCCTTCATCCGCGTCCCAGTAGCGATAACGGATTCCGCCGCTGCCGCGATCTTCGGCGGGCGCGAGCGTCGGGATACGCGGCCGACGCGCGGCCAGATGTCGGTCATCTTGAAATCGGGATCGGCGGGCATCGGCTCGACCTCGGTGCGTCCGATATCCGAGTAGCCGGCGAGATGCCCGATCTCGGTCTGCGTCATCAACGATTCTGATCCGCGCCGGGATTTTGCTTCGCCACCTGGCATTCGAAAAAGCGCAGATCGAAATCGTCGGTCGCGATCGGCTTGAAGTACTGGTTCCACATGATCTTGGTCGCGACGTCGGGATCGTTGGGATCGAGCAGCGGGAACGGCTGCCCGGCGACGTAGCCATGCAGGTCGCGATGGTCGGCGCCGAGGCGCACCTGGCCCGAATACTTCTCGGTCGCATCCTGGAAGGCGGCGGCCAATCGACGCGGCTCGGCGCGACGATGTTCATCTCCATGCCCTTGGAGACCGCGATGAAGGCGCCGGGACTCACGAGCGCGCGGACCTGCTCCGCGTTCTTCGCGGTGATCTTGTCGCCGGGCTTGACCTGGGCGTGAGCTGGAGTGATGGGTAAATGTCAGCGCGAAAAAAATTGCGATGACGGACAGCATGACGGGGACAAGGCGTCCGTGGGGTTTTTTCATATTCTAAAGTATCACTTTAACTCGACCGCCTCACTTCATTTCGACAGCGACCTGGCGATAGCGTTGTGTTCCTCGCACACAATAGCACGGTTCCCGCGGAAACGATTCCTTGCGCGAGTGCTCGTCGCTGACGCCATCGCCATCCTACAAATCGCGGCGGTAGGTGATGAAGTTGCCGCTGACGTGCGCGCCGAGGCTGAGCGCGGTGCGGCGCGAGGCCCAATTGTCGTCGAGCACGAGCGTGTAGCCCGCAAAGCGCATCTTGCGCCGCGCCATCGCGAGGAACGATCGCGCCGCCATCGCGAGCGCGACGCCGCGTCCGCGCGCGCTCTCGACGACGCCGATATTGATGAGCGCGCCGCGCGTGCCGCCGCCGCGTTCAGGATCGAGCCGCACGCCCCGGCGCACGCGCGCCAGCGCCGGAGCTGAGATCGGGCACTGAGAAAACGGCGCCGACGCATTCGCCGCCGATAGTCGCGAGCATCGAGAGGTCGGCGACCGGCGTCTCCCACAGCGACGTGAGCATCGGACGCACTTCCGCGCGCGTCACCGGATTCCATCCCCAATGACGATCGAACGCCGCGTTGGTCACGTCGGTCCACGCGTCGATCGCGGCCAGAAATCCGTACTCGCGCCAACTCTGAATCGTGACGCCGGCGACCGCGGCCGCCTCGGTCATCCGGCGATAGCGCGCGAGGATTTCAGGCGTGAGCGGCGCGGTGTAATCCACCTGCCCTTTTTCGGTGACGAAGCCCGCCTCCTTGAAATAGCGATGGTACGACGCGGGATTCCCGCGCAGCAGGAACGACGGCAACGAATCGTAGTTGTCGATCGCATATGGATAATCGAGAAACGCCGCGAAGCCGCTGCGCACGGCGCGCATCCCGCGCTCGCGCAGACGATTGCACGGCCTCGTCGAGCATCGCGGCGACGGCGACGTCCTCGCCTTCGAGCGCCTCGAACTGGATCAACTGCCCGAGTTGCTCATTCCAATGTTCGATGTAGCGCCGATTGATGACGGCGCTGACGCGCGCGACGAGCCGTCCCGCACGACGCGCGCAGAACGGCGTGACCTCGAGATGACGTCGAGAGCAGGCTGCGGCGCGACAGCAGATCGATTTCATTCTGCACGTCGGGCGGCCACCATGCGTCGCGCGCGGTCGTAAACCTGGAACGGCAGCCGCGCGAACTCCTCCAGCTGTTCGCGGCTGGTTGGCCGTTCGATCGTTGATAGTGTCGCCGGTGAGTTTGGGGTTTGCCGCCATGAGTTGAGCCGCATCGCGCGCTCAACTATTCTTATAGTCGCAGACGCGACAAAGATCATCCAGGCGAACAAGAGACTGTCAGAGAGCCATCGCGCGAGCATTCGATTTATCGCGGCGACGGAATCCTGTTCGCCGCCGCTCGCTGCCACGACCTCGCAGATTTCCGCGAACGTCGCGCCACGCGAGCATCGCCTCGAGCGCGTCCGCTTCAGGCTTTCGAGATCTCGATGAAGACGCGCGCATTACGTCGCCATACGAGGACTTTGTCCGCGATCCGGCTCCGCAGGTTTCCATTCGCGCTGCTCCTCGACCGCGCGCAACAGTTCCGACACTCGCCATTCGAGTGCGAGTATCTGCGCCGACGGCTGAATCCCGAGCTTCAGCGCTGGCCAGTCTGCCGGTGCGATCGCGCGCAGCGCATCGGCTTCCAGCGCGGCAGTATCGGGGCCGTGAAACACCTCGACGATGCGCGTTCGAGGCCGCGAGGTCCGCGATAAACGGCGCGCGTTCGCGCAGCGGATGATCGCGCAGATACGTCCGCGAGGTGCTGTCCGCATTAGGAGATGCGACGGCTCGGTCGGCGGATATTCGAGCAGGTAGCCGGTGACGAGGTTGTGAAAATTGTCGTCGCCGAGCACCGCCAGCGTCGCCGGAAAATCCTCCTTGAGCGCGTCGAGGATGCGGTAGAAATACATGTTCGCGTAAATATCGACGCGAGCTTCCGCCGACAGGCGATCGTCGCCGAGCACGATAGTGTCGAGGCCGCCCGCGCCCAGCTCGCGCTCGGCCGCGAGCCCCTCGGCGACGCCGCTAGGCGCGGTGATCAGCCGGTAGAGCAGGCTTTCCAGTTTGTTTAAGTGACTCACGATTCGCCTGTGCATCTGATAAGATGGTCGCGCGCGCGATCCGCAGTCTCCGCCAGCTCCGCGAACTCCGGGATGTTGTCGTCCCATTCGACCAGCGCCGAGACCGCGCCGAAGCGCCGCGCCGCGCGCGCATAGAGCGCCCACACCTCGTCGCGCACCGGATGGTCGTGGGTATCGAGCAGGTACGTGCCGTGATCGCTATGGCCGGCGAGATGGTACTGCACGACGCGCTCGGCCGGCACCGCGTCGATGTAGTCGTTCGCGTCGAAGCGATGGTTGAACGCGCTCACGAAGATGTTGTTGATGTCGAGCAGGATCCCGCAGTCGGCTTCGTCCGCGATCGCCGAAATGAATTCCCATTCGGTCATCGTCGAATCCGGCGAACGTCATGTAGCTCGAAACGTTCTCGATGAGTATCGGGCGCTCGAGGATGTCCTGCACCTCGCGGATTCGCGCGACGACATGACGCATCGCCTCGTCGGTGTACGGCAGCGGGAGCAAGTCGTGAAGATTGCGCCCGCCTACTCCGGTCCAGCACAGATGATCCGAAATCCACGCCGGCTCGAACCGCCGCGCGAGATCGCGCAGTTGCCGCAAATAGTCGCGATTCAGCGGATCGGTGGATCCGATCGACATCGACACGCCATGCATCGCGATTGGATAGCTGGCGCGCACGCCTTCGAGCACTTCGAGCGCGCGCCCGCCCGCGACCATGAAATTTTCCGAGATGACCTCGAACCAATCGACCTTGGGACGCGTCTCGAGGACGTGGCTGTAGTGCTGACGTCTGCAGCCCGACGCCGTAGCCGAGCATCGGGAAATCGGCGACGCTTCATTTTCCGACCGCCTAGTCGCGCTTCTCAACGGTCTCCGGCTTGCCGCCCGCTGCGACGCATTCCTTGGCCGTCGGCGTCATCACGTAGCCTTTGCCCTTGCACGCGTTCTGTCCCTTGCATCCGCTGTTCGCGCTCTGGCACAGGCTCTGGCCCTTGCACGCATTGCCGCCGACGCACTTGACCTGACGCCAGGCCGCCGGCTCGAGTCCGTACTGTCAGCCGCGTAGACGCTGTTGCCCGCGAAAATCAGCGCGACCGCCGTCGCCAGCATCGCGCCAGTAAGTTTGTCTTCTTCATGGTCGCTATCTCCTGGTTCTGTCTCTTCGCGCGAACCTACTACAGCTTCGCCGCAGAGTCTAAACATGCTCTCCGCGCGAGTGTTCCGTCGATCCCAGTGTACCAACAGCTCGCCGGATGCCAGCGCATCAATTGTCCTACCGCATCGGGAACATTTCGGGCCTATGCAAGATTTCTAATTGTGCAGGATGCTATGTTCGTAAAATCAGCATATGGCGGACAAGAGCGGCACCGGCGCGGATCGGCGCAAGCGATTCGAAGACGAGGCGTTGCCACATCTCGACGCGCTTGTACTCGATGGCGATCCGGCTCGCGCGCAATCCCGACGACGCCAACGACTTGCTGCAGGAAACGGTGCTGCGTGCGTACCGCTTCTTTCATCAGTTCGAGAGCGGTACGAATTGCCGCGCGTGGATGCTCACCATCCTGTTCAACAATTTTCGCAACGGCTATCGCAAATCTTCGCGCGAGCAGCCGGCTTCGTCCGCCGACGAGTTCGAGCGCAAGGTCGAGGGTGAAAGTCTGCCGCATCGACCCGGCCGGATCGAATCCCGAAGCGCTGGTTGCCGGCAAGGGAATGGAGGGCGAGGTCGAGACCGCGCTGGCGGGCTTGCCGGAGGAATTCCGGCAGGCGGTGCTGCTGGTCGATGTGGAGGAGTTGAGCTACCAGGAGGTTTCGGGGGTTCTGAACATAGCTATCGGTACGATAAAATCGCGAGTGTCACGAGGGCGTGCGATGCTGCGCGAAGATTAACCAGATTTGCCAAGGAGCAGGGAATAATACGGTCTTGACTCCGGAGTATCATGACGGTTGGAGTGAAGCGAGCCGCACGAACGATAAAAGTGGATTGCGCAACCTACATCGAGAAGTACCTTTCAGCTCATGTTGACGGCGAGTTGAGCGCGGCAGAGTTGCGCGACGCCGAAGAGCATCTTGCGGGATGCGTCAATTGCCGCGCGCGGTTCGCCGAAGAGCGCGCCGTCAAGGCGCTGCTGCGCGAGCGCGCCGCGATGCGGCGGACGCCGCCGATAGTCCGCGGCTCGATCCTCGCCGCGCTCGACGCCATCGACTCTGCCGAGTCCCCAGGCCGCGGGACGCGCGCGCGATCGCTCCGCCGGCGCGGATCGCGCGCCGGCTGGCTTACTCGATTCGCCGAGCGCGAATCTGGGTGCCCGCCGCGCTCGCCGCCGCGCGGTCTTCGCGTTTGTAATCCTGCATGGCGGCAGCGGCACCGCCCCGGCGCAAGCGATCCCTCCCTTCGACGTCGCTATCGACAACTACAAGCAGTTCGTCGATCACTTCGAGCCTAACATAAAGTCGACCGCGCCCGCCGACATCTCGGACGCATACATGGATCACCAGTTGCCGGGATTCGTGTGGAACTTTCAGCATCGTCGGCTACAAGCTGGTCGGCGGACGCATCGATCGCCTGCACGATGGCACCCCGGTTGCCTTCACATTTTATCGCAGCGACAACGGCACGATTCTGTGCACCTACATGAAGTCGCACGGACTACAACCGCCCGCGGGCGAGACGCAGGAAATGGACGGCCATCACATGTACCAGTACAAGGGCTACAGCATTTGCCTGAGCTACCCGCCCGGCGGAAACATTTGCGTGCTGGTATCGAAGCGCCCGATGAAGGAATTCGTCGAGGACATCGTCGACTCCGAGCCCTAGCTGCAGCCTAGCGCCGATCAGCCTTCAGCCCATCCTCATTCGCGAGAAACAAATGCAACTGCGCGGGAGTCGTGTCGCGTGGAATCTCGACCGGATAGTTGCCGGTGAAGCACGCGTCGCAAAAGCCCTCGCGGCTCTCGCCGTTGAACGAATACAACCCGTCCCAGCTCAGGTAGGCGAGCGAGTCGGCAGTGATGTAGCGCCGGATCTCCTCGACCGAATGCGACGACGCGAGCAGCTCCTCGCGCGTCGGCGTGTCGATTCCGTAGAAGCATGAGTTGGTGGTCGGCGGCGCCGCGATTCGCATATGGACTTCGCGCGCGCCCGCCTGCCGCAGCATCGGGATCACTTTGCGCAGCGTGGTGCCGCGCACGAGCGAGTCCTCGATCAGCACGATGCGCTTGCCGCGCAGCAAGCTCGCCACCGGATTGAATTTGATCTTGACGCCGAAATGGCGAATCGACGGGCGCGGCTCGATAAACGTGCGGCCGACGTAGTGGCTGCGCACCAGCCCCATCTCGAACGGCATTCCCGATTCTTCGGCGTAGCCGAGCGCGGCCGGCGTGCCCGAATCCGGCACCGGCACGACGATATCCGCCTCGACCGGGGCCTCGCGCGCGAGCGCCCGCCCCTGCTGCTTGCGCACCTGGTAGACGTTGCGGCCGTAGACCTGGCTGTCGGGCCGCGAGAAATAGACGTACTCGAAGATGCATCGCTTGGTCGGCGCATGCGCGAACGGACTCATCGAGCGCATCCCGCCCTCATCGACGACGATCATCTCGCCGGGATTTATTTCGCGGATATATTCGGCGCGCACCAGATCCAGCGCGCAGGTCTCCGACGCCACGATCGTCGCGCCGTTGAGATTGCCCAGCACCAGCGGGCGGAAGCCGTGCGGATCGCGCACCGCGATCATCGAATCTTCCGTCAGCACCACCAGCGAGTAGGCGCCGCGCACCTGCGCCAGCGCCTCGGCGACGCGCTCGGGCAGCGTCGGCGCGTGCGACGCGGCGATCAGATGAATCATCACCTCGCTGTCCGACGACGATTGGAAGATCGAGCCGGTCGACTCGAGCCGTTCGCGCAGCTCGGTGAAATTTACCAGGTTGCCGTTATGCGCAAGCGCGAGTCCGCCGCGCGCATACTCGACCACCAGCGGCTGGCAATTTCCGATCGTAGTCGAGCCGGTCGTCGAGTAGCGGTTGTGCCCGATCGCGCTGGTGCCTTCGAGCTTCTCGATGATCGAGCTGTTGAAAATGTCGGCGACCAGCCCCATCCCGCGATGCGAGATGAGCGACTTGCCGTTGGACGAGACGATGCCCGCCGATTCCTGCCCGCGATGCTGCTGCGCGTAGAGCCCGAGGTAGGCGAGGTTGGCGGCCTCGGGATGCCGGTAGACGCCGAACACGCCGCACTCTTCGTGGAAGACGTCGAGGTTCGATTCTTCGACTGCTTCGACCGCAAGGACCGAATCTTCTTCAGTCACCGCCTCTGAGCCTCCTTGGAATCGCGTCTTCGTAAATTCGCTGCAATTCGGAAACGTCTTCGTCGAGCGATCCGCAATCTTGAGCCGCGGATCGGCGATCACTTTTCCGATCACCGCAAACTCCAATCCACGCCCGGCGAACAATTTCTCGACGCGGGCCACGATCGCCTGGCGCGATCGACAAAATCACCGTCGATGCGCCTTCGCCAAAAAAATCAACCGCGTCGGCGTTTCCAGCTCGCCCAAGTTCAACTTCGGCTCCCAGAATCGCCCGCGGATTGAAACAGGCTTCAGCCAATGCCACCGCAAGCCCGCCCTCGGCGATATCGTGAGCTGATCTTATCAGCCCCTGTTCAGCGCCTTCAACCAGCCCGTCGATCAGGGCCGCTTCGCGCGCCAGGTCAATCGGACCGAGGCTGCCGCCGTCGATTCCGAACAGCGCCGAGTACTCGCTCGCCGCCAGCGACGGCTTGCCGGTCCGCACAATCGCGATCGCGTCGCCGGGATTCTTGAAATGCTGCGTAACGTGCTTGGCGACGTCGGTCATCACGCCCAGCACGGCGATCGTCGGCGTCGGCGGAATCGCGTGGCCTTCGGTCTCGTTGTAAAAGCTGACGTTGCCGCTGACCACCGGCGCGCCGAACGCGAGCGACGCGTCGCGCAGCCCCTCGACGCCGCGGATAAACTGCCACATCACCTCGGGCCGCTCGGGATTGCCGTAGTTCAGGCAATTGGTGATTCCCACCGGCCGCGCACCCGCGCACGCGACGTTGCGCGCCGCCTCGCAGACCACGCCGACCGCGCCGAGATAAGGATCGAGCGCGCACGCGCGCGGATTCGAATCGACTTTCAGCGCCATCGCGCGTCTCGAATTCTTGATCCGCAGCACGGCCGCGTCGCTGCCGGGGCCGAGCACCGTGTTGCTCTGCACGATCGAGTCGTATTGCCGATAGACCCACTTCTTCGACGCGACGTTGGGACTGTCGAGCAGAGCGCGCAGCGCCTTCGCCGTCTCAGGATGTTTCGTGGTCGATGTTTTCGGCGATGGCTGAGTCTTCGGAGCGGCGGCGGGACGATCGTACAGCGGCGCGTCATCCGCGAGCGCGCCGATCGGAATATCCGCGACGACCTGGCCGTGCCATCGCGCACGCCATCGCTGATCGTCGGTGATGCGCCCGATCACGACCGCGTGCAGGTCCCACTTCTCGAACACCGCCTGCAGTTCGGCCTCGCGCCCGCGCTCCGCGACGATCAGCATCCGCTCCTGCGATTCGGACAGCAGAATTTCGTACGGCGTCAGATTCGCCTCGCGCAGCGGCACCTTGTCGAGATCGAGTTCGATTCCGAGGCCGCCATGCGACGGCATCTCGCTCGACGACGACGTGAGTCCCGCCGCGCCCATGTCCTGGATTGCGACGATCGCGCCGGTCTTGCCCGCTTCGAGGCACGCCTCGATCAATAATTTCTCGGTGAACGGATCGCCGACCTGCACCGCCGGCCGCTTGGCCTCGCTCTCCTTGTCGAACTCCGCCGACGCCATCGACGCGCCGTGAATTCCGTCGCGACCCGTCGCAGAGCCAACGTAAAGCACCGGGTTGCCGACGCCGCGTGCCTTGCGCGCTCATCATCTCGCCCTTGCGCACGAGCCCGAGGCAGAACGCGTTGACGAGAATATTCGCGTTGTACGCGGCGTCGAACATCACTTCGCCCGCGACCGTCGGCACGCCGACGCAGTTGCCATAGCCGCCGATTCCGCCGACCACGCCGCCGAGCAAGTAGCGCGTGCGCGGATGCTCGAACGATCCGAACTTGAGCGAGTTCATGCTCGCGACGGGCCGCGCGCCCATCGTGAAGATGTCGCGCAGGATTCCGCCGACGCCGGTCGCCGCGCCCTGGTACGGCTCGACGAACGACGGATGGTTATGGCTTTCGATTTTGAAGACCGCGGCCCATCCGTCGCCGACGTCGATCGCGCCAGCGTTCTCACCCGGTCCCTGCACGACCAGCTCGCTCTTTGACGGCAGCATCCGCAGATGACGCCGCGAGGATTTGTACGAGCAGTGCTCCGACCACATCACCGAGAAAACGCCGAGCTCGGTGTAAGTCGGTGTGCGGCCAATAATCTGCTCGATCTTGCGAAACTCGTCGGCCGTTAGTCCGAACGCGCGCGCCTGCTCGACGTCGAGCTTTCGGCTCGCCCGCAAGCGAAACGGGACGATCGCTCATCGCGCGCTCCCGGCAATCGACTGAAATATCTTGAGGCCGTCGGCGCCGCCGAGCATCGGCTCAACCGCATGCTCCGGATGCGGCATCAGGCCGAAGACGTTGAAGCGCTCGTTGGCGACGCCCGCAATCGAGCGCATCGATCCGTTAGGATTCGCCGCGTCGCTCTCGCGCCCTTCCGCGTCGACGTAGCGCAGGATCACCTGCCCGCGCTCTTCCATCTGGCGGAGTTCATCTTCGGGCGCGACGTACAATCCCTCGCCATGCTTGATCGGCAGCCGCAGCACGTCGCCCTGCTTGCGTCGCGCGGGTGAACGGCGTGCTCGCATTCTCGACCCGCACGAACACGCGCTCGCATATAAAGGAGAGCGAGCGGTTGCGCGTGAGCGCGCCGGGCAGCAGATGCGCCTCGCATAGAATCTGAAAGCCGTTGCAGATGCCGATGACGAGGCCGCCGTCGGCGGCGAACTTCGCGACGCTCTTCATGATCGGCGAGAAGCGCGCGATTGCGCCGCGTGCGCAGATAGTCGCCGTAGCTGAAGCCGCCCGGCAGCACGACGCATTCGACGCCGCCGAGCGATTCGTCCTTATGCCACAGGATGCGCGCGTCCTGGCCCATCACATCGCGCGAGCGCGTGCAGTGCGTCGCCGTCGTCGAGCGAGCCGGGGAATCGCACGACGCCCCACTTCATTCGCCGTCCACCTCGAAGCGGTAGTCCTCGATCACCGGGTTGGCGAGCAGCGCCTCGCACATCTTCTTTGCTTCGTCGCGCGCCTCGGACGACAGTGCGCGCCTCGATTTCGAGCGTGATGTACTTGCCGACTTTGACGCCGGAGACGTTTTTGAAGCCGAGACTCTGGAGCGAACTTTCGACCGCGCGCCCTTGCGGGTCGAGGATGCCCTTGCGGGGCGTCACGAACACTCTTACTTGCAACTCACTCCCTCGCGCGCGCACCAGTCAGCCATCAATTTTCCACCCGCCGCAGCATCTCGTGGTACGCCTCTTCGACGCCGCCGAGGTCGCGCCGGAAGCGATCCTTGTCGAGCTTCTGCCGCGTCGCCTTGTCCCAGAAGCGGCAAGTGTCGGGACAGATCTCGTCGCCGAGGAGAACCTCGCCGTGATGGCGTCCGAACTCGAGCTTGAAATCGACCAGGATCACGCCGCGCTCATCGAGAAATTTTGTGCAGCACGCTCGTCGACCTTCAACGCCATCGCGTCGATCTGCTTGAGCTCCGCCTCGGTGCCCATCCGAACGCGATCGCGTGCTCGCCAATGATCAAAGGGTCATCGAGCGGGTCGGACTTGTAATAGTACTCGACGATCGGATGCGGCAGCGTTTCGCCTTCCTCGCGCCCGAGCCGCTTCGCCATCGAGCCCGCGACGATATTCCGCACGACAGTCTCGACCGGAATGATCTGCAGGCGCTTGCACAGCATCTCGCGATCGTTCAGGCGGCGGACGAAGTGGGTCTTGACGCCCTGCTTTTCGAGCAACGTGAAGAACAACTCCGACATGCGGTTGTTCATCACGCCCTTGTCCTCGATGGTGTCCTTCTTCTTGCCGTTGAAGGCGGTCGCGTCGTCCTTGAAGTAGGCGATTACGAGGTCGGGGTCGGACGTGGAGTAAAGTTTCTTCGCCTTGCCCTCGTAAAACATTTCGAGTTTTTGCGGAGTCGTTTCCACGTTGCGCTCTCCTCTAGGGTCGTCTGGAAAATGTTAATCTAATCATCATACCGACCGGTTGCCTCATCACAACGAAAGCCGGCGCCAGTTGTCCACAAACCCCCGCGCGGGCGTGTGGATAGACGTCATCGCTTGGCCGCGCGCTTCTTCGCAGGCGTCAGATCAGCCTTTGCAGGAGGCGCGAATTGCTCGACCAGCTTCGCCGCCAGCCCAACGTAGGTTTGCGGATTCAACTCGCGCAGTGCGCGTTTGCGCGCTGTCGTCGAGCGGCAGCGTCGCGATGAATTCCTCGATCACGCGGCGATCGATTCGCCGACCGCGCGTCAGTTCCTTGAGCTGTCTCGTACGGTTTCGGCAGTCCGTGACGTCGCATCAGGGTCTGAATCGCCTCGGCGACGACTTCCCACGCCTGCTCGGCCTCGAGGTCCTCGGCTATGCGCGACTCGTTGACCTCGACGCGCGCGAGGCCGCGCTCCAACGATGCCAGCGCGACGACCAGATGCCCGAACGCCGTGCCCATCGCGCGGATCGCGGTGCTGTCCGTCAGGTCGCGCTGCCATCGCGAGACCGGCAGCTTCTGCGCAAGATGGTCGAACAGCGCACTCGCGATTCCGAGGTTACCCTCGCAGTTCTCGAAGTCGATCGGATTGACCTTGTGCGGCATCACCGACGAACCAGTCTCGGCGGCGACGGCCTTCTGCGCGAAGTAGCCGATCGAGATGTAACTCCACATGTCGCGGCAGAAGCCGAGCAGGATCGTGTCGATGCGCGTCAGGATGCCGAACAGCTCGGCAATAAAATCGTGGCTTTCGATTTGAGTGGTGAGCGGGTTCCAGGTCAGACCGAGGCGCTCGACGAAATTCTGCGAGTGCGCGATCCAATCGACTTCGGGATGCGCAAAGTGATGCGCGTTGAAATTGCCGACGGCGCCGTTGAGCTTGCCGAGAAATTCCTGATGTCGAAGCTGCGAGAGCTGGCGCGCGATGCGCGTCGCAAATATCGCCATCTCCTTGCCGACCGTCGTCGGCGACGCTTCCTGGCCGTGCGTCCGCGCCATCATCGGATGCGCCTTGTAGCGATGCGCCAGCTTGACGAGCGGCGCGTTCGCCGCTTCGAGCCGCGGTATCAAATCGTCCGCGACGAACTCCTTCAGGATAAGCGCGTAGGCGAGGTTGTTGATGTCCTCCGAGGTGCACGCGAAATGCACCATCTCGATCGGCAGCGCGGCGTCGATCGCGGCGACGCGTTCTTTGACAAAATACTCGACCGCCTTGACGTCGTGATTGGTGGTCGCTTCGAGTGCCTTAACGCGGCGCGCATCGTCGAGGCTGAAGTCCTCGAACACAGCGCGAAGCTTTTTCGCGGTCGCGGCAAGGATCGGCTTCAGCGCACTGGTCGACTTGTTCCCCACCAGCCCGGCGAGCGACAGGTACCATTCGATCTCGACGCGGACGCGGTAGCGAATCAGCGCGAACTCGCTGAAGTACGCCTCCAAAGTCCGCGTGCGCGCGCGGTAGCGGCCGTCTATAGGCGTCACCGCGGTCAATGCCGCGTCGGTCTCGGTAGGTCTGTCTTTCACTGTGTGCTGATAAAACTAAATTACGCGAGGACGCTGGCGCAATCGAGAGGCGCGTCGACTCTTCAGCGGCCGGTGTGTCCGAAGCCGCCCGGGCCGCGCGCGGTCGGCGCGAGCTCATCGACCTCGACAATGTCTGCGCGCATGACCGGCGCGATGATGAGTTGGGCGATTCTGTCGCCGGGCTTGATCACGATCGGCTGATCGCCCAAATTCACAAGTAATACTTTAACTTCTCCGCGATAGTCCGCGTCGATGGTGCCGGGCGAGTTGATGAGCGCGAGGCCTTCTTTCAGCGCGCGGCCGCTGCGCGGCCGCACCTGGCCCTCGTAACCGACGGGAATCTCGATTGCGATTCCAGTCGGCACGGCGCGGCGTTCACGCGGCGCCATCTCGATCGAAGCGCCGATGTCGGCCATCAAGTCGATGCCCGCGGCATGCTCGCTCTGGTACGCGGGAAGCGGCAGCGCACTTTTGCGGAGCCGCGCAATTTTCACGGTCGGTCGCATCGCTGCAATCTCGCGAATTGATTGGTCCATGGCAAGCGCTGGCACGGCGCAACGACCGTGTAAAACCGCGTCTCGAAGGTATTGACAGAAAAATTTATTTCAGCCGAGAGGCTGCGGAGCATTCAAAACCGCGAATCAAGTGGGGATCCGCATTGCGAATGGCGCGCGCTGCCTGTTAGCGAACGAGGTAGAGGTGGAAAGAATGGCGAGCGCGATTTCGAACGATGCTTATTTGTCGAAAGGGTTTGAGCCTATCCGGATGGAGTGCGACCGCGCGCGTTTGACGATCGAGGGCAATGTTCCAGCAGACCTCGACGGAACCTTCTATCGGATCGGACCCAGTCCGCAGTTTGCGCCGCGCGGAAGTTACAATCCGCTGAATGGCGACGGAATGGTGCATGCGTTCCGCGTGCACAACGGCGCGGTGTCCTATCGCAATCGTTGGGTGCGCACGCAGCAGTGGAAGCTGGAGCACGAGGCGGGTCGAGCGCTGTTCGGCACGTCGGGCATTCCGTCGGATTTTGATTCGAGCGTCGCCGGCATGCGAACCGACGGGGTCGCGAATACGAACCTCATCTGGCACGCCAATAGATTGCTGGCGTTGGAAGAAGGGCATGCGCCGATTGAACTGAATCCCGTGTCGCTCGAAACGATCGGACGCTGGGACTTCAACAACCAGCTGCCGCGCAACATGACGGCGCATCCGAAGATCGATCCGCATTCAGGCGAGATGATTTTCTTTGCGAATTTTCCGAAGGGACGCATCACCGGCGAGATCGAGTTCTATGTTGCGAATGCGTCCGGCGAGTTGGTTCGATCGCAGATGATCCACGGGCCGTTCCCTGCACTGGTACATGATTTTGCGGTAACGAAAGATTTTGTCGTCGTTGCGATGTGCCCGGTGACGGTATCGATCAAGCGGGCGATGGCTGGCGCGCCGCCGATCGCGTGGGAACCGGAAAAGGCCACGCATGTGGGAATCATGCGGAGGAACGGAAGCGCGGAGGAGATTCGATGGTTCGAGGGCGACGCGTGCATGGTGTGGCATCTGATGAATGCGTTCAACGACAGCGACAGGATTGTCGCGGACGTATGCCAGCAGGAAGTTCCGATGTTCCCAATGGCCGATGGATCGCCGACAGACCATCGCCGCGCCACACAGTACCTTACGCGCTGGGAGTTCGATTGGGCGAAGCCGGGCAGCTTCAACGCGGCGCGCCTAAGCGATGAGCGATGCGAATATCCGCGCATCGATGAGAGACGCGTGGGATCGAATTACCGGCATGGCTATGTCGCGTGCATCGGAGGTCCCGGCAGCGACGACATTTTTCATCGAGGCATCGGGCATTTCGATCACGTCACTGGGCGAATGAGGGTTTATGAGGCGGGTCCGCGCTTGGCGGTGGCGGAACCGGTGTTCGTGGCTGCTCGCGAAGGATCAGGAGAGGGCGAAGGATATTTATTGACGAATATTTTCGATGAAGATCGGAATGTGAGTCATCTTGCGATATTCGATGCGGAGCGGGTTGAGGATGGGCCGATTGCGCGGGCGCATTTGGATCATCGCGTGCCGGTGGGGTTCCACGGTTGTTGGCGGGCATCGGGGGCTTCGTGAACGCAGAAAGAAAAAGAGAGGCGATGCCAGGTTTGCGGCTTGAGGCCCAGCACCCTCACCTACCGGCCGCGTTGCGGTCGGCCTCCTCTCCCGTGAAATAACGGGCGAGGGAAGAGTCGGCAGCGCTATGCTAACGGGGCGAAGACTTCGCGGGTGATTTTTCGGCCTTTCAGATCGCCCAGCAGAACCATCGCGAGTTTGTCGGGTTGGAACCAACTCGAGGCCAGTTCGACGATGTTGTCGTTGGTGACCGCTTCGATACCCGCTGACAATTCTTCAAGCGAGACATCGCGGCGGAAATAGATCTCGTTGCGCGCGAGGCGGTTCATGCGGCTGTCGGTGGATTCCATTCCGAGCAGCATGTTGCCCTGGAGCTGGCTTTTCGCGCGCGCCAGTTCGGCCGGCTCCAGACCGTCGCGCTCGACTTTGCGGAGCTCGGCGACGGTGACCTCGAGGACTTCGTCGACCCATTCCGGATTGGTGCCGGCGTAAACGCCGAAGTAGCCCGAGTCGATGAACGACGAGATGAACGAGTAGATGCTGTAGACGCGGCCGCGCTTCTCGCGCACTTCCTGGAACAGCCGCGAGGACATCCCGCCGCCGAGCGCGGTGTTGAGCACGTAGGCGGCGTAGCGCAAGCGATGCGATTGGCTGATGCCGGGGCCGCCGATGCAGATGTGCGCCTGCTCGAGTTTCTTCTCGCGTGTCAGCACGAGCGGATGGTCGACCGGCGGCGAGAATTTTTCGACCTTGCCGTTGCCGGCGACGCCGCCGAACAGCCCGGCGCATTTCGCGGTCAGGCGCTCGTGCTCGACCTGGCCGGCCGCGGCGATAAAGACGCGGCTCGAGCGGTAGCGCTCCGCCATGAACGAGATCAGCAGCTCGCGGTCGATTTTATTGACCGTCGCGACCGAGCCGAAAATCGGCAGCGCGAGCGGATGGCCCTTCCAGAACTCCTCGTTGAAGAGGTCGTGGATGAAATCGTCGGGCGTGTCCTCGGCCTGCGAAATTTCCTGCAGAACGACCTGGCGCTCGCGCTCGATCTCCTCCGGATCGAAAACCGATTCGAGGAAAATATCCGCGAGCACCTCGGTCGCCATCTCGAGGTCCTTGCCGAGCACCTTGGCGTAGTAGCAGGTGTACTCCTTGCCGGTGAAGGCGTTGAGCACGCCGCCGACCGCGTCGAACGCCTCGGCGATTTGCGCGGCGGTGCGCTTCTTCGTGCCCTTGAACAGAAGATGCTCGATGAAATGCGAGGTGCCGTTTTCGGCCGGCTCCTCGTAGCGCGATCCGTTCTCGACCCAGATACCGATTGACGAGGAAACGACCTGCGGCATCGCCTCGGTGAGAATGCGGACGCCGTTGCCGATAACACTCTTTTGAATCATTCGCCGACTAATTTCCCTTGCTCGGGTTCCTGCTCGGCCTCGCGCATCGAGAGCCGGATTTTGCCGCTGCGATCGACGTCGAGCACTTTCACTTTGATCTCGTCGCCTTCGTGCAGCACGTCTTCGACGCGGCGCATGCGCTCGTTGGAGATTTGCGAGATGTGCAGCAGGCCGTCGGTGCCGGGCATGATTTCGACGAAGGCGCCGAACTCGACGATCTTGCGGACCACGCCATCGTAGATCTTGCCGATCTCGGGCTCGGCGGTGATCGCCTGGATCATGCTGATCGCTTTTTCCATCGCGGTCCCGTCCGCCGACGCGATCAGCACTGTGCCGTCGTCTTCGATATCGATCTTGCAGCCGGTCTGCTCGACCAGCCCGCGAATAACCTTGCCGCCCGGGCCGATCACTTCGCGAATCTTGTCGGGCTTGATGTGCAGGGTGACGATGCGCGGCGCATAGCTGGAAACATCCTTGCGCGCGGTTGGCAGCGCCTTCTCCATGATGCCGAGGATGTGCAGCCGCGCGTCGCGCGCCTGATGGAGCGCCTGGCGCATGATGTCCTTCGACACGCCGCCGGCCTTGTTGTCCATCTGGATCGCGGTGACGCCGGCCTTGGTGCCTGCGACCTTGAAATCCATGTCGCCGAGATGATCCTCGTCGCCGAGGATGTCGGTGAGCACGCGGACCTTGTCGCCCTCTTTGACGAGGCCCATCGCGATGCCCGCGACCGGCGACTTGGTCGGCACGCCTGCGTCCATCAGCGCGAGGCTGCCGCCGCACACTGTGGCCATCGAGGAGCTGCCGTTGGATTCGAGCACGTCCGAGACGACGCGAATCGTGTAGGGGAAGTCGGCTTCGTCGGGAAGTATCGGAGAGAGCGCGCGTTCGGCGAGTGCGCCGTGACCGATTTCGCGCCGCGACGGCGCGCGCAGAAACTTCACCTCGCCGGTCGAGAATGGCGGGAAGTTGTAGTGCAGCAGAAATTTCTTGAAGCGCTCGCCGAGCAGCGCGTCGATCTTCTGTTCGTCGGACGAAGTGCCCAGTGTCACCGTCGCGAGCGCCTGGGTCTCGCCGCGGGTGAACACCGCGGAGCCGTGCGTGCGCGGCAGCACCTGCACGTCGGCGCTGATCGGCCGGATGTCGGTCGACTTGCGATCGTCGATACGCTTGTCGTCGTCGAGGATGGCGAGGCGCACGCGCGTGCGCACGAGGTAGTCGCAGGCGTCGATGATTTCTTTCGAGCGCTCGGGGAACTTCTCCGCCAGATCGGCGACCACTTTGTCGCTCACCGCATACACTGCAGCGGCGCGCTCTTTCTTGCCCTTGGTGGCGAGCGCCTTTTCGATGCCGTCGCCGATGCTCTTTTCGACCGCCTTCAACAACGCCGTGTCGCGCTCCTTGACGGCGAACTCGCGCTTGGACTTGCCCGCGCGGCGCTGCAGCTCTCCCTGCATCGCGAAGATCGGCTGCATCGCTTCGTGCGCCGTGAACAGCGCTTCGAGGATGACCTCCTCGTCGACGATCTGCGCGCCGCCCTCGAGCATCATGATCGACTCGGGACTCGCCGCGACGACCAGCGATACGTCGCTGCCTTCCAGTTCGGTGTGCGTCGGATTGACGACAATCTTGCCTTCGACCCGGCCCATCCTCACTGACGCGACAGGGCCTTTGTGCGGGATGTCGGAGACCATCAGCGCGGCCGAGGCCGCGATCAACGAGAGCATGTCGGGATCGTTGTCGCGATCGGCGGAGAGCACGGTCATGATGATCTGAGTCTCGCGATCGTAGCCCTTGGGGAACAGCGGACGCATCGCGCGGTCGATCAGGCGCGAGGTGAGGATTTCTTTTTCCGAGGCGCGTCCTTCGCGCTTGAAAAAGCCGCCGGGAATCTTGCCGGCGGCGAATGTCTTTTCGACGTAATCCACGGTGAGCGGCAGGAAGTCCATGTTGGGCCGCGCCTCGTACTGCGAGACCGCAGTCGCAAGCACCACAGTGTCGCCATAGGTCGCGAGCACGCTGCCATGCGCCTGCTTGGCGAGGCGGCCGGTTTCGAGCGAGAGCTTGCGCCCCGCGAAATCAATTTCGAGTTTTTCGTACATTAGTGATTACCTGAGGGAGGATCTGAGGCCGCGCGACGATTGCGGTATTTTCAATGCCCGCGAGGCGTCGCAGGGGACGCGCCTTGTTACCTGCCAGAGTGGCAGCCAAGGCCCGCGCGCCCGATGTGTTGAGGGCGTCGCGGCAGAATATGTGCGGCCTATCTCCGGATACCCAGCTTTTCGATCAGCCCTTTGTAGCGCGAGAAATCGCGCGAATGCAGGTAATCAAGCAGCCGACGACGCTTGCCGACCAATCGCAACAGGCCACGGCGCGTGTGATGGTCCTTCTTGTGCGCCGCGAGATGCGTGGTCAACTGGTCGATCCGGGCCGAGAGTAGCGCCACCTGAACTTCAGGCGAGCCACTGTCATTGGTGGTTCGAGCGTTGGCTTGGATGACTTCCCGCTTACGGGCTGATGGAAGAGGCATTCGGAGTTCTTACTTTCCCTTTTTCCTTTATCTTTAGCCGACCAAATTAACAGAGCCGGGCAGCGGAGTAAAGGCACGAGGAAAGGAACGCAATTGAATGTGAAACCCGCGGTGGGTTTCACGCTTCCTTCGGCAGGGGTGACCCCTGCACCCGGTGAAAGAAATCGCGAAATGTTGAGGACAACCTTATCGCTCCCAGGTTCGCGGAGAGGCGGCGTGGCACCTCGCCCGTTATTTTACGGGAGAGGAGGCCGGCCGCATCGCGGCAGGTGGGTGAGGGTTCTGGACGCAAGCTAAACCCTTGTCACTTAGCCGTCGCAATCAGCCATCGAGATTGAAAATTCGCTCGACTATCGCCGTCACGCGCGAAGTCGCGCGCGCCACTGCGATCAGTTCGCCGCCCTCCGATATCACCTTGAACAGCGGACGTCCGGTCGGGACTTGGGAATCGAGGGCGCGCGAGTCGCCGTTGCGCAGCCGCTTCTCAGCAGCCGCATCAACGACCAGTTCCGGAAGGCCGACCAGCGCGTCGCGAAGATTGATCAAGTGGATGGCCGGCGCGCCAGAATCGAGAGCCTCGAGGACCTCGTCCAGCGGTGTCGCGTCGGCAATCGAGAAACTGCCGTTGCGAGTGCGGCGGAGTTCGTCGAGATGCGCGACGGTGCCGAGCGCGATACCGATATCGCGCGCCAGCGACGCGCGCATAAGTGCCGGGAGAACATGTCGCGACGAATCGAATCGCGTCGGGCGCTTCGCAAATCAGGTCGAGGCGCTTGATCTCGACATTGCGCTTCTCTGGCGGGGCAACGTCGTCGCCGCGGCGCGCGAGTCGATAGAGCGGCACGCCGGCGCGCTTGATCGCCGAGTACACGGGAGGAACCTGCTCGATCGCACCGAGTGAACTGCGCGGCGACCTGCACAAGCTTCTCCGCGGTGATTGCCGGCACGTCGGCGCGGCGAATTTCGGCGCCGTCGCGATCGAGCGTGTCGGTCTCGACGCCGAGCCGAATGAGGCCCGCGTATTCCTTGTCGCCGCCGTCGATGAATGGCGCGAGCTTGGTCGCCTCGCCAATCATGATCGGCAGCAGTCCCGTCGCAAACGGATCGAGCGTGCCGAGATGTCCGACGCGGGCCGGCTTCACGCGCGACTTTGACGCGACGCACCACCTCGGCCGACGAGATTCCGGCGGGCTTATCGACCAGCATGATCGCATTCATGATCTCTGTGAGACTAACATTGTATGCGGGGCTGCGCGCCCCGCACCCGCGGCAGGGGTGACCCCTGCACCCGGTATTCGGATACGATCACAGTTATGGATCAGCAAGCTCCTCACGTCGTTATCATTGGCGGCGGTTTCGGAGGAATCGCGGCGGCGCGGGCGCTCAAGCGCGCACCGGTGAGGCTGACGATGATCGATCGGCGCAACCATCATCTGTTTCAGCCGCTGCTGTACCAGGTCGCGACGGCGGCGCTGAATCCGAGCGATATCGCGTCGCCGATACGGCGGATACTGCGGCGGCAGCGCAATGCGAGCGTGATCCTTGGCGAGGCGTCGTCGATCGACACGCGGCGGAAGATCGTGCAACTGCTCGACGGCGAAGTGGCGTACGACTATCTGATCGTCGCGACGCGGCGCGACGCATTCGTACTTCGGACACGACGAATGGCTCGAGCCGGCGCCGGGTCTGAAGACGCTCGAGGACGCGGTCGAGATTCGCCGGCGCGTGCTGGTCGCGTACGAGGCGGCCGAGCGCGAGGTCGATGCGGCGGAAGTCGCGAACTGGATGACGTTCGTGATAATCGGCGCGGGCCGACGGGGGTCGAGATGGCGGGGGCGCTCGCCGAGATTTCGCGGCGCGTGCTCGAGCGCGACTTTCGAAAAATCGATCCGGGCAACGCGCGCATCATTCTGATTGAGGCGGGCCCCAAGGTGCTGCCTGCGATGTCGCCCGGAGTCGTCGGCGAGTGCGCGGCGGCAACTGGAGCGGCTGGGCGTCGAGGTGATCACCGATTCTCCGGTGACTGCGGTCGACGATCGCGGCGTCATGCATGGCGGCACGCGGCTCGATTCGCGCACGGTGATCTGGGCCGCGGGCGTGGCGGCATCGCCGCTGGGCAAGACTCTGGGAGCCGCAACGGGTGTCAAGCTGGATCGCGCGGGCCGCGTGATCGTGAATCAGGATCTGTCGGTGCCGGGCGCTGACGGCGTCTTCGTGATTGGCGACCTGGCGTCGATCAAGTCAGACGGCAAGCCGGTGCCGGGACTGTCGCCGGCTGCGATGCAGGAAGGGCGGCATGCGGCGAAGAACATCGTGCGGCTGATTCGCGGCGAGCCGACGCTGCCGTTTCGCTACCGCGACAAGGGGACGCTCGCGACGATTGGCAAGGCGGCTGCGGTCGCCGACATCGCGGGGTTGCATCTCAGCGGACTCGTCGCATGGCTGATGTGGCTGTTCGTGCACATTTTCTTTCTGATCGGATTCCGCAACCGCTTCATCGTGATCGTCGAATGGGCATGGACGTACGTCCGCAACGACCGCGGCGCGCGACTGATCACCGGCGACGTAGAGCCGCTACTGGAGCGCGGCGAGAAATCGAGAATCGCGAGCGGATGCTGTCGAAGTGAGGGACTATTCGAGATCCAGACCGGCGTGAATGGCAAAATTGCGAAAATCGCGATCGCGCGTCACCAGCGCGATTTTGTGATCGATGCATGATTGCGCGATCAACGTATCCGCCAGGCGCGCCTTGAGACCTCGACGCAAAATGCGAGCGCGAAGGTCCCCTGCCCTTTCCCAGTAACCGTCGAGGATTTCGAGCCGAGGAACGGCACGAATCAGGGCGGCAACGCGCGTATGAATCGCAGGGTCGCTGAGAAGCTCTGTCACCACGACAGGAGGGAACACACCATTTCGAAACCTGAGCGCGGTCTCGACAGCGGCAACGTCGAGCCCGCGGTCACCAGAGAGGAAGGCGATGGTCGAGCTGGTGTCGAGCGCAATCACCCGCGGTCCTGGCGGAGTTCCTTCAAATCGACGGAGAACTTCACCTTACCCCGCATCTTGAGCAGGCCGTCGTATGCCTCGCTCGCGGCCAGAAGTTCCAACCCTTTGCGAACAGTCTCGCTGACCCCGGCCCGCGCGGCCTTCTGGGCTTTTTCCAGCAAATCGCGGCGGACGTGCACTGTGATCTTTCGCTCGAGCGCCATACCGTAAGGAATACCAGCAATTGATGCCGTAATCAATTACAGCAATCGAACTAGCGGCGAGCAGAGCCTTGGATCCGCCTTGAAGGCTCTCGCGCGCAGACAGTGGGTGGTGTTACAATCGGCCAAACATGATTCTCGGTCCATTCAATGGTGGATGTCTCTGCGGATCGATCCGATACGAAGTCGATCGTGTCTTCGATGTCATCTATTGCCATTGCAAGCAATGCCGGAGGAGCAGCGGCGCCCCGGTGCTGGTTAATGCCGCTGTTGCTGGCGACGCTTTCCGCGTGACTGCGGGAGATCCGAGCGTCTATCCGACATCTGCAACCGGGCGCAGTTACTTCTGCGCGAAATGCGGCGCCGGATTGTACGGAGAATTTATCGCGCCGGCCCATCCGCTCGCGAAGGACGGACGGTATTTTTCGATTAGAACGGGAACCCTGGATGAGCCGGAGCGTTTACGCCCGCTGATTCATCAATTTGTCGAGAGCAAGCTTTCCTGGTTCGACACCGTTGATGGTCTGCCGCGGATCGAAGGCAATACGCTGCCGCATCCCGACAAGCGCAAACGCTAACGCGCGGGTGTCGAAGGCCGGCCGGTGCTCAACGCGTCGGCGATGTACTGGAAGACCTGGGGCCATTGGGTGAGGTCGAGGCCCAGCTTGGCGGCGGTGCGGACGATTACCACGTTGGCTTTGGGAGCCACGAAGATGAACTGGCCCCATTTGCCGACGGCTTCGTAGCTGTAGTCATCGGGGGTGCGCGCGTTGCCCCACCAAAAATATTTGTAGTAGCCGCCGGCGGCCGCCCAATCGGGGTAGGTCTCCCGTGGGCGGCGATCGTTGGGGTCGGGCGCGGTGGATTCGCGGACCCATCGATCGGAGATGATTTGCCTGCCGTTCCACTTGCCGCCGTCGAGGAAGAGTTGGCCGAACTTCGCGAAGTCGATGGCGCGGGCGTTGAGCGCGACGTGGGTCAGCTCGAAGCCGTCTTCGTAGCTGTCGAGGCTCCAGGTCGCGGGATATTCCATTCCGAGCGGCTTCCAGATTTTCTCCTGCAAGTAGTTGCTGACGCTGCGATGGGTGGTGCGCTCGAGGATTATCGTCAGCAGTCCGACGTTGAAATCGGCGTAGTGGAAGCTCTGGCCGGGCGGCTCGGCAATTTCGGTGTCGTTGAGCAGCATCTCGCGGGAGTTCGGGTAGAAAAAGTAGAGCGCGTCCTCGTCCCATGGCCACTCGGCGACCGTATAGCGGATGCCGGAGCCCATCGTGAGCAGATTTCGAATTGTGATTGCGTCGAAGCCGCGGGCCTTCAGTTCCGGGAGGTAGTTCACGATGGGATCGTCGACGCTCTTGATGTAGCCCTCGTCGATTGCGATGCCGACCAGGGCCGAGGTGAACGATTTCGCGACCGAACGCGAGATACAGACGGAGTCGCGCTGGTAGCCGTTCAGGTAGCGCTCGTCGAGCAGCTTGCCGTCCTTGATGACGATGAAGGCGTGGGTGCCGGTCGATTCGAGCAATTTGTCGAGTGCGACGCGGCGGGTGGAGTCGCCGTCCTTGTATTCGACTTCGGTGGGCATCGTTGCCGTTGTGGCGCGGGGGAATTCATAGGGAGGCGGCGATGTTTCGATCGTGCGGTAGGGGAACATCTTGTAGGCGTCAGAGGGGGAGAGTTCGCTCCGCAGGCCCCAGAATATGTAGCGATAGAGGTAGTGGGCGTTGAGCCAGGGGGTCGCGGCGGCGGGCGCGAGATGGAGGAGGAGCAGCATCAGCGCGAAGGCGAATGCTGTGAGCGGGTTTCGCTGGTTCATTCTCGGAGCCGGGATTCTTCGCTTCGCTCTGAATGACACAAGAGGGGAACTAGAAAGAAAAGAAAGGTCGCGAGGTGGCGCGCTTGTCGCTTGAATCGCGGAACCCTCACCTACCGGCGGCTGCGCCCGCCGGCCTCCTCTCCCGTAAAGTAACGGGCGAGGTAAATTCATCGGACGTATTCCCTTACCAGTTTTCTAACAGGGACGCAGTCCCGCATCTTTTCTTTTCAGCTGGGTGCAGGGGTCACCCCTGCCGGAGGAAGTTTGAAACCCATCGCGGGTTTCAAACTAATTGTGATGTTGTTCAATCCTTGGGGGCCGATTGTTTCAGGAGGGCGTCGATGCGGGCGGCGCGCTCGAGGCCTGGGTCGAATTCGAAGTCCAGCTCGGGCGTGTAGCTCAGGCCCAGCGACTTGCCGAGTTCGCGGCGGATGAAGCCGCTGGCGCTCTTGAAGCCGGCGATTGCGGCGGGGCGCGCACCGAGCCTTCGAGATGCGAGAAGTAGACGCGGCCGTGGCGCAGGTCGTCGTCCATCCGGACGCCGGTCAGCGTGATGCCGCGCAGGCGCGGGTCGCGCAAATCGCGCACCAGCAGCCCGACAGTTCTCTCAGGACCGCTTCGGCGACGCGCTCGGGTCTTCGACCTTCAGGCAATGTTCTTCACCGTCGTCAGTAGTTGATGATTTCGAGCTGCTCTTCGCCGAGCGGAGCCAGGCCGAGCGAATCGATGAAGTTCACGACCTCGCGCAGCGCCCTGTCCACGAATGCGCGATCGCTGCCGACCTGGCGATGCCCAGCTCGGCGCGCTGCCACATATCGTGGTTGTCGGACTCGGCAATCGAGACGTTGAACTTGTTGCTGCACGCGACCCTTGATCGCGCGCAGCACCTGCCGCTTGCCCTTGAGCGAATGATTCTCCGGCAGAAACAGGGTCAGCCGCATGACGCCGACGACCATAGCAATACGCCCCCTCCGCCAACGCGCCTCGCGGCGCGCACCGGAACGACCAACCGAACACTCGTCTAAGGCTGAAGCTGCTTTTCGACCGCCGCCTGGCCGCGCACCGTCTCGGGCGGTGGGCGCCGCGAGCTTGCGCAGAATCGCTTCCATCTCGAAGGCTTCGATGATGTCGTCGGGCTTCACGTCGTTGAAATTTTCGAGCGCGATACCGCATTCGTAGCCCTGCGCGACTTCGCGCGCGTCGTCCTTGAAGCGCTTGAGCGTGGCGATCTTGCCTTCCCACACCGGCCGGCCGTCGCGCACCAGGCGCGCGCGCGCGCTGCGCACAATCTTGCCGTCGACCACCATCCATCCCGCGACGGTGGCTGCCCGGCACGTTGAAAATCTTGCGGACTTCGGCGCGGCCCAGCGCCTTCTCGCGATAGGTCGGCGCGAGCAGACCTTCCATCGCCTCGCGCATGTCGTTGATCGCCTCGTAGATGATCGTGTAGAGGCGAATCTCGACGCCTTCTTTCTCGGCCAGGTTCGCGGCCTTCGGCTCGGGACGGATATTGAAGCCGATAATGATGGCTTTGGAAGCCGACGCGAGCGTCACGTCGGTTTCCGAAATCGCGCCGGCCGAGGCGTGAATCACTTCGAGCTTGACTTCGTCGGTCGACAGCCGCGCGAGTGCGTCGGCCAGCGCCTCGACCGAGCCCTGCACGTCGCCCTTGAGAATAACCTTGAGTTCCTTGACCTCGCCGGCCGCCATCCGCTGGCTCAGATCCTCGAGCGAGATGCGGCTGGTCTTCTGCAGTTCGCCTTCGCGCTGCTTGGAGCGGCGATACTCGGCGACCTGGCGCGCCTTCGATTCCTCGACCACCGCGGTGAAAACGGTGCCCGGCTCGGGAACGCTGGAGAGACCGAAAATTTCCACCGGCGTCGACGGACCCGCCTCGGTGAGGCGCTGGCCGAGATGATTCTGCATCGCGCGCACGCGTCCGTACGAGGTTCCGCAGACGAACGGATCGCCCTGATGCAGCGTGCCTTCCTGGATCAGCACCGTCGCGACCGGGCCGCGTCCGCGATCGAGCTGCGACTCGACCACCGTGCCGCGCGCGGGCCGCGATCGGATTCGCCTTCAGCTCCATCACGTCGGCCTGCAGCAGGATCATCTCGAGCAGCTTGTCGATGCCCTCGCCGGTGCGCGCCGAGACCGGCACCGTGATCGTGTCGCCGCCGTAGTCTTCGGGCACCAGCCCGACCTGGGTCAGCCGCTGCTTGACGTTGTCGATGTTCGCGTCGGGCAGATCGATCTTGTTGATCGCGACGATGATCGGAACCTTGGCGGCGCGCGCGTGATTGATCGCCTCGTGCGTCTGCGGCATCACGCCTTCGTTCGGCAGCGACCACCAGCACGACGATGTCGGTGACCTTGGCGCCGCGCGCGCGCATCGCGGTGAACGCCTCGTGGCCGGGAGTATCGACGAACGTGATCGTGCGCCCGTTGGCCTCGACGGTGTACGCGCCGATATGCTGCGTGATTCCGCCGAACTCGCGCGCGGTCACGTTGGTGTGGCGAATCGCGTCGAGCAGCGAGGTCTTGCCGTGATCGACGTGGCCCATCACGGTGACGACCGGCGGCCGCGTGACCATCTCGCCCGTGACTGTTTCCTCGGGCGCTTCTTCGATAACCTGCTCGACGTCGAAGGAAACGTTCTCGACGCTGTAGCCGAACTCGTCGGCGAGCAGCGTGGCGGTGTCGACGTCGAGCACCTGGTTGAGCGTCGCCATCTGGCCGAGTTCCATCAACTTCTTGATGAGGTCGCCGGCCTTGACGCCCATCGAGCGGCCGAGGTCGCCGACGGTGACGCCCTCGGTGATTCGCACCACGCGCTTCGAGGCCTTGGGCGTGGTGATTTCGGTCTTGCGCTGTTCCTTGCCGGGCAGTGCGCGCCGCTTCTTCGGCACGCGCAGCCCGCGCATCTCGCGCTCGGCGGCGAGATCGGTGCTGCCCTTCTTGACGACTTTCTTCTTCTTGATTCCGCGGCCGCCGCCGGGCTTGGCGCGAGCTGATCGGGCGGCAGCTGCGGGCGCATCCGTCGGCCGGCTGCGCCGGCTGCGGTTGCGGAGCGAAGCGTCCCGTGAGTCCGGGACGCGCACTCGGCGCGCCGGCTGCTGTGCGCGAACCGGGCGACGCAGGACGCGGTGGCGGCGCCTTCGGCCGCAGATCGATCTTGCCGAGGACCTTCGGTCCCTTCTGGCCGTCGTCGAGCGTCGGGCCGGTCTGCGAGCCGCGCGTCAGGTTGATCGAGCCGCGCTCCGCCGTTTCCGCCGGGCGCACGCGATCGGTGCGGTAACCAAACCGCGACGACGGCGCCGCCGGCGGTGCTTCAGGCTGCGGGCGCTGCAGCTTCTGACGACGACCGGCGGCAGGCTCGGGCTCGCTGGAGGACGAACCTCGGGCTCGGGCTCGGGTTCGATGTCCTTCAGATGAGCGGCCGCCTCGGGCAGATGAGCCTCGTAGTCGGCCGCGCCAATCTCCTCGATTTCGGGCTCCGGCTTGACGGCGACCGGCTCGGGCGCGCGATGCGGCTCGACCGCCGGCGTCGTCCGCATGATGCTCCGAATCGAACATGACCGGCGTCTCAGGCTCCGCCGGTGGATCGCCGAGAAACGGCGACACGAACGAATCGTCGCGCGCTCTCTTCGACTTCGAAATGGAAAGGCGTGTCGGCGCCGCCGGCGGGCTGGCCGCCCTCGGCATGACGCCGGCGCATCACGGTGGCGTTGAGGCGCTTCTCTAAAATTTTCCCGCTGCTCGTTTCGAGCACGGTCTCGCGGCGCAGAATCGTCGCGCGATGCGCCTGTTCGTCGAGGTCGGCCTTGAGCCGGTCGGCCTCTTCGGGCGAGAGAAGACTCGACTCGGACTGCGTATGGCCGAGTTTCAGGCGGGCGCATCCGGCGAGCAAGTCCTCGACCGGAAATCCCCATTCACTAGCAAGAGTTTTGATCCGCTTTCGCGCCATCCGATTTATACTATTCGACCTTTGAGTTTCTATCCAGTCGGAGTTTTATTGCCGCCGCTATTTGGAGCCGCTCGGGACGTTCTATTTTCCGCCGGAGCGCGCGAAATTCCTTGACCTTTAGAACCGACGAACCGCTCGACGCATTCAGCCGCCGGATGCAAATAACCGCCGCGGCCTGCGCGCCGCGCCTTCGAAATCCACTTCGACCCGCCCGTCCACGACCGCGATCCGCACCATCGACGCCTTCGCGTCGCGCTTCATGCATCCGATGCAGGTCCGCTCGGGCGCTAGCTATGATTTTTCTCCCGCATCTTCGGTGGCCG
Source organism: uncultured delta proteobacterium (assembly GCA_963721485.1). GTDB lineage: Bacteria > Desulfobacterota > Binatia > Binatales > Binataceae > Binatus. Next base: position 333,366 of record CAVRJV010000001.1, on the reverse strand, counting down.
CGGCCGGCGCGGATTCCTCGACGATCGTCTCGCTCGCCGCCTCCGCGCCTTCCGCTTCCGTCGCCTGCCAGCGCCGCAGCCTGCGCTGCCGGCGCGCAGCCGCGCGCGGCCGCTTCTTCCGCGGCCGCCGCTTTCTCCGCGGCCGCGATCTTCTTGTTCGCGACGTGATCGCGCGCCGCGTTGATTATCTGTCGCGCGCGCTCGGCGCTGATTCCCTCGACGTCGAACGCCGTCTCGTCGGCCTCCGACAGTTGCTCCGCCGAGCGGAAGCCCCACTGGTAGAGCAGTTCCGCGTTGATATCGCCGATGCCGGGAATCGCGTTGAGCGACGCGCGCGCCGAGCGCGCCTCTTCTTCGGCCTCCGCCTCGCTGCGCACGTCGAGCTTCCATCCGGTCAGGCGATGCGCGAGGCGCACGTTCTGCCCGCGCTTGCCGATCGCCAGCGACAGCTGATCGTCGGGCACGATCACTTCCATCGCATGCTCGTCCTCGTCGATTATCACCTTCGAGACTTTCGCCGGCGCCAGCGCGCGGCATACCAGCTCGGCCTGATCGTCGGTCCACGGCACGATGTCGATTTTCTCGCCGCGCAGTTCCTGCACGACCGATTGCACGCGCGTGCCCTTCATCCCGACGCATGCGCCGACCGGATCGACGTCGGAATCCTTGGAGTAGACGGCGACCTTGGCGCGGCCGCCGGGCTCGCGCGCGCTCTGGCGAATCTCGACGATGCCCTCGTAAATCTCCGGCACCTCCTGCTCGAACAGCTTCATCAGGAAGTCGTTCGAGGTGCGCGACAGCACGATCGACAGCCCCTTCTCGGAGAGATCAACGTCGAGAATCAGCGCGCGGATGCGATCGCCCTGGCGATAGCGCTCGTGCGGGATCTGCTCCTTCTCGGGCAGGATCGCCTCGGTGCGTCCGAGGTTGACGATCATGTTCTTGCGCTCGAAGCGCTGCACGATGCCCGAGACGACTTCCTGCTTGCGATCCTTGAACTCGTTGAAAATCTGTTTGCGCTCGGCGTCGCGAATATGCTGGATGAGATTCTGCTTGGCCGCCTGCGCCGCGATCCGGCCCATCGTGGCGGTGTCGAGCTTGATCAGAATTTCGTCGCCGACTTCGGCTTCGGGATCGTATTTCGCGCGCGCCTCGGTCGACGTCGGCCTCGGCCGCCGCGTTGGCGACCTTCTCGACGACCGTCTTGATCTCGAACAGCTCGATTTCGCCGAGCTCCGGATTGAAGCGCGACTCGATATTGCGGTCGGGCCCGAAGGTGCGCCGCGCCGCCGAATGCATCATCTCCTCGACCGCGTTGATCACGATCGTCTTGTCGATGCCTTTTTCCTTGCTTACCTGCTCGATTACCCGGTTCAGATCGACCTGCATACCGCCTCCCCGGGGCGCGCATCACGCGGCGCGCCGATATAATTTCATTTGTCAAAATCGTACTCGTAATTCGCTCCGCTCATCTCGTCGAAACCAATCGTCTGCCGCTTGCGGCTGGTCTCGTCGTCCAGCTCGATTCCGCTTTCGCCGACATTCACCAGCTTGCCCACGAACGACTTCTGCCCGTCGCGCGCGCGATGCGTCCGCACCTTGACCCGCTCGCCCTTCACCGCCTCGAAATGCTCGAGCTTGCGCAGCGGCCGGTTGATTCCCGGCGACGCGACCTCCAGCGTGTAGCGGCCCTCGACCGGGTCGTACACGTCGAGCAAATCGCCCAGCGCCGGGCTCAACTTCTCCAGGTCGCTCAGCGCGATTCCGCCGCCCGGCTTATCGACCAGCAGCCGCAGCAGCGAATTTCGCGTGCCCTTGCGAAAATCCACCGATACCAGTTCGTAACCCTGGCGTTCGATATGCGGCTCGAGCAGCTCGACCACTTTTTCCGCGGTCGGATGAAGCGTCAGGGCGATCATCTGCTCGCCACCTCTCCGCTCGCTTCGGCCGTCGGCCCGCCGCCAGTTTATGTCACGAAACCCTTTTTGCGACACCAACAAAAAAGTGGGCACGCGCCCACTTCCACGAAGCAAGATACCACCGCGGACAAGGGGTCAGCAAGGCGGCCGTCAGGCCCCGATAGGGCCAGAGCATTTTCGCCCGCATTCCGCTAACATCGCCCTTTCGATGGCCGAGCTGACCGGCCCTAACTCTCCCGCCGTGGGATTCCTGCTCGCGCTGACGATCGGATTCCTTGTCGGCCGCACGCGGGAGCCCGGTCCTCACGGTCACGCCGCGGCCCGGGGATGCGCGATTTCCTGATAATCGCGCTGCTCGGCGCGGTCGCGGGCCACGTCGGGCAACGCTGCCATCGCTATCGCGTTGTTCGCCGGCATGATCGGCGCCGTCCTCGTGATGCGCGCGCAGCATCCCGAGCGCAACGGCATCACCACCGAGCTTGCGGCGGTCGCGACCTTCGCGCTGGCCGCGCTCTGCCTCACCGCGGACCGCCAGTTCGGCGCGGGACTGGGGATCGTGCTCGCGGCAATCCTGGCCGAGCGCGATCAGCTGCGCCGCTTCGTGCGCGACGCGATCTCCGATCGCGAATATATCGACACGCTGAGTTTTCTCGCGCTGATTTTCATTATCTACCCGCTGCTGCCGGCTGGCAGCTACGGGCCATTCGACTTTTTCGAGCCGCGCGGATCTGGCTATTCGTAATCCTGGTGTCGGGCGTGTCGTATGTAGGTTACTTCCTGACCAAGTTTACCGGCAGCGCGCGCGGTGCATTACTCACTGCGATAGTCGGTGCGATAGCCTCGACGACTGCCTATACGACTGGCATTTCAAAAGCGGTGGCGGATGCACCAGCGTCCGCGGTACCGGCGGCCCGCTATGCGCTGATAGCCAATTCGATTCTGTTCCCGCGGATGCTGTTGCTGGTGGTGATGATCAGCCCGACGCTGGCGATTGCGGCAAGTCCGGCGTTTGCTGCGATGATGATCGCGGGATTCGCGTCCGCGCTGGTACTAGCGCCGGTAGCCAAAAAGCATACGGGGGTCGCGGAATCGACCTTCCGCAACCCATTTTCGATCCGTCCTGCGCTCGAATTCGGCGTGGTTTTCACTATCGTGCTGCTGGTTACGCGCATTGCCAAGCACTATGCGGGATACAGCGGCCAGATGGTGGTTTCGGCGATCAGCGGATTGGTGGACGTTGACGCTATCTCGCTGACGCTGGCGGGATTCGTGCAGGCCGGCACCAGCGCCGCGCGGGACGCGGTAATCGGGCTAACGCTGGCGGCCGGGGTCAACGCAATCTTCAAGTCCGGCGTCGCGCAGAGCAGCCATCAGCCGGCGTTTTACGTACGGCTGATGGTGGGGTTCGCGATCATGTTTGCGGTGGGAGCGGCGGCGATAGTCATTGTAGATCCGGCGCGCGTCGTTGAAGCAGCTAGTCGGTTGCAAATGAACTAGTCGACTAGCAACTCGATCTTCGATCTCAACCTCTCCTTGTCCGAGGACGGCCTGTGGCTCGCGGCGACCTCCCCGTCAAATTCAGCAAATCTGTTACCGATCATGCCGGTCTAAACTGTTACCGATCACCCGGTCACTCAATCAATATCGGCACAGCCTTCGATTGAGTTACGCGGACTGTTCCAGTTTTTTGCGGAGGCGGCTCGCGAGATCGGGGGCGGAGGTTTCGTGTTTGAAGTAGACGAAGATTTCTTTTGCGCCGGATTCGGATAAGTGCGTGAGATTTTTTACCCATTCGTCGAGGCCGGCGTCGTCGTAGGTTTCTTTGCGCAGGCGGATGTAGACGTAGGGGGCGGTACGCTCGAGCGGGGACGCGAGCTTTTCGGTTTCCGCGATGCATAGGGCGACTCCGTTATCGGCTAGCGCGGTGATGACGGATTTGTCGAACCAGGTTTTGTTTCTGAATTCGAAGGCGGCGCGGATTCTGCCCTTCAGTATCGCGAGGAAGTCTTGCAGCAGAGGGAGATCGAGTTTCAGGTCGGGCGGGAGTTGGAACAGTGCGGGGGCGAGACGTTCGCCCATGACGGATGCGCGATCTATGAAAGTGTCGGTCGTTTCCTTGACGTTGCTGAGCTTGGCGAAGTGCGTGATGCGTTGCGGGGCCTTGAGCGCGAAGCGAAAAGTTGGCGGCGTGCGCGCGGCCCAGCTTTCAAGCATTGAGGATTTCGGCATCGCGCGGAAGGTGTAGTTGATTTCGACCGTCGGCATCCGCTCGGCGTAGTACTCGAGCATTTTGGCGCCGGGGAGTTTCTCGGGATAGAAACCGCCGAGCCATTCCTTGTACGAAAAGCCCGACGTGCCGATCAGGATGTCCGCCTTCGCCATCTTGAACGCGCCGGCGCCCTGCCCCGCTCTATCCTTTGAGCGTCGCCTGCAGGTTTCTGCCTTCACGCTTGCGGAAACCGACGGCGACGCTCAGACGCTCGAGGTGCTGATCGATGATCTTGCCGCCGAGGCGCACGCGATGCTCGGCGAAGAATTTTTTTATCTCGTCCTCGCGATCGAGCAGCGCGACGACCGCCTCGCACATTCGGGGCAGCGCGTTGTCGGGATACTTTTGAATCATCTCGTCCCAATGCGCGCGCGCGAAATCCCAAGCCTGGTAGCGGCACGCGGGATTTAGCAGCAGCGAATGCATCAGGTAGGGCGAATTCTGCGTGCGGACCTGGCCGTCGAGCGTCATCTCCATGGTGCGTTTCAAGAGATCGCGATCGCGGAAATTCGCGAGCGCAAAGAGAAAGCGTTGCTCCTCCTGCGGCGTGCGCGGAGCTTTGAACTTTTTCTTGAACTCTTCGTAGCGCGCGGCGTCGCCAGAGTGCGCGAGGATATTCACCAGCGCCGGCATCAGGTCCCGATCGGCGGAATCGGGATTGTCCTCGAAACGGGCGTAGAGATCGCGCGCGCGCTTCTGAACTTCGGGATCGTCGCCGAGCGTGCCGAGTGCTCCGATCAGCGAGCCGCGCAACTGGCGCACGAGCTCGCTCTCACCGCTCTTTGGCTCCCATCCGAGACGTGCGCTGGCGGGACCGACGATCTCACGCACCGTGGCAGCGAGCGCGGGGCGGTCGGCGTCGGAGGCGACCATGTCGAGGTACGCGAACGCGCCGATGAGCGCGCGCCATACGTTGATGTCGGTCTCGGCGGTGAACAGTCTCGCCATCTTGAGGAACTCGCTCAGCGGGCCGAGTCCCGCGACGGTCGCGGCCCAGGTGTCGCTCACCAAACCGAAGCGCTCGATCGGTTGCAACGCGCCGAGATTTTTCGTGATCGACGCGAGCAGCGCGGGCGCATAGTGCACGCGATAGAAGCCGTGGCCGCCCTCGTTCAACAAGGCCCATTCGAGCTTGCCAGGCAAATCGACCGTCGTCTCGCGCGTCGTCAGCAGAACTTTGTGAGTGGAGATGCCCTTGTCGGTCTTCGCACGAACCATCACGGGCACGTGCCAAAGCTGATCGTTGTCCTCGACCAGGTAGAAGAAGCGGCGCTGCGAAAGTTTGAGGCCGCGGCCGTCGGCGGTCGGCGACGCGTCGATGATCGGGAAGCCGGGCTGGAAGATCCACGAGTCCATCATCTTGCGGACGGGCTCGCGCGAGGCGCCTTCGAGCGCGTCCCACAGGTCGCCAGTCTCGGTGTTGTTGAATTGATGTTTCTTGAGGTAGAGGCGAATGCCGTCGCGGAAAACGTTGGGGCTAAGGAACTGTTCGAGCATCCGCAAGACAGCGGCGCCCTTCTCGTAGGTCAGGATGTCGAACATCGCGCGGCAGTCCTCGGGGCTGCGCACGGTGAATTCGATCGGGCGCGTACTGCGCAGGCCGTCGATCGACATCGCGGCGGCGCGCGAGACACTGAAGCTCTCCCATCGCTTCCACTCGGGCTTCCACGCGTCGACGGCGAGCATCTCCATGAAGGTGGCGAAGGCCTCGTTGAGCCAGATGCCGTTCCACCATCGCATGGTCACGAGATCGCCGAACCACATGTGCGCGTTCTCGTGCGAGACGACGTTGGCGACGCGCTCGAGCTCGGCGCGCGAGGCGGATTTTTCGTCGGCGAGCAGCGCGGTCTCGCGAAAGGTGATCGCGCCGAGGTTTTCCATCGCGCCGGAAGCGAAGTCGGGAATCGCGATCAAGTCGAGCTTGTCGCCCGGATATTTCAGGCCGTAGTAATCGGCGAAATATTTCAGAGAGAAGGCGCCGATCTGCTTCGCCCAACTCGTGAGCGATTCCTTGCCGGGGACGTGAACGATGCGCAGCGGCGTGCCGGCGTCGACGGGCGCGGTCGCGTCGAACTCGCCGACGATGAAGGCGACGAGGTAGGTGGACATCACGATCGTCTCCTTGAAGACGACCTCCTTCTTTCCACCGGGGAGCTTGCGAGAGCTCTCCTCGCCGCCGTTCGAAATAGCGGCCAGGTTTTCGTCGACAACGAGTGTCACCTTGTAGCTGGCCTTGATCTCCGGCTCGTCCCAGCATGGGAACGCGCGGCGCGCGTCGGTGGATTCGAACTGCGTCGTGGCGGCGACGTGATTTTTGCCACCACTGTCCTGGTACTGGCTGCGATAAAAGCCGTGCAGCTTGTCGTTGAGGATTCCGCGGAAAGCGATCTTCAGCGTCCATTCGCCGGCGGAAAGTTTCTCGGCGAAGCGGAGATGCGCGCGTTCCTTGGCAGGCTCGGGCTCGACTTTGCCGACAAGAGATTTTCCACTGCGCTCGGCGCTGACTTTGTCGATTTCAAGTTCGAGCGCGTTCAGCACTACGTCGTCGGTCGCCTCGCTGACGACGACACTGATATTCACTTCGCCCTCGAAGGTGAAGGCCTTGAGGTCGGGCGTAAGGCGAATGTCGTAACGCTTGGGCGTGACGTTTTTCGGCAGGCGATAATCCTGCGTGGTGTCAGCGAGGGGAGCACCGTCCTGATCGCGCATCTGATGTCTCTTCCTTATACACGCAGTCGAGTTTGATGTTCGAAAATTCGCGGGCGCATGACCCGCATCAGTAAGCCTAGTTCAAAGCGTGTCCGGGCGCGAGCAAATTTATTCGCCGGCGAGGCGGAGCGGGCGTTCGAGCCAGATGACGTCCCAGTAACGGTCGAACTTGCGGCCGCATTCGGTGAAGACGCCGACTTCGGTGAAGCCGAATTTGCGATGGATCGCGAGCGAGGCCTCGTTGGGGAGCGTGATGCCGGCCATCATCCGATTGAGATCCTCGTGTTTCAGCGCGTCGAAGAGAACGTGGTAGAGCGTCGTGCCGATCCCCCTGCCTTTCACGTCGTGCGCCAAGTAGATCGAGACCGTGACGCTCGTGTCGTAAGCGGCTCTTTCGTTGAAGGGCCCGGAGCACGCGTAACCTACGATGCCGCCAGCGTCTTCAGCGACGAACATGCGGTGACGCTTGCCGGCGGTGTGCTCAGCGAACCATCGCGCGCGGCTCTCGACGGTTACCGGCGCGAGGTCGAACGTGATGGGCGTGTTGATGACGTAGTAGTTGTAGATTTCGTTGATGCGCGACAGGTCGTCGCGGCTCGCGGGGCGAATCTTTATGTCCGACATGAAGTTGTCTCCAAAGACCCTCGATTGATAAGCAACGCTGGATGCAAGGTTGAATCAAGCGGCCAGCCTGTCCTTTGCGAGATCGGCAAATGTGATCAGCTCGATTCCATTGCGGGCGAGCGCGTCGCGCACACGCGGGCTGGTGAGGATTTCGACTTCGAGTTGCGCCTCGACGTTGGGCGGAGTGCCGCCGATGTCGGCGGCGGGATGGAAATACAGTTCGGTGGTGCCGTGGCGGATTCGATCGAGGACGCCGACGATGTAGTCCTCGGTCAGGTGCCCGCTCTGATGGAGTCCGAACAGCGCGTCGGTCGAGGTGAGGCCGCGCGCGGCCATCATGCGGCTGGTGCGGCGCGAGAGCGTGCGGAAAATCGCGGACTCGACGAGCTTGCGCGCGGCGTTGTCCTGGCGGAGGCGGAGCGTCGTCATCACGCGCTCGCGTGGGAGGCGAATGCACGGCACTTTGTATTCGACGGCGAGGTCGACGAGAATATCGGCGAACAGCGGATGGACGTGGAAATTCAGATGGCCGTCGATGTGATTGAGGTAGCCGACGAGCTCGAGATGGCGATCGATTTGCGCGCGCAGCTCGTCGGTCATCGCAGTGCGGAGCGAGCGATCGAAGAAATAGCGCATGCCCGCTGCGACGGGACTGTCGATGAATTCGCCACTCGGACGCACAGCGGCGCCGAGGCGCGAACTGTCGAGGATACTGCGGCCGCGGCATACGACGGCGTGAAGGCCTACGTCGAGATTGGGATTGTCGCGCGCAATGTCAGCGGCGGCGCGCGCACTGGGTTCGGCGACCATCAGGCTCGCGCTGCGAAGGATACCGTCGCGATGCGCGCGCATGATGCCGGCGTTGACCTCGGGCGACAAGCCGAAGTCGTCGGCGTTGACGATGAGGCGCTTCAAATCGCGGCACCGAACATAGCGAAGAGCACGGGCACGATTTTGCTAGTATCGGGCGGCGCGCTCAAGCGGCGTTGCGAAATGCGAGGTTGAGTTCCCGAAATTGATTCTGCTCTTCTACGCCTTTGCGCGAGAGATCGCGCCGTTCAAGCGGCGGCTGCGGAATCGCGCACCGCTCGGCCTCGACGGCTTGCAGGGCTTTCGCGCCCAGATAGGCGGCAACTCGTTTGCGGTAATTGGACACGGGATCGGCCATCGACGTGCTACGGAAACGTCGCGCCGTGCGTTCGATCTGATACCGGGGGCAGAGTTGGTGATAGGGACGGGCGTCGTTGGCGCGCTGTCGAGCGGATTGAAGCCGGGGGATCTCGTGCTGTCGGATCGAATCATGATGATCGATGCCGGCGGCCATGTGGGCGAACAAGTAACGGCGGTCGGCGACGCGCACATTCGCGCGGCTGGACGATCGCTCGCGACCGGGGGCGTTGCATATTCGAGCGGCGCGATCCTGACGTTCGCATCGCGTGCTCGCGACCGGCGCCGAGAAACGGCGCGCGAAGGAAAGCACCGGCGCGATCGCAGTGGACATGGAGAGCGCGGCGATAGCCGCGGAAGCGGCGGCGCGCGGGACTACCGTTCATCGCGATTCGGGCGGTGCTCGACGAAGTTGACGACGAAGTCGTGGGAGCCGAGATGGCCGACGAGGACGGCAACGTGCGGCCGATGGCGGCGACGGCGTACCTGATTCGCAATCCGGCGACGATGCTCAAGCTCCCGCGGCTGATGCGGAATCTCTCGCGCGCAACGGCGGCGATTGCCGACGCGCTCGAGGCAATCGCGCACGAGGGTAAAGTGCCGACTACTACGAAGCGCGGTCGCGGCCCGGCGGCGCGAAAGCGCCCGCGCTGAAGCCGCCGTCAATCGGAATTGCCACGCCGGTAATGAAGCCGGCCTCGTCGGACGCGAGGAACGCGGCGAGCGCACCGACCTCTTCGGGCTTGCCGTTGCGGCCGAGCGGATGCATGTTGCCCGTGCGTTCCCACATCAGCTGCGACGCGCCCGCGGGAACGGTGTTGCAGTTCTCGGCGATCGGCGTCTCGATGACGCCGGGGCAAATCGAGACGCATCGAATCTTGTGACGCGCGAAGTCGAGCGCGATGCCCTTTGACATGATGACGACGCCGCCCTTCGCGGCCTGGTAGGCGCCGAGATTCGGCACGCCCTCGATGCCGGCGCCGCTGGCGGTGTTGATGATGACGCCGCCGCCCTGCTTGATCATTTGCGGGATCGCGTACTTGCAGCCGAAGAAAACGCCCTTCATGCAAACGTCGACGACCCAGTCCCATTCTTCTTCGCTGGTGTCGACCACATTTTTCGGAACGAAGACGCCAGCGTTGTTGAACAGGATGTCGAGGCGGCCGAATGCGCGGAGGGTTTCGTTGACCATGCGCTCGACTTCGGCGCCGATGCGCACGTCGACCGTGACGGATTGCGCGACGCCGCCCGCTTTTTCGATCTCTGCAGCAGTGTTGCTCGCCGACTCGGCGCGCACGTCGGCCACCATCACCTTGGCGCCTTCGTTGGCGAAGCGAATCGCGCTCGCACGTCCGATTCCGGAACCCGCGCCCGTAATCAAAGCGACTTTATCTTTGAGCAACATGTTGAATCACCTCGCGTAGGTCATCGGAGAGCGATTACCGACGCTTGCCACACTCGGGGAAACTTTGGAAGTGCGATGCTAGGCGGTGGCGCGGCGCAGATCGTGCTCGTGGGCGCTCGATGGCTTCCAGACGGACAGATCGCGCTCGTAGGGAAACTCGCCCAGGTGACGTTCGATGGCGGCGGCGGCGCCCCATGATTCGCGGCGAGTCAGAATGTGAATCGCGAGAACGGTGAACGGCAGGTAGATGAAGACCGCGGCCCATCCAACGTTCGGCGCGTTGATTCGAAACAGCATCGTGATTCCGAAGATGACGATTCCCGCGTAGAGCGCCGGGCCCAGCAGCGCGCGCGATCGCATCGCCGGTAGCATGCCCGCAGGCTTACTCGAACCGCGATTGAGTGCCGCGTCGAGCCACTGGAAAATCGCAATCGTGATCGCGGCGACGAAATACCATCCCAGGTAATTGCTGATCGGCACACCGAAGTGCGGGCCGGGCGGGTCGTACCAGAATATTTTGCCGAGGAACCATCGGTCGCCGAGCACGCTCAGCGGATCGACGACCATGTCGACCATCACCATGAACAGCGCCGCCATCAGCCATACTCGCGGCGCGCGGCGAATTTCCCAGGTGTCGAGAATTCGGAAGTCGGCGCCGCGGCGATAGAGCGGTGAGCTCAGCAACAGCGCGACCGAGTAGCTGGCGAACGCGAGGAAGGTGAACGACAGCGAGTCCATGAAGGGAACGCCGAAGACCCAGAGCTCGCGGGTGCGCGTCGCGTCGATGTAGTGATAGAGGCCGAAGGGGAAGCCGTTGTGAATCGACGACCATTCGCACGCGAGCGAGACGGCGTAGGTGAGGACGGTGAAGAGCAGCGTCGTGCGCAGGCCGAAGTTGACGATCGCGATGAAGAGGAAACTCGCGAGGAAGATGAAAACATACGGGCGCAGCGCGATGGTGGATAGCAGGAGATGCATCGCGGCTATGCGGCGCTCTTCGCCGTTCCCCTCGATCTGAAAAATTCGATGGCGGCTTCGATCGCCGCGTCGATCGGGCCAGGCGCGTAGCCCAGCTCCGTGCGTGCCTTCGACGAGTCGAAAAACATCTTTTTTCGCGCCATCCGCACTTCGGTCAGACTGGCGCGGGGTGCGCGGCGCGTGATGGTGCGCGCGAACGCTTCGGCGCCGAGGGCGTAGCCGAACGCGACGGCGTATGGGATTCGCATCTTCGGCGCCGGCATCCCGGAAATCGCCGCGATGCGTCCGAGAAATTCCCTGAGCGAAACATTTTCACCGCCGAGAATATATTTCTCACCGATTCGGCCACGCTCCGCCGCCAGCAGATGACCGCGCGCCACATCCTCGACGTCGACGATATTGAGCCCGGTCTCGACGTACGCGGGCATACGCCGATTCAGAAAGTCCACGATGATTCTGCCGGTCGGCGTCGGCTTAAAATCGAGCGCGCCGATCGGTGTCGAAGGATTGACGATCACAACGGGCGCGCCTGCCGCAGCGGCTCCCAATGCCGCCTGCTCGGCCATGTACTTCGATCGCTTGTAGTGACCCGGCATATCGGCGAGCGACGACGGCGTGTCCTCGCGCCCCACTCCGCCGTGCGGAATCCCGAGCGCGCCCACCGTGCTCGTGTAAACAATTCGCGAAACGCCCGCGTCGGTCGCGGCACGGATGACGTACTCGGTGCCTGCGACGTTGGTCGCGTACATCGGCGCCGGATCGGTCAGCCACAATCGATAATCGGCGGCGACGTGATAGACCTCGTGGCATCCGCTTACTGCGAGTGCGACACTATCGAAGTATCGAAGATCGCCGCAGACGACCTCGACCGGCAGACCGACGAGCGCACTCAAGTCGGCATTCTCGCGCGCAAGCACCCGCACGCGATCGCCACGGGCCAGCAGCGCGCGGACAACGTGGCATCCCACGAAGCCGTTACCACCCGTCACCAATGCCAACTTGGTACTCATTCGATTAGCCAGTAGCTATTCGCCGGCCCGCGCGACGACCGCGGCGGCCGCGGCACGGCCCGAAATTACAGCGCTTTCGATAGTGGCCGGCAGATCGGTTTGTATCCAGTCGCCTGCCAGGAAGAAGTTCGCAATCGGCGTTTTGGCCGTGGGACGCAAACCGTGCGAACCCAAGTCGGGCGCCATCGTGGCGTTCTTCTCCTTCAGCACCAGCGACTTGACGACTTTGGCCGAGCGCGACGCGGGAATCATTGCGTGCAGATCGTTGATCACGATATCGAGGATTTCGTTGTTGCTGCGATCGACCAGCTTCCGCGCGCCGCTGATTACAAAGCTCAGGTAACCCGGATGCGCCTCGCCGCGCTGGGCGAAAATCCGGCGCTTGTTGAATAGCCATTGAGTAGTGGTGCCAATGAAGCCGATGAACGGCGAATTAGTCACTTCGCGGTCGAGCCAGACGTGAACGCAGATGATCGGGGAGCTGGAGAGGCCGCTGAAGCGCGAAAAAAACGGATCGGCGACGCAGTTCTCCGGCAACAGACGAAGCAGCTGGGGCGCGGGGACGGCGCTGATGAAATTCGTGGCTTCGATTCGGCGGCCGTCGCGCAGCCGCACGCTTGCGACGTTGCCGCGCGCGCCAAGTTCCAGCATCTCGACGATCGAATGCGACACGACCGAGCCGCCATTGCGCTCAATCAACTGTTTCGCGCCGGTGCAGTAGAGATCGCTCAGGCCGACGCGCGAATAGACGAAGGCCGAATCGCGGCGGCGCGAGAAGAATGCGCGCTTGAGGACTTCGGCCAGCAGCTGCGACGAAGATACTTCGGGCTCGTCGTTGAGTGTCGCGATCGAGAGCGGATACCAGAAGCATCGGCGCGCGTGATCCGATTGCCCGAGACGATCCATCAACTGCGCGACGGTGAGCTGGCTCAGTTCACCGCCGAACCGCCTCATCGCGAGCATGCGCAGTCCACCGCGCATCACGCTGATTCGTTCCGCGATACTAAGATGCCGGTAGCCGAGTAACGCGGCCGTCATATGCAGCGGGCCGGGCAGTCGCGCCGTTTTCAGCGCTGCGCTTTGGCCGGGCCCCGCGAGCATTTCGATTTCCAGATCTTCGTGAAATACCAACTGGCCGCGGGCGCCGATGCGCTTGAGGAAGTCGAGCGTCTCAGCGTAACAACCCATCAGCACGTGCTGGCCGTTGTCGACGAAATCGCCGGTGTCGGCGTCGGCGAACGAATAGGCGCGGCCGCCGAGCGCCGGCTTTCCTTCGAGCACGGTGACGCGCACTCCCTGCTCTGCGAGCGCGACCGCACTGCTCAGTCCGGCAAAGCCCGCGCCGATAACGACCGCGTCTTTCGATGCCGATGTCATTTATCCGCGCAACGAGCTGAGGCGTCCCTCTGCCCACGCGCGACCGACGAGGTAGAGTTTGTGCGGCGCGGACAAGCTGTGGCGGCGGTCGAGCACGCGGTAGTTCGACTTGATGATTCGTTCGAGCAGCGCGGCGTAGATGAGGCGCATCGCTTCGGCGGTCAGCATCGTCGCGCGATCCTCGGCAGCGAGTTCGCCCTGCGCCAGCGCGTAGAGTTCGCGCGCGCGGCGTGCCTCGAAGTCCATCAGGCTGACAAAGTTTGGCGAGTACACACCGCCGAGAATTTCGTCCTCGCTCACGTTGAAGCGCGCGAGGTCTTCGAGCGGAAGATAAATTCGGCTGCGATCGGCGTCCTCGCGCACGTCGCGCAGAATGTTCGTCAACTGAAGCGCCAGCCCGAGGTTTTCGGCGTACAGCTTCGCCGACGGATTGCGATAGCCGAAAATCTCGATGCAGATGAGCCCGAGCGCCGACGCGACGCGATAACAGTATGGGCGCAGCTCGTCCCAGGTCTGATAGCGCTTGCGCGACAGGTCCATCTCGACGCCGTTGATGATTTCCTCGAACAGATCGCGCGGAATGTTGAAGCGGCGCGCACTGTCGGCGAGGGCGCGGGAGAGCGCGCGCGTCGGCGTACCGGCGTAAACGCGATCGAGTTCCTCGCGCCATCGCTTGAGCAGCAGCGCGGGCTCGCGAATCGATTCGTCGTCGGCGATATCGTCGATGAAACGGCAAAAAGCGTACACGGCGTGGAGTGCGCGGCGGCGTTCGGGCGGCAGCAAAACGAAGGCGTAGTAGAAGCTCGAGCGCGAGCGCCGCGTGATTTGCGCGCAGCGTTCGTAGTCGGCGTCGAGCGACGCGTCATCGCGGACGTTCGCCTCCTCGAGGCCGACGTCGGCGCCGCTGTCAGGCTTCAAGTCTGCCACGAATCGCGCTCCATCCGAGTTTCAGGTAGTCGAGTTTCGCCAGCTCCGGACGCATTCGGAACACGTCGTAGTTGACGCGATCGATCGCGCGCAGAATCGCGAGGCCGCCGCCGGCGAACATCACGATGTCACGCCGCAATCGCTTGTTGACGCGCTTGTGCAACTCGCCGCCTTCGACCAGCATCGCGCGCGAGACCTCGACTTCGTGACGCATCAAGTCGATGAACTCCCGCGAGGACGTATGCGCGGCAAGGTCCGCCGGCGTCACACCGAATCGATCCATGTCGCGGCGCGGAAAATAGATTCGGCCCTTGTCGAGATCGACGGCGACATCCTGCCAGAAATTCGCGAGCTGCAAGCCGCTGCAGACGAGGTCCGACAGATGCTGCCGCTCGGAGTCGCGATAGCCGAACAGGTAGAGCACGAGACGGCCGACGGGATTCGCCGAGTAGCGCGAGTAGCCGAGCAGATCGTCGAGGGTGTCGAAGCCTTTGAAGTTCACGTCGGAGCGAAACGCGGTCAGCAAATCCTTGAACGGATCGCGCGGAATGTCGAAGCGGCGGACCGTGTCGGCGAGCGCGATGAACACAGGATGTCGCGGCGTGCCGGCGTAGGCGAGGTCGAGCTGGCGCTCCCAATCGTCGAGCATCGCGAGGTCGTGATGCTCGTCGGCGAAGTCGTCGGCCATGCGCGCGTAGGCGTAAATCGCGTACATGTGCGGGCGCATCTCGCGCGGCATCAGCCACGACGCGACGGTGAAATTTTCGTAGTGCGACTTCGCCAGCCGCGCGCAGAATTCGTAGGCGCTCGCGACGTCGAAGGTTCCCGCGGGAATCGACGCATCCGGCACCGCGCTCGACGCGTACGACACTGATCCGCTCTGCACGTTGGCTCGCGCGGTTGCCATCGTCTCAGGCTGCGACCGGCCGCGCTCGGATAAGTTCGCGCGCCGCGGAGCGCGCCCATTCGTCGGTCTCGAGGAGATCCTCGATCGTGCGCGCTGCCGAATTGTGATGACGACTCATCACGGTCTCGATGTGGCGCGGGATATCCATGAAGCGCACGCGGCCCGCGAGGAAGCCGGCCACCAGTTCCTCGTTGGCGGCGTTGAGGCACGCGGTCATCGTGTTGCCGGCCGCGAGCGCGTCGTACGCGAGCCGCAGACAGGGGAAGCGACGCAGGTCGGGCTCCTCAAACGTCAGCCGCGAATTTTCGGCGAGCGACAGCGGCTTCAGATGCGTCATCGGCAGCCGAGCGGGATACGCGAGCGCGTAGGCGACGGGAATCGCCATATCGGGAATCGCCATCTCGGCAATCACAGAGCCGTCGATCATCTCGACCATCGAATGAATGACGCTCTGCGGATGAATCACGACCGAGACTTCGGCGGCCTTGAGATCGAACAGCCAGCGCGCCTCGATCACCTCGAGCCCCTTGTTCATCAGGGTCGCGGAGTCGATCGTAATCTTGCTGCCCATCACCCAGGTCGGATGCTTGAGCGCCTGCTCGACGGTGATCGCCTCGAAGCGATCCGCCGGCAGTTCGCGAAACGGGCCACCCGACGCGGTTAAAATAATTCGCTTCAAGGATTCGCGTCCGCGTCCTTCGAGGCATTGGAAAATCGCGTTGTGCTCGCTGTCGACCGGCAGCAGGCGCACGCGATGCTCGCGCACCGCCGCCGTGATCAGCTCGCCCGCGATGACCAGCACTTCCTTGTTGGCGAAGCGCGATGTCCTTGCCGGCCTTGATCGCGGCAAGCGTCGGCCGCAAGCCCATCGCGCCGACCAGCGCCGACATCACCAGCTTCGCCTCGGGATGCGTCGCGACCGCGATCGCGCCTTCGAGTCCGTGCATGATCGTCGACGCGTAGCCGTGCCGAGGCGCGTCGCGAGTTCCCGCGCGAGCTCGGGCGTCGCCACCGAGACCAGTTCGGGATGAAAGCGCTTCACCTGCTCGGCCAGCAGATCGAGATTGCGTCCCGCTGCCATCGCGACGACGCGAAACCGATCGCTGAAAGCGGCCGACGACGTCGAGCGTGGTGACGCCGACCGAGCCGGTCGAGCCGAGAATCGAAATCGCCTTCATCGCGATCTCGTTCAGTTCTGCGGGCCGTCTCCGCCAGCCGCTTGCGGAAACGCCCGAGCGCCATCAGCGGAAAATAATGCGCATACAGGTGGTAGCGAAGATAGAAATGATTCGGAAATCCGTTGCCGGTCAATTCGCGCTCGTCCCACGCGCCGTCGTCGTTCTGCCGCTCTGAGCAGCCACTGCGCGCCGCGCATCGCATTGTCGCTGATGCTCGGCTTCGCCCGCGAGCAATCCGATCAGCGCCCACGCCGTCTGCGACGCGGTGCTGGTGCCGCGCCCGTGCCACGAGGGATCCTTGTCCGACAGTGGGCTCTCGCCCCATCCGCCGTCGGGATTCTGCTTCGACTTGAGCCATGCGACGGCGCGCTTGATCCATGGCTCGTTGATATCGACGCCGATCGCGCGCAGGCCCGCCAGCGCCGAGAAGGTGCCGTAGATATAGTTGACGCCCCAGCGTCCCCACCATCCGCCGGCCGGCGACTGATTTTTCTTGAGCCATTCGATCGCGCGCTTGCGCCACCGGATGCTCGGCGCGATAACCCACCGCCGCCATCATCTCGAGCACGCGCCCGGTCAGGTCGGGACACGACGGATCGGTCACCGCTTCGACGTCCGCGAGCGGCATCTGATTGAGCCAGGTCGAATCGTTGTCGGCGTCGAAGGCGGCGAAGCCGCCGTCGCTCGATTGCATGCCCATCACCCAGTTGGCGCCGGCGCGAATCGCGCGCTCCTTGCGCCGCCGCGTCGTCGCCTTCGATGCCGGCGAGCACCGCCAGGATCACGGCCGAATCGTCCACGTCGGGATAGTTGTCGTTGTAAAACTCGAATGCCCATCCGCCAGGTTCGAGTTCGGGCCGCTTGATCGACCAATCGCCCTTCTTGAAAATCTGATGATCGATCAACCACTGCGCACGTCTTGCTTCAATCGCCTCGATCGTCGGCTGCGCGAGCCCGAGTCGAGCAGCGCCTTGCCGGCGAGCGCCGGTGTCCCAGTTGAGCGAGACGCACGGCATGTACATGTCGTGGTCGTCGAAATGCCAGATCAGTTCGCTGCGACGCCTCGAGGCGCGCTTCGAGCACCGGATGGTCGTTGCGGTAGCCGTTGGCCTTCAGCGCCATCGCGCTGAGCAGGTAGCAGGGCTCGATTCCGCCCCACGAGCCGTTGGCCTCCTGATGTTCGAGCAGCCAGTTTTCGGCGTGACGCAGCGCGCGCGCGCGCAGCGATTTGATTTTGTGGCGATCGTAAAAGCGCAGCGCCTTGTCGGCGACGTTGAGCGCGTTGCGCAGCGAGAGCAAGTTCTTTCCGCGCGGCTGTTTGAACTTGGTGAAATGCGGCGGCTCGATGTAGAGTTCGAGCACTCCGCGCTGGTAGTCGATCTTTTTCTCGGGCCGCGCCGCCTGCAGCATCATCAGTCCCATCAGCGTTCCGCGCGCCCACGACCCCAGTTCGTAGATGTTGAACGGGAACCAGTTCGGGAACAGCGAGAGCTCGACCGGCAACGCGGCGGTCGCGTCCCAGGTCATCTGGCCCATCGCACGCGAGGTAGAAGCGCGCGAGCGTGCCGCAGTTGACGATGCCGCCCTTCGACAAAATCCAGCGCCGCGCCGGCATCATCGGCTCGTCGCCGGCGCGCATGCCGGTGAGCTTCAGCGCGAAGTAGCTTTCGATCGTGGTCGAGAGATAGCCTTCGCCGCCCTGGTAACAGCGCCCAACTGCCGTCGGCGCTCTGCGTGTCGAGCAGATGCTTCTTGAGCCGCGCCTCGGTCTCGACGTCCACCGTGTCCATGAAATGATTGAAGATGATGAACTCGGCGTTCATCTCGGCGTTCGCTTCGAGCGGCGCGTGCCAGTAGCCCTCGGGCTTCTGCAGCGCGAGCAGCGCGCGTTGCGCGCGATCGACGGTGTAATCAATCTTCGCGACGAACTCGTCATGCGGCGACATCGCAATCGCCGTGTTTCCAATTTCAATTGCCTGAGTCATGTTTCATCCTTCATGGAATCACGGCGCATTTCAGCACCACGCCGCGCTCGAGCATCTCGAACACTTCGGCCAAATCGCCCAGCCGCTTGCGCGCGTTGACGATCGCGCCCGCATTCAGCGCGCGCCCCGCCAGCAATTCGAAAGCGCGCCGCACGTCGCGCGGCCGAAAATGAAACGGCGCCATCAACGTCAGATTGTCGTAATGCATCCGCCGCGTATCGACGTTCAGCGCAGTGCCCGCCGCGCATCCGCCGAAAAACACCACGCGGCCGCCGCGCCGCACTCGCGCGAGCGCATCCTGCCATCCCTCGACTCTGCCCGGTGCATTCGATCACGAGGTCGGGACCGAAGCCGCCGTTGAGCCGCGCGATTTCCGCGGCCGCATCGCCGCTGCGCGCATCGACGACGCGATCGGCGCCCAAGTCCGCCGCCCACTTCAGGCGCTCTGCGCCGCGCCCGACGACCACCACCTCGCGCACGCCGGCCGCCTTCAGCACCAGCATGTGCAGCAGGCCGAACGCGCCGCCGCCGATAATTACCACGCGTCTCGTTTTTTTCGGGACGCGCCATCTCTTGCGCGTGTACCACGCACGAGAGCGGTTCGAGCAGCGCGGCTTCCTCGAACGGCAGATCCGCCGGCTTGATAAACGTGCTGCGCGCGACGACGTGCGCCGGCAGCAGCAGCATGTCGGCATAGCCGCCGTGCACCATCCGCCCGACGCGCGGCGTCGCAAAGATTTTCCTGCCCATGCTGGCAGTAGAAACAAATTCCGCACGGCGCGGTCGGCGCCGCCATGATTGCGTCGCCGACCTTGAACGCCGTCACGCCCTCGCCCGCTTCCACCACGACGCCGGAAAATTCGTGGCCGAACGGCATCGGCAGTCTGCCACATCGGATGCCCGCGGCGAAAGGTTTTCAGATCGGTGCCGCAACTGAGCGCGCATCGAATCTGAATCAGCAACTCGCCCGGCCCCGGACGCGGCGCGACGTAGTCGCGCAATTCGAGGCGCCCCGGCTCGACCAGCATAGCCTGGCGCGAATGCGGCATGCGCGATTTTCGCCGACGCTTCGAGCGCGCTCACAGCTTGCGCTCCACGACGAAGCGTCGCGATATGCCGCAGCGGGTCGGCGCGATCGGCCGAAGTCCTGCAGCGCGCGATGCGCCCGCGTTTCGAGCTCGCGCGCCAGATCCATCGAGCGCTCGATTCCCAGTATCGCCGGATAGGTCGCCTTGCCGCGGCTCGGAATCTTTTTGCGTGCGCTTGCCCATCTGCTCGGGCGTGCCTTGCACGTCGAGCAGATCGTCGACGACCTGGAACGCCAGCCCGAGCGCGCGCGCATATGCGTCGAGCGATTCGATTTGCGCGCGCGCTCGCGCCGCCGAGCCGCGCGCCGCCGCGCACCGACGCGAGGAACAGCGCGCCGGTCTTCTTGCCGTGCAGTTCTTCGAGCTCCTCGACGGTCTTCGACTTGCCCTCGCCGATCAGATCGATCACCTGCCCCGCGACCATCCCGCGCGATCCGGCCGCCGTCGCAAGCTCCGCGACAGTTTCGAGCACGAGCGCTCGGCTGACGCGTTCCGGCCGGCGGAGAGCGCGAGCACCTTGAATGCGTCCGTCAGCAGCGCGTCGCCGGCGAGCGTCGCGATCGCTTCGCCGTAAACCTTGTGATTGGTCGGGCGTGCCGCGGCGCAGGTCGTCGTCGTCCATGCACGGCAGGTCGTCGTGAATCAGCGAGTAGGTGTGAATCATCTCGACCGCGCACGCGAGGCCCATCGCGGCGTCGACGTTGCCGCCGACCGCCTCGCACGACGCGAGCACCAGCACCGGCCGCAGCCGCTTGCCGCCCGCCAGCAGCGAGTAGCGCATCGCCTCGTGCAGGCGAGCCGCCGCGCCAGTCGGTTCGTCGACGCTTTGCTTGAGCGCGCGCTCGATCAGTTGCGCGCGCTCTTTTAAATAGCTGTGCAGGTCGAACACGTCTCGTCTCTTTTCCGGATGCGGGTGACCCTTCGTTGAAACCGGTTTTCGGACTTCGGCTTCCTGCGCGTGAAGATCACCCGCATCGCGGGGTTCACGCGTCAGCCGCGCATTTCCTCACGCCACGTAATGGCGCACCATCCGCCACGAGTCCTTGAGATTCTTGCCGAACTCGAGCGCCACCGTCCCCTCGAATCCCGAATGCAGCTTGCAGTCGCGGCAGCGGAAATCCTGCTTGGTTCGATAGTACTCCCAATCAGTCGCCGCATGCATCTCCTTGAACGTCTTGTAGTGCCCGTTGGTGATCAGGTAGCACGGCCCCTTCCATCCTTGCGGATTGCGCGTGACCGTGGTCCACGGACTGCATTGCATGTCGCGCTTGCCGACCAGGTAGTCGAGGTAAATCGGCGTGTTGATGATTTTGTAGTCGTTCGCCATGTCGCGAACCTTGAAAACTTCGCCGGCATCTCTTCCTTTCTCAGATACTCTTCGTCGTTCTGCAGCACCTGGTAATGATAGCCGGGACTCAGCAGCATCCCGTCGACGCCGAGGCTGGTCAGGTACTTGACCATGTCCTCGAGCTCCTCGCCGGTGGTCTCGCGGAAGACCGTCGTGTTGGTCTGCACGCGATAGCCCTTCTCCTTCAGCATCTTGATCATCTTGACGACGATGTCGAAATGCCCCGCTGCGATCGACCACGCGATCGTTGGTCTCGCGCATCCCGTCGAGATGCAGGTTGAAGCTGAGATAGGGACTCGGCGGCACCTGCTTGACGAAGCGCTCGAGCAGAATCGCGTTGGTGCAGATCATCACGTGACGCTTCTGCTCTTCGATCAGGCCGCGCGTCAGCGCCGCGATATGCTTGTACATCAGCGGCTCGCCGCCGCAGATCGAGACGATCGGCGCGCCCGCTTCTTCAGCGGAATGCAGCGCCTCGTCCAGCGGCATCATGTCGCGAATCGTGTCCTTGTACTCGACGATTCGGCCGCATCCGATGCACGCGAGATTGCACGCATGCAGCGGTTCGAGCATCAGCACCAGTGGAAAATATTTTTCGCCGGACCGCTTCTTCGCGCGGATGTAGCGCCCCAGGTCGATCATCTGTCTAAGCGGAATGCGCATGCTTGTGCGTTCTCCTGGATCCGGTTGAAGAGAGTTACGCGGACGGCGCGCCGCCGCCCTCGGATGTAGATGTCCCCGACGGACCAAACAACCACTCGCCCACCATCGCCACCGCCCCTTCGGGGTCGATCGCATTTGCGCCCATAAACAAATATTCGATCAGCAATCCGTTCAGCGCCGACAACAGGAACGCCGCCGCCGATTCAGGCGCCGTGCGGCGCGTGCAGATTCCCTTTTGCTGCGCGCTCGCGATCAGCTCGACCAGCATCGCGCGATAGCCGCCGTAGAGCTTCAGCACCTGCTCGTTGAGCTCTCCGACAGCTTCTGGTCGTGCAGCATCTGCGCGAGAAAAAAGCGCACCGAGCTGGCATTGTCGCGGACGAACGACAGGTACGACTCGACCAGCTTCAGATCTGCGCGCGCTCGTCCATCACCGCCGCTTCTTCGGCGAAGTCGATAAAGTACGGCTCGAGCAGACGGTTCAGCACCGCGACGAACAGCTCTTCCTTGGTCTTGAAATGCCAGAAAATCAGGGCCTTGCTGACGCGCGCCTCGCGCGCCACTTCCGACATCGAGGTCTCATGGAACCCGCGGTTGGCAAATAGCTGCATCGCGGCCTTGAGAATCTCGTCGCGCGAGTCCTGCGACCGTGTACGCGGCTCCGCGATACCCACTTTTATCTGCGATACGCCCATTGGCCGGCTCTGAACCCCCGCTTTACCCCTGTCGTCGCCCGTGGCCACGAAAATCTATCCAATGCCCGCTAATTCGAGTCGTCGTCATCTACGCGTCTCGAAATTGCGGCTAACCATTCGGTCAATGGAAACTTTACCGTCACATTCTCGAAAGTCAAGAGCGACAGTCCGAGCGGTCAGTCGGTCAGGCGCGAGTGAAACCTGCCTGACGAACCACGATTTCGCGATAACTTGAGCCGATCTTCAGGGGAGATTTATCTCGACACCGCTGTTGACGGACGACTTTCGCGCCGCGTCGATTAGCTTCAGTGCAACTCGAGCCTCCGCCAGATTGCGCTCGCGACTGGCGAATCCGTTCCCTCAGTCGACCGCTCGCTCGAATTCCTAGGCCACGCCGCCGAACCAGGCCGAGTGATATGAGTCGTCGGCGATGTCGGCGACCGACAGGTCCTCAACCTTCCCTGCTCGATCGGCGACCGTCACACGATCGCCTTCAATCTCGAGACTCGCGCGCTCTCCATATATGAGTGCCGATGTCCTGCGCACCGGCGCGCGCCATGACAGATGTACGCGGCAGAGCGCTCCGCCTGCCGAACCTGATGCGTACATCGGCTACATCATCGACCTCCACTCCGGCGGGCGATTCGAGCCGCGCCGAAACCGACGCGGAGGCTCGTTCCGCCGAGCAGCCAATACATCAGGTAGAAGACGTGCCATCCGTGATCGATCAGAATCCCGCCGCCGGACGCCGCAGACGCCCGCCACTTGCCGCCGCTGCCGCCGGCGCCGGCAGGCTCGGTGCGGAGGCGATCGATCGAGATGAAGCGAATCGCGCCGAGCCTGCCCGCTTCAATCGCGCGGCGCGCGGTTGCATACGCAGGCGCGTACTTCCAATTGTGCACGCACATCAGATATGCGCTGCTTCTGCGGCGGCGAGCGCGGCAAGCTCGTCGAACTCGCCAAGCGTCAGCGCAAGGGGTTTCTCGACGAGCACATGCGCGCCCGCGACGAGCGCCGCGCTGGCAGCCTCGCGATGCAACCCGGGCGGGCTCGCGACATCGACAAAATCAGGCGCCTCGCCGTCGAGCATCAGCTCGAGGTCGTCGTACACGCGAACACTCTTGATCAGTCGAATCGCCTCGTGACGACGTTCGGAGATCGGATCGTGAATCGCACGCGATCACGATATTCTCGCGGGTGCGCCATCCGGCCAGATGAGCGCGCGCGGCAACCTCGCCAAACCCTGAAATTGCACCGCGCAACTTTCTTGAATCCGCCATCGGCGCCGCTAAGTTTCAGCTAAACGCAATCGCGCGAGCAACCGGCCCGCAGTAGCAATACGGCGGTGCAGTCGAAAACTGGCATTCGCGGGCGGCGCGGATCGGCGGGATTCCTCATCAATGCTCGCAAATCCCGATGGCAACGCTCTTGCTCTGTATCCCAGTGAAGGCTCGAAACGGGAGGCAGGCGAATCATGTTCGCGTGGATAATAATCGGACTAATCTCGGGATGGCTGGCAGGCAAAATCCTGAACGGCAACGGCTACGGCATGATGTGCGACATCGGGCTAGGCCTGCTCGGCGGCATCGTCGGCGGAATGATCTTCGACATCCTGGGCGTGCGTGCCCACAACTTCATCGGCGCAATCTTGATGTCCACGGCGGGCGCGACTGCGCTGGTGATCGCGACGAGAATCATCCGCGACGAAATTTGAGTTTGCGCTCGAACCTCAGAACCCTCACCTGCCGGTCGCGTTGCGTCCGGCCTCCTCTCCCGTGAAAGTAACGGGCGAGATAAGAAATGGACGCCTCCGCCCCTTCCTGACCTAGACGTACAGCGCGGCGAGTTTTTTCAACGTCCCCTCTGTGCTCTCGAAGGTCAGCTCGCCCAGGCCCGCGACGAATCGCGACGCGCCTGCTTCCGCGAATTCTTTCAAGCCTTCCTGGACCTTCGCGCGGTCGCCGCGGATCCCGCCCATTATCGTGATATCCAGTTCGGCGAAATTCCTGCCGACTGCCGTGCATTCGCGCTTGAGTTCGTCGACGCGTGACTTTAACTGCGCGGCGTTCAGCGCAATCGGGCACCATCCGTCGGCCCACTTCGCGACGCGCTTGAGTGCATTCTTGTCGAGACTGCCGATCAGCACCGGCGGTCCCGACTTCTGCGCGGGCTTGGGCAACGACTTCACCGGCGGAAACTTGACGTACTTGCCGTCGAACGACGCCGAGTCCTCAGTCCACAACTCGCGCATCGCGGCGACAATCTCGGCCGTCTCGGTCCATCGATGCGGGAAATCGACGCCGAAGAGATCGCTCTCTTCGCGGAGCCAGCCCGCGCCGATCCCGAACAGCACGCGGCCGCCCGAGTATGCGTCCAGCGTCGCGAACTGCTTGGCGAGTGCGAGCGGCTCATGCTCGGGGACGAGGCAGATACCGGTGGCGAGTTTCAGATTCTTCGTGACGGCGGCCGCCATGCTGAGCGCGATCATCTGATCGGCCATCGTGAAGTACTGCGGCGGTATCGGGCCCGCCGGTCGGGAAATTGCTGCGTCGGATTCGCGGGCATCGCAGGATGCTCGGGCACCCAGATCGATTCGAAGCCGAGCGACTCTGCGACGCGCGCAAATTCCGCGGGATGAGCATTCTTGCCGGTGAATGGGATGAGCAGTCCGATTTTCATTTTTCCCTCGCTAAGGTGCAGGGGTTACCCCTGCCCTAGGAAGTGTGAAACCCAGGTGGGTTTCACATTCAATAGAGTGATTTACCCTGCTACTGACTACCAGCCGAAAAAATCTTTCGCGCCGATAAACTTTGCGACGCCGGCGGCTTCGCCTGCCAGCCGGTCGACTTCCTGGTCGCCGATCATCGTTGATGATGCGAGTCGACGCCGTAGATGTCGGCCAGCTCGGTGATCATGCCGCCCTTGGGCTTGCGGCATTCGCAGCGGTCGTCGTCGGTATGCGGGCATACCTGCCATCCGGTCAAAATGTCGCCGAGCTGATGGTCGAGCTGCACGAGTGCGGCTTCGACTTTTTCAGCCGTCAGCCGGCCGCGCGTGATTCCAGCCTGGTTGGTGACGATGAACATCAAATAGTTGTGCATCGGGCGGAGCTTTTCGGCCACGCCCGGCAGCAGTTCGATTACGATTTCGCCGTTCTGTCGAGCGGAATCTCGCGCGACTCGTTGAGCTTGACCAGCGTGCCGCCGAGGTCGAAGAACAGCGCCGCGTTGCCATTCGGATTGGCCATGAAAAAAGATTTGCGCGCAGCGCGCTGGCGCCAGTCAACGTGGTCGCGGACGTGCGCGAATACTTCGTCCATGATTTCGACGCCGGCTTCGGCCTGCGCTTCCGTGATCACCAGAGCGGGATTGATTCGAATCTTGGGGAAGTAGCCCATGATGACGAGACCGCGCTTGAGGCATTCGGCGAAGATCAGCTCGGTGACTTTCTTGGTGAACAATTCCTTGGTTTCGAGATCGCGCACGAGCTCGACGCCGATCAGCAGTCCCTTGCCGCGCACGTCGCCGATGAATTCGTATTTTTCCTTGAGCTGCACCAGCCGCGACAGCATCATCGCGCCGACTTTGCGCGAGTTCTCGACCAGGTGCTCGCGCTGAATCGTGCCGATCGTCTCCGACACCGCGACCGCCGCCAGCGGATTTCCGCCGTAGCTCGACGACGACGCGCTCGGCTTGCCGAACGGCTCCGCTTTGCCCAAGCTCGTCGCTCAGCAGCACGCCCGAGACTGGAAAGCCCGATGCCCATGCCTTTGCCGACCGTGACGATATCGGGCCGCGTGCCGCTATGCTCGACGCCCCACCATTTTCCGGTGCGTCCGAAGCCGGTGATCATTTCGTCGGCAATCAGCAGCGCGCCGAAATCCTTGGCGACCGATTTCACCGCGGGCAGCCAGTCGTCCGGCGGTATCACGTTGCCCGCCGTACCCTGCATCGGCTCGGCGACGATTGCGGCGAGCGAGCCGCTGGAGCTCATCTTGATTTGCTGGCGCGCAAAATCGACGCAGTACAGCCCGCAGTCGGGATACTTCAACTTGAACGGGCATCGGTAGCAATCGGCGTACGGCACGGTGTACTGGCCGCCCTGCAACGGCCCGTAGCCTTGCTTCGATTCGTCGCCGATAAGGCCGAGCACGCCGCCGGTCTTGCCGTGGAAAGCCGCCCCAGAAACTCACCGCTTCATGATGCCCGGTGGCGGAACGCGCCAGCCGCAGCGCCGCTTCGACCGCCTCGGCGCCGCCGCTATATAGATGTGCGCGATTCAGTCCCGCGGGCGCGACTTCGGCCAGCGCCTTGAACGCCGCCGCGCGCTCTTTGGTCGCGAACGTGCCGACGGTCAGCCGCGCCGCCTGCTTCGACAGCGCATCGGCCATCGCCGGATGCGCATGGCCGAGGCTGGCGACTGCGACGCCCGCGAAAAAATCGACGTAGGTATTGCCGTCGGCGTCGGTCAGCGTCGCGCCTTCGCCGTGATCGAAGGCGAGGCCGGCGAGCAGCGAAATTCGCTGGCGGCCGGGCGCGATATATTTTTGTTCGAGGTCGAAGATCTCTTTCGACTTGGGTCCCGGCACCGCGGTTTTGATCGAGGGAAGTTTTCCGTTGGTGGTTGTCGTGGTCTTCAATTGATAGCGGTCCGAATCCTTCTTTGAATTTGCCGGCGCGATTCTAGCGCGGGCGGCCCAGCAGACTTATCGCACGGCGCGCGATTGCGCGAGCGGCCGGTGCGCGCACGCGGCTGTAGCTGGGCCAGTCGTTGAAATCGATAATCGCAAAACTATCGCCATTCAAGATGGCGTCGCCGCCCCACGCTTCGAGCCCGAGCGCGCCGGCGGCAGCGGTCGCCGCTTCCGACAGCGCGCGCACGGCATGCTTCGGCCACTTCCTCGCCTTCGGGATGCACGCTGAAATGCGCACCGCCGCTGACGCCGTAAAATTTTACGACGCGGCCCACGACTTCCTGCTGCACGTAGGCGAAGCGGACTCCGCGCCGCGCGAAGTCGCCGAGAATCGCTTCGACCTCGGCGCGATCGGCCGCGCGCTGCACGTCTTCGGGCGCGAGCGCATGCAAGTCGCCGCGCTTGACGAACACGCCCGCCGACAAATCGAGGCCGGCCAGCTTGCGCGGATCGAGCGGCTCGCCAGCCGGCTACCAGCGCGCCCGGCGGAGTCGGCACGCCGGCGCTGCTCGAGGCCGGGCGCGAGCAAGTCGCGATAGCAGTTGCGAATCGAGAGCGCGGAGTTGATCGCGACGGCGCCCTCCTGCTCGATCTTCAGCCAGCCGCTTGAGCGCGCGCGGCCCCTGGCACATCGGCAGCACGAGGTCAGACGCGACAGGCGCCCCCTGCGCGAAGCTGACCGGAGTCGAGCGTCTGGATCTCGACGCCTTCGCGCTTCAGCTCCGCCATCGTGGCGTCGAGAATCGCGGCGTCGGCCTCGACCTTGCCCGGTGAAAACTCGGGCTCTCGATAAATTCCTAAAGCTCGATACTCATAACTTCTTCCGTATTGCGGCGCGCGCGGCGTCGAGGTCCGCCGCTTCATCCACATCAATCGATCCTTCGATCTCGATCGCGTCCAGCGCGCATCCCGCGTTCGATGATCAGCGCGAGGAAGCGGCGGAGCGCGTCGAGTCCAGCGCGGCGCGCGTCGGCGGCAAAGTCGAAGACTCTGGTCGAGAGGAAATAAACTCCCGCCGTCACCATAGAAGTCTGACGGTTGCCGAGCGCCTGAATCAACCCATTTGATGACACATCGGTGAAAAGCGGCTTGGCCTCGCCGCGCCATCGTGCGACGCCGAGCACGCCGGCCAAATTTTTTTCGCCACTCGCCTCGATTTTCTGCGCGACTCATTAACAAAACGCGCGAGTTCCGCCTGTGGAATTACGGCGTCCACTGTCGATGCGATAAACCATCCCGGCGCTCAAGCACCTCGCCAAGCGCGAGCATCGTCTCCATCGAGTTGGCGGTGTCGCGAACGACGAGACGCACCGACGGCGGAATCTCCAGCGACATTTCTTTGGCGACGCGCGCCGTCTCGGAATTGATCACCGCGACGACCGACGATGCGCCCGCCGTCGAGCAGTCGCGCGCGCCTGCCGCGCGAGCATCGCCTCGCCGCCGAGCATCACGAGCGGCTTGGGGATATCGTTGCGCGTCGAGCTGCGCAGACGCTCGCCGCGGCCGGCGGCAATGATCGCTCCCTGGAGTTTCGTCACCATTGAATCTGCGCGACTTCG
Source organism: uncultured delta proteobacterium (assembly GCA_963721485.1). GTDB lineage: Bacteria > Desulfobacterota > Binatia > Binatales > Binataceae > Binatus. Next base: position 304,865 of record CAVRJV010000001.1, on the reverse strand, counting down.
TCGATCGACTTCGGATCGTGAAGTCGGCGGCCGGTATCTTCACCGCGTTGCGATCCAGTGCGCAGCCATGCTGTGCGCATCCCGAGTTTGCGGGCGGGTACGCAATCCTTGCGAGATCGAATCGCCAACCATCGCAGCGGATCGGGGCGCGCATTGTAGCTTTTTCAAAGCGGCTTCGAAGATGCCCGGATCGGGTTTGAAAATTCCAACGCGCGATGAGTCGGCGACCGCCGCGAAGAATCGATCGAGCTTCGCTTCTTCGAGGATGCGATCGAGATTGCCGTAAAAATTCGACACGATGCCCAGCTTGAAGCGGCTTTTGAGCGCGCCGACAATGTTGCGGCTATGCGCCAGTCCGGCCGACGTCTCGCGGACGAAGGAATTCGTGACCGGCCTCGACCATATCGATGGCGTCCCGCGGCTCCGGAGTCGTCGAGTACTTTGCGGAGCGCGTCGGGACCGCCTTTTGCGCAGATACTCGAATTGGTGGCCGACGAGGAATCGTACCAGATCCGTCAGCCCGAAGCGCGCGACGACGCGCGTCGCGCCGTAGCCGATTCGGGTGGCCTCATCGAAGGCCGGGTCGAGTTCGGCGCGCGAGATTTCGACGCCCGCGGCTCGGTAGCTGGCGAGAAATCGGTCGAGCCAATGCGCGGGGCCGTCGAGCGTGCCACCGAAATCGAATAGCAAAGTGGTGATCGTGGCCATGAAACGGCCAGTTTACCAGCCGCCGCCGCCAGCCTCCAGTTGGGTGTCCGAAAAAACGGCAGTGAGCGATTCATTGCAACAGAGGAACTCATAATTCGCGACTGAAGTTAGTAGCGGGGCTACTTCCGCTGGCGTTACCGCTGTGTTACCGTGGCCCGACCGCAAAAGACAGCGGGAAACCGGGTTATATATAATATTTTCGTGATTGAAACTGCCCTTATCGCTGCTCCTGACCGCGCGGATAATGCCGTCTTCGGTCGGCCTCTGTTAGAGCGGCTGATGATCAATTGCGAGCGCGCGGGCATTAAGCGGTTCGTCGTGGCGGCGTCGCGCGAGAATTATCCGGACGTCGCGCGCGCGATGGGCCGGTTTAAAAATTCGGACGCGGTCTCGATGGTCGAGTCGTTCGGCGAGATTCTGAACGCGCGGGCTGCGCAGGAAATGGGCATCGACCCGTCGGCGCCCTGCGTATCGTTCTCCGGGAACCTGGTATTCGCGAAGTCGCACCTGGCGCGGATCCTCGACGCGCATGCGTCCAATCCGCAATCGGTACATCGCGAATTCAGCACCGACCACGACCGCGGCGGCGAAATCGCGACGGGCCCGATCAGCCAGATTCTCAAGCAGCGGTGGCATCGCTAACAACGGTCGCGGGACCGGCGGCGAGCCTGCTGCCATTCGCGCTGAACGGTCGGCCCGAGGATCGCGAAGAAGCGGAACTGCGGCTGGCGAAATCGATTCGCGAGGAATCAGCCCACAAGGACGCGCCGATGGCGCGATGGGTCGACCGCCGGATTTCGTGGCGAATCAGCTACTGGCTGGCGACGCATACGCGCGCCACGCCGAACATGGTCACGGTCGCCAACACGATGTTCGGCCTCGCGTGTGCGTGGATGTTCGCAATACCGAGCTACTGGATGCGCCTGTTCGCGGCGATTTTCTTTTTGATCTCGATCACGATCGACGGCGTCGACGGCGAGCTGGCGCGGCTCAAGATGGTCGAGAGCGATTTCGGCGGCAAGCTCGACGTCCTCACCGACAATATAGTGCACGCTGCCGTGTTCATCGGGCTGCTGGTCGGATGCTACCGCGTCGAGTATAGCCGCGCGTACCTTTACCTGATCCCGATCCTGCTCGGCGGATTCGCGATGTGCGCATACGCGACGTGGCGCGCATTCAAAATAAAGGGCGCGCAGGCCGCGCAATGGCTCGACAAGGTCGATCGATGGAGCGGGCGCGATTTCGCCTACCTGCTCGTGGTGTTGGCCTTAATCAATCGTATAGAGTACTTCGCCTGGGGAACGGCATTCGGCACTTACGTGTTCGCCGCGATGCTGATATGGATCACCAGCCGAAACGAATCGTCAATGAAGGCTGAAAGCCTGTAGGAATTGAATCGAGGCCTGCGGGCGGAGGAAGTATGAACGGCAAGAAGCCACGAATTCTCCTGGTGCAACCCACGACCGTCCATCTCGACGGCACGCCGCACAAAACGCGCTGGCGGTTGATCATGGGGCTGATGATTCCGCTGATGGCGGGACTGACGCCCGACGAATACGACGTGACGCTGTGCGACGAGCGCCTCGAAGACATCAACTTCGACGGCGGCTGGGACCTGGTCGGCATGACGACGACGATCGGCGCGTCGCTGCGCGCGTACCAGCTGGGCGACGAGTTCCGCAAACGCGGCATCCCCGTGGTCTTCGGCGGATTCCATGCGACTCTCCAGACCGAAGAAGCGCTGCATCATTGCGACGCGGTCGTGCAGGGCGAGGCCGACCTGGTGTGGGCCGAGCTGCTGCAGGACTGGCGCGACGGCAAGCTCAAGCAAATTTACAAAGCCGACAAGGTCCACGATCTGAAGAACCTGCCGCGGCCGCGCCACGAGCTGCTCAAGCTCAACCGCTACTTGTTCAAGGCGGTGCCGGTGCAGGCAAGCCGCGGATGCCCGTATCGATGCTCGTTCTGCGAGATCCCGGTTTTCTACGAGGGCTCGTATCGCACGCGGCCGATCGAGGACATCGTCGAGGAGATCAAGCAGGTCGTCAAAAATCACCGGCTTCAAGCGCTTCCAGTTTATCGACGATCAGATCACCGGCAAGCACAAGTTCGCGCGCGAGTTGTTCAAGGCGCTCGAGCCGCTCAACATCCGCTTCTCGTGCCTGTGGACGATCAACTCGAATCACGACGACGATTTGCTCGAGCTGGCGGCGAAGGCGGGAATCTTCCACGTCAATATCGGCGTCGAATCGATCAGCCAGGAAAGCCTGCTGTCGATGAACAAGATTCAGAACCACGCGAACCAGTACAAGAAGCTGCTCAAGAAGCTCGAGAAATACGGCATCTACTATTCGCTCAACTTCCTGTTCGGGCTGGAAGAGGATCACCCGGGAGTCTTCGACGAGACGCTGAAATTCCTGCACGAGGTCAAGGCGCCCGAGGCGTTCTTCAACACGGTGACGCCGCGCGTCGGCACGCCGATGCGCACGCAGCTCGAGAACGAAGGCCGCGTGATAATCCCCGACGCCGATTTGTACACCAACAACTTCCGCTGCATGTTCGTGCCCAAGAACATGTCGCCGCAGGAAGTCGAGGAAGGCGTGTGGCGCTGCACCAAGGAGTTCTACTCGCTGAAGTCGATGTTCAAGCGGCTGCTGCTGCCGCCCGGCAAGTTCACCTGGCAGGGACTGACTGAGAACATGCTCTTCTATTGGGGCGCAAAGCGGCAAATCGATCCGGTCGATTACTATTAGGTCGTAGGCGGTCGCGCCTTGATCCTGAAAACGCTCGCGGTGCTCGTCCTCGCCTCGGTGCTCGAGGTCGGCGGCGACGCGCTCGTCCGCATCGGACTTCACAGCTACGGCTACTCGCTGGCGGCGGGCGCGTTCGCGCTGTTCGCCTACGGCATCCTCGTCAATCAGAGCGGCGTCGATTTCAACCGCCTGATGGGAATCTACATCGCGGTCTTCTTCGTGGTGTCCCAGGCAATCTCGTTCTTGTTCTTCAAGCAAATCCCCGACGACAGACTCCTGCTAGGCGGCGGATTCATCGTAACCGGCGGCCTCCTGATTCTGCTGATGACGTGACTGCGTCCTAGCCTCTCTCTATCAGGGAGAGGCCGACGCCAGACCTTGAGCGGCGGGTGAGGGTCCAAATTTTCTGAGATGCCTTTTTCGGCACTTCCGAAGACGTAGCCAGGAGGTATTCACTTCTGCGCTATTTGTGGCCTACTGATTCTCCTAATGACCTGACTCGGCGCGAAAATTCGTATGCGGTGGTACCACCGCTCCGTCTCGGCACTCGAAAGCAAATTTACCCACCGGTTTCATCTCAGCAGCCGCGCGGTTGAGCGCCGCATCGGCGAGTTCGTTGGAGATGTGAAGGCGGGCCGCAAATTTTGCGTCCATAGCGGACTGATCGGCGCGAGCCTGCGCCTCAATGACCTTGGGATCTGTAGCGGGCATCGAATGGTCTTTCGCGCCAACGGCATAAGCGTCAGCTAACTCTTGGCAGAACTCTTGGCGGGCTCCGTTCATCACTTCGTCACTCGCAGGCTCAGGTGTAGATTCATCAACTGAGTAACCTGCGGCTGTGCACCCAGCAACTCCACCATTTCGAAAATCTTTAAAGGGCCCTTGAAAGCGCGCGTGGAGCCACGCATCGTCGGCTTGCTGATGATCGAAGCCGAGTCGCGGCTGAATGCAGTCTTTTTCCACTGCGTCAACATTCACGATATCGGTCGAGGGTACCCCAAAGGAGTTAGGCGCTAGCGCTTCGGCGTGACGCTGGCTCTTTAGCTTCGAACAAAAACAGTCGAGCGCTACCGCGTCAGGATTGTCTGACGTAGCATTGGGTGTGACATGCCTCACAGGCGACTTGTCTCCTTCAATCGCGTAGACAACCGGAAACGCAAATGCGACAAGCGCCGCGAGCGCCGCGTTACGGCGGACGATCTTATAACGAAATTTCAGGCGGCCGATGGTAATTCGAGCCTTCGCCGAAAAAGTGAGTCCGCAAACCAGCGCGGATATTGCCGTAATCCAAGCGGTTATCGCCGTCAGCCCGGCGGAAAACGCCGATTCTGGGAAAACTGCAACGATCAGAAGCCCCATCGCTAGAAGTGCGATCGCTAGTTGGCGCACACTGAACCATCGTAGTGAAATGTTGTTAAGGTCTGACAAGTTTCCCGCCGTTTGGAGCGCCACGACGCTACACTATTCGGACCCTAGGTGGCGAGGATCCACAAATTGTTGAAGAAGGCGGTCGAAGACATCGCGGAATTTGGCCCCTCACCCGCGCCGGAAGCGCGGCCTCTCCCTGATAGAGAGAGGCTAGGATCGGCCGTCTCGGGCTACGGATTCAGCACGGCGTTGTCGATCAGCCGCGTCTTGCCGACCCGCGCCGCGATCGCGATCAGGATCGGGCGGTCGAGCGACGGATGACGCGTCAGCGTTTCGGCGTCGACCGCTTCGACGTATTCGATCGTCGACGCCCTTGGTCCGCTTGAGCACGCGGGTCGCGCTGCAAACACTATTTCCTCGGCGCAGCATGGGTCCGCGGCATGCTTGTCGCGCGCCGCGCGTATCGCGAGGCTCAGCGCGAGAGCGTCTTCGCGCTCGGTCGGCGAGAGATAGGCGTTGCGCGAGCTCATCGCGAGTCCGTCTTTCTCGCGCACGATCGGCACCGGCACGATTTCGAGATCGAAATTCAGATCGCGGACCATCTTCTGAATCGCGCGCAGCTGCTGGAAATCCTTCTCGCCGAAAACCGCCAGATGCGGTTTCACGATGTTGAACAGCTTGGCGACTACGGTCGTCACGCCGCGGAAATGGCCGGGGCGATGCGCGCCGCAGAGACCGCTCGTGATCTCGCCCGCATCGACCCACGTCTGCGCGTCGCGGCGAGTACATCGCAGCCGGGCTCGGGCGCGAAGACCACATCGACCGGCACCGTCTCGAGCATCGCGCAGTCGCGCTCGAAATTGCGCGGATAGCGCGCGAAGTCCTCGCCGGGGCCGAACTGCGTCGGATTGACGAAGATCGACGCGACCAGCACCGACGACTGGCGGCGCCCTTCGCGCATCAGCGTCAGATGGCCGTCGTGCAGAAAGCCCATCGTCGGCACCAGCGCGATTCGTTCGCCGCTTGGCGCGCGCGCTCTCGGCATAGCGCGTCATCTCGTCGGGCGAGGTGATGACGATCATCGCGAGGCCCTCCTCGATTCGGCGTAGCAATGTTCCGGCGCGGGGAACGCGTGCTCCTTCACTTCGCGCACATAGGCGGCTGGCCGCGGCCGCCGCGTCGTTCCACAGATGCGCGAATGGCTTGGCGAAGCGCGGCGCGCACGATTCGCCGAGCCCGAGCATGTCGTGCATCACCAGCACCTGGCCGTCGCAATCGGGGCCGGCGCCGATGCCGATGGTCGGAATCGCTGACGCTCGCGGTAATCTCGCGCGCCAACGACGGCGGCACGCCTTCGACCACGATCGCGAATGCGCCCGCGGCTTCGAGCGCCCTCGCGTCTTCGAGCAGGCGCTCGCGGCATCCGGCGGCGCGTCCGGCTTTGCGGCCCTGCACGCGATGCCCGCCCATCCGATGAATCGATTGCGGCGTCAGTCCGACGTGGCCCATCACCGGGAATATCGACCGCCGCGATTCTCGCGACCGCGTCGGCAATCGCGACGCCGCCTTCGAGCTTCACCGCCTCGGCGCCGCCTTCCTTGACGAGACGGCCGGCGTTGCGCAGCGCATCCTCGGGACTCACCTGGTACGACAGGAACGGCATGTCGGCAACGATGAGCGCACGGCGGCGCGCCCGCGCGACGGCGCGCGTGTGGTAGATGATTTCGTCGATCGTGACGGCGAGCGTGTTGTCCTCGCCGCGCACCGCCATCGCGAGGCTGTCGCCGATGAGCAGCACGTCGACGCCGCAGTTGTCGAAGATCCGCGCGAACGGAAAGTCGTACGCCGTCAGCATCGTGATTGGCTGGCGCGCGGCTTTCATCGCGCGCGAGATCGGGCACGCGAACTTTTTCTTGCGTCATGTTCTCACTACCAGCGATGCCGGTTTTTCGCTACACCAAAAAAACAAATCGGGGCTGCCGCGCACCGGCAACCCCGCGTCAGAGCATTCTCGAATTAACGAGCGCTCGAATCACTCGGAGTCCCGGTCCTAACATCGGATCCAGGCGCGAGCAGACAACGAAATAACGTCCTCTCAACACCGTCTCGCCGGGAAAATTATTCCTCGACGGACTGTTTCAACTATATAGAGAAAGCGAGCGGTCGCGTAAAGGACGAAATTAGTTGTGGTCGACTGCAGCGTGTCGGTCGTTACCGGCATCGTTACCTGGAGGCGTTTGCCGTCGCGCACGACGCTCAGAGTAGACGAATCTCGCCGGGCTGAAGATTGCGCATGCGGTCCTGGAAATCGAGAAAGTTTGTCACGCGCGAGCCGTCGACGCCGATGATCATGTCGTAGCTCTCGCCGACCTGCATGTAGTCGATCGCGGGAATCACCACCACCGACAGCCCGCCGGAGAAGACCGCGCCGACCAGCGCGGCGGCGGCAATCGCGTCGTGGACCGTGTGACTGTATGGCCGCAAGCCGGCGGCCGCGGCAGGACTGCCTTTCGCGACGGCGGTAATCAGCAGGCCGTCGGCGTCCTCGCCTGATTTGAGCGACCGCTTCGCCTCGCGCAATTGCATTCCGAACGGCGTCGTGAGCTCGCCTTCGCTGTCGAACTCCTGCAGCGCCTTGAGCTGCTCCGGCGGCATCCCGCTTTGCTCCTCCTGGTAACGCGCGACCTCGCTGTTGTCTTCGGCGGGCGGCTCCGAATCGGGCGCGGTGGCCGCCCCAAGCGGCTGCGAGGCGTCGACGGGAAGCCTCGCGTTGCCGGAAGCTCGGCAGTGTCGAGATTTTGCGTCGGTTCGAGGCCATGTTCGCGGGCTCGCGGCCAGGTCCGTCGGGATCAGCCGAGGTTGAGCGTTGAAGCTGCGGCCGATGACGCCGCGGTCCGAGCCAGAGTTGCCGATGCAGCGGTAGTATCGCAGTGCGACCGGGCCTGCGCGGCCGGCGAGCGCGCTCGCGAACAGTACGAGCATCGTCGCGGCGAGCGATGCGCCAAGCGCGTGACGCTCGCGCGCTTTGCTAGTTAACGACTCCAGCGCTTTTCATGTTCCACCACGCGGCCCTCGCGCTCGAGCTTTCGCAGATGAGAGCGGACCGAGCTTGCCGCCGCAGCGATGCAGATACTCCGGATACGTCAACGTAAATCTTCTTGACGATCGCCATCGCGTCGAGCGGCCCCGCGCCGGCGAGCGCCTCGAGCACCTGGCGCTCGCGCAATTCGCGATGCGCGATATACTCGCCGATCTTTTCCTTGGGATTGCGGATGACCGGGCCGTGCGCCGGATAAATCGTCTCGAGGTCGAGCGCGAGCAGGCGCCTGAGCGAATCCATGTACTCGCCCAAATCGCCGGTATCGTCAGGAATGACTGTAGTCCCCGCCCCCAGCACGACGTCCCCCGTGAACACTGCGCGCTCTTCTTCGAGATAGTAGCACAGGTGATCGGGCGCGTGGCCAGGAGTAAAAACGGCGCGCAGCGTGGCGCCTTCGGTGTGGACGACGGCGTCGTGGCCGATTGCGGAAATCTCGCCGGCGGGCGCATCGTGCCCCTCCCACGGCATCTTCAGGACTTCCATCTCGCCGAATTTTTCGGTGACCTGCTTGACGCCGCCCAGGTGATCGACGTGCGCATGCGTCAGGACGATCCGTTCGAGCTCGCTGCTCCCGGAAAGTTCCTTGAGCGCCGTTTCGAGCAGGTCGGCGTAAATCGCAACGCCCTGCCCCGTGTCGAGCAGGATGGGACGCTTCGAAGTGCCGACGATATAAGTGTTGGTGCCGGGTCCGGTAAACGGACTCGGATTCTGGCCGAGCACCGTCGCGACGCGCGGCGAGATGCGCGAGTAATCGGGCATCTTGAGACCGATCATCGAATCGGTCACGACTCGCTGCTTGCTCATCTGGACGCTCCCCAAATCCTGCCGCAAATCCTAGCGCCGGTTGCGCTCAAATATCAGCCGAAGCCCCTTCAATGTCAAAAACTCGTCGACCTCTTCAATCGTCTCGCTCTCGGGCGCGATCAGCTCGGCGAGGCCGCCGGTCGCGATGACGCGCGCCTTTTCGCCGCGCTCCTTCAGGATGCGGCTGACCAGGCCGTCGACCAGCGCCGTGTAGCCGAAGATGAGGCCCGACTGAATCGAGCCGACCGTGGTGCGGCCGACCGCCTCGCGCGGGCGCACCAGCTCGACGCGGTAGAGCTTGGCGGCGTGCTCGATCAGCGCGTTCATCGAGACGCCGAGGCCGGGCGCGATCGCTCCGCCGGCGTACTCGCCCTTGCCGGTCACGTAGTCGAAGGTGGTCGCGGTGCCGAAGTCGACGACGATCGACGCGCATCGCGTAGCGCTCGTACGCCGCGACCGCGTTGACGATTCGATCGGCGCCGACTTCCTTGGGATTCTCGTAAAGGATCGGCATCCCGGTTTTGATTCCGGGTCCGACCATCAGCGGCGCGCAATGGAAGTAGCGCTCGGCGAGTTGCTCCATCACCTGGTTGAGCGGCGGCACCACGCATGCGATCGCGACGCCTTCGGGCTTGACGCCGCCTTCGAGGCCGGCGCCCGCCAGCAGCGTGTTGAGCAGCGCGCCATGCTCGTCGGTGGTGCGATCGCGAACGGTCGAGATGCGCCAGTGGTTGCGCAGGCGCTCGCCTTCGTAAATTCCAATCACGGTATGGCTGTTGCCAACGTCAACCGTTATCAACATGAAAAATCCCCGTCCGACGCTCGCCGCCGATAGCGGCGCGATCGGGCCAAGATAATAGCGCGCAAACTCGATGTAAAAGAAACGGCGCGGTCGATCGGCGTCAGTGATGCAGTCCCCAGGCGGGCGCCGCTCGCCATCGACACATCGGGCTGCCCGCGGGACGGCTGTACACCGACATCGAGATGTTCAGCATCCAGGGCCCGGATTCAGCGGCGGGCGCGCAGCCTGCGTAATCGGGCTGCTCATCGGCGCGAGTGTCGACGACGGGCATCGAGGGGCTGTTGATCGTCGCCAGCGCCGGTCATCGAGTACTGATAGCGATACACTGGCATAAGGGACGGCGATGACTTGCTGGTTCTGGTAGTCGTCGACGTTGCCCCAATCATCGGCGGGCGCGGCGCTGTCTGCGGTGTCGTCGTCGAGGCCGCTCGGAGGAGCGCCGGGCGACGGGGCGTTTATCGCCTGGCTGTCGTCGTCAGTCACCGTCGACAGCATTGGGGTCGCAGGAGCCGGGCGCGCTGTCTTTGGGGCACGTCACCTGTGGAAGCTCGAGCACTTTGTCGGCCGTGGCCAGCGTCCTCATCGATAGCGGGTCCGCCGCCGTCCCGGCGTCCATCGGCGCTCGTGCTCGGCAACCGGGGAATCGACGCTGGCTCGACCGGAATCGGGGCCTCCTGCGCAAACGCCAGCGCGCATTCATCGAAGACGATCATCGCGAGCGCTGCGAAAATCGCGACGATCAACCGCATGGGCCGCACTGAACTCATAAATCGACATTACCAGCGGATTCCAGTAGCGCAAGGCGAAATCGTGTCGCCGCGCGGAGGTTTGGCAACGCGCGGCGCGAGCGGCTAAGATTCGGCGCTATGGCGGAAGCAAAAGTCGCATTGGTTACCGGCGCGGGCCGCGGCATCGGCCGCGACATCGCGCTTCGGATGGCAAAGGAAGGCTACGCGGTCGGACTGATCGCGCGCACCAAGTCGCAGCTCGACGAAACCGCCGAGCTGATTCGCGCGCAAGGCGGCAAAGCCGTCGTGACGCCGACCGACGTCGCGCGCCGCGAGCAGGTCGTCGCCGCGGTCGAGACCGTCGAGCGCGAGCTCGGCCCTATTTCCGTGCTGATCAACAACGCGGGCGCGTACCTGCGCAAGCGCTTCACCGAAATCACCGAAGAGGATTTCGACTTTCCAGCTCAAGGTGAACGCCTACGGCCCGTTCTTCTGCACGCAGGCGGTCATCGGCAAGATGGCCGAGCGCAAGGCGGGAACGGTGATTTTCGTGCTGGGATCGGAGTCGCGCAGCGGACCGTCGCAATACTCGGCCTACAACGCGTCGAAGCTGGCGCAGCGCGCGATCGCCGAGTCGGTCGCGTACGAGTTCATGCATCTCGGCGTCCATGCTGCCGCGCTCGACGTCGACGGCGCCGTCGACAGCGCGCGAGTGCGCGAGTCGATGCCCGACGTCGATCCGTCGCACTTCGTGCCGCCGGCGGCGATATGCGACGAGATCGTGCACCTGATCAATCAGTCGAAGAGCGCGTGGACGTTCCAGGTCGACATGCGGGCGTTCGTGCAATGGCGTCCGCGCGTCGCGCCGAAGAAAAAAGCCTGATCGAGTAGAGCGATCGAACTCGCCGCGCCCGACGCGGGCTGCGCGCTGGTCTTGCCGCCAGCGAATATATAATGTTCGACGCGTCGGGGTGTGGCGCAGACTGGTAGCGCACTCGCTTGGGGTGCGAGTGGTCGCCGGTTCAAATCCGGCCACCCCGACCATTTCAACACCCGTATAGTCGTGGCGAACTCGGAACTACCCATCTGCGGCGCGAACGGAAAAGTTTGATCTTACGGCTAAAGCGTCGCTGTCTATCCTGCATTAACCAGGAGGAGCAAGCGCAAGGAGCAGCGCCAACCCTTGGTGTTTTCAGAGCGGCCACAATCGAACAGTTCTCAATCGATCCATGTGCGTCGGAAAGGACCGCTAGGGGATGATTTTGACGCAAACGAGATTCAGGTTCTCTGAAATACCGGAAACTCCGCTGCAATTGGCTAACTAGGGGAGCTATCATCGCCATGAAGAAGAAAAAGAAAAGGAGAAGAGCAGCGCTCTCTGTCGGTCAACTCGAAAACGAACTAAAGAACGCTGCACCGCTCGCTGAGCACTTTGCCAGTGAATTAACACGACAGATTCAGGAGCTTCTTGACGCAAATTACATTTCGCCCAGTATTCCCGTTCAGCAGCGAGTTAAAACTTGGGCGTCGTTGGCGGAGAAGCTCGACCGTAAAGAGCTCACTCTGAAATCCGTGAGAGACCTCGACGACCTTGTGGGAGTTCGACTGATTTTGCAGTTCAAGCGCGACGCCTCAAAGGTGTGCGATCTCATCCGAGAGAGTTTCAAGATCTTGGAAGACTACGATACAGGCGACCGTCTGAAGACCGATCAATTTGGATATTCTTCCAGGCACCTTATTGTCGAACTCCCTGATTCGTGGCTGGCCGTACCAAGCTTTAAGAAAATGAAGGGCTGGCGTGCAGAGATACAGATCCGAACTACAGCCCAACACATATGGGCTGCCGCCTCGCACACTCTACAATATAAACACGAAGAGTCAGTTCCGGATCCGGTTCGTCGCGCTATACATCGCGTCTCCGCCTTACTGGAGACTGTCGATTTGGAGTTCGAACGCGTTCTGGAACAGCGAGAATCGTACCGAAGCAGTGCCGCACAAGTAGCCACGGACACCATTTTGAACGTAGATCTCCTTGAGAACCTCCTCAACACACTTTTGCCGCCGGCCAACAAGAAACCCGGGGAAGAACCATATGCCGATCTTCTTCCCGAATTGATCGATTTTAAGATCTCAGACCCTAAACGACTGAGCCAACTAGTAAAGAAGAATCTGCCAGCAGCGTTGGTAAATGACGCGAAATACGTAACGCAGGCTAGAGAGCGTCCGGAAGAGTTCCCATTGTTGAAAACATCGCAGTCGCGAATTGATTCTGGGGTCTTCTTCACGCACATAGGGCTCGCGCGGGAATGTCTTCAACTTGAGTTCGGTTCCGCATGGACCTCTTACAGGGACACGAAGGCGACTAAGGTCGCCCGAGAATCAACCGAGGAAGACTAAACACAAGTCGTGAGCTGGGAAATTTGTGGTGCAACACTCCAGCCTGAAGAGAGGCTAACCCGCACCCGCATGCCTTCATACTGAACCGGAACTATCAGCGATTTGTCCGGTTCAAATCCGGCCACCCCGACCAAATCAAATCCACATCCGGCTTGCGTTAGAGCCCGGAAAAAGACCGTTGGGTGCGCTGCTGCAGAACTGAGACGAGGAAGGAGGAAGTAGGAGAAGAGGGCCCGTCCTGTGCCGTCGGAACCGAACCACCATCCCTCCACCGTGGAGATTGGCGTCTCGTGCAGAACTTGATACCAGCGAGACTGGTCAGGAATATTGGCACGACGGCGCCGACCGGTCGCCGAGCTTTGGAACATCCGCCCCAGTCGGGATTCCATTGAGGAAGGGGAAGCTGCCCTCACGGTTGTCGATGTCCAGTGCATCCACGACCCGAGCCGCATGCCGCTGACTGCCCGCGGTTTCCCTTATCCGGCTTGGAATTAAATCGGTAGAAAAGACCGTGCGGGTGGTCTCACCAGGTCCCCGTAAAACCCATTTTGGTGAGGCCGACCCGCACAGCGGAGGCACAGATTCGATCAGGCGGGATTTGCTTTGGCCGAGAGCGTATCCCTTCCGAGCTTCTTGGAGTTGCGCATGAAGTAGAAAGCTCCGTAGAGCGCCCCAGACTACCGAGATCGCGACCGCCATCAGCGGCTCCTTGACGCTGCCGAGTCCTTCGATTGGGCCGATGATATAGAAGGCCATGCAGGCGAAGTTCGCGAGCGCGCCGAAGACCGGTATCACCATGTGCTTGATACCGGTGAACATGTGATGCTCGCGGTAAGCGACGATGCAGCACACGTTGGTCAGCCCATAGACCACGAAGGTTCCGAAGTTCGAGATCAAGCGTGACCAGCGCCAGTCCGTTGGGCAGCGCGGCTGAGCGATGCGTTGTTGTTCATCCCGATCGCGTACCAGAGGTTATGCGGCAACGTAGCGATCGTCTTGTCATCCGGTGCGGAGCCGCCGGCGAAGAAATAGAGCGCGGCATAAGCACCCAGCACTGCCGAGATAGTCGCGAGCGTCCAGATCGTGCGATGCGGCGTCAGGTTCTCGCCATGCAGCATACCGAAATGCTCGGGCACTTCCGCGTCGCGGCCCATCGCGTAGGTCACGCGGGCGCCGGTGTTGATACAGCTAAGTGTCGTGCCGATCAGGGCAAGGAACACGGTCAGCGCCTCGAGCATCATGAATGCCTGGCCGTGACCGCCCAGCAGCGCGTTGCCGATGATCGTCATCATATCGCCGATAGGCGCCGCCGAGCCTTTGGCGTCGGCCATGCTATAGGCGCTGCTCATGAAGTAGTTGGCGGCAAAGTATTCGATCATGTAGCAGAACAGGCCCTGGATCGTCAGCGAGAGCAGAACGCCGCGAGGGATGTCGCGGGTCGGGTTCTTGGCTTCTTCGCCGAGCGACGTGATCGATTCGAAGCCGACCAGCAGGAAGATCGCGATGGTCGCTTGCAGCATCACGTAACTGAAGTTGTGCGGCGCGATGACCGACCACGCACTGGCATGCGCCGGCGCGTCACCGTTTAAGGCATAGTGCAGAACCTTCTTGGTGCCATCGAGGGCGAGGCCAGTCGAGCCTTCGGGATGTCCGAGCCGGTACGCGATCGCCAGGGCCGCGAAGAACAGCAGGGCGGCGATTTGGATTGCGTTGATGGCAATATTCACCATCGTCGAGCCGTTCACCCCGCGAAACGCGATGTAGGCGATTCCGTATGCCGAGATAATCGCGACTAGCGCCATGAATACCGGGCCCGGTGTACCGGCGTTTATCGTGTCGGGCGCAAAGTTGCCGACGATATAGCCGATCATGATTCCGATAGTCGCGACCATCGCACCGGGATAGACCCAGTAGTAGAGGTGCGACGCCCACCCCATCGTGAATTTTGCGATGCGCGCGAACTTGAACGCCTTCGTCTTGCTGAGAAAGGCCTGTTCAGCAAAGAAGTAAGAACTGCCCGCACCCGGATAGAGCTTGGCGAGTTCCGAGTACGAGATCGCAGTGGCGTACGCGAGCATCAGGGCGGCGAAGATTCCCGCCCACATCGAGACGCCGGACGGGTAAGCGTACCCGGCCTGAACCACAAACGTAATCCATAGGAAGGCTCCCGGCGCAATCAGCGCCATTGCGTTGACCGTAACGCCGGTCAAACCCAGGGTTGCTTTCATCTTAGGTTCTGTTGATTCGGCCATCCTTACACCTTTGTGTTGGGCGCAGCGTTGCGCGTTGCACTCATATCCCCCGACGAGGTCTATCGCCGATTGTTCTTGCGGGCACGGCAGCAGGAAGCATGCCACGGTGATGCAAAAGTGAATTCCAAGGTGCAGGCATATAGCGAGATGCAACATGCACTGCAAAACGAGTTACAGGCTGGCTAGTGTCCAACTTTGATCTTTGTCCAGACAATGCAGCTTACAATGCAGGCAATTTCAATTTGCACTGCAAACGAAAGAGCGTCTTGCTGCTGAATTCCTCCCTAGTGGCTGACTCAGACCGTTCCTGAAGCGGCCTTTGCTGCAAATTTTTTGTGCAGTGCCAAAGGAATAGGCGCTTCATGCGGAGCATAGGCTGAGTCCCAACCTACGCTAACCACGACAGAGACCCTTCAGCGGGGCGCGGCGGCGAGGAATTCCATCACGACATCCTTGAATCGCGGGTCAGCGGGCGCCGTCAAGTGGTCGCGGCCTTCGAGCATCACCAGCCGCGCGTTCGGAATCATCTTCTCGAGCGGCTTGGGATCTCCAATCGCGTTGTCGTTGGTTCCGACGGCTATTAGCACTGCCAGCCTTACGGCTGCGAGCTTGGCAGGATCGAACGGAGACCGCTCGCCGTCGATCAACGCGGCGAGCGCCTTCAGGTCGTTAGGCATCGACTCGGCGAAGCGCCGGTACGCTTTGGCCACGGGGCTTTTGATTGTCGCGGGATCGTCGGCGCGGTAGGCCTCGGCAATTGCGTCGCGATCCGTCTTGTCTTCCAAACCATCGTCGTACGCGATTCCGCCCAGCACGATCGCGCGAAAGCGCTCGGGTCGCGACAGCATCAGCTCGATGGCAATGCTCGCGCCCATCGAATAGCCGATCAGTAGTGCGCGCTGAAGTCCGAGGTGATCCATCAATCGCGTCACGTCTGCGCCCATGCTCGCGTAGCCGTAAGCCTCGCGCGCGCGAGGCTTGTCGCTGAGCCCGTGGCCGCGCACGTCCGGGGCGATCACGCGGTATTTTTTCGACAGCGCCGCGATCCATCCGGTAGCGCCCCAGTTGCGCTCAGCCGTGGATGCGAAGCCGTGCACGAGCACGACGACCTCGCCGGAGCCGGCTTCCTGGTAGTGAATTCTGACTCCCGCCGAATCGAAAAACGCCATTTATTCTTTCTCCCCGCGTTACGAAGACCCGGTTTGATACCTTAATCGACGGCCAGCGTATCTGTATAATGGCGGGCGATGGCGATCGACCTTGAGAACGCGCGGGCGCGGATGGTGCTCGAGCAGCTCGAGCGACGCGGGATAAAAGATCCGCGCGTGCTCAGTGCGATGCGCACCGTCGCCCGCCATCGATTCCTTCCCGCCGAACTTCACGAGCACGCCTACGACGACGGACCGCTGCCGATAGGCGATTCGCAGACTATTTCGCAGCCGTACATGGTCGCGCTGATGAGCGAGGTCGCCGAGCTGAACGGCACGGAGAAAGTTCTCGAAGTCGGCACCGGTTCGGGCTATCAGACCGCTGTGCTCGCGCGACTCGCGCGCAGCGTCTATTCCGTCGAACTCAATGCGCATCTTCACGATCGCGCACGCGTAATTCTCGAGCTCGATGGGCTTCACCAACATCCATCTGCGAAGCGGCGACGGATCGGAGGGATGGCCCGACGAGGCGCCGTTCGACGTCGTGATGGTGACCGCCGCCATGCCCGGAATTGCGCTCCCGCTGTTGCATCAACTGACGCCTGAGGGCCGGCTGATCGCGCCGATCGGCGAAGATGAACTCCAGACGCTCGTGCGCATCAGCCGCAAGACCGGCCACTGGAGCGAGGAATATTTCGGTGAGTGCCGATTCGTGAAGATGACCGGCAAGCACGGCTTCCAGGACTAGCGCTGATATTTCGTATTTCGCGGACCCGCAGGGATGTGGTGCGGGGCGGTGACGGACGGCGGATGATTTGTTCGAACGGTCGATGACAGCGACGCGGTGGATCTCGCGCGTGAGCGTGACGATCGCGATCGCGTTGTCGATCGCGCTGGCAGGGTGCGGCAGTGACTCGCCGGATTCCACTTACGCTTCAGCCGGCGCGCAGCGTCCGGTCACTCACGTGGTTGTCGCGGGCGATACCGTCTACCACATCGCAAATGAATACGGCGTCAGCGCTGGCCGCCTGATGGCGGCGAATGGGATCAGCGACCCGCGCCAGCTTCGGGTCGGCGAGGTGCTGACGATTCCGGGCGCGTACCGAGCGGCGTCGATCGGCACCGCGTCGAGCGGGTTGCATCGATACTCCGGCGAGCGCGCATCGCGTCAATTTCAGTGGCCGGTTCAGAATGGAGTGGTGTCGTCGGGATTTGGAATCCGCAACGGCGCGATGCACGACGGGGTCGATATCGCGGCACCGGTCGGAACACCCGTGCTTGCGGCCGATAGCGGCGTCGTGATTTTTTCAGGCACGCTGCACGGCTACGGCAATACGGTGATCATTCGTCACGACGATAGTTACGCTACGGTCTACGCGCACAACGAACGCAACCTCGTGAGCGAGGGCGCGCGCGTAGCGAGCGGCCAGCAGATCGGAGAGATCGGGCGGTCGGGACGAACCACCGGCGCGAACCTGCACTTCGAGGTGCGCCGCGACAACGTCGCGAAAGACCCGCTCGCGTATCTGCCCGAGCCCGCTTCTTCGGATGGGATCAGCTTTGCGGCGGCTGGCGGCAGCTAGTATCGTGGACCACCGCACGCGAGATTGTTCTGCGACAATTGTGCGACGGAATCAACGATGACTGTCGATGAAATAAAGAAACTCATTCGTAACGTTCCTGACTTTCCCAAGCCTGGAATAATGTTCCGGGACTTCACTCCGCTGATCGCCGATGCGCGCGGGTTTGCCGCGGTGGTCGATCAGTTGGCGCAGCCGTATCTAGGCAAAGTTGACGTAGTGGTCGGAATCGAGTCGCGCGGCTTCATGGTCGGCGCGCCCGTCGCGTATCGACTGGGCGTCGGACTTGCGATCGCGCGCAAGCCCGGCAAGCTCCCGTTTCATACGGTCGATCAGGCATACGATCTCGAGTACGGCAGCGCGACGCTGCAGATGCATCAGGACGCGCTCGCCGGCAAAGGCCGCGTGCTGTTGGTTGACGACTTGCTGGCGACCGGCGGCACTGCGGCAGCGGCGCTGCAACTCGTCAATAAGATCGGTGGAAATGTCATCGGATGCGCGTTCGTGGTCGAGCTCGACGCGCTCAAAGGCCGCGAGCGCCTTGCGCCGGTAAACTGCTTCTCGCTAATCCACTATGATTGAGCGATGCGGACTTCGACTCCCAGCAACAATCACGAACCGCATGCGCATGCACCTGCACGGTCCGATCAGCGCCGTCTGCTGATCGTCCTGGGTGTCACCTCGGGTTATTTTCTCACTGAACTCGTTGGCGGTTATCTCACCGGCAGCCTGGCCCTGCTGTCCGACGCGGTCCACATGCTCACCGACATCGCGGCGCTGTGCCTCGGTCTGCTGACGCTGTGGATTTCGACGCGGCCCGCGTCGTCGGCGAAAATCCTACGGCTATCTGCGCGCGGAAATCCTCGGCGCGCTGCTCAACGGACTTTTCCTTTGGGTGCTGGTCGTCTTTATCTGGATCGAAGCGTTCGCGCGGCTGCGGAACCCGCGCCCGGTCTCAGGGCTCGGCGTGATGGCGATCGCTATAGTCGGAATCTGCGTAAACGCCTTTTCCGCGTGGATGACGTCGAACGAAGGGCATGGCGGTCACCAGCATGGAATGGCGGTGCGCGCGGCGTTCGTACACGTGATTTCCGATCTCGTCGGATCGATCGGCGTACTCGCATCAGGCGCGCTCAATTATTTCACCGGGTGGATGCAGGCCGATCCCGCCGTCAGCATACTGATCGGAGTCCTGGTGCTGTACGGATCGTGGGGCCTTGTGCGCGAGGGCGTTGACATCCTGATGGAATCGGTGCCGCGGCACATCGACCTCGACGAGATGCGCACCGACCTGCTGGCCGTCAGCGGCACCGAAGAAGTTCACGACCTTCACGTTTGGTGCCTGACGACGCGCCAGATTGCGCTGTCGGCGCACGCGGTGGTCTCCGCCGATGCCGATCGCGATCGAGTGCTGGCCGACATGTGCCATCTGCTGCAGACCAAGTTCGATATCCATCACCTCACCTTGCAGCTCGAGCGCGACAATCGCCGTGAGCATGAACCGGAACACTTCTGATCGCGATGAATACTGACAAAACAATTTTTTACGACATCAACACGCAGCGCGACTTCATCCTGCACGACGGCAAGTTTCACATCGAAGGCGCGGAGAAGATCGTGCCGGTGTGGAAGGCGATTACCGACCTCGCGCGGACACAGGAGTCGCGCATCGTATGCTCGGTCGATTGCCACGTTCCCGGCGACCCGATCCTGAAGAGTTGGGGCGGCCCCTATCCCGATCATTGCATGGCAGGCACGCCCGGCCAGCACAAAATCGACGAGACCGCGCCGCTCAATCCGCTGATGCTGGAGAACAAGGAATACGCGACCGACGAGATTCAGAAGATACTCGACCATCATGGTGAGATCGTTTTTCGGCGTCAGCAATTCGAGGCGCTCGCGAGCAACGCTCATCTGAGCGCGATACTGCGGCTGGTCCTGCGTCCGTACCAGGATATCGTGATGTACGGCGTGTATGCGGAGGCATGCGTTCAACGGGAGATCAGCGCTCTCGTCGGGCTCGGCCCGAAACTTCACCTCGTCCGCGACGCTGTCTCAGTCATCGGCGGCGAATCGCCCATCTTCCACGAGCAGTTGCAGCAGGAAGGCGTCGATCTGATCGAGTTCGACCAGCTGAAACTACAAATGCTCAACTGATGACGACCTCGGAACCGGTCGATCCGCGCATCGACGAGAGTGCGCCGGAGTTTTACGACGAAACGTGGGTCACTCCGCCATTCCAGCCAATCCGCGCGATCGGCGCCGTCATTCTGATAGCGTGCGGCTTCGCACTTTACGAATATGTGCTGGTGTCGTTCTGGTCGGTGCCGTGGATGGGGATCCACGAACGGATTCCGTGGCCCGCGTTCGCGATCCTGGCGTTGGCGATTTTGCTCTCGATAGCAGGACTGCGGCTTGCGCTCGGACTCGCGTCGCCGCACTCGAAACTCGGATTCGGCCTATTCGCATTCCTCGCGTGCATCGTCGTCGGAGCGGGCGGCGGCCGATTCGTCAGCTACGCGATGCGCGTGACGGTGAATCCGCCGTTCGCGTTGAAGCTGGCGGCCGGACAACAATTCCCGAGCTTCGCGCTAACCGATCAGAACGACTCGATTCGTCGCGGGCCGGCTTCGTCCGCCGCGGGCGCCACGTTGATTTGCGTCTATCGCGGAGACTTCGATCCGTTCGCGCGCTTCGAGCTCGCCGAGCTGACCGCGCATGCCGATGCCTTTCGTCGCGCCGGCATCGACACGATCGCGATCAGCACCGATCAGATCGAACGATCGAAGATGCTCGCGGGCTTTCTCAACACGAAGATCCCGCTGCTGAGCGATAACAGCGAATCGATTCTCGCGCCGATCGGCCTCGTGCAGCACCATCGCAATGGCGAGCCCGATAACGCGATCCCGGCGTTCTTCATCGTCGATCGCAATGGCGTCGTGCGATGGATTTTCACGTCGCCGTACTACCGCGAGATGCCGCGGCCGGACACTCTGATCGACGCGGGAAATTCGGTCATTGCCGGCGAGTCTGCGACGCATCAATCGCCGACAGCATCGCCGCAGTAGCCGCGGCCGGTGAGTCGGCGCCGAAGATCGCTCCGATCGACGCGACGCCTGCCGGCCCGGCAGCCGCGAATAGCTCGCACGCGCGCTCGGGCGTAATGCCGCCGAGTGCGAAGACCGGAATCGCGCCGGCGTCGCACCCGGCCTTGAGTCCGCTCGAACCCCACGCCGGTCGCGTCGCAGGCTTGGAGATCGGATCGAAGACGGGGCCGAAGACGGCGAAGTCGGCGCCCTCGCGCGCCGCGCCGGCAACGTCGGGCGGCGAATGACTCGACACGCCGATCAGCCGGTCGGGGCCGAGCAGCTTGCGCGCCATGCTGACGCCGATCGAGTCGAAGGGCAGATGAACGCCGTCGGCGTTCGCCGCGATTGCTACGTCGACGCGGTCGTTGACTATCAGCGGCGCACCGGTGCGCGTGCAGATCTCGCGAAGTTTGAGCGCCAGCTCGTAGAGTTCGCGCGCGGGCAAATCTTTCTCGCGGAGTTGCAATGCCACTGTGCCGGGCGGCGCGGCCGACAGCGCGGCTTCGCACGCGGCGATGAGATCGCCGCTCTTTACGACATGACGATCGGTAATGAGATAGAGACGGAAACTGACGCGCGGTCGCGACGACGCTGCCAAGGCGCGCCCTACCCTATCAATCCCGTCAAGGGGCTCGACGCGGTGGCGTAGAGCTTGCGCTCGATTCGGCCAGCGCGATATGCGAGGCGGCCGGCCTCGACCGCGAGCTTCATCGCGCGCGCCATCGCGATCGGATCTTTCGCACCCGCGATTGCGGTGTTCATCAGGACGCCATCGCATCCGAGCTCCATCGCCTCGGCAGCGTCGGACGCGGTGCCCACGCCCGCATCGACGATTACCGGCACCTTCGCCTGTTCGATAATGATCGCGAGGTTGAATGGATTGCGGATTCCAAGGCCCGAGCCGATCGGCGCCGCGAGCGGCATCACGGCGACGCACCCGATCTCCTGGAGCCGAAGGCAAGTCACCGGATCGTCGGTGACATACGGCATCACCTTGAATCCTTCCTTGACCAGCACGCGCGCCGCTTCGAGCGTCGCGGCAATGTCGGGGAACAGCGTCTGGTTGTCGCCAATCACCTCGAGCTTGACGAGATCGCCGACGCCGACCTCGCGCGCGAGGCGGCAGGTGCGAATTGCCTCCTCGGCGGTGAAGCATCCGGCGGTGTTGGGCAGAATCTGGTAGCGCTTGGGATCGAGGTAGTCGAGCAGATTTTCCTTGCCGCGATCGGTGATGTTCACGCGGCGCACGGCAACCGTCACGATTTCGGCGCCGCTCTCTTCGACGGCGGCTTTGGTCTCGGCGAAGTCGCGATACTTGCCGGTGCCGACAATCAGCCGCGACTTGAATTTCATCCCGCCCAGTTCAAATGGAGTGTCCTGCATTTTTTTGCCTTGCGAGCAGCGCTTATCCGCCGCCGACGAAGTTGATTATCTCGACGTGATCCCCCGCCCGCACAATCGTCGCATCGTAATTGGCCTTGGGCACGATCTCGCGATTGATCTCGACCGCCACGCGTCCGCGGCGCATCTTGAGTCGCTCAAGCAACGCGGTCAGCGGCACGTCGCCGCCGATGCGGATACGGGTCGCCGTTGAGTGTGATCGAAGTTGCGATTGAGTCCGGCATTTTTGAGCCGCTTCTCCGGTGCGGGGAAGCGGCCCAGGCGCGGCCCGAACGTCGCGCCATCGGCTTCCCTACGCCGGCATTACCCGGATCAGGTTCAAGGGGTTCTCCCGCAGGAGCTCTCAGTGCGTGTTAAGCACACCCCCAGCCTGTTCAGACTATACGACTGCACCACTGAGGTGTCAAAAATGCGTGCGGCTGTCTCGGTATCGCTGCAGAACGCGACCTTCAACTGCCCTTGAGTATGGCTGTCGCCTTGTCGAGGCGGTCGCTGTAGGCGTTGAGGGCGTCGGCGGTTAGCTTGGCGTAATGGTTGGCGTCGGACCAGCGGCGGTCTTCGATTGCTTCGCGGACTGCCGGAAGAGTTTTTGCCTCGTAACCCGTGTAGCGGCCGGGCGCATAGATCAAGTTCTTGTACCAGCCTCGGCCCGGCAGGCCTAGGTCTGGTGCCAGGGTTTGGTCGATCGTCAACATAAGAACTTGCACACGAGCCAGCTGAGAGCCGGATAGGTGTGAAGCGTTCTTAGCCAGCGCGTCGTCATAGTCCTTGGCGCTGTGTTTCAGGCGATCGACGGCGTCCTCCAGTTCTGCGAATTCGAGATGAGGCACGGGATCGAGCGCGGTTGGTAGTCCGTTGGACTTGGTAGGATCCGCCGCCAGCTGGAATGCGTGGTCGTGCAGCAGCCTGGCTTGATGTCTCGGCTTCTTCGCGCTCGTCATCGGCTAACTTCTTTACCTGATCGAGATAGTCAGAGACGGCGGTGGCGAAAGCACCAGCGTTTTGGACGGGAAGATCGGCGTCTGCGACGCGCAATACTATCCGCCCAACCGTCTTAGCCAGCATCGCGTCATAGATAAAACCGGGATCGACGAAGCGGCTGTGATGCTCGAAGGTGTCATATCGGGAATGATAGACGCCGCTTGAATGACCCTCTTCATAGAAGCCTACATCCAGCACCGGGACGCCAAGGTGATCCAGAAAGGCCGAAAAGTCGGAGCCCGAGCCTAGCGCTTCGATGGGAAAGTCCTTGTCAGGGTCTGCAGCGATCTTTGCCTCGGCCCTTGCATGCTCGTTGGCAGTTGGAGCCATCGCCGCTATGCGCATCTTCGCGCGCAGCCTATCTCCTATTGGGACTCCGGTCTCCGGATCTATCACATCGGCGGCGACCTGGTTGACGAGGTGCTGGAAGTCGTGGCTGCCACCTACGCCAAGAAAGCCGCGTTCGTTGGAGTCGGAGTTAATGTATAGGACTGCCTTCTGCTTGAGTTCGGCCGCATGCTCCTCAGCCCATTCGGTCGAGCCCAGCAGCATCGGCTCTTCGGCATCCCAACTGGCGTAGACTATAGTGCGCTTGGGCCGCCAACCCTGCTTGGCGAGTCCGCCGAAAGCCTTGGCCTCGGCAAGCAGCGCGACTTGTCCCGACAGCGGATCGGTGGCGCCGAACACCCAGCCGTCGTGATGGTTGCCGCGAATGACCCATTGGTCCGGCCAAGTCGAGCCTTTCATCATCGCGATGACGTCGTAGATCGGCCGTTGCTGCCAATCGGATTTGACCGCCAGATGGACGAGCGCCGGGCCCGGTCCTACCTGGTAGGTTATAGGCAGCGCGCCGCGCCACGATTGCGGAGCGACAGGACCTGTCAGCGCTGCGAGAAAGACCTGGGCGTCGGCATAGGAAATGGGAAGTGTGGGAATCTTCATGATGGTCGGACGCGTCGGAGATCTTCAGGCGCTTGGCGTCCTTGGTCGCTCCTACGCCGGGCGTCAGCGGATCGCCTGGATAGAGACCCATGTCGAGCACCGAGCCGCGCTGTATGCCGTGGGGCGGCCGCATAGGACCCTCAGGATAGGTCTCGTCGATCGAATAGCCGTCCTGGGCAGGGTCGGAGTAGATGATGCATCCGATCGCGCCGTGATCGTACGCCAGCTTGGGCTTCAACCCGCGCCAACCGCCGCCGTAGCGCGCGATGACAATCTTGCCTTTGACGCTGACGCCCAGGCGCTGGAGCATCTTGTAGTCGTCCAGCATTCCGTAGTTGACGTAGACCAGTCCGGCAGTGACATCGCCGTCGCTCTGGTAATCGACATAGGCGGGCAGCGCGGGATCGGTCGCGGTCGCGCTGGAGTCTCCGGGAATCGGCGGCTCCTGCAGCGTGGCGGTGAACTTTTGCGGAGCCGACCAGCTCCAGGGTCTCGCTGACCGGTGTGGGATAGAGCACCCAGAAGGTCTCGATGTGCGCGTCCCAGCCCCATTGCTTGAACCATGCGAGAATCTGATCGGCGTTGGATTTGTCGTGCGGCGAGCTGACGTGGTTCGGCTCGGCGGCGAGCAGCTTCATCCAGTCGCGCAGATCGTCGGGATGAATAAGCGCGTCGAAGTTGCGCTCGAGCGCGGCTTCATCGGGCGAGAGCAGGAGTCGGCGCGCCAACCGCCGCGCTAATGCAAAAAGAACGCCGTCGCGAGCGAAATCGCGAGCTTCGAACGACTTTAAATTTCCAGGGCACGCGGGCGACTCCCGCGTTGTGCCCGTCATAGCCGCGTAGCGCAGCATTCGATCGCAGACGAAACCCGTGTGAGCGTCCACGAATCGCATCCTGCCAGGCAGCCCGCGCTTGTCGCCGCAACTGCGGCGACGGCCTTATATTTTTCGCGCAACATGGCGAGCGATTTGGCGTGATATTTTTGCGGCTTCTGGGTCCATTTTGCCGCCTAGCTCTATGCTGAACTCTTCCTTACCACTTGCTATCGCCGACGCATTGGCCACTGTCCATGGCATGAAGAGTCTGCCGACCTGGCGCTCGAGCAACGGGGTAAGAGTCGGCGCAAGGCTCGACCACGGCTCGAAGTCGCCTTCGGCCCGCGGCCATAGCATCCGATGGATCCATGCGAGCGTGTTAGGCGTAGTCGCGTTGATGATCGCGCCGGGCGTCGGATCAGTCCACGCGTTGTAGAGCTGCCCCCACATCGCGAAGTCGGCAAACGCTGGACGCCCGCCGAACAGGTAAATCGATTGGCGAAGTGAGGCTCGAGAATCGTTAGCGTGTCGCGGAAGGAGTCCTCGATTTGCGGCGCGGTCTGAGGATTCGAGCCGACGAAAGAAACGCGCGGCACCATACGCTCGCGAACCATCGCGATCCCGTTGGCAACCTGGGCCTCGTCAACTGTTGGCATCATCGAGCGCGCGATACGGCCCGCGGCCGAGAGAATGTCCGCCTCGCGCGCCCATCGATAATGGAACATCCACTTATTGCCCCACTCGTCGCCAAACTCTTCGAGCAACGCTGAAATAAACTTCGTGGCGGGATCTGCGGGGTGAATCGTAGGCTCTGGGTGAAGCGCCTCGACGTATTCAATTATAGGTGTCGAGTCCTGGATGCCCTTGTTGTTCGGGAGTGACGACCAGCGGCACCAGCGGCAGCTTTGGGTACTTCTGATACTCGCCATCGGTATCGAGACTCCGCGGAATCCATCGATGCGGAATTCCCTTGTAGCGAAAATACGAACGGACCTTCACAGAATATGGTGACAGCTCGATGCCGTGTATATGGTATTCGTCAGTCATCGTATTCTCCTATCAGATATTCCGTCTTCGCAGCTAAACAGATTGCCGAGCAGCCTTGAGGACCGGCAAAACTTCTCTTGCGAAGAATCCAAGGTGTTGCATTTGGTCGGTAGGACCCACGTCGCCGCCGGGACCAATAACGATCAAGTGATCGAGACTTAGTTTCAGAATCTCCTCGAAGCGCTTGACGCAATGCGCGGGAGGACCGGCGATCGCGAATCGATCGACGAACGCGTCGTCGAGAAATTGGGCGTGGCCGGCGTCAGCGCGCGTGTGGCGGGACATGTCGTAGGCTTCACCCACTTTTTCGGCGACAGCGCGATCGTCCGAGCGCATTCCTTCAGACGAACCGCGGGACATTCCCGAGAAATGGGCGATGACGCCGACGGTTCCGCGCGACATCTCACGCGCGCGGTCGAAATCGGGATGGACCACCACGTTCAGAAATGCGCCGAGCTTCAGCGTCGACGGATCCAGTCCAGCCTGCTTGCGAGCTTCTCGCGCATGATCGGCGGCCCAGGCAATCCGCTGCGGATCGGCGCCGACCGCAAACGTCACCGACTCGGCGAGCGTGGCGCCGACCTCGATCACGCGCGGCCCGGTAGCGGCGACGTCGACCGGCACTTTCGGCAAATTGGTGCGTGCGATCCACTCATTGCGGCTCTTGAAGCCATTGTCGAGCGTGACCTCCTCGCCACGGAGGAAGCCCTGCACCTGCGAAATGTAGCGTGCGAAGCCTTTGCTCGACGGCGCGCGCTCGCCGATCTTCGCGACCGCGGAATCGCCGCGGCCGATTCCAAGAACCGCGCGTCCACCAGATTCCGCCTGAACCGTCGCGATCGCCGAGGCGGTCACCGCAGGATGACGAGTCACGGGATTTGTCACCGACGTGCGCAGTTTCAGATGCTTGGTGGCATGAGCGGCGAGGCACAACTCGGAGTAGGGATCGGCCGCGAGGTTTTGGGTGTCGACAATCCCGATGCCATCGAAGCCGCTCTCTTCCACCATTCGCGCCATCTGCGCAAAGGCGCCGGGAACCGGGAAGGTGATCATCCAGATTTCAGGACTGTTCTTCTTCATAGAAATCCGCCCGCCGATGTTTCGAGAAGTACTCGGGAACCTGAACCGCCTGAAACCTCTTTCCCGGCAATCCGCGATGCTTGAGTGCAGGGCCGGGGCGCAGGCTCATTTCGCGTGGCACAATCTTCTCGTCGCAAGCGGGGCAGGTGAGGGCCGGCTTGATCGCGCGGCCGCAGGTGCGATGAACCAATTCAATCGGCACGCCTGCGCGACCAGCCATCCAGCGGTCGCCCCAGGTGTTCAGCACCACGATCAGGGGAAAAAGATCGATGCCCTTCTCGGTCAATCGATACTCGAAACGGCGCGGGCGTTTCTCGTACTCGACACGCGCCAGGATTCCGTCGCGGACCAGCTTGCCAAGGCGATTTGACAGTCGATGAGGCGTGATCCCCAGGTCTCGGTGCATCGCATCGAAGCGGCGGATACCGAGAAACACGTCGCGCACTATCATCATCGTCCAGCTGTCGCCGACGACGGAAAGAGCGCGCGCAATCGAGCATTCGACGGTGTTGATTTCGTTCCAGCGCATGATCGCATCGACCGCCTGTGACCCTAGCTTCCATAATAGAAGTTAGTCAAGCGACTCTCGAGCGGAGCGCGTCGAAGAGTGCTGACGCCCCTGCGGGCGTCAGCAGATCACAGACTCAAGTTGTTCGACCGAGCCTCTCGCTCAGTAGCCCTTCTCGGGGACGATCGTGGTCTTGTTGGTGTCGTGCTCCGGACCATGGCAGGCCGCGACTTTATCTTCCGAGGCGTTCAGGTTGGATGCGATCTGAGCGTCGGTCTGACCCGCTGCCACCTGCGTTTTCACGATGTTGCAATCGACTGGATCGTTCGACGGAGAAAACATCGAGCATCCGGAAAGTCCCGCGGCCACGATCAATAATCCCGATGCGGCTGAGATCCAGAGTTTGTTGCGTGCCTTTCGCTGCATAGTTCGCCTCCCGGTTGAATCGGACTCCATGTTGTCTCCCCGAATAACGCCCGTACCCAATCGCGACTTTTATCACTTGGCGGTGGACTGCGAAAGTAACGCTGTCGCCCGATTAAATGGGTCCGCTGCGTCACGCGAGGCTGCCCGTTGCAGACATACGGGCTTTCCGAACTACCAGGCTGCGGGAGGCGGCGCGACTACGGCAACGGCCGTTTGTCGTGATTGACAGCTGCCACCGCTTTGTCGATCGTCTTTCCGATGGCGTCCTTGACCTTGCCTGCAGCCTGATCCATCTTTCCTCGATTCTTCAGCTTCTTATCATTAGTCAGTACGCCGGCAGCTTCTTCGACGCGCCCTTTTACTTTGTCAGTTGTTCCATTCATTGGTCATTCTCCTTTGTTGAACTGAGATTTCGAAATAGTACGCGTTTACTTACTCACTGATGACGGTAGCGGCACGACAGTCGCCGGTACGAGCATCGGTCCGCCCGACAAGCTGCGGTCCAGTGCGATGCGCCCCCAATCCTCGCGATTCCAGTGATCGAGAATGACGCGCATCGAGCACCACACCAGACACGAAAACGATCAGCGATGCCATCAAGGTAGGAATGGCGCCGTCGAGGCTGAAAACTTCCTGGTAGTGGCCGGACACCGTGCGGCGAAAGGAGTCCGTCTCGATGATTCGCCCAGTGACGGGCGTGAGAGCGTTGGCGACGAAACTGGCGAAAGTCGAGTACGCGAGGCCAGCGGTCAGTCCGGCGAGCAAGCTCAATTTTTCAGCCCCGGCCGATAGATTCGGCGCGAACAGGTTGGCGACGAGGTTGTGCCATGAAGGCCTCCTCAAGCCTTGCGATCGTACGAATGTCGTTGGTCTAGCGGAACGTGGTCAAAGGCGAGAGAAAGGGCCACTGTCAGGCTTGATCAAGCCGGGACTCGACTCGTATATCGATTCCGACTCTCTATAGTTTGAGCTAGTAATTTACTAGTGTCAAGTCGAGGAAAATATAATCAACTGAGAATACTACTAGATATGTATTCCGCGGCACGCTTACGCGGCGGAGGGAGTTGATCTGAGCTTCAGAATCGTCTCGTCGGGCTCCAGCTTGACCATCGATGCGCTCGATTCCCACAAGATCAGCGCCATCGCCGGATCGTATGAGTCCTTCGACGACGGAACTTTGCGCGTGCCCTGGAAGTATTTCCCGAGATGCGCTCGAATCCGGCGTCGGTGACCATGTTGGCGAGCGACGCTGCCCGAGCGTGCGACGCTGTTCACGTTCGGCACGAACGGACGCAGGACCGGCAACACGAACCGCCACGCAAACCTCGCCATCTTCCCGTAGTCGCGCGCCAGCCCGGTCCCCGGCATCAGGCCGGGATCGAACGCATTGACGGTAATCGAGCGACCTTCGCGCCGAGCGGCTCTTTCAGCGCGAAGCCTGCGATCGAGTTCGTAAGTGAACAGGACGTTGCACAGCTTCGACGTCGTATACGCGCGCCGGCCCGCGGTTCCGTTGGGGTCATTGAGTGGCTTGGAATCTTCATCGGGTCGGCGCCAGATATCGCGCGCGTCGATACACCGGCGGCGGCATCCCGGTCGTCTGCGCCGGATCGTGCGTGCCGCTGCTGACGACGACGATCCGCGCCGGCGGCGCCATCTGCGCGAGCATCAGATTCACCAGCATGAAATGCCCGAGGTGGTTGACGGCGAACGTCGTTTCAAAACCATCCTCTCGTGTAGGTCCTGCCGCTGACGATTTGCGTCGCGGCGTTGCACACGATCGCGCGCAGAGGCGGGCCGCCGCTCAGCCGCGTAGTCGCGCGCGAAACTTCGCACCGATTCGAGCGATGCGAGGTCGAGCGTCATCGCTTCGATATTCTTTGTACCAAGTTTGCGCGAACAGCCGCTTCATCGCCTCGCTGGCCTTTTTCGGCGCTGCGGCATGCGATGATAACGTGCCAGTCGTGAGTCTCGGCGAGCGCTCGGGCGCATTCGAAGCCCAAGCCGGTATTAGCGCCCGTCACGATGGCGGTGTTCATGTCGCGGCGATGATTGCATTCCCGCAAAGTTGTGGGGAGTGCTACCGCGGCCGACCATCCACAGGAGTCAAAATCCCGACGCCTTGCGTCCTCGCGCGCGAAGTTGGAAATTCAGCGTTCGATGAGAATTGAAACGCAACGCCCTACCGTCGCCGAAATCGATCTCGGCGCGCTGCGCTCGAACTTCCGCGCGCTGCGGGCGGTCGCTGCGCATGGCGAGTTGATGGTCGTGGTCAAGGCCGACGCTTATGGCCATGGCGCGGTGACGGTCGCGCGCACGCTGATCGACGAAGGATGCCGTCATTTCGGTGTCGCCACGCTCGACGAGGCGCGCGAACTGCGAGAGGCGGACGTTCGCACGCGCGTGTACCTGCAGGCGGGTTTCTTCGCCGAGCAGGCCGCCGAAATTCTCGCGCTCGACCTGACGCCGTTCGTCTTCGATGCCGTCGATGATCGGACTCCTCGACCGTGCGGCCGCATCGGCGGGCCGTAGCGATTTTCCGATTCATCTCAAGATCGACAGCGGCGCGACGCGGCTTGGCGTGATGCCGTCGGATATTCCCGAGGTCGTCGAGGCAGTGCGAAACGCGTCGGCGGTGCGCCTGGAGGGCGTCTGCACGCTGCTCGCCAACGCCGGCGATCCGAAGAGCCCGATCACCGACGCACAGCTTCGCGTCTTTAATGGCGCAATCGAGACGCTGAAGGCGGCCGGGATGCGGCCGTCGACGATTCACGTCGCGAATTCGGCGGCGCTCGTGCTGCGTCACGATTCGCACTTCAATCTTGCGCGCCCGGGGCTTGCGATCTACGGCCTGCCTCCGGTGGCCGCCGTGCGCGAGCGCGTCGAGCTTGCGGCCGGTCATGACATTCAAGACGCGGCTGATGCAGATCAAAGCGCGCGCCGGCGGGCAGCGGCGTCGGCTATGGGCATACGTTCATCGCACCGCGCGAAAGTCTCATCGGCGTGCTGCCGGTGGGCTATGCCGACGGCTACCGGCGAGGCTTGCAGCATGGCGGCGAAGTGATCGTGCGCGGCGCGCGCGCGCCAGTGGTCGGCGCGGTGTCGATGGACCTGACGACGATCGACCTCACCGACATCGCGGGCGCTGCGGTCGGCGATGAGGTAATCTTGTGGGGCGAATCAGGCGACGAAGCGATCAGCGTGAACGACGTCGCGCGGCTGGCGCAGACAATTTCGTACGAGATGCTGTGCACGGTCGGCAAACGAGTGCCGCGCGTGATTCGGAGCTAGACGATGAAGAGCAACGAAAAGTCGTGATCAGACGCGCGCTGCTGGGCGTCTCGGACAAGGCTGGCCTCGCGGATTTTGCCAAAGCTGCTCGAGCGGCACGGCGTGGAGATCGTATCGACCGGCGGCACTACGGCGGCGCTGGAAGCGGCCGGTGTCAAAGTCAGAACGGTCGAGAATTTCACCGGCTCGCCCGAGATGCTCGACGGACGGGTGAAGACGCTGCATCCTAAAATTCACGGCGGAATCCTCGCGCGGCGCGGCGACGAGAACCATCAGCGCCAGATGCAGCAGCATCGCATCGAGCCGATCGACCTGGTGGTCGTGAACTTCTATCCATTCGAAAAAACCGTCGCCTAGTCCCACGTGAGGCTTGACGACGCGATCGAAAATATCGACATCGGCGGACCCACGCTGGTGCGCGCGGCGGCGAAGAATCATGACGACGTTGCGGTGGTCGTCGATGCGGCCGACTACGCGCAGTTCGCCGCCGAACTCGACGCGAACAAGGGCGCGATCTCAGCGGAGACGCGATGGCGGCTGGCGCGCAAGGCGTTCGCGCGCGTGGCTGCGTACGACGCGGCGATCTCGAATTATCTCGGCCGCATACCGGCAGACCGTGAAGCCCCCGCGCTTGGCGAGACCTTCAGCCTCTCACTCGAGCGCGAGCAGGCTCTGCGCTACGGCGAGAATCCGCATCAGACCGGCGCGCTCTACGGCCGCTTCCTCGAAATTGCGCATCAGCTTCACGGCAAGGAACTGTCGTTCAACAACGTCGTCGATATCAGCTCGGCGATGAACCTGATGCTCGAGTTCGAAGACGAACGAGCGCGCCGTGGTCGCGATTCTCAAGCACAACACGCCCTGCGGCGTCGGCATCGCCGACACGCTCAAAGGCGCGTGGGACAAGGCTTTCGCGACCGATCCGGACTCGCCCTTCGGCGGCATCATTATCACTAATCGGCCGTGGGACCTGGAGTTTGCGCGCGCGGTCGATGAGCTGTTCACCGAGGTGCTGATCGGTCCCGTCTACCCGGACGACGTGCTCGCGTTCCTGCGCAAGAAAAAGAATCGGCGCGTGATGACGTTCAATTCGAAGGCGGTCGATTCGCGACGAACTCGACCTCAAGAAAGTGCTCGGCGGATTGCTGGTGCAGACGCCCGACCTCGCGATCGAAGATCCGCGCAAGGGCAAAATCGTCACGCGGCGCGCGCCGACCGACGCCGAGATGCGCGCGCTCAACTTCGGCATCAAGGTCTGCAAGCACATCAAGTCCAACGCGATCGCGTTCGTCGCGGAAGATCGCACGCTCGCGGTCGGCGGCGGCGCGACCTCGCGCATCGATCCGGTGTACGCGGCGCGCGAGAAAGCGGCGCGGCTTAAAGTCTCGCTCGAAGGTTCGGTGCTCGTCTCCGAAGCGCTGTTTCCGTTTCCCGACGGCCCGACGCTGGCCGCCGAAGCGGGCGCGACGGCGATCGCGCAACCGGGCGGCGCGGTGCGCGACAACGAGGTGATCGAGGCGGCCGACAAGTTCGGCCTCGCGATGGTCTTCACGGGGGTGCGCCACTTCCGGCATTAGCAATGCACGATG
Source organism: uncultured delta proteobacterium (assembly GCA_963721485.1). GTDB lineage: Bacteria > Desulfobacterota > Binatia > Binatales > Binataceae > Binatus. The sequence goes on along the minus strand of CAVRJV010000001.1, from coordinate 272,056 downwards.
AAAGTCCTGGTCATCGGCAAAGGCGGCCGCGAGCACGCGCTGGTCTGGCGGCTCCATCAGAGCCAGTCGGTCTGGAAGATTTTCTGCGCGACCGGAAATCCCGGAATCGATCAGATCGCGGAAGCCGTGCCGATCGCGCCGACCGATATCGCCGCGCTGGTTGGAATTCGCGAAGATCGAAGTCGGTCGATCTGACGATCGTCGGTCCTGACGATCCGTCGTGCCCCGGAATCGTCGATCAGTTCACACGCGCGGGCTGAAAATCTTCGGGCCGACCGCGGCCGCGGCGCAGCTCGAAACCAGCAAGTCGTTCGCCAAGACGATCATGCGCGAGGCGGGCGTGCCGACCGCCGACTTCGAGGCATTCGACGACGCGGAATCCGCGCGCGCTATGTGAAGTCGCGCAAAGGATCGATGGTCGTCAAGGCCGACGGCCTCGCGCTGGGCAAAGGCGTCGTCGTCTGCCATGACACGACCAGCGGCTCTGGAAGCGGTCGCGGACGCGATGGAGCGGCGGCGCTTCGGCGCCGCGGGCAATCGCGTCGTCGTCGAGGAGTTCCTGCACCGGCCAGGAAGTTTCGTTCTTCGCGCTGTGCGACGGCGAGAACGCGATCCCGCTCGGCACCTTCCAGGATCACAAGGCGATTTTCGACGGCGACCGCGGCCCCAACACCGGCGGGATGGGCGCGTATTCGCCGGTGCCGCAATTCGGGCCCGAGCTCGAAGCGCGCGTGATGCGCGAAGTCGTCGCGCCGACGCTCGCTGCGATGAACGCGCGCGGCATTCCGTTTCGCGGGGTGCTGTTCGTCGGCTTGATGATCGACGGCGAGCGAATCAACGTGATCGAATTCAACGTCCGCTTCGGCGATCCCGAATGCGAAGCGCTGATGATGCGCTTCGACGGCGACCTCGCGGAAAACCTGCTCGCCGCCGCCGAAGGCAACGTCGCCAACGCGTCGATCAGGCTCTCGCCACGCAGCGCGGTCGCGGTCGTGCTCGCGTCGGGCGGATACCCCGGCGAATACAAGAAGGGAATTCGCGATTCGCGGGCTGGACCGGCTCGAAGGCAACGTCCCGTCCGACATCAAGATCAAATGGGCGATGAAAAAAATCCGCGTGAAAGTTTTCCACTGCCGGCACCGCGATGCGCGACGGGCAGCTGGTGACCGACGGCGGCCGCGTGCTGACGGTGACCGCGATGGCGCCCGAGTTGGCGACGGCGGTCGATGCGGCATACGAGGCGGCGGAAATGATCGAGTTCGAGGGGCGTCAGTTCCGCCGCGACATCGCGCGGCGCGCGCTCGGACAGTCGCGATGTTCGCGTCGAGGATGGAATCGCGGCGCTGCGGGCCGGCGAGCTGGTCGTTTATCCGACCGAGACTTTCTATGCGATCGGCGCCGACGCGTTTTCGCCGGCCGCGCTGGAGCGACTGTTTCGGTTGAAGGGGCGCGAGCCGGGACGACCGGTCGGACTGATCGCGGCGGACGCCGCGATGGCATTTTCGGTGGCGCGCGAAATACCAATCGATCGCGCGGCGGCTCGCGGCACGCCTTCTGGCCGGGGCCGCTGACGATTGTGTTGCCGGCGCGCGACGGAATCTGCGCCGGAACTGACGGGACCCGACGGCGTCGGCGTCCGCGTATCGCCGAATCCGATTGCGCGCGCGCTCAGCGCGGGACTCGGCACGGCCGATTACGGCGACCAGCGCGAACCTGAGTGGCGCGGCGCCGGCCACCACGCTCGACGAGGCGCGCAATGCGCTTGGGGGAGAAAGTTAAAGTTTACCTTGAAGGTGGAATGTTGACCGCGTCGGCGCCGAGCACGGTCGTCGCAGTCAACGCGGAAGCGGGTGGAAAATGGTGAGAGTGGGAGCGATTTCGGAAAGCCAGATCGCGGCGGCGATGCGGGAGATGCTGAAGTGAGCGGGCTCGAGCAAACGAATCGAGCCGTTTCGCGCGCTGATATACAACCGCAAAATTGTCGGCGACCCGGCGCGAGTGGTGGCGCCGCCGTACGATCTGATCGGCGCGGCGCGCCAGAACCAACTGTACGACCGCAGTCCGTACAACGTCGTGCGGCTCGAATTCGGGCGCGAGCCGGATCGCTACGGCGCGGCAGAAAAAACACTCGCGCAATGGCTGGCGGCGGGGGTCCTGCGGCGGCCGGCGCGCCCCGCGATCTATCACTACACGCAAACCTTCGACCTCGAGGGCCGCCTGCTGCATCGCACGGGATTCATCGCGCGGGTGCGGCTCGAGGAATTCGATCACGGACGCATCCTGCCGCACGAGCGAACTTTTCCAGCCGCCAAAGAAGATCGTCTGCGGCTGCTGACCGCGCTGCAGATCAACACCAGCTCGATCTTCGGGCTGTACTCGGGCGCGCATCCCGAGCTCGATCGATTGCGCGATGCAAGTGGCCGCGCGCGAGCCGTTGATCGATCTGGTCGACGACCTGGGAATCCGCAACGAGCTGCGGGCGATCGAGGCGGCCGACGAAATCGCTGATCATCCAGCGCGAGCTCGAAGCGCCACGCATTCTGATCGCCGACGGACACCATCGCTACGAAACCGCGCTGAACTATCGGCGCGCGCGGCGTCACGAGAACGCGTCGAACGAACCGCAGCCGTACGACTACACGATGATGACGCTGGTGGCGTGCGACGATCCGGGGCTGGTGATTCTGCCGACGCATCGCGTGGTGAAGTCGCTGCCCGCCGATGCGATCGCGTCGTTCGCGCAACGCGCGCGCGAAGTTTTCGACGTCGAGGAAATCTCGCATCGCGACGAATTTCGCGCGCGCCTGAACGATTGCGGCAGCGGCGCGATCGGCGTCGCGTTGAAAGGGATTCCGAGCTGTTTGATTTTGCGGCTGCGCGACCACGCTGCGATGCAAGCCGCGATGCCCGACGCGGCGGCGGAAGTTCGGCGCCTCGACGTATCGATTCTGCACGCGCTGGTGTTCGATCGCATTTTCGGACTGAAGCGCCGACGAGATTCGCAAGGGCGGCAATATCGAATACACGATCGAAATTGGCGGCGCGCTCGGCGCGGTCGCGCAGGGGCATGCCGATGGTGCATTCCTGATGAATCCTCCGTCGATTCGGGATGTTGAGCGGGTCAGCGACGCGGGCGCGACGATGCCCGAGAAATCGACTTACTTCCATCCGAAGCTGCTGACCGGCCTCGTGATGAATCCGCTGTTCGACGACAAATGATTCGCGCGGGCCGCGGTTGGTTCTCGTTCGCCACGGCGAGACCGAGGGCGAGTCGAGCATCAGGTATCACGGCCGCACCGACGTGGCGCTGTCGGATCTGGGGCGCGCGCAGATGCGGCTAGCAGGCCGCGCGATCGAGACGCATCGGCGCGCCAAGAATTTCGCGCGCGTTTTTTCGAGTCCGCTGGTTCGCGCATCCGAAGGCGCGCGAATCGTAGCGGGCGACTCGGCGCCTCTTGTCACGATCGATGAATTCGCCGAGGTGCACTTCGGACTTGTTCGAAGGACTCACGGCCGATGAGATTCGCGAGCGCTATCCCGACGAGTTCGCGCGATGGAACGCGGATCGACTCGCGCCCAGCTACACTTATCCCGAGGGTGAAAGCCGTGCGGCATTTACCGAGCGTGTCGAGCGCGGACTGGAACGCATGCTGACGCTGTGGACGCCGCAGCGACGATGACGCGCTGCTGGTCGCGCATCGCGGAGTCATTCGCGCAATCGTGCGAAAGCTCACGCATCGAGAACCGGTCGTCGAGTTGGGATCGATTCACATTTTACGCTTCGACAGCGACTGGCATGCTGAGATGCTCGATCTGATCGATCACCTCGACGACGATTAACTCACACGCGGCGCAAAACTCCCGTCCAGCGATAGCGGCATCGGTCGAGCGGCTTGGTGAACGACAGATCGCAGTACGCGGCGACCATCTTGAACATCCCCGATGCGATCGCGGCGAGTTCCAGCGTCGCGGGAATTGTGTAGCGCACCGGGATCAAATCGCGAGTCGTCACAGCGCCTGTCGGAAATTTGAGGGTGCATTCGAGTTCGTAGATCGAATGCAGCGGCGAGTACCACGCGATGGGCCGATGGAACTCGCGGATGTCGAGGGGCACGCCGACGGCGCGCGCGGTGCGTTCACGCCACATCGTGCGCCGCGGCACGCGCGGAAGTGGATCCTGCCGATCGATGTCGATGCAGTAAAGGCCGCCGCGCTTGAGCGTGCGGCCGACTGATTTGAGATGCGAGAGCAGATCCGCGTTCTCGACGAGGACCGGAAATGTTTCGGACATGAAGATCGCAGCGTCGAAGGCGCGCTCGGGGAGTCTGAACTTTTCGATCGCCCGGCGATAGAAGCGAAGATTCTCATTTGCCCCGCGGCGTCCCGCCGCGATCATCGTGGGCGAACGATCGATCCCGACGACCTCGAAACCGTCTCCCGCCAGCAGACGGCCGTGAGGCGAGTCGCCGCATGCGATATCCAGGATGCGGCGCGTCGGAGTCTTGCGATGGCGATTCCAGACCTGCTGCAGGAAAACTACTTCGGCCGGAATCTCGCCGGGACTCTCCAGATGCGCGCGGCGGAAGACGTCGGGATATTCGTAGATGCTCGGTTCCATCGGCGATGAGCGTACAGGCGGCGCGCTTCGAGATCGACGCTTGAGATTTCGCGGCGCAACGGCGGGATAATGCCCGCGCATCCGAGTTCCTGAACGATCGTTTAGGGGTTAATGCCACGATGAGCAAGCCGCTCGAAGGAATCAAGGTCGTCGAGATCGCGCAGGAAATCCAGGGACCGTTCGCGGGGCTGATCCTGGCCGACATGGGCGCCGACGTCGTCAAGGTCGAGAACAAGGAGACCGGCGATCTCAGCCGCTGGATGCTGGCCGCGCTGATAGGCGGCCCCGACGTGAAGAACGCGACCGTGTCGCACTACTTCATCGCGATGAATCGCGGCAAACGCAGCATCACCGCCGATCTGAAGAAGCCCGACGCGATCGAGATGGTGCGCCGGATGGTGAAATCGTACGACGTGCTCGTCACCAACTACCGGCCCGGCGTGCTCGACCGGCTCGGGCTCGGCTACGACGACGTGCGCAAAATCAATCCGCGCATCGTGTACGCGCAGGGAAGCTCGTGGGGGCCGCGCGGCCCGTGGGTGACGCGCCCGAGCCGCGACACGCTCGCGCAGGCGGCCAGCGGCGTGATGGCGAAGACGGGAATGCCTGACGATCCGCCGCTGGCGGCCGGGATGTTCGTCGCCGATCATTCGGGTGCGCTCAGCCTCGCGAGCGGAGTGCTGGCGGCACTGTTCGCGCGCGAGCGCACCGGCAAGGGGCAGAAGGTCGACGCGTCGATTTACGGCACGATGATCGCGATGCAGGGTATGGAGATCAATTACACGTCGATCACGGGCGTCGAGCCCGAGCGCGCCGGCCGCGGGCATCAGTTTCTGCGCGGCGTGTGGGGCGCGTTCCCGACCAGCGACGGATTCATCTGTATCGCGGGCGTCGACGAAAAGCGGTGGCCGTCGTTCTGCAAGATCGTCGGCATCCAGCACCTCGAAACTGATCCGGAGTACTCCGACAACGTCGTGCGCAATTTTCATGGCGAGAAGATTCAGAAAGTGCTCGACGAGATCTTCCCGAAGAAGTCGAGCAAGGAATGGCTCAAGGAACTCACCGACGCCGATATCCTCGCGACCGAGGTCGTCGACTACCGCACGATGCTGAAGAGCGAACAGGCGCGCGTCAACGGATACCTGCTCGAACTCGACCATCCGGTTGCGGGCAAGGTGCTGGTGTCGGGCACGCCGATAACGATCAACGGCGAAGTCACGACCACGGCGGAAGCTGCGCCCGAACACGGGCAGCATACGGAGGAAGTGCTGCTCGAACTTGGCTACTCGTGGGAAGAGATCGGCGCGCTGCGCGACAGCGGCGCGGTGTAACTCCGCAACCAATCAGCTCTACGGGCGCGTGACGCGATAAATCTGGAACGTCCCGCTCACCTGCAGGTGGTAGTAGAGCGATTTTTCGTCGGGAGACAGCGCGGGCGCTTCGGCGAATCCGGTGATCGCTTCAATCTTGCGCGGCTTGCCGAACGGCTTGTCGACACTCGATCGCGTCGCGGTATAGATCACGGGCGGCGGCTTGGGCTGCGAACCAACTATCGGAATCCGGGTCCAGAAGAATTCGAGACCCGACTTCGAGATGTCGGGCGCATAGTTGAGGTCGTGCGTGTTGATCTTGCGCATGATCTTGGCGCTCTTCTTGAGACGCACGAAGGTATCGCCGTTGCGCGTCGCGATCGCGATGCTCGCGCTTTGCGGAACGCTGCCGCCGGTGAAAACGCCATCGACAAAGTACAGCGTGTTGCCGTCGGGACTGATGCACTGGTCGAAATTTACGTCGCCGAGTTTCTGTTTTGAGATTCCCGGCACGAGCGCGACGTTCGACAGGCTGCCGTTCGAAAACATGCCCGAGTAGATCGTTGAAAGTGTCTGTGAGTAGCTTCTGGTCGAGACGAAGTAGAAGTTGTCGTTCATGTCCATCGAGGGGACTGCGGTCAGCGTATCCACACCGGAATTCGCGCCGGCGATCTGACCCTGGAACTGGAATGTCACATCGTCGATCCGCGTCGCGTAGTAAAGATCGGTCGTGGGCAGGCTGTTCGAATCGTTGAAGAACAGGTAGTTGCCGTCGGGACTGATGAACGGCTCCATCGCGTCCTGGCTGTAGCCGACGATCGTCACCGGTTCAGGATTGGTGAAGACCCCGAACGTCGGCCTGTCATCCGGCGAGTCGGCGATCACAGAGCTACCTCCGGCGTTGGCGGCGCATGCGGTGCAGAGCGTCAGCAGTGCGACCGTTAACAAAATCGAAATTCGATTCATCGAGATCATTTGAAGTCAGACTCTCATGTTGCATATTAGTTCAAAGCCGCGCGACTTGACGACCGCCAAAGAATCACGGAGGAGCGACGATGGACTTGCCTGCCCGGATTTCGATAGCGACGCTCGGCGTGAGCGAGCTCGCGCGTTCGACCAAGTTCTACCTGGCGCTCGGCTGGGAACTGGCCGAAGGATCGTCGCCGGAGATCAGTTTCTTTCGCACCGCAGGCGGCGTGCTCGCGCTCTATCCTTTCGATCTGCTGGCCAAGGACGCGATACTGCCGGCATCGCGCGCACAAGGATTCGGCGGAGTCACGCTCGCGATCAACGTCGAGCGGCCTGAGGACGTACAGCCGGGACTCGATGTCGCCAAGCAGGCCGGCGCGACAATTCTGAAGCCCGCGACGAAAGCTGAGTGGGGCGGAGTGTCGGGATACTTCGGCGACCCCGACGGCTATCCGTGGGAAGTCGTGTGGGCGCCGCGGACAAAATTCAAGCCCGACGGCTCCTTGGACGTGAGCTAGCAGTCGCGCATGGCGGAGCGGCATATCGTTGCGATGGGCGGCGGCGGATTCTCGATGGAGCCGCGCAACACGAAGCTTGACGATTTCGTGTTGAGCCTCGCGCGGCGCAAACGGCGTCCGCGCGTATGCTTCGTCGGGACGGCGAGCGGCGATAGCGATGCCTACATCAGGCGATTCCATGAAGCGTTCCCGCCGTCGCGCGCTGCCGCGACTCATCTGACATTCTTCGAGCGCACAGTTAACGACCTCAAGTCGTTCGTGATGCAGCAGGACGTGATCTATGTCGGCGGCGGGAGCAGCGCGAACATGATCGCGGTGTGGCGCTTGCATGGACTCGACAAAGCGCTGCGCGCGGCGTGGAACGCGGGAATTGTGATGGCGGGAATCAGCGCGGGCGCGATCTGCTGGTTCGAGGACGGCCTGACGGATTCGTTCGGCATGCCGTATCGCGCGCTCGATGACGGGCTCGGTTTCGTGCGCGGCGCATGCTGTCCGCATTATGATGGCGAGAAGGAGCGGCGGCCGACGTTGATGCGATTGATCAAGCGCGGGTTACCATCGACGATCGCGCTCGACGACGGAGCGGCGGCGCATTTCGTCGGCACGCGACTCAAGGAAGTCGTGTCATCGCGGCCCAAAGCACGCGCGATGCGGGTTGAGCTCATCAAGGGCTCGGTAATCGAAAAAACGCTTCCGGTACGCTACCTCGGTCGCGCGTGACATCCTACCGGAGGCTACTCTAGAATGCGGGACCGCAAATGCGGTGAGGGTGAGTTGATGGCGGCATCCACTGAAATCGTAGAGATCAAAGCGCGCGAGATTCTCGACTCGCGCGGCAACCCCACAGTCGAAGTCGACGTGCGGCTGCGCGGCGGCGCGTTCGGCCGTGCGGCGGTGCCGTCGGGCGCATCGACCGGCGTGCACGAGGCGCTCGAACTGCGCGACGGCGACGCGAAACGCTACGGCGGCAAGGGCGTGCTGAAAGCGGTCGCCAACGTCAACGGCCCGATCGCGGCGAAGCTCAAGGGCGCGGACGCGGCGAAGCAAAGCGCTCATCGATGGCGCGCTGATCGAGCTCGACGGCACCGAGAACAAATCGAAGCTCGGCGCCAACGCGATGCTCGGCGTGTCGCTCGCGAATGCGCACGCAGCGGCGGCGGCGAAGGGCGTGCCGCTCTACCGGTATCTCAATCCCGACGCGCGCGTGATGCCGGTGCCGATGATGAACGTGCTCAACGGCGGCAAGCACGCGGACTCCAACGTCGATATGCAGGAGTTCATGATCGTGCCGCTCGGCGCGCCGACTATCGCCGAAGCGATCCGGATGGGCGCCGAGGTCTTTCATGCGCTGGCGGCGGTGCTCAAGAAGCGCGGGCATTCCACCAACGTCGGCGACGAAGGGCGGCTTCGCGCCGAATCTCAAGAGCAACGAGGAGCCGATCGAGTTGATCCTCGAGGCGATTGCGAAGGCCGGCTACCGGCCCGGCGCCGACGTGGCGATCGCGCTCGATCCCGCGTCGAGCGAATTCTACGAAGACGGCAAGTACGTGTTCGCGCGCGGCGACAAGAGCGCGCGCAGCGCCGAGCAGATGGTCGAGTTCTACGCGGCGTGGCTCAAGAAATATCCGATCGTTTCGATCGAGGATGGACTGGCCGAAGACGATTGGGCGGGATGGAAAATCCTGACGCGCGAGCTCGGCGCGAAGACGCAACTGGTCGGCGACGACATCTTCGTCACCAATCCGAAATTCCTGAAGCGCGGAATCGACGAGCACGTCGGCAATTCGATCCTGATCAAGCTCAACCAGATCGGCACGCTGACCGAGACGCTCGCGACGATCGAGATGGCGCGCGCGGCCGGCTACACCAGCGTGATTTCGCATCGCTCGGGCGAGACCGAGGACACGACGATCGCGGACCTGGTGGTCGCGACCGGCGCGGGACAAATCAAAACCGGATCGATGAGCCGTAGCGAGCGCAATCGCCAAATACAATCGGCTGATTCGAATCGCCGAAGAGCTTGGCGCGAAGGCGAAGTATCCCGGCGCCGCCGCATTCAAGCGCGGGAAATCCTGATGGCGCACGCGGCCGCCGGTCGCGGCGCTGATAATTTTCGACGGCTGGGGGATCAGCAAGAGCGGCGCGTCGAATGCGATCGCGGCGGCGAAAACTCCCGTGATGGATCGGCTGTACGCGACGCAGGCGCATACCGAGCTCGACGCGTCGGGCGAGGCGGTCGGTCTGCCGCCGGGCGTCATGGGCAATTCGGAGGTCGGGCATCTGACGATCGGCTCGGGGCGCGTCATCTACCAGGACCTGATGCGGATCACGAAGGCGATCGAGAACGGCGCGTTCGCGCGCAACGCGGCGATCGTCGATGCGATCAAAAAGACGGTCGGGCTCGGCACGACGCTGCATATCTGGGGGCTGCTCTCCGACGGCAGCGTGCACAGCCATATCGATCATCTGATGGCGCTGCTCGATGTCGCCGCGGCGAATGGCGCGAGGCGAATCGCGGTTCACGCGGTGCTCGACGGGCGCGACAAGCCGCCGCGATCGGCGCTGGCGTTTATCGATCAGCTCGAAGCGAAGCTGAAGCAGATCTCGGAGGGCCGGCGGCCGCCCACTATCGCATGCGACGGTCACCGGACGCTACTACGCGATGGATCGCGACAAGCGATGGGATCGAGTCGAGCGGGCGTGGCGCGCGATCGTCGAGGCGGAAGGCGGCGCGGCGGCGAGCGCGCGCGAGGCGGTCGAGAAATCGTACGCCGCGGGCAAGAGCGACGAATTCGTCGAGCCGCATATCGATCGGCGAGCGAACGCCGATGGCGGACGGCGACGAGGTCATCTGCTTACAACTTCCGCGCCGACCGCGCGCGCGAGCTGACGGCAGCAATCGCGCTCGAAGGATTCTCCGAGTTCCGGCGGCCGCGAATTCCGAAGGTCGGCTACGTATGCATGACGGAATACGATCGATCGTTCGCGCTGCCGCTGGCGTTCGGTCCCGAAGACGTGCGCAACACGCTGGCCGAAGTGCTGGCGCATGCGGGGCTGAAAAATCTGCGCGTCGCCGAGACCGAGAAGTATGCGCACGTCACGTACTTCCTCAACGGCGGCGTCGAGAAAGCATTTCCGCTCGAAGAGCGCGCGCTGATTCCGTCGTCGAAGGTCGCGACTTACGACCTGGAGCCGACGATGAAGGCGGCGGCTATCGCGACGCGCGTCGCCGAGGAAATCGCGGGCGGCAAGTTCGACGTGATCGTGATGAACTTCGCGAATCCCGACATGGTCGGGCATACCGGCAAGTACGAGGCGACGGTGGCGGCGGTCGAGGTGACGGACGCGGCGCTCGGCGTCGTGATCGACGCGCTCGAGAAGCGCGGCGGCGTCGCGCTGATCACCGCGGATCACGGCAACGCGGAGTTCATGGCCGACCCGGCGACCGGGCAGGCGCATACGGCGCATACGACGAATCCGGTGCCGCTGATTCTGTACGATCCGCAGTTCAAGGGGCGGTTGAAGGACGGCGGCACTCTGGCGGACGTCGCGCCGACGCTGCTCGGGATGCTCGGGGTAAAGGCGCCGGCTGAGATGACGGGGCACGATTTGAGGATCGAGACTACGCGGTGATTTGGGCACACTACACTACCGGTAGTGGTTTACAGGTCAGCAGTACACCATCGGTCGTTTCGTTCCGTAATTTTCGTCGTGCATCGGACAGATGGGCTAAGGCGTTTTCGTATGCGCTTGGCGAAGTTCGGGCGGGTGGAGCGTGCGCTCATTCGATGATGTTAGATCGAAATCGGGAGCACCGTAAGGATGAACAGTTCATCCCTGAACTTTTGCGGCAGTGCTACGAGGAGCGCGCGCTGCGCGATTTCGGAGACCGGTTCCGGCTTCGCGCGCGCGAAGCTGTCCGAGGTCCGTTCCTCCCGTCGCTCACGCTCCCGTCGTCAGGATGACAAGAGCGCGTTGCTCGCTTGGTCAGGATGACCTTTCCCGATTTGAGAGAGGCATCACCAGCGGATTACTTGCTCGTAGATTTTCGGGAGCTGGCGCGGCAGCGACGCGATGTCTTCGATTACCAGGTAGCGCGAGGACTGGCACATCTGGCGCAAGTAGTCGTGGCCGGTTTTGTCGACCGTGATGCAGAACGGCAGGACGCCGGCGAGCTCGAGTTCCTTCAGCGCGACCATCGTGTCCTGGATGCCGTAGGCGTTGGAGCGGCGGTCGTGGCCGTAGTCGAAATCCTGCGGGAAGCCGTCGCTCAGCAGGATCATGTGCTTGGCGCGCGAGGCGACGTCCTTGAATTTCTCGCGCACGTGACGAATCGCCGCGCCCATCCGGGTTGAGCGCTTGGGCTCGACCGCGCCGATGCGCGCCTTCACCTCGTCGGTCAGTTCCTGATCGAATTCCTTGATGACGTAGAACTCGACGTTGTCGCGGCCGTGGCCGGAGAAGCCCATGATCGCGTAGGCGTCGCCGATTTCCTCGAGCGCCTGCGCCATGATGACGAGCGCTTCCTTGTTGACGTCGATGATGCGGCGCGGACGCTTGGCGGTTTGCGGGCGGCGCTGCCATGCCTTCATCCAGTCGTCGGTGTCGTCATCGTCGGTATGCTTGCGCGGCTCGCGATGGATCGGCTCGTCGGTCGAGGCCGACATGTCGAGCAGGAACAGCGTGGCGACGTCGCGCGCTTCTTTCTTGCGCGCCTTGTAAACGCGGTCGTCGGGCGTCTCGCCCATCAGGCGCGCCACGCGCGCCTCGATGGTGCGATCGATATCGATTTCCTCGCCGTCCTCGAGTCCGCGCACCATCCGGTACGACGCGGGGCGGATGCGCTGGAAGTTGCGGCGCACGCCGGGCAGCATCTCGGCGTAGCGCAGCGAGCGTGTTCTCGTAGAAATCGCCGTCGTCGCCGGTCAGCGGGACTTCGCGCAGCCGGCACCAGTTGCGCCGATAGTCGTTCAGCACGTAATCCCATTCGTCGTAGGCGAAGTACGAATCCTGGCGGCCGCGGCCGATCATCAGGCGTCCCTGCCCGGTGACCGAGCCGACTTCGCCGAGCTGCTCGCGCATCTGCTCGAGCTCGCTGAGCTGCTTGCCGGTGAGCTGCGTCAGGTACATGCCGTCGCCGTCGGCGCCGCCGTCGCCCTGCGAGGGTTTGATCTCGGCGCCCTGCTCGATGAGCTTGCGCAATTCTTCGGGCGAGAGCGCCCTGCCCTGTCCGCCCTTGGACTGCTTGCCCGAGACGTCCATCTGGACGTTCTGGTCGGGCTCGCCGCCGCCCGTCGCCCTGTTCGCCGTCTTCGCCTTCGCCGGCGGTCTGCGACTCCGAGCCTTTCATGCCTTTGATCAGGTCGTTGCGCATCCGCTCGGCTTCTTCTTCGGTGAGCGGATCGCCTTCGCCGCGCTCGCGCGCCTGTCGAATCAGCTCCTGGAGCCAATTGTAGAGCGCGCCGACCTGGCGCACGCTGGTCATCACGTCGGCGCCGCGCGCGCGCACCGGCGCGAAGTGGATCGACGCCATCCGCACGAGCGGAGAGTCGAGCACTTCGCCGCGTCGCATCGAGGTCGAGCGCCGCGCGCACCAGCATCGTGCTGAGCGACTCGGGATGGAGCCGTTCGAGCAGCGAGCGGTTGAGGCCCGCGATTCGCGGCGCGAGTCCGCGATAACGTCGGCGCAGTTCGGCGTCGATTCGCGCCGACTCGCCAGCCGCATCAGCGCGCCCGCGAGGCCGGGATCGTCGAACGACGCGACGAAGCTGTCGATCGCCTCGACGCCGGTCTCGCCGCGCTCTTCGAAGCCCGCGATATCGGCGAGCTTGAGCTTGAAGGTGCCGAATTCGTGGCGCGCCGCGAGATGCGCGGTGGTGACGAAATAATAGATGTAGGCGTCGCCGCGAGTGCCGAAGGGCTCGAGCCGCTCGGGCAGATAGATCATCTCGCCCGGGCAGCAGCGGGTAGTGAAACGGCAGCATCGGGGCGCCGTTGGCGAGCGAGTCGATGCGGAATTCAAGCGGAAACAGCATCCGCATGAATTTCGTCAGGACGCCCTTTATTTCGAAGAGGTCCTGAGCTTTCTCGGCGATTTCGGGCATCGTCGTTATATTGATTCTGGCAAAGACCGATGCGTGCGATGCAATTTGCTATCCGCTATGCCCTGCGCATGTCAGAAGCGAAGCCGATCGCGCAAGAGCCGCACAATCCTTGCTTCCTTGACTTGGCTGCGAGCGGCGGACTTAGATGATCGTACGCTATGCGCATCACGATCTTTGGCAATCATCGCCGCCTCGTTTCAATGGCGGCGCTCGGTACCCTTCTATGCTCTGGCTGCTGCGGCGCCCGCGCGCGCGGGAATCGCCGACGCGGTCAAGGCCCAAACGCTGCCCAACGGGCTGCGAGGTGCTGGTGCTGGAAAATCACAAGGCGCCGGTCGCGACGTTCAACGTCTTCTACCAGGTCGGCTCGCGCAACGAGCAGTTCGGCAAGACCGGCCTGTCGCATCTGTGCGAGCATCTGATGTTCCGCGGCACCAAGAAACTCGGGCCCGAAGAGTTCTCCCAGATCATCCAGCAGAACGGCGGCGAGGATAACGCGTTCACCGAGTCGGACTTCACCGACTACTTCGAGACGATCAACCACGATCATCTCGACGTGCCGATCACGCTCGAAGCCGATCGGATGGCCAACTTCGAGCCCAAGGGCTTCGACTCGGAAAAGCACGTCGTGGTCGAGGAGCGGCGCATGCGCACCGAAGACAATCCGGAGGACGCGCTCGACGAGATGGTCCGCGCGCAGGCCTACGTCGCGCATCCGTACCACTGGCCGGTGATCGGCTGGATGCACGACGTCGAGGGGCTGACGCTGGCGGACGCGATGGCGTACCACAAGATTTATTACTCGCCGCAAAACGCGCTGATCGTGGCGGTCGGCGACTTCGACGCCGACAAGGTGCTCAAGCAGATCAGCGAGGCGTTCGCGGGAATCAAGAACGGCCCCAAGCCGCCGCCGGTGACCGAGGTCGAGCCGCCGCAGGACGGGGACGCGGCGCGTCGAGCTGCAGCACGCGGCGAATCTGCCGGCCTTCGAAGAGGCGTATCACGTGCCGAATCTCACCAGCCCCGACGCTTTCGCGCTCGAAATCGCGTCGGAGATTCTGAGCGACGGGAAGAGCTCGCGGCTCTACAAGAAGCTGGTGATCGAGAAGCAGATGGTGGTCGATATCGGCGCCGGCTACGACATGACTTCGTTCGATCCCGGACTTGTTCGTCGTGTCGGCGCAGATGCGGCCGGGCGTGAAAGCGGCCGACATGCAGGCGGAAGTCGAAAAGGAAATCGCCGCGATGCGCGACAAGCCGGTCGGCGCGGAGGAACTGCAGAAGGCCAAGAATCTCGAGCAGGCGCAATTCGTCTTCGGACAGGACTCGATGATGCGCGAGGCCGAGATGCTCGGCGTGTACGAGATGCTCGGCGACTACCACCTGGTCGACAACTATCTCGACGGAATCGACAAGGTCACGGCGGCCGACGTTCAGCGCGTCGCGAAAACTTACCTGGTCGCGGGCAACATGACCGATGGCGTGCTGGTGCCGACCGGCGTGCTGCAATCACGGCGGCGGCGGAATCAGCGGCGGAGAATGCATCAGCGCTGATGCGCCGAGGTGGTGCGATGAGCGGTGCATCGAATCAGACGTTTGCGAGCGTCGCGGCAATTCGCGGCGATTGTGTTCGCGGCGACGCCGTCGCATGCGCTCGACATCAAGCAGATGACGCTCAGCAACGGCGCGACGCTGCTGGTCTCGGAACAGCATCAGCTGCCGATGGTGACGATGATGATCGAGTTCGACGCGGGCACGCGGCGCGATCCCAAGGGCAAGGAAGGGCTGGCCGAGTTGACGGCGCGATGCATCTCGCGAGGGCACCAAGGAACTCACCGCGACGGAGTTCAATCAGAAAGTCGATTTCATGGGCAGCTCGGTCGGCGGTGGCGGCGGAACGCGATTATGCGACCGCCGGGATGACCTCGCTCAAGAAGTACCAGGGCGAGACGCTGGAGCTGCTGGCGGGAATTCTGACCGAGCCGGGCCTGCGCGACGACGACATCGCGCGCAAACGCGCCGAGCAGATCGCGGAAATCAAGGCGGCGGAAGAGCAGCCGGGCTACGCCGCCGACGTGGAATTCACCAAAGACCTGTTCGGCGACTCGCCGTACGGGCATCCGGGCGAGGGCTCAGCCGGACTCGGTCGCGAAGCTCACGAACGACGACGTGCGCGAATTCTACCACGACTACTACAAGCTCGGCAGCGCGATCATCGCGGTGGCGGGCGACGTGAACGCCGACGAAGTTAAAGCATCACTTGAGAAATCGCTGGCGGGCCTCGCGGGCACGGTCGCGCCGCAAGCCGGAGCCGCCGCCGATCAACGTCGCGCCGGGCCTGCATCGTGAAACTGATCGATCGCAACGTGATGCAGGCGAACATCATCATGGGTTCCGGCGGCGTCGCGCGCTCGAATCCGGATTTTTACCGGCTCAAGGTGATGAACTACATCCTGGGCGGCGGCGGATTTTCGTCGCGGCTGGTGAAGGTCGTGCGCAGCGCGCACGGGCTCGCCTACTCGATCGACAGCGGCTTCGAGCCGGGCAAATTCCAGGGCGCGTTCAGCGATCGGCGCTGCAGACCAAGAACCAGAGCGCCAACGAGGCGATCGATTTGATCCTGCAGCAGATGCGCGAGATCCAGGAGAAGCCGGTCAGCGACGCCGAGCTGGACGGCGCGAAGAAATTTCTCATCGGCAGCTTTCCGCTGAAATCGAGCGGCAGAGCGCGATCGCGTCGTTCATGATGCAGGTCGAGTTTTACGGCCTCGGGCTCGACTACGCGGAGCAGTATCCGAAGCTGATCGGAGCGGTCACCAAGGACGACGTGCTGGCGGTGGCGAAAAAATATCTGCATCCCGATGCGATGATCGTCGTCGCGGTCGCGAACCAGGCGGACGCGAAGATCAAAACCTCGCAGTTGGAGAAAGCTGCCGACGCCCCCAGCGCGCAATAAGCGCCGCGCTGATCTTCACGATCGGGCACTCGACGCATCCGATCGAGCAATTCCTCGAACTGCTCGGCGAGCATCGAATCGCGCTCGTCGCCGACGTGCGATCGTATCCCAGCTCGCGGCGATGGCCGCAGTTCAATCAGGCGGAACTGTCGGCGTCGCTCGAGCGCGCGGGCATCGAGTATCGATGGATCAAGCGGCTCGGCGGCCGGCGCACTTCGAAGCGCGTCGATTCGCCGCATACGGCGTGGCAGATGCCGGCATTCAGATCCTACGCGGACTACGCGGAGAGTGAGGATTTTGAGCGCCGGCATGCGCGAACTGACGACGCTGCCGAGGCGTCGCGCGACGCGTACATGTGTTCCGAAGGCCTGTGGTGGCGATGCCATCGGCGAATCATTTCGGACCATCTGGTGGTGCGCGGCTGGACGGTCGAGCACATCATGCCAACGGGGAAATTGTCGCGCACGCGCTCGCGCCGTTCGCGCGCGTCGAAGACGGACGAATCATTTACGACGGCGTTTCGGCGAAAGAATCGCGATTAAGCGGCGGCGCGATGATTGAGCGCCTGGCGCAGGAAGCCCGCCGTGTACGAAGCCTTCACGCCGGCGACTTCCTCGGGCGTGCCCTTCGCGACGACCTGGCCGCCGCGATCGCCGCCTTCGGGACCGAGATCGATCAGGTAGTCGGCAGTCTTGATCACGTCGAGGTTGTGCTCGATGATGATGATGGTGTTGCCCGCGTCGGCGAGACGGCCGAGCACGGCGAGCAGCTGCTTGATGTCGTCGAAGTGCAGGCCGGTGGTCGGCTCGTCGAGGATGTAAAACGTGCGCCCGGTGGCGCGGCGCGCGAGTTCCTTCGCCAGCTTGATGCGCTGCGCCTCGCCGCCGGACAGCGTCGTCGCCGACTGGCCGAGGTGGATGTAGTCGAGGCCGACGTCGCGCAGCGTTTCGAGCTTCTGGCGAATCGGCGGAACCGAGCCGAGAAACTCGACCGCGTCGAGCACGGTCATGTTGAGCACCTCGGAAATGTTCTTGCCCTTGTACTGAATCTCGAGCGTGTCGCGATTGTAGCGCTTGCCGCCGCAGACCTCGCAGGTGACGTACACGTCGGGCAGAAAGTGCATCTCGATGCGAATGATGCCGTCGCCCTCGCACGCCTCGCAGCGCCCGCCCTTGACGTTGAATGAAAATCGCCCCGGCCCGTAGCCGCGCATGCGCGCCTCGGGCAGTTGCGCAAACAGCTCGCGGATATGGGTAAACAGGCCGGTGTAGGTCGCGGGATTCGAGCGCGGCGTGCGCCCGATCGGGCTTTGATCGACGTGAATGACTTTGTCGAGATGCTCGACGCCCTCGAGCGTCTTGTACGCGCCGGCGCGCTCGCGGCTGTGATTCAGTTTCTGCGAGAGCGCGCGGTACAGCGTGTCGAGCACCAGCGTCGATTTGCCGGAGCCCGAAACGCCGGTGATGCAGGTGAAGACGCCGAGCGGAATCGCGACGGTGAGATCGCGCAGATTGTTCTCGCGCGCGCCCTTGACGGTCAGCCATCGGCCGGAGAGCTGGCGGCGGCGCGACGGCACCGGAATCTCCACTTCGCCGGAAAGATATTTGCCGGTGAGCGAGTTCTCGTCGCGCATCACCTCGTCGGGCGTGCCCTGCGAGACGATGTAGCCGCCGTGAATTCCGGCGCCGGGGCCCATGTCGATCAGATGATCGGCTTCGAGCATCGTCTCGCGATCGTGCTCGACCACCAGCACGGTGTTGCCGAGTTCCTTGAGGCGCTTGAGCGTGGCGAGCAGGCGCTGATTGTCGCGCTGATGAAGTCCGATCGACGGCTCGTCGAGGATGTAGAGCACGCCGACCAGGCTCGAGCCGATTTGCGTGGCGAGCCGGATGCGCTGGCCCTCGCCGCCGGAGAGACTGCCCGACGGGCGATCGAGCGTGAGGTACTCGAGGCCGACGTCGGCGAGGAAATTCAGGCGCTCGCGAATTTCCTTGAGGATGAGGCGCCCGATTTCGGTTTCCTGCGCGCTCAGCTTGGGCGCGGCGAAAAACGCGAGCGCCTGCTTGATCGACATCGCGGTCACTTCCGAAATCGATTTGCCGTTGAAGCGCACGAACAGGCTTTCCTTCTTGAGGCGCGCGCCGTCGCAGGTCGGGCACGGCCGCATGTTCATGTACGCCTCGAGGAATTCGCGCACGCCTTCCGACTCGGTCTCCTTGTAGCGGCGATCGAGCCATTGCAGCACGCCCTCGAAGGTCTTGGCGTACTCGGCGCGATGGTGCCCGCGCTGGTAGGCGAACTCGATCTCCTCGCTGCCCGAGCCGTACATGATCGCCTTGCGCACCTTGGCCGGAATCTCTTTCCACGGCTGATCGAGGCTGAACTTGTAGTGCTTCGCGAGCGCGTCGAGCACCGGCTGCAGATAGTTCATCGTCGCCCACGGCGCGATCGCGCCATCGGCGATGCTCAAGTCCTCGTTCTGCACGACCAGCTCGGGATCGAAGTACATGATCGATCCGATGCCCGAGCATTCGGTGCAGGCGCCGTGCGGGCTGTTGAAGGAGAACATCCGCGGCGCGATTTCCGGATACGAAATTCCGCAATCGACGCAGGCGAAGCGCTGGCTGAAATAAATCTCGCTCTCGTTCTTGGGCCCGTCCAGGCGCTCGACCTTGAGCAGGTCCTGCCCGTACTTGAACGCGACTTCGAGCGAATCCGACAGGCGCTTCTCGATTCCCTTGCGAATCGCGAGCCGATCGACCATCACCTCGATAGTGTGGCGCTGATTCTTGTTGAGCACCGGCTCCTCGCCGAGTTCGTAGAGCTTGCCGTCGATCTTCACGCGCACGAAACCCGCGCGCTTCATGTCGGACAGCTCCTTGCGATATTCGCCCTTGCGATCGCGGACGATCGGCGCCAGCACGTGAATCCGCGAGCCGTCGGGCCATCCCATGATTTGATCGACGATCTGCTGCACGCTCTGCTGCGTGATTTCGCGGCCGCAGTTGTAACAGAACGCGTGCCCGACGCGCGCGAACAGCAGGCGCAGGTAGTCGTAGATCTCGGTGATGGTGCCGACAGTCGAGCGCGGATTGCGCGAGGTGGTCTTCTGCTCGATCGAAATTGCCGGCGACAACCCCTCGATCGAATCGACGTCCGGCTTCTCCATCTGCTCGAGGAACTGGCGCGCATAGGCCGACAGCGACTCGACGTAGCGGCGCTGGCCCTCGGCGTAAATCGTGTCGAAGGCGAGCGAGGATTTGCCGGAGCCCGAGAGCCCGGTGATCACGACCAGGCGATCGCGCGGAATCTCGAGATCGATATTCTTGAGATTGTGCTCGCGCGCGCCCTTGATGACGATTCGATCGGCCATCGCTGCTTATGCTGCCGCCCGCCGCGCGAGTCCTGTCGCGGCTGACGGCGGCCCGCCACGCATATTCGATCGCGGCAATCATGCTCGACGGATTTGCAATTCCCTTCCCCGCGATGTCGAACGCGGTGCCGTGGTCGGGCGAGGTGCGGACGAACGGCAATCCGATCGTGATATTCACCGCGCGATCGAACTCCAGCGTCTTGAGCGCAATCAAGCCCTGATCGTGATACATCGCGACCGCCGCGTCGAAATTAAACGCGCCCGCCTTGCGGATGAATGCGGTGTCGGGCGCGAGCGGACCGTACGCGTCGATACCTTCGCGCTGCGCGCGCCGAATGGCCGGCGCGATCACGCGAATCTCCTCGTCGCCAAACATCCCGTTTTCACCCGCATGAGGATTCAACCCGAGCACGGCAATTCGCGGCCGCGCGACGCCGAGCGCGCCGCGCAAATGCGTCGCGAGCAGCCGAATCGTGTCGAGCACGTTGCGCTGCGTCAGTGCAGTCGCCACTTTTGCAAATCCGATATGCGCAGTCACCAGCGCCACCGTCAGCTCGCCGCCCGCGAACATCATGCGCCACAGCCGCGTCCGCGACATCTCGGCCAGCAGCTCCGAATGGCCGGGAAAGTGATGCCCGGCGCGATTCATCCAGTCCTTGCTGATAGGCGCGGTCACGAGCGCGTCGACCTCGCCGCTCATCGCCATCCGCGCGCCAGTTACAATGTAATCATAAGCGGCGCCGCCGCCCTCGACCGTCGGATGTCCGGGGCGAATTGCGCGCGCCGACAAACTCGAGATCGAAAGTACGCCGAGTCCCTTCGTCGAGGCGAATCGGCGGCTCACCTGGATGCCATTCGCGAGGAGCAGGCACATCGCGCAGGCGGGCGGCCGCCGCGCGCATCGCGGATAAATCGCCGACCACCACAATTGACGGCGCACCGCGACGGCTCGCGAGCGCCGCCGCCGCCTTGAGGATCACCTCGGGGCCGACGCCCGCCGGGTCGCCCATGCTGATCGCCAGCAGCGGCGGCGTCTTTCGTCTGAGGCGCCGTCATCATCTAGTACATGGTCTCGACGTAGTGCTGCTTGACGAGATCGGATTCAACCCATTTCTCGAGCTGCGCGCTGGTCTGCTCGATCGGTCAGCTGCAGCGCGAATCTGCGCCTTGACCTCGCTGAGCGGCACGACGCCGGGCACTTCGTGCTCTTCGAGCTTGACGATATGAATGCCGTGGCTGGTGCGAACCGGCGCCGAAACTTCGCCGGGCTTGAGCGGTTTGACCGCGGCGAGGATCGAGTCGTTGATGTCGCCCGGCGCGAACCATCCGAGCTCGCCGCCGTTGGACTTCGAGTCGTCGTCCGAATACACGCGCGCGAGATCGCCGAAGTCGTCGCCCTTGACCGCGCGCGCGCGAACCATCTCGGCCTTCTTCTGCGCGGCGGCCACCTGCGCGGGCGTCGGGTTGGGCGGCAGCGCGATCAGAACTCTGCGCGAGCTTGAGACGCTCCTTGTGAATGGTGAAATCTTCCTTGTGGGCGTCGTAGAAGGCCTTGATGTCGGCGTCGGGCACGTTGATTTTCGCGCGGACTTCCTGCTCGATCATCATCGATTTTTCGAGTTCCATCCGCGCGCGCTTGCGCAGTTCATCGTAGCTCATCCCGCTGGCTTGCAGTTGCGCGCGGAATTCCGCTTCGCTCATGTGCTTGTCCTCGCGCAGCTGCGTCGATGTACTTGTCGACCTGCGCGTCGTCGACCTTGTCATCGTACTTCTTCACTTCCTGTTCGAGCAATTTTTCTCCGATCAACGCCTTCACCGCGGTCTTGGCGGTGTCTGAGGAGGCGAAATCGTCGGTGTCGATCGGCTGCCCATGCGATGCCGACGCAAATCCTTGACCTCGCGCATCGTGATCGGATCGCCGTCAACGCTGGCGACAACGCGATCCACCGCCGGCGCGTTCTCCGCCATCTGCTCATCGACGCTCTCAGGCGCTCCACGGGAGCGGGCGGCGGCGTACCTGCTCCTCCTTCTTCGACATGAAGGCAGGGAGCGAGAAGCCGCCGGGAGCGTCTGAGGCCGGCACCGTGCGCGGCACTCGCGAAGGGTTTACCGGAGTTTCGGGCAGCGGCGGTAAAGTTACAGGTTGGGACGGCGGCGGCGGTTGCCGCCGGTTCGGTCGATGCGACTATCGTATGCGGAGTCGGTCTGGACGAGGGCGTCTGAACGTTCGTGGGCGATTCTGCCGACCCCGGTGGGACCGCCATCGCATCCTTGATGAAGGCGTAAGATTCGGGTTTGAAAAATCTATCGCGCAGCCCGAGAACGCGCCCGCCAGCACAATACCCGACCAGTACCGTCAAGCTGCAATTATCACACATCGCGCGGGGGCACGCGGAAACGATCTCCGGAAATTTTGCATCAGTTGAAGGCCTGCCCGAGTTTCGCGGCCGGCCAGTTTTCCAACTTTTCACAGCCCGCCAGGGCCTGCAAGATGCCGTCGAGTTGCGCGAACAATTGCTCGTATTCGCCGGGCTCGATGCGCGCGATGACCTGGTACGACGGGCGTCAGCCGCATCGTGCGCCGATTCTGATCGGCCAGCTTCACCAGCCGCGCCGTATCGACCGGCGCGTCAGGATGAAAGCGGATTTCGAGCTGCGAGCCCTTGAGAATCGCGCTGAGGATCATCAGCTGCTTCATCTGGCGCCGCACGTTCATCGCCGCGATCAGATTTTCGATCAGCGTCGGCACCGGCCCGAACCGATCGCGCATCTCGTCGCGAATCTCGCCGAGATCCTCCTCGCGATTCGCCCGCGCGAGCCGCCGATAGAGCACCAGGCGCTCGTTTTCGTCGGCGACGTAAGCCTCGGGGATGTAGGCGGGCACTGCGATTCGCAGCTCGGGCTCGAAGTCGGGGCGATTCGGCTGGCCGCGCAGCTCGGCAATCGCCTCTTCCATCATCTCGGTGTAAAGCTCGAAGCCGACGGCCGCGATCTCTCCGTGCTGCTCGTGGCCGAGCAGGTTGCCGGCGCCGCGATGCTCGAGGTCGGCCATCGCGAGCTTGAAGCCGCCGCCGCTCTCGGACTCGACCAGCTCGCGCAGCGCGTCGATTCGGCGCTTGGCGTCGCGCGTGATGATGTGCTCGCCGGGAATCAGCAGATAAGCGTAAGCCTTCTGGCGCGAACGGCCGACGCGGCCGCGCAACTGGTACAGCTGCGCGAGGCCGAAATGATCGGCGCGATTGATGATCATCGTGTTGGCGTTGGGTATGTCGAGCCCCGATTCGATGATCGCGCTGCAGACCAGCACGTTGATGCGCTTCTCGATAAAGTCGCGCATCACGTTCTCGAGCTGCCGTTCCTTCATCTGGCCGTGCGCGATCGCGATCTTCGCCTCGGGCACCAGCGAGCGCAGATGACTGGCCATGTAGTCGATATTCTCGACGCGGTTGTGCACGAAGAACACCTGGCCGCCGCGATTCAGCTCGCGCAGGATCGAGTCGCGAATCGTGGCGTCGTCGAAATGCGCGACGAAAGTGCGAATCGCCTGGCGGTCCGGCGGCGGCGTCTGAATCACGGAGAGATCGCGGATGCCGAGCATCGCCATATGCAGCGTGCGCGGAATCGGCGTCGCGGTCATCGTCAACACCGGCACCAGCTTCTTGAGCTTCTTGATCCGCTCCTTGTCGACGACGCCGAAGCGATGCTCCTCGTCGATCACCAGCAAGCCGAGCCGCGGAAATTGCACGTCGCTCGACAGCAGGCGATGCGTCCCGACGATAACGTCGACTTTGCCCGCCGCAGCCTCCTCGATGACGGCCTTGTTTTCCTTGTGACTACGGAAGCGCGAGACCATCTCGACGCGCACCGGGTAATCCTTGAAGCGCTCGCGAAACGTGTTCCAATGCTGCTCGGCGAGAATCGTCGTCGGCACGAGCACCGCGACCTGCCGCCCGTCCATCACCGCGATAAACGCGGCGCGCAGTGCGACTTCGGTTTTGCCGAAGCCCGCGTCGCCGCAAATCAGGCGATCCATCGGCTTGACGCGCGTGAGATCGCGAATGACGTCGTCGATCGCCGCCTGCTGGTCGGGCGTCTCCTCGAACTCGAAGCGCTCGGCGAATTCCTCGTAGTCGGCGCCGGGCCGCGGATACGCATGCCCCTCCATCACCTCGCGCGCCGCATAAATGTCGAGCAGCTCCGCCGCCATCGCGAGCACCGCCTGCCGCGTGCGGCGCTTGACCTTTTCCCACGAGCCGCTGCCCAGCTTGTCGAGCTTGGGCTCGGCATTGTCGCCGCCGATGTATCGTTGAACGAGATTTATCCGCTCGACCGGCACGTACATCGTGTCGTTGCCCGCGTATTCGAGATTGAGAAAATCGCCCTCGACATCGGCGACCTTCATGTGGCGCAGGCCGCGGTACTTCGCGATACCGTGATCGATATGCACGACGAAGTCGTCGGGCTTCAGCTCTTCGAGATTGAGCAGCGCGCCCTTCGCGGTCGGACGCCGGCGCCGCCGTGCGCGCGGCTCGCCGAAAATTTCTTCTTCGCTGTAGATGTAGAGGCCGTCCTCCTGCAGGACGACGCCGGCGGAAATCTCGCCTTCCATGATCGCGGGGCGATAGTCGGGCCATTCGAGCAGCGCCGCCAGGCTTTTGCATTCGACGTTTACGTCGAGGTCATACGCCTCGAGATGCCGGCGCAGGCGCGCCACCTGATGCGGGCCTTCGACGATCATCAGCGAACGTCCTTGCCCGCGTTGGACTTCGCGCAGTTCCGTCGCCAGCGGTTCGAAGCTCGGAGGCGTCCGCACGCCGCTCAGCTGATTCGATCCCAGCCGCAAACTGTTCTGCGACTTGACCTCGACCGGCACGGCCCAGCCCTCGCGCGGCGCCGCCATCGTCACCAGCGAGCCGACTTCGACCGCGGTGAACTTTGCGAGCGTGCGTTCGAACGCGGCTGCATTGATAAACAGCGACTCCGGCGCGGGATGAAACGCGGGCTTCTGCGCCGCCGCCGCGGTCTCGTTGTTGACGGTATCGGCAAAACGGTTCGCCTCGGCGAGCACGCGACCCGGATCAACAAGCCACAGCAACGCGCCCGCCGGCACATAATCGAACACGCTGTCGAGCGCGCGCCCGTACACATACGGCATCAGCAGTTCCGCGCCCGGAAAGAGCAGGCCGTTCTCGAGGGCCTCGGACAGTTCGGCGGCCTCCTTACGCACCATCCCGATTTCCGCGGCGCGCAACGCGACCAACTCGCGCAGCTTCGGATCCTTGAGCGCGGACGGCGGCACGTAGCGCGTGCGAGTGATCGTCGCCTCGACGAGTTCGGCGCCCGAGCGCTGGCTGTCCGCGTCGAAATGGCGAATCGAGGTGACAATGTCGTCTTCGAGCTCGATGCGAATCGGATCACGATAGAGCGGCGAGAACGCATCGACGATTCCGCCGCGCACGCTGAAGTCGCCGGCCTCTTCGGTCTGCGGCACGCGTTGATAGCCGCACGCCGCGAGCGCTTCGATGAGCGCCTCGAGATCCAGGCTTGTCGCCAATCGCGACCGTGACGATCGATTCGTTGAACGCCGTGCGCGGAATCGTTCGCGTCATCAGCGCTTCGGCCGACGTGACGATCAGCGGCGACGGATGCCGAATCATCGCGAACAGCGCCGCCAACTGCGATGCCTGCGCGTCGGTCGGCGGCGACAATTGCGCCATCGGCTTCACTTCCCACGAGCGCAGCAGATGCACGCGGCGCGTCGCAGCGTCGGCGTCGGTGGCTTCATCGAGAAAGAACGCGACCTCGCCGGCGAGCGCTTCGGCTTCCGCAGCCGTCGACGTGATCGCGACGATCGGACGCGTCAAGCGCAGTCGCATCTCGCGAAGCATCAGCGCGCCGGCCGCACCGCGCAGTCCCATCACGGGGAATCGGCGTTCGGTATTTGCCGCGAGTCGCGCTTCGAGTTCGCCGGCCGCTTCTTTAAGGCTGCGTTGCAACTTTTCCCGATCCCAATACGCAAATTCGCCCTGCGGCGATGCGCGCGAGGAGCGCACACGCCGCTGCGTCAGGGAAATATTAGCAGAAAATCGTGCGCGAACGCGCGGCAGATGAGAAAGACGGGACTTTATTTTATGTGAAACCCGCGGTGGGTTTCACGCTTCCTTCGGCAGGGGTGATCTCCTTCGGCTTCGCTCAGGACAGGCTCTGCACCCATTGAGAAGAAGGATGCGGGACGTCGTCCCTGTTAGGAAGTTTTTTGGGGCGGGGCTCAAGACAGAAAATCACGCGTCGCAAAGTTCGCCGCGGTACCGAAACAATATTGGATAAACGAAATCGCGACGCGACGATCTAATGGGTGAAGGTATCGGCACCCGCAGGGGCCGCGTTCGCGATTGGCTCGCCGACAGCGCCGACGCGCACCGCGATTTTGATCGTCTTGTGCGCCGGGTGGTCGCCCGTCCCGTCGGGCCTGATCACAGTCAGGTACATCGTGTCGCCCGGCTTGAGCCGCGCCATCGCGCTTTCCAGATCGCTCTGATCGCGCACGCGCTTGTCGTCAATCGCGACGATCAGATCGCCCTCCTGCCCCACCGCTCCCGTACCCCCCAGCGCCTTGGTCGCGACAATAGAGCCGCCGGGCAGCGGGGAGAGCAGTGTAGTGAGCGCCGCGCCGACCGCGGTCATTCCGGATCGCGCCTGCAGGCCCGCCTGCTGCGCCGGGCTGTTGGGATCGATCGTCAGCACCTCGAGCCCGTGCTCCTCGCCTCCGAGGTAGCACTGCGTCGCATACGCTACCGTAATACCCAGGTAGGGGCGCGCGTGCGGCTGGTTGCTGTCGCCGTTGCCATTGCCGTTGAGGTTGCCGCCGGTATCGCCGGTGCCGTTCTCAGTGCCTTGGCGAAAGCTCGGCTCGATCGACGAAGTGTCCTCGCCGGGATTAAAGTTGCGGTCGCCGGGGATTTCCTTGACGGCGGGTTTCGGCGCGACCAATCCGGGCTGAGGCGCGATTTCGAGCGTCGTGTCGTCGCTGCCGCCTTGACCTGCAATTCCATGAGTGGCCGTATTTGTGCCGCCCTGGGAGCCGGTTTGCGAGTCTTGCGCGACTGCAAACTGAGTGAGCGCGAACAGCGCGCTCGTCGCAACTCCCAGCGCAAGGATCTTCTGCAGCTTCATAGCGTAGTGCAAATATAAGCCCGCGGCGCGATCTCCTCAAGCCGGACGATATTTCCTTGAAGCTCGCGCGACCTCATGCGAGAGTTTGATCCGTTCCATGAAAATAATTTCCACAGTCGAGTTACAAGCCGCGCATCGCGCCCTAATCACTGCCGCTGTGCCGGGCGCCGAGCTGCTCGACCGGCAATGCCGATCGCCCGAGGAATTCAGCGAGCTGGTAAGCGGCGGATGCGACGTGCTGCTGACGTTTCGGATGCCGCGTGACCTATTCGATCGGGCTCCCGGGCTCCGATGGATTCAGCTGCTCAGCGCCGGCGCTGACCATGCGCTGAGCGGTCCGCTCAAGGGCAGTTCGATCCCGCTCACGACGGCCAGCGGAATTCATGCGACGCCGATCGCGGAATACACGTTGGGCTCGATGCTGGCGTATACGCACCGTATTCATCTCGCGATCCGTGCGCAGATTCGTCACCAATGGACGCGGTCGCGCAATTTAAAGGAACCGATCGACGAGACTCCGCGGGCATACGATTGGCATCATCGGCTATGGATCGATCGGAAGGGAGACTGCGCGGCTGGCGCGCGCATTCGGGATGAGCGTGCTGGCGCTCAAGCGCGACCCCGCGAATCGGCGCGACTTGGGCTGGTGTCCGCCGGGGCTGGGAGATCCCGAAGGCTCGATACCTGCACGGTTGTTCGGTCCCGAGCAATCGCGAGGATATTCTGCGTGAGATGCGACTACGTATCCGTTACGCTGCCGCTCAGCGACGCACACGCGGAAATTCATCGGCGCGCGCGAAATCGCCGCGATGAAACCCGGCGCGTACCTCGTCAACATCGGACGCGGCCAAGTGATCGATGAAGCCGCGATGACCGCGGCGCTGAAGGCGGGCAAGATTGGCGGCGCGGGACTCGACGTCTTCGAGCACGAGCCGCTGGAAGCCACGAGCCCTCTGTGGGACCTCGAAAATGCGATCCTGACGCCGCACATCTCCGGCGACAATCGCGGCTATATGGACAAAGCCTGCGAACTGTTCGCCGAGAATCTGAAACGATTCGTCGCGAACCATCCACTGCTGAACGTGGTCGATCCAGGCAGCTCGGGTATTACGCGATTCTCGAATGCCCTGCGAGGAACCGTTCCTTCAGATCCTCGAACGGGCCGTTCGACATGAACAGCGCGACGTCGCCGGCGCGCGCGTCGGCAAGCATCGCGTTCGAGGATCTCGTCGTTCGACGTCGCAAGCGAGCGCATGCGGCCCGCGCGCGCTGATCGCACTCGCCAGTGCGTCAGTTCCGAGCCGCTCGTCCGGCGCAATCGGATCGTTGTCCTTGAAATAGACCGGGCCAGGTAAACGCGCGAGGCCTTATCGAATGCGGACGCGAATGCATTTTGGAAAACGTTGCGCCGCGCTGTGTTCGAGCGCGGCTCGAACGCCGCGAGTATCCGCCGGCCCGGGAACCGCTCGGCTATCGCTTCGAGCGTGACGCCGATCGCGGTCGGATGATGCGCGAAATCGTCGACCACTGTGACTCCCGCCGCCTCTCCGATCACCTGCTGGCGGCGCACCACTCCTTTGAAGGATTCGCAGTCCCGCGCAATTTCGTCGCCGGACACGCCGAAATTGCGCTCAGCAGAACGTAGACGCCGAGCGCATTGGCGACGTTCATGCGCCCGCCGATCGGCAGATGGATTGAGTCGTGAATTCGAGCGCCGTCGCGCGTCATCGAAAATCTCGCGCCGTCCGCCCCCACCGTAATGTCCGTCGCGCGATATTCGCCGTCGCGCAGACCGAAGGTGAGCCGCCGCGCGCGCGCCCGGCACTGACTTCGAGCGCATGCGGGAAAATCGGCGCATACGGCGAGCACGCGCGACGCATCCATCTGCTCGACCAGCGCGCGAAAACTCGACTTCACGTGATCGAGATCGCGATAAATGTCGGCGTGATCGAATTCGACCGCCGTGATGATCGCGCCGCTGGCGCGGTAGTGGAGAAACTTCGGGCCCTTGTCGAAAAACGCCGTGTCGTACTCGTCGCCCTCGATCACGAAGTCGGCGCCGCCGCCGAGCCGGTAATTCGATCCGAAATCATTCGCGACGCCTCCGACCAGCATCGAGGGATCGCGTCCGGCCGCTTCGAGCACATGCGCCATCATCGCGGTCGAGGTGGTTTTGCCGTGCGTCCCCGCGACCATCAGCACGCGCCGGTCCTTGCAGAAAGAAATGCCACAGCGCCTCGGGCATCGAGAGATACGGAATCGGCGATGCGACCAGCGCAACCGCTTCGGGATTGGTCGGCACGATCACGTTGCCGACGACGACCAGGTCGGGCGCAGGCGTAAGATTCGCGGATGAAAATCCGGTCATCAATTCGACGCGCGAATTTTTGAGCAGCGACGAGGTCGGCTCGTAGAGCTGGTTGTCGGAGCCCGTGACCGACAAGCCGCGCTCGACCAGCATCCCAGCCAGCGCCGCCATCGCGGTGCCACCGACGCCAATCAGATGCACGCGCCGGACCGTCGCCGGAATGCGCGCGAGTCGTGCCGCGCTGCCGGAATCAGCCACCGTTGAGTGCGTCCATGATCAAGTCGTGAATCTTCGGGCGAAACTCGCGAATCTTCTGATTGTCGCGCCGCGGATGAACCCGATTGGTCAGCATCGAGATCGCGATTTCGCTCTCGGGCTCGATCCAGATCGAAGTGCCGGTGAAGCCGAGATGGCCCACCGCTGACGGCGAGAAGCGATGCCCCGAGCTGGAATGCTCGGCCGACGGCGTGTCCCATCCGAGCGCCCAGGTCGAGCCGGGCACAGTCGCATCGCGCGTCCAGAACTCGCGGATAATTTTCTCGCGGCACGAAATCGGACCGGCCCGCGTAGCAGGCGATCAGCTCGCGCGCGATGCGATCTACCTCGCGCACCGGCGCGAAAAGTCCCGCATGACCCGCCACTCCACCCATCGCGAACGCGTTCTCGTCGTCAACCTCGCCGACCAGCAGCCGCTTGCGCGAGGGACATATCTCGGTCGGCGCGAACATATCGGGGACCGGCTCCAGCGCGCCGCGAGCGGACGTGCGAGATATCGATGTAATCGGTCGCGCGCAAGGACCAGCGGACGGAATATTTTTTCGCGGCAGAATCGGTTGAGCGCGACACTCGCAACTTTTTCGATTGTCTCGCCGAGCAGGATGAAGCCGAGATCCGAGTAGATTGTCTTGGTCGTGGGCGGTGCCTCGGGCTTCTCGCGATGGATTTCCTCGTAAGCGAACTCCTTGGCGCCGTAGCTCGCCATGAAGTTGACCCGGCCGCCTTTCTCGATTTCCGCGATCCGCTGGTAAAACGGACGCCACGCGGCTAGGCCCGAGCAATGCGCCAGCAGATGCCGAAACGTGATGACGGTCTTGCCGTGGACGCCGAAATTCGGGAAGAAGCGCGTCACGCGATCGTCGAGGCGGAACTTGCCGTCGCGCGCCAGGATCATCACGGCGACAGTCGTCGCGAGCACCTTGGTCAACGACGACAGATCGTAGACGGTTTCGATTTTGGCCGGCGAGCGGCCGGGCTCGATCGACCTGAATCCGAATGCGCCCTCGAACGCGACGTCCGCGCCGTGCCGCACCACCACTGTCGCGCCGGGAATTACCCGCTGCTCGACCGCGTCGTTAAAAGCCTGCTCGACCTCACTCCATCCCAACGCCCAATCCTCCGCAAATCCCGCCGCTACCGCGTAACGGCCGGCTCAGTGAAAACGATTCGGCGCGCGGCGGAATCGATTCGCGCGACCACGCCGAACGGAATCGTAAAATTTTCGGTGCCATGCCCAGCCTCGACGCCCCACAGCACCGGGCATCGAAGGCCGGCCGTCTGCTCCGCTGCAAAGCGCGCGATCAATTGCGTCTCCTGCTCGTTACCGTCGATTGCGCGAATCGCACCGAAGACAACTCCCGCAACTCGTCCGAGCGCGCCGCTTTGGCGCAACTGCACGAGCATCCGATCGATTCGATAGGCCTTCTCGCCAGTGTCTTCCAGGAACAGGATTCGTCCGTCGAAGCGCGGCTCGAAGGGCGTGCCGATCGTCGCGACCAGCACCGACAGACATCCACCGATCACTTCGCCCTGCGCGATGCCCGGATGCATCGCCTCGCGCGCCTCGGACTCGAAGCCGTCGAGCTTGCCGCAAAGCAACCCTTGCAGGTGCTCGAGCGCGCGCGGACTGAGGCCTCGCGCGAAGTCCATCGCAACCATCGGGCCGTGAAACGATATCATCCCGGCAAAATCAACCAGCGCGTTCAGCAGAAACGTCGCATCCGAGAAGCCGACGAAAATCTTCGGCGTGCGCGCGATAGCCTTGAAGTCGAGCAGCGGCAGCAGCCGGCCGCATCCGTAACCGCCGCGCGCCGAAAAGATCGCCTTGACCTCGGGGTCGGCGAAATACTCGCGAAGTTCGTTCGCTCGATCGGCGTCGTCGCCCGCCAAGATGCCCGAACGCGCCAACGCGCGCTCCGAAACCTTGACGCGATAGCCCATCGAGGCGAGCGCATTGACGCCGCGCTCGAGATGAGCGCGTTCGATCGCTGCGGCGGACGCAACGACCGCGACGGTATCGCCGGCTTTGAGCGCGTTAGGTTTGATCGGTTTGCGATTCACACTATCCTGCCCGGAATCCTACCAGATGGCCCGCGCGAACGCCCATGAGTTGCGGAAAATTCACCGCGTCGCATTTGCAATCAGTCGGCGACGGACGGCGCGGCGTGCTCCTCCATCCCGGTGAGCGAACCGACTTCGGAATATCCCAGCAACGCTGCTGTGACCCACAATCCCGCGGCGCCGATTGCAATCGTCGGCCGCAACCCGATTACACCGCCCGCGACTCCCGCGACGAGTTGGCCGCAGAGCACGCTGGCAAGACGGACAAACCGCAGGCTCGCGTTGACGCGGCCGAGCATCGGCTTGGGCGTGATCGTCTGGATCAGGCTGACGGCGTTGATGAAGTACACCGTCGCGGCACCGTCGCCGATCAGCTGCTGCGCGACCAGGAGCGCTACCGATACGGAGCCGTTGCCGCGTGCGATTGGCAACAGCATGTACGCGACGCCCTCGATCGCGAGCCCCAATACCATCGCCCTACCCGTGCCGAAAGTCTCGGCGCTGCGGCGTGCGGCCAGTGCGCCGAAGAGCGAGCTCGCGCCGCCGACGGCGAAGATCATGCCGAGCACGCCGGGGCGGAAGCCGAGCGCGTTGACGACGTACAACATGTAAAGCGTGCCGACCAAGCTGTTCGCGAAGCCGCCGACGATTACATTGACGCCGAACGCGCGCAGGCGGCCGTCGATGAAGATGAGGCGTGCGCCGTCGGCGATCTCGCGGGCAACGCTGGCGTCACGCGCGCGCGGCGCGGGTGCGGGTTCGGGCTTTCGAATCAGCGCGATCGCGAGAGCCGACGCGAGGAATGAGACCGCGTCGATCAGAATCGCGAACGGCGCCGTCAGCCATTCCACCAACCATCCTGAGAGCGCGAAGCCGCCCGCTTCAGCGACTCTGGCGCTGGCGGTGAGCTTGCTGTTCGCGTCGAGTAGATCTTCGCGATCGACGAGCGACGGCAGATAAGATCGGTAAGCGATATCGAAGAAGAGGTCGAGCGCCGAGTACGCGAGCATCACGGCGCATAGCTGTACCATCGTGAGCACCGCGAACATCGCGGCAATCGGTATCGTGCCCAATACAATGAAGCGGCCGATGTCGGTGCCGATCAGAATCGGGCGGCGGCGCATGCGATCGACCATCACGCCAGCGAACAGGCCGAGTACGAGAGTCGGCACGATTCCGCGCCGCAGCGAGGATGCCCATCTGGAATGGCGTCGCCTTGAGCGCGATAACGGCGGCGAAGCTGATCGCGACGTCGCCCATCCGCGTGCCGAACAGCGAGACCGTCTCTCCGGTCCACAGTTTCATGAAGTCGGCGTGGCGAAATAGCCCGCTCGCGCGGCGCATGCCGAGGCCGATTGATTCGTTGTCTTTTTGGTTCGAGTGCATTCGCAAGTCTCACGCGCGGCCGATCCGCGCCAAAAAAGAAAAAGCCCCGGGCTTCGACGCCCGAGGCTCTTTCAAGCCAGCTATCGAAGTATCCCTCATCCAGCCAGGTAGGCGGTTGAATTAGTGATGATGAGGGTCACTTTCATGGGATTCTCCGAGTTCTGACTAAGCGGCGAGACTATTCGCGGCGCGCGGATGGGTCAAGGAACACTGGATCAGTCGAACTTGAGAATGATTTTGCCGAAATGCTCGCTCGCCTGCATCATGCGATGCGCCGTCGGTGCGTCCGCTGCCGGAACCACCTTGTAAATCGGCGGACGCAGCTTGCCGGCCTCGAGCGCGGCGCCGAATTGCGCGAGGAAGGCCGCGACGATCTGCGCCTTCTCTGAAGGTGGACGCGAGCGCAGCGTCGAGCCGAAGATTTTCAGGTGACGGCGCAGCACTGCGGCCAGATCGAGTTCGGCGCGCGTCCCGTTCATCAGCCCGATCAGCACCAGGCGTCCGCCCTGCGCGAGCGACTCGATGTTTCCCGCCAGGTAGGCGCCGCCGATACTGTCGAGAATCGCGTCGACGCCGCGGCCGTCGGTAGCCGCCTTCACCGCAGGCGCGAACGGGCCGCTCTTGTAGTTGATCGCGACGTCGGCGCCGAGCTTGCGGCATTGCTCGCATTTCTCGTCCGAGCCGGCGGTTACGATCACGCGCACGCCCGCTGTCTTGAGCAATCTGAATCGACGCGGTGCCGATGCCGCTGCCGCCGCCGTGAATCAAAGCCGGTCTCGCCGCGCTTGATTCCGGCGAGCATGAAAAAATTCAGGATACACCGTCAGGAACACTTCGGGGACGCCAGCCGCTTCCTCGAAGCTTAGCGCGGCGGGAATTTTCATCGCTGAACCGTAATGCGCCGCCGCCTTCTCCGCGTAGCCGCCGCCCGGGATCAGCGCCATCGCGCGATCGCCGATTTTCCAACCGGGCACAGTCGGCGCCGACTGCGACGACTTCGCCGGCGACTTCCATGCCGATAATTTCCGACGCACCGGGCGGCGGCGGATAGAATCCCTGGCGCTGGAAAAGGTCGGCGCGATTCACGCCGGCAGCGCGAACGCGAATCAGGATTTCATCGGGCTTGATCGCAGGCTCGGGAACTTCGCCGATTTTGAGCGCGTATTCATCGCCCGGTTTCTCAACGATTACTGCTTTCATCATCGGTAGATCATCGTCACCGGAATCTGCTTCCAGCCTTTGCCGTCGTAGTGGAACTTGCACTGGTCCCACGCCGGCGCGCTGAACTGCGGCATTGATGTTGTTCGAAAATCCGTAGCCTTCGAGCGGATAGCCGACGAAATTCGACTTGAATTTGCCGCTGCTGTCCTCGTCGTGAAAAAGCGTGACGGCATAGTCACCGGCCGGAAATTTCCCGCCGAAGACACATTCGGCGCTGCTGTTCTTGATCGGCCCATGTGCATGCTTCCAGATGTGCGAGTCGTCACGCGGGAATCCCGCCGGCGCCGACCACAACGAGCATCGGAGTAGTCCGTTGTTGTTGCGAAAACCGCTCACCTCGACCTTGATGCCGTTGCGAGTATCTTGCGCCCGCAAAGATGCCGGTCAACGCGAAGGCTGCCAACAAGAGCGCACATGCGATCACCTTGATTCTGATGCTCATCAAATGCTTCTCCATAAATACGGAGAGGTGACCCTGCACCACGAAGGGGACCCTCTCCGGCGACGTGCGCTGATCCTCGCCGAACCGCGCACGCCGAGCGTCTAGTTGTAGTTGTTGATTACGGTGACGCCGACGTTCTGGAACGTGTTCATCTCGTTGAAAATCTTGTTGATGCCGTCGAGGCCGCAGGTCCCGGTCACCATCGCCTTGGGCGTGACCTTCTTCGCCTCGACCATTTGCAGCATCGCGGGATAGTGCGACGCCTGCATCCCGAGCGAGCCGATCAGCTGCAGCTCCATCAGTGACCATGCGATCGATCGGCATCGCGATCTCGCCCTGCTCCGCCGAGGTCGTCAGCCCGATCTGCAGATGACGGCCCTGCTTGCGCAGACTCATGATCGAATTGCGGCAGGTGGCCGCGACGCCGAGCGCATCGACCGCCACGTGCGCGCCGCCGCCGGTGAGATCGAAAATCGCGCTCAGCGGATCGGTCTTCTTGCGCGTTGATCACGTGCGCCGCGCCCATGCCCTTGGCGAGCTCGAGCTTGGCCGAATCGAGGTCGACGCCGATGACGTTGGCTCCCATCGCGGCCGCGATGTTGATCGCCGACAAGCCCGATGCCGCCGCATCCGTGGACGACGACCCATTCGCCCGGCTTCACCTGCGCGCGATCGACGACGCCGTGAAACGACGTCATGAAGCGGCAGCCCATCGAGGCCGCCTCGACGAAGTCGATGCTCTCGGGCAAGTGTGACGAGGTTCATGTCGGCGAACGGCACCGGCGACCAGGTGGCCGAATCCGCCGGTGATACGAGAAGCCCGGCAGCAGCGGCGTGACGCATACGTTGGACTGGCCGTTGCGGCAATACTCGCAAGTGCCGTCGCCCTGGCTGAACGGGACCACGACGCGCTGCGCCCTTCTTGAAGTTGCGCACGTCCTTGCCGACTTCCTCGACGACGCCGCAGAACTCATGTCCGAGCACCGCGCCGGGCTGCGCCGACGAGACCCATCCAGGTCCAGTCGCCCGACCATGCATGCCAGTCGGAGCGGCAGATGCCGTTGGCCTCGACGCGGATGATCGCGCCAGTCGGAGCGCATTCGGGATCGGGAACGGTCTTTACGACGAGCGGCTTCTTGGTCGCCTCGAATACTGCTGCTTTCATTTTACGTCTCCTCATTGTGTGGGATCAATTTCGGTATAGCGCCTTCGCGAGCGAATCGGCAAATTCCATCGACTAGAGCAGGCGCGCCACGGTCTTTTCGAACTCGGCCGGCGTGCTCGCGTCGATTTCGACCGGATGCAGATCGGCGCCCGCTTCTCCTGCGCCATGAGCCGTTCGAGCGCGCCTTCGACGCCGCCGATATAGCCCAACTCCGCCAGCATCTTAGGCGACAAGCGCCGCGGTGCCCGCCTTCGAGCCGCCCGCATCCCACGCCTGCTTGACCTTGTGCACGTCGTCGCCGAAACCGAAACGCGTGAGTTGCTCGGAATAGAAGGTGCCCATGCGCGCGGCGTAGAACGCGACGTTGCCGGCCTGTCCTGCCTGTGCGCGATCGACGTTCGTCGGTAACGTCACGTGACCGGGCGCCTTGACCGCGACATCGCGCGGGTTGCGGCCGGCGCGCGTTCGCGATCGCGCGGAAATCCGCAATCGCTTTCTTGAGCGAGTTGAGCGGGATCATCACCGGCAGCCATCCGTCGGCCTTCTGCGCGGTGAACTCGACGCTCTTCTGATTGAGCGACGCGATGCAGATCGGGATGTGCTTGCGCGGAGGCTCGAAGCGCATCGTGAAGCCGCGCTGCAGCTTGAACAGCTTGCCGTTATAGTTCAGCGGCGTCCGCGCCATCATCATGTTGATGATGTCGACGTACTCCTTCATCCGCGTCAGCGGCGGATTGAACTTGATGCCGTGGAAATGCTCGATCACCTGCGGGCCGCTGGTGCCGAGTCCGATGATCATGCGGCCGTTGCCCAAGCTCATCGAGCGTGCCGAAATGCTGCGCGAGCGCGGCCGGCGTGCGCGAGTAGATATTCACGATCGAGGTGCGCGAGCTGGATCTTGCTGGTGTGCTCCGCGAGCAGCGTCAGCAGCGTGAAGGCGTCGCGGCCCCACGCCTCGGCGACCCAGATCGAATGGATTCCGGCGTCGTCGGCGATCTTCGCCCGCTCGATGAGCGCCTTGAAATCGAGCTTGCCCTGCCAGTTGACTCCGACTGATAATTTGCGCGCCATTAAAATTTCCTCCTACGCGAGATCGCGAACCCGTTCGTACCATCGAATGACGTTTGGGAAATCTTCCACCTTCGAGAAATTCGACGGGTTGAGCGCGAGAAAAAAAGCGGATGGTAGAGCGACGCATCCGCCATCGTGAAGTTCTTGCCCAGAAAAAAATCCTTGCCCGCGAGCTGCTCGTCGATCATCCGAAGATGAGCAGCAAGCTGCTCCTTCATCGGCGCATGACGCTCGCGCATCTGCGCCGTCGTCATGCCGATCAGCTTCTCGCGATTCGCCTTGAGCTTCGCGTCGCCGGCCGCGTCGAGCAGATCGGGAATCGCCAGAAACAAAATCGGCAGGAAGAAGGTGTTGTCGGCCCAGTTGTCGACTATCTCGATGAGCCCGCGCGCGTCGTCGGGAATCACCCGATTCGCTCGGCACCTTGCGATCGAGCCACCTGATGATATCCGCGGAGTTGTAGACCACATCGCCGTCCCATTCGAGCACCGGCACCCGCGTCCATGCGCCCTTGGTCACCGCGAGCAGGTTGGTCTTGTCCTCGTAGTGGCAATCGATCGGATTCCACTTGAGATGCTTGTAGGTGAGCACGCGGCGGACTTTTTCGGTGAACGGCGAGATTGGATATTGGTAAAGATTTATTTCGCCCATCGCGTCAGATCCTCGTCACCGTGAGCGCGAACGCGACGTCGTCGCGAATCAGATTGCGAATATGGCATCCACGCTCGGCGACTTCGACCAGCCGATGAAGCTGGTCGTCGTTGGCGCGTTGGATTCAACTTGAAGTTCCACTTTAATTTCTTTCACGTGGCCTTTTTCGTTCGCTTGCGCATGAACCGACGCTCGCCCGAGATCGATTTTGCGCACGCGCGCAGCGACTCGGAGCGACATCAGCAGGCATCCGCCGAGCGCGCCGAGGAACGACGACACGGGATCCGGCGCGGCGTCGTCGTCACCCGACAGCCGCCATCGAAGGTCGCCGTACTTGACCTCGACCGCGAGCGAATCGCCGACGGCGTCGACCGTGACGTCGCGATGGGGCGTAAGTTCCCGCGATGGAGCTGTAGCTGTCACGTCAGGGCGTTTGTTCTCCAGCGCCCAACCTAGCCGAGACCGGGACTTTTCTACAAACCGTTCGTTCAGGGATTCGGGGCGATTTTGCGGCTACCCGATTTACCCGCGGCGAAGTATCATCGCTGGAGAAATTCGTGGAGCAAAGGTCATGAAGCGAAAACTCTACTCGCTGGCCGCCGTGATTGCGTTGATCGTCGTCGCTGTCGTGTCGCATGCCGTCGCCGATGATATGCGATGATGACTGAATTCTGCTCGAATGGCACCGCGGATGGGCCAGATGGGCGCGCACATGAGGCTGAGCGATCACATGACGATGACCGAGGCGCGCGCGACGACGCCGGCCGACACCGAGCGCGGTGAAAAGATAATCGCGACGATGCGCGCGAAGCTGGCGAAGTACGAGGACTACAAGGTCGCGATGGCGGACGGCTACCTGCCGTACATGGAATCGGTGCCGCAAGACGTCTACCACTTCGCCAATCGATCGGCGACGGTGGC
This sequence comes from uncultured delta proteobacterium, assembly GCA_963721485.1. Classification (GTDB taxonomy): domain Bacteria; phylum Desulfobacterota; class Binatia; order Binatales; family Binataceae; genus Binatus. Next base: position 233,534 of record CAVRJV010000001.1, on the reverse strand, counting down.
GGAGTACATGGGCGACTTCGATCTCGGCGCATCCGGGATCGCTGCTCTACGAGAAGAAAACTTTCGGCGGATACAAACTGGTCGGTGCGATGTACGACGCGCCCGCCGGCGACACGCCCGAGCAGCTCGACGCGCTGATTCCGCTGGGGCTTTCGCACTGGCATGCGCATACGAACATCTGCCTGCCGAAGGGCGTGACCGAGGCCGACGTGATCAACGGCAATGTCGGCGATCATGATGCGGCCGGATATTTCGTCGGCTCCATGCTCCGCGACGAATTTGGCCGCAGCACAGGCGCGGGCGACGAAGTCCGGATGCGCGTTGGCTACCTGGCCGATCCGCGTTTCGGCTTCAGGGCACGATTTCAAATCAGGCCGACTGCGAGGCGGCGGGCGGAACATTTCACAAGCAGATTTTCGGCTGGATGATCCACGTTTATCCGTTCGCGAGCGACGATATCAAGGTAGCGTTCAGCCTCGAGGCGCCGTAGCGACGCGCTCAGCTAGTTCGCCGCGGTGATCCGATAGGCGCAGCGGCGCGCGCCCGCCAGGATGTGATCGGTGCGCTCGACGCGCGCCTTGTCGCCGAGCACCGCGCGAAACAGCGACAACTCTTCGCGGCACAGGCCCTGGCAGATCGAGGCAGCCGCGCAAATCGGGCAATGATTCTCCGCCAGCAGCATCGAGCCGTCGGGCATGCGCGTGCATTCGGCCATGTAACCCTGCTCGCGACGAATCTCCGCCAAAGCGTGCGCGCGCTTTGCGATCGAAGTCCCGGCAGAGCGGATCTCGCGCGCGATATTCGTCGATCTGGCGGCGCATCCTCTCGCGCAGCAGCTTGTCCATTCCAGCCTCGCCGAAGGTCGCGCGCACCGCGCCGATAATCTCGACGGTCAGATCGCCGTGGGTGTCGGGAAAACGCTCGGCCGCGGCGCTCGTCAGTCGCCACACGCGCGCCGGCCGACCAACCTTGCGGCGTTCGTCGGTGAATTCGACGAGGCCTTCGACATTCAGGCGATACAGATGCTGGCGCACGGCCATGGCGGTAACGCCAAGGCGTCGCGCGACTTGGGCGGCGGTTTGCGGCCCGCGAGTCTTGAGCTGGTAGAGGACGCCCTCCTCCGCGCGCGCGTCGTGCTGCATGAAATGAGATGGTACCGGGCACGAAATATTAGTCAAGCTCATGCTTGACTAAGTATATAAAGCGAGTACTTTACTAATTATCGGAGGAGCAAAGATGAATGCCCGCTGATTATTCCGCACTCGATGAAACGCTCGACCTGATGGCGCCGATGGGCCCCGACCTGGCTAATGGATTTTCCAATCATGCGCCGATGGCAATCGAGGCGATGTGTGCGATGCGCCGCGCCGACGCGGTGATGCCGTGGTTCGAGCGTTATCGGCGAGTCGCTGGCGCCGCGACGTGCACGGGTTGCGCGACTTACCGATGAAAGCTGGCGCGCCGCGCTCGGCGATCAGCGACGCACCGAGGATTGGTTCGAATTCTTCCGCAACGAAATCGAAGAACGTCCGTGGGCCGAAGTGCTCGACGACTGGGCCGCGCGGCTCGCGCCGGGACTGATGGCGGCTGCAACGCACGGCGTGATTCGCACCGGACATGCAGTCCGTGCGCTCGCGCTCGAGGACAACTCCTCGCGACGTCGCGAGCTGGCCGACGGTCTCGCCTATTGGGCCGCCGACTACCTGCCGCTTCCGGCCGCGCGACATAAGTCTGCTCGTGCGATGCCGTCGGAGGCTATCGCGCGAGTGCAGATAATTCCGCCCGAGACGCGCCGCGGCAACTTCGGCGCGTTCACCGACGCGCTCTCACAGCTCGATTCCTTTCGCGCCGTTCAAGGACACGCTGGACGCTGTCGATCCCGCTGGCGACGCATCCGCATTCCTTGTCCGACCTGGCCGGCACTTTTGCGCGCGTCTTTCTCGCGAACGCTCACGACACTTATACGACTATCGCGTTCGTTCACGCCGTTACTGGGCCGTCCGCGCTCCGCCCTCTCCTGCCCTATCTGCGCGATGAGACGGCGCACTCCGCGCTCGCATACGCGTGGCAAGCGGCGGCGGCGATGTACGCGACCTTCGGCACGCGGGCGGACTTCTGCGCATCCATACAGATGAAGCGAAGTCCGGGGACGCAGATGAACTAATCGATCGCGCGATCGCGTGCGGCGACGAGCACGCGATCAAATTCACCGAGGTTTGTCTGCGCGAGCATGCGCTCAAGCCGGACCAGGCATTCTTGCCGCCGCCGACCATGCGATCCAGATGCTGAGTGATGCTACTTGAGGCCGCAGTAAACGGCGAAGATCAGGTTCTTGTAGGCGCAATCGATGTCGCGGAAGCCCGCCTCGCGCATCCATTCGAGCTGTTCCTCCAGCGTCGCCGCGCGATCGAACTTCATCCGCTCGAGCGCGGCCGCCAGGTCGCGATCGTCGACGCCCAGCTCGCGCACCCGCGTGACCCATCGCTCGTGATGGAACTTATGCCGCTCAGGCGTCGCGCAGCGAAACTGCTCGGCGTTGACGAATACGCCGTCGTCATTGAGCGCGCCGTAGATTCGCTTGAACAGCGAGCGCTTCTGCTCGTCGCTCAGGTGATGGATCGACAGCGCCGAAACGATCGCGTCGTACTTTTCCTGGATCCGATCGACGCCGTAGTCGGAAACTTCGAAACGGAAGCGCTGGCCCGCCAGTTCGAAGCGCGCGCGGGCACGCTCGAGCATCTCGTTCGAGATATCGACCATCGTGATCCGCGCATTCGGGAAACTGTACGCGATAAACGCGGCCATGAGGCCGGTGCCTGCGCCGAGATCGAGAACCTTAAGCCTGCTCTCGCGCGGAAACTGGATTAAATCGATCGCCGCCCGGTAGAAGTCGTCGAACCCCGGCACCAGGCGACGCCGCGTGCGGTCGTAATCCTCCGCCGCAATATCAAACGCATGCTGTACTGTATTCGCCATCTGAAGATTGTGCGGACGCGACGGTCGTGAATCAACCGCACGCTTGAGACGGCTATCGAATCGGCCGTCCCGCTACTTGGCGAGTTTCGTCATTCCTTTCTTTCTGCGTTCGGCCCATCGCTTCTTCATGAGTTCCGACAAGCCGCTTCCTGCCTTCGCTTGCTGATACCGCCGCGCCGCTTGCTCTTCGCGGGTAGCCGCCTTGGGACCCGGCTTTCGGCCTCGGCTTCCTGCCGGTAGGCGCTGAACCGATCCCACCCCTACCAGCGCGGTGATCGCTTTGACCAGCCGGTCCCGTTCCTTTTTCAGGTCTGCGACGATTTTGTCGATCTCCAAGTAAGTGCTCCTTTTAATCCTCGATAGGATGCGTATCAAGCTGCTAGGACGACACAGTCAGCAATCATAATTGCTGGTATGGACTGAGAATTGCAATTATGCACGGCTAAGTCGTGAAAGTTATCCTAGGACACACAGCTAGGTCGTCGCGTGACCGTGATGCAGGAGCTTGCCTGGCAACAAACCGTCCGCCGCGACTTGAACCCTGTTTTCGGAGCAAATGGCATTGACGGATCGGTATGGAATCGCGCGTTGTAAAGCCCACTCCTCCTCTAGTAAATAGAAATTCACAGCACAACGAATTTCCCGGTCAGGATTTCGCACCGCGCGAAACCAATCGAGGGCATACGATGCAGAAGCCAATCATCTCCGCCGATTCTCATATCACCGAGCCGCCAAACACTTACGTCGATCGAATCGATCACAAGTACAAGGATACGGCGCCGCACATGATTCACGACGAGAAGCTCGGCGACGTGTTCATCGTCAAGGACTTCCCGCGTCCGATCAACGTCGCGCTCGCGGCGGCCGCGGGCAAGGATGCGAGCGAGCTGAGAACGATAGGCGCGAAGTTCGACGAGATGCATCGCGGCGGATGGGATCCCGACGCGCGGATGGCCGACCAGGATCGCGACGGCGTCGCCGCCGAAATCATCTATCCCGACGTCGGCATGATGCTCTGCAACCATCGCGACTTCGACTACAAGAAGGCCTGCTTCGACGCCTACAACCTCTGGATCGCCGAGTACTGCGCGGCGCATCCCGACCGGCTGATCGGATGCGGGCAGACCGCGATGCGCTCGGTCGAGGAAGGCATCGCGGATCTGCGCAAGATGAAGGAGCTCGGGCTCAAGGGCGTCATGATGCCGGGCAATCCGGCGCTCGAGGACTACGACAGCCCGATCTATGCGCCCTTCTATGAAGCCGCGATCGATCTCGCAGATGCCGCTCAGCTTTCACATCCTGACCAGCAGCAGCGACAACTTCCAGACGCGCGGGCCCAAGCTCAACAGCTTCCTGTCGATCATCCGCGGATGCCAGGACATCATCGGCACGTTCATCCTCGGCGGAGTTTTCGAGCGTCATCCGAAGCTGAAGGTGGTATGCGTCGAGGCCGACGCCGGATGGGTGCCGCATTACATGTATCGGATGGATCACGCCTACGACCGGCATCGCTACTGGCTACCGGCGGGCACGCTCTCAAAGATGCCGAGCGAGTATTTCCGCGAGAACGTCTACACTACCTTCCAGGACGACTGGGTCGCGTTCAAGATGAAGGACATTTGCAACATCAACCGCCTGATGTGGGCCAACGATTTCCCGCATAGCGACTCGACCTGGCCGTGGTCGCAGGACGTGCTCAGCAAGCACACGGTCGGGATGACGGAGGACGAGAAGAACCTGGTCCTGCACGACAACGTCGCGGAGCTGTACCATCTGAGCATCTAGCGGAAATTCGACGCCCCGCGACGGATTTTGCCCGCTCGAGGCGACTAACCGATGAGGTTAGCCTTCGGACGGGCAAGGGTCTGTCATCTGTGGGTGCGCAATTGTCGACAGGAAAAGCGCCGGGAGCGTCCGCGCGGGGCAGTCCGCGCATGAAGGTGCCCGATCATCCGCCAACTTCCGAGCCCGACCTCGTCGCGCGCCTCAAGGCTGGCGACGAAGACGCCGCGAACGAATTCTTCGACCGCTATGCCGCGCGCATCCGCAGGTTCATCGCGAATTCGCTCGGCGTCGAGGCGGCCGAGGCCGACGATGTATTGCAGGAAACTTTCATTGCGCTGGCCGACGCGCTGCCGTTCTTTCGCGGCGACAGCTCGCTGTTCACCTTCGCATGTGCGATCGCGCATCGCAAAGTTCTCTCGCTCATCCGAACCAATACTCGCCGTGCGCGTCTTATGCGGGCCGCGCCGATAGCTGAGAAAAGCGCGCACGCAGATACCGATGCGGATCAGGAATTCAGCCGCGCGCTGGCCAAGCTCGAGCCCAAATATCGCGAAGTGTTGATCCTCAAGTACGTCGAGGAGATCCAGGTTTCGGAGATCGCGCGGATACTGCGGACCAGCGAGCGTGCGGTCGAATCGCGGCTGGCACGCGCACGGAAGGCGCTGCGAAAAAGCGTGAAGGAAAAGTAATGGATACTGAAACAAACGAAACGGAACTTGCGGCGAGATTAAGGTCAGCGATCGAACCCGTTCCCGCACTGGAAGATCGCGAACTCAGGAACGTGTTCACCGCGCGTCTCAGGGAAGTCGCCGCGCGGCCCGACGTCGTGCCGATCGAGTTCGACGGGCGACAGATCGAGGTCCGGCGCGGCGGCACTATTCTCGGCGCCGCGATGAAGAACGGCGTCCGGCTGATGCACGTATGCGGCGCGCGAACGTTGTGCGGAACCTGTCGCGTCGTCGTGGAATCCGGCGAGGACAACCTGACTCCGATGCGCGCGAACCGAAAAATTCTCGCTCCGCTGGCATCTATCGGTGAGTCCGCGGACGCGACTGGCATGCCAGGCGCGCGTGAACGGGCCGGTCGAGGCCGAATCGGTATTTCCGCTGTGCGGCGAGTTGCCGAACGGATAGGAGATCGTGATGTCGTGGCCAATTAAACTTCGCGCAATGAGTTTCGCTGTCACGATGGGCGTGACGATCACCGAATCGGTGATGGGCGCGATGCCGATCGCGACTCGCACTTTGGTACTTCAACCTCGCCAGAGCCGAGACGATTCTTGAAGCTTCGGTCGTAGTCATCGCCGTCGCTTCGCTGTCGATATCGATCTATTCGCACGTGCGTCCCGCGCCCTTACGGCGTCGCGCAACAAGTGGAGACGCAGCATGAACTCGCATCTGCCTCGTTGGATCGTTCCGATTCTCTGGATTCATGGCCGTAATGGACCTCGTCAACGGCATCGAGATGTTCTTCTTCCCCTTCGGCTTGGTTTTTCAAACTGGTGCCGGGCGTGCCCGAGACTGGCCCATACAATATGCATCTCGTGATGGACGGCGGGACGTTTTTTCTGGCGGTCGGTGTGGGACTGGTCGCGGCCGCGATGAATCCGCGCCGTAACGCGATCGCCGTTGTGGTCGCAGCGGTCGCGGGCGTGATGCATTCCGCGCTGCACCTGTACTCGCACGCAGCAGGACTGCTCTCGACTGAGCATCTTATGACCGAGGTGCTGGGTATCTACATTCCCGCGATCTTACTAATCGCGATCAGCCGCCATCCTCTATAGCCAGTCGGTCGAAGCGAAGGACACGTTCATCCGCCGGTTCAGGCGAGCAGGTAAAATCGATATGAGAATCCAGGGACTCGAAAACAACCAGGTGAGTTGGATGCTCCGGCCGCTGTTCGGAATGATGAAGCGCCGATTCGGCAAAGTGCTGAGTCCATTCCGGGTGTGGGCATATCGGCCTGCGATTACGCTGGGACTGACCGGCCTCGTTCAAGCCGTCGAGCATTCCAAAGCCGTCGCACCGCGGACTAAGAACCTGGCCAGCTTTCGCGCAGCCCAACTGATCGGCTGCAGTTTCTGTATCGATATAGGTTCGGCGATCGCGATGAGGCTCGGCGTTACCGGAGAAATTCTCGCCGCACTCGACTGCTACGACGAGAATCCGCTCTTCACGCCCGCCGAACGCGCCGCGATTCGATACGCCGAAGAGATGACGCGAACGCCAGTCGAAGTCTCCGACGAAATGTTCGCCGAACTACGGCGCTATTTCGACGATCGAGCGCTGGTCGACCTGACCGCGGCAATCGCACTCGAAAATCTGCACGCGCGATTCAACTGGGCTTTTCAAATCGAGAGCGACGGCCTCTGCCGGCTGCCGGCAAAACATCCCCACGCGCCGCCGGCGGCCATTAATCGGCACGCCACACCTTCCTGAAAAACTGACCGGAACGCGATTTCGGTTCACCCTTCAGATTTTCTCGACTCGCGCGAGCCTGATACTATCCGCGTCATTACTTTGTCGAGCCGTAACTCTCTCCCGGCGGCGCGGTTATTCAGTTCGGGAGTTGAAAGGCAATTTCACGTTGAAGCAATGGTGCGCGACCGCTCTCGTCCCGACGCTCGCACTGATCGCGATAGCAGGATGCTCGCACGGCCCCGCCGATACTTTCGGCGAGCGTGACGCGGTGCCAATACTCGCGGCCAAGGTCGTGCAAAAGACGGTCTCCGATACGATTCGCGCGATCGGCCGCGTCGAGGCTTTCTCGACCGTCAACGTGAAGGCGCAAATCAGCGGCCAGGTCATGCAGGTACATTTCCGCCAAGGACAGGACGTCAAGCAGGGCGACCTGCTGTTCACGATCGATCCGCGCCCGTTCGAGGCCGCGCTGCAGTCAGGCGCAGGCCAATCTCGCCAAGGATCGCGCGCAGTACCGCGAGGCCGCGGCCGACGACGCAACGCTACGCTACCCTGCTCAGGGAGAATGTCGGATCGCGCCAGCAATACGATCAGGTCGAGGCGAACGCCGCCGCGCTTTCGGCCTCGATGCAAGCCGACGAAGCCGCGGTACAGACCGCGCGCCTGAATCTCGAGTACTGCGAGATTCGCGCGCCGATCGACGGCCGCACCGGCGACCTGCTGGTGCACGCCGGCAACCTGGTCAAGCCCGACGCCGACACGGCGATGGTCGTCATCAACCAGGTGCATCCGGTGTACGTCGACTTCGCGATTCCCGAGCAGAAGCTGCCCGCGGTGCGCGAGTACATGGCGGAGCGCAAGCTCGCGGTCCAGGTCACGCTGCCCGAGCAGCAGGGACCGCTCGAGTCCGGCGAGCTGAGCTTCGTCGATAACACGGTCGACTCGAAGACCGGCACGATAAATCTCAAGGGGCAGTTCGACAACGCCAACGGGCGGCTGTGGCCGGGCGAGTTCGTCAACGCGACGCTGATCCTTCGCGATCACCCCGGCGCGATCCTGGTGCCGTCGCAGGCGGTGCAGACCGGCCAGCAGGGATCGTTCGTTTTCGTCGTGCAGCCGCGACATGAAAGCCGACGCTCAGGCCGGTCGTGATCGGCGAAACGATCGACAACGAAACCGTCGTCAGCAGCGGGCTCAAGGCCGGCGAAACGGTGGTGACCGACGGGCAGCTCCGGCTGATTCCCGGCGCGACTGTCACAATCAAAAGCGGTTTGACCGGCAACGGCGCCTCGTCATGAATATCGCCGAAATCTTCATCCGCCGCCCGGTCATGACGACGCTGAGTTCGCTCGCGATCGTGCTGTTCGGGCTGATGGCGTACCGCTATCTGCCGGTCAACAATCTGCCCAACGTCGATTTTCCGACGATCGTTGTGAGCGCATAGTCTGCCGGGCGCGAGTCCCGAGACGATGGCGTCCTCGGTGGCGACGCCGCTCGAGAAACAGTTCTCGACCATCGCCGGCCTCGACTCGATGACCTCGACCAACATCCAGGGCTCGACCAACATCACGCTGCAATTCAACCTGACGCGCAACATCGACGCCGGCGCGCAGGACGTGCAGGCCGCGATCGCGGCGACGCAAGCCCAATTGCCGCAGGGGATGCCGAGTCCGCCGTCCTACAAGAAAGTCAATCCGGCCGATCAGCCGATTCTGTATCTTGGCCTCGGCTCGAGCGACGATGCCGATTTCGCAGGTCGATCAGTACGCCGAGACCTACCTCGCCGAGCGCATCTCGATGGTCTAGCGGCGTCGCGCAGGTGCAGGTTTACGGATCGCAGAAGTATGCCGTGCGCATCCAGCTCGATCCCAAGGCGCTGGCCACGCGCGGTATCGGCATCGACGAAGTTTCGAGCGCGATTCAGAACGCCAACGTCGATCTGCCGACCGGCACGCTGTACGGCGCGCATCAGGCGTTCACCGTCGACACCAAGGGTCAGCTCACCAACGCCGCCGCCTACCGATCGCTGATCGTCGCGTATCAGAACGGATCGCCGGTGCGGCTCGACGATGTGGGCCGCGTGCTCGACAGCGTGCAGAACAACAAGACCGCGGGATGGGCCAACGGCGAGCCGTCGGTCGTGCTCGCGATTCAGCGCCAGCCCGGCACCAACACCGTCGAAGTCGTCGACAACGTGATGCGGCTGATTCCCGCGTTCCAGGCGGAAGTCCCGGCCGCGCTGCACATCCGCACGCTCGGCAACTACGCCGAAACCATTCGCGCCTCGGTCAACGACGTGCAGTTCACGCTGCTGCTCACCATCTTCCTGGTGGTGATGGTGATCTTCCTGTTCCTGCGCAACCTGTCGGCGACGGTCATCCCGAGCCTGGCGCTGCCGATGTCGATCATCGGCACCTTCGCCGTGATGTGGATGCTCGACTACTCGCTCGACAACCTGTCGCTGATGGCGATTACGCTCGGCGTCGGCTTCGTCGTCGACGACGCGATCGTCATGCTCGAGAACATCGTGCGCCACATGGAGATGGGCAAGGACGTGATGACGGCGTCGCTCGACGGGCGCGAAGGAGATCGGCTTCACGATTCTGTCGATGACCTTCTCGCTCGCCGCGGTGTTCATCCCGGTGCTGTTCATGGGCGGCATCCTCGGCCGCCTGCTGCATGAGTTCGCGGTCACGATCGGCGCGGCGATCCTGGTGTCGGGCTTCGTGTCGCTGACGTTGACGCCGATGCTCTGCTCGCGCTTTTTGCGGCCGCCGGGCAGCGAGCGTCACGGCAAATTTTACGCCGTCACCGAGCGCTGGTTCGATCGCATGCTCGACGGCTACCAGCGCAGCCTGTCGTGGGTAATGCGTCATCGGCGCGCGACGATGTATTTCTCCGGCGCGCTGCTGATCGCGACGATCTACATGTTCTACGCGATTCCCGAAGGGCTTCCTGCCCACGGAAGACGCCGACCAGTTGATCATCTTCACGCTCGCCGCGCAGGGAATTTCCTACGACTCGATGGTCGAGCATCAGCTCGCCGCGGCCAGCCTCATCAAGGACGACCCAAGCATCGTCAGTTACTTCGTCAGCGTCGGGTCCGGCGGGCCGGGCGGCGCGAGCAATTCGGGAATCATATTTCTGCATCTGAAGCCCGCGTCGCAGCGCAAAGCTCAGTGTCGATCAGTTGATTACGAAGTGGCGGCCGGTTCTGAACAGCGTGCCGGGCTTGCGCGTGTTCCTGCAGAATCCGCCGCCGATTCGGATTGGCGCACAATTCACGCGCAGCATGTATCAGATGACGCTGCAGAGTCAGAACACGGCGACGCTCTATAAGTACGCGCCGATGCTCGAATCGAAACTGCGGCAGCTGCCGGACCTGCGCGGCGTCAACAGCGACCTGCAAGTCGAAAATCCGCAGGTCACCATCGATATCGATCGCGACAAGGCGCATTCGCTCGGCGTCTCCGCCAACGCAATCGAGGATGCGCTCGACGACGCCTACGGATCGCGCCAGATCTCGACCATCTACGCGCCCAACGACGAGTACTGGGTCATCATGGAGGTCGCGCCGGAATACCAGGCCGACCCAGGCACGCTGTCGCTGCTCTACGTGCGATCGTCCAGCGGTGCGTTGGTGCCGCTCGACACGCTGGTGAAGTTCACGCGATCGCTCGGGCCGTTGCAGGTCAACCATTCCGGGCAGTTGCCGTCGGCGACGATTTCCTTCGACGTCGCGCCTGGCGTCTCACTCGGCAAAGCGCTCGCCGAGGTCAACAAGATTGCCGCCGCGACGCTGCCCGACAGCATCACGACCAACTTCCAGGGCACCGCGCAGGCCTTCGAGTCGTCGCTATCAGGACTCGGAGTGCTGCTGGTGATGACGATCCTCGTCATCTACCTGGTGCTCGGCGTGCTCTACGAAAGTTTCATCCATCCGATCACGATTCTCTCGGGCCTGCCGTCGGCCGGTTTCGGCGCGCTGGTGACGCTGTGGCTGTTCGGCATGGAGCTCGACCTGTTCGCATTCGTCGGCGTCATCATGCTGGTCGGGCTCGTCAAGAAAAACGCCATCATGATGATCGACTTCGCGCTCGACGCGCAGCGCACCGAAGGCAAGTCGCCCGCCGACGCGATCTTCGAAGGCTGCATCATCCGCTTCCGCCCGATCATGATGACGACGATGGCGGCGCTGATGGGCACCTTGCCCATCGCGATAGGACTGGGCGCCGGCGGGTCATCGCGCCGTCCGCTAGGTGTGGCGGTAGTGGGCGGACTGTTCTTCTCGCAATTCCTGACTCTCTACATCACGCCGGTGTTCTACACCTACATGGAAGCATTCCTCGCACGGTATCACGCATGGCGCGAGGGCCGCCAGATGGTGCCGGCCACTCAGCCCGCAGCCGTGCAAGCCGCGTCGGCGACAACCGCAGAGCCAGCCGACGGCCGCCTCGCCTCTTAGCGCCGTCGACTCAATCAGCCACAGTTGCCCGCGCTGCTGCGGACCATCGCGGTGCCGCCATTCGGCGTGCAGGTGGGCGGAGATGTATCGGAACCGTCCGCCTCGCCGCCGCCGGTCGCAGTCGCGTGCACGAAACTGCCATCCTCTTCGCAATTGGCGTTGACCGTAGAGCCTCCAGTTGCCATCCCCGTCGCGTTGCAATTTCCGAGCGCCGTCACATTGGCGACGCTGCCTCCGGACGCGTTAACTGTCGCCACACCCTTTTGGTCGGCATCGACGAATGCGTTGCTGCCTGGGCCCGATGCGTGGGCGGTTGACTTGCCCTTGCTTTCGGATTCCGCCTCGGACGTCGCTTGATCCGACGCGACCGAGTTCGATTTGCCGCCGGTCTCGACAAAGGTTTGAGACGAGGCTCCTCCCGTCGCTTTTGCCTTGGCCTTGCCCGTCCCATCTGAGCTCGCTAAGCAGGTGCTGCCGTCAGAGCCTGTGTGCTTCTGCTCACCACTCGTCGACTTGCACGACGCACCCCCTCCAGCGTGAACCGTTGGCGCCGCGATGGCCACAAACAGCACCACTGCCAATCCCATCGAGACCTGTCTTCCAACCATAGGGCTCTCTTCCTTTCTATTTCATTTAGGATAGTTCCGCTCGCAGTCGCGCGAACGTCCGTGCGCGCCGAATTATGCAAATGCGCCCCCAAAAGAGCAAACAAGTACGGCAAATCCACGGCCGGACTCTGTGGTGGGCGGTCCTCACTTAGCGTCGAGATTCGGGCTCGAACTGGACGGTCGGCGGCATTAAACCGACAAGCCGATGTCAAAGGTTGGCATCCATGACACGCAAATGGCCGCTATGACACAAAGTATACTCTTTGCTACAAAATAGTCGTGTCATAGCTGCAACTGACATAAAATTCAGCGGCTAGACTCAAACTGCACGATTTTGCTCCTGACGGCATTAGCCTCTGATTGCCTTCACCAGACATAGATAGCGATATATTGCCTATTTGTAGTTCTTATAACTTATACAGTACGTTATAAGATACTACAAACTGTAGTATGGTACGGTAGATGCTCTACTCAAGCCCAACGGCATTGAGAAGACATCGGCTTCTCAAAAGGGGGGCACCCCGCAGGCAAGTCCCGTCACGGCTTGCCCGCGGGGCCCGCCGTGCCGTGAAGAACAATGATGTGGCAATCGAAGTCGCCTGAACCGGAGATCGAGTTGCAAGGCAGGGAGTTCCTGGCTTCCGAGCTGTCGCATCTGTTCCGGGCAATCCATTCGCCGTCGCGGTCCTTCGGCGACGGACTCGATCGGCGTATCCACGAGCTCAGGACCGTTGTTTCCGCGGACTACCGTGAAGCTTCCGCCCTTCCTACCCATGCGTTTGCTCACGAGCTCGCCGACATGGTCGACAGGGAAGTGAAGCCGCGATCGCGGATGTGGCGCTCGATTCTCAATTCGAAGTACTTTTCGCGCGCGTTGGAAATCTTCGGCGCCGAGCGCGTCAGTGTCCAGGGCGCACCCTACGTTGACGGCGCCGGTCTCGAGCTGTGGGGGTTCTCGTTCAAGCTGGGCCGCGGCCAAGCCGCCACGTCGGGGATTTTTGTGAACACCGCCCACCCCGTCGGGGCGATTGCCACGACGCTTGCCCATGAAATAGGTCACCTGGTGCAGAGCTACATTTTGTATAGCAGCCAGCCGATCGCCTTACTCGACGGGACCTTCGGCGGGCACCTTGACCAGGAGTCCGAGTTGTACGCCGACTGCATAGTATCGCTGATGGCCTATGACCGCTCGGTGGTCAGAAACATCGGCATCAGATACGAGGCATGCATGCTCAAGCCGAATTCCGTGGCCGACGCCGCAAGGTACGGATACGCGGAAATTTGTCCTGAGTTCAGAGTAGATATTTTCAGCCCCGGCCTGTCGGCTGAGTGGCGCCTGCGCTACCTGACCTCGCTGGTCCACTACCTGAAGCTGCGATGTGCACTGTTTCACACGGCGGGTGTTTAAAACGCCTGCCGAATCGATCCTAAGAAGAGAGGAAGGTCCGATGAAGTCCAGCCCCCCAATGAATGGGGTCGCATTACCCAAGCAAGAAGATTCGATTTGGGATCAATTCCGTGACGATATTGAAATGCTCGAGCGCCTGCGGGTGACACCCCAGGAATTGGCCGCGCTGAAGAAATGCGTGTTGCTCGGAACGCTTTCATGCAAGCAGGACTTGCTGTTCATCCTGCGCCAGATTCGTATCGCGACCGGACGAGAGTCCGAAGACTCCGATGACTCCTCCTATGAAATGACGTTCGCGCCTCCACCGATTCCCCGGCGCGCGAACCAGCCGGCGAAGAATGTGAGCGCTCCTGCCAATCGCAGAGCCAATTCCTCCAGTCGAAGTGCGCGCGGCTCCGAGCCGGCGATAGTCCGCTCGCGCCTGTTTGAGCAATTCGCAATCGCCTGCGGCGCCCTGATCCTGGCGGGCTTCCTGATGTGGCGCGTTGTCAGCATTAGGTCGAGCTGGCCGCAGCACGTGCTCACGACGACAGGAATCGAGTCTCACCAGCCGGTAGCGCCGGGAGGCTCCGGCCAGTCATAGGATCGCGGCTGAGTCACTGAAATACATCGAGTCCCATCTTAGTGAAGGAGAGAAAGTACCCGTGAGTAACAATTTGCAGGGATTGTTGGCAGCCGAACTGCTGGTGACGTTGATCGTCGTGGCTGTCATATCTATCAGGCAAGGTACGAGATGGTGGCTCTTTCAGAAAAGGCGCCGCGCAAATATGAGATTGGGCGAGTCGCCGGTGCCGTCTACGTTGACTGTCGCCGCGCGAGGAGTGCTGCAGACAAACGTCTGGCAACAATTTGCCAGGGACGCGAAATTCCTGCGTGAAAATTGCGTCACGCCCGCCGAGGCTCGAAGCTCTGGGGCGGGCCTCGTTCATGGGCGATGTGCAATGCAAGGAAGACCTGATGTTCATCCTGAAGACGATTCGAGGCACTGATCGGCCCGCGAACCAAAAACTGCTGACCTAGTTAGATCGGCTCGCGGCCCGCGCCAGGCAACGCCGATGCTGCTGCGCCGAACAAAATAGTGACTGCGACAGCTGGGCTTCATGTTTCGCAAAGGCTGATATAGTTCGCTCATGACCCCGTCGCCGATGAACATGAACTCCTTCGAGGGCAAGCGTATCCTCGCGCTGATTCGCGACGGCGACTACGCGCACGCCGGTGAGGAAGAGGCTATCGAGCGCAGTTTCCGCACGGTACCCAAAAATCCGGGGCAGTGGATGCTCGATGTCGGATGCGGCCGCGGCGGCAGCGCCGACTACTTGCGCCGCAAAGGCTGGGGTCATGTCGAAGGAATCGATCGCGACAACGACTCGATCGACTATGCGCGCGCCACCTATCGCGACGTTGCCTTCCACGCTTGCGACGTGCTCGATGTCCCGCGCACCGTCACCCGCGAATTCGACGTCATCTATATGCTCAACGCGTTCTATGCGTTCGACAGCCAGCGCGAGGCTCTTGCGGAGTTGCGGACGGTCGCCAAACCCGCAACGCAGCTCGTTATCTTCGACTACACAGTCGGTCCGAAATCATCCGGGATACAGGCGCCGGCTCTCATGCCGCGCGCGATTCGACTGCCGGAGATTGCGACGATGCTGCGCGAAACTGGATGGGAGCCCGGCTGCGTCGAGGATCTAAGCTCCGACTACGCGCGATGGTACGCGGCCTTCGTCGATCGAATCCGGCTCAAGCAAAACGAGATCGAATGGATCGGCGGCGCCGATTCGTACAACTTCGTGCTCTCGATGTACTCGGGCCTCCGCAGCGCGATCGTGCAAGGCGAGCTCGGCGGCGCGATCGTTCACGCTCGAGCGGCCTGATTCCATTTGTCAGAGCGGTTCTGCGGCTGGCTTGCGCGGCCACTCTTCGCGCATCATGACGTACTGATACTCGTCGCACCACTCGCCCTTGAACCACGCATTGTGGATGTAGTGCCCTTCGCGTTTCATTCCGAGCCGCTCCATCAGCGCGACCGACGGCGCGTTGCGGCAATCGGTCGTCGCGATAACGCGATTCAGCGCGAGCGCGTCGAAAGCGAAATCAATCACGGCGCGAGCGGCCTCCGTCGCCAGCCCGCTGTGCTGGTATGCGCGCGCGAAGGTGTAGCCGAGTTCGCCGATTCGCGGCATCGTCCTGATGACCAGCAGCGCGCAATCGCCAGCCAGCGCGCCGCCGGCTTTGACCTCGGCGGCAAATTGGAACCATTTACCCGGGATGCCCGGGCGGTGGTGGCTCTGCTGTGCGATGAACCGCACCGCTTCGGCGCGCGAGATCGACTCCCATGACTGGTAGCGCGCGACCTCGCGATCGTTGCGATAAGCCATGAAACTCGCGAGGTCCGAAGCACGAAACCGTCTCAGTATCAGGCGCGGAGTCTCGAGACTGATAAAGGTTGGCGTGTTCACGTGCGGATACGCTGGCGCCCCGGTGCGGCGCGTTCGAGCGCCTCACCAAAAAATCAGATGCACCGGAACCATGAGTGCGGATCCTATCGCGCTCATCACGCCACCGGAATCACTATCGGGCGAGTCGGGCGTCCGTATGGGCGGAGGCTCGCGCGCCTCATCGGAGATCGACGCATACGGCGGCGCGGTCTGATCGACCTCCTGCGTCTGCATACATCCCGCCGCCAGCGCGATCATGCCGCCAACTATCACGGCTGCGAAAATCGATTTCCGTCTTCCGGTCACACCCGTCGTTTCGGCGCCCCGGCTATCACGGTATCGGCCCGCGAACGCGGTTTCAACGCGGCCTCATTGGCCCAGCCGGTGGGAAAGACTAAACCGAGGCGGCGGTGCGAAAGTCTACAGCAGCGGATTGATCACCGTGACGTTGGTACTAATCGTCGTGCCGAAGGTCTGATAGCTAACGAGTGCAACCAGTGCGACGGCGAGCAGAATGAGCGCATACTCGGCCATCGTCTGTCCGTTGGACGATTCACGAATCCGCATACGGAGGCAGCTCATTAGACTCATTCGAGCATCCTTATCCTTGTAGCAAAATTCGAACAATCAGTAGAGGCGGATTCTGGCGCTTTCGCTTCGCTAACGCCAGAGGGGTATTTTGGCATTTATAGCGTGCGAGCTTTTACCGATGGTATGTAGTGACGCGTGAAGTTTTACGAGACGAGAATCCGGGGGATCCATATGAAAAAAGTCGAGTCAGGTGTGCATGCGCGAAGAATCGCCAACCGATCAATCGCGTTCATCCTGGGGGCCGCGATGATCGGACTGCTCACCGCGGCGGCCTCAGCGGCACGCGCCGACGAAAGTGTCGGCTCGGTGACCCAGCTAAGCGGGAGTGCGCAGATTCAGCGCGGCGGCGCTACGCTCCCGGCGCAGCAAGGAACGCCGGTGATGGTTCACGACACTGTGACGACGCCGCCGAGCGCGTCGGCGACGTTGGTGTTCAGCGACGGCAGCTCGATCGCGCTCAGCGGCGGCACGAGCGTGGCGATCCAGGACCTCGGTACTGTGAATGGGCAGACTTTGGCGGGCCGTGTGAAGCTACTCAGCGGCGACATTCACACGATCGCTCCGGACGACCCACAGCCACATCGAGTCCAGGTGAACACGGTGAACTCGAAAGCGACCGGCGCTTCGCCGAATCAATAGCCGGACCGCATCTGATCGCCGGGAATCCACGTCGAGTGGAAGCCGACCGGCACGCGCTGCGGGATCTTCACGCGCGCGACTGGGCCGGCGGCGAAATTCTTCGCGTCGATTATGACGACCTCGCTTGAGCTCATCGCGTTGGAATCCGCGACGAACGTCACGACGTAGCCGTCGTCCTCGTCGCGCGCGCCGACGCGCGGCGCAAACGGTGCTTCATTCGACGTGCGTCCCGCGCCAAAGAGAAACTTTTCGGACGTGCCGCGCATGGTGTCGTACTTCACCAGTCCCTCGTAGTGCGGAACGTACGAGTTGTAGGCGTAGCGCGATTTGCGACCCATCATGTGTCGGTTGATCGTCGGCCACTCGGTCTTCTCGTCGTCGAGCTGCTCTTCAGTCAGCGCGCCAGTTCTGAGATTGAATCGCCACCGGTACAGTTGAGCCTCGAGCCGCAGGAACGCGCGCATCCGCGCGAGCTCGCCCTCGCCCCGCTTCGCGCCCGGCTCGGCCTGGATCACGCGGCACGCTTCCATCACGAATTCGTCGCCGTCCTCCCACGCATTGACCACGTGATAGATGTAGCAGGGCGACGCCTCGAACCATTTCACATCGGCGTTGGTCCCGTAGCGCGGAAGAATTCCAAACCGGCTCGGCATCTCAGGATAGTAAGTGACCTTGTGCACTTTGCGCTCGAGCAGTTGCGGATCCCAGAACAGCGGCAGGTCCATCAGCAACGAGTAGTGCTCGCTGAACGCCATGTCATGCGGCAGGCGCGAGCCGGGAAGATCGATCGGCTCATGATGAGTCAGTTCGCCGCGCGCCGAGACGACGTTGTATGTCATGTACGGCGGCTTCGTCGCGTAGTCAAAGAACAGCAGCTCGCCGCTCACAGGATCGACCTTGGCGTGCGCTGATACTGCGCGTTCGAGCTTGCCGCCGAAGCGTTCTACTCCCGCGGTCTCCAGCGTGCGCGGATCGATCTTGTAAGGCAGCCCGCATTGATACCAGAGCGCGAGCGCGTAGCCGTTGTGAAATACCAAGTCGGTGTTGGCGGAGTCCTTGAGCCATCCATCGGATCCGGCGCCACGCGGCACGCTGGGATCGGGACGGTCCATCAGCCCCGGCCATATCGAGCGCTGCGCCTCCTGCTCGCCCGCAAAAGCCTCGGTACGAATCCATCGATTGCGATACGTCGCCTTGCCATCGCGGAACTCGATGCCATGCACCATGCCGTCGCCATCGAACCAATGGTACCGCCCGCGCGGCTGAAAGATCGGATTCGGCCCGTTGCGCAGGTAGGCGCCGTCAAGGTCGCGCGGAATCTCGCCGATGACGGTCAAATCGTCGGCGGTGATCTCAGTGGCGATCGGCGCATAGATTCCCTTGAGAAACGGATTCTCGCCGGGATCGATCTGGATAGGAATTTCGCGCTCGATCTTTACCATGTGATGCGCTCCGCCGCGGCTCGCGTTAGCTAATTATTTCCCAGCCGCGAGACTACCACGCGCGTCGGCAACGCGACAAAGCATCCGTCGGCGGGCGCAGTCTCAATAGAAATATTCCCGGTGAGTCGAGAAGCGTTGGGGGACGATCCAGCGCTGCGAGATAATTCCCTGGTTGATGAACCACGTATCATGCTCCGGCCGCTCGGGGCTGGGCGTATAGAAAATCGTCGAGTAACCGCTTTGGACGTCTTCGTCGACGAGCGCCGTCTGAAACAGCCGCTCGAACGAGTAGACGGCAATTTTCGAGTCGGGATATTCCCGGTCGCGCACCGTGTTGAAAATGGCGAGCGTCTTCCAGAGCTTGCCGTCGTGGTCGTACTGGTCCGACGCAGTGATAAACCATCCCTGCGAATCGATATACAGAATCCGTTTTGCGATCGCGGGAATGTCGGCAAATCGGCCCGGCCTGCGCGCGTCAGCCTCGACCACGTACACATGGCGCAGCTCCCAATCCTCCGGACATATCGTGCGGCCGCCGTCGGCCGCGCACGCCCGGGCGGGAAGCGACTTCGCATGCACCACCGCCAGCATCGTCTTCTCGCCCAGGAACTTGAAATCAAAATCCTGGAACCTGCCGGCAAAGCCGAACAGCGAATCCAGATCCAGGTTGCCGAAGAACGCGTTGCCGAGCAGGTAATCCGTATTTGCTATCCCCGAAAACTGCCCGTACCAATGAGTCGGCACCGACAAATCCGACCATATGAGGTCCGACCGGCGGGGGCTCGAGTATCTGTAGCGCACCATGTAGGCCCACGGGTTCTGCCAGAAGGGCGGCTCGATCGGCACAATGATCGGCCCGAGCGCCATACGCTCCATGATTCCCGTATCGCCGTCGTGGTCGGTGGGCGCCGGCGCTACCTCCTCGCGCCCGATATTCCGATAGACGGCGAGATGGCCGATCGGATAGACCGCGAAAGGACTGCCACCGCGCGGCGTGAAGTTCTGGATCTCGGTGTCCCGCGAGTCGAGATCGTCGCTATAGGCCGGGCCGAACTGGAAGTTCCACATGATCTTCTGCGCGATATTGGGATCGTTCGCATCAAGCATCGGGAACGGAAGCCCAGCCTGATAGTTGGTCAATTGACCGTCGGGGGCCAGCCCCGCCTGCGAGGAATTTTGCTCAGTGGAGACCCGGTAGGGTGCCGGCCAGTTGTAGTCTCTGGTCGGAACTATCTTCATCTCCATACCCTGGCGCACCAGCACGTAGTTGCCGGGACTGACGAGGCTGGCGACTTTGCCGGCATTCTCCGGGGTGATGACGTCGCCGGGCCGGACTCCTGCGGCGGTTGGTGATTCCGACGCGTCAGCCATGACCGGTGCGGCACCAGCGATCAACATGGCAATCGCTAATGTGATTGGTAGCGCGCGGTTCATATATCACCTCCCAGCGCTGAGGGTGCGGGCACGCAACCCGGAAAAGCTACGACGGGAATTTCGCTTGAGTCCCGCTCGATCCGTATCTATGTCGATGGCGGTACAAAGGCAATGCACAATCTCGCGATGGCCTCAGTTGCGATCGCGTGCTCTACTCATCGCCATGGATGTCACGAAAATTCCGCCCGGCCGCAATCCGCCCGACGACATCAACGTGCTGATCGAAATCCCCCAGGGCGGAATACCGGTGAAGTACGAGCTCGACAAGGCCTCGGGCGCGCTGTTCGTGAATCGGTTTCTGCATACCGCGATGTACTATCCGGCCAACTACGGGTTTATCCCGAACACGCTGTCCGAAGACGGCGACCCGTGCGACGTGCTCGCGCTGTCGCAGGTGCCGGTCGCGCCCGCTGCGGTCATCAGATGCCGTCCGGTCGGCGCGCTGCTGATGGAGGACGAGAACGGCATCGACGAGAAGATTCTGGCAGTGCCGGTCGACGAGCTGAATCCTTATTTCGACGGAATCACCAACTACACCGACCTGCCACAGATCATGCTCGACCAGATCGACCACTTCTTCCGCCACTACAAGGATCTCGAGAAGGGCAAGTGGGTGAAGATCGGTGACTGGGTAGATCGAGTGGCGGCGGAAAAGTTGATCCTCGAAGCGATCGCGCGCGTCGGCAAGAAGTAATTGCGCAGCTAGCTCGTCGTTCCGCCCCAATCTTTGGGGTCCACATCAGCGATCGACTGCGAGAAGGTCCATCGATGGCCGGCGAAATCCTCGACTGAGTATTGACGCTCGCCGAAAGGATAGTCCGCCGGCGCCTCGAGCACGTGAGCACCACGCCGAAGAGCGCGCGCGTGATGACTATCAACGTCGTCGACCCGCACCATCACCGAATCTCCGCCGTCGGGTCCGCTTCGTTGAGCTACGACTACGGCACCGTCGCCGACATTCAGCTGCGCTCGATGATTCGCGATTCGAATGCGCAAGCTGAAGCCGAAGGTATCGCGGAGCCAGTCGACCGCCTTGCCAACGTCCGGATAACCCAGAACGGGAATCACCGTC
Organism: uncultured delta proteobacterium; assembly: GCA_963721485.1. Classification (GTDB taxonomy): domain Bacteria; phylum Desulfobacterota; class Binatia; order Binatales; family Binataceae; genus Binatus. The sequence continues at coordinate 212,256 of CAVRJV010000001.1, read as the reverse complement.
GATGCCGGCATTGACCGATTCTGCCGCACAGAGCCGCTACCGGCCGCTGTCTACTGTGAAGCGGCCTCGCCCGGCGTCTGCGCAAGCGGCACCAACTGCGCGATGTCGCACTGGATCAGCGCCTGGATCTTGTTGTCGATCTGATAGAACCGCGTCACTTTCACCTGCGAGATAACGGCGCGGAACTGCGGAATGTATTCCTTCTGCACGTCGAGGCGTGCCTGCTGGATCGCAATCACTTCGTCGAGCTTCCTCTTGGCGTCTTCGTCTGTGAGATTATTGTACTTGGCGGCGAATTCCTTGAGCTCTCTTACGTGGCGATCCTCGACGGAGTCCATGGCCTTTTCGTAAGCGTCGTAGACCGGCCAGAACTTAGCTGCTTCATCCGAGGTAAGATTCATGTTAGCGCCGACCGTTGCCTTGCGCTGCGCGCGGGCGGCGGCGATATCAAGCTGCTTCTGCGAAGTCTGCGCAAACGCCGGCCCGCTCAGGCCAAGCGTGCAGATCACGAGCGAAGCGGCGGTGAAACTTGCGACGATATTCTTGAGGCTCATTAGTCAGTTCTCCTGAAGTCTTAGCGTGAATGAGGTCCGCAGGATGGTGCTGCATTGGGAGTTTATAGTCAAGTGAATAGCTACTCGGCGCTCCGGACGCAAAAGGCTTGTATTGCATTTTGCCAAGCAAAGTGCGAGTTTGCATGCTCGACTGGATACCTAAACGTGAGGAACTTTTCGCTGGGATCCGCCAGTCGAAATGGAAAGCCTCGGCATCAGAACGGAGGACACAATGAATTCGAAACTACGAGGAACGGTAATCGCACTGGGGTTGGCGGTGGCACTTGCCGCGAGTGCGCCATCGGCACGCGCCCAGGGCGCGGCGCCTGCACCGGCGCCGGCTGCATCAGGCGGAGGGGCGGCAGTCCGCGCAGGATACCTGACCTGTCACGTCGCGGCTGGATGGGGATTTATTTTCGGATCTTCACGCAAGCTACAGTGCGCCTATGCGCTGCAGCCCGGATACACCGAGTACTACACCGGCTCGATCACCAAGTTCGGCGCTGATATCGGGTACCTGCAGTCGGGCGTAATCCTGTGGGCAGTTATGGCCCCGACCACCAACCTCGGCCAGGGTGCGCTTACCGGTCACTACGGCGGAGCGACTGCGAGCGCAGCGGTCGGAGTCGGCGCCGGCGCGAACGTGCTGGTCGGAGGCTTCAAAAGCTCGATCGCATTGCAGCCGGTCTCGATCGAAGGTCAGAACGGCTTGAACGTCGCGGCAGGCGTGGCGGAATTAACGTTGAAGTTCAACGCGGAGAAGCCCGCCAAGACTACTCCGTAGTCATCACCGATAGTTAGTTCGGAGTTATGTTCAGCGGGAGCGGTCGTTATGACCGCTCCCGTTTTTTTTTCAGTCGAGTCGCTGCGGCATCGCGCCCTGATCCCGTACAGACCCACCGATGCGCCGATGATAGGATTGCGGTCGATTTTTGTCGCCATAGGGGAAACCGACAAGAGTGGATCTGAAACGGGCGCATCCAGAGGAACCGTGGCTATGGCGCGCCGAGTGGGCCGCGGGCGAGATCCACTCGAGCGCGAAGCCGGTCGCGATTGCAGTCTGCGCGCTCGCGCTCCTCTGGAATGCCATCGCGATGTCCACCGCCGTGCCCGCTCTGCTCGCCCACGACCTGCGTGACGATCCAAAATTCGCCGGGCTCGCAATCTTTCCGCTAATCGGATTCGCGCTGATCACGTGGGCGGTACATCTGCTCCTCAGGTGGAATGCGTACGGCGATTCGCGCTTCGTGATGAAATCGGTGCCGGGAACAATCGCCGGCACGCTCGAAGGAACCATCTACGTCGGCCGCGGTTTCGAACCGATGCGCCCGGTCGATCTCAAGCTGGTTTGCGTCAGCTACGTATCGTCCGGCAACAGCAGCACCGCGACGCCGTTGTGGAGCGATGAAGCGCAGGTGACGGCCGCCGGCGACGGCTCGATCCCGGTCGCGTTCCTCATTCCGCCCGATTGCAAACCGACTGACGATACCAACTTCCGAGATCGAATCGATTGGCGGCTCTACGCGAAATCGCCGGGCGGCGTCGTCAGCTACAAATCGAGCTTCGAAGTGCCGATCTTTCAGCTCGACGGCACCACGGCGACGGCCGCCGACGCCGTCGACCTCCGCACGCGCCGGACCCAGCGCGTCAGCGAGTTTCGCCCGCAAGGCTCGGCCATCCGCTTCGGCCTCCGCACCAACGGCCAAACCGAAATCCACTTTGGCGCGTTCCGCAATCCGTCGATAACAGTTGGACTGCTGGCGTTCCTCGCTCTCTGGTTGTGCATTACCTGGCTGCTCTTCAACCAGCACGCGCCGATCCTCTTCAGAATCATGTGGCCCGTCTTCGATGCGCTCATCGTTGTCTGGGTCATCTCGCTGATGTTCGGCACCACCACCGTGCTCATCGGCGACGGCCGCTTGCAGGTAACGCGGCGCCTTCTCGGAATACCGGTATCGACCCGTCGAGTTCCTGTCGCCGAGGTGCTCGACGTTCGCTCGATCGCGGGCATGACCGCAGGCACCACGGTATATCGCCGACTCCAGCTCCATTACGGAAACGGTCAAAAACTAAATTTCGGCGACGGAATCAGAGATCCCATCGAAGCAGATTGGATCGCCACAAAGATCGCCGAGACTCTTGGGCTGACACCGCCCGCAGCCGCCGATAAAACGGTCGCCTAGGGCTCACGATGACCATCACCATCACCGCCTTTGAACGTTCACCCGATGGCGGAATGGGACTGGCGCGTGATGCGCGAGTTCGCTGGGCGCTTGAAGAAGTGGGCCAACCCTACGAGGTTCGCCTTGTCTCGTTCCGTGCGATGAAGGAACCCGCGCATCTCGCTCTTCATCCTTTCGGCCAGATTCCGACCTACGAGGAAGGCGATCTCGTGCTGTTCGAGACCGGCGCGATCGTGTTCCATATCGCCGAGCACAATGCGGGCCTGCTGCCGGACGATGCCAACGCGCGGGCGCGCACAATCACCTGGATGTTTGCCGCGCTCAACACGGTCGAGCCACCCATCCTTGAACTCTCAAACGCCAGGCTGCTGGAAGGCGGTAAGCCCTGGAGTAAAGAGCGCCTGCCTCTGGTCGAAGCTCGCGTCCGCGACCGGCTCGGCCAACTTTCCGTTCGTCTCGGCGATGCCGACTGGCTCGATGGTGCGTTCAGCTCAGGCGACCTGATGATAGTGTCAGTGCTGCTCCGGCTGAAATCATCGGGCCTTCTGAACGAATATCCGAACCTTGCGTCCTATGTCGCCCGCGCCGAATCCCGTCCCGCCTACAAGCGAGCCTTCGCCGCCCAATTGGCGGTTAACACCGGCGAGCCACCGACCGCCTGATTGAGGTCCGCCTGGGCTAGGAAGCCAATCGTTGAATTTTCCCGATTGCTTGACCTCCGCCAACGTCACCGGCGACTCGAATCCGCCCCGCGAACTCCAACTCGACCAAATAAAGTCCGGACGGGCGGACAAGGTGCCTTATTCGTTCTCCCTGGAACGCACCGCGCATGGCGATAATCAAGCGTGACGACTAAACCATAATTGTGCGGGATGGGCCGCTGGCTCCCCGGTGAAATCATCTCTACCGCTACCGTTCTCCCCCCGTTAGCGGTAAATTTTCTTCATCAAAGCCGACGCATCCCGCACGCCTCTTTCTCGTCAGCCCGAAACCGTTCGTCTAGATCTTCACCTTCGGATTTCGTGCGCGGATCCACGCCACGAATTTTTCCGGCACCGCCATCGTCGACAAGCGGCCTTGACGCACCAGCGCCCAGTCGTTGAACTTTCCCGATTGCTTGACCTCCGCCAGCGTCACCGGCGGCTCGATCCGTCCCGCGAATTCCAGCTCGACCACCGCCGACTTCGGATTCTTCGGATCGTCGCGCGGCGCCGACTTCACCGCCGCCATCCCCACCACGCTCGAAACTCCGCCGCTATGATAGATGAATACGATGTCGCCGGGTTGCATCTCGCGGATAGCGCGGACCGCTTGCGGATTGGTCACGCCGTCCCAGCTGGTGCGCCGGTCGCGCTCGAGGTCGTCGATCGAGTAAGTGCTCGGCTCGGTCTTTGCCAGAAAGTAGTTCATGGACGCATCCTCTCAGGCGGTGATTCGCGCTAAATCTAACACGGCGCGCGAAAACACTCATGCCGGAACTACCTGATATCAGCGTTTATGTGGAGGCGATCCGCTCGCGCGTCGTCGGCCACAAACTCCTCCGCGCGACGGTCAAGTCGGTGTTCCTGCTGCGCTCCACCACCCCTCCCGTAAGCGCCACGATTGGCCGAACGGTTCGTGAAGTGCGGCGCGTCGGTAAACAGATCGCGATCGGCGTCGAGGGCGACCTGTGGCTCGTGATTGCATCTCATGATCGCGGGCCGGCTGCATTGGAAGACTTCCGCGCCCAAGCTCGGCAGCCGAAATATCCTGGTCGCCTTCGAGTTCGACAACGGATGGCTGTGGCTGACCGAAGCGGGCACGCAGCGCCGCGCGGCCCTTCGCGTCGTCCAGGGTGAAGCGGGACTCGCATCGTTGAATGCCGGCGGTATCGAGCCGCTCGACGCGAGCCTCGACGCGTTCAGCGCGGTGCTGCGCGCGTCCAATCATACGCTCAAGCGCTCGCTGACCGACCCGCACATCTTCAGCGGTATCGGCAACGCCTACTCCGACGAGATTCTGCATCGCGCACAACTCTCGCCAATCGCGATGACGCAGAAACTGCACGCCGACGAAATCGCGCGGCTGTACGACGCGACCCGCGCGACGCTGCTCGAATGGACCGATCGCCTGCGCGCCGAAGCGGCCGGCGAATTTCCCGAGAAGGTCACCGCGTTCCGTCCCGAGATGGCGGTGCACGGACGCTATGGCCTGCCATGCCCTCGATGCGGCGCCAAGGTCCAGCGCATCCGCTATGCGAGCAACGAGACCAACTACTGTGCGAAATGCCAGACCGGAGGCCGCCTGCTCGCGGACCGCGCCCTGTCGCGCCTGATGCACGAGGATTGGCCGCGCACGCTCGAGGAACTCGAGGCGCTCAAGAATCGATAAGCCGGACTGAGGTCGGGCTAAGCCGCGTGTCCCGTCTTTTCCCGCGAGCTACCGGCGCCGTTCACGTTGCGCAGCCGGCTCGCCAGTTCGAGCGCGATTCGCCGCCACAACCTGGGATACCGATCGGCCAGCGCCGAAAAATCGCTTTCCGAAATTCGCCCGACGATCGAATCGCAGGTCGCGATGGCCGAAGCCGATCGAGGCGCACCTGGATCGACCACGGCCATTTCTCCGACATGCTCGCCGGCTTGTTTGCGGGCCGCGATGCGCCCATCGATCACAATCGAAACCGCGCCCTCGAGAATCAGGAAGAGGTCAGTGTCCGACGCGCCCTGCTCGATGAGTGTTGCGCCCTCGGGTATCTCTTCCAGGTTCATATGCAGGGCGGCGGCAACCGCCAGATCCTGATCGCGGATCAACGGCTGGGCGATAAGTGCGTCGATCAGACGCCGCCGTCCCTCCGAGCCTTGGAACTGTCTCGGCGAGGACTTTCCAGCGGCATTTCGGTCTGCAAACTCCCAAGGTTCCTTCGTTTGAACTAACATAGCAGTCTAAACCTTCTTTGAACGCTGCAAAATTGCTCGTCATTCCCCGTGCGCGTTCATATCTAAAGTTGAGCGCATTTATCATGCCAATGCAAGATGGCCCAATCAGCCGTGTTCTCTCGCCTTAAACCCCTTGATTTTCCGGCAAATTCTGTTGAAACGAAGCTGCGCCGGATCTGGCCACGCCCGAGATCATTACAAATTGAAAAGAACCGATGCGGCGATTTGAAAGGTCGCGGCGTCAGGCGCCGAGGAAACCCTTCGACAGCATAGAGTTCCTGGCGGGCACGCTTGATGCTGACTGGCCTTGGTATGGCTACCGTCACCGCATTGCAGCGTTCTCAGCGGAGTCGTGGACTAATCGCGAACGATCAGGAAAATCGTCGCGAGCTCCAGCTTGGACTCCGGCCGAATCGCAAAAGACTGCCGTCATCGCTTGTATGACTCCGCGCAGCTCTTGCAACGCCGACCTGCTGCGCAAGGCCCAGCTCGCGGCGCGCGAAAGTGGCGGAGCGTTCTACGCGGTCCTGCTCGATTCGCCGCGCACTCGATTTGGAAAGGTACAGGCTGACGCGCTCGACGATGTTATCCTCGCAAGCTATTTCGGTGCGAAGATCGTCTGGCTCAAATCCTCAGACGTGGTCGACGAACTTCTGCGGTTCGCGCGGAAGACCGAGACCGGCCGGATCTTCGTTGCTCGCAGGCAGCCGCATCCGTTTCTTCGGCCATTCGGCCGCAGTGTCTATTCCCAACTGCTCGACCGCGCCGAGGGCGTCCGCATCGAACGTCGTCGGCTTCGGCACGAACTGATCCGCCAGGTCCAAGACGGCTTGCAGGTTGCGAGTGTCGATCGGGCGTTCCGCTATTTCCCCGTGCCGCTGAGCTGTACCGTCTGCGGAGTGCCGTTCGCGTTGTCGGTAATCGTCAGCGTTCCGGTCTGCTTGCCGGCGATGCCCGGAGTGAACCTCACGGAGATAGAACAACTCGCGCCTGCCGCTAGGGTCGCAGGACAGGTGTTGGTCTGCGCGAACACTCCCGTATCGGAAATCATCTGAATCAGTACCGGATCCCCGGGATGCTTCGCGCTGCTCTTGGGGTTTGACAGCTTAACCGTTTTCGGTTTGCTCGAGGCACCGACATCGGTCTTCGGAAACTTGAGCGCCTTGGGCTTGACCCCTAGCGTTACCGGCACCGGCGTCGGCGTCGCGGTAGCGCTGGTCGTTGCTGTCGGGGTCGGACTGGGGACGCCAAGCGCATAGAGGTTGTCGTTCTCGGAGCCGACGTAGATTGTCCCATCCGCGCCGATTGCCGGTGAGGAATAGACGAACGCGCTCGTCGGGAACGTCCACTTCATGGTGCCGTCGGAATTTATCGCGTAGAAGTTGCGGTCGTCATCGCCGAAGTAAATCGTGCCATCCGCGCCGACCGCCGGCGACGACTCGACATCCTCGCCGGCTTTGAATGTCCACTTCTCCGTAACAACTCCTTGTCCGCCGTCGGTTAATGCGTAAAGAAAATCGCCGCTGTCGACCGTGTCGAAGTAGATCGTCCCGTCGCCGCCGATAGCCGGCGAGGATTCGATGCCGCTGCCGGCATCAAAAGCCCATTTTAGCGTGCCGTTGGGATTCAGCGCGTAAAGATTCTCATCGTACGAGCCGAAGTAAATCGTACCGTCGGCGCCGATGGTCGGCGAGGATTCCACGATCGCGCCGGTCGCGAACATCCACTTCTGCTTGCCCGCAGGGGTTACCGCGTAAAAGTTGTGGTCAAGCGATCCGACGTAGATGGTGCCGTCGGTGCCGATCGCCGGTGACGAGGTAATCAAGCTGCCCGCTGTGAATGCCCATTTTTTCGTGCCGGCGGGAGAGACGGCGTAAAGATTGTCATCATCAGCGCCGACGTAAATCGTGCCGTCGGTGCCGATCGCCGGCGAAGAGGCCAAAGCGCCTCCGGCTTTGAATGACCAGATCTTCGTGCCGGTCGCGCTCAGCGCGTAGAGGTTGGAGTCCTGGGAGGCGACGTAAACGGTTCCGTCAAGGCCGATGGCCGGTGAAGTTGAAACGTCACCGAGAGTTGCGAACGACCATTTCATACTGCCGTCGGGGTTCACGGCATAGACGTTGCCGTCATTGGAACCGAAGTAGATAGTTCCGCCGGGTCCAATCGTCGGCGACGAGTACACAATACTGCCGGTGGCGAACGCCCATTTCTGCATGCCGGGATTGGCGCTGGTGTCAGCCGGGCTCAGGCCGGTATGCGCGATATCATGATGGAACATCGGCCACGGCGCCGAGGCAATTTGTGCGTGCGACACGGCGATGGCGACGGCGGTGATCGTCGCGAGAACAACCGCACCAAAAAATATGTAAATCCGAATCGCGCTACCTCTAAATGGATCTATGGCGCGCGACGCCAGAAGACTGCGCCGGCCAGCAGCAGGAACATCAGACTGGCGATCGGGATCGCACGCGTTTCCCCGGCCGCATCGAGCCCACGATCCGCTCTCCGCTCGACGGATCGGCCACGCTCGCACCAGGCCACGGTCTTGTCGGCACGCGGCCAGCGAAGCGAAGCCAGCATCGTCCGGAATTTTCCGTACGGGCCGAACCATCCCGTATCGCGCGGCAGAACCCGTATGATCGCCATCATGCCGCCGTCTTCATGCGCCAGGATGTGGCAATGATAGACGAAGTCGCCGATGTCCGGGCCGCGAAAATCCATCCGCACCGTTACACTCGGATAGGGACCAGTTCCCGAGTAGTAAGGGACTTGAACCATATCGCGGAGCTGCTGTTGCTCCTTGGGTACCGGCACGCCATTTGTCGCGAGCAGCAGGAAGTGAATCTGGTGTATGTGAAATTCATGCACTTCCGCGCTCGTGTTCTGGATGGTCCAGTCTTCGACCGAGCCTTGCGTCGTCGTGATGGCGGGAGGGTTATCGGGGTTGAATATTTGCGGGGTCGCCCCGACGACGGTGATGAAAAAATTCGTGTTGAGCCAGAAGGTAGGATCGCGTTGGTCGAAAATCTCCTCGGAAAAATATAGCGTGCGTTTGGCGGTTACTTTCGCATCCGCCAGCCCCTCGAAACGTTGCGGTCCCGGCGTGCCCGACGCCGCCGGGATTTTTAGCGGCTGCGCCTCGGCTTGCGGCACCTCATCATCAGCAGACTTGGGATTCCTGAGCGTTGCCAGCGGCCGCTGCGGATCGAAGTCACCGATCGGGCCGGTTACGACGTTGAGGGTAAGAAAAGTGGCGTTCTTCACAGATTTGGGTGGACCAGTGACGATAAATTCCGCGCGGCCCGCACTCGGAATAAACACATCGGTGGCCTTAAACAGCTTGCCCTGCCGCGTGCCGTCCTGGATCCGACGGGAACGCCATCGAGGCCGACCACCTCGAGCTTCTGCGGCTTTCCATCGTATTGAAGTTGAAGATCCAGTTGCGTATCGGCGCATGCGTTCACGACGCGCCAGAGTTGCTTCTCGCCCGGTTTGATATTGACGATCGCGGGCGGGTAATTGGGATAAGGAATCGGAACGTAATTCAACGTCACATCCCATGACGGCACGTCGTTGGGACCACCGGGCGCCGGCTTGCCGGCCACATTTTGATCGCGAATGACAAAAATCCGCTGCGCGAGGCCCGCGACTGCCGGCTGCACTTTCGCGAGCCCATCTACCACGATCGCGCCGGACGCTCCACCGAGCACCGCCGCCTCCGCGATTCCATGAACATGCGGATGGTACCAGTAGAGTCCCGGCGGCTCGTCGTCGGGAAACTTTAGGTTGTAGGTAAACGTCTCTCCCGAATTGATCAGCGTATGGATCACTTCGTCCTGATGGCATACGGGCGAAGTGTTGGTGCCATGAAAGTGCATGTTGACGGAATCCGGGCCCATCGATGACGAGCCGCACACGTCCGGTGCCGACGTGGTCATCCGTAAAGTACCGGAAGCAACCGGTGCCGAAAGATTGTTGGTGACGTTTACGATCAGGTGGTCGCCCGGATGCACGTGGAGTGTCGGCGATTCAGTGCCGTCGGGCGTCGTGAAGCAGTATAAAGTGCGGCCGTCCGCATCGACCTCAGTGTTGTAGGACAGGCTTACGTTCAGGACGCCGTTATGGGCGAACAGGTCCGGTGGGTTGTACGCAACGCTACCGGCAGCGAACCGAGTACATGGACCAGCCGTCTGGGCGGCGACAAGCGATGAAGACCCGAGCAGGAGGATCGCAACCAACGGAAGAAACAAAATTCCCGTTTTTCCTTTCATCGAATGCGCTGATTCAATTGGACGCGAGAAATGCGACCTGCCGACAACGTTGTTCTATTGGCACTGATTCTTATAGTCAAGCGAGCCACCGGCTCCTCTGAACACTGTGGTTCAATCCCGTTCGGTTGATCCTTGGCCGATCAGCCAGGGCGGAGAGTGAGTTCATTATTGAGATGCCGGGGGCGGGGGTCGAACCCGCACGGAGCTTTCGCTCCAGAGGATTTTAAGTCCTCTGCGTATGCCATTTCGCCACCCCGGCGTCCGTTCGAGCAGAATTGTTAAATCATAAACACCGGCGCGCGCGAAGATGGGACGGGGCCAGCGAATTGCGCATTCTGTCCGGCGCGCGCGGCGTATATGCTCGTCCTTGCTTGTCATGCAAACGAATCATCGTCGCGGTTCTCCTGGCGCTAAGCGTTTCGGGATGCAGCCTGTACCGCAGCTACGAAGCCTCGAAACCCGAGAACATTCGAAAAACCGAGGCGATGCTGGCCGACGCCGGCTTCACAACGATCAAGCTCGACACCGACGACAAAGTCGGGCTGGCGGAGGAACTGCCGCCGCATCAGATTCGCAGCTACGCCGCGCAGTCCGGATCAGTCTACTGGTACTACGACCCCGACGTTTGCGGGTGCGTTTATGAGGGGCATCAGAGCGACTTCGATCGCTATCAAATGGCGTTGACGCATGAAAACGACGCCGCGCAATATGCCGCCGAATCGTCCGATAACCAAGTGGCGTCGTTGAACGCTCTGAACGGTGGTTTTTTTCCTCCGCCGCTTATCTGGATCGGCGGCTTCGCTCCCGTCCCGCCTTACTATGGGGGCGGCGGCAGTGGTGGTGGCCACCGCGGCGGTGGTCATGGAGGCGGCGGGCACTGGGGCGGAGGTGGCCATTGGGGTGGCGGAGGTCACCGCTAGCTGGCCGCATAATTGCTCCACCGAAGATGGGCCCAGAGGTTTGCCTCATGCAGGCGACTAAGCCCGTCGATGCTCACCTACGCCATCACGATCTTCACTGGCGCGTTTCTACTGTTCCAGGTTGAACCATTATTGGCGCGGTACATCCTGCCCTGGTTTGGAGGTACGTCCGCCGTCTGGATCACCTGCATGTTGTTTTTTCAGTTGATGCTGGTCGCCGGCTACACGTATTCGCATCTAGTCGCCACGCGCCTGAGTCCTCGGCGCCAGGTGATAGTTCACCTCGCGATCGTTGCGGCATGCGTTATCCTGATGGGGACGCTCGCGCTGGTGTGGCAATCTCCGATCACGCCGGGCCCAAATTGGAAGCCTGCCAGTCCCGATTTCCCTGTGGCTCGAATCTTCAGCCTGCTGCTGATCAGCATAGGACTGCCCTTCTTTATCCTGTCCACAACCGGGCCGTTGCTACAGGCGTGGTTCGCGCGATCGCATCAGGGGGCCTCACCCTACAGACTTTACGCGCTATCCAACGTTGGCTCGTTGCTTGCGCTGGTGACGTATCCATTTGCGGTAGAACCGGCTCTAACCCTTAGGGCTCAAGCAATCGTCTGGTCGCTTCTCTTCATAGGATTCGCCATTGGCGTAGCACAGTGCTCGCGATACCTCAGTCTCGTCTCGACATCCGATGCAGGTGTCCTGGCCAAATCCCATGATTCAAGTATCACGCATCCTGCTCGATCGACTCGCATGCTTTGGATAGCACTCGCGACTGTTCCGTCCGTGATGCTGCTGGCTACAACTAATCAAATCTGCCAGCAGGTCGCCGCTATTCCGTTTCTTTGGGTGCTACCATTAGGTCTTTACCTGCTGTCATTCATCATCTGCTTCGATAATCAGCGATGGTATCGACGGGGCGTGTTTCATCCGGCGCTGGCGGTTACCGTTTTCATAGCTCTGGTAGTTCTCTGCAGTTCCGATGCATCGATCATCGTTCAGATAGTCACGTACTCCGCTTTGTTGTTCGCGATCTGCATGGTTTGTCATGGCGAACTGGTCCGGCTAAAGCCGCAGGAGTGCTATCTGACATCGTTCTACCTGATGGTTGCTGTTGGCGGCGCGATAGGAGGAATCCTCGTAGTTGTCATTGCGCCTCGGATATTTGCGGGCTATTGGGAATTTCATCTGGCAATCTGGATAAGCTTGCTCATGCTCGCGGTTGTGCTGATGCGAGAGCCGTCTTCCTGGATTCATCAACGCAGGCCGGCCGTCGCGATAGCGCTATTCTCCGGCGCCCTCGTCTTACCGGCCCTGATTGGCGCCACCGGCACTGCCGGAGCAATTGATCGCGCACTGCCTCGCATGCTTCCCGGATTCGCCGCCATAGCTCTAATGTCGTTGGTGGCCTTTCGACGGCATTCACAGCTAGCTGATAGATGGCCCGGATGTGTCGTTCAAGCGTGCACCGTCATAGCACTGCTGGTGGTAGGCGGCGCGTTGATTGTCAATATCGGGGAAACCGCGCGAATGCTTTGATCGCTACGCGCAACTTCTATGGAACCCTGGCTGTCTACACGATCGACAGTCAGAGCCCTGAAGGCCACTACTACATGCTGCGCCATGGTCAGATCATACATGGCGAACAGTATCCGGCCGCCGGCAAAAGATACCAGCCGACTACCTACTATGGCCCGGAGAGCGCAATCGGATTACTCATGCTCAATCATCCGCGCCGGTTCGCGCGCAATCCCGCCGGCCGTTCAATCCGTGTCGGCGCGATTGGCCTCGGCGTCGGCACTATCGCCGCCTATGGATTGCCGGGCGATTACATCCGCTTTTATGAAATCAATCCGGCCGTCGCCGAAATCGCGACCGACCCTCACGGATACTTCACCTACCTGCGTGATTCCCGCGCGACGGTCGCGATCGTGCCGGGCGATGCGCGCTTGTCGATGGAGCGCGAACTGGCGAATAACACTCCGCAGAGATTCGACGTACTGGTGCTCGACGCGTTCGCCGGCGACGCGATTCCGGTTCATCTCCTGACTGCCGGGGCTTTCCAGACCTACCTCGATGAACTCCAGCCCGACGGAGTCATCGCGATCCACGTCACTAACCGTTACATCGACCTTCAGCCGGTGATTAAAGCTATAGCCGAGCACTTTGGGTTGAAGTCGGGACGAGTGCATCAATTATCGGGGCCATTGGTGAAACCCAGCGACTGGATAGTCCTGGCTCGCAACGATTCAATTCTGGGCCGACCCGCCTTCACCACCAAGCTTAAGCCGCTGGACTCGCAACAAAGAGTCAGGCTCTGGACCGACGACTACAGCAATCTCTTTCAGATTCTGCGGTGACGTTCGGAAGTGTCAGCCCGGGTTGCGCGCGAAAGTTTGGACTCCTGGGAATTGCGGCGCCCACTTCGGCGCGCTGGCGACGAAGATGCTCGCGGTCGGCTGAAACTGATTCGGGTCGTCGAGGCTGCTGGCTTTGATTGCGATAAACGGCATCCCCGACAGGACGCTCATGATCGGTGAGCCGCAGTTGGCGCAGAATGCACGGCTGACCTTGTTGCCGCTGTCGCCCGTCACCTCGTAGTGCTTGAGCTCGCCCTTGGTCAGCTTGAACGCATCTTTCGGAACGAGCAGGACGGGCGCGAACGCGCTGCCGGTCGAGCGCTGGCAATCGCGACAGTAGCAACTCGCCTGCATCGCTGCGTCACTCGTGGACTCGTAGCGGACCGCACCACACATGCATCCGCCAACAATTTTTGCTGCCATTGCCAATCCTCCTGTGAGCGCGTGGGCGCACGCCAATCATTCTGCTTACGCCAGGATTGATCAACCGCGGAATGTTACGCGAGTGCGAGGCGCTCGAAGTGTTCGGCGGGCGCTTCCATCTCGACCAGTGCGGCGCGGAGTTTTTCCGCCGATCGCTTTTCTTCGGCACCGCCCGCGAGGTTCGCATCTTCCTTCGGATCATCGCGCATGCGGTACAGATGGTTGCCGCTGAAGTTGCCCATCGCCCAGTACGGCAGCAAGTCGCCCGCGCGGAACGGCTGGCGGATTACTGGAATTCTCGCGCCCGGCATCCGATCCAGCACGGCGCGATCGTCCGGCGGCGGCAACTGGAGCTCGGGCATGCGATGTATCGGCATCGTCGACCATCGATTCGACCACAGGCTGAGCGGAGCGTTGTCGCCCGACGGCGCGCGCGCGTACTTGGCGTCGGCGTCGATCAGGTGAACCTCGCGTCCCCACACTCCAGCGAGCGCCCAGTCGCGAATCGAGCGCGTCTCACCAGTGATCAGCGGGAGCATCGAGCGTCCGTGCGTCCGATGCTTCATCTCGACGCCGAAAATATCCGCCAGCGTCGCGCAAATATCGACGTTGGTGGTCAGCGCGTCCACACTGCCTGCGGCGACGCCTGGCATCGCGATCAACAGCGGCGTATGCCCGAGCGGCTCGTAAATGGGTACGGCGGGCTTGCCCCAGATGTCCTTTTCGCCGAGGTAATGCCCGTGATCGGTGCATACGATCACGGCAGTGTCGTCATAGAATCCGGCGCGCTCGATAGCCGTGAGCAACCTGCCGAGCCACGCGTCGATCATCGTCAGCTTCGCGCCGTAGCATGCACGAATCTGGCGCGCCTGTTCGGCCGTGAGCACGCCGCGGGCCAAAGCGCCGCGCACGTACGGCGGCCAGATCATATGCGGACCCTGCCACGACGAATCGTACATCGAGGCGTAAGGCTCCGGCGTATCGAAGGGCTCGTGCGGATCGAACTCGTCGATGAACAGCATGAAGCGATCGTGGCTGCGTGCCGAATGCTCGAGCCAATCCGTCGCCGCAGCCATCGTGCGCGGTCCCGGAAAATCCGCCTCGTCGCGAAAGTAGCCGCGCGAGTTGTCATACGGCGTGTGCCCGCGCGCGAACGACGGCGCACCCATCCAGCTCGGGTCCGGCCGCGTCTGCCACGGGTCGCTCTCATGCCCGCGCTGGTAGTCCCAGGCGGTGAAGTCGGTGTGATAGTTTTCGCCGCCGACTTCGAACAGGTGCGGATGGTCGGACACGAGCTTGGTGACGACGCCGGCCGCGCGAAGATAGGCGGTAATCGGCCGCTCCCAGAGTTCGATCGATCCCCACGGCTTCCACAGAAAATCGATCGCGCCGCACAGGATGTCGTGACGGGCGGGGATGCATGGCAACGACCCCGAGTAGTGACGATCGAAGCGAACCGCGCGCCGCGCGAAGGCTGTCGAGGTTGGGCGTGTCGAACTCGCGCCCGCCGTACGCGCCGAGCATGTGGCGATTGAGACTATCGAGCAGTATCACGATGGCGTTTTTCGGACGCCGCGCCGAGGTTTCTCCCGTGCTCATCACGTGAATCCTAGCATTGGCGGATGCCGCTCGGAAAAGCATTGAAACCTTTGATCATCCTTCACGTCTATAGATGCGAGCGGGCGGGTGTAGACTTGCGTCGCGCCGAAGACTGAAATGGAATCGTGGGAATGGCCCAGATGAAGCGCATCAAATGTCGACTCGCAATCGCAGCGGCAATCGCAATCGCCGGATGCGCCGTCGCACCGCCACCAATCGCACATACGCCAAACGTCGTCGCCACTCCGCAACAAGGGCAGTTGGCGGTCAGCGTTGCGGCCGCGCCGACGGTCGGCGAGGTCACGCCGGTGTACGTGTCAGTCGCCAACGGCACCGATGCGCCGCGCTCCGTGATTCCCAGCCAGATCTTCGCACTCAACGACGCCGGCGAGCGAGTCGCTCCTCTTCCTCCCGGTGAAGCCGCCCGCCAGGCCGGAAGCGCCAAGGAACTCGAAGGCGCGGTGAAGAGCGCCGCAATCAGCGGCGTTGGTGGCGCGGCGGTCGGCGCCGGCGGCGGGCGCTATCGCGGGTGCGGCGGGACGTTCAGCAGGATGGTGGGGCTTTGGTTCACCGGGCGCCGGCGCGTTGGTAGGAACCGCGTTCGGAGCGGCGGACGGCATTTTCAGCGGCGCCGCGAGAGGCCAGTCGAAAGCCGACCAGCAGGCCAATCAGCAGATCGAGGCCGTCTCACTCAAGCCCGAAGAAGTGCGCAAGGACTTCACCGTAAGCGGCTACGTCTTCTTTCCCAAGGGATCGTACAACCAGGTCGAGATGCTGCTGGTCGATCGCGAGACCGGCGACACGAAGTCGTCCGCGAACCCTGGCACTGAGCTCGCCGCCTAAAGCAGCGACGAAATAATCACGATCGCGCCCTGCCCTTTCCCCTTCTCGGCCGGATCGCAAATCACCGCCTTGTTGCCGATGAATTTCAGGTCGGTCGGATCCATCAGGCCCGAGGCGAACGGCCGCGCGAGATCCTTCGATCGACTCGATAGATGTTGCCGTCGCGTTCGTTGTCGTTCTCGGAGGCAAATTTGCCGGTGTCCGCGATCATCAACTCGTCACCGTATGACCCGAAGGTCGACGGCGACCACTCGAAGCCCGACGGCCGGATGAATCCGACAAGGTAAACCTCGTCCTTCATCTTGCCGTCGGCGCCGACGATGCTGATGCGGCCGACCTTCGCCGCAAAACTCCCCTTCGCGCGCATCCCGACCAGCATCATGCCCGCCGCCTTCGAATCGGTACGATGGCGGAAATGTAATCGTCGTCAGCTCGAACGGGACCGGCTTGTTGTAGGTGCCGAATGCGCTCGCCTTGCCGGACGAGTCGATCGCATAAATCGTCGCGTTGCCGCTGACTGCCGCGTAGAGCTTGCCTGCGAACGGCGAGCTCGCCGGCGCCGAATTCCAGGTCGCGGCATTCGGTCGCGGCCGCATCGGGCAGTTTCGCGAATGTGCTGACCGCGCCCGACTTGTCGATTCGTTCGACCTCGCACGGCCCCTTGATACCGCCGGCCGCGGCGAGCACGAATACGTTGCCCGCGTACGATCCAAATCCCGCCGGACCAATCGCGACTCCGGCCGGGTTCCTGATCTTGGTCTTGTCCGCCAGCGCAGTCACTTTGCCGCCGAAGGTGACCGAGTAAACTCCACCCGCCTGATCCGACACCACCATCGCGCCGTGGTTGTCCTGGACGAAATACGGCGCGACCAGTCCCGGCGCCTTGAGCGCCTTGATCTCGAACGGAACTTCCACGTCGAGTCCCGCGCCCGACGCGCGCGCGATCGAGTTGGTCAGGCTCGGCATCGCGAAAATCGTCAGCGCGGCGACACTCAACGCAGCGGCGGACATTGAAAGAATTGAAAAGTCACTTTTTCTTTTCGAGAAGTTCATCAAGCGCCTCGTTGACAACGTATTTTTCGTTCGGATCCCGGTCGTCCAGATCGGACTTGCGGCGCGACACCCACTCGGCCAGCCCAACCGTCGCGGCCTCCTCGGGATTCGAAATCCCCATCGCCTCCGCAACCCGCATGAGCTGCGCAAAGAGCTCGTCGGGCACGTCGATCTGTATTTTCCTGCTCAAGCCAGCCTCGCTCGATACACTTTCCGGCGATTGTTCGCCCTTCCATATAGTCTTAGGTCGCGGCGGTCGTCAAAATGAATTCTGTAGTGTCATCACCGATCAAATACGCCGGCACTATCGTCGAGTACCTCGATCAGGGCCGCTCAAGGCGGCGCTCGTCACGCGCGAACAGGAACGCCATCTCGCGGTGATCGATTCCGCCGGACACGAACGGCTGGTCCCGCGCGATCTCGTGCTGATGCGCCATCCTGATCGTGCGCGCCGATCGCGAAAATGTCGCCGCGGTGCTGGCCGAGCTCGAACGGGAGCGCGCCGAGCTGGCCGCCGAGCTCGATCTCCAGTTGTTATGGGAAGTCGCGCAGGAACAGGGCCGCAGCTCTTCCGCCGCAGAACTCGCCGAATTGTTCTTCGGCACGCGCTCGAACGCCGCCGCCTCCGTGATGCTCGAGGCGCTGATCAACGATCGCACCTACTTCACCCGCCGCCACATGGACTTCGTGCCGCGCACGCCCGACCAAGTCGAACGGCTGCGGATTCAGAACGACAAGATTCGCGCACGGAGCAACGACTATCGCAAAATCCAGAAAAATCTGCGCGACGTCCTCAATGACGCCGCGACGCCGTCCGGCACGAAGACGAACGCGTCCGCGCTCATCGAAGAGCTGACGCGCTATCTGAAGAATCCGTTCACACGCAGCCGCGACATGACCGCGATGCTCGCGCATGCGGCGCCCGACGTCGATCCCGCCGAAGCGGCGTTCGAAATTCTCGAGCGCCTCGGCGCGCCGCCGCGCGTACCGCGTTTCGCATTCATCGCCGGGCTCAAGAACGAGTTCAGCGACGCCGCGATGAAAGAAGCGGCCGAAGTGGTTCCCGGCCCGCGCGCGATTTCCGACGGCGGCTTCGCCGTCACCGTCGATGACGAAGATACTGTCGAGGTCGACGACGCGCTTAGTTGCGAAGCGCTCGCCGACGGCGGCATCCGCGTGCGCGTGCATATCGCGCTGGTCGCGGATTTCGTCGCGAAGGGCGGCGCGATGGATCAGGAGGCGGCGTCGCGCGCGACCACCGTTTACCTGCCCGAGACGACCATCAGGATGCTGCCCGATCCGATTTCGTGCCGCGCTGCTAGTTTGATTGAAGGCGAAGATCGCCCCGTGATGACCACCGATGTGCGGTTGTCGGCGGACGGCGAGTTAATCGATGCCTCCATTTGTCCAGCGCGAATTCCAATCATGCGGCGGCTCGACTACGACCAGGTCGATCGCATCATCGAGTCGGGAACGATCGCCGATGAAACCGCCGCGACTGTCGCGCGACTGAACGCGGCAGCGATTCAGCTTCGCCGGCGGCGCCGGACCGCGGGCGCCGTGCTCGTGCAGCGGCGCGAGGCGAAGGTGAGAGTGCGCGGCGACGATGTGGAAATCACCGTGCTCGACAACGCGTCGCCGGGCCGCACGCTGGTCGCGGAGTTCATGGTGTTGAGCAATTTCGTCGCCGCTCGCTACGCCGCCACGAATCGGATCCCGATCATTTACCGCGTGCAGCCGCAGCTTGGCGGCGGCGATATGGCGTCGATGCGACCGCGGCTGTCGCTGCATCCGGAGTACCACGCCGGAATCGGACTCGATTTTTATGCGCAGTTGAGTTCGCCGATTCGCCGCTACGCCGATCTAGTCTTGCAGCGACAACTACTGGGCGCGCTTGCGAATCACGACCATGAAGCGCCGATTTACAATGTCGATGAATTGCTAGCAGTGCTCGCGGGCGCCGAGAATGCGGAAGCGTCGGGCCGGGAGCTCGAACGACGCGCCAAGCGCTACTGGATTCTCCGGTATCTGGAGCGTCACGCGCAGGACGGCCCGATCCTCGCGTACGTTACGCGCGAAGGACAAAGCGCGGAGCTGGCGGATTTCGCGGTGCGCGGGACTTTGCACGGCGCGCCGACGCTGCCGAATCAGATGCCGATACGGGTGCAGGTGAGCCGAGTTGATCCGCTTCGGGGATGGCTGGCTTTCGATTTCGTGGGACCAGCGGACGAAGCATCGACGGGCGCGATTCGGAGTGTGTGATGGTCCGAGCTGTCAGCTCTTCCTGATGCTCGCGTTGTTATCGAGCGCGATATACCACGGCGCGATCACCTTTGCGTGGACACCAACTGCCTTCACCGCGTGACCAACTTTGGCCCGCGCGTGGGCGCTGAGCGCCGACTGGACCGCCATCGACAGGCCCATGATTAGTCCCGCTATTATTGTTAGACGCATATTTGCTCCTCGACGCTGTCCGCCTTGAGATTAGCCACGCCGGGCGTCCTTGCGGACGCCCTTTCTGCGTGACTCCCCTCTTCTCGCCCCCTGGCCCCCCGTCATTCCAGCTCCGATCGTTGCGATCCTACAGCTCTTTGAATGTGTCCTGCTCAAGGCGCCATCGATCGATCGATTCGATATTGAAGCGCCAGTCGCTGCCGACCTTGAACGCCGGCAAGCGTCCGCGCTTGAGCTGCCGATAAATCGTCGACGGGTGAACCTTCAGGTAGTCTGAGAGTTCCTTGACCGTCAGTACGTGACTGCTGTCGTTTTTCAGCATTTATCGGCTCCCCTTTTCAGATTCCGTTTATGTCTTCGAGCGTTTGCCCACGTGATTCCTGAGGACGCTTATCGCAAGCTGCGTGCCGAGGGGACGCCGACCGAAATGTCACGCGAATAAAGCGGTCTGCGGCGAGGTTTGACCGCCGCAGGCGGTAGGATTTTGCCACTACGACAGAAAAATGCCGGTACCGCCGCGAACGCGACTCGTCAATGCCAGCCGTCGCATTCTTGGGACGCCCGACGTCTCACTTTGAATGCTAACTGCGGGTCACTTTACGCGCTCAGACCTTGCCGATCAGGTCGCGCTCGACCGCGCGGACGCCTTCGAGTAGCGCCGCCTCGTCTGCGCCCCGTTGCAACAGGATAAGACGGCTCACGCCCAGGTCAGCGTAGCGCTTCGCAGTGTCGCGATCGACCTTCACCCGCGCGTTGCGGCGTGATACTCACCTCGACGTCCTCGAACCGGCGGCCCGCCGCCTTGCATGCCGCCCGCAGCCCCTCGACGCATTTCGCCGTCCCGTCCAGATCCTGCGCAAAGCCGTACCATCCCTTGGCGAGGCGCGCCGCACGGCTGTAGGCCTCCTTGGTATGGCCGCCGAAGACAATCTCCGGATGCGGCTGCTGCACCGGCCGCGGCATCGCATTGACGCCCTTGAACTTAACCCACTTGCCGCTGAACTCCGGCTTCGGCATCGACCACAGCGCGATCATCGCCGCCAGCCATTCCTCCGAGCGCGCGCCCTTGTGATCGAACGGCGCGCCGATCGCGTCGAACTCCGGCTTCAGGTAGCCGACGCCGATACCGAAAATCAGCCGACCGTTCGACAGCACGTCGGTCGACGCGAGCTCCTTGGCGAGCACCACCGGATTTCGCTGCGGCAATATGATGATGCCGGTGCCGAGCCGAATCTTCGTCGTATGCGCCGCGACGAATGCCAGCGCGATCGCGGGGTCGAGCATCGGGTAGTTCGGCCGGCACGGGCGACGGCGGCGCCTGCGGGTCGGGCAGGATCACATGCTCGCCCGTCCACACGCTTTCGAAGCCCGCCTCTTCGGCCGCGCGCGCGACGGCGGCGGCGCACTTGGGAAACGCACACGGTCCGTTGTTGATTCCGAATAGTCCGAATTTCATAGACGACGCATTACCACGACCGTGCGGATTGCGGCCAGTTGCGATGCGTCCCTGCCGATTGACGCGACGCGCCGCGCATCATCATAATCGCATCGACTACTGTTCTTTCCCGATGCGGTGGCAGAGGCGGGCGCGCGATGAGATGTCCCCAGTGCGGTAACGACAACCAGCAAGGCGCCGCCTTCTGCTCGCGATGCGGGACGCGGCTGTTCGCGCCCAAGCCGTCCGCCGTGCGCGAGTACGCGCTCGCCGTTTACCGCCCGTCGCTGTGGTATTACGCCAACGGCTTCCTCGTCGGCGGAGTCTTGATCGCGGTCGGGGGCCGGCTGCTCTACGCAAGATGCAAAATTGCGAGTCCGCTCCAGGCGGGCTTCGCGGTGATTGGCATCGGCGTGCTGACTTTCTCATTGTCACGATGGTTCGCGCACGAACTATCAACTGGAGTCTCACTTCCGACCGCCTGATTGAAAAGCGCGGGCTGGTCGCGTCGCGCCGGCGCGAGATGGAACTGGCCGATATCCGCTCGGTCGAAGTCGCCAAGCGCGTCTTCCAACGGATGTTCGGGCTCGGCGACGTGACGATCGCGTCGGCGGCGAGCGCCGACTACGCGATCCGCCTCAATGACATCTCCGATCCCGACCATGCGGCCGAAACGATTCGCAAGGCGCGCCTCAAGCGGATGGCGTAGATCGCGATGAGCAAGCGGCCCGACCTGCGCTACGAACGACGCCTCTGGAAACTCGGTATCGACGCGTGTCGCCGGCGTCGACGAAGCGGGCGTCGGCCCGATGGCGGGTCCGGTGGTCGCGGCGGCGGTGGTGTTCGCGCCCGAGACGTTTCATCAGCGGCGTGCATGATTCCAAGCAGTTGACGCACGAGCAGCGCGAGGAACTCTTCACGCCCATCAGCGAGCGCGCGATCGCAGTCGGCGTCGGCATCGCCGAGGTCAACGAGATCGATCGCCTCAATATCTACTGGGCCACGATGTCGGCGAGCCGCCGCGCGCTGTCCGCCTTGAATCTCACGCCGGGCCACGTGCTGGTGGACGGCCGCCTGATTCCCGGCCTTGAACTTCCGCAAACGAAAATCGTCGGCGGCGATCGCAAAAGCTTCTGCATCGCCGCCGCGTCGATTATCGCCAAAGTCACGCGCGACCGCATGATGGTGGATCTCGACGCGCACTACCCCGGCTACGGCTTCGCGCAACACAAGGGCTACTGCACCAACGAGCACATGCAATCGCTCGATCAAGCTCGGCCCATCGCCGATCCATCGCCGCTCGTTCCAGCCGGTAGCAGCATCCGCGCAGCGCGCATTATTTTAGTTTCGCTCTGCTGGCCGAAACCCGGGCGGGTTTCGGACTTCCCGTCCGTTAATACTCGGTGCACGATCACCCCTGCAGGATGCGTGAAACCCAGCGCGTGTTGCACTACGATCACTCATGGCGCTCGAACGCGACAAGCATACTGCTCAGCACGCGCTGCTGACGCTGCACGAGAGCCAGCTGCTCGACCTCTATCGGCGCATGACGCTCATTCGGCGCTTCGAAGAGAAGACCGCCGAGATGTACAGCCGCGGCAAAATCACCGGCTTCTGCCATCTCTACGCCGGCGAGGAGGCGGTGGCGGTCGGCGCGATTTACGCGCTGTACGACAAGGACTACGTCGTCTCGACCTATCGCGAGCACGGCCATTGCCTCGCCAAGGGCGCCGAGCCGCGCGTCGTGATGGCCGAGCTGTTCGGCAAGGCGACCGGCATCTCGCACGGGCGCGGCGGCTCGATGCATCTGTTCGATCAGGACCTGCGCTTCATGGGCGGCTACGCGATCGTCGGCGGCGGCCTGCCGATCGCATGCGGCCTCGCGCTTGCGGTCAGCTACAACGAAGGGCCCGAAGTGGTCTGCTGCTTTTTCGGCGACGGCGCGCTGCCGCAAGGCGCCTTCCACGAGACGCTCAACATGGCGTCGCTGTGGAAGCTGCCGCTGGTTTTCATTTGCGAAAATAATTTCTACGGGATGGGCACGCTGGTCCAGAACGCGATCAGCCAGGAGGAGCTCTACCGCTTCGCCGAGCCCTACAAGATGCCGGGCGTGCGGGTCGACGGGATGGACGTGCTCGAAGTTTATCGGCGCCACGATGGAGGCGGTTGCGCGCGCGCGCGACGGCGACGGACCGTCGTTGATCGAGGCCGTCACCTATCGCTTCCGCGGCCATTCGATGTCCGATCCGGCCGAGTATCGCTCGAAGCGCGAGGAACGAATCTGGCAGGAGCGCGACCCGATCAAGAATCTGCACCGGCGCCTGCTCGCCGAAAAGCGCGCCACCGACGCCAAGCTCGACGAGGTCGAGCGCGAGGTCAGCCGCGACTATCGATGACGCGGTCAAGTTCGCCGACGAAAGCCCCGAGCCCTCGATGGACGAACTCGGCAAGGGCGTTTACGCGTCGAGAGAATAAGTAGATGGCGCAAATCACTTACCGCGAAGCATTGAACCAGGCCCTGCGCGAGGAACTCGATCGCGACGAGCGCGTCTTCATCATGGGCGAGGAGGTCGGCTACTTCGGCGGCGCGTTCAAAGTCACCGACGGCCTGCTCGCCGTTTACGGCGAAAAGCGCGTCCGCGACACTCCGATCTCCGAACTGACTATTGTCGGCGCGGGCATCGGCGCGGCGATGGGCGGGCTGAAGCCGATAGTCGAACTGATGACTATCAACTTCGGGCTGCTGGCTATGGATCAAATAGTCAATAGCGCCGCCAAAATACATTTCATGTTCGGCGGCAATGCCAATGTGCCTATAGTCATTCGCGCGCCGCAGGGCGGGGGCCATCAGCTTGGCGCGCAGCACAGCCAGAGCCTGGAAGCGTATTTCCTCCACTGCCCCGGGCTCCGCGTCGTCATCCCGGCTACGCCGGCCGATGCCAAGGGACTGCTGAAGACCGCGATTCGGCAGATCGATCCGGTGATGTTCCTCGAACACGAGTCACTATACGGCGTGAAGGGCGAAGTCCCTGAAGATCCCGAGTTCATGGTGCCGTTCGGCAAGGCAAATGTAATTCGCGAGGGTAAGGATGTGACTATTGTCACTTACTCGAAATGCGTATACGACGCGATCGCCGCGGCCGAGGCGCTCGAGAACTCCGGCATCGACGCCGAAATAGTCGACCTGCGGACGCTGAACCCGCTCGACATGGAGACCGTCGTCACGTCGGTGAAAAAAACCGGCCGCGCGATCGTCGCTTACGAAGGATGGCGCACGGGCGGCGCCGGCGCGGAAATCGCCGCGCAGATTCATGAGGCCGCGTTCGATTCGCTCGACGCGCCCGTCGCCCGCGTCGCCGCGCTCGATTCGCCGATGCCGTACAACAAGCATCTAGAGCATGCGTCGCTGCCCAGCGCCGGCGATATCGTCAAGGCGGCGGAGCAGTTGACCTAGCTGTCGTTGGGGCGAGGGATCATGAGCAACGAAATCACGATGCCCAAGCTTTCGGACACGATGGAGGAAGGCAAGATCCTCCGCTGGCTCAAGCATCCCGGCGACAAAATCGCGCGCGGCGAGGCGATGGCCGAAGTCGAGACCGACAAGGCCGACATGGTGCTCGAGTCGTTCGAAGAAGGCGTGCTCGATCAGATTAAACTGAATGAAGGCGAGAGCGCGCCGGTCGGCGCGGTGATCGCGCTGATGAAATCCGCGGGCGCGAAAGAATCCAAGGACGACGCGAAGCCCATTCCGCGAATGCGGCGATGGAAGATCCGGGCGCGGAAGCGTCGGCAACCGCAGGATACGCCCAAGCCGATCGCAATCAAGCCGAAGGCCGAGGTCAGGAAAAGAGGCGCTCAAAGAAATCCATCGCGCCGGCTGCGGTCGTGACCGACGGATCTGCCGGCGATTTGCACGTGCACCCTGCGATGTCGGCGAATCCGAGCGCAGCGCCAACCGCGATCGCGGCGCCGCCGCCGCGTCCCGAACCAGCCGCGCCTGCGGCTGACGCCGAGGCCGACGGCCACAAGCTGCGCGCTTCGCCGCTGGCGCGTCGCGCCGCCGAGGAGGCCGGCGTCGATCTCGCGCACGTGCGCGGCACCGGGCCCGATGGCCGCGTGACCAAGCGCGACATCGACAACTTCGTCCGCGAGCAGCAGCTGTTCAAATTCCGCCGCCTGGTGTCGCCGCGCGAGGGCGCGCCCGGATCGCGCGAAGAACTGTCCGCGATGCGCAAGACCATCGCGAAGCGGATGGCCTCAGTCCAAGCGCGAGATTCCGCACTTCTACGTCACCGTCGAAGTCGCGATGGAAGACGCGGTGCGCTTCAAGGATTCGCTCGAAGCGACCGAGATGTTCGAGGAGGCCGTCACCTACAACGACATCATCGTAAAGGCGTGCGCGCTCGCGCTCGGCCGCTACCCGCGCATCAACGCCAGCTACGAGGACGAAGGCATCGTCATCCATCCCAACATCAACATCGGCGTCGCCGTCGCGGTCGAGGACGGCTTGATCCTGCCGGTGATTCGCGAATGCGAGCGGCTGTCGCTGCTCGAGATTTCGCGCGCGGCGCATCGCCTCGTCGCCAAGTCGAGCCGCGGCGGCTTCACCTCCGACGAGCTGTCCGGCGCGACCTTCTCGATCTCCAACATGGGCATGCTCGGCATCGAGCACTTCGCCGCCGTCATCGTTCCGCCGCAAGCGGCGATCCTGGCCGTCAGCGCAATCAAGGATCGCCCGGTCGTGCGTAACGGCCAGCTCGCAGTCGGCAAGACGATGATGATGACCGGCTCGTTCGATCATCGCATCGTCGACGGCGTCGTCGCCGGCCGCTTCCTACAGGAACTCAAGCGCTTCCTGGAAAACCCCGCCAGCCTACTGCTGTGATCAGAGCTGGAAGCCGCGTGCTGGTTGGTCCATCGTTGATATGATAGACGTTGCCTGTCGATGAAGTTCAGCCGCATAACGATCGACCCGCGCCAGATGGGCGGCGTACCCTGCATTAGAAGCCTGCGAATCCCGGTCGCAACAGTGGTTGGGATGCTTGCTGACGGCATGACGCGTGACGCGATTCTGGAAACCTATCCCGACTTAAAGGCCAAGGACGTTGAGGAAGCTCTGCGCTACGCCGCAGAGGCTGTCCGCGAGCGAGCATTGCCACTGCGCTCGGCTTCTTGAGATTTCTCATCGATAATTCTCTCTCGCCACTTGTCGCCGAAGGCCTTCGCAGGGCCGGACATGACGCTGCGCACGTGCGCGACTATGGAATGCAGACGGCATCCGACACACGGATTTTCGATCGCGCCAGGCGTGAACGCCGGATCGTAGTCGCGGCCGATACCGACTTCGGGATGCTTCTTGCTTTGCGCGAAACGCGGGAACCGTCGGTGATCCTTTTCCGGCGCGCTTCGCAGCGTCGTCCGGAAAAGCAGGTGCGTCTGCTACTCGCAAATTTCGGCAACGTCGAGAAAGCTCTGGCCGAGGGAAGCATGGTCGTGTTTGAGGAATCTCGCGTCCGCATTCGGCGCCTGCCAATCAAAAAGTTATCTCGGCCGCGCGGAGGGCGACGATGATCATCGATTGGATTTATAACAATCCGACCTGGCTCTGGGGCACTATCCTGGTCGTGGTCTTCACTTCGGCCGCATGCGGCGGGCTGCTGATCTTTCATCGATTGGTTCACGTCAACCTGCGCCGGGCGCATAACGATCTGGCCGGGTTCACGTTTGCAATCGTCGGCGTGTTGTACGCGGTGCTGCTGGCGTTCATCGCGATCGCTACGTGGGAATCTTTCAGCCGGGCGTCGGATATCGTCGAGAACGAATCGGACTACGCGGGCGGTATGTACCTTGATACCGCGGGCTTGCCGGATGCGAAGGGACAGGAGATTCGCGACGCGCTGGCGAAGTACGTCAGCGTCGTAGTCAACGTCGAGTGGCCGATACAGCGGCGCGGCGTGACGCCCGACCAGGGATGGGCGCCGCTGCGTGACCTCGCCACCGCGATCGCGACGATCCATCCGCAAACGTCGGGTGAGGCGGTGATCGAAGCCGAGCTGCTGAAGACGTGGAACGAACTTTACGATACGCGCAGTGCGCGGCTGTCGGCGGTGCAGGGACACATTCCGGGCGTCATCTGGATGATTGTGTTCGTCGGCGCGGCGATAACGACCGCCTACACCTATCTCTTTGGCTACGAACACTTCGGGATGCACCTGGCGATGACCGGGACGCTCGCGGCAACACTGGCGCTGATCATCGTGATGATCATCGCGCTGGACTGGCCGTTCCGCGGCGAGATCAGCGTGTCGCCGGACCCTTTCATAATGACGCAGCAATCGTGGGCCGAAGCGCCGATTCAGAAGAAGTAAGGGTCGGGATATACCACCGGTTGTGGTCAATGCGCGACGCGACTACCATCGGTCGTTTCGTTCCGTAATTTTCCTTTGTAAGCAAGGTGGCACTCGTGCCGATTTATTTGCGCGGCGATGACGTTGCGATAGGCGGTTGCGGAAGACTGCGAGCGGAGCGGATTCGTTCGAGCAGATCGAGCGCGCGGTACAGGCTGCGCTTTACGCTGGCTTCAAAACGGACGATTTTGTCCACATCGACGTCGCTCGGAAGGATTAAGGCGTCGAGACCGCTGCGGCGGAGCTTTTCGGCGGTGCGCTGGCGATCACCGTGTCGGTCGTAGCCCATTGTCGAGAGGAGAGCTTCGGTGGGTCTCTCGATCTCGGAGTCTCGACGATAGAAGTCCTCGTGGACCCATGATTCGCGGCATTCGTAGCGTAGGACCCGGCGGATGCGCCAGCAGCATGCGGCGACCTCGTCTACGAGAATACGCTCGCGGGCGGATTGGGGTTGGAAGTCTTCGAGCAAGGCGTCGAGGATGGCATTGAACTCCTCGGCACGAGCGGAACCGTCGAGTACGCGGTTTACGACATCGCATGAGAAGAAGCCGTGCTTGAGGGCGTTGAGACGGGCAGTGGCTTTGCCTGCGGGAGTACGCGGGCCAGTACACTTCTGAGCACTGGCACGGCGGGCGGCAAGTTGGCGCGGCGAGAGTGCGGGCAGTGTGGTTGGGGCGGGCGCGGCCGGTGATTGTGGAGTGTCTTGGGAATCCATGCCTGATCGTGACACGGCGGGCGCGAGAGCGTCAGGCTGAAAAGTTCAGGGGTGAACTGTTCAGCCTTGTATTCTACGGTTACCGATCATCCCGGTCATTCAGGTACGACAGCGTGAGAATGGGGTCAGTCGTCGTCGTCGCGGAGTTTTGAGAGGACTGAGAGGTCTTCGAGCGTGGTGGTGTCGCCGAGGGTTTGGTCGCCCGAGGCGATCTGGCGCAGCAGGCGGCGCATGATTTTGCCGCTGCGGGTCTTCGGCAGCGCGTCGGTGAAGCGGATGTCGTCGGGACGCGCGAGCGCGCCGATCTCCTTGACGACGTGCGCGCGCAACTCGTCGCGCAGCTTGTCGTCGCCCTTGTGGCCGCCTTCGAGCGTCACGAAGCGCGACCACGCGCCTCGCCCTTTCACTTCGTCGGGACGGCCGACGCAGGCCGCCTCGGCGACCGCCGGATGAGAGACCAGCGCGCTTTCGATCTCCATCGTGCCCAGCCGATGGCCCGAGACGTTGATCACGTCGTCGACGCGCCCCATGATCCAGAAGTAGCCGTCCTCGTCGCGACGCGCGCCGTCGCCGGTGAAATAGACGCCTTCGATCTGCGCGAAGTAACTGCTCTTGTAGCGCTCGGGGTCGCGGAAGATGGTGCGCAGCATCCCGGGCCACGGCTTGCGCACGATCAGCAGGCCGCCCTGGTTGGCGCCGACGCGGCATGCCTTCGCGCGTCACGACGTCGGCGGCGATGCCCGGCAGCGGAAGCGTCGCGGAGCCGGGCTTGGTGGCGCGTCGCGCCCGGCATCGGGCTGATCATGATTCCGCCGGTCTCGGTCTGCCACCAGGTATCGACGATCGGGCATCGCTCGCCGCCGATCACCTTGTGATACCACATCCACGCCTCGGGATTGATCGGCTCGCCGACCGAGCCGAGCAGCCGCAGGCTCGACAGGTCATGCTTCTTGACCCACGAGTCGCCCCACTTGATGAAGGTGCGGATCGCGGTCGGCGCGGTGTAGAAGATGCTGACCCTGTACTTCTCGATGATCTGCCAGAAGCGATCGTTCTCGGGAAAATTCGGCGCGCCTTCGTACATCACGACCGTCGCGCCCGCCGCCAGCGGGCCGTACACGGTGTAGCTATGACCCGTGACCCATCCGATGTCGGCGGTGCACCAGTAGATATCGTCGTCCTTCAGGTCGAACACCCACCGCATCGTCATCAGCACGTGCGTCAGGTAGCCGCCGGTGGTATGCACGACGCCCTTGGGCTTGCCGGTGGTGCCCGCGGTGTAGAGGGTGAACAGCGGATGCTCGGTGTCGAGCTGGCGCGGCCTCGCACTTCGAGGCTTTGCGCGGGCACCAGTTCGTCCCACCAGACGTCGCGCCCCTTGCGCATCTCGACCTTGTTGCCGACGCGCTTGAGCACGAGCACTTTCTGGACCGACGTGCACTTCTTGAGCGCCTCATCGACGTTCTGCTTGAGCTCGACGACCTGCCCGCGGCGCCATCCGCCGTCGGCGGTGATGCAGACCTTGGCCTCGGCGTCGTTGATTCGATCGGCCAGCGCCTCCGACGAGAAGCCGCCGAAGACGACCGAATGAATCGCGCCGATTCGCGCGCACGCCAGCATCGCGATCGCCGCCTCGGGCACCAGCGGCATGTAGATCGCGACGCGGTCGCCGTCCTTGACGCCGAGGCTCTTGAGCGCGTTGGCGCATCGGCCAACTTCGTCGGCGAGCATCTGGTAGGTCAGCACGCGCGAGTCGCCGGGCTCGCCCTCCCAAATCAGCGCGGCCTTGTTGCGGCGCGGGTCGTCAGATGGCGGTCGAGGCAATTGTACGAGGCGTTGATCTTGCCGCCGACGAACCACTTGCGCATGCG
Organism: uncultured delta proteobacterium; assembly: GCA_963721485.1. Lineage (GTDB taxonomy): Bacteria > Desulfobacterota > Binatia > Binatales > Binataceae > Binatus. The sequence continues at coordinate 182,259 of CAVRJV010000001.1, read as the reverse complement.
GGAAGTTCCATTCGAGGATTTTGCCGAACGGCTTGAACCAATGCAGGTTGCGCGCGCATTCGGCCCAGAATGCCTTCGGGATCCTCCTCAGCGCGCCTGTAGAGCGCCTGGTACTCGTCGAGGCTTTTGACCCACGCGTTGGCACTGAATTCGGCGGAGGCGGAAACTTGCGCGATTCGGTCAGCGTCGAATCGATATGAGTCGCTTCGGTCGAAGCCATCGCACAAACACCTGTTCCTTGAAATTGAGTGCTACACGCGACCGCGAGCTTCGCGCGTTTTCAAGCTTAGGTACAGAGTCGCGGCGTCGCCGTTTTCGCGGCGGTTCGAATTGATCCCGCGCAGACGCTCGAGCAGTTCGTGCTCGATGCTGGCCGAATGCTCCGCGGCCAGCTCGACCGCGCGCGCCGCCCATCGCAACGCGACGCGACCTTCGAGCCCGCCGAAATCGTCGAAGAACCACGCGCAACTGGTCAGCGCCGCTTGCCCCGCGCGCACCATCTCGAACATCCGCAGCAGGCTCTCGCGATTGCGTTCGTCGGTAACGCCGAAGCGCTTGAAAATCTCGTCGTGAACGGCGGGATTGGGATCGATCAGCAAGCGGATCGCTCCGCGCAGAATAGCGCCGGGGTCTTTCACCAGTGCCGGGGCGAAACGGTCGTAGGTCGCCTCGGCATGATACTTCACGAAATCCATCGCGGCGCGAAACGGCGCGCGCCATTCCTGCGAGGTATGCGCCTCGTTGCGGCATCCGCAGTTCGAGCGCCATCGCTCGACGCCGTGCGGACAGCTCCACGACGTCGCCGCAGGAATCTCGAATGCGCCGGCGGCAGGATGTGTCGCGAGGTACTCCTCGCAGTTGGTGACGATCAGGTCGTCGCGCTGTTCCGAGCGCCCTCAGCGCGCGCGCCAGTTCGGCTGCGCCGTGTTTATTGTGATGGCCGAAGGTTTCGCCGTCGGTTGCGATCATCAGCGCCGCGCCGGGTTCGAGGTTGAGCGCGGTGTACCGCGATCCATTCAGCGAGGCGCGCGCCGTCAGCCATCCCTTCGCCGAAGGAGATGGTGTTGGACAATTCGCGGTCGAAGCGGAAGACCGCCAGGCTCAAGTCGCCGCTGCGCCATTGGAATGGTCCGGCGCCGCGCGAATCCGCGCCGGGGCCACTGAAAATTTCCCTGGTCTGACGCCGAGGATGACGAACTGGATTCCCGCCGCCGCGACCGACGCGAGCGTGTCGTCGTCGGCAGCGCATTCGGGCAGCCACATCCCGGCGGGCTTGCGCCCGAAACGGAAAGCGAAATCCTCGATACCCCACGCGATCTGCAATTCGCGATCGCGCGGCGGCAGCAGCGGCAAAATCGAATGGCTGTACGATTGCGCGATCGCGTTGCCATGCCCGCCGTGCGCCGTCGGCATACAGGGCGTCGCCGCGGGTCATCGCGCGATACGCAGTCTTGCCATGCGTCTGCAGCCATCCGGCGAGCGTCGGGCCGACGTCGAAGCTGAGCGACTCGTAATTGTTGCGAACGTGAACGACGCGGCCCCTCCATCGTGTGGGCGTGCGCGTTGGCGGTGTAGCATTCGCTGAGAATCCGCTCGTTCCAGTTCGGAAAAGGCGCCGCGCCATGCTCGGGACTGATCAGACCGGTCCACGGGCTCTCGCGCGGGGGCTGATAGAAATGCCCGTGAATAATGATGTGCCGAGGTTCAGCCATTACGAATATGTTGCGCCTCCAGGCCGGGCTGCGAAAGCCCACCCACCGGTCGAACAGTCGAGCTAATTTGTCTGCTATGCCGGATTCGGCGCAGCTTATCAAGTAAAAATTGACGAGGATGCGCTAACTATCCACAATTGTTCAACAATTGCGTCCACAGCGGAGTTCCCGAGGGAGGGAACGACTATTTAAATGTGAAACCCGCGGTGGGTTTCACGCTTCCTTCGGCAGGGGTGACCCCTGCACCCAATGGAAGCGAAGATGCGGGACTTCGTCCCTGTTAGGAAGTTGGCAAGGGGGGAAGTCCTCCCCCAACCTGAGAGCGAAAGGTCGTCCGCGACATTTCGCGATTTCTTTCACTGGGTGCAGGGGTCACCCCTGCCCAAGGAAGTGCGGAACCCACGGTGGGTTCCGCATTCAATAAGTTGATTTACGCTTTCCGCCCTACGCGCAGGCGGCGCGGAAGCTGCCTTTGATTGCGGGTTCGCCTTTTTGATTCAGGACTATCAGGTCGCCTTCGATTTGCTTCTCGCCGTCCTTCTCGATCTTGTTGGTGACCTTGCCGGTGCAGGTGACGATGTCGCCCGGCCATACGCGGGTGGCGAAGCGGACCTGGAAGCGGCGGACGTTGCCGATTCCGACGTAGTCGGTGACGGCCTTCGAGAGCAGGCCCGCGGTGAACATCCCCTGTGCGAAGACGGTCGGGATTCCGGCCGCCTCGACGAAGGTCTGATCGTAATGCAGCGGTACGAAGTCGCCCGACGCGCCGGCATAGCGGACGAAATCGGGGCGGGTGACGCCCTTGATCTCGAACTTAGGAATCTCGTCGCCGACTTTGACTGAATCGTATTTCAGTTTTGCCATTTCTTTTCACCGTACTATGCTTTGACTGCCTGTCCTGTTTCGATCAGGGTGGCGCGAGCGAGCGCGACTTTCTCGCCCTTCTGGTTGGTGTACTCGGTCTCGGTGATCAGCAGCGTCATCTTGCCGCCGCGGCCGCCTTCCTTTTCGAGCACGTCGGCGACCTTGGTCACGCCGGTCAGAGTGTCGCCGACGAAGATCGGCTTGAAGAACTCGAACTCCTGCTCGCCGTGCAGGATGCGGCGCAAGTCGAAGCCGCCGAAGCCGGGGCTGGAGGTCTCGTCGGTCCAGAACGCGCTGGTCTGGAGAAAGGTGACCGGCACGGGGATTCCGCCGACTTCTTTTTTCGCCAGTTCGGGGTCGAAGTAGAGCGGATTGGGATCTTTGATGGCGCGGGCGAACTCGCGCACCTTGCTCCAATCGACGTGCATCTTGAATGGTTTGCCGGTTTTCCCGACAGCGCTCTTATCAGCCATGATCAATCATCCCTCTTACGACAGAATCGAAGAATTATTTACTGGTGCCGGCGTGGTTTGTCCAACTATCCACCCAGGCGCTCATGCCTTCGCCGCCGTCGATTATCAGCAGCGCGCCGGTGACGTAGCTGGACGCGTCGGACGCCAGGAAGATGCATGGGATACGCGATTTCCTCGACGCGGCCGAAGCGCCCAAGTGCGCGCGAGCGCGCGACCATCTCTTTGACCTTCGGATTGGGCCATACGCGCGGCGCCGCGCCCTCGGTGTCGATCGGGCCGGGCGCGATACAGTTGACGCGGATGCCCGCAGGACCCCATTCGCCGGCGTGCGACACGGTCAGGTTGATGACGCCGGCTTTCGCCGCGCCGTAGGGAAGCATCGTGGACGAGCCATGCACGCCGGCCGTCGATGAAATATTTACGATCGAGCCGGGGCTTTTCTGCTCGATAAACTGGCGGGCCGCCGACTTCGAGCAGAAGAACACGCCGTCGAGATTGATTCCGACCACCGCGCGCCATCCGTTGGGCGACAGATTCAACGACGGCGTCGTGATACTGGCGCCGTGATTGTTGATCAGCACGTCGAGACGGCCGAAATGCTTGACCGCCTCGGCGACCATCTTGTCGCATTGATCGGCGTCGCGGACGTCTACCTGCGCCATCTCGCATTTGCCGCCGGCTTTGCGAATCTCGTCGCGCACGCGTTCGAGGTTCTCGATCTTGCGGCTCGCGATCAGCACCGGCGCGCCGCGCAGCGCGAATTCCTTGGCGATCGATTCGCCAATCCCGGTACCGCCGCCGGTGACAATCGTAACTTTGCCTTCGACACTGAATGGATTCTTCAAAATGAAAACTTCCTCCGAGGGGATTCGAGGTGATTTATCGCACTGTTTAGGCAAGATGGCGAGAGGCGCGGGAACGGGAAGGGTAAATCACTTTATTGGATGCGGAACCCGCCGTGGGTTCCGCGCCTCCCTGGGCAGGGGTGACCCCTGCACCGGGTTATAAGAGGGGAGAGGTGCGCGGCTGGCGTCGGGGGAGATCCGCCAGCCGCGCGGGGGGAGCGCTGCGAGGGAACTTAGAACGCCGGCGCGGCGACTTGGGTGCCGGTGCGGCGGCGGCGATGGCTTAAATGCTTGTCGCGCGGGGTAATCTTGAGCCGCAGATGGGGCGCGGCGGCGCGCGCCTCGACGTTGCGGCGGAGTTCATGCTTCCACGTCAGCATCCGGCGCCGCAGCATGCTCGGGTTGATTCCGAGCGCGTCGCAGACGGTGTCGAAGCTGAAGGCATGGCGGCATTTTGCGCCGGTAGTGATCCATCGCTCTGCATTGATGAAAAGCAAGCGCTTGCGCGTGTTTCGCGAGAGGACGCCCTGCTGGTAGACGTTGATCGCGTCGGCCAGCAACGCGAGCATCAGGCGCTGCTCGCCGGTCAGGCGATGACCGCCGGAAAGGTCGTAGTACTGGCTGGGGAGAATCTGGTTGAGGCCGACGAAGCGTTCGACCGCAGTATCGGAGCTGAGCTGGAAGCCTTCAGACATCGGCAAAGCCTGATGGGGCGCTAGCGTCCTCGGGAGGCCATCGATGCTCCCGGCCGGACTCTCATCGACCGCGATGAGACGGTCCCCATGCGAGCTTTTAACCATCGAGCGTATCCGTTGGTTCCCGAAGTTGAGTTCGACCGGGTATCTGAGACGACGGAATAAATTCCGTCCTTCTCTGGAGATACGGAAGGGGAACCGGACTTGGAGGAGACCCTTCCGAGCAGGAAGGGGGACAATCGCGGAGGAGTCAGGTCGAGAGTTGGTGGACTAGTTCTATCAGGGATGGGTCCAGGGGGCGGCGCTTGTCGGCTACCTCGGACAGGGGGACGCGGACGATTGAGCCCCGATCCTCGCCGATCAACGAAGAACCCGCACCGTCGAGGACGGCCTTGACGGCGCCCGCGCCCATCCGGCTGGCGAGCAGGCGGTCGCGAGCGGTGGGCGCACCGCCGCGCTGAACGTGGCCGAGGACGACCACCCGCGCTTGCATCCCGAGGCGGGCGGTCAGGGCCTCGGCGACCGGGATGACGCCGCCGGTGCGCGGACCTTCCGAGACCACGACGATGGTCGAGCGTTTGCCGCGGCGGTGGCTGTCCTCGACGCGATCGCAGATGTCGTCGAGCTTGAACGGGAGTTCCGGGACGATTACGGCCTCGGCGCCGCCGCCGAGCGCGACCGCGATCGCGATGAAGCCCGAGTCACGGCCCATCACCTCGACGCAGAAGACGCGCTCGTAGGCGAAGGCGGTGTCGCGGATACGGTCGATAGCGTCGAGCGCGGTGTTGACCGCGGTGTCGAAGCCGATCGAGTAGTCGGTGCCGGGGATGTCGTTGTCGATCGACGCGGGGATGACGAAGATCGGGATGCCGGTTTCGCCGGCAAAGACCGTCGCACCGTTCATCGAGCCTTCGCCGCCGACGACGATGAGCGCCTCGATCAGATGGCGTCTGAGGTTGCGGGCAGCTAGGCCGCGCGCGGCGGGCGTGCGGAACTCCGGCGAGCGTGAGGTCTCGAGGAAGGTGCCGCCTCGCTGGATCATGTTGGCGACGGAGCGGCCGCTGAGCGGCTCGGCGAGGTCGCGGATGAGGCCCTCGTAGCCGCGGCGGAAGCCGATGACTTCGATTCCGGCGATCGCTGCGCTGCGGACGACGGCGCGAATGGCGGCGTTCATACCGGGGGCATCGCCGCCGGCGGTGAGAATCGCGATGCGGCGGGTGCGCGCACCGGTTAGTTCGGGAATTTCGCTGTTGCCGTTGCCGTCCATGGTGAATGGGAGGACTGCGCGTCGCCCCCGCGATCAAATCTAACGAGCGCGCCGAGTAGAACCAAACCGGCAAGAAATGGCGCGTTGCCCGGAGTTCGCGCGAACTGCAGAACCCTCGCCTAACCTCTCCCGTGAAAGAACGGGCGAGGGATCAGGAGGGATCGGAAAATCAGGGCATGCGGGCGGCTTGGAGGCGCAGGAGCGCGGCCTTGGCTTCTTCCTGGGCGTCGCTGTCGGTAGCGCTGGTCGAGTCGGCGTCGGCTGCTTTTCGATAGTAGTTGATGGCGCTGGAGTTGTTGCCGAGCGCCTCGTAGGTGCGCGCGACGTTGACCTCGGCGCGGTCATCGTTGGGGCATGCCATCAGCGCATCCTGGTAGTATCCGAGCGCCTTGTTGAAATCTCCAGCGGCAAATTTGTCACCGCCGCGCTGGGTTGCGACCCCCTCGACCTGTTTGTCGCATCCGCCTCGAGGAGCAGTGGCGACGCCGGGCGTGTAACCTTGATTCTGATTCTGCTGAAGCGCTTCGATCGCCTCCTGTTGCTGATGCTCGAGCTGTTCCTGCTGCTGTTGAACCAGTTTGTTGGTCGCATCGATCTGATCGCCCATGCATCCCAGGCCGATGAACGCGAGCATGGCGAAGGCGAGCGCCAGCAGTGTTCGTCTTGCCAAAGCAGTCGCGGACGTGGAAATTATGTTGGCGCTCGATATATCTCGCATCGCTAACAATACTGGCGAATAGCGGCGAAGAGTCAATGCCGGAATGCGAGAGGTGGGGAAACATTTAAAAGCGACTGGAGATAGGCGGTGATTCAAAAAAAGTTTAGGTCGAGAACGTTGGCAGTGCTGGCGGTCATCGCGCTGTCAATCGCGACGGCGCGCGCGGTGATAGCAGATGTCCATGAGGCAACCATGCCTCCTGAGCAAGCACTGCAACTTTTACTCGACGGCAACAAGCGTTTCGTTGCCGGCAAACTGGAGCATCCCAACCAGACGCCCGAACGCCGCACCGAAGTGGCCAAGGGACAGCATCCGTTCGCCGCGGTGCTGGCATGCTCGCGACTCGCGCACGCCGCCGGAGATAATTTTCGATCGCGGGCTCGGCGACATCTTCACCGTGCGCGTGGCCGGCAACGTCGCGGACAAGGTGGTGATCGAGAGCCTCGACTACTCGGTCAAGCATCTGGGCGTGCGGGTCGTGATGGTGCTGGGGCATCGCCGATGCGGAGCGGTGATCGCGGCGGTCGAAGGTCATGAAGGCACCGCCGATCAGGACGTTGGCCCGATGCTGAGTGAATTGAGGCCGGCGGTGGCCGCGTCGAAAGGAATGGCGGGCGACCCGGTCGAGAATGCGGTGCGCGAGAACGTCGAGCTGGTCGATGAGAAATCTCGCGACATCGGCAGAGCTGTCGGCGATGGTCAAATCGGGCGAGCTGAAGATCGTCGGCGGCATCTACGATCTCGACACCGGCACGATCGAGATGCTGAAGGGATCGACCTCGGCGACTGCTCACTGCATCGGCTGCGTCACGATGACGCCGGCGAACGATGAGGCCGATGGCCGTCGGTATCGGTCGCGGTTACGTTGACCACGTAGCTACCGGGATTCGTATAGGTGTGAAAGAGCGCGGTCGGCGGCAGCATCGAGACCTGGCCGTCGCCGAAATTCCAGACGTAGCTGGCCAGCGGTGCGGCTTCCGGATCGAGGCTCGACACAAAGAAGCCGACGGCCAGGGGCGCCGGGCCGTAAGCGGGCACGGTTTGAAGCTGAATCCGCGGAATCATGGGCATGACCATCGGCGTCGCCGGCCGTCGTCTTGCGCGAATGCGGACGTGGTCAGGCTCGCGAGCATCAGCAGAGCGACGACGACTGCGGCGAGCGTCGTCCGGCTGAAGCAGAATCCTGAATCGCGCGCGAAAAAGCGCGCTGCAAAAGGACCCTCACCTTCATCCTCTCCCTTACAGGGAGAGGGGAAAGCCAAAGAGCGAAGCTCGTATCTCACTGCATTGTGATGCCGCCGTCGGGATGCAGAATCGAGCCGGTGTAGTAGCGGCCCTCTTCGCTGGCGAGAAAGAGCGCGGTGTTCGCGACGTCGACCGGCTCGCCCATCTGATTCATCGGCACGCGATGCATCAACTGCGTCATGTTGCCGGCATGTCCTGAATCCCCGCGGTCATCGGAGTCTTGATGAAGCCGGGGCCGATCGCATTGGCGGTGATATTGAACGGCGCCAGCTCGGTCGCGAGCACCTGCGTGAGCATCCAGACGCCGGCCTTGCTGACGGCATACTCGCCGACGCCGGGAGTCGGGAGCCGCGCCGCTGCCGACGCGATATTGATGATGCGTCCGCCATTGCCGGCGGCGATCATTGCCTGCGCGCATGCGCGATCGGTAAGGAACACGCCGTCGAGGTTGACGCTCAAGACCTTGCGCCAGTTGGCGAAGGACTTGTTGCTGAGGAACGTGATGTCGGGCTGGCCCTCTTCGCCGTAGTGCGCATGCGAGATTCCCGCCGCGGCGACGACGATATTGACGCTGCCGAGGTCCTTCACCATCTGCGCGACCATCGCATTGACCTGCGCTTCGTCGCTGGTATCGACCTGATATGCAAACGCCTTGCGGCCGAGCTTCTTCACTGGCGGCGGCAGTTTCCTCGGCGGCGGCGAGATGCCGGTCGGCGACGAAGACGTTGGCGCCCTCTTCGGCGAATCGAATCGCGGTCGCGCGGCCGATGCCGCTGGCGCCGCCGGTGATCAATGCGTTCTTGTTTTCCAGTCTCAGCGCCATCGAACGATTCTCCTTGGCGATCTCTGTTCTGATGCGGTTGTTAGCACGACCGCATGCACTTGAAAATCTATGCTCACGATTCCGCCTCGCATAGAATCGTCGGTTATATGGCACAACAGCAAGCGGCTACCGTCGATCGCGGAGCCGACCCATCGGTACGTCGAGGTCGAGGGGCTCAAGCTTCACTATCTGGATTGGGGCGGCGATCCTGACAAGCGCACTTTCGTGCTGCTGCACGGCGGCGCTGCGCACGTGCATTGGTGGGACGGCGTCGCACCGTTGTTGACGCCATACGGGCGCGTGCTCGCGCTGGATTTTCGCGGCCACGGCCGCAGCCAGTGGGCGAAGGACGGGATGTACGGGCCGCCGTCATATCTGAAGGACGTTCGCGGCTTGATCGAAAGCCTCGGCACGCGCGTGATCCTCGTTGGGCATTCGATGGGCGGCGCGGTCGCGCAGTGGGTCGCGGTCACGCATCCGGAATTGCTCGAGGCGCTGATCATTGGTCGATGCGCCGCACGGGCCGCCGCCGCTGTTTCGCCGGCTGATGTGGCGATGGCGGCGGCGATCGCACGGCGGCGTTCGTCCCGAGCTGCGATCGGCCGACGACATCATAAAGAAATTCCGACTGCAGCCGCCGCAGACCTACCTGACGCGACTGGAGGTCGAGCGGCTTGCGCTGCTCGGCGCGGAGCAGCTACCCAATGGCACGTGGGCGTTTCGCTTCGATCCGGAGACGCGGGCATGGCGCAAGCACGGCGTGAAGATGACGCGGCCGAAGATCAGGCAGATCAAGCTGCCGACGCTGCTGCTGCGCGGCGATCAAAGCGCGCTGGTCAGCGCGTCGCACGTCAAGCGCGATGCATCGGAAGATTCGCGGATCGGTGCTGAAGGAAATCCCGCGCGCGTTTCATCATGTGCCGCTGGACAATCCCGGCGACACTGCGGCGGCGATTATCGAATTCGTCGAGAAGATGTAGCCGCGAGTATCGACTGGCTATTTGGCGAAACTTGCGAACATCGCAGCTGCCACGAGAAACATAATTGAGGTTGCGATCCATCCGACAATCGTCTGCGGGAGTGGCAATCGGACCGAGCCGGTGACTTGTTTGTTGGTAGTCATCAGCATCATCACGATCATGATCGGCACCGCGCGACGCCGTTGACCACGGCACTCCAGCGATCAAGGCGCTCTTCTAGAGGGACTCCTAGTAGCCATGCGATTCCATATTTCGTTTCCGCTTACCTCGAGTTTCGATGGTTACTCAACCTGTCGCGACTAAGACGCAACCGAATCAGCTTCTCGAAAGCGCGTCGCATGAGTGCCGACCATATTCGCGCTGCGCCCATTCATAGCGATATACCATGGCGCGCTTGCGTGGACGCTTACGGCGGTCGGCGCCTGACTCGCTGTGGCTTTAAGGTGCACGGCGTGCGCCGACTGGATCGCCAACGACACACCCACCATCAATCCGGCTATAATAGTCAATCGCATATTTTCTTTCCGGCGACCTTGCCGATGGTTCGGCGGCCACGACCGCCTGAACCAACGCGAGGCTCGCTTCACTAGTTCAGCGGCACTGAAGGGGACACCCGCAGATCGTTGGTGACTCCTCGGACTCCGCTAGCGTTTCTCGCGATCGCTTCGGCGCGTGCAACCACCGTCGAATCGTGTACCACGCCATCAAGCGTTACGATGCCGGCCGTCGTGTTCACGTGAATCTGGCCGGATCTAAGGTCCTTGGCGGCAGCGAGATCAGTCTTTACCTCTGTAGTGATTCTGGTGTCATCCAACGCTGTAACCGTTCCGTGATAGGTGTTCGTCACGGCTCCTTCGGAATCTTCGCCTGCCTGATGCATCGAAGTGCTGGCTGGGGGATTAGAGCTGGCAGTCGTTTCCTGAGCTAGCGCAGGAATCGCCAGCCCCAGGCCTAACACGATCGCCGGCGCAATAGTCAATATCTTGTTCTTCATGATCTTAGTCTCCTTGTAGAACCCGATCCGGGCCATCCTGGGAAGCAATTCCTTTTTCGGCTTAAGCGATACTTGCATGACGACGCTACCTCGCGGGGACTATTCCCGCTCACTTTGCTGCTTATCGAGTTGTCTGGTTACGAACCTTAACTTGACGGTTGGCGTCGCGGTGTCGTCAAACCACGCCGAGCAACCAGAGTACGAGAACGATCACCACAATGCTGCCCACAGAAATGGGAAGGTACATATGGACTCCTCGGGCCTTGTAGGTCGGACTTTAAGGTTGGTCTAGCGGAACGCGGCTAAAGGCGAGTGGAAGAACCGCCGTTTGTGCTGGATCAAATTCGGGCTCGATTCTTATGTCGATCCCGACCTATTCACAGTCGCATTTGATGAGACGTAATAGCTATCGCGAGAGGCCTGGAATCAGTGATGTGGAGAACTAAAAGTAGCTGTTCGCGAGAACAATACGAGTAATCTCCGGAGATTAGCGAATTCATCGAGAAGATGAGGCCGCAGCAACTAACCCCTTCCCTCGGGGGAGGGGGAACAATCGCGGAGGTTTTTCTTACTGCTGCGCCGGTCGCGGATCGATCCCCGGACGCGGATTGAATCGAGGACTCAGGCGCGGAGCAGGAAGTCGCTCAGGTCCATCGCGTATTGGCCGTCGCTCAGCGTCATCGACTTGGGCGAGCGCTTGAGCATCAGGCGCGAGATGTCCTGGCCTTGCGGCAGCAGGTACACGATGTCGCCGCTGCCCATCGAAAACACGCGAACGCGCTCTTCGCCGCGGCGTTCCTGGCCGGCGACTTCGTAGGAGCTGACGTGAAAGACGAAGCCGCGGGCGCGGACCAATACGCCTTCAGTCTGCTCGACGATGCCCACGAAAATACGGGTGTTGTCGTCCTTGAAGAGCCTGCGATCGATGAGGACGATCCGGTCCCCTTCCGCGATTGCCGCCATCGTGCTTTTCCTCCTGTGGCCTTATCCCGCAACGGATAGTACTCGATTTCTACTGCTAAAACGACGCGCCTCAAAAAAATAGGTAGTGGGCCGGTTGACCCACTACCTATCCGGTTCAATCACGTGCAGCGATCAGCGTCCAGCCATCAGGCGCTCGGTCTGCTGCTGATGCTGCGGCCCCTCGCCCTGCGAAGCGGTCCATCCGCGAACCACGTCGCTCAATTCGCGCGCCCGAATCAGATCGAGCCCAAAGCGAATCGGCAACGACCGCGGCAGCGTCTCGATTGCGTCGCGTCCGCCGGGGCGAGTCGCAAGGCGGTCGAGCAGCCGCGAGGTCACCGTCCGGCGCTGCCCGCGCAGATACTGGTCGTTGTACATCTTGACGATCAGCTCGGCCGCCAGCCGCACCGCATCCGACATGTTCATCGAATTGGACGCGAATTGGTCGAGCGCCTGCTTGAGCGGGAACTGGTCGGGATTCCATACCGCGACCGAGCCCGCGCGCATCAGAGTCTCGATGCTTGGCGTCGTGAACGAATAGCCCCATCCGGCGAGCTTGGTGCTGGCGGTGGCAAGCTCGGAAGGATCGAGATTGCCGGCCTGCGCGCGCGCCTGCAAAGCCGCCTCGGTCCATACGCGGCGCACGCCGAACTCGGTCTTGGCGAGGTCGGCGAGGATCATGTCGTCGGTCCAGAGCACATGCCCCGGCATCGAGGCGATCACGATACTCTCGGCGCCGTGACGGCCGAAGAACTTGACCAGGCGCTCGCGGCGTTCGGGATCGATCGAGGCCAGCACAGCGCCGTCGCGCACGCGGCATACCGACTGCAGCGCATCGGCAAGTCCCTTAAGCTGGACATCGGCGCGCTTGCCATCGTTGCCATTGCCGGTAACCGACGCTGAGAATCCGGGTGGCAGGCGCAGCAGCGTATCCTCAAACGCGAGGCGCCGCAGCTCGGCGAGCGTGGACTGCGAGATGACAAACTGGCGCGGCCACGTCGGCAGCAGGCTCAGGCGGCCGAGCATGCACAGCGTCGCGATCGCGGTCAGATCGAGCACCACGGCGTTCGCACGCTCGAAGGCTCCGAGGGCGGCTTCGAGTTCTTCGGGTGAACCGGTGCAGCACTTCAACGGCGCCTCGGGACGCTGCGCCAGGATGAACACCGTCTGCAGATCGTTGAGGTTGAGCCGTTCCGCCACCGCATGGATAGGAATCGGATTGTCGGCGTAAGTGCGCTCGGCCTGCTTGAGGACATCCTCGCGCTTGCCGCTGGCGCCATTGGCGTGGCCGTTCGCACTGCCGTTGAGTTTGACACCGTTGCCGTTCGCGACGCCGTTGCCATTGCCGTTTACGTGTCCGTTGAGACTGCTTGCTTCGAACAGCGAATCGAAGCCGTCGGCCATCTCGCTCCACGGAATCGCGTCGCCGCGCTCGTAGCTCATTTCGATTTCGGCCTGGCCGGGGAAGCGCGCCTGCCAGTTGATAAGCACGTCCATGTAGCGGTAGGCGTACTTGCTGATGATCTGCTTGACGGTCGCCTGGCGGCGGCTGAAGCGACCCTCGGGAAGCTGAAACTTCTCGCCTGCCTTCTTGCCCTTGACGGCCTTGGTCATCGGATGCTGGGGGCCATACTCGTCGAGCGCTTCGTCGGCGTCGTTGGCTTCCTCGAGCATGATCCATTTCTCGGTGTTCAACCCCTCTTCGACGAAACTGAGCGCGGCGCCGGAAGCGGCGCTGTCGAAATCGGGCACGTGCGGCATCGGACCGACCGGTCCGAGTGCGGCCAGGTACGCGCGATGCGCATCGACGTTGCCACCTTGGCGGCGCAACAGTTCGTAAGCGTAAGCGAGCGCCTCGTTGGCGCGGCCACCTTCGCGCATGAACTGTACGGCCGCGCGGCCGAGCGTAGGCGGGATCTCGCGCGCCGGAGGCATCGAGTTCGGATCGGCGACGACCAACTCCGACCGGCCCAGCCGGGCGGCGACGATCGAGCGGCGCAGCCTCAGCACGCGGTCGTCGGGATGATCGTGCAGCATTTCCTCGAGCTGAGTGAGCGCAGCCTCGGGATCGTTGCGTTCGAGTTTGTCGAGCTGATCGACGACGGAGCCGGCGTCGATCGCTTTTTCCGGATGCAGCTGGCGCGAGATATCGGTGACGATATCTTCGCGGCCGAGACGGCCGGCGCAATCGAGCAGGCGGCGCGTGTCGGTCCCGGCAGTGCCGGCCGGCGCGAGCGTTTGCCACAGCGGCAGCGCGTCCCGATAGCGTCCCAAATCATGGAGCAGCGCGGCCAGCTTGCGCCGGTTGTCGGCGCCGACGTTCAGGCGTGAGCCCGGACAGCGCCTCATCGGCCAGCTTCGACGCCTGATCGAATTTGCCCTGCGCCAGGCGGAGATTGGCGCGCAGCGTACGCAATGTCACCGCCGGCAGGCGCCCCTCGGCAATCGACGACAACAGCGCGTCGGCGTCGTGATAACGTTCCGCAATCGCAAGCGCTTCGACCGCGGCCGCGACCGCGAAGGGAAAATCGCCCGCGGGAATCGACATCCGGCCGGGCGATCGATCGCGATCAGCAGCTCGGTCGCCTCCTGCAAATCGCCCGGTTCGTCGCGCTCGCGCAGCGTGACCGCGAGATGATAGTCGATGTCGTCGCGGCCGCCGACAGAAGCGGCGCGCCGCAGCACCTCGATAGCTTCGCTCAGACTGCCGCGAGATCGCAGCACGATTCCGTACTCGCACAGCCCGTTGGCGTCTTCGCGCTCGAGGCTATGCGCCAGTTCGATATCCTTGCCCGCGCCATCGGTGTCGCGCAGCGCGATGCGCGCCTGTGCGCGTCCGATCAGCGCCTGCACTTCGCTCGACGCCTGGCGTTCGGCCTGCGCCAGCGTGAGCGCCTGGGTGAAGCAGGTCTCGGCTTCGCGCATGCGGGCCTCGTCGCTCGGCGCAGGCGTTTCGATCGCGCCTTCGCCGGCCATCTTCGAGCTCGTTGAGCAGGATCGCCTGTCCCAGAACGAGCCACGGGATCGAATTGTTCGGCAGCGCGGCGCTGGCGAGGCGCGCATAACGCTCGGCGCGATCGAAATGCGCGTCGATCAGCGCGCGGCGCGCCATCACGACCGCAACTTCAGGATCGGACGAGAGCTCGGGCGCGACATTTTCTTCGAGCGTGCGGGCGTCGAACGACTTGGGCGCATTGTTCAGCCACAACGCGACCGCGCGGCCGCTCGACGGAAACTGCATCCGCAGCTTGTCCGCCAGCGCAAAGGCGCGCTCGCGCTCGCCGAGCAGTTCGTGGGCGAGCGCCTCGTTGGTGCACGCGTTCTCCTCGTCGGGCTGCAGCGATTTGGCCGCGATGAAGAGCATCGCCGACTTGCGCGGCTCGCCTTCCTTCAGCCACGCGGCGCCAAGGTACGAGAGCACGCGGAACTTGTGCGTGTTCGAGAGCTGGCTCCACTTCTGCTCGCGCAGTCGGAGCAGTGCGAGGCGCGCGAGCTGATATTGGTGGCTCTCGAGGAACGCCGCGGCGGCTGAGATCTCCTCTCCCAGCGCATCAGAAGGTCCCGCCGCCGCGGGCTCGCATCGTGCCTCGAGATGAACGACCGCATCAGCGCGCGTCAAGCGCCTGGCGTTTCGCGGCGGTGCCGAAGTCGGTGAGGATCTGAGGATACTCGTCGAGCAGCTCCTCAATATCGTCCCACGTCAGCACCTCGATCGCCGAGATGCCGTCCTTGCGGTTGGCGCGGTTGAGATCGAACAACGAACGCTGCAAGCCGTCGGGCTTGGCGGCCGTAGTCGCGATCACGAAGCGTCCGATTGGAAGCTTCAGGCTCGCGGCCCGGTCCACAGCGTCCTTGATCTCGGCAACCGTCAACTCGCTTGCGCGAAGCGCGCAGATCGCACTTTACCGCGGCGAGTCGTGGACGGCCGCTGATCTCGATCAAGTTGACTCCCTTTTCGGCGCGATCCGGATCGCGGAAGCGCTCGAGTTGAGGGAGCTGCCAATGACGCCGCAGGAGTTTCAGACAGAGTCTTTCGAACTCGTCGGCACTCCTGGGCAGCGGATAACCCGGTGCGAATTTTGCCATAGTGTAATGATTTCCTAACACAATGTCGGATATTCAAGGAAGCCCCTCAAGCGGGCACGGCGCGCGAGCGTCACTTTCGGCACGCAAACGGCGCTGGTAAGATGACTTCTTTCACCATGCTTAGTCTCGACAACCTTTCCAAGTCCTACGGGGGCCGCAAGATCCTCGACGGCGTGAGCTGGTCGATGGCCGACGACGGACGGGTCGGCCTGGTCGGCCTCAACGGCGCCGGCAAATCGACGCTGCTCAAAATGATTGCCGAGGTGCTGCCGCTCGACTCCGGCCGCATCACGCGGCCGCAGCGCACCCGCGTCGGCTACCTGGCGCAGGACGCGCCCGAAATGGGCGGCCGGTCGGTGCTGCGCGAGACGCTGTCGGCGCTCGACCGGATGCAGGCGCTCGACCTGCGGCGCAACGAAGTCGAAGAGATTCTCGCGCACGAGCATTCGGGCCCGGCGCACGACGCCGCGCTCGAGGAATTGGGCGAGGTGCTGACCGAACTCGAGCGTCACGACTTCTACAGCGCCGAGAGCCGCGCCAAGTCGGTGCTGTTCGGGCTGGGCTTCACCGACGCGGACCTTGCGCCGCGACGTCAGCCGAGTTTTCCGGCGGCATCCGGATGCGTATCGCGCTGGCCAAACTGCTGCTCGACGCGCCCGAGTTCATGATGCTCGACGAGCCGACCAACCATCTCGATATCGAGGCGCGCAACTGGCTCGAGGATTACCTGGTCGCCTACCAGGGCGGCATCATCCTGGTCTCGCATGACCGCTACTTTCTCGATCGCGTGACCAAACGCACCGTCGAAGTGTCGCGCGGGCGGCTCACCGAATACGTCGGCGGCTACTCGCGCTACCTGGTCGCTGCGCGAGGAGCGCTTCACGCTCGAGATGGCGGCGTACGAACGGCAGCGCGAAGAAATCGAGCACATGGAGAGCTTCATCAGCCGCTTCCGCTACCAGGCGAGCAAGGCGCGGCTCGTGCAGAGCCGCATCAAGCAGCTCGAAAAACTCGAGCGCCTCGAGCCGCCGGACGGCATCGCAGAAGCCGCCCGCGATTTCGTTTCCCAAATGCGAGCGCAGCGCGCGCCGCGTGTTCGAGCTCAAGGGCGCGGTCAAACGCTACGGCGAGCTCACGGTTTATGACGGCGTCGATCTGACGATCGAGCGCGGCGCGCGAATCGCGCTGGTCGGTCCCAACGGCTCGGGCAAATCCACCATGATGAAGATGCTGGCGGGCGTCGAACCGATGACCGGCGGCGAGCGAATCGTCGGCCCGAGCGTGCGAGCCGGATACTTCGCGCAGAACCTCGCCGAGTCGCTCGACTACGACAAGACCGTGCTCGACGAGCTGAGCGACAGCGCGCAAGGCCGCACGATGGCGCGAGATTGCGATCGATTCTCGGCGCGATGCTGTTCTCGGGCGACGACGTGCACAAGCGCGTCGCGGTGCTGTCCGGCGGCGAGCGCGCGCGCCTGGCGCTGGCCAAGGTGCTGGCGCATCCGAACAACTGCCTGCTGCTCGACGAGCCGACCAACAACCTCGACATCGTCGCCAAGGACACGCTGCTCGAAGCGCTGCGGCGCTTTCCCGGCACCGTCATGATCGTCAGTCACGATCGCTTCATCCTGAATGAGCTGGTGACCGAGGTGCTCGAAGTCGGCCAGGGCCACGCGATTCGCTACCTCGGCAACTACGACGAATACCTCGAGAAGAAGGCGCAGACCGAAGCGCCGTCGCCGGCGGCGCAAGCCGCGCGATCGGCGCCAGTCCATTTGCGCGACGCACGCGGCAACAATGGAAGTCGCGCCGCAGCCAAAGAAGGCGGAGGCCCCGCAGGCCGCGCAGCCGTGCGAAAGACGATCGCGACGCATCGCGCAAACGAGAACGAATCGCGAAGCCAGCGTGGACAGATCGAAGCCGAGATCGAGCAGAAGGAAAACGAACGCGCGGCGATCGCCACCGAGATGAACGATCCGAACTTCTATCTCGCGCGCAAAGACGCCGACGATCTGATCGCGCGCTACGAACGACTGGGCCGCGAGATCGAAAAGCTGTACGCCGACCTGGTCAAGTTCGACGAAGCCGCGTCTGCGTGAGGACTCAGCTCAAGTCTCTATAAAATTCGCGAACATCCTCCGCCAGCAGATCCGGCTCTTCCATCGCGGCGAAATGGCCGCCCTTCGGCATCGTCGTCCAGCGCCGGACATTATATACGCGCTCGGCCCAATGGCGCGGTGGACGCACCAGCTCGCCGGGGAAAAGCGCGACTGCAGTGGGCGCCTCGATTCGCGTGCCGGGCTTCAGCCGCCACGGATGATGCCGCGCCTCATAGTACAGCCGCGTCGACGAATTAATCGTCTGCGTGACCCAGTAGATCATCACGTTGGTCAGCAGTTGGTCGCGCGTGAAGCTCTTCTCGACGTCGCCATGGCAATCGCTCCACGTGCGGAACTTCTCGACGATCCACGCCAGCAGCCCAGCCGGCGAATCGTTGAGCCCGTACGCGAGCGTCTGCGGCTTGGTCCCCTGGATCCATTGGTAGCCGGTCTCTGCGCGTGCGAAATTTCTCCAGGTCGCCGAGGAAAACTTTCTCCTCGGGCGTCAGCTCGGGCGCGCTGCGTCCTTCGGCGGGGCCGATCGCGATCATGTTGATGTGGATGCCGAAGACGCTGTCGGCGTGCACTTCGCCGATTCGCGACGTGATCGCCGCGCCCCAGTCTCCGCCTTGCACCGCGTAGCGCTTGTAGCCGAGCGTCTCGGTCATCAGCTTGTGAAACAGCTCCGCCATCGCCTGGATATTCATCGCGCGGGCGCGCGGATGATCGGAAAATCCGTAGCCGGGCAGCGACGGCGCGATCACGGTGAACGAATCCCGCGCGTCGCCGCCATGCGCGGCCGGATCGGTGAGCATCGGGATGATTTCCATGAACTCGTAGATCGATCCCGGCCATCCGTGAATCAGCAGCAGCGGCTTGGGATTCGGACCCTTGCCCTTTTCGTGGATGAAATGGATTCCGAGTCCGTCGACGCTCGCCTTGAAATGCGCGAAGCGGTTGATCTCGCGCTCGTGCGCGCGCCAGTCGTACTTGGTCCGCCAGTACTCGACCAGCTCCTTCAGGTAGGCGAGATTGGTGCCGTACTCCCAGCCGGTGTCGGGCACCTCGTCGGGAAAGCGCGTGCTGCTGAGACGCGCGCGCAAGTCGGCCAGCACTTCGACCGGCACCTCGACGCGGAACGGTTCGATTTTATCAGCCATGTGGCCTCCGCGAGCGCGTCGCGCGCGAGCTGCGCCTTGAACTGGGGATAACGCCCAACTGCTAGCGGTAAACGGGTTTGGGCGTCAACCGCGTAGCGCGAGCCGGCGCGTGGTGCGATAGGCTGTGGACATGAGCAAACCCATCGTGGCGCGATGGCAGGATTGGGACGCGCGCGGGATCGAGCATCTCGTGCTCCGCGAGGGCACTCGCGAAATCGTGGCCGAGTCGGTGATCGTTGGAGCGACGGACGATTCGAGCTTCGCGCTGCGCTATCGCATCCGATGCGACAATATGTGGCGCGTGAGAAGCGCCGAGATCGCGATCGTCGGTGAGAATCGCAAGGTCGAAATTGCCGGCGATGGCAACGGCAACTGGTCGGACGCATCGGGCAAGGCTCTGCCGAAGCTGGCCGGCGCGATCGATATCGATCTGTCGGCGTCGCCGTTCACCAATACGTTGCCGATTCGCCGCCTGAAACTGCGAGCAGGTAAGTCGGCCGAGATAGTCGCGGTTTACATTCTCGCACCCGCGCTGACGCTCACGACGGATCCACAGCGCTACACCTGCCTCGAGGCGCGCCGCCGCTACCGCTACGAATCGCTCGATAGCGATTTCACCCGCGAGATCGAAGTTGACAAGCATGGGCTGGTAGTCAACTATCCCGGGCTGTTCCGCAGATTGTTGTAGTAGGGCTGAAGCTTACTTCTTCGCGAGCGCTTCCCTGGCCAGTTCGCTGGCTATCTTGCCGTCGAGACCGGCGCCGAACTTGTCGCGCAGCGCCTTCATGATAGGGCCCATCTGCGACGCGCCCGCCGCGATCGCCGCAGCAATCTCCGCGCGCATGTCGTCGGATGAAGCCGCGGCGGGCAGGTATGAATCGAGGATCCTGGCCTCGGCCTCGTTCTGATCGATCAAATCCTGGCGCGCGGCCTTGCGCGCAAATTCCAGCGACTCTTCGCGCTTGGCCCGTTCACGCTTGATGATCTGCAGAATCTCGGCGTCGTTGGGGTCGCGGCGAACGTCTTTTTCGAGGCGCGAGATTTCCGACAGCACTCCGCGCAACGCCATCGTGCGCAGCTTGTCGCCGGTCTTCATCGCAACCTTGAGATCGTCTTGTATCTTATTCTTCAAGCTACTTCGCGGGCGCGGCCGTGCCGGTAGCGTCGACGTTTTCCCACTTCGGCTGCTCGACCTCGGTCCACTTGTTCCCGTCAAGCCGGTAGTTGAACACCAATATTTTCTGCTTGCCGGTCGGCTTGCCCTTGCCTTCGCCGCTCTTGGACGGCGTGTACTCGGCCGCTTGCAGCTTGGCGAGCACGGTCCAGTGTCCCGCCTTCATCGTCGGCAGATAGAGAAACTTCGCGTGTTCAAGATCGACGTAGGTTTTGCCGGACGACTTCTTCTCGCTCTCGTCGCTGACGTAGCTATCGGACTCGTTGGCGATAGTGTCGCTGAGCTGCGCGGCCATCGCCTTTGGAATCGGATTTTCCTTGGCTGGACCTGAAGCACTTGGACCGGCCGGGCCACTATTGTTGTAGAGATCCTTTTTGACTTCGATCGCGCGCGCGTGATGCGGCGCAAGAATCGCCGCAACCATCAACCCCACCGCCGCCAAAGTAGTACCTGCCTTAGGCGCCATCTTTCCTACCCTCCTCGGTTGGGGCTTATATCACGGCGCTCCAAGATAATCACCACGGTTGGGGAAGAGTCAGCGGGCCGCGCTAGCCTCGACCAGGGTGAATCTAATCGGCACCAGGACCCAGCTCTCGACGCTCTGGCCGTCGTGGCGCGCCGGCACGAAGCGCCATCGGGACCTGACGGTCTCCAGCGCTGCGTCGTCGAGCGTGTCAAAGCCGGAAGACTCCGCTACCTCGGCGCGTTCAACACTGCCGTCGGCGTCGACGAGCACTCTAACGGTGACGGTGCCCTGCTGCTCGCGCCGACGAGCGAGCGCGGGATAGATGGGTGGCGGGTTGTTGGCGTAGTCGGCGTGCGCGACGGAATTGGGATCGCCGTCGCCGCCGGCGCCAGTGCCAGCGGCGGCAGTAGCCGAGCCGCCGTTTCCGGAAACGGCGGCTGGGCGCACGCCGCCCGCCGCGTCGCGATGCGACGCGGCGGCGGTGTCATCCGCCGGAGCGGGCGGTCGCGCTCGCGCGAGCGCCCGCTCCGGGGAGAAGCTGGCCAGTTCGGAAGACTCATCGGCAGGCCGCCGATGAGTCTTCCGAACTGCCCGCGGAGCAGAGCGCGGCGACGCGAGCGCCGCGCTCTGCTCCGCGTGCATCCGCGCGCCGGCGCCGGACGTGCCGACATCCGCGACGCCGCGCCCGGGCGCGCCATCGGTACCCTCAACCAAGTACGCGAGCACCCACTCGTTATGCGCTCGCGCAATCGGAGATGCGAACCACACTATCAAGGCGACGACGATCGCATGCGCCGCGATCGAGGCCGCAATTGACGCAACGTGACGCTGCGAACGCAGCTCCGTCGCGTCATATATAGGATGCGATTTGCTTTCGTCTTCCAAGTCGCCCCGGCCGAGACTTCGCGGATTGAAATGGAAGTGGCCAGGAGCGACAGACGATCTACGCGGCGAGCGAGGTGCCAGCGGTAGTCACTGAAAAGACTCCTGAAGCCTCCCTCTCCCGCGAAGGTTCTTACGGCTCCATCGATTCGCCCGGTCGCCTGACTCGATGAGCGTGTCATCCACGCTCATCTCACAGTTGCGGGGCAGCGCCGGCCTCTCACCGGCTTCCCCAAGCGAATCTCAAAGCACATTACGCGCACGACCGGCCAAGTCAACCGGACGGGTCAGGTTCACTCAGGTGGGTAGAAATTCTGAATCGTGCGCAGTGTGAGGAGGCGGAAGGATTGTCCGGGCAGTGCCGTTCCGACCGACGCGATTCTAACTGGTTCCCGCGTTCCGATCGAAATGCACCCAAAAATCGGTGCCTCGAACCGCTCCGACGGCATTGGGTGTATGAACTTCAAAGGAAGTGGAACTGCCGCGCATCGCTCCGAGGATTACAGAGTGAAGATCGCCGCTGAGCAGTCCGACTTTGCTCGGTGCGCCGACTCCGTTCACCAATACACTGTCATCTATCGTCAGCGCCGATGATGCAGTCAATTGCATCGAGCTGTTGTCGACCATTCCGATCGTCAATGAACCGTTGGGGCCAGTCGTTATCTTATCGTGCAGCATCACCGGCTCATTGAGAGTCGCCGGCGTCGTCGCGCCGTTGCGATTGATGCTCGCCTCGCCTTGGACTTGCGTGATGGTGCCGACGGTGCTTTGCGCGTGTGCCGCAGGGACCGACGCCAGGAAAGGCAACAGCATCAGCGCAATGAACGCTGCAATTCGTGAATTACTCATCGTAAATACCGATTTTCTCACGCTGAGTGATATTAGCACACGCAACGTTGCTTTGGCAAATGGAAGATTGTGTCAGAGTTCCGGGGCTATTTGGCGGTTCTCTCGACGAATTCGAGGCGGTTGCCCCATGGATCGCGGACGAAGAAACGCTCCTGGCCGGGGAATCGATTGCCAGCGATAATTTCTATTCCGGCGGCCTCGAGTTTGTGGCGAAGCGCGTCGAGGTCGGCGACCCGAAACGCGGGATGGCGGCGCGATTTTTTGTTCACCGCCGACGCGTCTTTCTCGGTCGTCAGATGCAGTTGCTGGACGCCGCATTGATACCATGCGCCGGGATTACCGCTATCGGTGTTGGCGGGACGCTCGAGCGGCTGGAGGCCGAGCAGTCCTTCGTAGAATTCGCGCGCACGCGAGAGTGCGTCGTCGCCGGCGTCGATCAAAAGGTTTACGTGATCAAGTCCGATAATCAGGCTCATCGGCGGTAGTCCTCTTGGCGTTCGCTTGGTCAGTTCGATTTTTTTCCTGCGCCTTGTCGGAGTCAATCACCTTAAGCGGTCGGTGCGCGCGTGATATATCGATGCGACGCGCGTGAATTTTCGTTTGCTTCAAAATATCGCGACCGCGGCCTGTGCGATTGCCGCGATCTACCTGATCTCGATCCTTGTGACGGGCGGCTATGCGGTGAATTTCGCGGGCGCCGCGTTCGAGGCCAACAAGCTATGGCCGGCGATCGTCGCGATGCTCGGGTTCGCGATCCTGCGAACGGTCTTTATCAGCGGTTCGATCGAACGGGCGTTGAAGTGGAGCCCGGGGTTAATCGTTTTCGCGACTGCGCTGATCGTATTCCTGGCCAACGGCCGTACGATCTCCGGCGGCGATTCGGTGCCCGCGAAGAACCTGCCGTTGAGTATCCTGCTTCACGGGAATTTCTACCTCGATCAGCTGGTAACGCCCGGCGAAAAAAAAATCCCCTACTATCTGACTGAGAGCGGCGGGCATTACGTGTCAGACTATCCGGTCGGCGCCGCGGTGATGGCGTTGCCGTTCTATGTGCCGTCGGTCGTGTGCGGTGTCAGCCCGAGCAGCCGGATTTTTTCCGAACTCGAAAAAGTTTCGGCCGCGACGATCGTGGCGCTGTCCGCCCTCATCCTTTACATGGCTGCCGCCCGCGCGACCGCCAACTGGACGGCGATGCTGCTGGCGTTCGTCTACGCATTCGGCACCACCAGTCTGAGCGTCAGCAGCCAGGCGCTATGGCAGCACGGTCCGGCGCAGCTCGCACTCGCCGCGGCGATCTACTGCCTGGTACGCGCGCGCGGCGAGCCACGATGGGCGGGATACGCGGGGCTGCCGCTGGCATTCGAGGTGATCACGCGTCCGGCCGACGCGCTGATAGCGGCGCCACTGGGACTGTACGTGCTCATCAGTTATCGACGCGAGATTTGGATATTCATCGCGGCCGCGATTCCCCCGATCCTTTTTCAACTGTGGTACAGCGCCACCTACTTCGGCATGCCGTTCCGACTCCAATTTCTCTCGCAGCCTGAGGCGGTGGGCGGCCAGGTTGTCGCGCCGACCGGATTGTGGAACACGCCTTTGCTCGATGGATTGGCGGTAGTGGTGTTGAGTCCGGGCCGCGGACTGCTCTTCTATTCGCCGATTTTCATTTTGTCATTCGTGGGACTGGCCCTCGCGTGGCGAAAGAACGGCGACGTGCTGCTCCGCTACCTCGGAGTCGGCGCGATTTTGAGCATCATCCTGGTTGCGCGATGGCATAAGACGTCGGGCGGCGAGTCGTTCGGGCCGCGGCTGCTGGCTGATCTCACGCCGATAATGGCGTTCGCGCTGATTCCACTCGCCGATTCGATCCGCAATCGTCGAATGCTGGCGGTCGCGTTCGCAGCGCTCGGCGCGTGGTCGATAGCCGCCAACGCGTCGGGCGCGTTCATCAGCTATAGAGGATGGAACAATTGGGCGCTCAACGACGCGGACACGCGACTGTGGCTGTGGAGCGACAATCCGGTAGTCGATCCAATGCGCGCGACCTTCGATTCGATGAGGATCGCTATCGGTCGTCGCGCGACCAGCCGCAACTCTCCCGACCTGCTTGACGCCAGCCTGGTCGTGCTCGACGCGCCTCCGCCCTCTGACGCGCCGGGCGCGCGCGTTCGCGTTTCTATCCGCGCGACCAACACCGGCAACGCGGTGTGGCTCACGGGGCATTCACCCGATGAGCGCGGTGTGGTCAGCCTGGGATGGGTCTGGAAGCGGGATGGGAAGGCGGTCGCAGACAGTGAAGTCCGGCGCGAACTTCACCTGAATGTCTTCCCGGACGATTCGATGGAGCTCGAGGCGTCGGCACTCACCCCCGATGCGGCGGGCAGTTATGAACTCGAAATATCGCTCGCGGCCGAAGTGAGCGGCCAAGCTAAGCGAACGATAGGAGCGCCGGTGACGATCACGATAACGGTGACGCCGTCGTCGGGCGGCGCACCGTAACCGGTAATCGGAGCGCGCTGACCTTACTTACTCGGTGAATTACTGCCGCCGCCGCCGAACGCACCGGCTCCAGCCGCGACGCCTACACCGACGCCACCCGCCAGGGCGGCTCCGAGCGCCGTGGCACCAATCGCGCCCAAGCCGGGATTAAGCAAGATGAACCCGCCGCAACCGATCGTTGAGTGATGACCGGCGGTTATGTCCTTGCATTCAGGCGGAGTCGCGGTATTGCAGAACTCCACGGTGCCGCTCTCGACCTGAAGGTCAGTCCATTGAAAGCAATCTGGGTAACCCTTGCGAGCGTTGTTGTCGGTATGCGTTTGAAAATCGGTTCCACGAACAGCTCCGATGGCGTTGGGAGTGTTCACCTCGAATGTCGTCGAACTGCCGCGCATCGCGCCGAGGATTATCGAGTGCAAGTCGCCGTTCAGCAGCCCGACCTTGCTCGGCGCACCGACTCCGTTCACCATGACGCTGTCGTCGATGACAATTGTTGACGATGCGCCCAATTGCAGCGAGCTGTTATCGACCATGCCGATCGTCAGCGACGCGTTCGCGTCCGTCACAATCTTGTCGTGCAACATGACCGGCATATTCAAGACTGCTGCGATGGTCGCTCCGGAACGCTGGATGTTGGCGGTACCTGTAAGCTGGGTGATGGTACCGACGGTGTTTTGCGCGTGAGCCGCCGGGGCGAAGGCAGTGACGACGATCATTGCCAGTACCGCCGGTAACCACATCCGCAACCGACCCAGAGTCGTCCGTTTCTCCATCTACGTCACGCCCCTCTAGACGCTAAATCCATCTGTGCGCCGCGAATTGCGGCTCCAGTTTGACAGACTGCTCATCTTAACAAAAACAGATGCTAACGCTGGCCGAAGCTTCCTCCGCCTCGACATTCGCTCAAGTTTATAGCAAATCCGAGACAGCAACTCGAACTCCACCAGCAGAATTGCACCCACACTGCAAAGCTTAGATTGCCGCGGAAGGTAGCTCCGCGCGTTTCCCGACCTGCTCGTCGACCTCACGACAACGGCCGACACTAACGACCTGCCGGTAGAGATCGAGAGTGCGCTTCGCCATGGCGTCGGCGGTGAATTCGGTACGCACGCGGCGTAGGGCGGAGTCGCCGTACTTCTGGCGCAAATCGCGATCAGCCAGCAACCGGTTCATCGCGATCGCCATCTCGGCCGCGTTGCGTGGCACCACGGTCAATCCTGTGGCGCCATCGAGAGATACAAACGGTACGCCCGACTGCAGCCGGGTATTCACCACCGGCTTGCCGCATGCCATCGCTTCGAGCTGAACGATTCCGAACGCTTCGCTGCGTGAGACCGACGAAAGGACGAACGCATCGCAGGCGTGATAGTAAGGGGCGATGGAGAGAGAGCGCCGAGAAAAATCACGCGATCCGCGACGCCCGCCGCGCGCGCTTCAGCCTCCAGCGAATTCCTGAGCGGACCATCGCCGACCAGCAAGAGCGTCGCCTTGGTCTCCTTCATCGCGCGAATCAGATATTCGAAGCCCTTGTAGTAGACGAAGCGTCCCACGGCGAGCAGCAACGGCCCGGGATAGCGGTCGCGGATAGCTTGCACCGCGGCGCGGTCGATGCGGCGGAATTGGTCGACGTTGATCCCGAACGGAATCACTTCGCATCGATCGCGGAAGCCGGCGAGGTCGGCCGATGATTCCAGATAGTTGGGCGAGGTTACGATGATAGCGCTGCATTTGCGGAGAAACCGGCGCTGGAAGGGCGCGAAAATTTTCGCGAGTCGCTTCTGACGGACCACGTCGCTGTGCCAGGTCGCGATCAGCTTGCCCTTGTAGCCGCTCGCCATCACCGCGAGGATGCCGGCCGGATTCGGTAAATGAACGTGCACGATGTCCGCGTTGGAGCGCCTGATCTTCCACGCCATGCCGGCGCATACCGGCGCGCCCGCGATTTTGAAATTGATCGCGAGGCGTGAAACGTTGACGCCGTCGATGATCGAGTCTTCGTCGCGACGCTTATCGTTGGCGACTAGCGCACGAACGTCCATCGTCTTGCCAAGTTCGCGGCATAGAGTCTCCAGGTGAGTCTCCATGCCGCCGACGTGCGGCGGATAGAACTTTCCAATATGGAGGACCTTCAGCCGTGATTTAGATTCGGCATTCATGCCACTCCTCTCGTCATTCATGATTCAGCGATGTCCCCCATACGCCGGATCAAGCGGTGCAGGACGCCGAGTGCCGATTGTCCGCCTGAACTCAACTTAACGTAACCATGTATCTTGCTTCAAAGTGCTTGCTAGTCCGTGGTCGGCTCAAGGCCCTGGACCGCAATTGCGGTCCGCTTTCCAGTCGCCATCTCGGCAACTGCGCGATAAAGCTCGACGGTGCGGGCAGAGTAAGTGTCCCAGGAGAATCGTGCCGCCCACACCGTTCGCGCGCCGACGCGGCCGCGGTCGTCGCGTCCTTCGAGCACCTCGCATGTGGTTTGAATCCAGGAGGTAACATCGCCGACGGCACAATAGAGAGCTAAGTCGCCGCCCACTTCACGCAGCACCGGTAGATCGCTGGCGACGACCGGACGCCCGCAAGCCATCGCCTCAACCACGGGCAAGGCGAAGCCTTCGGCGTCCGACGGCTGCAAGACGACCGCCGCGCGCCGGTACACCGACGCGAGAATTTTTCGATCCAGGAACGGCATCGTCACGATTCGATCCCAGATTCCGAGCGCGCCGGCGATTCGCCAATGATCGGGTAGCAGACCACCACCGACGCGAATGAGTCGCGCGTTTGGAAATCTGCGGGCGACTCCAGCAAAGATTTGCAGCAACGTTTCGATCCGTTTGCGCGGCTCAGTACTGCCGACGTGGAGAATTTCGGGCGCGGCTTTATCGCAGGGGCCGAGAATATTTTCGGCGGCGCGGTCCGCCACCGGATCGGACTTCGGCGACATAACGGAATCGACTCCATTTGCTATAACGACCGTCGTCTGCGGCGGCCGCAAACCATGCTCGACAACCGCGTCGCGCGTCGCATTGCTCACGCACAAGACCATCGCGGCGCGACGAAAGCCTTTGAGAATCCGGTTCGCTATCGGGCGGGGAATACCGGACCGCGGGCCATGCGACGGAGTCAGAGCGGCCCGGAATACGTCGATATCGTGGCAGGTGATGATCGTTCTGTCCGCCGGCAGATGATTCGTCAGATGGCTGTAGCTGTGATCGACGATATGAAACAGCGTGAATTTTCCGCGCTGCCGCCGGAGCCACAGCGGATAAAGAATATACCGGTTGAGCGCGCGCTCCGCATTGAACGCCGACTTGCTGCGTCTGAGCGAATCGAATCGCGTCAGCGGTCTCACAAATCGAGGACGTATCAACTGCGCATCGATGACGTTGCGATGCACGCTCGCAAACCGGGTCGCCAGCATCTCGGCCACCAGGTCCATGCTGGCCCAGCCCTCTTCGGCGTAGTCGGCGACCAGCGCGACTTTCAATCTGTCCATTGGATTAAGCCGCGCCGCGTTGCAGCAATTCCTCGAAAAAATCGAGATGGCGCCGTGCGACGATCGACCAGGTATATGTAGTCCGCACCCGCTCGAGTCCCCGCGCCGCGAACTCACGCCGCTGCGCTGGACTCTCGAGCAGCTCTGCAATCGCATCCGCCAATTCGTTTGGCGAACGCTCGCTCACAATCCGTCCAGCGTCGGCAACCACTCGCGGAATTTCTCCGCTGTTCGACGCGATTGTCGGAACGCCGCAGGCGAATGCCTCGATGATCATGCGGCCGAAGACTTCGCGCCAGTTCGGCGCGGTCTCGCTCGGCGCACACATGACATCCATAGCGTTGAGATAGTCGGGCACTCGATCGTGCGGGATTCCGGTCACGATTCGCACGCGGGCACCGTAAGGCACGCTCCAGTTGCGCAGAAATCCTTCGAGCGGGCCGCCGCCGACAAACAGAGCGCGCCACTTAGACTCGACGCGATCGAGCGCGGCGGTCAACGTGCGAATCCCTTTTTCTTCGACGAAACGTCCCATGAACCCGACGACGGGCGCGCCGTCCGGCGACCATCCGAGTTGAGCGCGCACGCGTTCACCAACGCTGCGATCGGGATGGAACAATTCAACGTCGACACCCAGCGGCATCACGCGATGCGGCTTGCTGTCGTAGCCACGCGGCAGCAAAGCTGCGACGCCGTTCTCGCCACGCGCCGTCCAACCGGCACAGCGCGAGACGCAGTAGCGCTCGATCGCGGAAAACGGCGGTGGATATTTTTTCTGTATCGTCTGACCGGTCCAGAATACGAGCGGAGTCTGCGGCGGCGTCCACCACGCGATTTGTCCGCCGGCGACGATGTACGGTTCCTCCCAACAGTGCACAATCTCCCACGGGCGGCTCAAGATTTCGTGCAGCTTGCGACCGTAGAAAAAGAAATGGATTCGATTGCTGAGAAACGCCGGCACCGTTTCCAGACGACAAAGCTCGCCCGGCATCTGCTCGGTGCGGATCGGACGGAGGTCGCCGTGGAAAAATTCCGGCGCTACCGCGGCCACCTCCCAATCCCGGCCACCCTCGCGGGCCATCTCGTGCGCGAGGCGCCGATTCACCGCAACGCAGTACGAATGGCCGATGGTGAGCAGCCGCCGACGCGCGCGCGTGGAACCGGCAAGCCTCATCCGCGACATGCTCACATCATTGCTCTCGACAGCAGTGGTGGATGCTTGCGTCAAGCCTGGATGCTCTGAAGACCGTCGAAAATTTGCTGAGAGCTCGCCGGCTCGCCGGAGATCCCGAAAATATGTGCGTTCCAGTAGGCGTCGGCGACGGGAACATTCTTCCCGAGCACGCCGACGCGATAACCAATCGCCAGCAAGAAATTCTCGATCGCCGCGTTTGTGCCGTGCGCCTCGATCAGAAGAGTCGGCCGATGACGCTCAAGGGTTTGCCGTGCGCCTTCGAGCACATCGATTTCGGAACCCTCGACATCCATCTTGATTAGTGCGGGCGGCGGCAACTTCATCTCGTCCACAATTGAATCCAGCCGACGGATACTGACCTTGACCTCTTTGGCAAACTTGTCGGGCTTCTTCCCGACCGACGCCAGCTTGCCCCACGTCGGCTGCCTCGAGGTCCAGAAAGCAGCCTCGCCTTCTGAACTTCCAAGCGCCGTGGCTACCACCTGGATGTTCCTGAACTTGTTGGAGGCGGCATTGTATTCGATCTGTTTTGCGTTGGACGGCAGCGCTTCGAAGCAGACTACCTTCGCGTCCGGTCCGACCCGGCGCGCGGCGCTGAGCGCGTGGAACCCGACGTTTGCGCCGATGTCGTAGACCGTCATTCCAGGCCGCAACAGCATATCGAGCGCGGCCTGCACTTCCGGCTCGGTGGTGCCCAGCACGTAACCCACGTGCGAGAAGCCGATGTTTATCTTGAGGCCTTTGGCGAAGCCGCGTGCGATCACCTGATCGCGTTCGTGCATCGAGGTCCCGGCCCATCGGATGCACTTCGCCACCAACGGATACTTCACTCCCAGATCGGACACGAACCCGACCCATGACGGCGGCATCATCCGAATCGCGCGAGATACTATAGCCATTTGATCGAACGTCCTTTACGCGCGCTTCAGAGCGACGAAGAAAAATCTTTTTGCAGGCAGCATGCTTGCGTCCGTTACAGGCAGAAATCTGTTCGAGTTTTGGTCGGCAGCAAACAGCATGTAATGATCGTTTGAAAACGTACTCAGGATTTCTTCGCGCGAGCCGCCGAATTGCTCGAGTCCGGTCCCGCTGTGGACCTCGATGAATACGTCAGGCAGCTCGCGCAGGGTCTCACGAGCGCCCTTCAAAACTTCGCACTCGAACCCCTCGACGTCGATGAACAGCACATCCGGCCGGCCGAAGTCCCGCGCCAACTCGTCTACCGAATACGCACGAACTCGTTGTTGTCCCCAGTCCGGCTCGCCCGCCACAACGGCACCGTTCAGTGCCTTGCTGAAGTCGATCGTTCCGGACTCGCTCGCCGCCGCTCCATGCATGACCTTGAGCTGCGCAATATCGTTGAGCGCGCGATTGCGTTCACCGACCTCCGCATTGTGCGGACTCGCTTCCAGCGCCACGACCTGTCCTTCGGTCCCGACGATTCGCGCCAGCATCATCGCAACGACACATTGATGCGCGCCGATATCGAACACCCGCGCGCCCTGCTTGAGGCGCCCGGTCTTGAGCAATGTGACCTCAGGAAGTTCCGGCCAGTCAGCGTCGTACCATCCTTGCGCGAGCGGATCGCTGAGCCAGATCGACAGCGGAAACCCGCCATAGACATGCGTCACTTTTCGCTCGCGATAGAAATAAACGCTTGACCAGATGCGTGCGAGACGAAGCATCGTCCACAACGGCTGCGGAATCGATCTCCTGGCGATTTCTTTTATCTCGGGCACTAGCAGAACCAGCTTGTTGGACTAGGAAACCTTCGACGATGGACTGACTGTCCTGACGAGTCGCCGGAGATTGCGCGGGCGGAATGCCCGGCTACCCCACTCCGCGATCAACGTTGGCCGCATGCGAATCGCGAATATCCACCAGGACAAGGCGCCCCATCTGTCGCCGGCGTCCATCCTTCGCAAAGCCTCGTGCACCGATACTCCCGCGAGATGATTGTAGGCTTGCCGAATCGCACCGCGCGCGCGGCGTCCATAGCGCTGTCGCAGGAATTCTATGTATGTGCGACCGTTGACGAAGTAGCTGGGGCTCAGGTGTTTGTTGCGGAGTCGGATGGTCGTCAGTTCTTTCGGAATATACTCGAACTCGCCCATCTCGCGAGCAAGGAACCAGAGCCACAGGTCTTCGAAGTAGATGGGCGCGAAGCGCTCGCTGAATCCCCCGCAAGCCTCGAAGACATCGCGTCGCATCGTCACCGCGCTGGGAACGATTTCGAATCCGTTGTCGAGCATCTCTTTCAGTGAGGGCGCGCCGTTGTAGGAATAAAATGTCGAAGTCGTGCCGTCGGCGCGCAGTCCGCAACAATCCGTAAACACCAGCGATGCTGACTGGTTACGCTCCAACGCGCGCACGCTCTCTGTCAGCTTGTCGGGACTCCACAGATCGTCGGAGTCGAGAAACGCGATAAATTTTCCACTCGCGGCGCTCACCCCCGTGTTGCGAGCGGCAGGCGCGCCGCGATTGTTCTGATCGATCACCCGAATCTGCGAATCGTAGGATGCGAGTACAGCTTTGGTAGAATCTGTCGAGCCGTCGTTCACGACGATTATTTCAAAATCGCGAAAATCCTGGGCGAGCACGCTATCGAGGCTGGCCTCAAGCGTTCGTTCGGCGTTGTACGCAGGCACTACTACTGAAACGAGCGGCACGGATGTCACCTCACCCCTAGCCCCTCTCCCTTCTGGAGAGGGGAAAAATTCAGGGGCGTCGGCTCAGGTTGCAATTCGGCTCGCGCGACTTGCCGAAAGATCGCGATAAGTGATTGGACATGCAGACTCGTGTCGAATCTTTGTGAAATCTCCAACGCTCCGGCGCGCAGACGTTGATAGACCGCGGGGTCGCGCAAGCATCTCACGATCGCGTCGGCGAGTCCTTGGGCGGTTGGCGGATTTCCGGGAGCGAGTTCACCGTTGACGCCATCAACCAACCATTCCGAGATACCACCGACATCGAACGCTGCGGCTGGAACACCTAACCTCCCGGCCTCTGGCCCGACCAGTCCAAACGGCTCCGGCCATATGCTCGGCACGACCAGCAGGTCAGCATCGGCCAGCGTGGCGCTGATTTCTTCGGGCTTCTTCCATCCGGCCATCCGTATGCTTATCCGCGCGTCTCGGGCTTGCACTCGGCGCGCTCCCTCTTCCCATTCGGCTCGCCCGGGCCCGTCGCCGCTGAGAGTCAAATTGATCTGCGAGTTCAGCGTGGCGGCAACCGCCGGCATCGAGTCGAGTAGGATTCCCGTCCCTTTCAGCCGACCAATTCGCCCGACACAGAGTAGCCGCTTGGTCTGATCTGTGCGCGACGCAACCGGCTGATTGCCCGGCTCTGCGAAGGCACCGCTCAAGAGCATCGGAATCTTGTGAACGCGCTCAGGCTTGGCGCCGTTGGCGATCAGCTCGCGGCGCAAATGTTCCGAAGCCGCCGCAATCGCGGAGTACTTCGGCAGCATCGAGTGCCGTTCACTCTGCTTGTGATAGTCCTGCCACATTGTGATTGGACTAAGGCCACCGCATCGATGCGGGTAAAAGTGCAGCAGGCATTTCCAGCCGAAAGGCAACCCGCACGGCCGCACATCGGGAAACTTGAAAGTCTTCTCGCCGCTGATGCACATGCCGTGGTACGCATGCGCGAACAAAACTGAGGGCGCCAGCTCGAGCAGTCGCGCTTCGAGGGCCGTCGATTCGATCTGATGAACGAAAACTACGTCGGGACGCCACGCGCGCATCGCCGCGAGTGCCGCATCCTCGCCAATCTCACTGACGCACCACGTCGGCGCGCCCGCAGGCAGCTCGATGCTTTCGCGGTCGGTCGCGGATTCGACTTCACTTAACAACGCGAGTTCGATCCCGGCTGACTCCAGCGCCGTTACAACCGCTCTTAGATAGGACTCGGCGCCACCGATTACGCTGCGATGCCTGTTCGCGACCGCGACTCGCATCAAGCCGCCCGCAGTGCCGCGATCGTGTGCTCGAGGTCGAAAATCTCGCGATACAACTTGACCGCCTCGCACCCCATCGCTTTTGCGCGGTCGCGATCGTTGAGCAGATCGATAATGCCTCGCGCCAACGCTTCAGCATCCCGATCCGGCGCAAGAAAGACTGCCCCGCTTCGCTGCCAGAATTCTTCCGAATATCGTCCGCTCGTGGTCGCGATCGCTTTCCCATGGGCGAGACCCGCGAGCGCGCTTGTATTACGCGACGTAATGCCGTCCGGGTACGGCTGAATCATCACGTCGCACGCGCCGATATGGATTGAGACATCAGGCTCCGCGAGCACCCCTGTGGCAGACACGCGCGACTCCAGCGCTGGATGCGCGCGCACGAAGTCGTCGCGAAATTTCTCGCCGTTGCGCCCAATCAGCAGAACTCTTGCGCTCTGGTGCGTCGCGAGAATCGATTCCAGTGCGGGCTGGAGTCGGCTGGTGACCCATGGTCCATAGGTTCCGAAATGCCCCAGCAACCCGGATTCAGGCATCGCAAAGCGCGATCGCACTGCAAGCGTAGCCGCGCGATCGCGGACAATCGGGATCGTACTCGGCACCGGCAGCCAGCCAATCTTGCGACCCTTCGGCGCATAGCGAGCAAGCATGCCGGTCCAGCCCTGCGCCGCGACGAATATCCTGGACGCCGCGCGCACCAACATCGCCGCCATCACGTGATTGACCGCGCCCAGCGCGTTGTGACGAATCGGTTGATTGCGCCTTATCGGATAGGCGACTTCGTGGAACATCACGGTGATCTCATTGCTACGCCGGCGCAGCAGCATGGCGCATAACGGGAGATTCATCGCTTTCATTTTGAATGCGTGAGGCACATATTCGATCAGCACTCGCGCGTTCCGATCTCTCTCCAATTCTTGCGCCACAATCTTCAGGCCGCGCCGGCCGAAATGATCCGGGAGCCGATTTATGCGGATGTTACGATGCGATGACGGGCCCGGTCCCGGGACCGGTGGCGCCCATATGCGAACGTCGTCGCCGGCGTCGGCGAGACCCTCTGCTACGAGCCGCGTGTAGTCACTGACCCCACCGGTCTGAGGTGGATACTCGCCAGTAATAATGTTCCATGCTGTCACCGCGTCGCTTGGGCCAAAACGCAGGATGCGCTCAGGACTGACTCCACGAAAGATGAACCAGGCCGTATTCCCCCAGTGGATCGTGCTGGCCGTTCAACGGTACGGCACGCAGTCCTGTCTCATTGAGAAAGCGCTCCACTTCGGATCGAGTAGTACCAGCCGACTCCCACAGCGCCGGATGTATCTCCACGACCAAGCCCAAGTTCCCGCGACGACGTTCGATGGTACGTGCCGCCCCGCGAAGAGCTGCCAGCTCGAATCCCTCGATGTCGATCAATATCCAGTCGGGCTCCAGTCCTGTGCGTGCGCAGAAATCATCGATCGTAATCACCGGCACCGTGATGCGCTCTGCCGAGTCGAGCAAACTGTTCTGCTCAACCGGGCGACTCATCCCGTCGGCAGCTGAACAGTACATCGTGGTGGTTCCGCTCGAAGATCCAACGGCGCCCTTTTCGATGGTGACAATCGGATCGAACCTGTTGAACTGTACATGTTCTGAGAGGACTTCGACTGCCATAGGATTCGGCTCAAATCCGACCACCCTGCCGGTGGGGCCGGTCCAGTGTGCCAATTGCAAAACGTACGCGCCCACGTTCGCGCCTACGTCGAAACATATCGATCCCGGCTTGACCCTTTCGCTGAGGAACCGCGCGACGTCCGCCTCGTAGTTTTTGCCGAGCTGATTGCGATAGCGCGGGTCGATTCGGAAAGGCACGCCGTTGATTTCCCAGGGCACTCCACGGTCGCCGCTCAAGATTTGCAGCGTGGATTCGTAGGCGGGCCGCAGTTGCCGAATGAGCCACGATTCTCTGCCGATGGCGCCGGATGCGGCGCGCGCCAATCGCTGAACTGATGACAACATTTTTTCGGGTTCTTATCCGCGCCAGTCTATGGACGATCTGTATCTTCGAACAGCTTCCAGCTTCCCGCGCAGAACATCGGCCCCTGGCTCGATGGCGGCAGCCTGCCGCTGCCAAGCAGGTCGGCGGGCAAGACGTTCGAACGAGATTGCATCGGATATGACGTCCAGCTCCGGACCGAAATCACCGAACGACACGTCCAGGTTGTATTGCCCGGGCATAAGCATCAATTTGTCTATCTCGCAGGCGACCATCCCTCGTGACAGCATTTTGCAGTCGCGGAGCTGCATCGAGATACCTGTCGTTTACCGAACACACCGGCATTCCCTGGATGGTCTTTATTGTTACGCCAACTATTGGCCGCAGCGGCTTTGCCGACTCGAAGCTCATCACTATTGTGAGCGGGTCCCCCATGCGGATTGATCCGACCGCAGTCTTGGGTCCGGATCGCAGTTCCAGAGATAGCAGATGTGGCTCGTATCCCGGCCTGCGACCAGGATGGTCCACGAGCGAAATCGTGCCCGAGTTGGCGCGGGTCTGCGACGCCATGTACTTGGCAATCACGTCGCGAGGCTTGCCCGACTCCACCAGCCGTCCGCCGCTCAGATAGATACACGAGTCGCAAAGCGATTCGACTGACGCGAGGTTGTGGCTGATGTACAGACGACAGTGCGGCCCTGGCGCGCGACGTCGCCGATTTTGCGGAGGCATTTTTTCTGAAACGCCGAATCGCCCACCGCCAGCACTTCGTCGATGAGGATAATCTCGGTCTCGAGGTGCGCCGCGACTGCGAATCCCAGCCGCACATACATTCCACTCGAATAATGCTTGACCGGAGTGTCGACGAATTGGTCCATCTCGGCGAACGCCACGATCTCGTCGAACTTGCGCTCGATCTCATTGCGCCGCATGCCGAGAATCGCGCCGCTCAGATAAATGTTCTCGCGCCCCGTCAACTCGGGATGAAATCCGGTGCCGACCTCGAGCAGAGCTTCCGACTCGACCGTGAAGGTCAACTCGTCCGGTCGTCGGCTCGGTAATCCGCGACATTACCTTGAGCAGGGTGGACTTGCCGCCACCGTTGCGCCCGATGACGCCGAGCACCTCGCCCTCTCCGACATCCAGGCTCAGATCGCGCAGCGCCCAGATCGTGTCGCGTTTTTCGCCGTTGCTCGGATCGTCTGCCTTTCGCCTGAAGATGGACCGCGAATAACGCAGCGGCGCGGTGACCGACTCCATCGCCGCTTCGCGAAGCGTACGGCTGATCCGTCGCTTGCCGATTCGATACTGCTTGCCCAGTCCGCGAACTTTGATGATCGGCTTCACGGCAGGATTGCGCGGAAACAGATGCGCCGCCATCGTTCAAATGATGTCGGCAAACTCCCGCTCCATTTGCTTGAATGAATAGGTGCCGTAAACCAGCATCGCGATACTGAGCACGGCTGACACGGCCAGATGGTGCCACTCGAAAGGCCGGCTGAAGAGCGCCGACCGGTAGCCTTCAATAACCCCGGTCAGAGGATTCAGAACCAGCAACCAGCGCCATTGCTGCGGCACAAAATTCGTCGGGTAAATCACCGGCGAGGCATACATCCATATTTGGATGAAAAATGGCAGCGCGTAGCGAACGTCGCGGTACTTCACGTTAAGGCCCGAAGTCCACATGCCGACAGCGAGCGCAAGAATCACCGTGAGAATCGACCATCGGCACCAGCATCAGCGCGCCGATGCTCAGTCCGAATCCGTACCAGACCATCATGGCGATAAGAATGACGCCGGCGATCGCGAAATCGACCAGCCCCGCTCCGACCGCAGCAGCCGGAATCATCATCCGCGGAAAATACACTTTGGTGATGATCGCGGCGTTGCCCACCAGGCTGTTGCTGCCGATGGTTACGGCATTGGAGAAAAACGTCCATGGCAGCAGTCCTGCGTACGCGAAAATCGGATACGGAATTCCGTCCGATGGCACTTTGGCGAGCCGGCCGAAGATGACCGTGAACAGAAGCATCGTGAGCAGCGGCTGAAGAATCGCCCACGAAGCGCCGAGCAATGTCTGCTTGTAGCGGACCTTCACGTCGCGCCACATCAGGAAATAGAAGAGATCGCGATGGCAGCCACAGGTCGTAGAGATCCAGCCCGGCCCATCGCCGACCGGCCACGATCGAGATCGTAGGCGGCGACTCGTCGGCGTTGCCGGCCGATGGCTCCGGCATTTCCGGAGGCGGGACTTTATTTGTCAACGCTGTCGCCAATTTCAAATCCTTGCCTTCATTCCGCCGCGACTGCCGCCGCTCGGCCCGGCTGCGCATCCTCGACGATCGCGACTATCTCGCGCGACATCGCTTCCCAGGTGCGCATTCGCAATTGACGTGCGAGCGGCGCCTACGCGCTGCTTCCAGCTATTCATTTCGATCGCCATGCAAGCATCCTGCGCCACCAACCCATCAACATCGGTAGGATCGGGAATCAGCAAGTCGCGAAGATCCGCGGGAAGCGCTCGGCAACCCCGGCGTTGCACTGACCATCGCCGGAACTCCGCAGCATAGCGCCTCTTGCACGTTTAGACCGTAAGGCTCGTATCGAACCGGACTCACCAGCAGGTCGGACGCCGCGAGAACATCACCGACGCGGTCGGTATGCCCGAGACATCGACACGCGATTTCCCGAGCCCGGACTTCGGCGACGCAGGGCCTGCCATCGCGGGAGTGCGCGACCTCCGCCGGCGACAAGCGAAATCAGCATCCCACTCGGGCCGCGCGACAAAGCCTTTGCCACGCTTCCCACAGAGTATCGAAACCTTTCCGCGAATCGAATCCGAAGATCCGACGAACGCCACAATCGGACGGTCAGCGGGCTTGTGCAGCCATTCACGAGCCGACGAGCGCCGTTCGGGAGTCTGCAATCGCCAGTGCGGTTCGCTGCCGAGATAGACGGTGTGCACTTTTTCCGCGGTTATGCCCAACAGATTGATCAAATCACTGCGGGTACGATTTGAATTGGCAATGACTAACCGCGCGCGGACAAGAGCGCGTTGCTCACGAACCAGCGCGACGGATTTGTCCAGCCGCAGCTTTGCGCGCGACAGTGGCGGACCTTCAACATCTATTTCGCGCCACGCGTGATGTACGTAATGGACCCAGTTGATATCGGGCCAGTTGCAATTGCCGCCGTTCACCACGACGCGCGTTGAATCGTCCTGCGCCAGTGCCGCGCGGGCGACTCGCCTGCCGCTTGAATTGATTAACCACTGGCCGAGAAAGAATGATCCGGCCGGCCGCTCGACGCGATGCACTTCGACCATATTGTGTTTCTGAAGGTCTTCGTCTGCGCGATGGCATACGAGGTGTACCTTGCTTCCGCGGTCCGCGAGATGCGTCGCCAGAGCGGCATTGGCCGCGTCCATGCCGCCAGCGCGATGGAATCCGCCGGCGACGAGCACCCAGGTCTGCGCACGTGAGGGCTGGATCAATTTCATCGCCGAAACCGACACGTCAAACTCGCGTCGCGCGATCGGATGAAGTCTCCGTGCAGCACCGCAGGCGTCAAAGGGTCGGCGACCTGGATTCGCAGGGCATTTGGAACCGCGATCCATCCGATCAGAAACAGCAGCATTGCTGTGCCGGGAACCCAGGTAAGCAATCCCAGTCCGATCACTCCCAGGCCAAGGAACATCAGGCTGGTAACGTAGGCCAGGCGCCGTCCGATGAACCATGGATCCGATCTCCGCGGAGCTGCGCGCGTGAACACCCAGAAAATAAATACCAGCCAGATGCCCAGGCCCGGGATTCCCAGCTCGGTCATTATGCGCGCGTATTCGTTTTCGATTACCAGCGGATTCACAAGGCGGTCTTGCAGGAAGTATGGGATGCTGGTACCACCGCCGCCCAGTCCGTTGCCCAGCGGATAGTTTTCCGCCTGTTCCAGGAACCCTTCGTTCACGCTGCCCTGGATGCGGACTCTGAACGTAACTGGTGTCCTGCAACGTTGTAAATCGCTGAAGGCGCGGTGACGTTACCACCAGCCAGCCAATGGCCGTAGCGCGATCGCCCCCACGCCAGGTAAGCGGTCAAACGAACCCGGAACGACAACGATACGGTGATGCCAAGCACGATCATAATACGGCCTGGCTGCGGGAAGCACACATGAACACGCCCAACACGGCAACTGCGATGCTGACGGCGAATAGCACGCGGTTCCAGGTATGTTCCTGCACTCGCGCCCACGCGCCGACGAGCATCGGCAGACTCAGGACCATCACTCCGCCATAGCCGGCGGGATTAACGAAAGTTGAAGGAATTCGGTACGCGAAATCGCCGTTGCTCAACGCCACATCCTTGCGAAATGTAGATGACCGCGGTGGAGGCGTTACGTGGAAGGAAATCGGCCAATACCAAGAAAGTACTCGCCACCCGCAAATGCGAAGGCAACAATGTTGAGCGCCGCCAGCCAGAACGCCAGCTTCCTCATCTCGCGATCGTCGAACATCGCGCCGATCAGCAGGAACGGCAGAAAAAATACCTGACCGCGGAGTCCGACCAGTTGAATTAAGAGGGTCCTGCAGCGGCAGCAGCGCAAGCACCATCGGCCAGACAGTCATCACCAATTGCCCAAGGCGGATCTGGCGCATTTTGCGGCGCTGAATCGGAGTGCGCTTGCGCGTGAATAACGCCAGGTACAATCCGCCAGAGGCTGGAATCGAAAATAAAGTAGCCGGCCGGCTGAGGATAGTTGGCGCGGAGGTATCCGTACATATATCCGAAGCCAAGGGCGAGACCCACGCCCGCCGACAACGACCGCCGTCCCGCGATGTACACCGAGGCAAAACCCAGCATGCACAATAGAAATGCGATCATGCGATCTTCGCCGGTCCTGCTGCTGGTTTCACTTGCTGTCGGCTTGATCGGTAACGAAG
Source organism: uncultured delta proteobacterium (assembly GCA_963721485.1). Lineage (GTDB taxonomy): Bacteria > Desulfobacterota > Binatia > Binatales > Binataceae > Binatus. The sequence goes on along the minus strand of CAVRJV010000001.1, from coordinate 141,908 downwards.
GTAGCGTCTACTTGAAGCACTTCCCAAGTTGCGGGATCGAGAAATCCAGGGCTGATACCTACACAGCGAAAGCCCAGCTTGAGGATCCTCGAATATAGATCGAAGAAAGGCACTTCCCTGTCATAGAGCGGGCAGAGTGACATTTCTGTGTAAATCACTTTTATCCGCGAAAGAGTCTTCGGCGCACCGTCCAGAACCTCTCCCTCGAACCCTTGTACGTCCATCTTGAGAGCCAACGACCTATCCCTGTCGTCTGGTGGGTATTCCTCGAGAATGTCATCGAGCCGGATTAGTTCCGTCTCTTCAGCGCCGAGGTACTTCGAGACTGGCAACGCGCTGACGTGCCGTTCGAGCATGGGCAAAAGCGAAGAGCTCTCCGAATTGCCGGCAATATTCACCATCACCTTTCGACGCTCGCCACCCAGCGCACAACGGCGCGCAACCCGCCATTGTTCATAGCCTTGAGCATTTTTCAAAAGCATCGAATGACTGGAAGACACAGGTTCAAACGATATGACGCCGTTGCGATACCCGGCAGCGATAATTCGCTTCGCGAATTGACCGACATTCGCTCCAACATCCAGTAGTGTCTTTACGCAGTAGCGTTCCAACAGATGCACCAGTCGTTGATCCGGATCGTTCGCCGGTCTATAGCGGACAACATCGAAGCCCGATGATCTCAACACCCGATGAAAGCTGTGGCGTATGTCTTCCAGTCCTTTCAACTTACGCGCCTTGCCGGTCTATTCTGAAAAGGCATTGCCGAACACCTAAGTCTCTTTTCCAGGTCTCTCACCTGTGCGATACCAAGCAGTTCAGCCCTAGCTTGCTCGAAACGCTCGCGAGGTATTTCGTCGAGTTGATCAAGTGCCTTTAGAACACTTTCGATACCCTGACGATCCGAATATGTGCACACAGTGCCTATCCGATATTTGCTGACTGCAACGGCAAGGGTACTGTCCCCCGGTGTATGGGCGAATATCGGTCGTTGAGCCTGAATATAGGTTGACAATTTCATCGGCTGGCTGGTCCTTCGAAACACTTCGAATCGAGGTGCGTCAGGATACATGCAATAAAGGAAGTTGCACTTCGATAGTTCGCTCTATAGCTGCACCTTCAGAGAGTTCTCCCCGATCGTCAACCAGATCTGGAAATTCATCTTGTACCTTTTCGAATTCGCGCGACCTGCCTATCTTGACCAGCTTGATCGGCAGGCCGAGATTACGTCCATGGGCACGTAACGCCTCAACAAATTCGTTGAACTCCTTGGCACTGTATATTATCCCAATGTGGCCGACGCGTAGCACGTCCTTGCCGATAACACGATCCTTGAACCGCGGCAGGCTTTGAACATAGCGGTACACTACCAACGACTCGAGGCCGAACTGCTCACGATAAAAGTCGCGCATGCCATTGCTTATGACATCGACAGACTTAGCGGACCCCAATAACCGTGAAAACGACCGAGACATAAGCGGGGACAGCAGCCGATAGCGGGTCGATCGCTGGAAGACCGATACAGGGTCGTCATGAACAGTGAGATGCACCGGTTTGCCCGATTTACTCAACTCAAGCGCGACAAGAACGCCCTCGTTCATCGCCACAATCCAATATAGGTCCGCGTCCATCCGCGCCGCGATTTCCCGGATCCGCCTCGACGTGCCACGCAGCCACAAACGGCCGGCTCGACTCACGTCTCGCAACAATGGGCCTCCCATAAGCTGCGGGCCAAGCCAGATACCTACACCAGATGCGGCTTTCGTCGAAGCGAGGTAGTACCAATTGATATCAAATTCCTGGAGCTGTGGCAGCAGGCTCTTTAACTGGATCGAACCGCCGCCGAGGTCCGGTGAGAACGGTGTGAAGAGAGCGATCCGCATCGACTCTTCAGTCAGCTTGCTTCGTTGGCTCTGCGATCCATCTGACCGGCGACGATGGCCTCGAATATGTCAGGCAGCTTTTTGCGCACGCGCCAGCCAGGAAAGTGAGATTGCATCTTACGGAGATCGCTATAGTAACAGATATGATCCCCGTTTCGATTTTCGTCGACATACTTCCAATTCATAGGACGTTCGGTAATTTGCTCGACGGTCGAGAAGGCCTCAAGAATCGAGCAGGAGTTCCCCTTACCGCCGCCGAGATTGTACACTTCAGCGACCCGCGGAGACTTATAGAACTCAAGCATGAAGCGGGCGACGTCTTCCGCGTGGATGTTGTCGCGCACCTGTTTTCCTTTGTAGCCGAGCACCTTGTACTCTCTACCTTCTATGTTGCACTTGATGAGGTAGCTGAGGAATCCATGCAGTTCGACGCCACGATGGTTGGGTCCGGTCAGGCAACCGCCACGGAGGCAGCAGGTCGGCATGTTAAAGTAGCGACCATATTCTTGCACCATTACATCGGCGGCGACCTTTGACGCTCCGAAAATAGAGTGTTTGGTCTGGTCGATAGATAAGTCCTCGGGGATCCCGTTTACATAGCTAGGATCGTCGTATTCCCAACGGGTCTCTAGTTCTTTGAGTGGAATGTAATTGGGCCTCTCGCCGTAAACCTTGTTCGTCGACATGTGAATGAAGGGCGATTCGGGACAATACTGACGCGCCGCTTCCAGCATATGCATGGTGCCTAAAGCGTTAACCTCGAAATCCAATACAGGTATCGCTGGCCGCGCGATCATGCGAAGGCTGCGCGGCCGGCGTGGATAATCAGGTCGGGCCTGACCTCTTTCACCAGGGCGAACACGCCTTCCCGTCGCGAATATCGAGAGCTTCGTGCCGATAGCCGGGAACCTCGCGAATAAGTGGTCTAGCATCGCGCTGGTATCGCCTTCGGGTCCGAAGAAGACCGCGCGATGATTGCTATCAATCCCGGTAACCCTAAAGCCATGCTGCGCAAAAAGTAACGAAACCTCCGAGCCAATCAGCCCGCATGAACCCGAGACCAGAAGCGATGGATAGGACATAAGGTTCGGCTACGCCGGCGGCGCTTGTACCGCGGGCCGCAGTGATTCTCCGCGCGGCGCTGCGACTGACAGATCGCGATTCCAGATCCACGACCTTATTTGAAATGTTTTCGCCTCGCGGTTTTCCAGCCAGCTATCCGGTGCATGCGCTCCCGGCGCGCCGAGCCACGCCGTGAACGCGGCGGGCGACGGCACCTCGGTGTCATCGGTCGGCATCGCGAGTTCGAAGACATGACAAACCGGCGCGATCTCTTTCAGCACGCTGTCGGAAATCGCCACGGGCGCATTGGTCCGGAATCGTCTCGCACAGCGCCGCTTGCACCATCGCGTGCGCGCGCAGAAACGAATGATGGGCCGCGCTTATCAGCGTGAAGCTGCAAACGAATCCGGTCAACGCCACCGGCTTTGCCCAATTGCAAATCCATTGCGGCATTCTCACCGCTTGTGCGTCGAGAAAGCGCGCGGCCGGAACGCATGCGAGCATCGACACCGGTATAAGAAATCGTTGGCCGGGGATCGCTCCCGCAATGAACGCCGTCGTGCTCGGCACCGCAGCACGCGGAAAGGTTGAGGCCGTCGCGATAGTAGTAGAGCGAAGCGAGCGCGAACATCACCGCGCTCGTCGCTGGAATCGTCCAGCCTTCTGGCCCATTTGGCGAGAAAACGACTATCCAGCCGGCGAATGGGAAAATCGCCAGCGACGCCGTGTAGAACATCAGGTACGAAACCGAAATGCTCGCCGACGAAAAAGTTCTGATGGCCGAGAAGCGTATAGACACTTCGAAATGGACTTCCGGTAGTCGCAAAGTTGTAGACGGCCAACATCGCAATCGGCGCAAGCGCCCCCGCAATCAATCGGCTGGCGCTCGCGACGAGATCGAACCGCCGATTTTCCAACAGCCAGACTGCCGTGCTCACGATTGCAAACGGTCCCATCCACGGATGCAACAAAACGCTCGCGCCCAGCATCAGGCCCGCCAGCATCGGGCGCGGCCGCTCGCGCAGCAGGAGCGAAACGCCAAACAGTCCTGCCACCGCGGCCGGCACCGCGGAGAGCAGGCTCTGCGTGTAATAGAGCGCGCCGAACAGAAAAAAATAGAGTGCAGTCCACTCGCCGTCGAGATTTTCCCGCTCGCAGCCAATTTCGCACGACGAACGCGCCGGCCGCGAAAAAAATCGCTGCCAGTAAAAATCCGAGCCGCCAATCGAGCTTCCATAGCGGAGCGATCATCGCCGCGTGAAAAACCGAGAACTTCGAAACATGGTGACCATCGATCGGAAGTCCGGCGCCCGGCCCAACATGATCGGGGAAAATCGTGCCGTGACTGAGGCTGTATGACAACTGCAGGATATTGAATTCGTCGTCGATGCCGTACGTCGGCGGATAGTAGATGAGGTAGATCGCGCAGAACGAAATCAGCAGGCACGGAAACAGCCATTGGGTCTTCGCCACTTCGGCGCGACTCATCACGCCGCGGCGCGCGCGACTCCTTCGTATATCGGCAGCATCTCGGCGACCACGCGCTCGCGCGAGAACTGGCGTTCGGCCGACGCTCGCGCGGCCACGCCGATACGATTGCGGAGTCCGCTGTCCCGGGCGAGCTTCACTATGCAATCCGCCAGCGCGTCCGCGTCACCGGGAGGATGCGTCAGCGCATCGACGCCGTCCGTCACGATCTCGATTGCGCCGCCGGCGGCGCTGACGATGACCGGTTTGCCGCACGCCATGCCCTTCGGCTATCGCGAGTCCGAACGGCTCGGGCTGCGTGCTCGCATGCACGACGATATCCAGCGCGCGCAGGGCAGCCGCGCTGTCATCGACGAAGCCGGTGAATCCGACAATTTTTTCGATGCCGAGTTCCGCCGCCATTCGTCGCAGTTCGTCGATTTGGTACTGGCTGCCGTCGCTCTGATAGACCGGCGCGCCGATTACGTATGCGCGCAGCGGCGTGATGCGCGAGGCGTTCGCGACCGCCCGCAAAAACACCTGGTGGCCTTTCCAACGCGCCATCGTCGCGAGCATGCCGACTCTTATAGTATTCGGAGGCGCAGCGCGGCATCGCAGACATCTCGTCCAGATTCGCGACGCCGCCCTGCGGAGAAAACGCGCTCAAATCGACGCCGTTATGGACTCGATGTATTCGCAATTTGTCGCCGCAGACTGTTTTCAGATCTTGGGCGACGCTGCTCGAGTTCGCGACGGCCGCGGTACATCGATGCGCATTCGCGCGGATCAGCCGCGACATCAGCGGCCGCGCGCTGACGTAGTCGCGTATGTGCCAAATCAGCGGACATCCCTCAGGACACGCCCACGCCGACAGGAGGTGCATCTTGAAACCGTTGCTGTGGATCAGGTCCGGTGCGAAGCGCGCAACGTGCGCGGCGCAGTCGACGCAAATAGGCGACGCTGGGAACGCCGGCGCGCCCTACTCCGCCGACCAGCCGCAAGCGATTTACCTGCCGCCCGGCGGGTCCGCCTGCGCCCGCGTCGCCCAGGCGCGAGAGCGCACGCGGGAACTCCATCGCGCTCGCATCGACGCCAATTTCCGTCGCGCGATGAATCAGCGGACCGTCGCTGCCTGCTATCAGCTGGATCTGCCAGTTGGGTTTCGCCGCCCGCATGCTGGCCATCAGAAACAACAAGCTGCGCTCGGCGCCGCCGAGTTCACCGGCCGGATTGAGATACAGAATCTTCATGCGGCGTGGAGCTTGTGTCGCGCCGAATAATCGCGCAGCACGACGAAGGCGAGAATCTGCAGCGGACTGACGCGCTTGTCGCCGGCGACGAACTGCGTCCATGTCCTGCGAACGGCGCTCGCGTCGATTCCGAGGTCGCGCCATCGGCTTGTATCGTTGACGGCGTCGTCTGCAACTCGATGAAGCGGCCTGCCCTTGCCCAGCCAGTCGCCCCACGGAAAGGTGAAGCCGCGCTTGGCGTGCTGCCAAACCGACGACGGAATACTCGACCCCGCGATATCGAGCAGCAACGGTTTGGGCCGCGGGTCCGGCCGCTTCCAGTTATCGGGCGCAGAAAAAATCGCCTCGACCATGCGATGGTCCAGGAACGGAACGCGGTACTCGATTGGCGCGGCCATGCTCGCGACGTCGGAATCGCGCAGCAGCATGTGACGCATGTAAAGGTTCATTTCGAAAAAGCTGATTTTAGTCGCGGCGCCAAGTCCGCGCGACTCGGCCCGCAACTCGTCGAGCAATGCGGAATCGACGCCTGTGAGCGCGTCGGCAGATGCGGGCCGCGGCATCAGCGCGCGCCGTTCCGCCGGCAGAAACAGTTCGCGCCGCAGCAGATACATCGCGAGCGCGTCGGGCGGACGCCGCCCGGTTTCCGCGAGCTTGAGTCCCGCGCGGTTGCGCATGAAGCCGCCGCCCAGCCGCGCGAGCATGCTGAGCACTGGATTCTCGGACAGCGCCAACGCCCGCGGCACATCGGTGAAGGTGGCGTATCCGCCGAACAGTTCGTCGCCGCCGAGGCCGGAGAGAGCAACCGTCAGACCGGCTTCGCGCGCGGCCTTGCTGACAAAGTAGGTGTTGAATCCGTCGACGGTAGGCTGATCGATTGCGGCCAGCGCGGCGGGCATCTGGCTGAGCACGTCGGCGCCGGTCAGCCGGATATTCTGATGGTCGACGGCGAAGCGCGATGCGGTGGCGGCTGACAGATCGCTTTCGTCGAAATCCGGCGAATCGAAGCCTATCGTCAGCGTTCGCAGCGTACCGCCCCACGACGCCGACGCCAGCGCCAGCAGCGCCGACGAGTCGATCCCTCCGCTAAGAAACAGGCCCAGTGGTGCGTCGCTGGCCAGGTGAAGCTTGACGGCTTCCGTCACGACCTCGCGCAACTGCTCGACCGCGCCGGCGCGCGCGGGCGTCTCGCCAGCAGCCGCAGGCAAATGCCAGTAGGTCGAGCGGCGCAATTCTTTGCCGGTCGCGAGATCGACCGCAAGCATCTCGCCCGGCCGCAGCATCGTCACGCCCTTGACCAGGCTCGCGTAGCCGTGGACGGCGCCCTGCGCCAAAAAGCTTTCGACTGCGGCGGGCTCGACCTCGCTCGAAACGGCATCGGGCCCAAGCGCGAGCAAGGCGCGAAGTTCGCTCGCGAACGCCAGTGCGCCTCCCGGCAGCCGGCATGTAAGCAGCGGCTTTATCCCCAGCCGGTCGCGCACGAGGTAGCCGACTCCGCGCGCCGGATCGACGAGCGCAATCGCGAACATCCCGCGCCAGCGCGGTATCGCCGCTTCGCCCCACGTCCGGTAGCTGTGCAGGATTGCTTCGGTGTCGCATCGAGTTCGAAATACCTGCCCGTGCGCGGCGAGCTCGGACTCGAGTTCCTTGAAATTGTAAATCTCGCCGTTGAACACCAGCCACAGCGCGCTCGGGTCGCCGGCCGGCCGGTCCGTCATCGGCTGATGTCCCGCGGGCGTAAGATCGAAAATCGAGAGCCGCGCATGCACCAGCGACACGGTCGGCGCCGGCTGCATCATGCCTTCGTCGTCGGGTCCGCGATGGCGGAGCGCAGCGAGCATGCGGCGCGAAATCACGCCGCCTTCGTCCTGCGCTCCGATTATTCCGCCGATGCCACACATAAGAGTTGCCGTCTATTCAGAGCGACGCGTCCGGATCCGCGCGCCGGGGACGCCTGCGCGTCCGGGGACGGAAGATCGATCGGCAGATCCTTGGGATGATCCTGATCGGCTGCGGCGTCGGCCAGCTTGCGCTTGAATCCCGCCAGCCGCTCCGCGACTTCGGGGTTTCGAGGGTCGATCGACGCCGCGCGATCGTACGCCTTCTCGGCGTCGAAGTAGTCGTAGTTTTTGTCGGCGGCCGTGCCGAGCTTCATGTATGCGACGGCTGAATCCGGCCTCAACTCCGTCGCCTTGCCGAACATCAGCATCGCGCGCGCGTTCCTGCCGGTGGCCATACACAGCTCGCCCATCGCCATAGTGCAGTCATAGGAAGTCGCATCCGCTTTGAGCGCAGTGTCGAGCGCCTGCTCGGCGAAGTCGGCGCGGCCGAGCGCATTGGCGCCGTTGACCACGCTCAGCGCGAGCTTGCATGCGTCCGCGCCTTGATCGATTCCCTGCGCCATCAGGCTTTGCACTTGCTGCGAATTGGCCGCGTGGCACCAGCACTCGCGAGATTAGCTCGGTGTAGTTGTCGGCGTTGTCGGGATCCGCATCGATTGCGGTCCGCAGCACCTTGGCCGCGCTTTTTCCATCGCCCGATCTCAGATACGCGTCGGCCGCGTCGCGCAGATACTGCGCGCGATGCGTGGGATCGTCTCTCGCTCCGCCGCCTGTGTCAGCATTGCCGCCCGCTCCTTCGACTTGCCCACCGACTGGTAAAAGTCGCCCAGCGTCGCGACCGAGCCGCTGAAGCCGGAACTCACTGCGCGTCCGAAGGCCGTCTCGATTGCGAGTTTTTCGTCATCGGGCAGCCATGGCGCGATTCGCGGACTGAGATAGGAGTGCCAAGCGGCGACCGGCGCGACGAAAACCGACTCGCTGATCTGCCGCATCGCATCGGCTCGCCTGCCCTGCTCGAGCAAGTCCTGCGCGTAGACGTCACGTGCATGCGGATCGGTGGGATCGAGCCACTCCCAGGTCGCGAGTCCGCGCGATCGCATCGCAGGTTCCATCGCATCGCCGAAGCGCGCGAGTGTCAGATGATGAGCTTCCGGGATTGTACGGGTAGCTGAGCAGCAGGCTGCGCGCGTCGCTCACGGAAGCAGGCGTCGCAATATCGAACGGATACGGCAGTCCGGATTGGGTCATCGCAAAAATGGCCAGACCAATAGCTCCTGCCATCGGAAGGTAAAGAATTCGCCGCTCCAGTGGCCGTCCTCGTGCGGCGCACCGGCCGCGGCCCTCCTTGGGCGGTTCCGGCGGAATGCTCATCCTGAGCGCGAGGCCGGTGAGGACCGCGAACGCGATCAGATTCGCCGGAATCTGGAAATCGAAATCGAAAAACTCGATCGCCGCCATCGCGATCAGTCCCGCCGTCATCGCCGCCAGCGCCGGGAGCATGTGCCGGGGGACCTTTTGCAGACCTCTAGCGCAGCCGCGCCGCCAGGCGGAACTGCAAACCATGCGAGCAGCGCGACGCCGACCAGACCGAGGTCGATAAGCATCTCGATATAGTCGTTGTGCGCAGCATTGTAGAGCAGGTCGGACCGGGGCGCCGGCTGAAGCGATAAAAGACCTCCGGCCACGCGCCGAGCCCGACCCCGAACAGCGGGAACTCGCGAACTATCGCCGGCGTTTTGGACCAGACCGCAAGCGGTCGCCCAAATCCGAACCGCCCTGCGACACGGTGACGCCGACGCGTCGCGCGGATTCCTCGCGCCCTTTCCCGCCGACGAACATCGAACCCCAGTACCACCATCGCGGCCAGAAGCGCGAGCGCCGTACGCAGCGGTCTGGCAGTCACTTTTTCCGCGCCGGAATTTTTGTGGTCCGCGGTCGCGATTGCACGAAAAAAAACAACGCAACCGTGCCGATCGCCAAACCCATCCATCCGGCGCGCGATTGGCTGAGCGCCACCGCGATAAAAATCAGAAACGCGGCGAAGCCGCACGATATTCGCGTCGCCGGACCCGCGTTGGAATGCGCCGGAAAGCCGCCGAACACGGCTCCCGACAGCATGAAGGGAAAGACCATCGCCAGGTATCCGGCGAAGTGATCGGGATTGACGAACGGCCCCGACGCACGCCGCGCCGACGGATCCGGCGCGCCCCAGTCCAGCGGCACCATCGTCCAAAGAATCTTGCCGTTCCACGACGCCCATTGGATCAACCCGACCATGGCAATGATGAGGCCCGGACACCAGCACCGCCGTCATTATGACTCCGCGTAAATTCCATGACCGCGCGCGAGCCGCGCCCGTCTCCTGCCGGATAGAACGCCACCGCGAACAACAGCGCCGCGACGGCCAACGCGCCAACCAGGCCGGCAGTTGTCAGCGGCCACGCGATCGTCAGCGGCCGCCATCGCGTCGAGTAAATCGCGGGCACCGCAAAGGAAGATACCGGCTGTTTCGTTTCGCGACTCGGCGCCGCATTGCTCGCGACACTGAGCTTCGCTGGCGCGGACGGCGCACTTTGGTGCTCGTCTAACGTGACCAGGTCGGCGCCCGGCGCACGGCCGGGCCAGTCGGAAAAAATTCGCGAGTATTGCGAATAGGTTGCCGGCGAGATTACCCGCAAAGCCGCGGGCGGGATTGGAATCGATTGAAACGCGATAAACAGCAGCAGCAGTCCCGCGGAACGCCGAGCGAGCGGGCAGCTTCGGGTCCGCCTGAGCAGACGCGCACCGATGTTCGCGAGTATCCGCAGCTTCAGCATCCACAGCGCAAACATCCGAAGCACGCCGCTTCGACCACCCGGTACGCCCACGGATATACCGACCCGAACGCGATTGGCGCCAGGAAAATCAGGGCGAACAGTAGGGCCTGAAATTTCGGTCGACGATACGCAACTAACGCGCCCGCACCGCGTGTTGGGCGGGCCCTTTGGCGCGTTTCAGTTGGCGACGAGCTAGCTGATTCCTGTTGCTCGGCCGCGGGATCGCGAAGTCCTCGTTGCCTTCGAGAACTTCATTCGAGTAATGGAAATAGTAGTTCTTGTAGTACTTGTACTCCGGACTCTGCAGATTCACCTTGTTGAGCACGACGCCGAATATTTTCGATCGCGCGTACTTCAGCCGCGCGCACGCAACTCTGATCTGCTGCTTGGCGGTCTTCGCGCTGTTCACCACCACCACGACGCCATCGACGATCGTCGAGAGCAACACCGAATCGCTGACCGGCAATATCGGCGGCGAATCGAGCACAATAAAATCAAAGCTGGCCGCCAGCTCGGCCAGAATCTTCTTCATCTTTTCTGATCCGAGCAGCTCGGTAGGATTCGGCGGCAGCGAGCCGGACGTGAGCAGCGACAGCCCGTCCACCTGGGTCGGACGTATCATTTCGAAGACCGCGCGCCCTCCGGTCAGCACCTCGGTTAGCCCTGGCTCCTTGTCCATTCCGAAAACGCGATGACAGCGCGGCCGGCGTAGATCCGCGTCGATCAGGAGCACCTTGGCGCCCGTATGGGCGAATAACACGGCGGTGTTGGTTGAGGTCGCGGTCTTGCCTTCGCCGCTGGTCGTACTGGTCATCAGAATCAGTTTCGGCGGTGCTCCGGCGCGCGACAAAAGTATTCCAGTCCGCAGCGTTCGATAAGCTTCACCATGCACCGAATATGGATTCGAGGCCCCGACCAGTTCGCGCGGAGCCCCGCGCGACGAACGTACCGGCAACGACTCTTGACCGGCCGTCTTGCGCGCCAGCCTCAACGCTTTCATATTATCGCGAGCCTTGTCCTCGACATACGAGAAAATCGGCACCACCGCCAGGTTAGGCAACCGCAGGTACTGCTCGACTTCCTCGGGCGTCTTGAGCCGGTTGTTTAGAAACTCCAGCAGAAACGCCAGCGCAACCGCGCCCACCAGCGACAGGATCGCGCTCGTCAGCACGCTCTGAGACATCCTGGGACTCGACGGCAAAGTCGAAGGCTCGGCCTCATCGACAATCACCACGTTCGACGAACGCGCCTCGGCCGCCAGACCGACATCCTTCATTCGCTGCAGCACGCTGTTGTAAAGGTCGCGATTGGTATCGACCTCCCGCTGCAGAATCGCGTACTCGACCGCCGCGTCGTTGAGTCCGAGCGCGTGGGTCCTGCTCTTGTCCATCTCCTCCTGGAGTTTGTCTTCCTTGCCCTTGGCCTCCTGGTAGGCCGACTCGATGCTGTCGGCCACGCGACGGGTTTCCTGGTCGATCGAGCTTTGAATGTCGGCTCGCTTAGCCTGCAGCTGAGCCAATGGTGGATAGGTCGGTTTGAACTGCTTCGCCATCCCAGCGTATTCGGTGGACAGCGCGTCGTCGTTTGAACGCAAATCGTTTATTGTCTTGTCTTCGTGAAGCTCCGGCAGCGCGTCGTACTGATGATTCTTGATCATCTGCACTTTAGCCTCGAGCTCGAGGCGCGCGACCTGGGCCTGCGTCAGTTCCTTGCTCAATTCGCTGAGCCGGTCGAGAACAATCGTCTCCTTGCCGTCTAACGACATGAGGCCGGGCACTATCCCCTGGTCTCGGCGATAACGGTTAAGCGCATACTCGGACTTCTGCAGCTTCTCCTTCAGATCGACCAGCTTCTGCTCGAGAAACTTCTGCGCCTCTTCATTCGCCTGGCTGTGCAGCTCGATTCCCTGACGGATGTAGGCGTGCGCGTGGGCGTTGGCCAGCCGCGCCGACAGCTCGCTGTCTGGCGTAGTGAACACGATATCCACCAGGTTGGTGTCCGTCACCGGCTTGATCGACAAACCGCCCATATACGCGGCCATCGCTGCCGAGCTGACTCCATCCGAGTCCCGTTCGGCGCGCGTGGGCAGAGATTTCTTGCTCGACGCGAAGATTCCCTTGATGAAATGCCCGACTGCCATCCGCGCCGAACTGAGCCACCCGGGTGCCGACCGGTTCCCACCGGCGGTGAGAACCTTTTCGAGGCCGTCATCTCTTATCGCACTGGCCGCCAAACTCCGGCTCTTCAGAATCTCGTACTGCGTCTTGTTATAGGTCTCGTAGTAGTCGGACTGGTCTCCGCTGTCCGAGTTGTCGCCCTGGACCTGGCTGCCGAATATTTGTGGCGTGCCGGGCTTTATCAGGATGGTCGCCTGGGCCGTGTACAGCGGCGTTTCCATCAGCACACGAATCACCGTCAGCAGCGTCACGCCGACAAAGATCGCGACGATCATCGACAGATGCTTGTGAACCGTCCGCCAGTACTGATTAAAATCTATGCGCCCCTCTTCGTCCTCGAAGGAGGTGCCAATGCGGTCATCGGCCGGGTCAACATCCTCGAGCGACGTGGTGCGGCGAATAAAGTATGGTGAAGGTTGCTGACTCATCTTCCGTTCAGCATCCGAAGCCTCAATTCTTCAGCTAGAAGCAGGGGGACGTCGACCGTTTTGGGCGTGCTCGATGGATACGCGTCCGCCCTCCCTTGATTAGCAACGAACCAATCGGGCTGCCCTGCTGTGTTACTGGTTCACTCACAAGCTCGATGCCCACTTATGCTATCGGCATCTACAAAAGTCCAACGCTGCCCGGATTCCTTCAGGCATCTCTCAGACAGTTTAAGAGGCGCTTAGACGCGTCGGCGACCACTGTATTGGCAATCTGTGATAGCCGCAAGCGCTCGATCGGTGAATGCGAAGGTTTCGGGCATCAACGTTATGGTTTCCTCTTAACTGAACGAGGCGTCCTTGCTCTCTTCCGCGGTTCTTCGGTAGAAGCACTGCCCGACTTTTCAGCAACGCAAATTGTCCTCCGGTGCCAAACAGTTCGAGCGAAGACTTTTAACGCTGCGCGGAATTCTATTAGTCAACCCGATCAGTTGCAAACCAACATTCCCCTTCACGCCCAAGACTGGTCCACGATTAGAAATGCGCGCTCGCAGGGTCAAAATCTCTTGAGCCGCGCTCGAATGAGTTCGGCGTTTCTGCGGACGAATTCGGCTCTCGATGGATCGCGCAGACTCAGGTTCGCCCCAGATTTTGCTCGCGCCGCGCGAGGCGGCGCCGCAAAGCAAAGACAGTCGCCGCGGCAGCGATCAGGATGCGCCTGACGCGCGTGCGGGGATTGAACTCGTCGTAAGAAGCCGGCTCAAGCGGCCAGACCGACTCGACCTCCGGGTTCACGACGGTGTATGGAATCGAATCCTTCCAGTGAAAACGCGTTACCCAGGCCTCCGGACTGATGGCCTCGAGCGCGCCCTCGTTCATCTTCGCCTTGAATGCGCGCTCGAGCAGCGGATCGCACACCGGCGCCGCCTTCTTGCGGATGATCAGCATCGGACCATGCCCGTCGTCGATCGCGGCAACTTCGAGACGATGAACTGAAAATGGAAGGACGCGCTCCCACCAAAAACTTGGCGTCTCGATATATCCGGCCGTCGCGACACGCTGCAATTCAGACAGGAACAACTCGGGATGCTCGCTGTGCTCGAGTACATGGAAGGCGATTACATAGTCGAATGACTTGTCGCGAAAGGGCAGCGACTCGCCGCGCGCAAGCACCAGCGGACGGTCGTCGCGCTCTATTCTGCCGCCCCATCGTTCGCGCGGTTCGAGCGCGAAATCCACCAGAACGTCGGCTCGGGGCGAGGGACTGTCACCGCCGCCAACTTCAAGGACGCGCGCATCCTGCGGAATGGGCAACATCACTTTGCGTCCGGCAAAGATCGTTTGCCTCAACTTGACGATTGGGTGCACCGCTCTCCGATTCTTCAGGACCACTTGTTACGACCACATACATGGCCAAGTTGTACGTTAACTACTTGTCACTCTACCATAGCTCGATGTTGACCGTCCGCGAATGCGCGAGAAGTTCCCTGGAGCACATATCGCTCATTTTCTTCGGAATGTCGCGGAGACCGACGTTTTTCGCAAGAATCACAGTCCTGCGCCGCGCTTCAGTGAAGCTCCCATGCGGTGCCGTTGCATTGCACCGTGGATCGCGTCGAACCGCCGCCGGTGAAAGTCGTACCCAGGTAGGTCGTGCAGTTCGCGTTGCAATCCTTAATCTGCACTACCCATCCCTTCGCCGCGCTGTTGCAGGTCGGCAGCGTCGCCACGGTCTTGACCGGTGGAATCAGCACGTCGCCGAGCGCTTGTACGTAGTCAGCATTGTCCGACAGTGGCACGCCAGCTGCCGACAGCGACTTGCCGTTTACGATCGGATTGATCCACGTTGCGGGCGTAGCCGGTGAACCCGATCCCTTCCAGCTAATCAGTGGATTTACCGGAGTGCCCAGGATATCAACCTGACCGCCGAACAAGCTAAGCGCCAGTCCCGCGCCGGCACCGGCAGGATAGGCCCAAATTGCGTTTACGCTTGGATCGAACTGCCAGTCGCCGCCATAGAACTGGAAAGCACCCTGCCCCCAAATCTTTGCCGGTATCGGAGTGCCGCCATTCTCGAAATCCACGTTGAACTCGTGAATTGAATCGCTGGTGAAGATAGTACTGCCACCGATGTCCAGGTCAGCGAGCGAGTTGCTGCTCGGATTCATAAACAGCATCGAGTACGTCCCACCCGAATCAATCAACTCCATGCCATAATAGCCGCCGGTCGAGAACATCCACGATAGTTGGATCTCACCGTTGGTATGCGAGAACACGACGTTGGACTCGCCAAAGGCTGTAGGTGAGACGGTCAGATGCTCGATACGAGTCCCATAGGAGATATATTCGAACTTTATCGAGTCGTGCGAAGCGCCCGACGCGGTAATATGGTCCAGCGTCGTGCATAGCACGTTCTCGCCGAGCAGATTGTAGCTGCCACCCTGGAGACTTAGATTCACAAAGTTCGCGTGCACATTTCCGGGCGTGGCGCCGGTGCCGAAAGGTCCCGAGTAGTGCAACGGCATCCAGACCGGGGTCGCAGAGTTTAAGCCTGTAACATTCGTGACCTGTAGGAGCGTGTCGCTCTGCGCGAGGTTGTTCAACAGGATAAGCGTGCTGCCGTCATTGGAGAACTTGGCGCTGGGCGCGGTGTAAGTCGCGGTATGCCGCGCGACGCTTGAGATACGAATAGAATCGAGTTGACCGATCCAATGCGCCGTCGCGAAATTGGTCCCGCCGATTGTGAGACCGCCACCATCACCCAGGGCAAATACTTCGCTCGGCTTTTGCACGATAGTGCCGGTCATCGCAGTCGTACCTACCAGCGTCGTCGTGCTACCCGGAGTTCCCTCAAAAAGTCTCAGGTTCGAGCCGTCATAGCTCGCTTCGAACTCGTAGGTAGTACCTGTCGCGATACTGCCGCCCGAAGCTATGCAGGCAAAGCCGGTGATACTGGTAGTCAGACAAGCGGCAAGCTTGTTCGGCGTCCCCGGCACCAAGTAGATCTGAATCGCAGTGGAGCAAGGATTCCCTCCGCACGATGCGTTCAGTTCGTCACCACTGCTTTCGAGAACATATGCGTTGCCACTGGCGCCACCAGCGTAATTCAGGAAGCCCTCGACGCTCAGCGCCGACTGCCCATTGATAGGCTGGGCATTCGCCCATCCGGTCGAATTGAGGCCGCCCTGTGCGTCCTTCAGATCGTAGTACTGGGCGGAACCGGCGCCCCAATTCAGAGAGGTTCCGCCGCCTGAGGCGAGCGACGCTGCGGTGATAGCTCCTTGCGCGGTGATTCCGTTCAGATAGCTATTCGCCTCGTGCATGATGATCGGAAACAAACCCTGGGATACGGCTTGAATCGTGCATGCGCCCTCACTCTCACACTTCCAGGTGATAGGCTGCGAGCAGTTGGATATCAGCGAGAACGACGTGAGGTACACTCCCGCCGGGAACCACACCGTTGCTCCGATATTGGCGTTAGGACCGTTGTTCGCGACGGCATAGGAGCAAGCCGCGTTGTAGGCCGCTTGAATTGCCGCCGTGTCATCATTCAAGCCGTTGCCCTTTGCCCCATAGATTGGATTCTTGACGTTGAAGCGGCCGTCGATGTTGAAGCCGTTGATCGCGCCGCTGCGGCCCGAGGTAGGAAGAAGATTGGTCAATTCCGCATAGTTGTCACCTTGCAGAACCACGCTTGAGCTGTAAGAGCTCGCGGGCTTAATCGCGATCATCTGCGCAATCTCGTTAGTACCGGTTCCAGTGAGAGTGACTGCCGGAGTAGTAAGATAGTTCGCAGTCAGGTAAGCGGCCGAGAGAGGCAGCAGACCGTTGCCCGGCAGTGCCGCCAGCAAAGTTCCCTGGCTAAATCCGACTTGTGTGGCGGGATAACCCATTCCCGCGCCAAAGATTACAACGTTCTCCGGCTGCGAACTCGTGCTGAGTCCGGCAATCGTCGGAGTCGGCGCGCATACCGGCGGAGATATGGCATCCACTGGATTTGCCGCGGTAACCCCAGCATCGATCAATGCCGCGGCGTGATAAGCGCTGCCCAGAGTCCACGTATAGCTGCTCGGCTCGCTCGAACCCGCGACCTTGTAGTAGCTGCCCATCGTTCCGAAAATACCGCAGGCCGTGTCGCTGCGAATCAACGTCCATCCGGTCGGCGGAGTGGGCAAAGCAGTATTCTGCGAGAAGTAGCCCATGATCATCGTATGCCCCTGTACGACGGTCGAGGGCTTGTTCAAGGTGATATTCGCCGCACCGGCCACTTCAACCTTGCTGGCAGTGCCGACCACCGGCAGCGTCGAGTCGTTCAGAATCGGGTTCGCTTCGTTCAAGTAAACCGGCGACTTGCCGGCGAGCACGGTTTGAACGATCGGGTTGGGGAACGATCCGCTGAGATCGCTGCCCGCGGGCTGTCCAAATGCAATCGTGTCGCCGGCGACAGTCCCGTTGGCCAGATTGGTCAGCTTGTTACCGTTGGCGTTGAGGTTCGCCTCCAGCGCTCCGTTCGCGCATGACCATTGGCCGCGCGCCCCAAGCGCCCATGCCCCAGGTCCGGTTCCCGAGCAGGGCGAGGTCAGCTTGCAATCGGTGCAATAGATCAGAGTCCCGTCCTGTTCGATCGGAAGATTTGCGATTGACGCAGTTGCGATCGCCGGCGCCATCCGCTGCGCGCCCGAGAAGCGATCGTTAATCGCCTTGCGGAACAGCGCCCCGGCCCCGACTCCGGTGAAGTTCGGGATCGGCATATACGCGCCGGGCGGCGGCAGGTTGGGCGGTGCCTGCCCCATTGCACTCACGATTGTGCCAATCACCAGCAGCGGAGTGAAAATCGCGATCGCCGCGAGCCGCACTGAGGCCTTGTTTAAATGCATACGCTGCAACTGCCCTGCCGGTCGGTTATTCGCTCACGGCCAGGAAATCCGCAACGATCCGAACGTATTTGCGACGCTATATGTCCGGGATGGTCCGTGCGTGCAAACTGATGTCCCGTCGATCATTCAGAACCAGTTTTGCACCATACGACGCAAAGCGTAAGGCTGAAAAGTTCAGGGGGTCCGCCGCCCTCAGAGCCAGCGCGGTTCGGCGATTCGAAGCGGAGGACCCTGCGTTACCATCGCAGCGACGTAGCCGTGATCGGGCTTGAATGCGGCCATCGACCAGCCGAGATCGTCACCGCGAAGAAGTTTCGCCTCGTCGCCCGGCGCGAGCGATACGTCGAAGCTCGCGAGCTCGATCGACAATCCCTGGCCCCGTGCCTTGATGTAGGCTTCCTTGCGGGTCCAGCAGTTGAAGAACGCTTCCGCCTGATGCTCGCGCGGGAGGGCGCGCAGCGTCTCGACTTCCCAACGCGAGAAAAAATTCTCCGCCACTCGTTCGTTCGCAACCTCGGCCCGAATCATCTCGAGGTCGACGCCGACGTCGCGCTCGAGCGCAAACGCGTACATGGCAAGATCCTGCGAATGCGACAGGTTGAAGCGCAGGTCGGTCGCTGTGGATCCAGCCGCCAGCGCCGGCTTGCCCCATTCGTTGTACTCGAAGCGAATCGCTTGCGGCGGCTGGCCCAGGTAGCCGGCCAACAAATCGCGCAGCATCGCGCGTGCCGCGATGAACCGATAGCGATGGACGTCCATGAAGAAGCGATCCGCGCGCGCGAGCTCGTCGGCGTTCAGCACCGTCCGCATCCGCGCCAAGCGGGCAGGCGTGCGCTCCAGGCGAGCGAACCACACATGAACCTCACCGGGCTGGAGTTTCACCGAATCTCGCGATCGTTCCACGACGTTGTAATTATATCGGCATCGAAGGCATGCGCTGAAACGGGGTCAGTTATCCGGCTGCTGCTGATTTCGATTCGGCCGCCGATTCGCATGCCGATTTCATCGCGGCGTCGAGTTTCGCCGCCACCGTCGCGACTCCAGGCTCGACCAACAGTGTGAGATGCTCGCCGGGAATCTCGCAGACCTCGAGCCCCTCTCGCACCACGGCGCTCCAGCCATAGTCCTTCAAGCGGAAACGACCGTGCGTGTCGACGGTTTGCTTGAAGAGCAGCACTCGACCCCGATACGGCGGCGGGACGTAACGGCGCGTCGCGAGAACCATCGCCATTACCAAATCAGCGGGGCGCTTCGGCGCCAGCGGCTCGCGCGCGATGCCGACGCGGCCCGCGAGTTTCCATGTGCGAAACTTCAACCTCAACGACAGCCGACTGAGAACGTCCTTGATCGCGGCCGGCGCGCGTCCCAATCCGACGCTTCGAATCGTGCCCATGTTAATGCGCACCGCTTGCACAACTTGCACGATCCACGGTTCACGCGGCTGGGTTGGGCAAGCAGTATCGATCATTGCAACGAAGCCAACTTCACGCCCGGCGGCGACGATTTGACGCGCGACTTCGTAAGCAAGCACTCCCTCAGCGCTGAAACCAATTATAAAAATCGGCTCACCCTTGTTCAGATTCAGAATCGACTTGGCTTGAATTCCGGCGAATTGCTCCAGGCTATAAGGCAGCCGCATTCGGATCTCTTCTGGTATCGAGAGGCCAATCAAGGGGCGATCGTTACCGAGTCGAAGTGCAAGCTGCCTGAATAGCGGAGAATGCCCCACGACAAAGAGCGGAGGCTGCGAACCCAGCGGTTGAATCGACTCGGTAGCCGGCCTCGCCGAGTCTCTCGTATCGTGCGCAATTCGAGCCGCAAGACTCTCGATCGTCGGCGCCGGAAACATCGCGGCGAGAGGGATCCTGCAATTGAATTCGCGCTCGATTCTCACCAGCAACCTAACTGCGAGCAGGGAATGTCCGCCGATCTCGTAAAAGTCCTGCTGCACTCCAATCGGCCGAGTCGGCAGAATGTCCTCCCAGATAGCCTGCAACCGATTCTCGATGTCGTCGCGCGGTCCCGTGTATTTCTGCGTGACTTGAATCGGCGATTCGTCGAGCGATGGAAGCTTGGCGCGATCGATCTTTCCGTTGTGCGTCAGCGCGATCTTGTCAACCAGGACGAAGCGCGTCGGAATCAAATGGACCGGCAGCGACTCGCTCAGAAACGCCCGCATCGCAGCCGCCGATGGTGACTGCCCCGGTTTGGCCTCGACGAAAGCCACCAGCGTCTTTGCTTCGGAGGCGTCGACGAGCCCAACTACCGCGGCCGTCTGGACTTGTGGATGCCGCATCAACGCGGCTTCGATCTCGCCTGGCTCGATTCGAATCCCTCGAATTTTTAGTTGATTGTCGGCCCGGCCGATGTACTCGATGTCACCGTTGCCTAGGCGCCTCACGATGTCTCCGGTCCGGTAGAGGCGTCCGCCGTCGCCGCGTCCGAACGGGTTTGCAACGAATCGCTCCGCTGACAACTCAGGACGACGGAGATAAGCCCGCGCCACACCGTCGCCGCCGATGTAGAGTTCTCCAGGTACCCCAACCGGCAATAGCTGGCCGGCGGGATCCAGGACGTAGACCTGCGTGTTCGCCAACGGATGTCCGATTGGCACTGGTCCGTCGCCACGCTCAACGCGATGAACAGTCGACCAGATTGTAGTCTCGGTGGGGCCGTACGCGTTGAACACGCCTGCTACGCGATCGAGCAATTGATCGGCGAGGGTACGCGTCAGCGCTTCACCGCCCGAGATGATTCGTAACTTCGGCTCGCCGCGCCATCCGGATGCGATGAGGCTGCGCCACAAAGGCGGAGCCGTCTGAATGACTGTCGGCCGAGTTGCAGCAATCGCCTCCGTCAGCCGCCCTCCATCTGCGACAAACTCATCCGCCAGGACAACCCGGCCTCCGCAGATCAACGGCAGAAATAGTTCCAGACCAGCGATGTCGAACGAAAGCGTCGTCACCGCAAGAAGAACATCATCGCTGGTAAATGAAATCTCGGTGCGCATCGCGCTAAGCAGGTTCGAAAATGAGCGATGGGAAATCGGGACACCCTTCGGCTTGCCGGTGGAGCCCGACGTGTAAAGAACGTACGCGTTGTTTTCCGCGGTTACCGGGATTTGCGGATTTCCCGCATCGCGATCGATACTTGCTTCGAGAACGTCGATGCAAACCACTCGAACGTTGCTCGCCGCGAATTTCTCCGCCAGCTTTGTGGTCGTCACGAGCACCGGCGCCGCGCAGTCTTCGAGCATGAAGTCGAGGCGCTCTCGCGGAAAGCCAGGATCGATCGGTATATAAGCTGCCCCCGACTTCAGAATACCGAGCAAGCCAGCTATCATACCGAGCGATCGATCGATGCATATCGCGACAAAGCTCCGCGGTGTAACTCCCGCGTCAACCAGCGCGCGCGCGATCTGGTTCGTACGCGCATTGAGGTCCGCGTACGAAAATTCCGAGTCGCCAAATTTCGCTGCGACCCTGTCAGGCGTGCGCTCGACCTGCGCTTCGAACAGCCGATGAACACACTCGTGCGGATACTCACGGCAGGTGTCATTCCATTCGACGAGCAACTGATGGCGCTCTGCGTCGGTCAACATCGGCAGCCGTGAAATGTGCGTATCGGCGGCGGCGGCGATACCGTCGAGCAGCGTCTCGAAGTGCCCCGCCATCCGCACGATCGTTTCGCGCTCGAAAATGTCGCGATTGTAGATCAGCTTACAGAACAGACCGTCGGACTTCTCGGTAACCTCTAAACTCAAGTCGAACTGCGCGACGCCCGGATCGAAGTCGAGTTCCTCGACCTGAAGGCTGTCGAGTTGCGTGTCTTCCAGCGGATAGTTGCGGATTTGGAACGTGACCTGAACGATCGGCGGATAACTCAAGTTGCGTTCAGGATGAATCGACTCGACCACCGCGTCGAAGGGCAGATCCTGATGCGCGTAGGCCTCGAGCGCGCGGTCGCGGGTTTTTCTCAGCAGCTCACGAAAAGTCGGATCATCAGCGAGGTCGCCGCGCATCGCGAGCATGTTCACGAACAGGCCAATCAGCCCCTCGGTCTCGACCCGGGGCCTGCCCGCGACGGGTGTGCCGACTACGATGTCGTCGCCGGCGCTGTAGCGATGCAGCATCGTTTGAAAACCCGCAAGCAGCGTCATGAACAGCGTCGCGCGCTCGTTGCGGGCAATGTCCTTCAGGCTGTCGACCAAGTCGATCGAGATGACAAACGTTTCGGCGGCGCCGGAAAAGGTCTGGCGTGACGGACGCGGACGATCAGTCGGCATCGCGAGCAGCGGCGGCACGCCGGCCAGCCGATCGTGCCACCACGCGAGCGATTCATTCATTGCAGGTCCGTGTGCCGCTTGCGATTGCCATCGAGCGAAGTCGGCGTACTGAACCGCGAGCGGTTTCAGGACTTGAGCGCTCGGCCCGGCGCGGCTTTCGGTGACATCGGACGCGTAAAACGCCGACAGCTCGCGCATCAACACACCCGCCGACCATCCGTCGAACGCGATGTGATGCGTCGAAAGGAGCAGCATGTAGTCGTTCTCGCCGAGCTTGATCAGCATCGGCCGCAGCATCGGATCGCGGGTCAACTCGAATGGGCGATTGGAGGTTTCGATGGCAGCTGCGATTCCGGCTTCGAGTCGGCTCTCCTCGGGCGCTCCGCTAAAATCCAGGTTCGCGATCTCGACCGCAGCCGGCGGCGCGACGATTTGCACCGGATCACCGTCGCGGCTTTGGAAAATCGTGCGCAAGACTGCGTGTCGCGCAACGATACGGTTAAGCGCGCGCTCCAGGGCGCGCGGATCGAGCGCTCCGCGGATTCGATAAAGGTTGGATCGATTGTAGGCGGTCGAGTTCTCCTCGAGTTGGGCGAGAAACCACATGCGCCGCTGCGCCGAAGAAAGCGGCAGATCGCCCTCGGTCGAAGCGGCCACGATCGGTTGCTTGCATTGAGGCGTTCCTCGCCGCCGCGATCGATCAGCCCGGCAAGTTCCGCGACAGTCGGATGCTCGAAGAACGCGAGAATCGATACAGGCGCGCCGATGGACTCGCGGATTCGCGCAATGATGAGTGCGGCCAGCATCGAGTCGCCGCCGAGCGCGAAAAAATCGTCGTGCACACCGATTCGTTCAATCCCCAGCACTTGCTCCCATATGGATCGCGCCAGCGTCCGCTCCGTCGGCGTGCTCGGCGCCGACATATTCGCTCGCGCGACCAGATGAGTTTGAATCGGCTTCCAACTCGTCGAGCCCAAGCTGAGCGGCGAGGCCGATTCGTTGCAACTTGCCAGTCGGGCCTTTCGGGAGTTCGTCGAGAAAGACAATGCGACGCGGCACCTTGTACTGAGCGATCCGATTGGCTAGCGTGATTCCTGAATCTCGATTTCCGACGCCGCGTGCCCCGGCCGAAGCACGACCGCGGCGGCGACGTCCTCGCCCAGCCGATTGTCCGGAACCGCGAATGCGACCGCGTTGGCAACCGCGGGATGCGTGCAAAGAACCTCATCGACCTCGCGCGGCGAGATTTTCTGACCGCCGCGATTGATGATCTCCTTGATGCGTCCGGTGATGAATAGATAGCCGTCGCGATCGATCCTGCCATTGTCGCCGGTGCGGAACCATCCGTTGACGAACGACGTGCGATTCGCCTCCGGATTGTTTGCGTAGCCCGAGGTTACGCCGGCGCCGCGCAGAACGATTTCGCCGATCTCTTCGGGCGCAAGCAGATTTCCGTCGGCGTCCATGATCGCGACCTCGGTGCCAAACGCGCGGCCGACCGATCCGGGTTTGCGCGCGGCCGGCGGCTGCGGATTGGTCGCGATCTGGTGCGACGCCTCGGTCATCCCGTATGCTTCGAGGACCGGCACGTGAAAGGTCTGCTCCATCTCGGCCATCAACTGGGGCGCGCAGCGGCGCGGAGCACGAACGGATGAATCGCAGCCGACTGTTTGCCACCTGCGCGGGATCTTCGGTTGCCCGCGCCAGCACCGCCTGATGCATCGTAGGCACGGCGGTGTACCACGTGGGCGCAAATTCATCGCACCAATCGAGAAAGCGCGGCGCCTGAAATCCGGGCGTGCAGGCGAAGCTCCCAGCGGACACAATCGTCGAGAGCAGCGCGCCCACAAATCCGTGAATATGAAACAACGGCATCACGTTGAGGCATCGATCCGACGCGTCGAGTCCCAGCGACCTCGCGATATTGCCGGCCGAGGCCATCAGATTCGATTGCGTCAGCGGTACCATCTTCGGCCGTGCCGTCGTGCCCGACGTATGCAGGACCAAGGCCTCATCGCCAGACTGCGCGAACACGGGCGCAACATTCGCCGGGGCGGGCTCGAGATCGAGCGTGAAGATTCCCGACGCGTCGTCGGTTGAAGGGCGAAGCCGAATGACGCGGATGCCGAGCGACTCGGCCACCGCGATCGCAGGCAGATCCGCTCCTTCTTCGACGATCAGCGCCCGCGGCGCCAGGTCCGCGAGGTAAAACTCGAACTCGCCGCGTCGATAGTTCGGATTGAGCGGCGCGCACGACGCACCCATCGCGACCGCGAGCAGACAGGCGGCCATCTCGGGTCCGTTAGGCAGCACGAGCGCCACCCGGTCGCCGCGCGAGATCCCGGCATGGTTCAGGTCGGCCATCACGCGCTGACAATGAGTCAGCAGGCGCGAGTATGTGAGCGGGGCGCGCTCCAGCGAAAGGAGCGCTGGGCTATTCGGGTTTTGCTGCGACCCCTTCTCCAGCGCCAGACGAATTTCCATTCGAGCGATACAACTACTTGCGAATAGTTCAGTGCACGGATAGGCGTATCGCGGCACCTGCTCCCATTACGCGACGCCAGACACGTCCTCGATTTAACACGCGTCGGCCCTAACTACCAGAATCACCACGTTGAGGCGAACAGACCGTGCAAAATGCAGACCGTAAGTGTTCGGAGACTCTCGTCGACGAAGTACCTGATCACATCGACGGCCTCCAGACTTGACGCTGAATCAACGGTGTTAGACGATGGGAAGCCGCTCCGCCAAATCAGTTCGTCGCGTGATGGGTTTGCTGATACACGTTTCAAAACCGGCTTCCTACGTGGCGCTATTTCTCTCCTTGGCTGCTGCGGTGACGGTTTCGGGCTGTTCATCAAGTTCACCGACACCCACGGTTCAACCTGTCGCGGGAGTTCCGCCGATAGCCGACAGCCGCGTGCCAAGCGCCGCAACCTCGCCGCTCAATGAGGATCGGCTGAAGGCGCTGTGGGAAAAGCGGTCCGCGACAGACGTGGGTGCGACAGACTATCCGGTCGGCCCAGGCGACCTGATCGAGATTTCCGTCCCGGGGATGGACGATCTGAAGGATCGCACCGTCCGAGTTAGCGGGATGGGCCAGATTGAACTTCCGCTCGTGGGAGTAGTCAATGTCGGCGGCATGACCGAAACCGGGGTGCGCGATGCGCTGAAACAAGCGCTCACCAAGTACATGTACGATCCGCAGGTGGACGTGTTCGTAAAGGAATATCACAGCCGGCAGGTTGCGGTCGTGGGCGCCGTTCGATCGCCCGGACTGATCACGCTAACAGGCTCGGGCGAGAGTATTCTCGACGCGATCACGCAGGCGGGCGGGATGACGGCGGATGCGGCCGACGAGGTAGTTATCCTGCCGCAGGTGCAGGGCGCGCGTTCCAACTTGCAGCAGATGGCGGCGGCCTATGAGCAACCGCCCACGGCACCCGGTTCGCCGCCGGACGGATCGAGAAATCAGCCCACCGCGCAGGGGCAACCCAATACTCCCGATCCTTCTCACGACAACCCGCGCACGGGCATCACGCTCGCGTCGCTCAACCAGGATATCAGCAACGGGCCCGCAGTGGTGATTCCCCTGAAGAGCGGCGCGTTCCAGGGCAGTCTCAGCTACACCAACATGCCGGTAGAGCCGGGCGATATTGTCGTCGTGCCGGGCGGCGGCAATGTCATGGTGACGGGATGGGTCTACAAACCCGGATTTTTCTCGGTAGGATCGGGGTTGACGGTACTGGGCGCCGTCGGTTCCGCGGGCGGCGCGATGTATGCGGCGGACGGTACCGAGGCCACACTGATCCGCAGCGATGGAACGGGGAACAAGGTCTCGATTCCGGTGAACCTGGATAAAATTGCCACCGGCCAGGAAGCTGATATCCCCGTCCGCGCCAACGACGTAATCGATGTACCTTATTCGTATGCGAGAATCGGGCCCTACGTCGTCTACAGCATCCTGACCCGCATGGCAGTCCCGCTGCCCACGTTCTAGAGTCGGTCCGCGTTCTCTCAAGGATCGTCTTCAATATTCCAGTTTCGATCGCGCGTTCTACAATTTCAGCCACGTGCACGAGATGCTGCGCCAAACGCCCGCGGTGGCGCTTGGCGTGACCGATCACGTTTGGACAATTGACGAGTTGATCACAGTGGCGCTTGAGCCGATACAGTCGCCACCGTTAGAACCAGCGCAGATCATCCGTGAGAAAATTCAGCCAGCGAAAGCGCCGACACTGCAACTTATTCCGGGCGGCAAGAAAACTAGACGCCAGCGAGCCGATACAGCCGGAATTGCCGCTACACTAATCTTTGTACGGTATCTCATTACCATCAGCGTCGAGCACCAAGCCGCCATCTCGAATTACGTCGGCTAGGGTACTTATCTCAGAGAGATCGCTATGCTTCGGTAATAGAATAACATGCAGCCATCCCCTTCCACCGGCGCTAGCAAACCAGCCGTTCTGTGTCGCATCGTACACCTTCAACATCGGCATATCGGCAGGAACAATTCCGAATAGGTCCGTATGAATAATGCGGCGATTTTTAAATTGATCGACGCTCGAATCCATCACTCCGCAAACAAGCGCTGCATCGTAAGTGTCTCTCCACTTGAGGAGCAGTGTTCCGTCAACGACCCCAGCGCAGCCTCCAGCACTGCCGCCCCACAGTTTGAGCAAATGCCCAATAACAGGATGATAATAGTGACGGTCGATAACGTCGTAGCAGAGAAATATCCAAGTTAGCACGAGCATTCCTGCCAGAACCCGATTGGAAATCTTGAATCCGTGGCCAAGCGCGCGGCGACCCGCGTCGATGATGCTCATAAGCCCCACCACGCTGAGAATCGCACCGAAGACATAGAAATGCTCCACGATAGCGACCAGCCCTGCACTAAAGACCGCAAGGCCGACGCCACCATAGAGCGAAAGAGTGACCGCAATTTTGATTTCAGCCTGTTCCATCGCGACCCCCTAATGGTGAGATTTGCTCTCCACCATTCGAGGTGACAGTAGCTCTCGCAGGGACTATCCGTCACTACGCGAGAAACCAGCAGTTTCGATTCAGAACCGAAACTTTCGGAGTGGCCGGATTTGAAATGCTCAGTGACCGGATTCGTTGCGATTCCGGCGCTTGCCCTTCATTGCGTCTCGCGAATCTTTGCTGCTAATCGGCGGCTGAAATCCTGCGCGCCTGTTGGCGTCAGGTGTAGATGGTCGGCGAATTCGTTCGCGTCTTCAATCCAGTCGGCGGCGTTCAGATAGGTGGCGTGCTGAGCCTCAACCAGTTCGCGCAAATGGTCGCGATACTTGTCCCACGCATCCAACGCGTAGAAGTGCGACTGATGGTACGGATGCATCGGCATCTCGACGATCACAACTTGCGCTCCGCGCGCATGCGCGTCGGCGATCATCTCGAGAACCGGTTGGCTCAAGCCGGCCTTTTGCCCCAGCTCGCACTGCGACTCGAAGTCGGCGGGCGAACGCGCTTCGAGCAGCGAGAAATCAGCGACCCGCCCAAACCGGTTAGTGTCGGCTCGCGGCATCCCGACTTCGCCCATCTCGCGCCGCATTCTTTCGACGTTGGCCCATATTCCCGCTCGCTCGACCACCATCGGCACATGACGCAGCAAATCAAATTCGATCCGGTCGCTCGGGCTCATCTGGTAACTGCGCAGCGCGAGGCCGGGATCGAGGTAGAATGCAACCGCCCGATTTCCGAAAAAGTCCGTGAGGGTCGCCGTTGGCACGTCAGTCAGCTGAAAATCGAAAAAGCCGTAGATGACGACCTTGACCGTCTTATCTTCGCGCAACGCGCGCTGCAGTATCATCAAATGTTCGACCGTTCCCGACGCGCCCAATCCTGCGTTGAACGCGACCACCGGCTGCGGCGCCATCGATGCTTCGAACGCCGACGGATCGAAACCCGCTGCGACCAAGGAATTGCCCAACGCCAGGTGTGTGATGCCGCGTGCGGCGTCGATATTCCGGATCAACTGCCGTGGAACCGAGTTCCGCGCGACATGCTTGACCAACAAATTGAACGCGACGAGGATTCCCGCCGCCAGCCCAAGGGTCACCAGCAAGTTCTTCCCGGACGAGGGTCGAGTCACGAGGTTAGCTTGGTCTGATGGGACTTGGTCTGATGGCATGATGAAGTGAATTAGCGCGCTATCTGTGGCAGATACTTGTGTCCAAACTGCTTCTGCGCGTCCTTCGCCGTATAGCGCTGTAGAATTTCGCCGGTGACCGCATTCACGCGATACACGTTGAATTCGCCCATATACCTGCAATCGGAAGTGTTTCGCACGAGAACAGAAAGTAAGATCTCTTTGGATCCATTCAGCCAGCGGCCACCGATTACGTGGTAAGGCTCGCAATACTCATCACTCTTCCAAATCGACCTCGATTGCGGTGTGTCGAGTTCCGGGTCAATAGGCATCTGCCGAATTCGTTGCTCAAAGTCCTTGCGGGCCGGCTCCTCGACTTTGGGAAACTCGTGAACGCCTGAGTCGTCGACGCCATATACCTGCATGTGCCACGGCCCCAACTCACCGCTTTCCGTCCACGTGATGAAATATTTCGTCGAATCCGGCGACCAGCTCAGTTCCGCATCGTGCTTTGTGTCGTTGCTTATATCCGTTTTGAAAGTCCGGCCGCCTACGCGAAGAAAAACATTCTCCCCCGCCACTTCGATCAATTTCTTATGATCGGGAGAATAAAAGGAAATATGGCGGCCTGGATTATCGTCTAAGGCTGTCCAGGTGTTGAAAAGCGAGATCGCTGCGTCGGACCAGGCGCCCGCGGCGACCGCATAGCGTGGATCAACTTTAGGTGTGGCCTTTGCTGACGCCGTTATCGTCGGTTCTATCTGCGCCCTAACCGAAGATAGGACCATGCCGAAAAAGCAAAGCTGGACGCAAAAGATCAATGCCCGCGACAATCGCATGATTTTCACAACTGGCATGGCGCGTTGAAGTTCACCCGTTTATGAACACCCATCTAGAAATCAATGTAGATGAACTTCGAGGTCTGCCCGGAGAAAGAACCACTATGATTATCAGGCGCGCCCACCATATTCCGACGAACACCGCGATCTGTCACGAAACTCGGCGCTCCGGCCGGCGGCTCGTCGGCGGCGCCGCCGATGTAGTCGATGAGTTGCTTGAGCCAGATGAACGTTTCAACACTCGTTACAAAAATCATCCGCGAAAGGAACAGGCGCGCGGTCGGGAGATCCATGCAGAAGAACGCCCAACCGAGGTTTACCGAAACGAACGTCAACACGCCCGCGCCGATGTCGGCCGATTGCGGAGTCTCCGCCGCGCCGCGAATATGCGCCACGCGCGATGCGCCGGCGAGCATCATGCCGTGCCACAATCCCCATACCATGAAGTTGGTTCCCGCGCCGTGCCAGACGCCGCTCACGAACATCGTGACGATCAAGTTCGAGTAGATGCGCAGCGGTGCGACTCGCGATCCGCCCAGCGGAATGAACACGTAGTCGAGCAAGCCAAGTCGAAAGCGAGATGTGCCAATTGCGCCAGAACTCGCGAAATGTTGGTGCGAAAGTACGGCCAGTCGAAATTCTCGGGCACCCTGAGCCGAACAGGCGCGCCGAGCCGATGGCGATGTCGGAATAGCCGGCGAAGTCGAAATATATTTTGACTCCATAAGCGAGATATCCACAGCGGCAAGGTTGCGCCGGTTCGGCGATTGCGATGTCGGTCGGCGTTCAGATGATCGGTAAACGCGGTCATCAAATCCGCGACCGCGAACTTTCTTACCAATCCCGCCAGGATTCGCGTGATTCCGATCCTGACGTCTGCGAGCATTGGCCTCGGCCGCGCGCAGCTTGGGCAGAAAATCCTCGTAGCGTTTGATCGGCCCCGCCACCATCGTCGGGAAAAACATGATGAACGCGAGATACTCCTAGATCGAACCGGCGTAGGTCTTTCCTCGATAACGATCGACGGCGTAGTGAATGAACTCGAACGTGAAAAACGAAATCCCGAGCGGCAGGAACGCTCCGCGACCAGTGCCAGCGGATTGTGCTCGATGCGCTGAAGACGAGTCCGGTCAGATAGTTCCAGTACTTGAAGACCACGAGCAACACGACGCTTTGCGCACCCCGACGAAGCAAATCCATGCGGCTGGCCGGTACAGCCGGCTGAAAACGCTCTCCCACAAAAAAATCGTCAGACAACACGCGCCCGCGACTCCGCCGAATCCATTCATCGAGAAGTGAATGTAAAAGAGCACGGCCGACAGCGTGAGCACCCACGGGCGCCACGCAATTGGTGCGAACTTGAACAACGCCGCCGCCGGCAGCAGGAAAAGGACGTAGTAACTGAAGGTGTTGAAGATCACCGCCGTGGGTGAGAGTAACTGACTCGGCTAAGCGCGAAAACATGCCGCCGGCGCATGGCGATTCCGGATTCAGACGGCTCTTGAGAGTGGAAGATCGGACTGTGAGGAGGGCAAGCCAGCGCGAACTGCTGATTCACCGACTTGTGGCGATCGCTAGGCCCCGATCTGAAATCGCTGACGCGCCCACGTCGGTGACGCCGAGCCTGAATCGCCGCAGAGTTATCTGATGGAGCGCGGAGAACGATTCGAGCGCTGCGAGTTGCGCGTCAGACAGAGTCTCCTGAGCAATCACGATTTCGTCGAACGGCGTGCGCGCCATGATCCCGTCCAGGTCGTCGAGCGACCCCAGCACCGGATAGCCGTGGAAGAGCTTGCCGTGCTTGAAAGTGTCGTCGTCCACCAGTCCCAGCAGTTCCATGCCGGCTCCAGTCGTCGAATGCAGATGCTGAACCGCCGCCGCGCCGCGCGCATCGGCGCCGACGATAACGAGCCGCCGTGTTGAATGCGCCAGAAAGCGGCCGATCCGCTGGAACACATGGAACGACCATCGCGTCGCGACCAGGAAATTGAACAGCAGCAGGACGAACATCACAGCCGTCGCACGCGTCATCGCAATCGGAATGAACTGCCGACGCCAGCTTGACGGCGAGTCCCGCGATCATCGCGGCCAATGCGAAGCGCACGCTCTCCGCCAGTCCGGTGTAGCGCCATATCCCGCGATAGACGCCTGCTACAAAGAACGACACGCAGCCGATCGCGACGATCCACGGCAGGCCGGCCAGCATCTGGTCAACCTGGGCGATGCTGAGATCGAAGTCGTATCGCAACAGCATCGCGCCGAAGTACGCGGCCGACACCAGCGCAACATCGAGCAGCAATTCGACGAAGCGGCGCTTGTAGCCGAAGCTCAGGATGACGCGGGCGACGGGCGGCAGGTCCTCGATTTGACCCGGGGCGGCTCGCGTCGAACGATCGATCCATCAGGAACAGAGCGACCAGCGCGAAGAACAACGTCATGAAGGGAATCAGCAGCACAGCGGTGTAACCCGGCACGAGACTGAGCGCGATCGCGCAGCCGCCGGCGATCGCCTGTAAGCCGACCAGGGTGGCCGCCGCACTCGTAGTCGACATGCCGAGGCGCGTCAGCCGGTGATGCGAATGGTCGAGGCCGCGGCGCGAAATGGGATTTCCGGTGGCAAGGCGCGTGACGGTCACCGTGACGGTGTCGAGCAGCGGCACCATGAGAGCGAGCAACGGCATCGCCAGTCGCGACGGTAGAGATCCCTCGCCAAGACGGCTGCCCTGAATCGAGAGGACACCAAGCACCAGGCCGATCGCCAGAGCACCTTCATCACCCATAAAGACGGAGGCGGGCGGAAAGTTGAATACCATGAATCCCGCCAGCGCTCCGGCGATCGCGAGTGCCGCGAACATCGTGCCGCTGTGCTGATGCAGTCCGGCGACCGTCGCAATACTCAGCGCCGAGACGATACCGACGCCCGCAGCGAGACCGTCGACACCGTCGATGAGATTGAAAGCATTGGTGGCGGTGACGAGCCAGAAAACCGTGAGCGCGATGTTGACGGGCAGGTACGGGAAAAAATCCAGATGCGGTCCCCACCACACGAGGACGGAAATCGCAGCAAGCTCCAGCATCAGTTTGTTCCGCGGCCTGAGATCGACGACGTCGTCGAGCAATCCAACCAGCGCACATCGCGACCGCAAGATCCCGCCAGCCAGGGAATACTGTGAGAGGGCAAGCCGGAAACGATTCCGACGAAGCCGACCGCCGACGACAAAGCCTGACCATCACCGCCACGCCGCCCAACAGCGCGGTGGGCTTTTCATGGGGGCGGTCGCTCGACGGATGGGCAACGATCCCGAAGCAGAAGCGAGACGGCCTTCGCCACTGGCATCATCGCCGTGGCGAGCAAAAACGCAACGAGCGGCGTGAGTGCTATTTCAAGTCGCACGGCCAATTTGTTCTCCACGTCCGGTACCTTGCAGTTCGTTGCCATGCGAGGAATCTCCTGCTGCCCGTCGCGACCACTATGAGTCACCGCTGGGCAGATTACCGCCATTTAAGGTTTATGCCAAAGCTTCCCGAAAATCGGAGGTCCAGTCGCTGACAATCAAAGCGACGCTGAGCAATCCATGCCACGGTCAGGCGACCATGGCAGAGGAACCAGCTTCGGCGTCAAGGCAAGCTATGTCAATTTATCGGGCGCGTACGTCAAGTCCGAGATTGCCGCCTGGACTAACGTACTTTTTATTGCCGCTAAATCCTACTCTCAGAGAAATCCAGCGCTCTATTGCTTCATGACGATCACGTTGCCGTCTTTGTCCAGCGCCGACGCAATCGACCTGCTGCCCCGCGTAAAATGCCCCGCAAATCGATTTGTCCACGCCCGGGCATTTGTAGAGATTCGGCGCCGTCTGCTGGCATTGCGAGATGTCGAAATGCAACGCGGTCTGTGCCTTGTTCTCCTGCGCCTGCGACGGCGAGAAAATGTAGCATCCCGACAGCGCGAGCATCGCCCCCGCCACCGTACCACTCCAGCCACTCGTATCGATCTTCCCCTCATAACCCCTCCCGCTCATCATTGGTCATGAATGCAACCCCACATTCTGGCAAGGATTTATAACGATTCAAGCGCGCTCCACAACCGGCAAATCGTGATTATCTTAGTCGTCCAGGAGTAAACCACGATGCGTTCATCTCTGAAACTCGTTTCGGATGGCGCCGCTCTCGACAGCAGCCATCCGTTTTCTCACGATTCGTCTGACGATCATCTGTTCGATGCCTATTCGCGCGCCGTGACGAGCGCCGCCGAGTCCGTCAGCCCGGCGGTAGTGAATATAGAAGTCGCCCATGCCACCGGACCGCGGCGCAATCCGCGCAATCCGGACGCGCCGGCAGGCAGCGGCTCGGGTTTCATCGTCGCGCCCGACGGCTACATCATGACGAACAGCCACGTCGTCCATCGGCGCGTCGCGAATCTCCGTCACGCTGTCCGACGGCCGCAAGTCCGAGGCGGAGCTGATCGGCGACGATCCCGAGACCGACCTTGCGGTCATTCGAATCAGCGGATCGAACCTGGCCGCCGTGCCGCTCGGCGACTCGCAGTCGATTCGCGTCGGCCAGCTCGCGATCGCCATTGGAAATCCCTACGGCTTCCAATGCACCGTGACGGCCGGCGTGGTCAGCGCGCTCGGACGGTCGCTCCGCGCAGGCTCCGGGCCGCTTGATCGACAACGTGATCCAGACCGATGCGGCGCTCAATCCCGGCAACTCGGGCGGACCGCTGGTCAACTCGCGCGGCGAGGTTATCGGCGTCAACACGGCGATCATTCTGCCGGCGCAGGGAATCTGCTTCGCGATCGCGATCAACAGCGCGAAGCTGGTCGCCGGCCATCTGATCAAGGACGGCAAGATAAGCCGCGGCTATATCGGAATCGCCGGCCATAACGTCGAGCTGCCGCGCCGCTTCGTGCGCTTCTACCGGCTGCCCGCGGAAACGGCGGTGCGCGTCGCGTCGGTCGAGGCAACAGTCCGGCCGCGACTGGGCGGCATCAAGGAAGGCGACCAGATCGTGCGAGCTCGGCGATTCGACGATCGCCGGCATCGACGATTTACAGCGCTATCTCACGATGAGCCAGGTCGGCGTTCGCACGCCGGTCACGCTGATTCGCGGCACCGAGCAACTGACGCTGGAAATCGTGCCGACCGAAGCGCCGCCAGAGATCGCGCGACTAGAAGGCGGAAGTGGAGTCATCTTATGTGAAACCCGCGGTGGGTTTCACGCTTCCTTCGGCAGGGGTGACCCCTGCACCCAATGCCAGGATGCGGGACTGCGTCCCTGTTAGAACGTACTGCGGAAGGAAAAGGCTATTGCTCAAATCTCAGCCGCATTCCCGCACCGATCTCAGCCAGCGTGTGCAGAGTTTTCGTGTTCAGCGTTAGGCCGTGTTGAAAAAGCTGGGACCTCTCTACCAGCACGACCTCATACAGTGTGGATTCCGAAATTGGAGCATTTAACCGAAACAGCGAAAGCACCCTTTCGATGTGCTCGTCGTAGGGTGCTTCTTGCGGCAGATCGCTGGTCAAAATTGGGGTGTCCTTTAAGTTTGCCGATGGCTGCATGAATGCCAGCGCATAGTCAGGGCGTGCGCTGCTCTCGCATTCGTCGTCTTCGGCATTATCGCTGGCCTCGGTGTACAAATAGCGATCCAGCTCCCGAGCCATTCCGTGCTCAGAACACCATCTGACAATTCCGGCGGGCAAGACGACATCCTCCAGCGGACGGCCGTCTCCATGAAGGCCACAAAAGAAATCGAATCGAAAAAGACCCGAAGCACTTTGAAGC
Organism: uncultured delta proteobacterium; assembly: GCA_963721485.1. Classification (GTDB taxonomy): domain Bacteria; phylum Desulfobacterota; class Binatia; order Binatales; family Binataceae; genus Binatus. The sequence continues at coordinate 107,089 of CAVRJV010000001.1, read as the reverse complement.
TGATCCAGCCGCTCTTCTAATACTTCGATGAGGTTAGCCAAGTCCGCCGACAGATTCTCGCTGTCTGAAATACCACTCAGAGGATCCAGGCAGTATTCTTGCGGAAAGGTCCTCCGGGATATGACCAACTCACGGGCCTGCCGTTGTCGTAGGTCTTGGTCGGCGACAACTGCAGCCGCGCTGAAATAGATGAGGGATTCAATTCATCGCTGAAGGCGCGAAACTTCGCTGTGGTTCTCATCTTTCTTGCAAAACGGTAACCCTAGCCCATCGGGCCCTGGTAGACTTCGGCGAAACGCATGCCGAGTTCCGGCGGGATCGCGAGGTTGGCGTCGCGATTGGTCTTGAGGCAGATGACGGCGGGGCCGTCGGCGGCCTTCGCGCCTTTCAACGCGGCGTCGAGGTCTTCGATCTTGTCGACATAGAACGACTTGCAGCCGAGTCCGTCGGCGACCTTGTCCCATCGCACCGTGCCCATTTCGGTGCCGAAGGTTTTGCCGTAGAGGCGGCGTTCGTTCGGCTCTTCCATCGTCCACGAGCCTTCGGCGAAGACGATGACGCCGGATCTTGAGGCCTTCGCGCGCCGCCGTTTGCATCTCCATGAAATTGAATCCGGCGGCGCCGTCGCCGCTGACGCAGACTACTTCGCGCGACGGGTTGCCGAGTTTCGCGCCGATGGCGGAAGGGATTCCGGTGCCGAGCATTCCGAGCTCGAGGATGTTCAGGAACGAGCGCGGCTTGGTCGACGGCAGAAACCATAGCGACCACAACGAGGTGTTGCCGCCGTCTGCGACATAGATACTGTCGGCGCCAAAGGCTTTGCCGATTGCCTGTATCGCATGAGCGGGATGGATGCCGGGTCCGCTCCATTTACCGACGGAGGCGAAGCGCTTCTCACGCCATTCGCGAGCGGCTTCCCGGTAGCGCGCCATGTCTTCGCCGCCTTTGGGCCGAGCGCGTTTTGTTTTGAGCACGCGCACGAGGTCTTCGAGCGCGGTCTTCGCGTCGGCGACGATCCCGAGTGCAAGCGGGCGCGTGACGCCCATGTTGCGCTGATCGATATCGATCTGAATGAGCTTCTGATTGGCGGGATCGCCCCAGTACTTGTCGTAAGGAATATCGAGATTGCCCATCCGCGAGCCGGCGACGAGGATCACGTCGGACTCGCGGCGCGCGAGGTCGGCGGCGGTGCTGTAGCCGTAGAGGAAGTTCGGATGATCGATAGGCACCGACGAGCGTCCGGCAATCGAGCCGATTACCGGACAGTTGAGCATCTCGACGACTGCCAGCAGCGCCTCGTTGGCGCCGGCGCGATCGACTCCCGCGCCCGAGATGACGAGTGGCCGCTTGGCGGCGATGAGCATCGCGGCCGCCTCTTCGAGTTGCGCTTCCGAGGCGTGCGGACCCGACGCACGGTATTCGTTCGGCGCGAGGACGCGGACTTTTGCGTCGTCGCCGGTGGCGTACATCACGGGCGCGGGGATCTCGATTTGAATCGGACCCGGCCTGCCGGTCCACATCTCGCGGAAGGCGATGCGCATCACTTCAAGAATTCGATCCCACGACAGAATCGGACCGCTCCACTTCACGACCGGTTTGAAAATATCGAGCTGGTCCTGTCCCTGGAACGTCGAGGGTGGCGACGGATAGACGATGCCGAGCCGATGCTGCGCCGTGATCACGACGACGGGCACGCCCTCATGACGCGCGGTTATCACGCCGGGGAGAAGATTCGCAGTGCCGGGTCCGGGATTACCGAGCACCGCCGCAATCTGCCCGGTGGTTTTGTAAAGCCCCTCGGCCATGTGGACGGCAGCAGCTTCGTGACGGATGGGCACAAGTCGCACGCCGTACTCGTCGAGCTTGGCCAGCAGCGGGTCGACCTCGGGACACGGGAGGCCGAAGACAAACTTGACGCCCTCGGCAACGAGACATCGGAGCAGCAACTCAGCACCAGTGATTTCGCTCATAAGATCCTCCCGCGGGCCGGTTGGATGCGCTGGCGGCGACGCAATCTTCTAGATTCGGACACTACGCTCGGCGGCGAACCGAGGGCAAGCCGTACTGATTCGACCCGCCTGCTATAATTTTCGGTGTGCCCGATCTCGACGTAATCCTTCGCGCCTGCGCTTGCTCCCGACGATCTCCTCGGCCTCGAGCTGCACCTGCTCGACGCGATAGGCACGCGCGCAGACGCCGCGCCGGTTCTGCTCATCTACGCGTCGCCGGGCCGCTCCGTCTCGATTGGCCGCTATCATCTATATGGCGGACCGACCGAGCGCGACGGCATCAACGTGATGCGGCCGGCTGACTGGCGGGCGCGTCGTCGGCGCGGGACAGGGATGGCTCGGGCTGGCGCTCATTCTTCCGACGCGCACGGCGCTGTTGAAGGAAGACGTCACGCGCATCAAACCCGACCAGATCATGAATCGGTACGCGCGCGGAATTCTGACTGCGATGCGCGCGATCGGCATCGAATGTTTCTACCCCGGGCGCGACGCGATAACCTTCGAGCAGCGCGAGATTGCGATGTGCACGTTCGAGACAGACGCGTCGGGCGCGATGCTGTTCGAGGCGTCGATCGCGCACAATCGCGGGATGGAAGAACTCGTGCACGATTTGGAACGGATCGATCCCGATGGCGCGCTGCTCGTGCCGCATGTACGACGCCGCGTCGGCGACCAAAGATGGTGCGCGAGCTTGCCCGCGACATCTCTTTCGACGAGCTGGCCAGCGCGATCGCGATCCGGTTACGCAGAGCTCTCTCGGAGAAACTCGGCGGCGCGAGTTGACCGCGATCGAAACGGCGCACGCGCAGCATCGCGGGCGCGCGCTCGCCAACTCGAACTGGCTGCGCCGGTCCGGCGTCGGGGCCGTCGCCGAAGCTGAAGAATCGGATCGCATCGCAACTCGGCGCAATCGAGGCTGCGGTCGCGCTCAACGCCGACAGAACGATCGAGGCGTTGCGGCTGAGCGGAGACTTCATCGCCAACTCGCCGGCAATCGCCGAACTCGAAAGCGAGCTTCGCGGCAAGCCGCTCGACCTGGCGTCGATCTCGACATGCGGTCACGAAGACATTCGGACACAACGACAACTTCTTTCTCGGCGGCGGCGAACTGTCCAATCTCGTGCGCCTGATCGCGGGTGTGAATTGAAACGCCACTGACGACAGCGCGTCGAGAACCTGATTCGCGAACTCGGCGACGCGCACAAAACCGTTCAACGCCGTGCGATCGATGAACTCGTGGCGCTTGCCGCCGCAGGCAAACCGCAGTCGTCACTGAAAAACTTCGCGGCTCGCTCGCGAGCGCCGATCGCCGCGTGCGATGGGCCGCCGCTTATGCGCTCGGCCAAATCGGCGCGGGCGCGTTCGCGATGGATTCCGCGGACGCGCTGTGCGAGGCGATGGCCGACGACGACGGCGATATCCGCTGGGCGGCGACCAACCTGATGGTCCAGCTTGGGCGCGAAAATCTCTCCGAGATTAGCGCGCGCCTGCTCAAGCTCGCGGCCGACAGGCGACCGCAACGCGCGCAAGATGGCGCTGTACTGCATTCGCGACCTCGAGCTCTCCGGCCCCGAACTGCTCGCCGTCGTCGAGCGCGCCGTGCACGACTCGGACGTTCACGTGCGGCTGGCGGCGTTGTCGGTGCTGTCGCGAATTCGCGACGTCTCCGGTCGAGGCCGTGCGCATCATGCTTGGATGCCTCAAATCCGATCCCGATGCGGGCGTGCGCCGCGCCGCCGCCTCCGCTCTCGGCAATATTCATAGCGCATCCGCGGACGCGATCGGCGGCGCTCGCCTCCGCGGCGGCTGACCTCGCCGACGAGTCGCTCGCGCGAGCTGCGCGCGGCGCGCTCGATCGTCTGGAGAAACCCGCCCGGAGAAAGAACGATGACAGAAACGAAACCGATACGCGCCCCGGCAAATGATCCCACCACTCTATTCGCGCGAACCGCACGTGCGGGAGTTTGTCGCCGGCGCGCGCGTCGCACATCTGGCGACCGCCGACGGCGGCGGCGCTCCCCACAACGTGCCGTTCTGCTACTGGTTCGACGGCGAGCGCATCTACTTCGCGATCGACGAGAAACCCAAGCGCCAAAAGGGCCTGGCGCTCAAGCGGATGCGCAATATCTCGGAAAATCCGCGCGTCGCAGTCGTGATCGATCACTATGAAGAAGACTGGTCGCAGCTCGCATACGTGCTGATTCGCGGATTCGCGCGCGTGGTCGAAGACCCCGAAGAATACCTCGGCGCGACTGCGTCATCTGCGCGACAAGTATCTGCAGTATCGCGCGATGAACCTGACGCCGGAGAAAAATCCAATCGTGAAGATCGAACCGGACAGCGTGCACGTGTGGGGCGCGCGCTTCAGGGTGAGCAGGGGTGACCCTTGCACCCGGTATTAAGAGAAGACAAGTGATTCGTCGCCTTGACGAAATTGCTCTCGCGCTTCGCGACGCGCAACGTCGACGGATGGCTGTTCTACGACTTCCGCCTGAGCGACCCGCTCGCGTATCGAATCCTCGGCCTGTCGGAAGACGGTATCGCGACGCGGCGATGGTTCTGCTATCGTCCCGGCGCGCGGCAAGCCGCGGGCGATCGTTTCCGGCGGTCGAGGCGCATCGGCTCGACGCGCTCGGCGTCGACAAGATCGTCTATCGATCGCACGACGAAATGCTTGCGGCATTGCGCACGGCGCTCGGCGGCGCGCGGCGAATCGCGATGGACTATTCGCCGGGATGCGCGATTCCGTACGTCTCGCGCGTCGATGCGGGCACGGTCGAAATCGTCCGCGCGATGGGCATCGAGGTCGTCACGGCGGCCGATCTGATTCAGCGCTTCGAGGCGACGCTTGACGCGCGAGCAGCTCGCCAGCCATCATCGCGCCGCGCGCGCGCTTCGATGCGATCGTCGACGAAACCTTCGGCGAGATCGGCGCAGCTGATTTCGGCGGGGCGGCCGGTCAGCGAAGTCTCAGTGCAGGAATCCGTGATGGCGCGATTCGCCGCGCAAGGGCTCGTGACCCATGCGCCGCCGATTGTCGCCGTCAATGAGCATAGCGCCGATCCGCACTACGGCCCGACGCCGAAACATGACCGCGCGATTCGCCGCGGCGATTTCATCCTGCTCGACTTGTGGGCCAAGGAGGCCGCGACCGACAGTATCTACGCCGATTTCACCTGGGTCGCGTTCGCCGGCGACAAGGTTCCCGCCGAGCACGCGCGCGTGTTCAAGATTGTCGCGGATGCGCGCGACGCGGCGGTGGATCTCGTGCAGCGGCGGGTCGCAGCCGGCGAGCCGGTCAGCGGACGCGAGGCCGATCGGGCTGCGCGCGCGGTGATCGAGGCGGCCGGCTTCGGCGACGCGTTCGTGCATCGCACGGGCCATTCGATCGGCCGCGAAGTGCATGGCACCGGCGCGAATCTCGACTCGCTCGAAACGCTGGACGACCGCACGCTGATCGACAACACCTGTTTCTCGGTCGAGCCGGGAATTTATCTGCCGGGCAAATTCGGCGTGCGCAGCGAACTCGACATGACGATCGAAAACGGCCGCGCGCTGGTCAGCGGCGAGCCGCGCCAGCGCGAGATCGTCGCGATACTGAGGAAGGGAACGACTTAATTGAATGCGAAACCCGCCGTTGGTTTCACACTTCCCTGGGCAGGGGTGACCCCTGCACCCAATGGAAAGAGAAGATGCGGGACTTCGTCCCTGTTCGAAGGTGTTTGTAGATGAGCGCTTCCAAGCCGAGCGGGGCGTGTAAACAATCGCGATCATGATTCGCGCCGTCATGTTCGATCTCGACGGGACGCTGGTCGACACCGAGCCGTCTGCATTTCGCGGCGTTCAACGAAGTTTTGCGTCCCGACGGAATCGAAATTCCGACTTCGACGAATATTGCGCGCGGCTGATCGGGCTTAACGATCGCGATTGCTTTTCCGACTGTGCTGCGCGAGAATCGCAAGGATGCGAGCGACGCGCATCTCGCGGAGCTGATTGCGCGCAAGACTGCCGTCTACCAGGCGATCATTGCCGAGCGCGACGTGCTCTATCCGGGCGCGGAGAAGTTCGTGCGCGATTGTGCGCAACGGTTTCCGCTGATGATCGTCGACCGGCACGCTGCACGTCGAGGCCGAAACGATTCTTCGCCGCGCGGGACTGCGCGAATTGTTTCTCGATATTATCGCGGCCGACGACGTCGAGCGCGGCAAGCCCGAGCCCGATGGTTTTATCGCGGCGCTCGGGCGTATCGGATATTTGCTGCGGCAGCGCGATCCGGTGCTGGCCGACGAATGCCTGGTGGTCGAAGACACGCCGGCCGGAATCGAGGCGGGACATGAGCGCGGGCATGAAGGTGCTGGCGCTATGCCACATGGCGCCGGCGAGCGATCTGGAGGCGGCGGATCTCGTGCGCGCTTCGATTTCCGAGTCTGGATCTCGACGAGCGTACTCCGCGCACTGCAGGGGACGATGATGGCGGCGAAACTCTACCAGTTTCTCGGCAGCCCATTCTGCGCCAAGGTGCGCAAACTGCTCGCGTTCAAGGGCGTCGAGTTCGAAGTGGTCGAGGTCGACTATCTCGAGCGCAAGGAGCTGCTGCTAGCGTCGGGACAGATGACGGTGCCGGCGGTCACGCTCGACAACGGCTGAGACGATCGTCGACTCGGCGCGAATCGCCAATCGCCTCGAGGAGCTCTATCCCGATCCCACGATTTTTCCGCCAGGCTGGCGCGGGATGCATGTAGTGCTCGCCGACTATATCGACAACCGTCTCGAAGAGTCGGTCTATCCGGTCGCGCTTGCCGATGAATTCGCTTATTACAGCAAGCAAGGCGCGGATCGCGGTGCGCTGTGGCGCTTTATTCGCGAGCGCAAGTTCGGCAAAGGCTTCGTCGATCGAACTATTGCCGATCAACCTGCCAACTGGGAGCGCTTTCGTATCGCGCTCGCACCGTTCGAAGAGCAACTCGGCAACGCGCCTTTTCTGACCGGCAGGATCGGGCTGGCGGATTTCGCGCTGTATGGTCAATTGTATTATCTCGCGTTCACGGGTGAGTTGAAAATTCCTTTCGAGATGAAAAATCTCCGCGCGTTTTTCGGGCGCGTCGAGAGGATCAGTTCGGTGGTCGAAGAGACACATTAAAAGTGAAACCCAACATGGGTTTCACGCTTCCTCGCCAGGGGTGACCGATACACCCAGTGATAAGATTGTTACGCTAGTTCGGCGATTGCTGTCGTGAGGAAATGGCTGAAGAGCGCGCCGGTCGAGTCGAGCGCTACATCGTATAGCGACGCGGTGCGGCCGGGCACGAACACCTGATGGCCTTCGTCGGTGAGCGCGTATATCACGCAAAGCATCAGCGCGAGGTACGGCCGCGCTTTCATCGGACCGCGCACCAGAAGCGCGAAAAGAATTCCGTATTCGGTGAAGTGCGCGGCCTTGCGCACCAGCATATGGGATACGTCGACTGACGCGGCGCTGATTCCCGGGATCAACCATCGCAGTAGCGGGTCGATGACTTTGCTCGTGTTGGCGGCGGAAAATCCCGAGGTCGAGAGCGTGAAGATCAAGGCGCCCCACAGGATTACCGGGATCCAGTCACCGAATCGGAGCGAACTCCGGCATGCCGGCCGACAAGGATTTCGCTGCCGGCATTATCTGGCCGACGTTTTCGGCGTGCGGAAATTTCGGTTGAGTCGCTTTTTCATCAAGATTGGAAACATGCCAGATTTATCAGTCCCGGCTATGCGTTGCCAGCAGGTCCGAACCGCGCAATACATAAACAAGGTCGCATCATGGAAACCCTGCTAACAATCCAAAAAGCCCAGCCGGCACCGCCGTGTACGGTCGTGATCTTCGGCGCGTCAGGCGATCTCGCCAAGCGCAAGCTGATACCGTCGCTGTACAACCTCGTCGCGTGCGGCGAAGGTATGATGCCCCCCAAGAGCGCGGTTCTGGGGTTTGCGCGGCGCGAAATGTCGCTCGACGATTTCCGCAAAAGTGCGCACGATTGGACCAGCCGCTTCTCGCGCCTGAAGGTGGACGAGGGCTGCTGGGCGAAGTTCGCCGACAGCCTCGACTACCTGTCCGGCCTCGACCATCCCGACGGTTTCACAAAACTTAAAGCTAAACTTGAAGCTATTGAAAAGGCGCGCGGCCTCCCGCCCAATCGCGTTTACTACCTCGCGATACCGCCCGAGGCGATTGGCGATTCGGTCGAACGGCTGTCCAAGGCCGGGCTAATCGCCGCGCCGACGGCGCCCAACTTCACCCGCCTCGTCGTCGAAAAACCGATCGGCCACGATTTGCCGAGCGCGCTCGAAGTGAATCGAGTGCTGGTGAAATTTCTCGACGAGTCGCAGATTTTCCGCATCGATCATTACCTCGGCAAGGAGACCGTGCAGAACCTGCTCGCGCTGCGCTTCTCGAACAACATTTTCGAGCGGCTGTGGGGCGCGCGCAACGTCGATCACGTGCAGATCACGGTGGCGGAGGCCGAGGGCGTCGGCAGCCGCGCGATGTACTACGATCATTCGGGCGCGCTGCGCGACATGGTGCAGAACCACATCCTGCAAGTGCTCTCGATGCTCACGATGGAAGCGCCGGTGTCGCTCGACGCGTCGGCGATTCGCGACGCCAAGCTCAACGTGCTGAGGACGCTGCGTCCGATCACTCCAGGGGAGGCGCGCGCGAGCACGGTGCGCGCGCGCTATGCGGCGGGCGTCGATGCGGACGGCAAGCCGGTGCCGGGCTACATGGACGAGCAGGGAATCGCGGACAATTCGCGGACCGAGACGTACGTCGCGCTGAAGGCTTACATCGACAATTGGCGCTGGTCGGGGGTACCGTTTTTTATTCGCACCGGCAAGCGGATGAAGTCGCGCGCGAGTTCGATCTACGTGCGGTTCAAGGACGTACCGCAAATCCTGTTCAATCGCGATTCGAAGGTTCCCGCCAACGGGTTGATGATTCGGATTCAGCCGGACGAAGGTTTTTCGTTCGACGTGATGACCAAGCGGCCGGGACTCGATCTCGTGCTGCAGCCGGTGCGGATGAATCTCAGCTACAACGCCGCGTTCGGCGACGGTGCGTCGCCCGATGGCTACGAACGGCTGCTGCTCGACGTGATGGACGGCGACCACACCCAGTTCATCAGCGCGCAGTTCGTCGAGAAGTCCTGGGAATTCGTGCAGGGGATTCTTGGATTCGTGGAAAGACCCGGTGCGCGTGCCGTTGGTCGAGTATCCCGCGGGAAGCTGGGGGCCGAAGGAAGCCGACCAGTTGATTCGCTTCGCCGGCCGAGTATGGCATGAGCCATAGAGGATAATTTCATGGCGACGAACGTTTGCTGCAACGTCGAAATTTTCGAGACTCCGATCGCATGCCGGCTCGATGCGATACCGGCGTCCGACCATCCGCGATACAACGAGTTGCGGCGGATGCTTGCCGCGGCCGCCGTCGGCAAGCGCGAGCTGCCCAATGGAATCGAGGTGCAAATCTCGACGGATTGCATGCCGCTCGCGCATCTCGCCGAATGGATCTCCTTCGAGCGCAAGTGCTGTCCGTTCCTGGATTTCAGAATCGACGTCGCGCCCGAGTCCGGTCCGGTATGGGTGAGCCTGACAGGCCGCGCCGGCGTCAAGGAATTCCTGCTGCACGCCTTCACAAAATAGCCGAAGTCCCTCGCCCCCAAGGGGTATTGCGCCTGTGGCATACCAGACGGACCTCGGCTAACATCTCTCGCCGCTACTAGAGCGGCTAAATCACAATTCAACGAGGTTCGGAGAGCACTTGGCCGAGAATAACAAGGTCGTAATTATCGGCGCGAACGGCACGATGGGTGCGGGCGCGGGATGCGTCTTCGCCGGCGCCGGATACAACGTCACGATGCTGGCGCGGTCGCCGGGCAAAGCGGCAGAGGGATTGGCGGACGCGCAGAACGACGCGCGCGCGGAAGCAATCTCGGAGCGAATCTCGCTCGGTGCTTACGAAGCCGACCTCAGCCGCACGGTCGGCGAGGCAAGTCATCGTCTTCGAATCGCTGGCCGAAGATCTGCCGCTCAAGAAACAATTCTTCGAGTTGATCGACAAGAGCCGGCGTCCCGACGCGATTATCGCGACGGGATCGTCGGGGCTGTCGATAGCCGAGATGGCGCGCGGGCGCAGCGACTCGTTTCGGCGCAATTTCCTCGGCGTCCATCTGTTCAATCCGCCGCACGTGATCGTCGGTACCGAAGTGATTCCTGGACCCGACACCGATCCCGCGGTCGTGAAGAGCGTCGTCGCGATGCTGACGAAGCGGCTCGGGCGCAAGGTGATCGTCACCAAGGACATGCCGGCGTTCGTCGGGAATCGCGTCGGCTTCAAGGTCCTGAACGAGACTGCGCAACTCGCGGCTGAGCACGGCGTTGCATACATCGATTATCTGATCGGGCCGCATACGGGGCGCGCGATGCCGCCGCTGGCGACCGTCGATCTAGTCGGATGGGACGTGCACAAGGCGATCGTCGATAACGTGTACGCGAATTGTAAGGACGAGGCGCACGACGCCTTCGCGATGCCGGCATACATGAACGCGGCGCTCGCCCAGGGATGCCTCGGCGACAAGACGCCGGAGCGTGGCGGCTTCTATCGCCGCGCGGGCAAGGAAGTCTTCGTGCTCGATCCCAAGACCGGCGGTCACGACAAGCTGCAGAAGCCGGCGCCGATCGAGTTCGTCGAGAAGATGAAGCAGGTCGCATCGCGTGGGCCGCTACGCTGAGGCTTTGAAGATACTCGCCGATGCCAAGGGCGCCGACGCCGACCTGTGCCGGCGCGTCGTCCTCGGCTACGTCAGCTATGCGCTGAATCGTGTCGGCGAGGTGGCGGCAAGCGCGGCCGACGTGGATACCATAATGTCGTACGGCTTCAACTGGGCGCCGCCGACGGCGATTGTCGATTTGCTCGGCGCGAAAAATACGGTGGCGATGCTGCAAAAGCTCAAGCTGACGGTGCCCGAGACCGTCGAGCAAGCCGCATCGCGCGATGCTAAAATGTTTATCGGCGGCGTACTCGAGTACGGCCGTACGTTCGTTGGATGATTAGACTCTTTCCTGTATGATTACGTTCGCAATCAATAGGAGCGCGCGATGACGAAACCAGCGCCGGTGTACGTTTTGGGCGGAGCGCAGACCGACTTTGCCCGCAATTGGTCGAAGGAAGGAAAGCATTTCGTGGCGATGATGCGTGAGGCGACTTTGGGCGCGCTCGAAGCGACGAAGATTGAGCCGCGCGAAGTCGAGACCGCGCACGTCGGCAACTTTGCCGCCGAGCTTTACGCCAAGCAGGGCCATATCGGCGCGTTCTTTCTCGAGATCGACCCAACTTTTTCGGGATTGCCAACCAGCCGGCATGAGGCGGCATGCGCGTCGGGCTCGATTGCGCTGATCGCGGCATCGGCGGAGATCGAGGCCGAGCGCTACGACCTGGCGTGCGTGGTCGGCGTCGAGCAGATGAAGACCGTCGACTCGACTACCGGCGGCGATTACCTGGGCACCGCGGCCTGGTATGAGCGCGAGGCCAAGGGAATCGAGTTTCCGTTTCCGAAACTTTTCGGGCGGCTCGGCGACGAGTACGACAAGCGGTACGGCCTGAAGGATGAGCATCTCGCGCACATCTCGGCGGTGAACTATTCCAACGCCAAGCGCAACCCGAACGCGCAGACCCGCAACTGGTTCATGAGTGAGAGTCACGCGCAGCACGAAAGCAAATTCAACCAGGTCATCGGCGGCCGTATCAAAGTGAGCGATTGCTCGCAGGTGACCGACGGCTCGGTGGCGATTTTCCTCGCGTCGGAAAAATTTGCGACCGCGTGGGCCAAGCGCAACGGCAAGCAGCTCGCCGACATCCCGCGCATCCTTGGATGGGGCCATCATACGGCGCCGCTCGAATTCGATGCCAAGGTCGCCGAGAGCCGCGACAACGCGTACGTGCTGCCGCATACGCGCCAGGCGATTGTCGACGCGTTCAAGCGCGCGGGCCTCGGGTCGGCGGCGGAGCTTTCGGGAATCGAGACGCACGACTGCTTCACGACCTCGGAGTACATGGCGATCGATCATTTTGGAATCACCAAGCCGGGCGAGTCGTGGAAAGCGGTCGAGGAAGGCGTGATCGAACTCGGCGGCAAGCTGCCGATCAACCCAAGCGGCGGCCTTATCGGCGCGGGACATCCGGTCGGCGCCACGGGCGTGCGCCAGATGCTCGATTGCCATCGGCAGATCACGCACACAGCGGGCGACTACCAGGTCGAGGGCGCGAAGAAGTTCGCGATGCTGAACATCGGCGGCAGCGGCACCACCAGCTGCGTGTTCATCGTCGGCAAGTAACGCACAATTTCGAATCGTTGAAGCGGCGGTCCTCGAAAGGGATCGCCGCTTTTGTTTTCTGATTCGTGATTGGCTCGCGCGCGACGGCGCGGCACAATCGCGGGATGCCCAGGAAAACTCCGTTCATCCTCGTCGACGTGTTCACCTCCAAGCCCTTCGGCGGCAATCAGCTCGCCGTGTTCACGGAAGGCGCCGCGCTCACTGCGAGCGAGATGCAAGAGTTGGCGCATGAGATGAACTTCAGCGAGTCGACGTTCGTGATGCCGCCCGATTCTTCGGGCGCGCGGCGCGTGAGGATTTTCACGCCGTCGCATGAAATGCCGATGGCCGGGCATCCCACTGTCGGTACGACGTGGGTGCTCGCGAGCCGCGGCGAGATCCCCCTAAAGTCCGCGAGCGTCGATGCGACATTGCAACTCGGAATCGGCCCCGTGACCGTGACAGTCGAGAGCACCGGCGGCAAGCCGGACTTTGTCTGGATGGCGCATCGCGAGCCGGAGTTCGGCGCGAGGCGTGACGATCGCGAGCAGATCGCGGAAGCGCTCGGAATCACCGCCGCGGACATACGCGACGACCTGCCGATTCAAAGCGTCTCGACCGGCGTCCCGTTCCTTTTCGTACCGATTCGAGATCTCGACGGGCTCGCAAAGTGTGCGGTCAACGCGCCCGCACTCGCCGCGATATCCAACCCGGGCGAACCGATTCTTCCGGTATATATGTTCGTCGCGAACCAGGCGGGCGAGTTCGCGCCGCGATCGCGGATGTTCGCGCCGCATGACGGAGTTCCCGAAGACCCGGCGACGGGAGGCGCGTCAGCACCGTTCGGCGCGTATGCTGCGACCTACGGATTGATCAAGCCTGCGCCCAATACCTCGTTCCTGATTCGGCAAGGGGTCGAGATGGGGCGGCCGAGCGAGATACGCGTCGAGGTCGCGCGCAAGGACAATGGCGCGTTCGCGATTCGGATCGGCGGGTGATGCGCGATCGTCGGCGAAGGCACGATGTTCCTCTAACGCGCGAGCGGCGTTATCGTGGTAAGCATGGACGAGCGCCATATTCCGTCGGTCGGCGAGAAAGCCCCCGAGTTTGCGATCGCCGACTCGACCGGCGTCGTGCGCAGCCTCGACGACCTGGTCGCAGGCGGAATGTGCGTCGTCGTCTTTTACCGCGGACATTGGTGACCATTCTGCCTCCGCCAGTTGGCGGACTATTCCGAGCATCTCGACGATTTTCGCGAGGCCGGCGCCCAAGTCGTCGCAATCTCCGTTGATGACGCCACTCGCGCCGAGCCGGTCCGCCAGGAACTCGGCATCAAGTTTCCGCTGCTGTGCGACACGAGTCGCGAAGTCGTCAAGAAATTCGGCCTGCTCAACAGTGGAGAAAAAGGCGGCATCGCGTTTCCCGCATCGTTTGTGATCGATCGCGATCGCGTCGTGCGATTCCGCGCGCTCGAAGACGTGGCGTCGCGCGTCAGCGTCGATCAATTGCTCGACTTGGTGCGCGAACTTGGCCGCGGCACCGAACCGCAAACCAAACCGCGCAAGCGCGGCGTCTTCCCCGGACTCATGTTCCTTCAGGCGACGATGAACGCGCTGCGGCGCGGCGTTCGCTCTCCGAACAAATAATTCAAGTTCACATCGCGACGCGGCGAGGCAATGATTCTGCGCCTCGCGGCTGAATCAGCGTTCGCGGATCCTTGATCATCCTCTCGCGTTCAATATTGGTAGCGTTGGATCTTTTGCTGTCTCCCGCCTCTTGTACGCGGCCCAGGTGTTTAAGCCTTTCTTTGTGATCCGCAGAACGCCCGGTGCGTTCTCGACGGGTTCGAGTAGCCCAAGCTTCACGAGCGGGGTAATTGTCGACGCGCTCCAACCGAAATCGTACTTGGACTGATCTCGGGGATCGCTAGACCATCTGAGATTCCCGTCCTTATAACGTCTGGCAAACAGCTGCACATCGAGGCCTGAATCCTGGGCCGTCTCATGTCGCATCCAAAAAAGGTCATGGAAGGCTTCGCGGGGCCTCGGTGGAATGTCGATCCAGTCTACTGCCGCGTCGCTCTCTTCTTCGTCTAATCGACTGGGACGTTCAAAGGTCTCTCCTTCGACTCCCTGCGTGAAGGCCCACTCCAGATTCCGAGCAATCTCTCCGATGGTGTTCTGTGACCACCCGTATCTTCGGGCCGCCCTGTCGCGAGCGACAATCCGCCGCGCGATCTCGTTAAAGATTGCTTTCCTGCGGCTACTGCGAGTTCTTCGAGGATCTTTTCGACGCTCGTCGACGTTCACACTTATTCTCCTTTGCGCAAAACGGGTCCCGCATAGATGTCAATGTTAGTTCCTAGTTTCGTAGCGGATTCTTAGTGTTTGTGAATTTACGCTCACCAGGGTCGCGATGGCAATTTGCTGCGGTCTGGACCAGCGTCCGTACGCCCGATTAAGTGACTATCCAACGAAAGGCCGCGGGCCTATGATTCAGCGCGCGAGGCCTGCATGAATCGTCGATTTCTCTCTGGGTTGTCGTTTCTCGTTGCGATCGCATTGACCGCATGCGCGGGCGGAGGTGCGACTGCGACGCCGCCGGTCTTCGTCACGAATCCGCAGGGCAACCGCGTCGAAGCGCTCGCGATGACCACGCCGCGCGCCAACGCGGCCGCGATTCGGCTGCGCGACGGACGCGTGCTGATTTGCGGAGGCACCGCGACCGGCGAAGTCGGCGGCGTGCTCTCCAGCGCAGAGCTGTTCGATCCCGCGACGCGAAGTTTCACGCCGACCGGCGCGATGACCGTCCGGCGCGCCGGGCAGACGATCACGATGCTTCGCGACGGACGAGTGCTGGTGACGGGCGGCGTGCAGAACGCCGGCTTCCGCTCGGAACTCGCGAGTGCCGAGATTTACGATCCGGCGACCGGCACCTTCAGCGCGACCGGATCGATGTCGATGCCGCGCGAAGGGCATACGGCGACGCTGCTTCGCGACGGACGCGTGCTCGTCGTCGGCGGCAGTCGACAACGGCATCCAGACGCTGGACTACGCGCCGAGATTTACGATCCAGCGAGTCGGCAGTTCTGGCCAACCGGGCATCTGAATCAGCCGCGCGTCGCGCACGTCGCGGCGCTGCTCGGCACCGGCAAAGTTTTGATCGCAGGCGGCGGCCGCGGCGGTATGCCCGGCGGCTACATTTCGTACGACACCGCCGAAATGTACGACCCGGCCTCCGGCAGCTTCACGGCGATGCTCGCGCACATGAAAAGCGATCGCGTCGGTGCGGCTGCGGTCAAGCTGAACGACGGGCGCGTGCTGATCGTCGGCGGCAAGAGCGGCAGGTCATCGGTCGGCATGCGCACTCTCGCGTCGATGGCGCCGCTCAACACCGCGGAGATTTACGATCCCGAAGTCCGGCAGCTTCATCAGAACCGGCGACATGAGCGCGCCGCATTACCTGGCGACCGCGACGATGCTCGACAACGGGAACGTGCTGGTCGTCGGCGGATGGACTATCCGGGGACCGATCGTGGTCGGGATGCGCGACGCCGAAGCTGTTCATGCCGGAGACGAACGTGTTCTCGCACGTGGGACATACCAACGTCGCGCGCCTCACTAACACCGCGACGCTGCTGAACGACGGCGAGGTGCTGATCGCGGGCGGCGTCGACGGACAACGCGCTGATAACGGCGTCGGTCGAATTCTATTCTCCACGGCAGCATCGGTTCCTGATGCTTCCCGAAACGAGCGCTTCCGGACACCGCAATGAACTCATCGCTGCCCGCGTTTGAGCTGCGCGACGCGCACGGAACGGCGCATCGTTCCCGTCCAGCCGCGATCGGCGCTGCTTTGCTTCGTCAAGGAAGATTGCCCGACCTGCGGACTGACAATGCCGCTGATCGAGGCGGCGCATCGCGCGTTCGGCGCGTCGGTCGATGTGTTGGCGATCGGCCAGGACGCCGAGGGCAACGCGAAACTCGTCGAGCGATACGCGCTGACGGTTCCGATGCTCGACGATTCGGCGCTGAAGGTTTCGTTCGACTACGACCTCGACACCGTGCCGACGATCATCCTCGCCGATGCGCACGGCGCACGAGCAGCGCCGCTTCGTCGGCTTCGGACGCGACGATTGGCGCGAGATGTTCGCCGAGTTGGCGCGACTAGTCAGGCGACGCCGTCGCCGGCCGATCGATTGGAATTCATATCCGGAGTCGCGGCCCGGATGCGGTTCCAAATCGGTCGAGCCGGGAATCGCTGAGCGGCTGGAAGCGGAGGCGCGCGGCGACAAGCTGACTGCGCGTCGAATCGAGTTGGGCGACGCCGAGGACGTTTTCGAATTCATGTTCGAGCGCGGGCTGACCGACGGCTTGCCGGTGGTGCCGCCGACGCCCGAGCGCGTGATGTGGATGCTGACGGGGACGCGGCGCGATCCGCGCGAGGTCGTCGCGATCGTGCCGCCCAACCTCGCGCCCGTGACGGTCGAGAAAGTCGCGGTCAACGCCGTGATGGCCGGATGCAAGCCCGAATATCTGCCGGTGGTGATCGCGGCGCTCGAGGCGGTCTGCACCGACACCTTCAACATCCACGGCATCATGTCGACGACCTGGGGCGCGACGCCGGTGATCGTCGTCAACGGCCCGATTCGCCATCGCCTCGACATGAACATGGGCATGATGGCGCTCGGCTACGGCACGCGCTCCAACGCGACCATCGGGCGCGCGCTGAAACTGGTGTTGCGCAATGTCGGCGGCGCGCGGCCGGGCGATATCGAGCGCTCGACGCTCGGCGCGACCGGCAAGTTCACGACCTGCTTCGCCGAATGGGAGGAGCGCAGTCCGTGGGAGCCGCTGCACGTCGAGCGCGGCTTCGAGCAAGGACGAAAACGTCGTGACGGTGTTCGGGCTCGAGGCGGGATCGCGGCAGATTGCCGATCAAACGTCGCGAACGGCGCGCGCGCTGGCCGGCAGCCTCGGCATGGCGCTCGAAGCATGCTGGCATCCCAAGCAGCACGGCGCCGGCGAGATCCTGCTCATGATTTCGCCCGAGCATGCCGACACTCTCGCGCGCGAGAAATGGACCAAGGCGCAGGTGCGCGCGCGAATCCAGGAAGTGACTTCGCACGGCCGATGCGCGAGTTGATTCGCGACGACGAGAGCGGCGAGGGAATTCCGCTGAGCGCGCTCGGCGACGCCGACCGAAGAGCAGCTCGACGAAGAAGATTGCGAAGTTTCGCAAGCCGGAGGATATCAATATCATCGTGGCTGGCGGCAACGCCGGGAAATTTTCGGCGGTGTTCGCCGGATGGGTCTCGGGTCCGATGGGATCGTCGAGCGTCAGCCGGCGAATCGAGGAGGCACGGACATGAAACAGGTGATTATCGATCCGACCGACGAGCGCGTGCCGATTCGGCGCACGCTGGCCGCGCGCTCCGACACGATCGCCGGCCGCGTCGCGCTGCTCGATATCGCCAAGCCGCGCGGCAACGTGCTGATCGACCGGCTCGCCGAGCATCTGCAGGACCGGCTCCCCGGCTCGAGATCAAGCGCTTTCGCAAACCAACCTTCACCAAGCCGGCGCCCGACGATCTGCGCCGCCGGATCGCCGCAGGAGTGCGACTTCGTTATCGAAGCGCTCGCCGATTGAGGGTCATGCACAACGTGCAGTGTGCACGACTCCGTATGGTTCGAGACGAATAAGAAGCCCTCGGTGGTGATCGCGTCGAGCGAGTTCGTCGACGCCGCGCAGAAGCAGGCCGAAGCGCTGGGATTGCCGGAGCTGCGGCGCGTTTTCGTGGCGCATCCGATCCAGGACGCGACCGACGACCAGATGCGCGCCAAGGCCGACGCGATCGTCAACCAGGTGATCGCGGCGCTCAAGAAATAGCTATCGGATCAGTGTCGAGGTCGATTCGGCGACGTCGGTGATCATTCTGCCGGTCGCGGAGAAAGTTCCGGCCGCCGGGTCGTAAAGATCGCCGAAGCTTGAACGGCCGCCTGCAATCAGCGCGCTGCCGTTCTCGAGCACGGTTGCAGTCGCGCCGGCGTGGAGGTTGTGCATCGAGCCGGTGGCGGCGAAAGTCGCGTGCGCGGGATCGAACAGCTCGGCGCTCAGCAGAAAATCCGTCTCGCTGCTCTGACCGCCTGCGATCAGCACCTTGCCGTTGGGCAGCAATACCGCGGATTGCAGCGTGCGCGGCGTGGTCATCGCACCCACCGGCGAAAATGCCGCCGTCTGAGGATTGAAAACTTCGGCGCTGTCGGTCGGCGCGCTCACGTCGCCGCCGCCCGCGACCAGCACGCTGCCGACGAGAGGACCTGAAACGACGCTCGGCGAAAGCCAAGTCGCGCTGTGATTTTCGCGCGGCGTGCTCATCGGCCGGTCGGCGTGAACTGGCCGGTGGCCGGATCGTAGAGTTCCGCCGTGGCGACGTCGCCGCCGCTCTCATCGCTGGTGCCACCCGCAATCAACACGTTTCCCGCCAACGGACCGCTGGCGATCAGCGTCGCCGAATGGCGCGCGCGCGTCGCCTTCATCGCGCCGGTCGCGGTGAACTTGCCGGTCACAGGATCGAACAGTTCCGCACTCCTTAAAGTGGATCCGAGCGAGCCCGCCGCAGTGGTGCCTCCCGCGATCAGCACCTGCCGTCGGCGGCGCAGTTGCATCCGGAAATCAGCGTCGCGGTATGCTCGAGCGCGCGCGGTGTCCATCTTCGATGCGACTGCGGAAAATTTTCCGCTGACTGGATCGTACAATTCGGCCGACGCACAGCGCGCGGCCCGAGGATCCTTCGCCGCCCGCGACCAGAATCTTTGCCGCCGGGCAGCACCGTCGCCGTATGATCCGTGCGCGCGTCCTTCATCGGCGACGCGGCGGCGAAGCGTTCTTGGCCGGGTCGAAAAGCTCGGCGCTCGAGAGCGCAAATTGCCCGTCGCCCTGCCCGCCCGCCAGCAGCACGAAACCGGGATCGCGGTGCCAGATCGGGTCTGACCGGCGCGCTGACACCTCCGGGACTTGATGCAGCCGGATGATTCGCATCGCCGGCGCGAGAGGCCGGCGAAACTCGGCATTCGATCCTCCCGTCGGCGAAGTCAGCGGCGCCGAGATGCCGCCGACCGCGCTCATCGCAATCGGCCCCGGCGGTTGAGAATTGGCGCCGTTGACCGGAGCGGCGCTGCCCTGCACGGTCCACCCACCTGACGGCGGAGGTTGCAGGATTCTCGACGCGGCAAATCCGGAACCATCACGACCACTCGACGTCGCTCTGAGTTCTTTTTCGACGGAGGCGGCGCGAATCCGATCTGTTTGGGCAGGCGCTCGCAGCGGCAGATGCGTGGCGCGTGAGTTGCAGCGCTGGACATTCCCGATCGCGATATCGAGGCGGCGCCGTCGGAGAGGGTCGGCGCGACAGTCATCGAATCGAAATGAGGATGGGATACCTGCCGCGATCGAGCGCGATCAGCAGCGGCAACGGCACTCGCGGCGATCACTCCACCGGCAAGCAACGCATCGCGTATCAGCGGTCGGTCTCTCAAACCAGCCATCGCAGCAATCCCTCGCGTGCGATTCCTCTAATGTCCGGATACTAGTACCAATTTCGTTTGTGCGAAAGGTCAACGTCGCGCGCGCAGGCAGAGTGAACGCGCGGGTTTATTTGGGCCCGCGCGCGTGATGAAATCTCTGCTCAGCGGCTCGGGATCGTCGGAAACATATTCGGCGCGATGAAGAACCTGGCGCGCGCGCGCAATCGCTCGCGGCGCGCGCCGTCGCGCTCGAGCCGCCGCCTGCAGCGCATTCTGGTCAAGGAAGTTAACTGGCTGGGCGACGTCGTGATGAGCCTGCCGGCGCTGCGCGCTATTCGCCGCACGTGGCCGCGCGCGCATCTCGCGGTGCTCATCAAGAAGGAGCTGGCGAGCTTCTTCGACGGCGCGCGATGGATCGACGAGGTGATTCCATACTCGGTCGGGCGCGGGCTCTCGGGATTCTTCGATCGGCGCAGGATCGTCGGCGAAATCCGCTCGCGGCGATTCGACCTGGGCGTGTTGTTTCCGAACAGTTTCGAGTCGGCGTTGTGGCTCACGATGGCGGGAATCCGCGCGTCGTGCCGGGTTCGTCGCCGACGCGCGCGGCGCGATGCTGACGATCAAGGCGTCGCCGCCGCCCGACGCGATGACCGGCCACCAGGTGAACTACTGGCTCGCGATGGTGCGCGCGACGGGCGTTGCCGACGGCGCGCGCCGATGATTTCGCGATCGACGTGCACGAACCGTCGTCGCGAGCGGATGCGCGAATGGCTCGCGGCAAATCGCAAGCACGTCCCGGCGGTCCGATCTTTGCGATCGCGCCCGCCGCCGCCTACGGACCGGCCAAGGAATGGCCGGCGGAGAACTACGGCGCGCTGATCGATTTGCTTGCGCGCCGCGACGACGCCGAGGTCGTGCTGGTTGGCGCGCCGTCGGAGCGCGCCAAGTGCGAAGAAGTCGCGGCGGCGAGCAAAGCGGGCGCGATGGTCGCGGCCGGACACACCAATATCGGCGAGCTGATCGCGCTGTTGTCGCTATGCGACGGGTTCATCGGCAACGATTCGGGCTGCATGCATCTGGCGGGAGCGCTCGGAATCCCGACCGTCGCGATTTTCGGCTCGACCAATCCGACTCGCACCGGGCCGCTGGGGCCGAAGACGCGCGTGATTTACCGCAAGCTCGAATGCAGCCCTGCCTGGCGCGCACCTGCCGCTTCGGGCATTACAACTGCCTGACGCAAATCGAACCGGCCGAGCTCGCCGACGCGATCGCCGCGATGCGCGCGCGCTCGATGAAGACAGAAAACTTTCGCAGACTCGGAACCAGGGCATCAAGATGAAACTCAAGGAACTCGCATCGAAGCTGGGACTCGAAATTCGCGGTGACGGCGGCGTCGAGATTTTCGCGCCGGCGCCGATCGAGGCTGCCGGTCCCGGCATGATCGTTTTCGTCGCCAGCGCGAAGTATGCGCCTGCGCTGCAATCCAGCGTCTCGGCCGCCATCACGACGCGCGGAGCTGGCGGCGGGCGCGAAATGCGCGACGCTCATCAGCGCGAATCCTTACGCCGACTTCGCGCGCGTGCTGGAGATTTTTTTCCCGCCGTATCGGCCCGCGCCCGGAATCGATCCGCGCGCTTCGATCGCGCCCGACGCGACGATCGGCGCGAACGCCTCGATTGGCGCGTCGGCGGTGATCGGCGCGGGCGTGCGCGATCGGCCGCGACGCCGTGATTCATCCGAACGTGACGATTTACCCCGGCGTGCGCATCGGCGATCGCTTCACCGCGCACAGCGGCGTGTCGATTCGCGAGGGCACGGTGATCGGCAATCGCGTGACGCTCTTGAACGGCGCGGTGATCGGCGCCGACGGCTTCGGCTTCGTCGAGGAGAACGGCGACCTGATCAAAATTCCGCAAGTCGGCAGCGTTATACTCGAGGACGACGTGGAGATCGGCGCCAACTCGACGGTCGATCGCGCGATGATGGGCGCGACCATCCTGCATCGCGGAGTCAAACTCGACGACCAGGTGCATATCGGGCACAACTGCGAAATCGGCGAGTACTCGCGATTCTCGGGGCACACCGGAATCTCGGGCTCGACGCGAATCGGCAAGTGGTGCCTGTTCGGCGGACAAGTCGGATGCGCCGACCACGTGACGATCGGCGACCGCGTGATGGTGGTGGCCAAGGCCGGCATCCACAACGACCTGAAGGACGAAGCGATCGTCTCGGGCATCCCCGCCGTCGACGTGCGCAAGTTCAGGCGCTACGCGGTGGTGCTCACGCGGCTGCCGGAAATTATCCGGCGCGTGCGCGCGCTGGAGAGTCGCGTCGGCATCGGCGGCACAGAGTAGGCGAGTTCCGCAGCGCCTGTGCCAGAGCTGACGTTCACACTTAGGCCGAGGCCGCCGTTTCGGCTCGACCTGACGGTGTGGGCGCTTCGCCGGCGGGCGCACAACGTCGTCGATCGATTCGACGACGGCCTATGGCGGCGAGTATTGGTTGTCGGCGAGTCGCCAGTGACGATCGCAGTCACGCAGACGCGGCATGGCTCGCGTCCGGAAATCGAAGTCACGATCTCCGCGGCGCGGCCGCAAGTGC
The DNA here is from genome assembly GCA_963721485.1 of uncultured delta proteobacterium. Taxonomy (GTDB): domain Bacteria; phylum Desulfobacterota; class Binatia; order Binatales; family Binataceae; genus Binatus. Next base: position 84,612 of record CAVRJV010000001.1, on the reverse strand, counting down.
TGAAGGATCAAGTCGCCGGAATCGTGACGACGATGCTCGGGCTGGATCGCGACCTGTCGGACTTCTATCGGCTCGCGCGCGGCGACGCGCGTCTGCGCGAACTGGCAGATCGATTGCGCGGCATGAAACCGGTGCGCTACCCCACGGTCTTCGAAGCGTTCGCCAACGCCGTCACGTGCCAGCTCGTGTCGCTGAGCGCGGGAATGCATGTGCTGAACAGGCTGACGGAAGCGTTCGGTGTGAGCGCCGAGTGCAGACTGCAGTTTCCGTTGCGATCGTTTCCGACCCGCGGCCGCAGTTGCGTGCTCGAAGTCCTGACCGCGCTTCGCGCGTTCGGGCTTAGCCGGCAGAAGGGAGTTTACCTGCAGGGACTCGCGTGCGGGCATCCTTCCGAAAGATCTCGACTTTCGCTCAATCGAGCTGCTCGCCGACGACGACGCGATCGCGCGCCTTTCGAATTTCGCGGCGTGGGACGCTGGACGGCGGAGTATGTGATGCTCCGCGGCTTCGGGCGCATCAACATTTTCCCCGGTGACGACGTCGGCGGCCGCAACAAACTTTTCGAATGGTTCGGCGCGAGCGGCGCGCCGACCTACGACGGCGTCGCCGCGATGCTCGAGCGGTGGCATCCGTACGGCGGACTCATCTATCTTCATTTGATTGTGAATGCAGTCGCCGACGCCGGCCATATCGCGGCCGCAACTTGACGGAGGTTCCCGGTGCTCGCGTACGTTCTGATTGCGATTGGCAGCGCGCTCGGCGGGATGGGCCGCTATTTTGTTTCCGGCGCCATCACGACACTCACCGGCGGCACGTTTCCGTACGGCACGATGCTGGTGAATATCACCGGATGCCTGGTGATCGGATTTTTCGCGACGCTGACGGGGCCCGACGGACGCTTGCTGGTCGGCACGCCGGGGCGGCAATTCGTGATGGTCGGAATCTGCGGCGGCTACACGACCTTCTCGAGTTTCTCGCTCGAGACGCTCTACCTCGCGCGCGCGGGCGAATGGATTCCGGCGACACGCGAACGCCGCCGGTTCGGTTATCCTGTGCATGCTGTCAGTATGGGTCGGGTACATAGCCGCGACGGCGCTCAACCGGGGTGTATAGCGATGCAAATCCCACGCGATGCGGTGTTGCTCAGAATTTTTATCGGCGAGAGCGAACGCTCGGACCATCATCCGCTTTACGAAGCGATCGTGCTGAAGGCGCGCGAACTTCAACTCGGCGGCGCGACTGTGATCCGCGGCCCGATGGGCTTTGGCAGATCCAGCCATCTGCATTCGGCGAAAATTCTGCGCATGTCGGAAGACCTGCCGATGATCATCGAGATCGTCGACAGCCAGGCGAAGATCGACGCGTTCATCCCGGTGCTCGACAAGATGATGGGCTCGGGACTGATCACCGTCGAGAAGGTCCAGGTCCTGCAATACGGCGACGGCAAATCGAAAAATGACCAGGAGAAGTGACGTGGAAAAAAAATATATAAATCCCGATACGCTGATGACGCCGCGCGGCTTTACGCAGGTCGTGACGATCGCGGGACCGGCGAAGTTGGTATTCATCTCGGGCCAGGTGGCGATCGACAAGGAAGGCAAAGTGGTCGGGCCGGGCGACCTGAAGGCGCAGATTCGGCAGGCTGCCGAGAATCTGAAAGCCGCGCTGACGGCTGCAGGAGCCACCGCCGCCGACATCGTAAAGACCAATACCTACATCGTTAACTACAAACAGTCTGACTATTCCGCGATGCGCGAGGCGCGCGCCGAGTTGTTTCCCGACGGCGAGCCGCCCGCCTCGACCATGGTCGGCGTCACCTCGCTCGCGGTCGACGGCCTCCTGGTCGAAATGGAAGCAATCGCCGCGGTCAAGTGACCAGGCAACTTCCCGGTTCTGAATCCTGCATGGCAGCGGAAGCTGGAACCCGCGACTGTCAGCAGTTATAATATCTTACAATTTGATTCGTTTGTGCGGTCATAGTAGACAATACTGTGCGCCGGTCATGGCTTGCCGGGCGGCGGGAGCTTGACCGCGGTGGCGCGGATGCCCGCAAATCATGGAGGAATATAAATGGAAGCACAAGCGCAAACGGTCGTGGCATCTCGGCCGAGGGTATGGGACGATGAACAGCAGCATCGAGGAAACCTATCGCGCGGCGACTGAAAAGTCCGCGCAGCTCGCCAAGCGCGCCGAGCGCGTGATGCCCGGCGGCGACACGCGCACGACCACCTATACCGGCCCTACCCGCTCACGCATCGAGCGCGGCGAAGGCCCGTTCCTGTGGGACGTCGACGGCAACCGCTACATCGATCTGCTCGGCAACTACACCAGCCTGGTGCATGGCAACGCCTATCCGCCGATCGTCGAGGCGGTCACGCAGGGCGGTCCGCGACGGCAGCGCGTGGCCGGCGCGCTCGGAGGCGCAGACCGAGCTGGCGACGCTGTTGTGCGAGCGCGTCGCGTCGGTCGATCGCGTGCGATTTTGCAATTCGGGTACCGAGGCCGGGATGCTCGCGGCGCACGTCGCGCGGCGCCTCACCGGCCGCAAGCTCATCCTGATGGCGCGCTACGGCTATCATGGATCGTACGACGATTTGGAAGTCGGGCTGGCCGGGCAGGACGGCGAGCGCACGATGCTCGCGGACTTCGGCGAGGCCACCGCGTTCGAGGCGCTGCTGTCGGAGCGCGGCGCGGAAATCGCGGCGGTATTCCTCGAGCCGGTACTCGGCTCGGCCGGCGTGGTCGAGCCGCCGGCGGGATTTCTCGAGCGCGTGGCGCGAAGCGACGCGTCGCGCCGGCGCGATGTTCGTCGTCGATGAAGTGATCACGCTGCGCCTGGCCGAAGGCGGCGGGCAGCAGATTTTCGAGGTCAAGCCGGACCTGACGATGTTCGGCAAGATTATCGGCGGCGGCTTCCCGGTCGGCGCGATCGGCGGCAGCGAAGATGTGATGTCGGCGTTCGATCCGCGCAATCGCGGAGCGATTTTTCATTCGGGCACTTTCAACGGCAATCCGGTCACCTGCACGGCCGGCGCCGTTTCGCTTCGCGAGCTGACGCAGGCGCGAATCGACAAGATGGCACGGCAGGGCGAGCGGCTCGCGGCCGAGCTGGCGCGCGCGGCGCGGCAAGTCGATCTGCCGTTTTCGGTGCGGCACTGCGGATCGTTGATGAATGTATTCTTCCTCAAGGAACCGCCGGCCCCGACGATCGCGCGCGAGGACGCGCGCGCGGTCGCCAACTTCCATCTGGCCGCGCTCAACCATGGTCTGTTCCTCGCGCCGCGCGGGATGATTGCGCTCTCGACCGTGATCACCGACGAAATTCTGAGCGAGATTTGCGAGCGCGCCGCGAAAGCGATGGCCGACGTCGCGCAGGCCGGCGAGTAACGCACAGTCCTGAGCACATAGCTTTTCGGAATTGAGAGGAGCCCGCGTCGCCATCGACGCGGGCTTCTTTTTGCCGCTGTCGCCTGTTTTTCTGCTGTTAAGGATCGCGTAACAAACGTGGCTTTGACCTGACATTTCGAAGAGCCAATTCATCGTGATGCACGCGGAGAGCCTCGTGCGTTTGCGGTCTCCTGAGGCCAGTCGCCGTGCTGGTGTATCGCTGCGAGGAGAAATCTGTGCGCCATTTGTCGGTCGCACGGCTCTCTGCTAACTGAATGTCGATGAATCTCCGGCACGCTGCCGCGCTCGGGCTGGTGTTTGTTTTGGCGGGCTGCGTGCTCCCGGTTGCGCCGACCGTCAGCATGGATCCAAACGCTCCGACGCCTGGCTGGAAGTGTCCAAAAGAAGGCCTGAATCCGATCAGTGTCGTCGCGTTGCCACCCTGCTCCTGGTTCGAACTTGAGGTTTTCTCGGACTCCTGCAGGCAGCAATCGACGGACTCCTTTTATAGACAGAAGGGATGCGTTCCGGATTCGACCACAGTTCCAACCTGGTACGTGATCGTGCCGCCGATGGACGACCAGCGGCGGCTCAATCCCAACGCACCGCTGACCCTATGGAAGCCGTTCGCCGGCTACGTCGGCGCCGACCAGTGCAACGCGGCGCTCGCCAGCGACAAGCGAACTGCCAAAGTCTCGGGAGCAAAACGATTCGACATAACTCAACCAGTCGACACTTCGCTCCAGGGATTCGCGGCAGCGGCCCTGCCTTACGCGCAGTGCATCGCAAAGGATGATCCGCGCTTCAACGGAAAATAGCCTGTCAGGCCTGGTCCGCACTGGGTCCGGTGAACCCAGGACAACGCCGCTAAATGCTCTCGTACAACTCTCTATCAGCGGAGTGATCAGATACCAGCCCATAAGCGCGGGCGCGGCGGCGTGACGGAGATTCTTCGACACTGAGTTAAGCAACCCGCCGCGCGACCGACGAATAGCAGACAGGCTTAACTCGCGCTTGGAACTGCCATTAATGTGGCTGCGTTAGGAACTCGCACGCGCGCAATCGTCAATGCCTGCGAACGAAGCGGAGTACATGACCTATATTGAGGCAACTCGCATCGCGAGCGATGATCCGCGCCTCAAGGAAAAGTAGGAATCCAAGGGAAACACAAATGATCTAACCGCTAGTGGACGAAATTGCCGCCTATTAGATAGATCGGGCCCTGGTAGGGGAGGATTGCCAGGCCGTTGGTGCCCCATCTCAGGATTCGGACTGATGCGGCGGTGTAGTCCACAATGCCGGGGAAGTCGGGGATCGTGATCGAGGCGATGCGGCTGAACTCATTCAAATTGAAGCTTTCGAGCGTGCCGTCATCTTCGATGAAAAAGGCCTCGTTCAGAGTCGAGTCAGGCACCATCACGGCCGGGAAAGAGCTGGGAGAGAAAGTACCCACCGGACTCGCCGTTGAAGGATCGATCACGAGGCCATAGTTGGCATAGATGAGGCCGTTGGTCGCATCGAAATGAATCTTGTCGTTGAACGAAGCGAAAGTGCTCTGGAAATCGCTCTCCGATGCAACTCCCATTGAGTTTATGGCCAGGCTGTAAAAGTCGAACGCCGTATCTTCGGTATTGGCAGCGTAGAGCACTGTGTCGTCCGCGCCCCACTGAAGCGAATCATACAAATCGTCTCCGCCATCCCATCCGAGGGCGCCGTTGGTGCGCGGAGTGGAGTTATCGTAGATTACTATTCCTCCCTCGGCTTCCGGGCTTACGCTCATATTGCCGAGGCTGATCGCTGTCGTATCCGGTGCGCCCGGAGCGACCTGAAGATCTAGTGCGAAGTACGCCCCGAAGTCGTTGCCGCCCAATGGGATGGTGATGTCGCTCGAAATGCCGGGCAGCGTGAAGCGCGCTACCGATGCCGAGCCGTCGAGACCGACGTAGAGCAACGAGCTGTCGTCGGCAATCGCCAGCTTGTCGGGGTTACTGCCGGCAAAGGTCGACGATGTTATTGACGCCGAGGCGAGACTGACGACCGAGATCGTGTTGCCGTTGGTCGGAGCCGAGCCTGGAACCGACAGGTAGAGGACGTTATTGACCGGATCGCTCACCAAATCGTTGGCGACCTGATTGATGATCACCTGGGCATAGCTGGCGCCGCCCGTGTTGCCGACGAAGAATGTCTGCGGCGAGGAGACTTGCGCGCTGGCCGCCGCCGTCACGTTGATAGCGCCGATACTGGCGATATTGGCGGCCGGTATGGTCGCATCGAGCTGATTGGCCGAAACGAAAGTTGTCGGTTGATTGGTTCCGTTCCATTGGACGGTGGTGGCGCCGGTTAGATTGCATCCGCATGCGGAAAGCAGAACGTTCGGGCCGCCTGCGACAGCCGAGCTGGGAACCAACGAGGTAAGCGAAGGCGGCCCCGACGCACACGAACCTGGCGCGGGACATGGGGCGAATGTCGGCGTGGCGGTCGGAGTCGGGGTTGCGGTCGCAGTCGCGGTGGGAGTTGGGGCCATGCCCTTCCCCTCGCCATCGAGGGTGACCATCGAAACCTTCGTACTCGCGTTGTCGACGATCATCAGCTTGGCGGATTTCTTGCCGTCGGACGAAGGAGTGAAGACAACGGCGACCGAGCAATCGCTGTCGGCCGGAATGCTGCCGGTGCAGTTGTCCGACGGGACAAATTCGCCGTTGGTGGTACTGACGGAACTGACGTTGATGGCCGAGGAGTTGGGGTTGTGAATCGTCACGTCTCGGGAGCCGCTCGCTTGAAAAGGCAGGAGCGTGCCGAACTGAATCTTCTTGGGCGAAACCTTCAGCGGTTTGATTTTCGCCGATTTTGAGAGGTCCTGAGCGGCAGGCGATCGGGTTGCGAAGGCGACGAGCGAGAGTGACAACACGAACACGAGTAAGAGCGATAGCGAACGCAAAATGGGCGCGATTCGCATACGGCGACGATTCCAATCCAGCTTGAACACAAAATCCCCCCAAAGACCGATCTTGGACGCCTATAGTTGATACAACGAGACAGGTAGTGCACGCAAGTTTGATCGGAGTTGGTCGATAGCGACGCTTAAATTTGCGTGTTCAGGATGGGGATACCAGGCGTCACGCGGCTTTTAGTTCCGACGTGCAGTGGGGGCATCGGGTGGCCGCGAGCGGGATTGCGGTTGCGCAATAGGTGCAGTCCTTGGTCGAGGGCGGCGCGGGCTTGTCGGCGCCGGTCAGGTGATTGATCCATTTGACGAGCATGAAGACCGCGAACGCGATTATTATGAAGTCGATGATGGTGTTGAGGAACAGGCCGATGTTGAGCGTCGGCGCGCCGGCGGCCTTGGCGGCCGCGATGGTGTCGTAATGCTTCGACGACAGGTTGATGAACAGGTTCGAGAAGTCTACGGCGCCGAGGGCGAGGCCGATCGGCGGCATCAGGATGTCGGTGGTGAACGATGTGACGATTTTTCCGAACGCGGCGCCGACGACGAAGCCGACCGCCAGATCGATGACGTTGCCCTTGATCGCGAAGGCCTTGAATTCCGAGAGTATCGACACGATGCGTCCTCCGTTGGTTGATTGTTTTTGGTGAGGAGCCTCGCCTACAAGAGCATCGCGGCGCGGGAATGTAAAACGGTGGAGAAGGACTGGCCGCCGTGAGGTCGTGTGCTAGTTTGAAATCCGCAATTTTCCGACGAGCCAGCCCGCGAATAAAATCAGCAAAGCCAGCGATCCACTCATCAGGAGTGGTCCCGCTAAATTGACTGCCACGACAAACGCCCAGTCCAGGGGCGTCGGAGGAGCGGAGAAATCCATGACAATCGGCGGTAAAACAAACATCGAGACTATTAGCCCTAACAACCCCGCCGCGAAGCTAAGCCAACGAAGTTTGCGAGATATTCCCATTGTCAGTTGCCGCAACGATCAACTGCTCGACCGACCATAGCCGATCACTCACGCCAGCAGCCATCGCGGGCACACGGTGCAGTGTCCGATGATCGCGGCGCGGCAATGTAAAACGGCGGAGAAGGGCTGGCGGCCATGGGGGCAGATTGACTTCTCCGAAACTCATTTGATACCCGACTAGACAGGACTTCGACGCGCAATCGCGCACCGTCCGGGAGGCCGCCGATGGGATCAGTCCATATCAAGGATGAAGCACGGGTCGGGTCGGAAGCGAAGTACAAACTCGAGCCTTCGGTCTATCTGCAGAAGCTCTACGAGTCCGGCACTCCTGACCTCGGCTGGATGAACCAGATGGGCGAATGGGGCGTGCGCGCCAAGCCCGGCAACCTCGGCCTGCGCCTCAAGGATATCGAGATCGGCAGCTACGGAATCGATCCCCGAGCACGGCGGCGAGCATCGCTCGATGGCGCCGCGCGGCGCGGTGATTTCCGAGGAGCTGCCCTCGCTCGGCTTCACGATCAACGAAAAGGCCGAGTGCTGGGCCGACAACGTGAGCGAGCTGTACGAAGAGGCGGTCGCGCGCCAGTGGAGCTCGGCGCGCGATATCCCGTGGACCGAACTCAAGCCGCTGCCCGACGACCTCGAGCGCGCGATGTGCCAGTTGTGCACGTTCCTCACCGAGGTGGAGTTCATCGCGGCCGACGCGCCGACGCGATGGATGGGGCAGATGAATCACGACTTCTTCGAAGTGAAAATGTTCCTCGCCACGCAGGCGATGGACGAGGCGCGCCACATGGACGTGTTCCGCAAACGCGCGCTGGCCAACGGCGGCGGCCTCGGCAAGGCGAGCCCCATCAGCGAGCTGTCGTTGAAGCGAATCTTCGACTGCCCGAGCTTCTCCGGCGCAGACCGGACGCCTGCAACTGCTCGGCGAGGGCTTCGTGCTGACGATGTTCCGCCAGGGCGAATTCATCGCGCCGAGCCGCGTCGATCAGGAAATCTTCCGCCGCTGCATGCAGGACGAATCGCGTCACGTCGGCTTCGGCACGATGCATCTGCGCACGCAGCTCAAGTCGAATCCCGAGGTGGCGGAAGAGCTGCACGAGCAGCTCGATGACGCCGAGCGGATTCTGCTCGAGACCTTCAGCGTGCCCGAAGCGGTCGAGCCGATGGCGATCCTGATGGGCGGCGGCGTCGAGCATTTCGACAAGGGCATGGAGCTGCAGGGGCAGCTGTGGCGGCGAATCGTGCATGAGTACCTGCAGCGATGCGACTCGGCCGGACTCGACCGGCGTCCGCGATGTATCCTGCCGACGGACTTCAACAAGCTGTTCGAAGCTGAAGCCGGCAACTGATGGCGTCGTTTCCCGATTCGGCGTGGTTCCTCACCCTCGGCAAGCTCATGCATGCCGAGGGTGAGCTTTTCCGGCGCCTCGGATATGCCGAGACGCGCTTCGCGGTGCGCGTCGTGCCGAACAATACGGGCAACGGCGGCGATCGAATCGTGGGGCTGGTGATCGACGGGTATCAACTGACGGAGGTGAAGCCGGTTGTCGATCTGAATGAGTACGATCCCGACTTCGTCATCTGCGGCAAGCGTGAGATTTGGGATCGGATGCTGACTGAGATTGCCGAGCACGGCCGGCCGCAGCTGCGGCATACGCTGAGTTCGCTCGCGCTAGTCGGCGAGGAATTGTGGCTGGAGTCGACCGATCAGTTGCGTGAGGACAAGTTTTACCGTTTCAATCAGACGCTGCAGGAATTGTTGAATCTCGCCGCGAAAGTCCCGTCGTAAGAAGTTTTTCATAACTTCGACGGGAAGCATTCAGGAATCACAGGCTGAAGCCTGTGCCACTTCGGAAAGAAAGGAAGTACCAATGGACAAACATCCGATTCGGTTTGGGGTTCAGACCGGGCAGCAGAATATCGAGTGGGAGCAGTTGCGCACATTTTGGGGGAAGGCAGACGGCTGGGGTTACGACTCGCTGTGGGTGTTCGACCATTTCTATCCGATCTTCGTGCCCGATCCGACTGGGCCGTGCCTCGAGGGCTGGACGACCCTGAGTGCTCTCAGCCAGAACACGAAGCGCGCGCGAATCGGGGCGCTGGTCAACGGCAATACATATCGGCATCCGTCGCTCACGGCGAAGATGGCGGCGACGCTCGACAACATCAGCGGCGGGCGGCTGAATCTCGGGATCGGTGCGGGATGGTTCGAGGCGGAGCATCGGAGCCTCGGCTTCGACTTCAAAACGGTGGGCGGACGGCTGCAGGCGCTCGAGGAGTCGTGCCAGATAATCAAGGGGATGCTCACGCAGGAGAAGACCACGCTCAAGGGCAAGCATTACAACGTGGTCGATGCGATCTGTAATCCGAAGCCAATCCAGAAAAATCTGCCGCTGATGATCGGCGGGCATGGCGAGAAAGTGCTGCTGAAGCTAGTCGCGAAGTACGCCGACATGTGGAACATGGGCAACGCCGATGCGGCGGAAATGAAGCGGCTAATCGGCGTGATCGAGCGCCACGGCGATACCGTCGGGCGCAATACCGATGAAATCGAAAAGACCTTGATGCTCGCGCTCTGCTACAAGGCGCCGAAGGAGCGCGAGGAAATGCTCTCATCGATCGTCGCGATGATGGCGCAAACGACGCCCGAACGTGCGCGCAACATGATGGTGATCGGGAACAAGCAGGAGTGCGTCGACAAGATCGAAGGTTACATCAAGGCCGGCGTCACGCATTTCATCTTTCTGCATAACCCGCCGATCACCTACGAAGAGGACATCCAGGCGTTCGCCGAGGACGTGATCCCTCAGTTCCGCGCGCGTTGAATCTAGAGCCGGGGCGGCGTGAAGAAATTAGAGCTTCGTTGTCGCGGGCGACGACGCGACCTGGGTCATGCCTGCGTTGGCGGCGGCCATTACTGTTCCGAGCATGATGACTGCGGAAAGGATGGCGGCGAATATGAAGCCAGCGGTTTTCATGTGCATTCCTCTAAAATGGAATACGCAACGCGGCACCGCCGGTTACGGGACCTAAACGCTCTGTTAGGATTTAGTGGCTATGCGGCCTTGACTATCAGGTCGTCAGAGTCGGACCGGCCGCCCATCCCGTGCGGCGTGCCGTGGCGAACGTCCGTGGCAAGGCCGAGCTTCTCGAGCGCGAGAATCAACATGTAGCCCGCGTCAGGCTGGCGCCAGGTCCATCCGAGTCGCGCGGAGCCCGGGCGCGCGTGATGATTACGATGCCAGTTCTCGCCCTGGAACAGATGCATCAGCGCGAGCCATGTTACGTTGCGGCTGGAATCCTCGCCCGGCTGGATGCCCGGTTCGGTATGACAGACGCTGTTGACGAAACATTGTGCGTGCAGTGCAAAGCACAGGCGAATCGCGCCCAGCCAGAAAAACGCGGCGGGGCTGAAATAGAGACCGCCTAAATATGAAAGTGCGAGAATCGGCGTCTGGAACCATCGCCACGCGCGATACGAAACGCCTTTGAGATCGGGGCAGTAGCGATCGATTGGCGGCTCGCCCGCCTGCCACAGCCATCGCAGATGCGCCCACCAGAATCCGCCCCAGCGCGGGCTCGAGATGTCTTCCGGGGTGTCAGCCTTGGCGTGATGCAGACGATGGCCGGCGGCCCAAGTGGTCGGCGCACCGGAACCGTTGAACATCGCGAGGAACGTCAGCACGCCGCGCGCCCACGGATTCAGCGTGAGCGAGCGATGAGCGATCGCGCGATGATACCCGACCGTGGTGCCCAGTCCGCCGAGGAACACGAGCACCACTGCGCCTAGAAATACGCGCCATCCGGGAATCGGATAGAGAATGAGTCCGATTGCGGCGGTAATATGTATGAGGAGAACCCAACCCAGTATCGCGATATCGCGCGGGCCGGCGTGCCACCATGGCTGATTCCATGGCTCGGTCTTCATGATTTGTTCGGTGGTGCTCGTCGGCGTGAAAGCTGCTGCCATTCCTCTCTCCAGCGGTCGTATTTTGCCTACACCACCACCCGCGCCCCTGTGGCTACACGGATGATGATGCTTTGGGCTGCCGTCGCGCGTTGTGCGCGTTCCTGGCTGCCGCCAGCATCAGCACATTGTCTCTTCTAACCGGGATGCCTTCGATTCTAAGGCGGGGAGCGGAATGTGCTTGCCGTCGCGGACTAAAACAGTACAGGATACCGACGCCGCGCGCTACAACCGATTGCATCAACGCGGTTACGCGCGTGTTATGAACTTTTACGAATGTGCCCCAGATAACACGGCGGAATTAGCGCCAGGCGGTCATCGCGAGGCCGAGCAGTCCACCGCCGAGCACCAGCCACGCGGAATTCACGCGATACCGAATCAGGATGAATGCGCTCGACGCCGCGAGAATAATAGTGGTGACGTCGACGATTGCGGCGCGCGCTAGAAACAGCGTCACTGCCGCCATCAAGGCGCACGCGCCGACATTCACGCCGTCGAGAAACGCGCCTACGAGCAGCGAGCGGCGGAGATGTGGAATCAGCGGCCCGCTGATCGACACGAAGAAAAACGAGGGCAGAAAAATTCCCGCGGTCGCGACTACGGCGCCGCGGAATCCTCCGAGGATGTAACCGATAAACGTCGCGGTCGTGAACACCGGTCCCGGCGTGACCTGGCCTACGGCGACAGCGTCGAGCAGCTGGGCCTCGGTGAGCCATCGCAGCCGATCGACGAGGTCGGTGCGCAGGAACGCGAGCAATACGTAACCGCTGCCGAACAGCACCGCGCCGACTTTCAGAAAAAATAAAAACAAGGTGGTGAGGCTGAACGGGACGGCGACGACTGCCGTCGCGAGCGCGGCGGTTTTCGTGCGCGTCGCGACGGTGGGAAGTGCGGCGAGCGCCGTGCGAATGCCCGCGCGATCTTCGACGGCGCGAATCGCGAGCATCACGACTCCAGCGCCGAGCAGCACGATCATGTCGTTGACCTCGAGGAGCGCCCCGGCCAGCGAAACGATAGCGAGGATGGCGAGGATGCGCGACTTGATCGCCGTGCGGCCGAGTCCCCACAGCGCCTGCAGCACGACCGCGATGATCACCGGCTTGATACCGTAGAGGAGCCCGACCGCCTGCGGCATCGTACCGAATCGCACGTACATCCACGCAATCGCGAGCACGATCCCGGCGGCTGGAAGAATGAAGCACGCGCCGGCGACGACGAGCCCCGCAAATCCCGCGCGCAGTTGCCCGATATGAATCGCCATCTCGGTCGAATTGGGGCCGGGAATCAGGTTGCAGACGCCGAGCATGTCGAGGAAGCGCTCGTGCGTCATCCATCGACGGCGGCGCACGACCTCGTCCTCCATCATCGCGATATGCGCAGCGGGACCGCCCATCGCGAGCGTGCCGAGTCGAAGGAACAGCACGGCCAGCTCCCACAGCGCATCGCGCCGCGACGGCGGACTATTTTGTAAAGTCGATTCGTCCATCACTCACGCGTCGCGAAGGTATTACAGCGCGCGCGCTTTGTCATTGGCGAAGGCGTGCGATATGAGTCGAGCCACTATGGCATCACAACCGAGTCAAAGAGTCGTGCGCGCCTCGAACATGGATTTCACGGTGATCGAAATGGGCGAGCCGGAAAGCCCGTTGGTGCTGTGCCTGCACGGGTTCCCCGACACCGCGCATTCGTTTCGTCATCAGATGCCCGCGCTGGCGGCGGCTGGATATCACTGCGTCGCGCCGTTCATGCGCGGCTACTCGCCGACCGAGGCTGCGCCGGACGGGCGCTACGATTCGGCGGCGTTGTCGGAGGACGCGATCGCGCTGATCGAAGCGCTCGGCTACAAAAACGCGATCATGTTCGGCCACGACTGGGGCGCAGTGGCGGCATACGGCGCAGCGGCGGCCGCGCCGGATCGCGTCAGCAAGCTGGTGACGGCGGCAGTCGGTTACGGATCGGGATTTTTCGAGGCGCTCGTCACCAACTACGCGCAACAGGGTCGCTCCTGGTACATGTTTTTCTTTCAGACCAAGATCGCCGAGGCCGCCGTGAGCCTCAACGACTTCGCGTTCCTCGAAAAGATGTGGCGCGACTGGTCGCCGGGATGGAAGTGGAGTCCCGACGATATGGAAGCGCTCAAGCGAGCGTTCCGCGCGAAGGGCACGCTCGAAGCGGCGCTCGGATATTATCGCGCGACGCTGGGACCGGTGCTCAGCATGCCAGTCGATCTGAAAATGCTCGCGCCCGCGATGAACGTCCCGATCAACGTGCCGGCGATGATGTTCCACGGCAGCGACGACGGATGCATCGGCGCGGAGACGCTCGCGGGGATGGAGAAGCTGTTCACGAAGGGATTGAAGATCGAGTTGGTGCCGGGCGCGGGGCATTTCGTGCATCAGGAGCGGCCGGAATATGTGAATGAGCTGATGTTGAAGTTCCTGAAGTCGTGAGACCAGCTATTGATATTTTGTATAGTACTATACATTATGAATATAGATGAGCGATTCGAAAAAACGACTAACCCCGGAAATGTGCAGAGCCGGCCGTGCTCTTCTGCGCGTCAGCCAAACTGAGCTGGCTCGGAGGGCGGGCGTATCGAGGCTGACGATTGCGCACTTTGAACGTGCGGCCAGCAAACCAATTCCTGTGAGCCTCGCCGCAATCCGATCAGCGCTTGAGTCAGGGGGCGTCGCATTGCTTCCGGGTGGCGCGGTACTACGCGGGCCCTCGACGTCGTCCGCGTCGGCTCGTTCCGAGAAGACTTCCTCGATTGTAAAAATTTTGCGGGCGGCCGCACCACATCTTAAAGGACTCGGCGTCAGACACCTCTCGCTTTTTGGATCAACGGCGCGAGGTACTCAGAGGGCCGACAGCGACATCGATCTGATTCTCGACCTGGACGAGCGACGGCGAATCGACTTGCTCGATTACGCGGGAATCGTCGCCGAGATCCAGAAACTCGTTCCGCGACGGATAGATGTCGCGCTGCGGAGACTCACTAAAATCACATGTCGCTCGGAACGCACTTCGAGAAGAGATTCGTGCCTTCTAGCGACCCCGAACAACGCCTGCGCGACATTCTCGACAACATCCTGCGGATTAGTGCCTACGTAGAGGGGATGGCGGCCGCTCAATTCGCGACCGACCACAAGACGCAAGATGCGGTCGAACGGTGTCTCGAACGGATTTGCGAAGCTGCGCGAAAACTAGGCGATACGCTCGACGCCAAATACCCGGAAGCGGAATTCCCAAAACTCCGGCAACTCGGCAGCGTGCTGAGGCATGATTACGATTTTGTCGATCCCGATATGCTTTGGCGATCCGCCACCGAACGACTGGATTCTCTCGAACGAGCCTGTCGCAGCGAACTGGCCGAGAGTGCGAAATGAACCCGACCACGTGAACGAGATGATGCTGAAGTTCCTGAAGTCCTAGCGGGACCGGCTTTCATTGACGATGTAGCCGCGGAACATTGCCTGGGCGTTCATTGCGGGGCGATATTCTGAGATCGAGCGCGAGCCGAGGCGGTCCTCGTTCCACACGGCGTGCGGCGTGCCGGCCGGAATGACCATCACCCTGCCCTGCTCCAGCACGTACTCTTTGCCTGCGACGCGGCATCGGACGGTACCCTCGACGACTTCGAGGCGCTCCTCCTGATGCGTGTGGATGTGATCGCGCGGCGCTGCCGAGACTACGCGTGCGATATACTCGCATCGGAAGAATTCGCCGGCGGTCTCTTCAGCCGACTTAAGGATGATCACTCGATCTTGTGTCTTTGCCACGGGACGATCCGAGATCTGAGTCGCCATGATCTTTCTCCTTCGCTGTGTCGCAGGAGAAAATTTAACAGTCGCATCGCAGTGGAACCCGAGCCGCGCTGCTGACAGCTGTCTGTCAGTAGAATTTTCTGGGGCGCACGCAAACGTCGAGATCCTGACAGCATACTGTCAGGAGCGTTGCTCAGGATTTGCTGAGCAGATGGCGGAAGAGGTCGGCCGCCGACTTGCCGGCTTCTTGCGCGAAAGACTCGTTCAGGAACTCCACGTCGTTCATGCGATCGACGCGGAAGAAGCGGAAATCGTCGCGCAGCTCGCACCATGAGGCGGCGGTCCAGAACGGCGGATAGAACAAGAGGCTCAAGGGACGCACCTTGCGGCGCGTCTCGGCGCCCTTCTCGTCACAATATCGGAAGCGAACTTTCCGGCAACCGCGAATCGACGCGCGCAACCTGCCAAGATCGAACGAGACCGGCACCCGCCGCACGTCCTTCGGCGCCCACAGCGATCGATCGTCCAGCATCCGCTGCAGATGCGGCGGCAATACGTTCTCGATCTTCGACAGCGCCGCGTCGGCCGCGCGGCCGAGCTCGGCGTCGCTCCAGTTCTGCACCATGCGGGCGCCGAAGACGAGCGCCTCGAGCTCGCTCTCGCTGAACATCAGCGGCGGCAGGTCGTAGCCCTTGCGCAGCGAGTAGCCGATGCCAGCGGCGCCCTCGATTGGGACGTTGCTTGCGATCAGATCGCTGATGTCGCGGTAGATTGTTCGCTCGCTGATGTTGAACTGCTCGGCGAGTGAATGGGCGGTGACTACGCGGCGCCTGCGCAGCCGCTGAATGATTTCGAACAGGCGATCCGCGCGACGCATGATAGTTGAGCTTTTCTCACTGTCGCCGCCGAACGGCAATACCACTTAATCCAATGTGAAACCCGCGGTGGGTTTCTCGCTTCCTTCGGCAGGGCTGAGCCCTGCACCCAGTGTTAAGTTGCGTTGTTGTCGTTTTTTGCTGGTGGCGACGTGCGTAGCAGCCCGTACGCCGTCACCGCGAAGAACACTGCGAGATTGATCAAAGCCGCGAGCGACTAGCGCCGCATTTGGATGATCGGGGAAATACGATGACGTGTCGGTGAGATGCTTGATGTACAGAGGTTGAACAGGAACGTCCCGGTTACGACGCCGAAAATCGAAGTGAGAAATTCGCTCTCGAGCGCGATCGGAATCAGGAACACCAGCGGATAGTACAGGTAGCGCTCATGCATCCGCGGCGCGAACATGAAGAAGCCGAACAGCGCGACGAAAATCGCCAGCAGCGCGCTGCGCGCCGAAGCGCGCGCGCCAGATGAGATACGACACGATCAGGTAAACGGCGCACGTCAGCGAAAAGCCGAACGCGCTGTACGAAACTCCGCCGAAAACTTTGTCGGTGTCGGGCGTGCCCATCCCTCCGATCAGCCCCATGAAATTGAACGCGCCCACCGACGCCTCGCTGAAGCGCGTGCCAAGATCCTTGTAGACGTTGATTATCCAGTCCCACGAATGGCCGAGCTGGTACGGCAGCACTCCAATCGCGACGTGCCGCCACCGCGCCCGCGCACCAAACGCATTCGACGATGCCCGCGTTGAACAGCGTCCACAACGCGAGCGGCGGCGTGAAAGCAATCGCCTGCGGCTTGGCCAGCATCGCGATCGCGGCCGCACTCCAGCCGAGGCGGTAGCGGCCAGTGAGAATCAGGATCGCGGCGACGACCATCGGCAGCGCGACGACCGAATCGCTCTGGCCCCACACGACGGTGTCGAAAATTAGCGCGGGGTTGAGCGCGAACAGCATCATTATAATGAGCGCGCGCAGGCCGCGGCCCTCGCGCCATGCCGCAAAGTAAATCGTCAGGCCGACCAGCAAGTCGGCAATCAGCGGCGGCGTCTCGACGATCACGCGAAAGCCGTTCGCCGTCGGCTCGATCAGCCCGCCCAGCCATCCCGAGAACCACAGCAAATAAACCGACCCCGGCGGATAGGCGTCGACCGGCAGGCCGGGATCGTAAATTTTCGACGGACCCAGGACGCGGTCGCCAGCAAAGCGCGATTGGTCTTCGCCCAGATGTCCCAATAGAAGCCGGTGAAATGAAACAGCGCGGCGAACTTGACCGCCGTAATCGCGATCATCACGCCGGCCGCGAGTATCCACGCCCCATTCCCTTGTCTCAGCGCCGGCCGCGCTATCTCGAACAGCGCCCATCCCAGCATCGCCAGCAGGATCAAGCCGCATGCGACGCCTGCAGCGCGAATCGAGGTTCGCTCATCGGGCCGATGCAGATCGTCCTTGTAGTACGCTCGGATCGCGCCGAGATCGAACCTGACTATACGCGGGCGGCGGCCGGCTCGCGACCTCGATCACTTTGATATTGCGAAATGAGGCGCGCCCCGTGTCCGGATTTCCCGAAACGCCGAGCTGGCAAAGCAACTCAGTCGAATCGCCCCATCGATCTTCGATCAGAAAAAACGAAAGCGTCCGCCAGTCGCTGTTGCCTTGCAGATGATTCGAGATGAGCTGGATGCCGTCGAAGGTACTGATCGCGATGTTGGCGCCGCCTTCGTGCGGCATTGCGCCCTCGACGCGCGCTTCGGCAGTGACATGGTAGATTCCCGGCCGCAGCATGAGCGCCTGATGCCAGCTCGAAAAGGTCCGGCTGTTATTCGCGATTCTGAGCACGCCGCCCTCGGCCGGCGAATAGGTCCACGAAAATTTGGTCAGCTTCTTGTCGGAAGACAGCGCGTACCAATCGGCGGGCGCGCCGTTGAAGCCGGAGGCAAGGTCGCCATTCTTGACGAGGTTGGTCTGGGCGAAGGCGCAAGTCGGCTTGCAGAGCCATGATGCGCACAGAGCGAGCGCCACAACCGCGATAAATCGCCGCATGAGTTAGATGGAATCCGTGCCGCGAGGGGTACCGATCCATGCGCATCCAATCAAGTCTCAACGGGACTATGCAAGAGCTGATGCGTTTTCGGCGCGCGCCGACTAGGATGTGCCGCAACCGGATTGTCAACCAGGAGAGAATCGACGATGGCTGAGAGATCACGCGGCGCGACGCTGACGATTCTCGCGATGCTGCTCGCGCTGATGGCGATTTCAAATTTCGGCAAGCCATTCGCACATCATCAAGGCGTCGGTTTCGTATTCTTCGGCACGCGGCTGACGGGGACGGCGAATGCGATCGTCGCGCCGATTTTCGGGATCATGCTGGTCGTGTACGTGTACGGAATTCTCGCGATGCGCAAGTTTGCGCTGCCGCTCGGAATTTTTTACGCGGCGTACGTGATCCTCAACATGCCGCTGTTCATCCTGCACTATCACGGCACTCCGGTGATGCAGGAGCATTCGTGGGCCTACCTGGTGCCCTACCCCTTCGTTGCGATCGGCGTGTCGTCGGGCGCCGCCTGGCTGCTCTATCGCCGCAGAGCCGACTTGCGATGAACCTGCCGGATTGACAGCGCGCGCCCTGTCAAGTAAACCTTGACACGAGGTTCAACTGACGATGGTCAAGGGCAAGATGCTGTATTGCTCGTTTTGCCGAAAGAGTGACGAGCAGCTCAAGAAACTGATCGCGGGGCCGGCCGTTTTTATCTGCGACGATTGCGTCGAGCTGTGCAATCGCATCCTGGCCGGCAAGCCGGTCCCCTCGTTTCCCAAGTTGGACTCGCTCGGCACCGACGATCTGCTGAAGACCCTGGTCCCGGCGGCCGACCAGCTTCGCAAAACCGAGGATGTTCTTCGTCAGCACGTCGCGACACTCCGCAAGCGCGAGGTCACGTGGACGCGAATCGGCGAAGCGCTGGGCGTCAGCCGGCAGGCGGCGTGGGAGCGGTTCTCGCAAGAGGAATAGCGCCGGATAACATCGGCGATGAAACTTTTTGATTCGTCCAGGCGGCGCGCGATCGAGGATTTCCGCGCTTATGCGGCCGAGCGTGCGGTCGCGTTCAGAGATCTTGAAGCGGTCGACGACAATGCGCGCCGGCTCTCAATCCTCGATCCCCTCGTTGCTGGAAAGCGCTTCGCTTACGTCGGCGAGTCGGATCATTTCATTCACGAGAAATATGCGTACCGGCTTGCGACGCTGAAATACCTGGCGAGTCGCGGGTTCGCACACGTGGGCGAGGAGCTTGGCGCTTCGGATGGAGCGCGAATCAATCGCTTCATCGAAACCGGCGACGAATCGCACCTCGACCGCGTCACGATCTATGGATACTCCGGCGCGACTCGGAGCGATCGCGACGACACGCCGACCGGAATTCTGCGCGCCAGTTTCGGCGATGCGTACCCGACAGCGCTGTTCGCTGCCGAGCAGAAGCGATTCGCGCGCGGGCTGCGCAAAATCGGCGTGCGATTCTTCGGCTTCGATATCGATCCGCTGCCGGGCGGCGGCTACGAGGATCTCGCGGAAATACTGGACTCGACACCAGCCGATGCGGCGATCGATCGAATACGAAATGCGCTCCAGCGCGTCCCCGGTGAAACGATTGAGATGGAAATCGCGCGGCTCGACGACGCGCTCCGATTGATCGACGCCGACCGATTCGACGCCCTGCACTACTTGGCGACTTGCCTGCGGGACAGCTTCGAGTACGTGCGCATCACGTATCCGGCGAAGACCTTCGACGCGCTGAATCCCGGTATGGCGTTTCGCGAGCGCTATATGCATCGGCAGGTGGACCGAGTGCTCGGGCAAATGCGCGCGAATGAAAAGCTCGCCCTGATGAGTCACAACATGCACCTGTGCCGTGCGCCGGAGGCCGTTGTGGGGAGCAACGCCGCCGCTGGTCCGGGCGGCAAGACCGATCCGGCCCTCGGAGCGTGGCTGGCGGCGCGCTATCCGAACGAAGTTTTTTCTGTGTGGATGTTGATCGGACGCGGCCGCGACTCGCAGCCGTTTCCTACGCTGTCGAAAGATATTCGAGAAAAGGCCGGGACGCTCAATGCTCTGCTCGGCGAGATCGGCGATTGTTTCCTGTTGCCGATCGACGCGACCGACCCTCGCGCACGGCTCCTCACTGAAAATATCGAGATCATGCATGACGGCAATGGCGGTGTGCGCACGGCGCTCGCGCGGCAGGCCGACGCGATATTTTACGTGCGCGACGTGACTCCGCTGCGGGCATAGAGTCTGGCCACATCTTGGCGGTAGAATTGGTCGAGGCCGCGACGCTCCCGAACCGCGGCTCCGCGAGGTGCTCAGATGAAACGATCGCACACTGGATCGATCATTGGACGACGCGAGTTCCTGAAGCGCGGCGTGCTCGCCGGTGTCGGCGTATCAATCCTGCCGCTGGCGGGCAGTGCGAGCGCCTCGGTTGAAGCGGCGCCCGCGCGCGTTCGCCGTTACGCGACGCTTGGCCGCACCGGCCTCAAGATTTCCGACATCTCGTTCGGCGCCAGCCGACTAACTTCCGGCAACGAAGACCTGGTGCGTCACGCGTACGATTGCGGCGTCAACTACTTCGATTCGGCCGACACCTACACCGACGGGGAATCCGAAACCGTGATCGGCAACGCACTCAAGGGCAAGCGCGACAAGGTCTACCTGACCTCGAAACGATGGCGCAGGCCGACGACAGCCGCGCCTCGATGATGACCGCGCTCGAAGGCAGCTTGCGCCGCCTTCAGACCGATCACGTTGACGTCTACTTCAATCACGCGGTCAACGATCCGGCGCGGCTGAAGAATCCCGAGTGGCATGAGTTCGTCACGCAGGCGAAGAGCCAGGGGAAGATTCGATTCACCGGGATGTCGGGACATGCGGGCAATCTCGCCGAATGCCTCGACTACGCGATCGACAACGGCAAGGTCGACGTGATCCTGTGCGCGCACAACTTCGGCCAGGACCCGCGTTTCTTCCAGCGCTTCACGCATAACTTCGATTTCGTCGCGCGGCAGCCCGAGTTGCCGCGCATCATGGCGAAGGCGCAGAGCAAAGGCGTCGGCGTGGTCGTCATGAAGACGCTGATGGGCGCGCGTCTGAACGACATGCGGCCGTACGAATCCGGCGGCGCCACTTTCTCGCAGGCGGCGTTCCGATGGGTGCTGTCGAACCAGAACGTCGACGCGCTGATCGTCTCGATGACGAGCCGCGAGATGATCGACGAATACCTGGGCGCGTCGGGCGCGCGCACGACTGCCGCCGCGGATCTACAAATGCTCAATCGCTACGCGAGCCTCAACGGCGATTCGCAATGCCGTCCCGCGTGCAACGAGTGCGCGAACGCATGTCCGTTCGGCGTGCCTATAGCCGACGTGATGCGCACGCGAATGTACGCCCGCGACTACGGCGACATGCGCTTTGCGCGGACCGAGTATGCGATGCTCTCATCGAACGCCGCGGCCTGCATCACCTGCGACGCGAAGCCGTGCGCCGGTGCGTGTCCGCACGGCATCGCAACGGACGTACTACTTGCACCAACGCATCGCATGCTCGCGTAGCAGTTTGTCGGCGAGACGAAACGAATACAGGATCATTTACACTATCCTGCTCGCGGCGGTATTCACTATCGCCATGGGCGGGGGACGGAGTTCTGCAAACATGGATGCACCAGAAATCGCACGACCGGGACTCGAATGGTTCAATGTCGCGGCGCCGATGCCGATCGCAAGCCTGCGCGGCCGCGTCGTGATTCTCGATTTCTGGACGGAAGGTTGCATCAACTGTATCCAGATAATTCCCACGCTGCGCCGCGTCGAAGAAAAGTATCCTGACAAGGTCGTCGTGATCGGCGTTCATTCGCCGAAGTTCGCCAACGAGAAAAATGCGGCC
Source organism: uncultured delta proteobacterium (assembly GCA_963721485.1). Lineage (GTDB taxonomy): Bacteria > Desulfobacterota > Binatia > Binatales > Binataceae > Binatus. The sequence goes on along the minus strand of CAVRJV010000001.1, from coordinate 62,764 downwards.
AGCGTCAAGGACGCGATCCGCCGCTACGAGATCCGCCATCCGATCATTCATGACCCGAATATGACTATCTGGCGGGCGTATGGCGTGCAGGCGTGGCCGACGCTGGTAGTGATTGGCGCCGACGGCAACGTCGCCGGCGCGATTCCCGGCGAGCCCGATCCGGATCGGTTTGTCGCGGCGATCGACAGAATCGTCGAGGCCTCGGCGAAAGACGGATCGCTGAAACCGGCGGCGCTCGATCTCGCGCCGATCGCCGGAACCCAAGGGCCGCTTTCTATTTCCGGGAAAACTGAAACCGATTCCGGGCCAGGCCAAGCGATGGGTGCTCGCCGACGGCGGCCACAATCAGATCGTTCTGCTCGACGACAGCGGTAAGGAGCTGGAGCGCTACGGCAGCGGCGAGGCGGGTCTCCTCGATGGCGCGAAGGAGGCGGCGCGCTTCAATCATCCGCAGGGAGTAATTGCGTCTCAGCGATGCGATCTACGTGGCCGATACCGAGAGTCATGCGATTCGGCGCATCGATCTCGCAAGCGGTGCGGTGACCACCCTCGCCGGAACCGGCACAGCGCGGGATGCAGCTCGGTGCCACTGAGCCGGGCCGTACGCGAGCGCTTGCCTCGCCGTGGGACCTCGAGAATAAAGGACAACCAGTTGTTTTTCGCGAACGCGGGAACTCACCAGATAGGCCTGCTCGATCTCAAGACCGGCACGGTCGCGGCGCTGGCGGGTACCGGCGAGGAAGGATTGCGTGACGGTCGCGCAGCTAAGCGCCTCGATGGCGCAGCCGAGCGGACTCGCGCTGAGCGCCGATGGAACGACGCTCTATGTCGCCGACAGCGAGAGCTCGGCCGTGCGCGCAATCACGCTGTCGAAGGATCCGCAGATCGTCACGATAGTCGGCGCCGGACTGTTCGACTTCGGATGGGTCAACGGCGATTTCCATAACGCACGCTTGCAGCATCCGCTCGGGGTCGCGGTCGACGGTGACGATTTACTGGTGGCGGATACCTACAACAGTGCGATTCGCGAGCTGGAACTGGCGAAACATGAGGTCGTGGACTTCGACGGCGGAAAATTCACCTGCGTCGATCCGGTATGCGTCCCGACGCGCGAGCCGGCGGGAATCTTCGTTGATACTCCGGATCGCATTCTGCTGGTCGATACGGGCAACCATCGAATCGACGAATATCGACCCTCGGCCAAGACCTATCACACGTGGTCGCGCTGACTTATGATTCCGTCGTTCAAGATGACGGCAGCGAATTTTCCAATGATGAATCGAACGTGATGCCCGACGAGGTACGAGGTAACGATCCGCGGGTTCACCTGGCTGCCGAGCGTACGTTCCTGGCGTGGATTCGCACGGGATTGTCGCTGATGGGCTTCGGTTTCGTCGTTGCGCGGTTCGGACTTTTTCTCAAGGAAATGAGCCAGCAAACACCGGGCGTGAGGTCTTACGGATTTTCGCTGTGGGCCGGCAGCGCGATGGTGTTGCTCGGAGCGGTGATGAACATCGCGGCTGTCGTGCGGCATATCGAGATGATGCGGAAAATAAATCGCGGCGAGAGCGTGGCGACGGAGCCGTCAATCATCGCGATCACCGTCGGCATCGTGCTCGGACTCGTCGGTATCGCGATGGTCGTTTTCCTAGTGGCGGTAAGCTGAGGCGAGACGGGTTTCGCCCGCTGTCCTAAGGACCTCGAGCGTCCTGACTCCGCGAATCCATCGCGCGTGACGCTTGTCGCCGGGGACTATGAATCGCAATGGCCCTTCGTGAGCGTCGAGCGGCTTGCCGTCGCGGGAATCAGCCAGAATAATTACGCGGTCACTGAAAGCGGGATCGAACTCGGCCAGCGAGAAGAGCACCTGGTAACCGTCCGGGGCGCAGGCGACGAGGCCCTCTGCCATGTTCCCTTGTTTCAGCTCTTTGCCAAGAGGAGCGCCCGCCTTCGCCAGTATCTCCGCTACAGGCACGCCTTCGTATTCCACGGCGGTTCCCTTTTCGTCAGTGACGTGAATTGTCTGGTGCTGAAACTTCGCGAGATCGGCAAGGCTGAGATCGAGATGAGTCCGCACGTCGCCGGTGACGCGCAGAACGGTCGCAGGCTGCGCCTGTCCCATCGCGCTTGCCGGCACGCATAGGAGCAGCAGTAGCAAAAGGCTCCACGATTTTTGGCTTTGGCTAACGAGTCTCACGTCAGCCCTTCTGAATCATGACCTCGGTGGCCTTGATGACCGCGGTCACCTTGTCGCCCTTCTTGAGGCCCATTTCTTCGGCGCTCCGCTTGGTGATAACCGACTCGACGACATTGTCGCCGACCTTCACCGTAATGAGCGCGGTGACGGTGCCAAGAATTACCTCGGTGATTTCGCCCTTCAGATGATTGCGCGCGCTGAGTGCCATAAAGATTTTCTTCCCACCTGTCTTTATCGCACATCGCGCCGTCTGTCAGAACGGAATTCGCGCGGTCAGGACCACGTTGTGGTTGTAGTTGCGATGCTCTGTCACCGCGACCTGGTAACCGCCGCCGAAGGTCAGTCCGATGCGGTCATGAATCGGTATCCGCCCGATCAGCAGCCCGGGCGTTAGATAGAGAGTGTTGTGCCCGGTGTCGGAGCCATACGACTGCCAGGTGTAGTTGGTCTCGAACTCCGGCCAGAAATATTTGAATAGCCGGTACTGGAAAGCCGTATTCCACGCCAGCGGCATCCCGAGCCGATCGAGGCCGCCGCTCGGGAACGTGACGCCCACGGTAGATTGCACATCGAAGTCGCCGAAGCCCTTGCCCGCCGCGAGCGTCGGCGTGAACAGCCCGTGCCCGTTGCCGTTGACGTTCGATCCGGTCGGCACGCTGAATCCCATGAAGGCCGTGACGATATAGTTGCCGTTCTCCTCGTTGGCCGACAGCAGCCGATATTTCACCAAGAACGGCCAGTCGGCGAAGCCGTCGGTGTTGCGCGGCATGTTGCGCTTCAGGAATCCCGGAATGCCCGACTATGACCTCGGTGTTTTGAAACGGGATAAGCTCGATCCCCTTGCCGCCGCCGAAGTTGTCGGTCGCCAGCCCGTTGCGCATCGACTGGAAGAACTGGTCGTAGCGCACCTCTTCCTCCAGCCGCGGGGTGACGGTCACCAGCGGCGTTACCCAATGCGGCTGCTCGCTCTGGATTTGTGTCACGCGCGGGAACCAGTTTATGAAGTAGTTCTCGATGTCGGTGCCGAAGTTCGAGACGCTCTGTGCACGGCACGGCGTCGCCACCGCGAGGGCGAGAGCTACGACTATTGCCGCACAGGCCGCGCGTGACAGGATGGACAAGGTTTTGCGACTTTTCATAATAGCGAACGGTATGCCATGTTAAGAGCGGATTGACAAGTATTATGGCATCGACGCGCAACACCATTACGAGCGCGCGAATCGCGCAGAATCTCACGCAGATCGAGCTGGCGCGGCGCGCGGGAATCTCGCGCCAGGCGTTGGGCGCTATCGAATCGGGCGCCTACCATCCGGGCGTCGCAATCGCGATCCGCCTCGCTCGCGAGCTCGGCGCCAGCGTCGAAGAGCTGTTCGGCGAAAGCGACGACGAGGACTCAACCCTCGTCGAGGCGAGCTTGTTCGACGACGTCCCGCGCCAATCCAGCCCCGCAAACACCCGCGTCGCTCTCGCGCGCGTGCGCGGAAAAGTCGTAGCCGTCGCGCGTCCAGCAGCACATCTCACACTCGCGCCGGTGGCGGGCGTGGTGCAGCGTACGCGGCGGCATCGCGTCGACGTCTGCACGTTTCGACTTCCCAACGAAATCGACTCGACGCTGTTGATGTCGGGATGCGACCCGGCGGTCACGATCCTGGTCGACTGGCTCGCACGCCGGCGCTCGCCGGTCCACGCCGTGGCGATTCCGTGCTCGAGCCAGGCGGCGCTGCGGGCCGTATTCGACGGACGCGTGCACGTGGCCGGAGTGCATCTTCGCGATCAGAAGAGCGGTGAGTACAACCTGGCGCCGATCCAACGCACCTTGGGCAATCGCCGCACGATGGTCGTGAACTTTGCGCGTTGGGAATTGGGACTGGCAACGGCCCCCGGCAATCCACTGGCGATTCGCGGCTTCGCCGACCTTGTTCGGCCGGGCTTCAGAATCGTCAACCGCGAAGACGGCTCTGGCGCGCGCGCGGCGCTCGACCAGGCACTGGGCGAACTCGGAATCCCGTCGGCGCGCATCGCAGGGTTTGATTTGGAAGTCGGCGGCCATCTCGAGGTCGCCGCCGCGATCGCCACCGGACAGGCTGACGCCGGAGTCACTATCCGGCTCGGCGCCGACGCTTACGGGTTGCATTTCATCCCCCATCGCGACGAGCGCTACGATCTCGTGTTCATGGAGCAGGACGAAGGATCGATGCCGATCAAGGCGATGCTCGACGCGCTGAACTCGCGGCGCTTTGCGCGTGAGATCGCCCAGCTATGCGGCTACGATACCGCTCAGATGGGACAGGTCGTCAGCACTTATCCGCATCCCGCATCGCGCTAGCTACTCCGCTCTAGCTCAGGCGTACGGCTGAGCTACCGTATAGGCCACCTGGCTGCCGTCGAAGTAAGGCTTGTAGTAGGTCGACCCGGATACGTAATAGGTCATTCCGTTTACCGTTGTCGCGTAGGCGCCATTGGGCAGCGTGTAAACGTTGGCTCCCAGGGGCGCAATTACAATCTGGTAGCCCGAACCATTCTGCTGATAGAAGGTCCCGTTCGAATAGTAATAAGTTGCGCCATAGGCATAGGCAGTCGACGCACCCGGCGGCAGATAAGGAACCGTCGCGCCTAATGGAGGCGCAACCACGGCGTATTCTCCGCCACTGGGCGCTACGAAATTGCCGTTGGAATAGTAGTAAGGAGTCCCGTTGTTGATAATCGTCGTCGATGAGGCCGGCGGTTGAGCCATGCTCGATCCGATTAGCATCCCTGCCGCCAATCCCCCCACCGCACCGATTGCCGCGGCACCGGCAACATCACCACCGCTATATCCTCCACCGCCGCAGCAGTAGTAAGGATTGCCGCCGCCTCCATAATAATTGTTGTTATAGTGGTTGGAGTTGTTTTGGTTCACGGTGTCGATCGTGTTGTCGTTCTCCGTGTTCATCTGCTTTTCGGTCTTTTCGTTACTCTGCTGGAGACTATTCACCTCGTTATACTGCGCCTGTTTTTGTGCCGACTGGTTGGCATTATAGGTGTTGTAATCCGACTGCTTGGTCGACGAAGAGGTGTTCTGCCAGGTGCTTGATGAATGGTTCCACGATTGGCCGCCCGAGTAGCTGTCGGAATGATTGAAGTTGCCGCCGCCGAAGCCGTCGCTGCCTCCGTGACCCCAACCGCCGCCTCCTCCGCCACCCCATCCCCCGCCGCCACGACCACCAAATCCGCCGCCTCCGCCTCCTCCCCATCTGGCGTACGATTGCGCAGCGGTTAGCAGAGTCACGCCAGCGATCACGATCGCGATCCAGGGCGCGAATCTCCGGCGCGTCGAAGGATTTGATTTCGTCTTCATGGCTTCGTCTCCTTCACTTCCAACCGCCTCCTGACGTAGCGCGCGAACAAGTATGGATCAAGATGACCGAATGGCAGATTTGCCTGGCCGCGATCCTCGTCCTGCTTGCCTGACTCCGCTCGACAACGTTGGATCATTGCTTCGGCTCTTTGCCGGCGCCTTCGAGCTTGACCTCCGTATCGGGTTTCGATTCGAGATTGTCTTCGATTGTTAGAGTGCCCGTGTATTTCATCGCGGCGGTTGGTGTGAACTTCACTGAAATCTCGCAACTTCCGGGCGGCATGCCTTTGCCTTTCGGGCCGAGGTCGTCGTCGACACACTCCTGAGTAAGGGTGAACGGGCTCGTCACACCGGATTCCATTTCGATGAGAATCGGCAGCGGAACTTTTTTCTTTTTGATCTTGCCCGCGTTGATGACCTTGACGGACTTGGTCGCGCTGCTGCCGACCTCGACGTTGCCGAACTTCAGCGACTTGGGCGAGATCTTGAGCTTGCCTGCGACCGGAGTCGGCGTGGCAGTCGGAGTCGCGGTGGCAGTCGGAGTAGGAGTCGCGGGGTTTGTGACTACGTTGAAGCCGTCCGACGCGCTCGACGCCACCAATGATCCGGTGCCGGCGAAGGTTGCGGACAGGGTCTCGACGCCGGTGCCGCTCGCGGTTATCGCGCAGGTCGCGATACCTTCCGCATTGGTTGCGGCCCCGCACGTCTGGCCACCGACCGAGAAGCTGACCGTCTGTCCCGATACTGCGACGGCCGGAGTCTGCGAGATGTCGGTCAACGATGCGATCACGTTGACGGTCTCGCCTTCGATAGCGCCCTTTGGACTCTGGTTGAGGCTCACGAAAGTCACATCCGAACCCGCACCCCAAGTTACCAGCGACGGGCTCGATGTCACCGAATTGCTGGAAATCGTCGCCGATGCGGTCACGTTGTCGACTCCCTCGTGCGCGCCAACATAGCTGAAGGTCGCAACCCCGCTGGCGTTCGTATTCGCAAGGCCGGTGGTCGGGTTCGCTCCGGTCACTGCGAAGGTGACCGGCGTTCCGGCCGGGACCGTCCCGAAATGCACAGAAGCCGTCAGAGTTTGCGAGGTACCCTGTGCCGGATTGGGCGTCGCGACCGAAGGCGACAGGACGAGCGAAGGATTCGCGAGGTTGGTGCTGTATGCGCAGTCGCCCGCCGCATCGGTGATCCTGAACACGGCGTTGCCGTCACCGAGGTAGATGCATCCGTCGGGTCCGAAGACCGAAACCAAGGCCTGGATGCCGACGTTGCTGTTTGCCAGCAATGCGCCCGCGCTGGGCGGACTAGTGGTGAGATCGAACGTCCCCAGCCCGCTGCTGTTCGGGTTGAGGGCCAGACTGCCCGAGATGAGATACTGCGCGCCGCCGCCCGCAGCGGTTCCCGCCGCCAGCAGGATATCGTCGGCCGCGTTGATGCCGGAGAGGGTGGTAACCGTCGCCGGCTGGGTGGTGTTGGTGCCGCCCACTTTGACCACGGTTCCAAGGTAGTCGTTGCCGAACTGGGTGCCGCCGAATGTATAGATGGTTCCGTCGGGCGCGAAGGTGATCTGGTAGTTGCCCTGGGTGGGCAGTGTCGCGTAGCTCGACAGGGTAGCGCTGCCACTGCCGGGATTAGAGACCCGGTACAGTGAGTTACTCCCATGCGGGGGCGAACCTCCCTCGCATGCGTCGTTCACGAACAGGTCACCGGAGAGAGGATCAGCCGCCATGTCCTCCGCGCACGGGATACCCGTCACCACGGTGCCGACCACTGTGCCGTTCGACGGGTCGAGCTCGATGACACCGCCGGTGCTGGCTCCGCCGGTGGTTGCGCCCTGCGCTGCGTAGAGATTGCCGCCCTCGTATACCAACTGCCCCACTGCTGGGCCGAGTGTGCTGTTGAGCAGGTTGCTTGCGCTGGCTACGCCGCCGCCCGAAGGAAGCTTGTAGATATCGCCGGTCGGCAGGTCAGAGACGTAGATATTGCCCGAGCTGTCGAACGCGATCCCACCTGCGCCCGGGCAGCCCCCGAAGTCTACCTGGCCGTCGCCATAGGAGAAGTTCTTCGCCAGCAAGCCGGTCACGTATGGCGTTACCACATAGCCTGACGCCGCCACCGGGGTGGCGTTGGCGCATCCGGACTCAGTCCCGCTGCTGAAGGTCACCTCGGTGGTCTCAGGGAACGGCAGATTGCCGTCGGTCACGTCGGTCGCGCTGTAGGTCACCGTCTCGTTGTTGGTGTCGGTAACCATAAACTGAATCTGACCGCTTGAATTGGTGACCGGCGGATTGGGTCCGGTGATAAGCGAGTTGCCGGTCTGGACTATCTGGACCTGCTTGCCCGGCGACGGCCGCCCAAGACTGTCCTCGAGCGTGACGGTGATAGTCGAGGTAGTCGCACCGTCGGCGGTGACTGTGGTCGGGAATGCGCCAATAGCCGCGCTGGCCGCCGGCGCGACGACAAAGTCTATAGGGAGTTGCTGCGAGAGGACAACGTCGTCGGTCGTATCAGTCGCCGTGAAGGTAAGATTTTCGGCATCGGCGTCGGTCACCTGAAAGTTCACCTTGCCGTTGTCGGCGGTCGTGACGCCGCTGGCTGGAGTGATTTCAGCGCTGCCGCCCGAGCTTTGCAGCTTCACCGTCTTGCCGCTGACGTAATGCCCGTTCGCATCGCGCAGGAAGACCGTGACGGTTCCGGCCGTTTTGCCGTCGTCGAAAACGCCGCTGGGCGAGGCGCCGTCGAAAATGTTGAGCGACAGCGCCATCGAGGACATTGCGCTGTCCACTGCGCCCGCCGACTGCCCTCTCAATGCCAGGTTCATCGCGTCAAGGTTGGGTGAACCCAATCCGACATGAGCAAAATCACTGTCGAGCGCCGCCGCATCGTGAAAAGCACCCGTTCCCGCCAGTGGATATATGAGGGATTTAGAAAGCCCAGATTGGCGCCCTGCGCCTGGTTCAGTAGCGCGGTGAAAGCTGCCCACTGCGGCGCCGCAAAGCTGGTGCCGCCGTACAACTGGCCGGTGGGACAACCGCCGGCGCTGTCCTGGCAAATCTGAAGGCCGTAAAAGGGATCCGCATTGACGACTACATCGGGGATCGACCGCATCATGCTGGCCAATCCAGCTCTGATAACTCGGCGCAGTAAAAAATTTGCTGGTTCCGAAACCTCCCATGCCCGCCGGCGGAGTGGTGTCGGAATCATTCCACCAGCTTTCCGACGTGTAGGTGAACGACGGACCCGCACTTTCCGAACTGCCTCCGACCGCGGTGGCGTTAGGCGAGTCGGCTGGAACCGAAATGGTATTAGCGGCACCGTCGAGGCAAGTGCTGCCGTCGTCGCCGCTCCCGTTGAAAACGCTAATTCCGGCCGCCGCGGCGGTTTGGAAAACCGTGTCGATGCCCCGAACATCGGCGAGCGTAGTCTGGTCCTCACAATAGGCCCAGCTATTGCTGATGATAGTCACCTTGTTGTCGATCATCTCGTTGAGCACCGCTTCGAAACTCGCGCCGCCGCCAAAGGGAGCGTCGTACACAAAAGTCTGGGCCCCCGGCGCGATGCCCAGCGTGGTCTCGATGTCGAGCAGAACTTCGGCCGCTTCCGGTCCGGGACTGGGAACCCCGCCGTCCACATCTACCTTGCTCAACTGCCCGATAAGGGTTGACGGCTCGTCGAAGTAAGCCAGGGTGTTGACGACGTCGCTCTGCGCGAAGGTGTCGAACTCGATCAAGCCGATGGTCTGACCGGCGCCGTTCGCCTCACTCCATGGCGTGGACGTAGCAAGAGAAGCGTCAGCACGGCTCGACTCTGGGCGGCGCGAGGAACTCGCGATCGGGACGACCGTCTTCGTAGGTGGTGCTGTGCAGATCGCCCACCATAAACCGTACTCATTGCCCGCTTTCGAATTTTTGTGGCAATCGTCAAGCTTCGACTGGTCCAAGGTGTTAGTGAGTGTGCAGAGGCCTCCGATGACCGAGCAGATTGCGTCGCGAATCGCCGCTATCGCATGATGGGGCCGCGCGAGGTCAGACAGACCAGTTATCGTCTCGATCCGAGCGGCCAGCGGCGCGGGCAAGCCGGGTTCATCCTGATTTGCATAGAAAGACTTATCGCCGATGCGATAGTCGCCGATCCTCACATCGAACGCGTGCTCAGCCTGCGCGCGAGTGCCGCGCATCGTGAGCGTAAGGCGGTTCTTCGATCCGCGCTCGAACGCGAAACCTTTCGACCTCATCCAGTGCAACACGGAGTTGTAATCGGCGCGGCTCGGGCCGAAGCGATCGGCTATCTGTTGCTGCGTCAGGAAGCGATGGAAGCCGGGCGACTTGGGGTCGTAGAGATCGCGCAGAAAGCGGTCGAATCCAGGCTGGTCGTCGCGCCTGAGCACGATCGTCAGCGTGATCGGCTCATTGTCCCTTTTGATGCTCGATGGAACAATCGTCGCCTTCGCCAGCCCAGGCACCACATGCCCCGACAGACGAACCATCGCCGTGGTTGAACTTTGATTTTCTGCGCTTGCGCTCGCTATCGAAGGGTCAATTGAGAGGACAGAAGCGAACAAGAAGACCAACAACCACCAATGAGCCCGATACATCTCACTCAGAATCTCCCTAACAAATCTTGACTCATAATCTCACCGACCTCGAATCAATTGCAAACGCCTCTCGACGCTAGCGCAAGACCCGCTCGCGTCGTGTAGACGCTGCGTAGCCGGACGAAAGAAGTAGCGGCCCCGATGCGCGCGCGTCCGAAGATTTGACGCAATCACGCCGGTCTGCAATATCGAGGTCAGGGAGGATCCAGACCATGCGCAAGGCACGATCTTTTCTGTCACTCGGGACAGTATCGACCTTCGTTTTGGGTTTCGTCATTCCATTCTCAGCATTGGCCGGCGGAAACTGTCAGGACAAGTTCGTCGGCAAAAGCGCGGTCGCGTCCACCTTTACTTGCACCGTCAAATTCTCGAATGGATCGTCAATGTCGGAGTGCTGGACTTTCGCTCAAGCGAATCTCTCACAGTACTTTGACATCTACACCGAGGCCCTGCCTTCGGGACCCGAACTCCCCCATTATGGCTGCGCCTGTGACACGACGGGTTCGATCAAGTCGCCGCAGTTCAACAACTCTCTCGATGCGTTCGAGTGTGACGACGGTAACGGAGATCAGCTCCAGGGAAAGTTGAAGGGCAAAAAGCTCAGCGGCCAGTCGTCGGACGACGAAGGCAACTCGCAGATATTCAGCTGTACGCCTAACACGGGTTGCGGATAGGCCGAGCAGGATTGGTCGCAGCAAGACGACGCGAGGCGCGATGAGTCCTGTCGGTCAGCGTGATCTCTCCCCGCGGTCGAATTTCTCAAGCGCGAGCTTGCGCGCGATTGGCCCAGGCACGACGCTGTAGCTTGCGCCGGCGTCGATCAGAAATTCAACTTCGACCGCGCTTCCCCGTGCCTGCGCGGGTTGGAGATCTTCGCGCTCGTGGGTGTGATTCCCATTCGTCCGTGCGTCGTGTCTTTGGTGGGCCGTTCCGGGCTCGAACCGGAGACCCGCTGATTAAGAGTCAGCTGCTCTACCAACTGAGCTAACGGCCCACCGTGGAAGCACGTTTACGTAGCAGGATGTTTGGGGTGAGTGAAGGGATTTGAACCCTCGACCGCCGGAGCCACAATCCGATGCTCTGCCAACTGAGCTACACTCACCACCCTCGTCTATTTTCAATCCGCCCGGCGCCTCGAGCCGCCGCTATCAGATCGCCTTCCGTGGCGCGCCAGAAGGGATTCGAACCCCTGACCCACGGCTTAGAAGGCCGTTGCTCTTTCCACCTGAGCTACTGGCGCGTATCGGGGCGAGCCGATTTGAACGGCCGACCCCCTGCTCCCAAGGCAGGTGCGCTACCAAGCTGCGCTACGCCCCGAGCCTTTAGGAAGTAACACACGCTCGATGCGGCTCTCAACCGATGTTCGTCGCGAGCTCGATTTTGTTCATCGACGTTTAAACTGCAATCGCAGCGCGGCGTGCGCGGAAGTTGCTGTGGATAACCGCATCACGAGTTCCGCGCGCCATTCTCCGGCGTATGAGTCCGAACTAACCAACATGTACCCGTGCGCCAGTCCGAACGACACAATGGCGCGGAATGAACCCTAGCGCAGTCGCTCGACGCAATCCGTCGGATGCGCCTTCGAAATGTTACGGTTCTGGAGATCGCATCGAGCGGAGAGGTCGCAAGTTGCAAATCGTCGCTATTCTCGCGAAAAGTGGCTGAATTCGAGACTTTCGAGGTTCGCGCGTCGCAGAAAGAGAAAAAAGCTTCGACCGCAATCTCTGAATTCATCGCGGCTTTTTTGAGGCACAATGTTTGCTTCTGCTTATTGCTGCGCTGACAATCTCCTCCCCCGAGACCAACAGCGCCTGTCCCCAAGCAAAGGCCGGGCTACTTGAACCGTCGGCTCCCCACCGCGGTCCCCACTCGTAGCCCGGCCGTTCTTTTTTCCGACCTATTCAAACTGCGTCGCACATTTCACCCGCGACCCCGGCATTTTCTCCTCGCGATTTCTGCTACTCTGACTCGCGACGGCGTTGCTGCGAAGTTCTCGGTGCGCAGACGGCTGGTCGGGGGTCATATCAATCGCTTGCGGCAACAATCTGGTGCGTCGACTGCTCGCGATATTCGCGGCCGCGGTCTCCGTCGGAATCAGCGGATGCTGGATGGCGGCGGCCCAGTTCGCGCCCTCGCGGCCAGGCCGCGGAGACAGTCAGCGAGCGAGCGCGTCGGGCTGGCGTCGGCGGCGGTTCGGCTGCGCATGCGCAGGGGCTTATGCTCGCGCAAAGAAGGAAGCGGACGCGCGCGCAGAGCGCGATGAACAGCGGCGACAGTTGCGACCAGCTCGAAGTCGAAGTTCCGGGCGTGATCGAATTGCGCAGGAGTGCCAGCTGGCGCGCCGGAATATCGCGAGCTGGAGATCGCCGATTCAGTCGACCAGCGGCAATGGGCGCGGTCAAAGACGACGAAACCACGCCGGACGGTTGGCGGCCGGCGGTGAATTTTCTTCAGATGAATTTCTCGCCGCCGCTCGGCGCGGTCGTTCCCGAGACAACGAGCAACTTCCTCGCCTATGCGCCTTCGAAAGTCATCACACCGGCCGACGGCGATCGGCTGACCGCGATGACCTCGAATTTCGGCAAACCGGTCGGCACGTTTACCTGGAATGGGAACTACTACCACTACGTGGTGACGAGCACGCTGCCATGCTTCCCGCCTCCGCCCGAGCGACTCGCGGACAGATGTCCCGGCGCCGCGGGCCTCTAGCTAATTTTCGTCTCGCGATTTCGGCGCGTCAGCCGTTCTCGCGCGCAAAGCGTCGTGGCGGAGCGCGACCGACGGAAGCCGCGACTTCGCGCGCTGGAGAATGAAACGCGCGGACGGCGCGGCGGGCTTCGTTGCTGCTGCGCGCAGATCTGAGAGCATCCCGCATTGATGAGCGCGTCGGACTGCTCCAGCGCTGCCGGCCCGCCTGCGATGATCGTCATCCGCGACGAGATCTGCGCGAGCTCGCCGACACCAGCTCCAGCGTCGCCGGGACACATTCGGTGGTCATGCACGAGATGAAGACGAAGTCGGGCGTGAAGCCGCTTGACCAGTTCGCAAATCTCGTCGGGCGATTTATCCTCGCCGGCGAAGCGTCGCGACCACGCCCTCCTTGCGGAGCAGCTCGAGCAACATCAGCAGCCCCAGGAAGTGCACCTCGCCGGGCGCCATCACGCCGAGCACTCTCACGCTCGGCGAAATCCGCGTTTTCACGAATCGGTTGCCGAGCTCGGCAATCAGTTGATGCGTCGTGTCGATGATCAGTTGCTGGTTCTCGTCGCTGATATGGTTTTCCGCGCGCTCCTCGCCCATCAGCTCGAGCGCCGGCTGAATCACGTCGTCAAAAGTTCGCTCGAGGCCGTTCTCGTCGCAATAGTCGACCGCGACACTGTCGCGCTCCCTCCGGATTGAGCTCGAGCAGCATGCGGTAGAAGTCGTGGTAGTCGTCGAGCACGCGATCGGCGCCGAGCAGAATCGAGAGAAATCCCAGCGGCGGAATGTAGTCGCCCGCAACCTTGAGGCAAGCGGTCAAAGGCGTCGATAGCAGCAGCCCGGGAATTCCCCACAGCCACGACCAATACATCGCGGATATCAGCAGCGCGACCGGCGAGACGTCAATTCCGTGGCCGATGATGAACGGCTCGGCAAACTGCGCCGCAACCTGATCGATCAGCACGAACGCGCCAAGTATCTCGATCGCCTTGCCCCATCCGGGAAACAACGCAAAGGCGACCAGCGCCGGCAGCAGCGCCGAGCTGATCGCGCCGACGTACGGGATGAAGCGCAACAGGAACGCGACCAGGCCCCACAGCGGAGCGCTCGGCAGCCCGAGCATCCAGGCCACGGTTCCGGTGGCGATACCGTACGCGAGGTTGATCGACGAAAACAGCAACAGGTAACGGCCGACGGTAGAGCCCGCCGTTTCTATCGCTTGCGCTGCGATCGGAATCCTCGCGCGCGCGGCGAGCCGCACAAATCGATCGCGCAAATCCTTGCGGCTGTACAGCAGAAAGAACAGCAGCATGATGATCAGCAGCGCTATTGACTATCCCGTCGACGATCGGAATTACCGGCTTCAGGCTGTCGCTGAGACGGCGCGGAACCGGCATCGCCATCACTTCGCGCGGCTGCTGGCGCGGCGCAGGATTGGCGCTTTGCCACGCGACGCTGCAACGTCGGTGACCGCCTCCTTGATATGCTGCAGCCATGGCGGAGAGTCTTTTTCGAGCGCCGCAAGTTTGTTCCCGATATTGTCCGAATAGTCAGCGACCTGGTCGGCGACAGCCAGTCAGTTCAATCAGTCAGAAAATAGCCAATCGCCGAAATGATGCCGATCGCAACCAGCACTACCAGCGCGGCGCTGATCAGACGACCGAAGTAAGGCTCGAGCCGGCGTCGCGACCGGACTGAACACCACGCTCAGAATGAGCGCGATCGCCAGCGGCAGCAGCACCGGCCGGCCGAAGTACAGCGCAGCGGTGCCGATGATCATCGCGCAAATCGGAACGCCACCCACAGCAGCGCGAAGCCGTCGTCACTTTCGCCGTACACCTGGTCGGTTACTTTTTCGCTTTCGGGCATCGAAGATCTATCTGACCATCGCTGTGCTACGAACCGCTACATCAGTCTCCGAACTCCATCCTAAGCAGCAACCGATCCAACTAGATATGTTCGGCGCTGCACTAATTGCGAGATTGGGTATGTATGGAACTTTTACCGGGCAATTCGTTAGAAAACTGTGCGGTCGCGTGAAAACCCACGCTTTAGCTGCACATTTCGCCTGTTTCCCGTGACTCGGCCAGTTTTTCACGATATTCTGGAGTTGGCGTCGCGATCACCCCTACTGGATTTCGCTCGCCGCGAAATATAAGAAAACAGGTCCGGGCATTGCTCAGGCCAGCGCCGGAACGCGATTGCGTAGGATTCGCACTAAGAGCGCGCGGGAGGTTTCAAATCATGCCGGCTCGTTCGATATCTACCGCCAGTCTGACCTTCGGACTCGTCTCCATCCCGGTCCGATTGTTCCCCGCGACCAGTTCCAAATCCGTCACGCTTCCATCTGCTGCACGCGCCCGACATGAGCCGCATTCAGCAGAAGATCTATTGCCCCAAGGAAGACAAGATCGTCGATCGCAGCGAACTGGTGCGCGGCTACGAAATCGAGAAAGATCGCTACGTCACCTTCACCGACGAGGAACTGAAGAAGCTCGAAGCGCAGGCCGATCGCGCGGTCGAAATAACCGAGTTCATTCCCGCCTCGGAAGTCGATCCCGTCTATTTCGAGAATTCCTATCTGCTCGGATGCGAGCCGACTTCCGCCAAGGCGTACCACCTGCTGCAGGAAGCGATGACCAAGGCGGACCGGGTCGGCGTCGCGAAATACACGATGCGCGGCAAGGAGCGGCTGGTCCTGATACGTCCCTACGAGAAGCGGCCTGATGCTGCATACGATGTACTACAACGATGAGATTCGTTCGTTCGGCGAAATCGATCACGGCGCCAACGCGCCGGTGAAGGAATCGGAGCTGAGCCTCGCGCAGCGCCTGCTCGATGATCTGACGCAGAAGAAATTCAATCCGTCCGAGTTCAAGGACAACTACCGCGAACGGGTGATCGAGGCGGCCGAGCAAAAGATGGCGGGCCACGAGCTGACCGAGCCCGCGCCAGAAGTGCGCCAGGGCAAAGTGATCGATCTGATGAGCGCGCTGAAGGAATCGCTAAAAAAGCGCGGCGTCGCGGTCAACGAAGATCGCGAAGAAGCCCCGGCCACCGCCGAACGCGAAGAGCGCAAAGCCGCGCAAGGCTCGCAGCGCGCCTCCCGCACCCGCCGCGCCCGCTAGCAGATCTTCTCATCGCAATTGTTCCCCGTCTCTCGAGGAAAGGACTGCCTCTCATCCGGTTCCCCTTCCCGCGCGGGAAGCGGTTAGGGGGGTAGGTTCTCTCTAAGCCACCACACCCCCAACATTATCAGGGGATGAACTTTTCAGCCTGACCTGATCGGATTTGCCGTGCTAAGTTTAAGGCATGGCCACCCGTCAGAATCCCTCATCCTTCCCATGTTCTCCCGAACGACTCACGTTTGCGCCAAAAGGGATTTTTTACGGAACGAAACGACCGATGGTAGTCGTGCATCGCAAGGACCCCCACAGGTGGTATGAATCGCCACACTCTCCCTTCGGCGATTGTTCCCTGAGGGTTAGGTTTTCGGGATGTCGCTGACTAAGTACCGCCGCAAAAGAAGCGCGGCGCGCACTCCGGAGCCGTTCGGACGCGAGGTTCCAACCTCCACCTCCGACGACCAGCGGCATCTTTCGTCGTACAGAAGCACGCGGCGCGCCGCCTCCACTACGATTTCCGACTCGAGATGGAAGGCGTCCTGCGCTCGTGGGCGGTTCCGAAAGGCCCCTCGATGAATCCCGCCGACAAGCATCTTGCAGTCGCCGTCGAAGACCATCCGCTCGAGTACGGCGACTTCGAGGGCGTGATTCCGCCCGGCAACTACGGCGCGGGCTCGGTCATCGTGTGGGATCGCGGCATCTACGAGGTCATCGATCCGCCGGGCGATGCGGCCGAGGCGGTCCGCAAGGGCAAAATCGACATCAATCTGCACGGCTTCAAACTCAACGGCGCGTTCACGCTCGTGCGCACCGGCGGACGCGCGCAACGCCGACCCGAAGGACAAGCAGAACTGGCTGCTGATCAAGAAGCGCGACCAATACGCCACCACCGAAAATGTTTTCGAAGCGCATCCGCGCTCGGTTCTGTCGGGACTGACGATCGAAGAACTGGCCGACGCGCCGGCGACCGAGCGCAAAGATCGCCGACAATCTCGCGCGCAAGCATCTGCCGGAACTCGGCACGAAGCTCAAGTATTCGGATTTTCCGCTGACGCTCGCCAAGACTACGCGACGACGCTTTCGACAATGACAAGTGGCTATTCGAAATCAAGTACGACGGCGTGCGCGTTCTGGCTATTCGCGAAGGCGAGAATACTCACTTGTACGCGCGCAAGGGCACCGATATTACTAATCGATATCCCGAAGTAGTACTCGCGCTGAATTCGATCGCGCTCGATCGCTTCGTGCTCGACGGCGAGATCGTCGCGCAGGATGAGCGCGGCCGCCCGAGCTTCCAGCTCCTGCAAAGACGGATGCACGTCAACGACGCGCGCCAGATCGCTCGCCTGAGCCTCGCGGTCCCCGTCAGCTACTACGTCTTCGATCTGCTGGGGTTCGATCGTTTCGACACGCGCACGCTGCCGCTCGAAGAACGCAAGCGTCTGCTGAGCGAACTGATCCACAGCGAAGGCCCGGTGCGCTATTGCGATCACGTGATCGGACGCGGCAAGGATTTCTACGACGCAATCTCAGAGCACGAGCTCGAAGGCATCGTCGCCAAGCTGCGCGACTCGCCGTATCGCGGCACGCGCACCGGAGATTGGCTGAAGATCAAACGTCCGCTGACCGAACAATTCGTGATCGGCGGCTACAGCAACCCCGACGGCACGCGAACGCATTTCGGCGCGCTGCTGCTCGGTCAGTACGAATCCGACGGCGCGCTGCGCTATACCGACAAGGTCGGCACCGGCTTCAATCGCGACACGCTGCGCAAAATCCACGCGATGCTTGCGGAGCGCGCGCAATCGGAATCGCCGTTTCGCAAAGCCGCTGCCGGGAGAACCCGACGCCCGAGAGGAACGCGCATTTCGTGCGGCCAGAGCTGGTTTGCAACGTTCGCTTCACCGAATGGACCGATGGCGGCGGTATCCGCCAACCGAGTTTCCTGGGCCTTAACTCGATAACGTCGATCCTCGCGATTGCAATTACGACGGACCCGGCGGCGCCGACGACTGTGCCGACGATGAAGCTCCGCATCCAGACCAGATTGAGCGGCGGCGCCCACATGAAAGAATCGCAAAGGCAGCGGCAAGAGCGCGCGACGCCTGCGGCCTCCGGAACCCAAGGCGTCGGTAACCAATCCCGAGAAAATTTTCTGGCCCAAGGACGGCTACACCAAGGGCGACCTGGTCGAGTACTATCGCGCGATTTCGAAATGGATGCTGCCGTACCTGAAAGATCGGCCGGTCATGCTCACGCGCTTTCCCGACGGCATCGACGGCAAGATGTTCTATCAAAAGGACGCGCCCGCGTTCGCGCCGCAATGGATTCGCACCGAGAAGATTTATTCCGAAGATTCGCAGCGCGAGATTTCATATTTCATCCTCGACAGCGAAGAGGCGCTCGCCTACGTCGCCAACCTCGCGGCGATCACGATTCACATCTGGTCGTCGCGCATCCAGCATCTCGAGCGTCCCGACTGGCTGCTGTTCGACATCGATCCCAAGGGCAGTACGACCCAGCCATGCGGTCGAAGTCGCGCGCGAAGTAGCCGCGGTCCTGCGCGAAGTCGGGCTGGAGCCGTGTCTGAAGACCTCGGGTCAAATGGGTCTTCACGTAGTAGTGGGTCTGGCGCCGAAATATACTTACGATCAGGCGAAGATGTTTTCGGAGTTAGTATCGCAAGTAGTAGTCAATCGGAATTCGCGAACATCGCCACGATCAATCGCAACCCGCGCACGCGCAACGGCCGCGTCTATATCGACTACCTGCAGCTCGGCCACGGCAAGACTATCGCCGCGCCGTTTTCAGTGCGCCCGATGCCCGGCGCGCCGGTTTCGGCGCCGATGACATGGAAGGAGCTGAAGCCGTCGCTCGATCCCGGATCTACAACATCAAGACCATGATCCCGCGCGGATGTCGCGGCTGAAGCGCGATCCGTTCCTCAACGCGATCGAAAAGCACGCCAGCCTGGAGGATGCCATCCCGCATCTCGAAGCTCTGCTCAGTCGCTCTGAGAGCCGCCCTGCGGTTACGTAGTTCGAAGACGGGTTCTATTTGCTCAACGCGGGAAGCGGAATCGTAAGAGTGTCGTAGACGGTTATTCTCGGACCATAAGCGGCCTGAAAGATCCCGATACCTTCAGCCGGCCGGATGAGGTTGGTGCGATCGAATATGTTCAACAGAGTGATCCGGTTAGTTACTTCGCCGATCGACGGCACGTGGAAGCTTCTCTGCGCGGCGAGATTGACCTGCACCACGTGCGGCAGCGATTCCAGATCGGCAAAGCCCCCGCGCAGCCCGCTGCTGTAGATAATATCCGCGCTGAAATCCCACGGTTTCCATGATAGGCTATCCCGCCCGCGGCGCCATAGAGCGGTTGATGATCGAGTACGATGTAGTGACGGTTGATGTAACCGAGCTCATCGGGATCGAAGTTGAATTGCCCGGTCGCCACACCCTTCTGCATATTCCTGCCGATAGTGGTGCTGGCATGAGCGGAGAGATTTTCACTGGTATAGGTGATCGCCGTCTCCGTGCCCCAGATGTAACCATGCTTGTAGTTGAAAGGCGCGAAAATCGGCACGTCGCCAAACTGTCCCGTATCCAGGTAGCGCTTCGTGTACTCATAGAAGCATCTTCTGAGAGGGTGACGTTTTTTGTCAATTGATGAACGACACCAGCGTCCCACTCATAGTCGTCTTCGGTTTCAGGGTTCACTGTTCCCGTTCCGGCAACGCCGGTCGTGCCTTTAAACGCATCAGGAGCACCCGGCGAGATTCCCTGGAAGCTCGGCACCTGCATGTAGCGAGCGAACCCTGCGTGCAGAGTGGTCGCGGGCCACAGCGTATAAACGAAATTGATCGTGGGATCGATCTGATTGTTGTCGGTATAGCCGCTCAGCCGATCCCATCGGACGCCGGCGTTGACGCGCAGTTTTTCGGTGATCTGCCAGGTGTCTTCCAGATAGATGCCGGATAGCAGGTTGATCTTGTTGGAATTGTTGATTACCCGAACCGGAACAGTTGAACGTCTGCATGGCGCCGTCGGCATCGATGTGAACACGAGAGAGTTATCGTCGGACTCCACGCCGTATTCACCCAGATAGCCGCCCGCACCAAGTGAATGGTCGCCAAGCTTGTAGGTCAGTCAGCCTTGCAGAGTGTTATCGAAGTCGCTGTGGAATGCGGTCGACGCTACGCCCTGGTACAACAGTTCGCCGACATTGTCGGGCGTAGAAGCCTGCGAGATATAGTGGAGTCGCATAGGCGAGCTGATAAGTGAGTCCTGGCGCAGGCGCTCCGTTCAGCGCCAATATTCCGAGATAGTCGCGAAAATCGAGATAGGAATTGATATCTGCCGACGGATAGTTACCCGCGCCTTTCAGTTCAGAACTCCGGAGTCGAGATTGTTCTGGTTGGGCAGTTCGTTGTTGCTGGCAGCTACCGAGGTTATAAGACTCAGCCGGTCGTAGGATTCAGTCATAGGCAAAGAAACCGAATCCTTGATCCCTGATCGTAGAGTTATGGATAGCATCGGGCGCCGGCGTGGCCGAGCTGAATGCGCTGTTGCTCATGCTATACAGCCCGCTGACGTAGTAGCTGAATTTGCCGTCGCATCCGCCGTACTGAAAACTCGGCTGAACCGTGTCGCGCTGCCCACCGTACATACTTGCACTGCCGCCGGGCTGCTCGCATCCGTCCTTCGTCTGGATATTCAACACGCCGCCGGTGGCGTAGCTGTAGCGCGACGGCAGGATGCCATCGAGCAGACTCATCTGCTTGATGAACATCGGATTGATCATCGAGACAAAAGGCGGATTGGTATTGATATCGATCGGCACCATCACGCCGTTTATCTGGTACTGAAACTGCGGACCTTCGGTATTGCGTATGTGGATCTGCTGATTTTGATCGATCGCGACGCCGGGCATCTGCGCCAATACGTCGGTGATAGTTGGTGTTCTCGCCCTGCGGCAGATTGGAGATATCCTTTGCGGTTACCGTGTACTTGTTTGCGCCGGTAGAGGAGACGCCGTTGGGTGCGCGAATCAGGCTGGCCTGAACGGGAACTTTCAGCGCAGTCTTTGCCTCGAGCGTCAGCGAGATTGGCTCCGCGGCATTGCGCGGAAAGTGGATGATTTTGTTTGCCGACTTGAATCCCGGCTTCGACGCCGCGAGCGAATAGATACCCGGCCTTGCCGGAGCGATTGTGAATCGCCCCGCTTGATCAGTGGTCGTATGCGCGACCGCGCACGCCATTTCGGTTGCGCAGTTCAAGCGTTCACCTGCGCCAGCGGCCGGCCAAGGTGTCGGTGACGGTACCGGAAATTTGTTGAGCAGCCGGCCAGGCCGCGGAGCGCGAAGCCGAGCGCCAGCGATGAACGCGAGCGTGACCGCCAGCCACATCGGGACGGCAACGGTATGGTGTATTGGCGAGCGGGCGAACGATTGACGTCATTCCTGCGTCTAATCTGAAAATGAGAATGATTCTCAATATCCGGATTGGCGCAGGTTGTCAACCGTCCGCTCGAGTAGCCGCGCGCAGACTTGGCGACGGATGCCGGCTCAGAATACGAGCGTCACTATTGGGCTTTGGCGGCGTCAGTCACTTCCGTGAATGCGCGAATCGCCTCGATCGCCGTCGGCACGCCGCTGTACTGCGAGACGTGAACGATCAGCTCCTTGATTTCCTCGGGCGGGATGCCGAGGTTCAACGCGCCGCGCATGTGCAGCCGCAGCTCGGGTCCGCGCCCGAGCGCCATCAGCGCGGTCATCGTGATCAGCGAACGCAACTTGACCGGCAGGCCGGGACGATTCCAGATGGTGCCGAACAGCTGTTCGTTGAGAAATGTCGCGAACCCTTCGTCGAAGTTTCTGCAGGAACGCGTCGCCGTCCTGCGCGGCCTTCTCGCCCCACAACTTCGTGCGCACTTCCATTCCTTTTTTTGCTGAATCGTCAGACATGAGAACACCTCTGCGATCACGTTGTAACAGTTATGCGTTGCGGATCATCAGGCCGCCGTCGACCGGAATGATCGCGCCGGTGATGTACGAAGCGGCCGGGAGGCACAGGCTGAACGTGATATGCGCGACTTCTTCCGGATAGCCGTATCGCTTGAGCGCGGTGCGGCGCTTGGCGAAAATCGTCTTGTGCTCTTCGGGAATCGCGTCGGTCAGCGCGGTGCGAATCGGTCCCGGGCAGATGCAGTTGACCGTGATTCCTTCGGGGCCGAGATCGACCGCCAGCGCGCGCGTCAGGCCGATGACTCCCGTCTTCGCAACCGCGTAAGGACTGTCGCCGGGCGTCGCGCCGAGGCCCTCGGTCGACGCGATATTGACGATGCGCGCGGCGTCGGACTTGCGCAGATGAACGGCAGCGCGGCGCGGACCATCCGCTGTTGCGCAGTCAGCAGTCCCGCGATCGTGCGATCCCAGATGCGGTCGTAGTCGTCGGCGCCGAGCGGAGAGAAGCCGCCGAAGCCGGCGTTGTTGACGAGGATATCGAGCCGGCCGAAGCGCGCTGCGACCTCGCGCGACGACGCGCTTGATCTCGGCATGCTCGGAGACGTCGAGCCGCCATCCGTGCGCAGTTCCGCCGGCGGCCGTGATCTCCTCGACCACGCGCGCGACGCCCGCCTCGTTGATATCCGTGACCGCGACCAGCGCGCCTTCCTGCGCGAACAGGTGCGCCGTGGCACGGCCCATCCCGCTGGCGGCGCCGGTCACGAGCACCGCGCGCCCTTTCACCGAGCGATCGAGTTTCTTCACTGGTTCCATTTTCAATTCTCCGTCGCGAAAAAACACTCTGTACGATTGTCGAGCTATCACACTCGATGTTAGTTGGGGTAGTGAAGCAGAGTGACCGTCACTATGAACGGAGAAAATCTATATGGAATTCGAACGCGTAAAACTCGAAATTGAAGGCCCGGTCGGTGTCGTGACGCTGAATCATCCCGAAGTCATGAATGCGGTCTCGGCCGAGATGCTCGGCGGACTGATGAAGGCGCTCGATCACGTCGAGGATTCGAAGAACGGCGTGCGCTGCGTCCTCATGACCGGCGCGGGCCGCGGCTTTTGTGCCGGCGCCAATTTGCAGCCGAGCGGCGGCGGTCCCAGCGGATCGAGGGACGCGGGCTCGGTGCTCGAAACGCAGTATCATCCGTTCCTGCGACGCCTGCGCGAGTTGCCGATTCCATTCGTCACTGCGGTGAACGGCGCGGCGGCCGGCGTCGGGATGAGCTTCGCGCTGATGGGCGACCTCGTGCTGTGCGCGCGATCGGCGTATTTCCTGCAAGCGTTCCGCCGCATCGGTTTGATTCCCGACGGCGGCTCGACGTGGATTCTGCCGCGGCTCCTTGGCAAGGCGCGCGCGATGGAGCTCTCGCTGTTGGGCGAGAAGTTGCCGGCCGAGAAGGCGCTCGAATGGGGACTCATCAACCGAGTCTTCGACGATGCGGATCTGATCGGCAAAGCCAAAGAATTCGCGCGCGACCTTGCCAGTGGACCGACGGTCGCGCTCAGCCTGATTCGGCGGCTCTACTGGGAGAGCGCCGACAATACCTATGAAGAGCAGTTGAACCTGGAGCGTCAGATGCAGCGCAGGGCTGGCAACTCGGCGGACTTCGTGGAAGGCGTGCGCGCATTCCTGGAGAAACGTCCCGCGAAATTCAAGGGTGAATGACCATGGCGAACAACGAAAAAGATCGCGACGCGTGGCTCGCGCAAGTCATTGAGGCTGCGCTCGAACCCGAACTGCCGATCGTCGATCCGCATCATCACCTGTGGGACCATCCGGGCAGCCGCTACATGCTCGACGAGATTTTGCGCGACACCAACGTCGGGGCATCGGGTGCTCGCGACCGTGTTCGTCGAATGCATGTCGATGTATCGCGCCGACGGCCCTGAATCGATGCGTCCGGTCGGCGAGACCGAGTTCGTCAACGGCATCGCGGCGCAAAGCGCGAGCGGGCAATACGGCGAGACTCGCGTCGCGGCGGGAATCGTCGGTTTCGCGGATTTGACGCTGGGTGAAGCGGTCTTGCCCGTGCTCGAGGCGCATATCGCAGCGGCGCCCGTGCGCTTTCGCGGGATCCGGCATGCTGGCGGCTTCGACGCGAGCCCCGAGGTGCGAAATTCGCACACCAACCCGCCGCCCGATTTGTACGAATCCAAAAACTTTCGCGAAGGCTTCGCGTGCTTGAGCGAGCTGGATCTCACCTTCGAGGCCTGGCAGTACCATCCGCAGCTTCCGATGGTAACTGCGCTCGCTAAGGCGTTTCCCGAGACGACGATCATCCTCGATCATTTCGGCGGGCCGCTAGGAATCGGTCCTTACGAGGGCAAGCGCGCGGAGATACTCGTCGAATGGAAAGAGAACATCGCGGAACTCGCGCGATGCCCCAACGTCGTGGCCAAGCTCGGCGGAATCAACATGCCGGTGAACGGCTTCGGATGGCATCGCAGGCCCACGCCGCCGACCTCGGACGAACTGGTCGCCGCGACGCGCGACTATTACCTGCACACGATCGACAGCTTCGGCCCGCGACGATGCATGTTCGAGAGCAACTTCCCGGTCGACCGCGTTTCGTGCTCGTACGCGGTGTTGTGGAACTCGTTCAAGAAAATCGCGGCGGGCTTCAACCAAGATGAAAAAGCGCAGCTATTCCATCGCACCGCCGCCAAGGTCTATCGGCTGAACCCGGCAAATTTGTCCTGATCGCCGGAGAAACTCTTCCGTGCCGTCCGATTGAACGAACTGTTCAGTCGGTTGTCACGCCTTATTGGTGACGGCTGAGACCGACCAAGCGAGGCAGGTGACATGGCTATGGCTACGATGATTGAGCACGGACGGCATGCGACGAGGCGCCCACGCTCGGAGATCGCCCTGTCCCGCCTCGTCGACGAGTTAGTTATGGCGTTTTTCGTGGCGATGGCCGCGATGTGGGTCGTCACGACGATCGCCAGCATCTTCGGCTAGCTGCTACACGTTGACGGTGCTCATGTCGTGGTAGCGACTGCCGGCGGCGAAGCCCTTGGGCGCGACTTCCTCGATGCGCGCGAGATCGCTCTTCGATAGCTGGATCTTCGTCGCCGCGACATTCTCCTCCAGATAGGTTCGACGCTTGGTGCCGGGAATCGGGACCATGTCGCGGCCCTGCGCGAGCACCCATGCGAGCGCGAGCTGGCTCGGCGTGATGTTTTTCTCGGCGGCGATCTGCGTGAGCCGATCGACTACCTGCTGGTTCCTTTGCATATTCTCGTCGTCGAAGCGCGGCGATACTTTGCGCCGCATGTCGTCGGCCGGCAGGTCGCGAAGATTGCCGCTCAGGAAGCCGCGGCCGAGCGGGCTGAACGGGACGAAGCCGATGCCGAGTTCGCGCAGAGTAGGAATCACATCGTCCTCGTAGTCGCGGGTCCAGATTGAATACTCGGACTGCAATGCAGTTATCGGATGCGTCGCGTGGGCGCGGCGAATCGTATTCGCGCCGGCTTCCGACAGGCCGAGGTAGCGAACTTTTCCCTGCCGCACCAACTCGGCCATCGCGCCGACGGTTTCCTCGATCGGCACTTTCTTGTCGACGCGATGCTGGTAGTAGAGATCGATGTAGTCGATGCCGAGGCGCTTGAGTGACGCGTCACACGCGGATTTAACGTACTCCGGACGACCGTTGATCGCGCGCTTGCCGTCGGGTAGGACCTGGTTGGCGAACTTGGTCGCGATGACGACACGGTCGCGATATTTCTTCAGCGCCTTGCCAACCAGCTCTTCGTTATGACCGACGCCGTAAACGTCGGCGGTGTCGAAGAAGGTGATGCCGAGCTCGACCGCGCGCTCGAGCGTCGCGGCGGATTCATTGTCGTCGCGCGGGCCGTAGAACTGCGACATCCCCATGCATCCGAGACCCAGCTCGGATACTTCGAGTCCCTGCTTGCCAAGTTTTCGTTTTTCCATAGCCAACGCCTCGCTCTCACACTAATATGATCTTCAAGTTTTGTCGCTGCCGCCGAACTGGTAAAATTGTAGCCTGATTGTAGTAGCGGCGGGGCCGGAGCTTTTCTCCAGCGGCGACCCGGACAGTCGGGATCAGGGAGGGCTCGATCGTGCGGCGTACGTTGCGGTTGGCATCGTCACTTTGGACGACGGCGTTCATAGTCACGATACTCTTGGCCGCAAGAGTGCATGCCCAGGCGACCAGTGCCGATTCCGAACGCCGCGCGCATGTCAGCAAGATGGTGGTGACGCCAACTCTTCTCACCTTCCGCAAGATCGATCTCTCGAGCCAGACCGTATCTGAAACGAAGTCCTTCATCGTCGAAAATATCGGCGGCGTTGCACTGTCTGTAACCGTCGCTCTCGCGAGCGGAAGCGCGAGTTTCAAGATCCCGTCGGGACAGGGCGCGCTTCAGGTGCAACCGCACAGCGTTGCCACAGTCACGGTGGAGTTTGCACCGCCGGACCCCGGCAATTTCTCGAGCACCGTCAAGGTCGTTAGCGACGCGACCGCGGGCGCAAAATCAGCCAAAGTCCATCTGACGGGCTCGGCAAAAAAACATAAGCCGCAACCGACCCCAACGGCCACGCCGACGCGCACTGCCACCGCCACCGCAACTCCGACCGTGACGCGAACCGCCACTGCCACTGTGACCTCAACTGCGGCTACCGCCACTGCCACGGCAACGGCAACGCCGGCGGTCCTGACCGACGTGCTGACCTACCACAACGACATCGCACGGACCGGACAAAATCTTACCGAGAGCATTCTGACGACTGCGAACATCAACAACGTCACTAATCCCTCGCCCACATTTGGAAAGTTGTACGAGTTGGGGGTTGACGGATTGGTCGACGGCCAACCGCTGATCAAGACGCAGGTGAATATCCCAGGCATGGGCACGCGCGACGTGCTCTACGTCGTCACCGAGAATGACAGCGTCTATGCCTTCGACGCTGATAGCAACGCGCCGGCGCTGTGGAGCGTGTCGGTGGTTGGCAGTGGTGAAACTCCTTCTGATCCTCGCGGATGCAGCCAGGTGCCAACCCAGATCGGTATCACGTCGACGCCGGTGATCGATCCGACGGCGGGACTCCACGGCACGATCTACATTGTCGCGATGACCAAGAATACAAAGTCGGGCGCCTACTTCCAGCGCATCCACGCGCTCGACATGACAACCGGCGCGGAAGAATTCGGCGGCCCGGTCACGGTTACGGCGACGTATCCCCCCGGCCCGGCTTTCAGTCCGGGGCAGTACAAGGAGCGCGCGGGATTGCTGCTGCTCAACGGCCAGCTGATCACGACGTGGGCGTCGCATTGCGATGACCAGCCTTACAATGGCTGGATTATGTCGTACGACCAGAACACTTTGGCGCAGACTTCCGTGCTGGATATCACCCCGAACGGCAGCGAAGGTGCGATTTGGCAATCGGGCGGCGGACCTGCGGCCGACAGCTCGGGCAATATCTACCTGCTCGACGGCAACGGCACGTTCGACACATCACTCACCAAGGGTGGATTCCCGACCAAGAATGATTTCGGCAACGGTTTCCTGAAACTTACGAACTCGAGTGAATTGGCCGTCACTGATTTCTTCGAGCCTTATAACACCGTCAGCGAGTCGAGCCAGGACACGGATTTGGGCTCAGGTGGAGCGATGGTGCTGCCCGATATGACCGACTCGACCGGCACGACCAGGTATCTTGCGGTCGGCGCCGGCAAGGACGGCAACATCTACCTTGTCGATCGCACCAACATGGGCAAGTGGAATTCGACGAGCAACAACAATCTGAACGCCTACCAGGTGCTGACGGGAGCATTGGACAACGGTGAATGGGCGACGCCGGCCTACTTCAACGGCACTCTTTACTATGGCGGCGTGAGCGAGCCGCTGCAGGCGTTCGCATTCTCGCAGGCCAAGCTGGTGGCGATGCCATCGTCGACTACCGCCGAGACCTATGGCTACCCGGGAACGTCGCCGAGCATTTCCGCCAACGGCACGAGCAACGCAATCGTATGGGCTGTCCAATCCAATGGCACCCTGCACGGCTACGACGCGACCAACCTCGCCACCGAACTTTACAACGGCAGTAAGTTGGCTGCCGACGAATTCACCGACAACAAGTTCATGACGCCGACGATCGCGAACGGCAAGGTCTACGTCGGCACGCCGAGCAGCGTCGCCGTATTCGGACTAAAGCCCTGATCACGAATGCGGCGCGGGCTGGGGATTGTTCGCGGCGAGAAAACGAAGCATCAACGCCTGCAGTTCCGCGCTATGCGGCCCGTGCAATATCGCGGTGCCGTGCGCGCGACCCGAATAGACCTGCATCGACTTGGGCGCTTGCGCCGACCGATACAGGATCTCGGGCTGTTCTCCGACCAGCGGATCATCGGCTGACGTGACGAACAGAATCGGCGCCCGGACGTGGCGGATCGATTCGGTGACGACCAGTCCGCCAAAGCTGGTCGGCGCCGAAATGCAGATTATCCCTGCTACATCTTCGCGCGCGGCAACCAGGATAGCGGCCTCGGCGCCAAGACTCGCACCCGCGATGAAGATGCGCGAGACGCGTGGACGCATGAACTGGTAGGCGGCCAGCAGATCGGTGCCGGCATACTCGGTGCCCGAGGTTCCCTCCGATTCCGTGAATCCGCGGAAGTCAAAAGTCAGCGCCTGGTAGCCGTGCGCCGCAAGCACCTGCGCGAAGTCGGTCCAGTCGGACTGATCGGCGGGATACATGTGCGCGAGGATCACGCCAGTTGAGCCGGTGCCATACAGATGACCGCGCAGCAGGACGCCGTCGGAAGTGGTGAACGAGACATGCTGGCCGCCGAGATCCTGCGGTTTGCGCACCAGATTCGGCGCGAAGCATCCCGCGGCGAACATTGCCAATACGACTATCGCGACTCCGCAGCATCGAAGGCCAGATACATGACGATTCATTAACTCCTGTAGCAAAAACTTACTCTTAGAACTCTAGTAATAATCTTTAACCTGCTGTACCGTGGCGCAATTCTTTACGGTTCGGGTATTTCCCAAATGTTGAGCAAACCACGCGTTTTCTCCCGGTGGTTGCGACTACCTTCGCTTCTGTTCGTTCTTTTGACGTCCCTGGTTCTGGTGACGACGCTACCAGCTGCCACCGACATTACCGCAGATCGAGTATTGGGACAGGCGCTATTCACTCTCAACAGCGCCAATTTCGTTGACGGCGCAGGATTCAACTTCAGCGACGGCAGTATCGGCAACATCACGGAAGCCGACGGCGTTGCGGTCGATACGAGCTCGACACCTAATCACCTCTATATTGCCGACAGCCTGAACAGCCGCGTGCTGGGATGGAACAACGCCGATTCGTTTGCCAACGGGCAACCTGCCGATTTGGTGATCGGCCAACCCGACATGTATCACAGCACCTGCAATGGCACGGGAAGCTTTACCCTGACAAGCGCCAGCGAGTTGTGCGACCCTACCGGCGTCGCGGTCGACTCCAACGGCGACCTGTACATCGCTGACTTCGAAAACAGTCGCGTCGTCGAATACAACGCTCCCTACACCGCATACGCCGGGCTCGGGGATACCTGCACGGCGACGACTCCGTGCCAGAATCAACTATCGGCGAACATGGTCTTCGGCCAGGTCGACACCTCCGGCAATCCGGTGTTCACGACCACAAGTTGCAACGGGACTCATGGCGAGGGTGCCGTCACCTCGAACGAGGAGTTGTGCTCCCCGGAGGGAGTCAGCGTCAATCCAACGACGCACGATCTCTACGTCGCGGACTCTCTAAACAATCGCGTCGTGGTCTATCTGGACCCACTGGCCGGCGGCGGAATGCAGGGCACCTCCGGGCATCCAGGCGATACAACAGCGGATTATGCGTTCGGGCAGGGTGGCAGCTTCACCACCACGACCTGCGATCTGGGCGGCGGCACCCCGACGGCGAGCAACCTCTGCACGCTGCAGGATTTCGGCACGAGCGGCGGCGGCGTCGGTGTCGACGCCAACGGAAACGTGTATATCGCCGATGCCGGCAATAACCGTGTGCTGCAATTCAACACGCCGTTTACCGCAGGCGTCACACCCGTCAACACTTCGTTCTCGGCCAACGGCGTATTTGGTCAAACGAGTTTCACTAGCAACACAGTTCCAGGCTCGCCGACCGCAAAATCGCTGGACGTGCCGGTCGACGTAAAGCTCGATACCAGCGGCAACCTTTACATCGCCGATGTAAGTAACAGCCGGGTGCTCGAATTCAACACGCCGGCGGCTTCGAGTATCGATCCGTCAGCGAATGCAGTAGTCGGACAGAAAAACTTCACGTCGTTTTGCGGCACAATCTCGGCAAGCTGCATGAGCGAGGCCACCGGCGTCGGGATCGACTCGTCAGGCAACGTGTTCGCCGCCGACCTGGAAAGAAATCGAGTGCTCAAGTTCAGCGCTCCGCTTGCGGCGACCGGCAATTCCGCGTCCGCGGTGCTCGGTCAAGCGGTATTCGACACTTCCACTTATAACCTGGTCGACGGCAAGGGATTCAATGTGCCGTGGCAGGTCACGGTCGATCCGTACTCGACGCCAAATCACATCTACGTCGCCGATGGTTCTGGCAACGAACTTTTCCAGAATCGCGTGCTCGCGTGGTACGACGCGAAAACTTTCACCAATGGACAACCCGCCGACCTGGTGTTCGGCCAGCCCGATTTTTTTCACACGGCGGGCAACAACGGCGTCAACGGCCCGGGCCAACTTGGTCCCGACACTCTGCAACTTCCCGCCGGGATGACGGTCGACAGTTCGAGCAACTTGTATATCGTCGATAGCGGCAACAACCGCGTACTCGAATACGACAATCCGTTCCAGGGATTCGTGCCCGGGACGGGACCGAGGCTGACTCCTCCCGGTACGCCTTCCGGATCGGCCGGAGACACTGTCGCCGACAGAGTCTTCGGCACCTGCGGGGACTTTACCCAGAGTGTCTGCTCGGGAACGGACTACGCCGATATGCTCAGCGGTCCCGAGGCCGTCGCATTCGATCCGAAAAACGGCGCTCTCTACATCTCACTGAGCAGCCCCGAGGCGGTGTTCGAATACAATTCACCGCTGACCAGTCAAACGGCGAACCAGGCATTCGGCACCTGCGGCGGCAGCTTTCAATCGAATAACTGCAGCACTACCAGCGACGCGACCCTGAGCGCACCGACCGGCCTCGCAGTTGATGCGCTGGGCAACCTGTTCGTGGCGGACGCAGGCGCCGGCGGCACTATCACAAGGGTCCTGATGTATCTCGATCCGCTTGGATCCGCTGGCGGATGCACCGCCAACAGCGACGGCTCCGGATGCGCGGGGGACCAGATCGCCGACAAGGCTTTCGGCACTTGTGGGAGCGGGGCCGACGGTACCGGCGACTTCCAGGCCAACGATTGCTCCGGCACCGGCCCGAGCGCACAGAGCCTCGATTACGGCCTTGGCGGATTCAACGACTTGGCGGTCGACGCCAACGAAAATCTGTATGCGATGGATCCTGTCAACAGCCGCGCCATCGTTTTCCCCAACGCGGGATCGCTTTCAGGCAGTCTCACTGCAATCGCGGTTTTCGGGCAGGGCGGAAGTTTCATGGGCGACAGTCCTGACTACGACGGGATCATGGCCGACAGTCTGGGCGCGCCGGTGCCATTCGGCGGCATCCAGGTGGCCGTCGGGATCGCGGTAGACGGTTCATGCGACGTTTATATCGCCGACACCGGCAACAACCGCGTGCTTGGATATGACCAGCCGGTCGCTCCATGCTCGATGGGTCCGACGCCGACTCCGACGGCGACGTCAACCGCAGCGACGTCGACCGCTACGGCTACGGCGACCGCAACTGCAACAGCAACGTCCACTGCAACTGCGACGGCTACTGCGACGAGAACTGCCACCGCAACTGCGACGGCCACCAGATCCGCAACTCCAACAGCGACGACCACGTCCACCGCGACTCAGACTGCAACACCAACTGCTACCAGCACGGTCACGGCAACACCGACGGCCACCGCGACTGCGTCAGCAACTCTGACGGCAACGCCCACGGCCACTGCAACGAAAACTGCGACCGCTACAGCGACCGCCACCTCAACCTCAACAGCAACCGCTACTCGGACAGCAACACCAACTGCTACCAGCACGGTGACGGCTACACCGACGGCCACCGCCACAGCCACGGCTACGTCCACGGCTGCGACCGCAACTCTAACGGCAACACCCACGGCTACCGCAACGAAAACTGCCACGGCGACCGCGACGGCCACTTCGACCGCAACGTCGACGGCGACAGCCACCTCGACAGCGACTGCGACTCAGACTGCAACACCGACAGCGACCAGCACGCTGACAGCAACACCGACGGCGACGGTTACGTCCACCGCCACCTCAACCTCAACAGCAACCGCGACTCGGACAGCAACACCGACTGCTACCAGCACGGTGACGGCTACACCGACAGCCACCGCCACAGCGACGGCTACGTCCACGGCGACTGCGTCAGCAACTCTGACTGCAACGCCCACGGCTACCGCAACGAAAACTGCCACGGCGACCGCGACGGCCACGTCGACAGCCACCTCGACAGCGACTGCGACTCAGACTGCTACATCGACTGCAACCGGCACGGTGACACCGACAGCGACCGCGACCGCTACGGCGACCAGAACCGCAACCGCGACAGGAACAGCGACGACTACGGCCACCTCAACTGCGACTCCAACCGCAACCTCCACGGCGACAGCCACCGCGACTCGGACAGCTACGCCGACTGGAACCAGCACGGTCACAGCGACACCTACGTCCACCGCAACTTCGACCGCGACCGGAACGGCGACTCCAACGGCGTCATCAACCGCAACAGCAACGGGCACCGTCACTGCCACGCCTACCCCTACAGCGACGGTGACGGCGACTCCGACTGCGACCGCCTCTGTGACCGCAACGCCGACGGCAACTGCGTCCGCAACTCAAACCGCCACCGCGAGCGCGAGCTCAACGCCGACAGCCTCGGCTACCGCGACCGCATCTTCGACGCTGACGGCAACCGCGACACCCACTGCCACCGCGACTGCAACTTCGACTCAGACCTCAACCGCAACGCCAACCGCGACTTCGACTGCAAGCGCCACTGTGACAGCGACTTCAACTGAGACTGCAACGCCGACACCGACAGCGACATTGACTCAAACCGCAACTCCCACTGCCTCCGCGACCGCATCGGCAACAGCGACAGTGACCGCGACCGCCACCTCGACAACGACAACGACAGCCACTGCCACGGCGACCTCGACCCGGACCGCGACCGCAACGCCAACAACCACGGCCACCGCGACTTCCAGCGCAACTCAGACTGCAACCCCGACCGCCACTGCGACTTCGACCGGAACTCCGACGGCGACTGCAACAACAACTCGGACTGCAACTGCAACCGCCACTCCAACAGCGTCCGCAACGCCGACGGCTTCCACGACCGCGACTCGAAGCGCCACGCCGACGCCTACTGCAACTCCGGCCGGCCGCATCGTCGTGTCGCCGCATACATTGAACTTCCGTGCGGCCCCGGACGCCACCGCAACTGCGAGCATCACGATCCGGGATACGGGCGCAGGCGCGTTGCACGTCAACGTCGGCGCGCCGAAACACGATCCGCCATTTTCGATTCTCAGCGGCGGCGGAGCGTTTACGATTCCCGGCCACTCGAGCGCAACCGTGACAGTTCAATACGCGCCGGTCGTAAAGGGCACGATCAACGATTCGATTTCGATCACCAGCGACGATCCCAAGCAGAAGAAACCGATCGACGTGAAGTTGAAGGGCAAATCAAAAGCCCCCAGGCGCTAACGTCGTATCGACGGTTGAGAGACAATTCGGCGCGGCTCGCCGGCGGGAGAAAGCGTTCCCGCATCGAGCCGCGTCTTTTTTTCGGGCTTGTACGGATCCCGATTGCTGGTAGTAAGATGCGATCTTTGGAGGACACCGAAATGACCAAACTTCACGGAACTTCGCGATCGCGCAGCGCGCGGTCCTTGTGGGCGCTCGAAGAGCTCGGCGTCGCATATGAACACAATCCGATGCCGACGACCGACGCTAAATCTGCCGCGCATCTCAAGCTCAATCCCAATGGGCACGTGCCGGTGCTCGAGGACGACGGCGTCGTGCTGTGGGAATCGATGGCGATCAATCTGTATCTCGCCGACAAGTATGGCAAAAATTCGCTGTGGCCACAGGATGCCGCGGGCCGCGGCGAGGCCTACAAGTGGAGCTTCTGGGCGATGACCGAGGTCGAGCCGCATCTCCTCACGATTTTGCGCAACCGCGTCATGGCTCCCCCGGAGAATCGTGACGAGAAAGCCGCGCAGGCTGCCGTCGAAGCCTTGAAGGCGCCGCTGAACGCGCTCGAGGAATCGCTCAAGGGCAAGGAATACCTGCTCGGCAAGAACTTCACGATCGCCGACCTGAACGTGGCCGCGGTGATGAGCTGGATTCCGATGATGAAGCTCGACCTGTCGTCGACGCCGACCGTGGCGGCATGGCTGCAGAAGTGTCTCGGGCGCGAGGCCAACAAGAAAGTTCGCGGACTGAAGTAGTCGCCTGTCGGGAGTGAGGTAAGAGTCATGGGAGTGTTGTCAGGTTATCGCGTCATCGAGCTGGCTGGGATCGGCCCCGGACCAATGTGTGCGATGTTGCTGTCGGACATGGGCGCCGACGTGTTGCGAATCGATCGCGTGGCCGACGCAGGCCTCGGAATCGCGATGGATCAGAAATACAGCCTGCTCAATCGCGGGCGCCGTTCAGTTGCGTTCGATCTCAAAAAGCCCGAAGCGATCGAGGCTGTGCTGAAGCTGGTCGCGAAAGCCGACGCACTGATCGAAGGCTTCCGCCCCGGCGTGACCGAGCGGCTCGGCCTGGGTCCCGACGATTGTCTCAAGCGCAACCCTAAATTGATTTACGGGCGGATGACGGGATGGGGACAGGAGGGACCGCTCGCGCATGCGGCCGGCCACGACATCAATTACATCGCGCTGTCGGGCGCGCTGCACAGCTTCGGACGCAAGGGCGATGCTCCGGTACCGCCGCTGAATCTCGTCGGCGATTTCGGTGGCGGCGCGCTGTACCTGGCTCTGGGAGTGGTTGCGGGTCTGCTCGAGGCGCAGAAGTCAGGCAAGGGGCAAGTCGTCGATGCGGCGATGGTCGATGGAGCGGCGTCGCTGATGACCGCGATCTACGGCATGCACGCTATCGGGATTCTGGAACAACGAACGCGGCGACAACATTCTCGATACTGGCGCTCACTACTACGAAGTTTACGAAACCAAAGACAGCAAGTACGTGGCGATCGGATCGATCGAAGCGAAGTTCTATGCCGAGTTGCTCGGAAGTCGGGCCTGAAGGGCGAGAAACTGCCGCATCAGCAGGATCGCTCGCAATGGCCCGCGATGAAGGAGCGGCTGAAGACGATTTTCCGCACGAAGACGCGCGACGAATGGTGCAAGATAATGGAGGGCAGCGATATTTGCTTCGCGCCGGTGCTCAACATGGATGAAGCGCCTCAGCATCCGCACAACAAGCATCGCGGGACTTTCATCGAGGCGGGCGGCGTGACGCAGCCGGGGCCGGCGCCGCGATTCTCGCGCACGCCGAGCAAGATTCAGCGACCGCCGGCGCGGCCGGGCGAGCATACTGAGGAAGCACTGCGCGACTGGGGCTTCGCCGGCGCGGATTTGGATGCGCTGCGCAAATCCGGTGCGATCTCTTAACTCGTTGAGGCGCCGCTGACCTCAATCCGCGTCTACTTCAGCGCCGAGAACGAGGTCGGCACCAGGATGCTATTGGTAATCGAGGCGACGATCGGGCCGCCGTCCGCTTCGCTCTTCGCCCGCGCCTCGATCCATTCGGGATCGGCGGCAAAGGCGCCGAATTTCTTGTCGCGATCGGCAAGCGATTCCCACTGCAGCATGTAGACTAGGTCGTTGTTGGACTCGCCGATCGCCACCGTCCAGAAGCCGACCTGCTTGATTCCATGCTTCTCGAACAATCGGCAGGTGATAGTGCCGAAGCGCTTGATAATTGCGGGCAAGCGTCCCGGGACGCAGTGATACACGCGCAACTCGTAAATCATTTCTTCTACTCCTTAGCGGTTGCTCCACCGATCACGTCGAGGGCGGGGATCCCCGCGTCCGTAACGACTTAACCTTGGGTTCCAAGGGGTCACCCCTTGGCGCGCGCCGCGCAGGCGTGACTTTACTAAGCGCGACCCGTCAACCGCGCGCGCTCGAGCACGCCCTCGAAGATTCGCACAGCCACTGCATCCACCAGCATCCCACCCGCGCCTGCGGCGCCTGCACCGTCGCGCGTCGCGGCCTGGTAGGCCTCGGACATCTTGCGCGCGTTCTCGATTTCGTGCGGCGTCGGCGCGAACACGTCGTTGGCAATTTCGATCTGGCTCGGATGTATCGCCCACTTGCCGACCGCGCCGA
Source organism: uncultured delta proteobacterium (assembly GCA_963721485.1). Classification (GTDB taxonomy): domain Bacteria; phylum Desulfobacterota; class Binatia; order Binatales; family Binataceae; genus Binatus. The sequence continues at coordinate 26,308 of CAVRJV010000001.1, read as the reverse complement.
GTGTCGCCGCCCACGTCGCCTCGCGCCGGTAACCGTCTGGATCTCTGAAGTTACCGAACGGTCCGTCGATCGCGTCGATACCGTTGGCGCGGCACGCGGTGATCATCCGCACGCGCGCGTGATGCCACATGTCGCCGGGATACCGAAGCGCCGGATCGCTCGCGACGCCGAAGCGCATGCCCTGGCTCGCCGATAGATCGCCGAAGCCGAGGATCAGCGCTTCGAGCCGGGGCGACGACGCCGCAATTTCCTCGACGCGCGCCAGCGCTGCGCTCTCTTCGATCAGCGCCTCGAGACCGATTTTGTTTTTGAGATTTAGCTTGGTCTCGAGCTGCGTCAGCAGCGTGTCGAAGAACCAGATGTCGCGCGGCGCCTTGGGCTTCGGCACGATGATGACGTCGAGCTTGTCGCCCGCGCCCTCGACCACTTCGATCACGTCGTCATGCGCCCAATGCGTGTCGGCGCCGTTGACGCGGACGGCGCGAACCTTCTTGCCCCAATCGAGATTGCGCAGCGCATCGACGGCGTTCTTGCGCGCCGCTTCTTTCTGCGCGGGCGCGACCGCGTCTTCGAGATCAAGAAAGACCATATCGGCCGCGGTCGCCATCGCCTTCTCGATCATCTTGGGACTCGAAGCCGGCGTCGAAAGCTCGGAACGTCTTAGTCGAAGCGTCATGATTTCTCCTTGAGTGCGATTGATATTCCCGCGTCGGCCAGTACCTGCGCGGTATGCTCGCCGAGGCGCGGCGCGCGCGCGTAAATTCCCGACGGCGTGCCCGTCAGCTTGATCGGACATCCCGCGAGCACGATCGGCGGATTGTCGCCGGGCTGCTCAACCTCGACCAGCATGTCGCGCGCCCTCGGATGCGGGTCATCGAAAATTTCCTTGGCGGTGTTGACCGGACCGACCGGCACCTTGCCGCCGATCGCCTCGACGATTTCGCGCGTGCTGTGGGCCCGGTCCACTCGCTCAGAATGCCGCGCACGAAATCGGCGTTGGCGACGCGCCGGTTGACGTTGCGCGTGCGATCGTCAGTCGCGAGCTCGGGCCGGCCGATCGCGTCGCAGAAAATCTTCCAATGATTCTCGCCGGGCGCCGCGATCGCGACGGCGCCGTCGCGCGTCGGAAAAATGTCGAACGGACAAAGTACCGGCGTTCCGTTGCCGCCCGGCTCGCGCACAATGCCAGCGCCCGAGTAGGTGTAAACGATCATCTCGCACAGCGCGAGAATCGCGTCGTACATCGCCACGTCGAGAAATTGTCCCTTGCCGGTGCGACGCGCCGCGTGAATCGCCGATACCACTCCCAGCGCGGCGAGCGTGCCGGGATAGATGTCGCCGACGGCGGACCAGCTTTGTAAGCCGCCGCCGTCTTGCGGACCGGTGACCGCGACCAGCCCGCCCATGCTCTGCGCGACGATGTCGAACGCGGGCCAATCCGCATATGGACTCGCGCCGGTGCGCGGATCGCCGAAGCCGCGAATCGCGGCATAGACGAGCGCCGGCTTGATTTCGCGCAGCCGCTCGTAGCTGATTCCCGCGCGATCCATCACGCCGGTCTTCGCATTCTCGACGACCGCATCCGCCGTCTGCAACGAGCCTGAAAAACGTCTCGCGGTCCGCGTCGCTCTTGATGTCGAGCACGATGCTGCGCTTGTTGCGATTGACGCTCGCGAAGTAACCGCCGTAGTCGCATCCTCTTCGATCGGCGGGAAACGGCCCCAGTCCCCGGCTCATGTCGCCGGCGGGCGGCTCGACCTTGATAACGTCGGCGCCGAGGTCCGCCAGCAGCATCGTGCAGTAACGGACCGGCCAGCGCCTGCGTCAGATCGAGCACGCGCACGTCGGAGAGCGGTCCGGTGCGAGCGTTCATCGATTGCCCCAATGCGAGCGGCGCTTGATCAGCACCGTGCGCTCGCCCTCGAACACGATCGTGCCGTCCTGCTTGGTGCCCCAATGCTTGAAGCGCACGATGCCGGCGTCGGCGCGATCGGCGTCGCGCTTTTCGAGCACTTCGCTGTAGGCGTACAGCGTGTCGCCATGAAATACCGGCGAGGTGAATCGGATTCCGGTCAGGCCCAGCTCGGCGAGCGCATTTTCGCCGGTGTCCTGCGTCGCCAGCCCGATACATACCGAGCCGGTCACGAGGCCGAAGACGAGGCGCTGGCCGAATTGGGTCGAGCGCATGCGATGCTCGTTGTAGTGGCCGTCGGCGGTGTTCAGCACGAGCTTCGTGAGCATCTGATTTTCGATTTCGCCGATGGTGGTGCCGCGCGCGTGACGCATTTTCGCGCCGACCTCGAAATCTTCGAAGTAATTTCCCGCGCCGGTCAGTTTCGAGATCGACGTGCTCACTTTCGCACCTTCGGCAGCAGGCGGTCGGAGATGATCCGCAGCTGGATTTCGGAAGTGCCCTCGAAAATCTTGGTCAGGCGCGCGTCGCGCCAGTAGCGCTCGAGCGGGAAATCCTTGGTGTAGCCGTAGCCGCCGTGAATCTGCAGCGCCTGGCTGGTGACGCGCTCGGCCATCTCGGAGGCGAACAGCTTCGCCATCGAAGCTTCCTTGTCGCATCGCCGCTTGCTGTCGACTTCAGTCGCGACAAAGTACGTCAGCTGGCGCGCGGCTTCGATCTCGGTCGCCATCTCGGCCAACTTGAATCGAATCGCCTGGAATTCTCCGATCGGCTGCCCGAACGCGACGCGCTTCTGCGCATACGCCAACGAGTCTTCGAGCCCGCCGCGCGCGAGCCCGATCGCACGCGCCGCAGTATGCACGCGCGCGACTTCGAGTCCGCTGACGGCGCCGTAAAATCCCTTGCCCTCGCCGCGGTCCTCGCGCTCGCGGCCGAGCAGCGCGTCGCCCGGCAGCTTGAAGTTGTCGAAGTGCAGCTCCCAGGTCTTCCAGCCGAAGTAGCCGATCTTGCGAATCGGCGAGCCGGTCAGCCCGGGCGGAAATTTGCCGCGCTCCTTCAGCACGAGGAACTGGCTGATGCCTTCGTGACGGCGGCGCGGATCGGACGGCTGCTTGGTGCGCGCCAGCACCGAGATGAAATCCGCGCCGTCGGCAAACGTGCACCAGGTCTTGGTGCCGTTGAGAATCCAGCCGTCGCCGTCGCGCGTCGCCTTGCACGAGACGTTGGCGAGATCGGAACCCGCGTCCGGCTCCGACAGCGCCGCCGCGCCGAGGAATTCTCCGCGCGCCATCCGCGGCAGATATTCGCGCCGCTGCTCCGCCGTGAAGCCGCCGCCGAGTCCGTTGCCGCGCGCGATGATGCTCGCGACGCTCATCCACGCGCGCGCGAGTTCCTCGGTTATCAGCACGTACTCGAACGCGCCGAGGCCGAGGCCGCCGTACTCCTCGGGGATTACGACGCCGAAGTAGCCCATCTCGGCGAGCTTGTCGCGCAGCGCCATCGGGATGTCGCCCTGCTCGGGATCGAGCTTGTTCGCGATCGGCAGAACTTCGTTCATCGCGAAGTCGCGCGCCGCCTGCTGAATCATCCGCCGCTCGTCGGTCATGTAACTCACAATGGCGCTCCTCTGCGTTTGGCGACGAGGTTGGTGCGCTCGTAGCTGATGACGAGTTCGTCGCGTTGATTGCGCGCCTCGGTGCGCCAGGTGACGATTCCGAAGTTGCCGCGGCTGGCGGATTCGCGCGTCGAGACCACGGTGCTGCGCGCGGTCAGCGTATCGCCGGGATAAACCGGGCGATGAAATTCCAAATCGTTGATGCCGAGGAACGGGCCGCCGGCTTCGCTCAAATCCTCGACCGAGATGCCGACCACCGTGCACGCGATGAGCATCGGATTGACCACCACGTCGGGATGGCCGTGCGCGCGCGCATACTCGGCGTTGAAGTAGAGCGGGCAGTGCGCGAGCGTCGCGGTGGTGAAGAGCGAATTGTCGCCGGCGTTTATCGTGCGGCCCCAATGATGCTCGAAGACCTGGCCCTCGCGGAATTCCTCGAACGAGTGGCCTTTCTGCACGAGCTTGAACTGAGTGAAATCGGGATCTGCCATAAACCAAGCTCCTAGCAGAACTCTCGCCGCGCGGCGACGGCAATTTCGCAACTATTGCACGGACCCGCAGCTTCCAGAAAATGCGCGGATCGTGCAAGATGGCGGCTCATTCACAACCATCGGAGAATTCCATGAAGACAGAGACAGTTGAATACAAAGACGGCAACGTTACCTTGCGCGGCTACCTGGCTTACGACGACAAGAAATCCGGCAAACGCCCCGGCGTTCTCGTGATGCCGGAAGCGTTCGGGCTTGGAGAGCATGCGAAAAAGCGCGCCGAGCGGCTGGCGGAACTGGGCTACATCGCTTTCGCCGGCGACCCGTATGGCAACGGAGTCGAGGTCGCGACCCTGCCGGAGGCAATGAAGCTTGCGACGCCGTTGTTTACCGATCCATCGAAGCTTCGCAAACGCGGACGTGCCGCGCTCGATCATCTCGCGTCGCTACCGCAGACCGATGGCGGACGGTTGGCTGCGATCGGTTTCTGTATGGGCGGTACATTCTCACTCGAGCTCGCTCGCGACGGAGCACCGCTGAAGGGGATTGTCAGCTTTCATGGTGGCTTGCAGACGCAGCGACCCGCGGAGGCTGGAAAGGTCAAAGCGAAGATCCTCGTTTGTACCGGCGCCGATGACACCATGATCCCTTTCGAGCAGGTCAATGCTTTCGAGACTGAAATGAAGAACGCCGGGGCGGACTGGCAGGTGATCGTTTATGGAGGCGCGAAGCACAGTTTCACCAATCCGAATTCGGACAGCATTGGGATGCCGGGCATCGGCTACAACAAAGTAGTGGACGCGCGATCGTGGAGGGCTATGAAGGCCTTCTTCGAGGAGATATTCACAGCCTAGCGGCCGCGTCTCTTCTCAGAACGCGTTCTTGCGGGTTTGAGATTGCTCTTCCCGACCGTCTCCGTTCGATTCCTGGCGACCAGCGCGAACATCATGATCAGAGCCATGAGAGCAGCTGTAACTATAGATAGATAGTAGGACCATCGACGTATAGGTGTGGGTCGCAGCGCGACTAGAACGTCGTGCGTACCGGAGGGGACGGTGAAGGTTAATAGTCCACTCTCAGGCGCCGGTGAGGTCGCAACTTCGCGATCGTCGACCAACACCGTCCATCCCGGATAGTCGAAAGTCGAATCCTGGATTACGGCGGGCTCGCTAGCTTCGACCTTGAACGACTGCCGGTCGGAGGTGGCGTCGAACTGAGACACTACTGGCGCTGAGTCTACGCCTCTGAGCGCGAAGCTGTCGAAGCTCGGGCGCTTAAGGACCGTTCGCGGCTCATACTCTTCGCGAGTTGTCGTATTTATTCCTAAGTGAGCAATCGAGTCTGCGCCGTAGTAGGCGTCATCATAGCTCTGGATTCCCTTCGGTTGGGCGTGCGCAACGTTTAGCAGCACAAGTATTACAATAGCCGCCGATGCCGGCCGGGGTCCTATGCGATCGAACGCATAGAGCGCAAGCAAAGGCATAAACAGCGCGGGAACGCATAGGGTGCGCCATGGGTAGGCCAGGTATTGCAGCGTGGCGACGCGTTCCCAGATCGCCCATGACAAATCGGTCGCTAACAGTGCCGCGGCGATCGATGCGCCGGCAAAGACTAACGCGTCAAAACGGCGCGTAAGATTCGTAGCGCGTAAGGCGATGACGAGTCCGGCGATTGCCAAGGCCAAGTGACCCAACCCTAGTGAATACGAGATGCCGTTCATAGGACCGCGTGCCGCGTAGCCGTAACCCCATGGCGACCAAAGCAACTGGAACGGCGAAATTATGTAGTTGGTCCAATTAAGAAGACCAGTCGTCAGCAGGTCGGTCTTGACCAAATTGCGCTCGAACAGCGCCGGTAGCCAAAAGTACGCACTAAGTCCCAGTCCGCCGACAATCACGGCGGCGCCGGCCGCGGTTGTTTTCAAGCGATGAGTCGAGACGGCGGTGCGAGCCACGACGAGCGCCGCAAATGCCGGAAACATCAAGAGCGCGATCGCGTTGTGCGCCAGCGGCAGCATCGCCACCGCAATCGCGCCGAGCACCACGTTGATTGCAGTCGGGCTTTGAAGGGCTGCTATCAACCCGAGCAGCGCGATAGGAGCCACCGCAATCGCGGCCGACTCGGCGAATCGGCCGCATACGTAGATATCCAATGCCTGGTATGGGGCGAACAGCCATGCGGCCGCCGCGCCAACTGAAGCGATCCGAGAGAAGGAGAGCTTGCGGCCGATGAGAAAGACCGCGATCGCGCCGAGCGCAAACAGAATCGCCAACCCGAATTGAAGCGAATTTGCCAGCGACATGCCGGCTTTGAAGAAGGGCCACGCCGTCGTGTATATCAGCGGCGGAGCGAATTCGAACAGCGGCTGCCCATGTCCGTTTCCGAGATCCGGCGCCCATATCGGCGGAAATTGATGGTCACCCAGTATCCTGGCGAATTCGGTCAGCCGCGGCGGATACTCGAGCGAGTCATGACCGTCGAGCAGGTTGCCGCGGAATAGTGCGCGCGTAAAGAGCAGGATCAGAACCGCGAGCGCAAGCGCTGTCCGCGTTCGCGGAGTATCCCAGGGCGTTGCCAATTCCGCCAGTCGCGCGGCAATCCTGGCTTCCATCGCAGCATAGTCCGGCTTGCGCATCGCTTGGGCGATGAATCCTACCAGGATAATTCCGGCGATTAGCAATATCGGCTTGATAGGTCCCGGATGGTAACGCACTTCGACTTGATGTTCGCCGGGGCTGACTGGAATCGCGCAGAAGTTCGGATACACGCGAAATATCGGCGCGGGCTTTCCGTCAACGGTGGCTTGCTGTCCCGGGAAGTAAGTGATCTTGAGCAACGCATAGCATGGGCGCAGGACTGCCAATCGCGCGCTATAGGTCTCGTTATGCTTGCTTTCCGAAATTACCACTCCGCGCGGAGTAGAGAACCGCGGATCGAGCGGAGGCAGCGCCTGAAACATCTTCCACTCCGGCACTCCTTTGACATCACCTCCTAGCGCGACCACCGCGCCGGCTCGCACCCCAGGGTCCTACATCCATTTCCAGTCGCGGTTGAGTACAGTCGTTAGAGGACCTTCATAATGCGCACCTATATCCACAAGGCCGAAGTAACCTTCGCTGGAGGCCTCGTAGACCGCGAGGTTGCCGTGAACCGCGCGAAGCTTGAAGTAGGAAGGCATCGCCTGAGTCACCGGCGCCAGCACCGCGCGCATCGCAAACAACTGGGCCTGGTAGGGGTCGCGCTCGTTGATTTCGGCCGTTACGTCCGCGCTCCACGACAAGCTGTGATAGAGAAAGCTGAGCTCGTCGAATCCGGCGAGCGAGAGAAACGAATACGGCTGCGACCTGCGATTTGAAATGGGCGGCCCACGCTCCAGTCGGACCTGACCACACGCGGCCCGGGCGCTCGCGCAGGATCATGCGCGAAGGTCGGCAAGGGCAGCGTCGAGATCGGCGCCCTCGCGAGCAATCGCCGCCAGACTTTCATCGCCCCATTAAGTTGTTCTCGCGCAGGTAACTCAGCGCGCTCAGTGAATATCACGATCGCCATAGCTCCCAGCGCGATCACAGTTCACGAGCTTGCCCGCGTAGCCGAATCGCCAGGCAGTCGCGACTCCTTTGGCCAGCGCCCACGCCATCAGCAACACTGCAAACAGTTCGAATACCGACTCGAACCGGCTGACGTGAAATGTGCCCGGGCAGTCCCAGCGCGAGCATGAAATATCCCCACGTCGTGCGGCCGAAGAAAATCTAAAGCCACACGGCGGTCAGAACCAGCAGCCGTCGCGGCATCGGCCTTTTCCAACGAAACAGCGCAAGCATCGACGACGACTGCCAGCAGCGCAGCGTCATTACCGGCATGCGGCCGTCGTCGAAGAACTGCCCCGAGAGCAGATGTGCGGAGTATGTTGTTCGCGCCCCACGAATCGAACTTCCAAACGTCATCCCATCGGCATCGGTTCGCCTCACCGCTGGCCAGCAGCATCGGAACGACGAACCACGCGAGCATGACAATGGCGGGAATCAGGATCGACGCCGCGCGGACGACTCGCCGCGAGCGATCGCCCCGCGGACCGACCAGCGCCATGATTGCCACCGAGACAATTGCCGCGTAACCGAAGACGACGTGGGAGAGTGCCGTGGCAGCAACAAGGCAAGCCGCCAGGATTCGCCGCCTGCCGGTGTTGAGCGAGTAGTTGGCGAGTCCTAGCGCCGGCATCAGCAGATTGTAGGACATCAGTTGCGTGTATAGGCCGGATCCGCGGCGAACGTAAGCGCCGTAGGACAGCCCGTAGCGGCTAAGGTCGCCCACCTCGCTCACACTTATGATAAGAATCGACGCGAATCCCGCGGCTATCGGGTCAAGCCCGAACAGCCGCGCACCAAAGTAAGTGGATGCGGGCAGCACTACCATCAGGAGATAATAGAGCACCGCGAATGACGCCGGTGCCGAGGTGAAATGACTGGTCATCGTCAGCCACAGTCCCGCCACCATGTGCGGCAGCGGCTGATAGAAGTGCCAAAGCGGAAATCCCAGCGCCCATTGCGACACCCATGGATCAAGAAACGAGTCGCCAGTGCTGAGACTATCGGCCAGGCGCTGCGACGCGGCTATATGGAAGCTAAGGTCGTTGACCGGAACCCGCTCGATGCGAACCTCCGGCCATAGCAATATCGCGTTTACGATGAGCGCAAGCCCTAGCAGCATCAAGCCGCCGGCTTCCGCACGCAGCCTCGCGAGCAGAATCTTTCCACCACCTGCCTATGACCAGGCGCGGCAGCCGGAGTTGGCGCTTCGATACGAGGTTTTGCTTTCGCTGCCGCCGGCATTCTTCGCTACTGAGTCCGCGAAGACTGTTGACCCTAAGGAATTAGCAGAACTCTGCCGACCGCCTGACGGCTCTCGATATAGGCGTGCGCGGCGGCTGCCTCAGAAAGCGGGAAGGTCTTATCGATCACTACCTTCAACTCTCCCCGCGCGGCTTCATCGATCAGACGCTGGATCATGTTATGCGCGCGATCGGTGCCAATCTCCGCGCCGAGGAAGACTCCCGTCAAACAACGGTTACCCGCCATCAGCGATGAAACATCAACCGTCATAGCCTCGCGTCCGGCGGCGCCAACCATCGAGACCCGGCCGCGATAGGCGAGCGAAAGCAGGCTGCCTTGCAACGTCGCGCCACCTACAGGATCGACTACGAGATCGACGCCCTCTGTTATGAGTGAGTCTCATCACCGACTTCACGACATCATCAGTCTTATAGTTGATGCCATGATCGAGACCTAGCGGCTTCAGGCGTTCCAGCCGCTCGTTGCTCGACGCTGTCGCCAGCACCGTCGCCCCTGCTCGCTTGGCGAGTTGAATCGCCGCGACACCTACACCGCTCGCGCCCGCCTGCACCAGCACCGTCTCCCCCGCCTTCAGCTGCCGAACTCGAACAGGCAATCGTCGGCGGTCCCGAAAGGTACTGGGATAGCGGCGGCGAGCTTGATGTCGAATCCTTTCGGTACCGGCCACGCATTGCGCGCGGGCACTGCGCGCAGAGCGGCGTGCGATCCGGCGCCAAAAACCGTGGTGACCTTCTGACCGACCTTGAGGTCTGTCACCTCCGCATCCTACCTCTACGATCTCGCCGCCGGCCTGGTAGCCAACGATATGCGGCTTGCTGAACAGCGCGCCATGCCAACGATTGAGCGTGTCGCCGCCCTCGATACTTACAGCCTCGACGCGAATCACGACGCCCTTTGGATGGCATTCGGGATCGGGAACGTCCTCGTACTTGAGAACTTCGGGACCGCCATTTTGATAATAGACCGCAGCCTTCATCGATCACACTCCTCACTCGACGATCGCCGAATAGATGATGTTCCTTAGTTGTCCGCGGAAGTTGAAGGTGGCCGACGGCATTAGCTGGGTCATGAAGACCACCACCAAGTCCTCCTTGGGATCCACCCAGAAGATTGTCGAGGCTGCGCCGCCCCAGTAGTAATCGCCACCGCCTAGAGCGCCCGCTTCGACCTGCCCCAGCGTCATCGCGAATCCCAGCCCGAAGCCTACGCCTTCGTATGCGGTCTCCGAGAATGCGCCAATCGCCATCTGGCTCAGATCTTTGCCGCCGGCGAGGTGGTTGAGATGCATCAGCTCTATCGTGCGAGGTCCCAGGATGCGCGCGCCGTCCAACTCGCCGCCGCGCCGCAGCATCTCGCAGAAGCGCAGGTAGTCGGCAGTGGTGCCGGTCAGTCCTCCGCCGCCGGAAAAGAACGTCGGCTGCTTCAGATAGTTACTCCGCTCAGGATCGTCAATCAGCTTCAGAGTCTTATCGGCCTGCCGCTCATAGTTAGCCGCGAAACGATCGGCCTTGCGCGGCGCCACCATGAACGAGGTGTCCTTCATGTCGAGCGGATCGAATATCGTCTCCTGCAAGTATTGGTCGAAGCGCTTGCCGGAAATCGCCTCGACCAGGTAGCCGCATACGTCGGTCGAGAGCGAGTACATCCATCGCTCGCCCGGCTGATAGCGCAGCGGCACCTTCGCGAGCTTTTCAGCGAACCCGCCAAGCGTCTCGCCCGTGCCGCGCCCCACTCCCACCTCGCGATAGACGCGGTCAACCGGATGATTGGTGGCGCCATAGGTAAGGCCGCCGGTATGGCTCAGCACGTTACGCATCGTCATCGGCCGAGCCGGCGCCGCAGTCTCCATGCTGGCGCCTTCGCCCGACACCCACACCTTGTGATCGCGCCACGCCGGAATGAACCGCGACACCGGATCGTTGAGCTGGAAGTGGCCCTGCTCGAAGAGCGTCATCAGCGCGACCGAGGTGATCGGCTTGGTCATCGAGTAGAGCCTGAAGATCGTGTCGTCGGCCAGCGGCTTGCGGCGTTCACGGTCCATCAAGCCTTGCGATTTGAAATAGGCGACGTGCCCATGTCTCGCGACCAGCGTCTGGCATCCGGCGATTTTGCCCGGCGCGATGTAGTTCCGGTCGAGATGCTCGGTTATTCGATTGATTCGTTCGGGCGCGAATCCAGCCCGCTTGGGTGCCAGTTCCATATCGCCTCTCCTCCGTTGCGTCGACTGCTGATCCTAGAAGTAAATCGGATCGACGTACAAGCCGCGAGTGGCGGCGCCCGGCGGCTCCGGGATGCCGAATGAAATCACCACGTACCGCTCCAGCTCGCTCGCCAGCGCGCGCACGCGCTCGTATCCGGCCGATGCCTCCGAGGTGAAGACCGACAGCCGGTCGAGACCGCGATTCGCCAGCCATCCGCATTGCGTTCGCAGAAGCGCTTCGAACTCGTCTTCCGCGCCCGGCAAAAATCCCCAGTCCAGCGCGAGGCCGCGCCTGCGACTCGACGCGACTACCCTTCGACTCGATTATAAACCGCACCGTGTCGCCCGCCGGCCAGACCCCGACGACCGCGCGATCCGTCATCCGCACCCGCTCCCAACTGTAGTCCCGCGGCGAGCGCTCGACGCGCGCGGCGAACGACTCCACCGTGTACGGCAGGTACATCTCGTCGCGTTCGTGCGTCGCGTTGAGAATCTCGACGATCCGCGACGCATCGCGCGGCGTCGCCGGCCGTCCGATTTGCGGCCCGGCGAGCGAAGCGCACGGAAGTTGCGCGCGAATCTGATGCATGCTCCATCGCGGCGCGCCCGCAAAGCCGCGCAGCATCGCGGCGTTGTCGACCGACGGATACGCGGTGCTGCCGTCGACGATCCCTCCGGGTACTTCTCGTCGAAAACTCGGTTGATCGCGCCCCACAGTCCCTTCTTCTGATGCTCCGGGAGAATGCGCAGATGCGCGAACGCGTGAATCCGATAATCGCGCCCGCCGACCCGCACGGTGTGAAGCGCGGCCACGTTGACGCCGGCCGGTTTACCATCGACGAACCCCAGTGCCACCAGGAACGTTGTCCATCAGCCGCGTGAACGCAAAGTAGTCGTCGCCGCGCTCGATCGTCATCGTAACGCCGTCGCTCAGCACGATCGGGCATCGCCGCTCGATGTCGGCGAGCACGGCCGCGTCGGCCAGGCGTCGCCTCGCGCGACACCACCGTCGAAATCGAGGACGCGTTCGCGGCTAAGTACCGTTATTCGATGCGGCGGGATCGGCTCGACCTCGCATGACAAACGAAATTTCTTGTCGCTGCCGGATTCGAGGATGGCCGCCACGTGAAAGTCTGACACCTGCTCGACCGACGCCACCCTGAAGTCGCCATAGCTCTGGTTGCACCGTTTCCATCCACCCGCCATCACTTCGTGCCGTACGGAAAAGGTGCGCGCACGACGATATTCAAAGCGCATCGCGCGGCCATCTCAGCCTCGGAGCCATCGGCGCCGGACCTGACTCGCCCGAGATACCATTCGAGCTGGCGTCCCGCGGGACTGTCCGGAATTTCAGGAAATGTTTTCACGGGCGCAGCCACGCTGATGATCTAGTACGAATCCGCGCGATTGTCGCGCTGTCCACGGTAGTGCGAGGCCGCGGGTGCTAATCTGCCAGCCGCTCGCGACTCATCGTGAAGGTGGCCGCCACTTCACAAATCGTACTGGGTAAGAAGAGCGCGTCTTAGTTTTGTGAAATGAACCAACGCGGCAAGGTACTGAAGCTTCTTACTTGAGGGGAGATGCTCTCGGAAGCTCAGGCCGTATTTGCTCTCAAAGTATTTCATCACCTTGCCGGAGATGGACTCCGCGGAATTCTCTGCCCCGGATTTCGAGGTTCTGCCCTTAGCGGGCATCAGAATTTTCCGCGCGACCGCCGCCGGAAGGACGCCGAGGCTGACCAGAATGTCGGCCGCCAGCTCTTCCGGATCGTCGAGATGCTCTGCGTACGCAGTGTAGGTCAAAAGCTGTGCATGATCCTTGCGCGAATCGAACAGCATGCTGGTCAGGTGATGGCCCATCTCATGAGAAAAAGCGGCACCGATAGCCGCCGGATGATGCGCGGTGTTCACGCAGATCAATGGCAATCGCGAACGACCGATCTCGCGCACGTAAAACCCCAATAGCGCTAGCCCCTCCTCTCCACCAAGCTTCGCCAGCTGAAACTGAACTCCCAACCCTGACCAGCGCCGCGTGAACTCCTTCGGCGAAACCAGCTGCAGGGATTCCTCGTTCAATTGCGGCCACACGGTGCTCCTGGCTTCGGCAACTATCTGTCGAACCTCGGAACGGCCCAACGACCTGCGCAGAGGGCCCGCATAGTCGTGCTGGTCAAGAAACCGAATCTCTTCGATCGCACTGCGCGAGGACGCCGACGAAGTATGCGATCCCCCGCTCGCCGCGAACACCTCCGTGGCCAACCGGTCGAAATTGGTCGCACCTTTTTTGGCTGCTTTGTTAATCACGACCCCCCCGGCGGACCTGACCCGAATCTGTAAAAACGCAGAATCGCTGTCTAGGGCACACTACAAATTCCCATAGCACAACACCGCCCCAAAGAAAAATCAGCACTGATCGCGACAACCGCGCTGAAGTTCGAGGCGATCCCGGCGCTGCGTTGTTGACAGTATGTTATCAGATCGAGTTAAAAAGTGACTAATCGTCTGGTCATTCAATGATCGTGCTTCCAGATTTCAGCGCGCTGAAACGTCAAATTCTTACATATCGGCGCCGCCGTTCCGATCTTTCCGATCCACCACAAGATGCGCCCGTGCCCCGCCTGCGCGCTCTGCCTGGTCCCCCCCACCTTGTCCATTCGCATCCCCATCAAAAATAAAAGGAGTCATCCAATGGAAATGCGCCTCTTGACCACAGAGAACGAACGAAACGTTTTCGCCCGCGCCTTGCCGACGCGCGCGCCCGACATGGCGCCAGCTTCAGAGACGTGGGGCATACCCATGCGAGAAACATGATTCGGCTGCGCTCCGCGGATCTATACGCACTGTTCGAAACGGACATGCGACCATGCCGAGCGGATGACGGCAGGCGTCGCGATTCACGATCTCGAGACTTCCCGCAAAGCTGTCGAGGAGCCCGACCTCTCGCATTACGCGCCTCGATCAGTACTGGAATGCAGCGACCATTGGTCGCTGTCGCGAGGCGCCGGGATGCATGCATGGCGCGGTATCGCGGTTCAGGTCGTTCGACGCAATCCCCGCGCAGTGCTGGTCTATCTGGCCGTTGGGAGTTCCGATCACGGCGGGTTCTACACGGCGATGGGTTTCGTCAACGCGGGCAGGCCCGGTCGAATATCCGTACCTCGAAGGGCCCGACCAGGGCCGGCTGTGGGTTCAGCCCATGATCCTCGAAGGTGAAGCGCTCGCGAGACTGACTGTCGAACGTCCATCGGTTGAAGATCGAAACCGCCGGACGACTATCGCACTATCCGGCTTCGACAATTCCGATCGGCTGCGGCCGGCGGCAAATCGCTATCTTCCTGGACTTGGCGAAACGGCAGACCGCAAACGCACAGCTCTGAATTCGATCTTCGACGAATCCGGGGGGCTGTCCACAACGTTCTTTCTATCCGAATCCGCGCCGATCATGCGGATTCGCTCAACCGAGGAATAATCAATGAACATCGATCTCGCAAAAGATCGCAAGGCGCAGGAGCGCCCGTCGGACGATTTTGACGGCAACATTCCGGTCAAGCTCACCAAGGAGGAGCTGCGCGATTTGTCGGTCGTTGAGCCCGCTTCGCAGTACCTTTCATATCGTCGCCGAGTGGACGCTGATACTTGCCGCGATCTATCTATGCCAGCGGCATTTCAACTTCTTCGTGTACCTGCTGACAGTTGCGTTCATCGGAGCGCGGCAGCACGCACTGCTCATCCTGATGCACGACGGCGTTCACCACCGGCTGTTTCGCGGCCGACGGCTAAACGACTGGACCGCGGAGATCGTGCTTGCATGGCCGAACCTGATCTCGGCGCGCGCTTACCGCAGAAACCATTTCGCGCATCATCGTTATCTGAATACCGGCGCAGGATCCCGATTGGGCGCGCCGCCAGGGCGACTCGACCTGGGTTTTTCCGAAGCATCCAGTCCGCCTTGCATTGTTGATACTTCGCGATTTGTCGGGCCTCGGCGCTATCTACTATCTCAGGCTGGCGTTGATGCTTCTCTCGAAAGACACGGGCGTGAGCCGCGGATTTCTCGTCGCGCGATACGGTTTCTATGCGGCGGCGATCGCGATCCTCGCGTGGTTCGGCGCGCTCCACCTGCTCCTGATGTACTGGTTTGTGCCGCTGTTCACCTGGATGACCGTGATCTTTCGCATCCGCAGCATCGCCGAGCATTCCGCCATCGAAGGACGCGCCCACGCTTACGCGCAGACCCGTTCCACGCGCGCGTCGATACTCGAGCACGTATTCGTCGCGCCAAAGAACGTCAACTACCACATCGAGCATCACTTCTACCCGAGCGTGCCGTTCTATCGTTTGCCGCGAACTGCACCGCGTGTTGATGTCGAAGTCGGAGTTCAAAGATTCAGTGCACATGACGCGCAGCTATTTTGGCGTGCTCCGCGAATGCGTTCGCAACTCGCCTTCGCTTCTCGGCCTGCGCCCGAGCCGCGTTGAAGCCTGATCGAGTCGAATCAAAAGGCGGCGGCGGACTTGGAAGGGTCCGCCGCCGCTGAATCAGTGGGATGAAATTTATTTCGTCGAATCGAGATTTGTGCCGGAGTTACGCTGCGCGCGCTTCGGGAAATATGCGGAGAAAATTCTCTGAGTAGAAGCGATCGCGGATCGCCGCGGGGCGATCGCCGAGCGAGGTCTCGAAGCGGGCGATCGGGTTGCGGCCGCCCTCGGTGTGCGGGTAGTCGGTCGAGAAAAGGTACAGGTCGGGACTTGATTGATCGATCAGCGCGCCGACGTCCTCGAACACGAACGGCGTGAAGGCCAACTGCTGCGTGATCTGTTCCGACGGCTTGCGCGTGAACCGCGCGAGGTTCGCATCCGTCCTGCTCCAAATCTTCACCGTCCAGTCCAGTCGCACGAGCATCGCCGGCACCCATCCTGCGCCCAGCTCGACGCATGCGCCGCGCAGTTTGGGTGCCGCTCAAACACGCCGTCGATCAACATCATCGAAAGGAAGGTCTCCGGCCCCTGGTGCAGCACCGCCATGTCCTTGGTGCGAAGATTTTCGCCGCCACCCATCCAGTCTTTGACCGGCGGACGCCCATTGTTGATCCACGCCTTGTCGAGCTGCAGCGGCGATCCGCCGACGTGCATCACGAATGGAGTGTCCGACTCCACCAGCCGTGCCCAGAAAGGATCGAACTCGACATGACCGGGCGACCTGCCGCCGGCACGCATGATGCGGCACCCAGATTGCCCTGGCGCCGCTCTTCAGCGCGAACTCGAGTTCCTCGAGCGCGAACTCCGGCTCGTCCAGCGGCGCGATCGCGACGCCCATCAGGCGCGAGTCATGCGCGCAAAATTCCGCCATGTGCCGATTGTGCGCGCGCGCCGCGCCATAGCGCAGCTTCGGCGTAATCTTCGAACTCGGCGAAAACGGCATCGTCACGCTATGCGTCGCGAACACGAGCTGCTTCTTGAAGCCGAGCATATCCATCGCTTTCGATCGCTCGCGCGCCGTCGAACGCGCCCAGCGCCTGGATCTCCTTCGACCGCTCGATCAAGCTGTCGCCCCACGCGATCATCTCGGCAACGTGCTCCGCGCTATGCCGTCCGCCGCGCGCCATGATCTCCGCCACTTCCTCATCGGTGACGAGCGAAGCGCTGTAGCTCACGGCTGGGATGTCGGCGCGCAGCTCCGGGTCGGCATATTTCTGCAAAAAATCCGGCAACTCCATGATATGGCTGTCGGCGTCATACATCGGCCGATTGTCAGGTGCGTAAGCCATGACTGTACCTCTATTGGCTAAGCTGCGGGATGCCCGAGGGAGCCGATTAAAGCACCAACGTCAGTGCTCACTCAAGGAAGCGTGAAACTCAAGGTGAGTTTCACATACAATCAATTACCCAGGAGGCGCCAATGCCCGAGCAAGATTTCTACTTCAACCCGTTCGATGCCGAGTTCCGCGCCAATCCCTATCCGCACTTCCGGCGCTGCTCGAGGCGCGCCGCGCCAGCTGAACCTGTTCATGCCGACGACGCTCATCGCGCGCTATGACGACGTTGTCACCGTGTTGCACGACCACGAACGCTTCACCGTCCGCCGTCCGGAGATGCCATTTCGCCAGCGTATCGATCCGTTTGGCGGCGCGCCGACGATTCTCACCGCCGATCCCCCGGTGCATTCCCGCCTGCGAAAGCTCGTCAGCAAGGCCTTCACACCAAGGCGCGTGCGCGAGCTCGAACCGCGAGTTCGCGAGATCACCAGTGACCTGCTGAGGCGTGCGGCCGCCACATCGGAACTCGAAGCGATGGCGGCGTTGGCAAATCCACTGCCGGTGATTGTGATCGCGGAAATGCTCGGAGTTTCGGCGGGCGATCACGCACAGTTCAAACAGTGGTCGAACGATCTGATCAGCTCCTTCGGGCAGGAAAATATCGTGAACGGCCCGTCGGAGGCGGGTATCGCAGCAAGGAACGAACTTCGCCGCTACCTGGCGGACGCGATCAAGCAACGCAGCGCGAACCCCGGCGACGACTTAATCAGTGCGCTGGTCGCCGCGCGTGAAGAGTCTGATGCACTTAGTGAAGATGAATTGCTCGCGTTCGTCGTATTGCTGCTCCTCGCCGGCAACGAAACGACCACGAATCTAATCGGCAACGGATTGCTCGCGCTATGCCGCCATCCCGATCAGCAACAGCGCCTGCGCGAGAACCGCGACCAGATTCCCAAAGCGATCGAAGAGATGCTGCGCTACGACCCGCCGGTCCAGATGACGGTGCGGGTGCCGACCGCCGCGACCAACGTCGGCGGCACCGACATTCGCCGAAGGCAGCCTTTCGTTCATCCTGCTGGCCGCGGCCAACCGCGATGAAGCACACTTTCCGAAACCGGGGACTTTCGACGTCGCTCGCGATCCTAACGAGCACGTGTCCTTCGGCGAGGGAATCCATTTCTGTCTCGGCGCACCGCTGGCACGGCTGGAAGGCGCGATCGCGATCGAACAGATGCTCGACAAATTCCCGCGCCTGAAGCTGGCGGACGCGCAGGCCAAGCTCGAGTATCGAGGCTCGATGGCGCTGCGAGGGCTCAGCGAACTGCGCCTGTCAGCTCAATAGTAATCGGGCACGAACGTCTGATCCTCCAGCGGCGGACGCTTGTAGTCCGTCGGCATGTCCGGCCGCGGCGCGAGCGCGAACGGAGTCGGCGGCAGATCCTCGTAAGGAATCAGACTGAGCAAATGCCGAATGCAGTTGAGCCGCGCCAACTTCTTGTTGTCCGCCTTCACCACCCGCCACGGCGCCATCTTGTGATCCGTGTGGCGGAACATTGTGTCCTTGGCCATCGAGTACTCGACCCACTTCGAGCGCGACTCGATGTCCATCGGGCTGAGCTTCCAACTGCGCGTGGGATCGTTCATGCGGCCCTGGAAGCGCCGCTCCTGCTCGTCGTCACTGACCGAGAACCAATACTTCACGATGAGCAGGCCGGAGCGGCAGAGCATCTGCTCGAACTCCGGACAGCTGCGCAGGAACTCGTGGTATTGCTCGTCCGTGCAAAATCCCATCACGTGCTCGACGCCGGCGCGGTTGTACCAACTGCGGTCGAACAGCACCATTTCGCCGGCCGACGGCAGTTGCGCCACGTAGCGCTGAAAATACCACTGGGTCTTCTCGCGTTCGGTCGGCGTGCCCAGCGCGACCACTCGGCAAATCCGCGGATTGAGGCTCTCCGTGATCCGTTTGATCACGCCGCCCTTGCCGGCCGCGTCGCGCCCCTCGAACAGGACCAGCACCTTCAAGCCCTTGTGCTTGATCCAGTTCTGCATCTTGACGAGCTCGATCTGCAGGCGCGCCAACTCCTTTTCGTAGACGTCGTTTTTGATCTTGCGAGCTTCGGCCTTGACGTCCCCGTGATGAATTTCGAGCGGGACGCCGTTGCGCCGCGCCGTTCGCCGGCGTCGCCGCGACGATCGCGCTCACGCCCTCGGCGACGACGACCGTTCAGCGGCTCTTTCTTTTTATCCTTCTTGTGCTTTTTCTCCTTGGTTTTCATGGGAGCCACCAGGGCCTACATGATGAAGAGCATTTCCTGGTAGGTCGCCAACGGCCACAAGTCGTCCGCGATCATGCCCTCGAGCTGTCCGCAGGTCTTCCTGTATCGCCAGCATCGCCGGCAGCACCGCGTTGCACAGATGCTTGGCGTGATCGAGCTTGCTGTGCCCTCCGCCCTCGGCCAGCATCCCTTCGAGCTTCACGATTCCGTCCTGCAGGTCCTTCACCAGCACGGTCACTTTGTCCAGCGTGTCGGTGTCGAACACGTAGCCGACCGCCTTGAGATTGCGCACAGGTCTGCGCCAGCTCGCCCTGGTAGCGGATCGCCGCCGGGAAAATGATCGTCTTGGCCATCTCGATCACGGTCCGCGCCTCGAGCCCCACCACCAGGCAGTATTGCTCGAGGTGCTACATCCATCCGGCCATGCGCCTCGCGCTCGGTCAGCACGCCGTACTTGGCGAACAGCTCGGTCGCTTCCTTGCTGCCGAGCAGCGGGAGTGCTTCCACGCATGAGCGCAGGTTGGGCAGGCCGCGGCTTTCCGCTTCCTTGTGCCATGCCTCCGTGTAGCCGTCGCCGTTGTAAACGATGCTGCCGTTCTCGGCCATGATCTCTTCGAGCACCTTCTGGATCGCGCCGTTCGAGTTTCGACGGATCGTCGCCGACCGCTTTCTCGAGCTTGGTCGCGACGTAGTCGAGCGACTCGGCCACGATCGTGTTCATCGCGATCATCGGCCCGGCGATCGACTGGCTCGATCCGACCGCGCGGAATTCGAAACGGTTGCCGGTGAAGGCGAAAGGACTGGTGCGGTTGCGGTCGCCGGCATCCTTCGGAATGACCGGCAGCGAGTCGACGCCGACCTTCAGCGATTTCCCCGCCCTTCGAGCTCTTGGCGCCGCCCTTGGTCACCTGGTCGAAGATGTCGTCGAGCTGCTCACCCAGGAAGACCGAAATGATCGCCGGCGGAGCTTCGTTGGCGCCCAGCCGATGGTCGTTCGAGGCGGTCGCGACGACGGCGCGCAGCAGCCCGCACCATCGATGGACCGCGCGGATGACCGCCGCGCAGAAAACCAGGAACTGCGCGTTGGCGTGCGGATTGTCGCCCGGATCGAGCAGATTGCCCTGGGTCGCATTGCCGAGCGAGAAGTTGACGTGCTTGCCCGAACCGTTGACGCCGGCGAACGGCTTCTCGTGCAGCAGACAAGTCATCCCGTACTTCTCGGCCACCCGCTTCAGCGTGACCATCATCAACTGCTGATGGTCGGTCGCGAGGTTGCCGTTCTCGAACACCGGCGCGAGCTCGAACTGCCCCGGCGCCACCTCGTTGTGCCGCGTCTTGGCCGGAATTCCGAGCTTGAACAGCTCGCGCTCGGCCTCGAGCATGAAGGCGAGCACGCGCTCGGGAATCGCGCCGAAGTAATGATCCTCGAACTCCTGGCCCTTGGGCGGCGGCGCTCCAAACAGCGTCCGTCCGGTGCCGAGCAGATCCGGCCGCGAGAAATAGAAATGCCGGTCGATCAGGAAATATTCCTGCTCGGCGCCGGCGTAGGAGACCACTTTGGCCGGATTCGTGTGCCCGAACAGTTTCAGAATTCGCTGCGCGTGCTTGTTCAGCGCCTGCATCGAGCGCAGCAGCGGCGTCTTCTTGTCGAGCGCCTCGCCGGTCCACGAGACGAACGCGGTCGGAATGCACAGCGTCGTGCCGTTGGGGTTCTCCAGGATGTAGGCGGGACTGGTCACGTCCCACATCGTGTAGCCGCGCGCCTCGAACGTGTTGCGGATGCCGCCGTTGGGGAAGCTCGACGCGTCGGGCTCGCCCTGGGTCAGGGTCTTGCCCGAGAACTCGGCGATCGCGCCGCCGTCGCCGTCGGGCGACAGGAAGCTGTCGTGCTTCTCGGCGGTGATCCCGGTCAGCGGATAGAATACGTGCGCATAGTGCGTGGCGCCTTTGGATATCGCCCATTCCTTCATCGCCGCCGCGACCACATCCGCGATAGCGGGGTCGAGGTGCGATCCGGTCTCGATCGTCTTCATCAGCGATTTGAACACCGGCTTGGGGAGCCGCTCTTTCATCGCCGATTTGTTGAAGACGTTCGAGCCGAATAACTCACTGGCCGAAACGTCCGAGAATGACAGGGGCGCCGCGGTGGGATGGTAGGTGGTGACGGCCTCGATAGCCTGTAAACGTGCCGAGCTTCCGCTCAATTTTGTGTCCTCCGAAATTTGAGTTTCACGAGTATCAACTTCGACATCTTGCAAGGACCGCGCCCGCGCAATCGGTCGAAGTTCAAGCAATAGATTGGATCTTTCGATCACGCGCGAGTCGGATGCCTTAATTTCCAACATGATGCGCAGCAGACGAGCGTAGTCACCGGCGAAAAATGGGCTCGCTACGAATCGACCCTGAGCGCAAAGGGAGGCGATTCGTGCAAAATGCAACCGCCCTTCGGCGGCGCGATCTACCTCAGCTCACTGGATCCAGCCGCGATCCTGGATCTGATCCTGAGCTGCGCCGCGATTTCGTCAGCCGTCGACTTGGCTCTTCCTTGTAGGCCGGAATTGCCGCTGGCCTCGCCGTAGATTTTCGCACCGCCGACAACGATCAGGCCGATCGGGTTGGCAGTGGCAATCGCAACGGCGGCGGGCACCACCATCCCCGGTGTTTTGTTTCCGCTGGAGGTGAGCGTTCCCGACCCGAGTTTGCGCCAGCCTTGCGGCGTGACGGCGTAGCCTTCCACCACCGTGTCCATCTCGGAAGTTCCGGCCCCGAATCCGATCACAAAGCGCTGGACTGCGCTCCCACCCTGTACCGAGACGAGATAACCGCGAATCACACCGTCGCCAACCTGCGGCGATGATCCCGGGCCAGCCTGCACTGCGGAAAGTCCCATCGAGTTGATGTCCGCGACCAACTCCTGCGCGATAAGCGCCCCAAGCTGACGGCCCTCGTCGATTTCCTGCTGCGTCGGAGGCGTACTCGGTGCACCGACCTGGCCACCGATCGAGGAATTAGGCGGCATGTCGGCGGGATTCGCGATGAAGTTATAGACCCAGATCGTATTGGGCCGCGCGAGCCCGGGGCTGCTTATCGGTGTTTGCTGGGTAACGTTCGTCGCCGCGCATCCCGCTACGACAAACACGGCGATCACACTCAGCACAAAACGACTACATGACTTCATCGCGAACCTCCTTCATTGCAACCAATCGTCAGGAAACGGATAGATCGACCACGGTCATATCAATTTCGTTCTAAGGATTTCCTGAATTCACCTGCTCGATATCACCAGGCCGCCAGGTCTTGTTAAACCACGGTTCCAGCGGACCGTAGAGGCGCAGGATGGTGAACCAGCCTCTGCCCGGAACCGTCTGGATCCAGTTACTCTCTTTGCCGGCTGGCGCCGCGGGACCGAAGTAGAGGTCGTACGAACCGTCGGCGCTCTGCTGGATCCCCGGTCGGCCGCTTCCCTTCGAGGGAAATTGCTGGTCCGTCCGAAGCATCGATCGCGTTTGCGCGTCGTAAACTGTTATGGACCAAAAATTCTTTGCTGGCGGGTTGGCCGGTATGTTGAGTTTGTAGTTCTTCTCTCCTTGAAGGTAATTGCTTCCCGAATCCACCGCAGCGACGGCATACTGCGAACCCACCCCGACCATCTTCAGAGCCATAGCGGGCGTGACTCCGGTGTAGGCGTAGAAAAACATGCTGCGGGCCTCGAGCAGGCGAGCACTATCGCTTAAGAACAGATAGCTGCCGCCCTGAAACGGAGTGAACCAGGCTTTTCCCGCATAGTAAGAGATCTCTTTCGCCCGGGAACGGAATTCAATCGCTCGGGCGGTCGCGTTGCCGACCGCCACCGAATCGGTGAGGATCTTCTTCATGCGTTCGTCGGGGGCAAAGGGTTTACCCTTCTGAATCCCGATCGCCAGCAGCTGACCGAGCAATTCCGGGTCCTCGCTGTCCGCTGGTTCTTCCTGAACCACTTCGTTGACGTCTTCGTAGAAGCTGTAGGTGTTGGATCCAACCGTGTTAAACGCCTTGCCCGACAGGTCCACGAACTTGGCTGGATGAGGGTTGGCGGCCTCAGACAACGGATAGGTCCGCATGGTTTTATGGAAACTCTCGACGGCCGGTCCGGGATCGCCATTGACCAGGAAGCCGCGGGTAAAAAATGCGTTGCCGAAAGTGCGCGACTTAAAAACAAAGTAGCCCTTCGGTACTTTGCCCGTGTAGCCCGGCGGCAGGAAGAGGAACTTGCCGCCCTTTCCCTTGTCCGGGCCCGCATTCCCCACGTCAGCGACGTAGCGGAACCAGAAATCGTCCACTACGCCGAGGCTGTTCGGCGGGCCTTCGATCACAACCGGGCCTTTCGACAGATCGATCCACGTCATCGCGTAGACGGTATCGGCGTTTGCCGTCAGGAACAGCGACTTCGAATCCATCAAGGTATTGAAAACACCGATGGTTCCATCGACGCAATTCATCTCGCGCAAACCGCGGCGCAGGGCCACGAGCGAAGCACCCTGCATTGTATTGAGAAACACGTCGACGCCGTGCTGGAAGTCGAGATTGTCGTATACCTTGCCGACGGTCTCCGCGTCGGGGTAGCCGCCCTCGAACTTCAACGTGCCCAGGCGCGTATCCACTTTATCCGGCGTTGTTATATCGGCGGGGATTTCGGTGGTCATCTTCAACGGCGGCGCGGTTTGTGCTGGTGCGTTGCTTGCTGCGAGCGCACAAATCAACATTGCGGTGAGGATGCTTTTGAATTTCATGGTTATGGTCATTGAGCCTCTGATCGGTTGGTCATCCCACTCGGTCTTCGCCGAATATGCGCGAAACACACGCTGAATGGAAATTCTTTCGCCGCAGTCGACGCTTGCTTTGCTTGCGGAAACTGAATTCGTTACCAATGATGATCCGCGCAATGAAAAGCGATGCGCACGGGAGATCCATGTGATCGAAGCGGTGATTTGGGATTTCGGCGGAGTCTTCACGACTTCGCCGTTCGAGGCCTTTGCGCGCTACGAGCGCGAAAGCGGCATCCCGGTCGGGATGATCCGCAAGATCAATTCCACCAACCACGAAAACAATGCATGGGCGATGTTCGAGCGCTCGGCTATCGACTTCGCCGGCTTCGATGCGGCCTTCGCGGCCGAAGCGCGTACGCTCGGCTATGAGATTCCGGGCCGCGACGTGGTCGCGCTGCTGGCGGGTGATTTCCGGCCCGAGATGATCGAGGCCCTGCGCCGCATCAGGAGCAGGTTCAAGACCGGCTGCATCACCAATAACATGCCGGCGGATGCATCCGGCGCGACCGCGTCGTCGCGCTCGATCTACTCGCGCGAAATCATGCAGCTGTTCGACGAGCTGATCGAATCGTCAAAAATCGGAATCCGCAAACCCGATCCGCGCATCTATATGATGATGTGCGAGAAGCTCGGCGTCACGCCGGATGCGTGCGTCTATCTCGACGACCTCGGCGGCAATCTCAAGCCCGCCCGCGCGATGGGCATGAAGACGATCAAAGTCGAAAGCGGCCCGCAAGCGATCGCCGAACTCGAAGCCGCCACCGGAATTAAATTGATCTGATAGGCTTTGAGTCAGCCGAGAGCGCGGGTGAATTCCTCGAGCAGGTCGCGCCAATGCTCGGTGCCGACCGAGATGCGCACCAGCGATTCGGTGATTCCCGCGCGCGCGAATTCCTCGGCGACAATTCGCTGTGCGTCGTCGTCATCGGATGACATACGAGCGTTTCGACGCCGCCGAGGCTGACCGCGTTCTTTGCGATCTTCAGACGGCGCAGAAATTCGAACGCGCCGGTCTTGCCGCCCTCCACCTCCAGCGACAGCAGCGAGCCGGGATAGTCGGTCTGCGCGTCGCGAATCCTTATCTGCTCGGCGTCGGTGAACAGCGACGGATAGATGACGCGCTTGATCTGCGGATGCTTCGCCGAGCTGCTCGGCGATTCGCTGCGCGTTCTTGCTCTGGCGATTCATCCGCAGCGCGACGGTCGAAAGCCGCGAATCGAGCATCCAGCATTCGTCGGCCTGCAGGATATTGCCGAGCAGCGCGCGCATTCCGGTCAGCGTCTGGATCAGTTCCGGATCCGCGGCCATCACCGCGCCCGCGAGCAGATCGCTGAAGCCGCCGAGAAACTTGGTCGCCGAGTAGATCACGAGGTCGGCGCCGTGCAACGAGCGGATGCTGAAACGTCGGGCCGAGCAGAGTGTTGTCGA
Source organism: uncultured delta proteobacterium (assembly GCA_963721485.1). Classification (GTDB taxonomy): domain Bacteria; phylum Desulfobacterota; class Binatia; order Binatales; family Binataceae; genus Binatus. The sequence continues at coordinate 976 of CAVRJV010000001.1, read as the reverse complement.
CTGCGAGCAGCGGGCGCTTCGGATGCCGCGGCGAACCGCGGCGGCCGCTTGCGCGATATCGGTCATCACCAGCGTCGGATTGGCCGGCGTCTCGATCAGCACCAGGCTCAGATTGTCCGCCTGCTCGATCGCGTCGGTCAGCGCCTTCGTGTCGCCCGCCGGCACCCCGCGCGCGGCGAAGCCCAGCGGCTCGATCACCTGGTGGATCAGGTGCTGGTGCCGCCGTACAGCGGCTGCGTATAGATGAGCGAGCCGCCGCGCTCGATGAACGCGAGCATCACGGTGAAGATCGCCGCCATGCCGGAATTGAAAACCGCGGCGGACTTGGCGCCGCGCTCCAGCGGCACCAGTTGCTCCTCGAGGATTTCGGCGTTGGGATGATTGAGGCGCGCATAGATCAGGTCGGGACGATCGTCGCCGAGCGGACGGATTTTGCCGAGCACGATTCCGAACGCGCGCTCGGCCGCCTCCGGACTCGGAAATACGAAGGTCGAGCTGCGATAGACCGGCGGCCGCGCCGAGCCGACCGACAACTCCGGGTCGAAGCCGCGGGTCAGCACCGCGGTTTCGGGCCGGACGCGATATGGAATCTTTGGCCATCAGCGCTTCCCGCCGAGGCTGTTTCTCACCGTACGTCGGCATAGCCGATTCCCGAGGTGCATCCTGTAGCCGACAAGGTCGCGCACCTCTTTGGTAAGCGTGCGCGCGATCTCGCGGGGCACGTCGAGGTACTGATTCTCTTCCTGCCGCAACCATCCGAGCGAATACGAGAGAAAAATGCCGTAGCGCCATTCGTCGGTGCGATTCGCGCCGGCGCCATGCAGCGTCCCGCCCATCCAGAGCAGCACGGATCCGGCCGGCATCGCCGCCGCGACGACTTCGTCGGGACGCGCCGCGCGATCGGCGGGCCACAGATGGCTGCCGGGAACTATCTTGGTGCCACCGTTAGCTGCAGTGAAATCGGTAATCGCCCACA